>CAWDKU010000001.1:0-1367138 GCA_963802995.1 uncultured Pseudomonadota bacterium
TGGGATCGTTTACCTGTTCAAGCGCCGCGGCGGTGGTCTGCCTATGCACGATCACACCGACGACCCCGCGCTCGAGCACGACGTCATGTGTCTCGCCGGCGCCGTCCTGGTCTACGGGCCGCAGGTCGAGCGCTGCATCCTGCGCGGCGGCGATCACTTCGTTTTCGATTCTCGCCTGGCACACGAAATCGTCGCGCTCGAGGACGGGTCGGCGGTCCTGAATTCTTTCAAGCACGGCATGCCCGCAGGGTACGATTCGCTGCCCGAGCATGAGCTCGAGGGGAGCATCGACCTCGGGCCTGTACAACACGAAACCGAGGGGCTACCTACGTGAGCAAGCAGACCAACAAGGCCGTGACCGATGCAGTCAACGGCTCACCGAAAACCACGCCGCCGGCGGACCCGCCGCCGCCAATGAACGGCCTTCCGCCTGGCGTGATTGCCGTCGCGCCCGATGACCCGCGCATACCGCGCGAGTGCGTGCTGCGCGTGAGCGGCCAGGACCTGCAGGCGATCCTCGCCGGCATCGACGAGCTGCCCGGGCGAATCAGCCGGCACGTGCATGCGCGCATCACCGCCCAGGTGAATGAGCAGATTCGCGCAGCGCTCGAGCCTCCGGCCGCGCCGCCGATCCCGCCGCCGCCGGCCGTCCCCGCGAAACAGTGAGGAGCGCACCGGCAAACAATGGACGTCACGCCACCGATACCCTCGGATCAATACGAGCGCGTCGTCGAGGAGCTGCGCAAATTCTCATCCGTCATGGACGAAATGCAGCGCTCGGTCGACATGGCGCGCGGTGTGCACGGCACGGAAGCGCGCCGGTGTTTCTCACTCGCCGCTGCGCGCCTGCAGGAGGCCGGCTACTGGTTCGGCCAGGGCCTGAAGCAAGCGGAGCTCGCCGGCAACCATGCACTCGCCGCCAAGCACAAAGCCTGACGACGACGCCGCATCGCTAACCGGCATCTTTGGAGCCGCGAAGGCGCGGCAGCTGCGGTGGGCGCTGTGGATCCGCCGGCAGTTCACCGCGACCTCGCTCTCGGTCATCGTGGCGATCGCCGGCGCCGCCTGGGCGTACATCGGCCACCTGCGCGAGCAGGTGAGCTCGGTCACGACGCGCGTGGTTGTCCTCGAAACCGAGGTAATCCCCGACCTCAGGCTGCAGGACCGCGTGTCGGACCTCGAGAAAGGACAGGCCACCAATGAGGCCCGACTGCACAACCTCGAGGACAACTACGATTTCGCGCGGGCGCACGCCGGCGACAATCCGACCGTGAAGCCGCACCGATGAGCGCAGCCCTTGACCTGTTCGCGGCGCGCGCGATCGCGGAAGAAGCGAAGCGGCGCTTTGCCTACAACGACGCCACCGGCGCGCGCGTGACCTGCCAGCCTGGCGGCAACCTTTCGATCGGCGTCGGCATCAACCTCGAGACCGGGCTCGACGAGGCGGAAATCGAATGGTTGTTTCGCCACCGCGCGGGCCTCGTCGAACAGCAGCTTGCGCCGCTCTCCTGGTACGCGAGCTCGCCGCCCGCGCAGCAGAGCGTCGCGCTCGATATGGGCTTCAACCTCGGAATGCACGGGCTCCTCGAATTCGTGACGATGCTCCACGATTTCGCGATCAAGGACTGGCTAGCTGCGCGCCAGGCACTCCTCGCCTCGAAAGCGGCGACCGAGGACCCCGCGCGATACAAGGCGCTCGCGGATCTCCTGGCGCCCGAGTACACCGATGCAGCTCCCTCAATGGTGGCGTGACCACGGTACGAAAATCCTCGGCGTGATCGCAGCGGGAGCCGGCGCCGCCGGCGAGGCGCTCGCGTACATCCAGCAGCTCGACCCGAAGCACGCCGCCCTGTGGGGCGTCGTCATCATCATCGGCGGGGCTGTCATCAAGCGCGGCTTTACCAACACCGCGAAGCTCGAGGACGCATGACCAAACTCGAAATCGGACTCGCCGGAGCGGTGGTGCTCCTGGTGCTGCTGCTCATTGGCGGACTGGTCGAGCGCCGGCAGGGCGCGCAGGCCTGCGTCACCGGTGACACACAGCAGTCGGCGAAAGCGGAAGTTTCCAACGCCCACCTCGAGGCCACACAGACCGTCGCGGACGCGACCGAGGATCGAAACCGTGAGAACGCGCTTGCTGCTCCTATCGCTGCCACTCCTACTTTCGGCGTGCAGCCTCCTCCCGTCGCACCCGGTGCCTGTCCCGTGCGCCAAGCCCGAGCCGCTCCCGGCCCGAGTCAGCCAGGCCCCGACGTTCGAGCAGCAGGCCCGCCAAGCGTGGTGCGCCCAAATTGGGATTCCTTTGTCCGAGCCGACGTGCAGCGTGCCCGCGACGCCGACGTCGAAATAGCGGACCGCGACAAGCTGCTCACCACCCTGCAAACCCTCTGCACACCGAAGGAGAAACCACCGTGAGTGAATTCAAGGCAGAAGCCGACAAGCTCGAGGCGCAAGCGAAAAGCGCCGCGCTCTCGGCGGTGAATTCCGAGCGCACCTGGCTCGCCGCGCACCGCACGATCCTGATCGCGATCGGCGTCTCGCTCGCCGTCGGCGCGGTGATCGGACACCTGCTCTAGTGGACTTCTTCAGCTGGCAGTCCCGGAAACAGGACCGCCGGCAAGAGCATGAGCGCCACGTGCGCGAGCATGACGAAACGGCACAGCTGCGCCTGCAGCCCGCGGAGCCGATGAAGGTCGAGGAGCACGACCCCAACAGCACGACGATCATCCGGCGGTTCATGCGCATGTGGACCGACAAGCGATGAGCACCGTGCGCTTCATCGGGTGGGCGCTCCTCGGCGTGCCTGGCTGGCTCGCCGTCATGCTCGCTGGCCTCCCGCTGCAGCTCATCGGCCTGGTGCTCGTCGCTGTCCTCGCCTGGCGCGGTGCGTACATCACGCGCGCGTCGCAGGAGTACACGGGGCGCCAGGTGCTCGCCTGGTCGCCCTGGTGGGCCTGGTACTGGGGCAACGAGGAGGACGGCATCAATGGGGCGGCGAATGGCTTCTGGCCGCCCTCGACGAGCTGGTCGACGATCTACTCCTGGTCGGCGCTGCGTAACAGCACCGGGAATCTGCGCTGGCTCCCCTTCTTCGGCATCGAGCAGCTCACGCCCGGGTCGGTGGCGATCCTCGCGTCACTCGGTCCGAATACCTGGGTGGCGCGCTGCGGCTGGCGATTCGAGCTCGCGTTCCCCTGGGGGAGCACCGGGCACGGCTTCTGGATCGGCTGGCGCCTGAGTACCGCGCTCAAGGATCCGGCCCTGCGCGGGGTTACGTTCACTTTCCAGCCCTGGCACTCCTGACCGCATTAGAAGCCCTAGGAGCGGCCCGGCTCAGACCCGCCGCATAGGGAGCGGTTTACCTGGCCGTTGGCAGGCCCGCCACGCCGCTAAGCCGGTGTGCCCTTTTCGTGCCCCGCCGAGACCCTTCCCACCCCACTGGTACCCACCTGACCCCACAAACCAAGGCCTTAAGCCCGGGAGACACCGGGAAATTGGCTCTCATAATGCCGGGGTCGAGGGTTCGAGTCCCTCCCTTTCCACCATTGATTAATCCAATATGGCGTCGTCTCCCGCGCGACCGAGCCTAATCTTTCTGTTGGCGGCCAGCGCTATCGCGATGATCGAGGTTGTGCGTGCAACTGCCGGCACGGCTACGCCAGGAACCAGTTCCAGTGGCCCCGGAGTTGGCGGCCACTTTTGGAAAGCAACGCACCGGAGCTGAGAACACCCGGGCACTCTTGCGGTCGGCATGCAATTCCCGGCTGGCTCAAGCGCTCAGCCAATCCAATTCGATCCCCGTCACGCTGCTCAGCGGTGAGTCTTTGCGCAGGTGACGTTCGGATTCCAGTCCGCGAACAAACCCTTGGGGTTATAGCGCCACGCCCACAGGTGCAGGTAGAAGCTGTTGCCTTGGCCGAACCGATTGGGTTGGGGCAGGTAATTCATCTGCTGCCCATCCATGTATGGCATTTCAGCCCCCTGCGGAGGGGGAGTGTTCGGATCCTTTGACGCATCGCCGTTGGTCCAGAGTGGAAGCGGCAGAACGTACTCCACGCCGACCAACTCCAGACTGCCGTTCGCCTCGGGTTCGTAAATGAGGAGCGCGGGCTGAGTGAGGTTGACCTGACCGGAACCTATGATCGCGGGGTTGGCGTAGTGGATACCCATGGCCCCGTGATCAGGGCCGCTGACACAACCAGTCGCCTGGACGACATAACCGGCGGCTGTGGCGTTCGCCAATGAACGAAATTGCTGCGTTGCGGCGCGTACGGCGACGGCAAAGGGTGAGTAATAGTCGGAACCAGCGGGCGCATAGTCCTCCAACGAGCGTTCCTCGGCCACGGCCATAAGAGGTCCCGTCAGCAAGACTGCGGCAAGGGCAACTGAGCGCAGAAGTTTCATGTGCAATCTCCCTGATTTGCATTCTTGTTATCAAGTTATGCAACGGCGCTCTGCACACCGTAAATAGTCAATTCCCAACGCTGAATGAGTTTCAGTTACACAGGCGCGCCACCAATTCCCCGCGCGACCGCACGCCGAATTTGCGAAACAGGGATTGAACCTGATTCGCCACCGTACGGGCGCTCGTGGCGCGCCGTTTTGCGATGTCGCGATCGGTTGATCCGGCAATCAGGAGTGTGAGCACGTGCCTTTCGGCCGGACTCAAGCCCACGAGTTTTGTGTCGTCCAGGAGCGGTATCGACCCGACGAGCAACTGCTCGTTGCCGATGGCCATCTCCGCCACGTGTGCGCGGAGGCTGCGAGGCGCGAAAAAATCCGTTAGCTCAGCGCGTGAGCTAAAGCCAAGTTTGGCCTGAGCGCGCCGGAGGCTGTTCTCCACCGAAGCAGCCGGTGCTCCGAGCAAATATCCTATCTCCTTCGCAGATCGACCGAGGCCCGCGTAGCCTGCCACCTGACGTTCGCGCATCGAGAGGCCGCGGGGATCCGGAAAGTGAGGGTCGTTGCGAACCGCGACGACGAATCGGCGCTGATCGGTATCGAAGCGATCTACCAGGGACCAGCGACCGCGGATCAGAGCCTCCCACGCCGCCAAAGCTTCGTCCGGGCTTCTGCGGCCCTTCTCACTGCGCGCGGCTTCCGCGCGGCGAACCGCATTGCGCAGCACTGCGCGCGCCTTTCCGCTAGTGGCCGCATCACGTGCGTCATGCAGCTTTCCACTGCCGTCGAAAATCGCCTCGATGGGCTTGCCATCGAGCGAATCCAGCTGCGCCGCCATCGTCCGAAGTCGCAGTCCCGCCCCGATATGAGCGGCACAATGTGTCCAGCGGCGGCGCTCGTTCGGCGTGCTGCCGCGCACTTCATCCAATAGGAGTGTCAGGCCAACGCCGGATCCGGTCCCGCTGTGCGCAGCTACCCTGAGGACGTCTGTCGTAAATCCGGCATTGACCTCGTCGAACTTCGCCTTGTTGTCGCCGAGGTGAAATATAAGTTCGCTGACCGTGCCGACAGCAGCGCTCTTGGAGCCATAGGCCTGATTGAGCGCTTCCGGCGATGCCACCTCTAGACTGCCTCGGAGATGATCCTGGATCTCAGGAGAGCCATGGACGGCGACGTCCTTAATCGCCAGGCCGGACGGCCGCAGGTCAAAGGTGAACGCTGCGGAACTGCGGTCGGTCCAATGCTCGCTCGCAATACACTCGAGCAATCGAGCCAGCCAAGCTGCATCGTCGTGGTCCAGGGAATACCCGGCTTCGACGACGGAGATCCAGTCGCCCGCAGGCCGACGCGGTGGTGGCCTCATGAGCACACTCCCTCTTTGTGCCTCGCCGAAATCTTACCGCTTGGCCGCCTGAGTTCCTTACCACCATCCAATCAGACACTTGCACGCCCCTACACTTGCATGACCCGGAGCAGGGCGCCTTGCGGGAGGTTTCCCAGGATGAAGCGGATGAGGTGGCGGATATACGCGGCACAGGTGTGCCGGCTCACGCGCACAGATAACGTGCGATTGCCTTTCCAGTCTTGCCCCGAATTTGCACTGCAACAAACCAAGGAGTTTTTGCGCTCAGAGGCTTACTCCATGATTGGTCGGATTCCAGCTCCGTTGGTGGTTGCAATAGCTGATCACGCAAGCTGGGTCGCGCGCCTGCCTTTCGGAGGAGAGCGGGCGCCGGCGCCCGTACCCAGTTAGTGTACGAGCGAGCTCCTTAGGCTTGGTTCGCGCGGAGCTGCCAGAGCTCAGCGAGCCGCTCCAGGACTGGATCTCCCTTTACCTGCATGAAGCTCTTCACGGCTTCGTCCCTGCGACCGGCCTTCAGCTGCGCAATGCCGAGCAGCAGCCGATCCTCAGCCTCGCCTTTGGTCACGCCCTTCAGGAGCGCGTGGCCAAGTTGATCGGCCGCCGAATCGAATTGACCGTAGCCGAAGAATGCGCGGCCCGCGGCCGCGTTCCCATCACCTGCCGTTGTGGCCTCGGCCTGCTGCGCGAGGTTGGTGAGCGCGGCCCGGCCGGCGGCGGCCAGCTGCTTCGCGGTATCGAACAAGTGCTCCCCGCGCTGCCTGTCGCGCGGATCGGCGAAGACATTGCGGTCCATTCCTCGCTGCAGCACCGCCTGCGCCTCACCCGGGTAGCCGCCATCGAGTAGGAGGGCCGCCATTTCCAGGTAGCCGTTCGGGCTCTGCAGCGAGTCGGTATCGAACATCAGCCGATAAACCTCGAGCCGACTCGCCTCGTTGTCGGAGCTTTCCTGGTACACCTTGGAGAGCAACTGCGCCCAGGTCTCGGACTTTGGAAAATAGGTGGCGAGGCGTTCGAGTGCCACCTCCGTGCAGGCAGGATCATCGGTCATCTGGCATGCGCTGTAGATCAGCATCAGCGCCTCGTGGTTCGGAACTGCGCCTGCCTTGACCTGGCGCTCCATCAGGCCCTCCTCGAACTTTCGCGTGCCGGCATAGTCACCCTTGAGATAGTAGGACTGACCAACAATCGTCGTGATTCGCTCGTCGGCAAAGCCGCCCTCGATGGCCCGGCTGCCGAAGTCGATCGCCTTATCGTAGTTCTTGAGGTGGAAGTTGATTTCGGAGAGTTCCCTGACCTGATGTGCAATTTCGCCCGGCGAATTCATGCCGTCGCGGACCTCCATTTCCAACGTCCTGGCGGCCGCCTCGCAGTTGTTTGTCTTGAGGTAGCTGAAGCTCAGCATGTCATTGATGAAATGCTGGTCGTTAGGGGTCTTCCCTCGGATGCCCTGCGCGGACTCCAGCTTGGCGATCGCCGCGGCGTACTTCTGCGCCTTCATGTCATCCAGCGCATCCGTCAGCAACCTGGCGAGCCTGGCGCTGGCGGACCGTCCGGCACCGGTATCGTTGGCAGCCTCGGCGGCCCTCTCGATTATCCGCGTGTTGCCGGCATTCTGCGCGGCTGCAGCGCCGACCACTACGAGGGCGAGCAACGTCATGCCGGTGCCGAGCGTGCAGATGCGAAGAAGGGCCATCGTCGGGTCCGGCTCACATTCTTGCAGGCTCAGTACCGGCCGACATCTCGACTAGTCTCCCGGCCCTACGGCCGGGAGACTGCCGCGTGTTGCTCCGCCTCGGTCAGCTCGCCGACGGCCGCAATCCAGGTCCCCGAAGCCTTCATCGGACGCTCGGGCTCGTCAATCGCGCGGCCGTGCCCTCAGAACGTTGCCGTGAACGCCACATAGAGCTGTCGTCCCAGGGTGTCGTACACCGGAGCGGTGTTCGCATAGCCAGCTGCGTAATAGGCCGGCGTGATGAGTATCGGGGGATCCCGGTCAAACAGGTTGTTGACGCCGGCGCGCAGCGCGAGCCCCTTCAAAGGCGTCTGCCAATTCAGCTGGAGGTCGATGTAGCTGACGTTGGGCGCCCCCGCCGATTGATAGTCATAGGCGCCGTAGATCGCATAGTGCAGCAGGGGGTTGGGGTCGTTGTTATCGTTACCCACCTTGCCGATGAAGCGCCAGTTAACAGAGGCCTCGACATTCCACGGACTTAGCCACGTGGTGCGAAGGTTGTGGCGCCAGCGTGGCGTGAAGGTCTGACACGTGGTGCCAAACAAGCCGGCGCAGTCGTAAGAGCCACCACCCGGCAGCGGTGTCGTGCTGTTGTGAATCCAGTACGTGCCGTTCAGTGACCAGGCGAGCGACCCCCAGTGCGGCGGCAGATCCAGCCTGTAGTTCGTCTGCACATCGATGCCGCTCACCAAGGCATCGGCCAGGTTTACGTTGGTCTGAACGATGTATCCGCCAGTCGCTACGGTGGCACCCTGCAGCGAAAAATCGGTACTGGTCCGGACAATCTGCGAGCAATACACTGGATTTCCATTCTGCAGGCAGTTGTTGACCAGAACGTTGGCCGGGTAGACACCTACTTCCCCGTTTACCCTGATCTGCCAGAAGTCGATGCTACCGCTGAGGTTCGGGACAGCCTGCGGCGCGAACAGCATGCCGAACGTCCACGATTTAGCTGTCTCCGGCTTTAACTGCGTGCTGCCGCCCTGTACCTGACCAAGCTGCCCCGAGATCGCCTGGGGAATGATGTCAGTGGTAGTTCCATTTCCGTACGCCTTAGTGAACGCGGCAATTTGCGCGGGCGTCGGATTGAGGGACTTCAGGGTATTAAGGCACTGTGCCAGGCTGGCAGCGGCCGGTGCGGCGCAAGGATCATTGCCAAAGCCGATCAACCCTATGTTTGGCTGGTCGTACAGCTCGCTTACGCTCGGCGCACGAATCGATCGCTGGTAGGAGGCGCGGAAGCGCAGATCCCTGATCGGCGCGAACTGGAGGTCCATCTTGTAGGTGTTCACGCCGCCCGTGACGGAGTAGTCAGAGTGGCGGAACCCGGCCGCGAGAATCAGGTCCTTGGCTAAGGGGTAGTCCTGTACCAAGGGGGCGCGCATCTCGATGAACCCTTCGTTGACGCCTATGCTGTTGTCTAGCGGCTCGACAGTGCCGCCGGCCCCGGATAATTGGCCACTCTGCGTGGCAGCGTCCGGCTGGAAAAATACGGCTTCATTGCGGTGCTCGAATCCGAAGTTCACACCGATGCCCTCGTGCGCGGTCGGCAACTGGACCCCGTACTTGCCAAGCTCCCCCGTGATGTCAGCATGCAGGGTGCGCAGGGTGTTGTCGCCCGACTCCGTTCCGAGCAGATACAGATAGTTCAGGGCGTCCGTAGTGACGCCGCCATCCTGAAAGATATTCCAGGGCACGCAGGGTTTGCCGACCAGGCATTGCGGGTTGGAGCGCGTCCCGGTAGCGAGCAGCGCGTTGTCGATGTTGGCGTAGCTCAGGTACTTGTTGTTGGTGGAATTGAAGTTGACGTAGTAGTACTGCGCGTAGGCATCGTATTTCCAGGCATCGAGGACGTCGCCTTTCAGACCCATTGCGGCGCGATAGTTCGTGGTCTGGTAGTCGGTAGTACGTGCGCCGCCCTCCACGTTGCGCCGTCCGATCGTCACGGCGACCTGATTGGCCGGATCAGCCTGATTGGCTGCGCCGATCTGTGCAGCTGTGCAGCCGAGGATGCCCTGCTGCTGAGCGCTCAGGAACGGGTTGCCGCAGTTGACAAAGTAGGGACCTCCGGTGTTCGGATTCCCCGTAGTAAAGGCGGCTGCAGGCGCAACCTGTTGGTGCGTCTTGTCGTTCATGAAGTTGAATTCAAAGTACGGCCTGGCGTAGTCATGCAGGTCGAGATGAGCCAGAAACCCAGCCTGGTACCGGTCATCCTCGCGCTGCATGTAGATGTAGGGCTGGCTGTTGAAGAGGGGCGGCGGAGTCGTCCCATCCGTCGGGCTCCACGGTACGAAACTGTTTCCCAGCACCCCGAACTGCTGGTGGGCATAGGGCCCGCTCAGGGGCGTGAAACGGTTGGAATTGCTTGAACCCGAACAGGCGCTCCCCGTTACAGCGCCAGCGGCATTGAATACCTCGTTGAGCTGGCACTGGGCGAAGTCCCGGTCTGCGCTGGATACGGGGTCCATGTGGTTATAGCTGAGGAAGCCGGTTATGTTGCCCTTGTTCTCGTCGAAGTTAGTCCCGAAGAGCGCACTGAAGTTTTTGCTGCGGCCATCCTCGATGTGGCCCGTCAGCGGCGTAATGCCGAACTGGGTCAAAAGCGGCGCAACGTAGCTGCTGTGCTGACTGTGCTCATCCTCGCCCCACTGGCCGTCCACCTGAAGGCCCTGAAAGTCCTTTTTGAGGATGAAGTTGATGACTCCCGCTATGGCGTCCGACCCGTAGACGGAAGAAGCTCCGCCGGTCAGAACCTCGATATGGTCAACCAGGGCAAGTGGGATCTGATCGAGGTCAGGCGCAGGCGATGCGATCGTTGTCTGGGGACTTCCCTGGCCTAGCCGCATACCATCGATCAGAACCAGGGTACGGTTGGGCCCAAGGCCGCGCAGGTCGGCAGTTGTGACGCCACCCGGTGTCGTGAGTCCACTCGTGCGATTGCTGAAGTCCTGGCCCACCGCGTTGTTCTGAAGCTGTGGGAGCTGATACAGGATATCGCTGACGTCGGTGAGGCCCGTGCGTTGGATTTCCGCCGGCGTGATTACCTGGATCGGGCTGCTGCTGACCTCGTTCGGCGCCGCGATGCGCGAGCCCGTGACCACGACCTCCTCGACGGTCTCAGCGGACGGCTGATCGGTCCGCGCCGGCGCAGTTTGCGCTACGGCCGTGACCGCCCACGCGCAGGCCAAGGCGGAGCTGAGACTCCGGCTTGCCCAGGAAAGCAGGAGGGGTGCGTTGAGTTTGCCCAGGACGATTTTCGTTCTCATGTAATTTCCCTGTATTGAAGTGTGGTGCCAGGTCTGCACTGCCCGCTCGGCAGATCACGCCAACTTCATGCACTGATGTTTCTGAGCAAAGTCTAGGAGAACGTCTAAGCAGCCCGCCCGGGTTTGCGGCACAGCGGATTTTCCTCAAGACGAGTAGTCCATTGGTTGCGACCAATGCGGCGGGAGCACCGGACACACCTGTGCGGCGGTGAGCGCATTGTTGGTTCATGCGTCTGGCTGCAGGAGCGTCAACACTCCGCGCGTCGCGTCACGACAACAGCCGCGCGGCGCAAATGAGCCGGCGCAGATCACAATGGCAACCTGTCAACGCCGGTGGGTTCGAATGTTGACGACGGGAAGGTCTACCAGAGACCGACGGCCGTCCCGCACGAGCGCTTTGGGAAGGCATTTACGCGCATTGCGGCAGTTCAACGGACGCCTCACCGCATTCGCCGCGGGTACGGTCCGGTTCCCCGCAAACACGGCCGCGGTCGCGGAGATAGGGCTACGCTACCCGGGTATCGTGATTACGAGAGAAGTTTGTGCGACTACTCGACCTCGTGGCACAAAGCAACGCAGCCGCGTCGCGACTGCCCGCGGAATGGCAGCTCCCCTGCGCTCACCACTTCGCAGCTGCGGTCCGCGCCTGCCCGTTGCGTTTGGTTCTCGAAGAGGACCTGACTCAGGTCATAACGCAGTTGGCTTACGCTGAAGGCGAGCGATTAAGCGGTTGCCTCGATCTGATCCGTATTCCAGCTCAGCGCATGTGGGTCGAGTGGCTGGAGGAAAGACGTCAATCGACACTGCGTGAGATTCCGAAGTGCCGGGTGAGCGCGCCGTCAGAGGCCAAACGTGCCGGGGCGCTCATCCAGGCGCAGCCGGCAGGGCGCACGGGCACGGTGCGGACCTTCTGGTCCACGTCGGAAGAACAGGTCTACTCTGCCGCCGTGCTGACCGACTTCGACTTGGATCGAACCATCCGTCCGCAGCTCGACGTTGGGGCAGTCTTCAGCGGCGCCGCGTTTGGAGTAGTGATGCCTGAGGAGGAGGCTCTGGACGAACTACTGGGGCACGTTTCGTTCCGTCTCGATCCCGCGTGGGTGAATTACTACCGTGGCGCGGAACTCACGGATGCCCAGCGGATGCTGGTGCTGCACAATGTCCTTGGGACGACGGCATTCGATATGCCGATGATACTCGCGCTATTTCTGCTATTTGCCGCGAAAGACGGCATACGGCATCGCGAGGCGAACCTGGAACGCCTGAATCGCGTACGGAGTAACTCGGGGAAGGCGCCGCTGCTGGAGCATATCGAGGCACGAGCAGCCATCGCGGTGGGCGACCTGCATAAGACAACCCGAGCGCCGATACCAGGCACCTGTCCACGACGCGGACCTCGGTTGCATCACGTGCGTGGCCACATAGCCCGTCGCGGTGACAAAGTGTTCTGGCGACTGCCACACCTCCGCGGCAACGCTCGCGCGGGCGTGGTGCGGTCACGAACCGTGCAACTGTCGTTCCACTAGAGAGCCTTGCCGACCAGCCGCTCCAGTGCGAAGCGATAGTTGCGGCTGAGCTTGAGCTTCGTACCGTCGCAGAGGACCACGAGAAACTCGCCTTTGCTCAGGGGCAGCAGTTCCCGGACACGGTTGATGTTCACCAGTGTCGACCGATGTATGCGCACGAACCCCGAGAGTGCCAGACGCGACTCAGCGGCTGCGATTGTTTCCCGCAACAGCCAGCTTTTCGTGCCAACGTGCACTGAGACGTAGTCGCCGTCGGCTTCGACCCACGCGATGTCGGCGACGTTGACGATCATGACCCGATCGTGCGTCTTCAGGGGAATGCGGTCCGTCACCGGCGGTGCGAGCTCTGGCCCCGCTGGGGTGCGAAGTGCCGCCGCCATCTGCCAGAAGCGCCGAATCAGGGTGTCGTCGCGCGCGCCCGCTACCGCTAGACGCGCACGGTCGAGAGAAGCGTTGAAGCGCGCTTCGTTGACGGGTTTGAGCAGGTAGTCCAGCGCGTGGATCTCAAACGCACGCACGGCGAAGCGATCGAAGGCTGTAACGAAAATCACGTGCGGGCAGGCACCTTCGGGTAGTGCAGCTATCACGTCGAACCCGGACTTCCCGTGCATTTGAATGTCCAGGTAAAGGAGTTCTGGCCTGACCTCCGCGATTGCCCGGATGGCTTCATCACCGCTGGCGCACTCCAGCGCGATCTCGACATCACCTGCACGCTTCAGGAGCGCGCGTATCCCGCGGCGCGCAAGCTCCTCGTCATCGACGACAATCGCGCGTATGGTCATGCGTACAAGATCCCGGCGGCAGCCACGCCGCGTGCTTGGCGAATCGGCAGGAAGACAACGACAACGAATCCGCGCCCGCCGGGTTGCACGCCGACGGACATATGGGCGTCTTCGCCGTAGAGTGCCGCCAGACGCTCGGCCGTATTGGTAAATCCCATCCCGTACCGCGGCGGAGTCGCATCCGCCAGTCCCGGCCCATTGTCTTCGACCGTCATCACCAGCAGTTCATCACGCCGGCGTATCGACACGGAGAGAACACCGTCCTGTGCGCGCGCCAGGACGCCGTGGCGTACGGCGTTCTCAACGAGTGGCTGAAGAATCATGGTGGGAACGAGCGCGTCGAGAACCTCGGGGTCGGCAACGACGTTCGCCTGAAAGCGCTCACCAAACCGTAGGCGCTGGATGTGCAAATACTGCTCCACAAATGCGAGTTCTTCGCGCAAGGGAATTTCGGGGGAGTTGACCTTTTGCAGCGTCAACCTGAGGAAGTCACTGAGGGTGTCGATCGTGTCCGCGGCCCGCGGGCCGTCGCCTTCCCGGATGAGAGTCGCAATACCGTTCAAGGCATTGAAGAGAAAATGCGGATTCAATTGCGACTGCATGGCACGCAGTCGGGCAGAGTCTGCGAGTTTCAGCGCGCGTTCAGAGCGTGCGCGCTCGACCTCCAGGTCAAGCATGGCCTTGATGCCAAAGTACAAGGAAGACCAGGTAGACAGGAGGCTAGTGAAGTAGATCCAGTACCGGAACGGAGGCCACCATTTCGGCAGCTCCGCGACCTCGGCCGCCTCACGGGCAAACAGCGCGTTGAATCCCAGTGCCGTAACGGGGCCTGCAATGCTTACGCGCAACAGCAGCAGAAACGCCACGTACCAGATCGGCGCCGCTAGGACGCTCAACGCCGCGGCCAGCATGATCAGCGCCATGTAGGGCAATCCGGCTGAACAGGCGAGAAGAAAGATACCGCGAAAGGCCAGGGTAATGAGGAACCCGCACCCGACCCATGCGATCTGCTCGGCCGTCGAGGGGATGGCGCCGATGTCGGCGATATTGAGTGCCCAGACGAAGGCTCCGAACGCGAGCCAGCCGCCGACTTGAAGCACCCAGAAGAGGGTCGATTTCGAAAGAGTGCGGCCGGAAGCCAGGGTGATGCGGTCAGCGGTGTCTATACGTCCCCGCATTTCGCGCGTGGTGCACGCGAAGGATCTCTCATGTCACGATCAACGCAGTGTAGCCCAGGAGCGCCGCGACGAAGCATCTTGGCGTGTGATCGTCCGCTTCGTCGCGGTTTTGGTCCGCTTCGTCGGATCATCGGCATACGGGATTCGCCGTTCCTGGGCAGAGTCTGCCGGCGAACATCAAGTCGTGATGTTTCCATCCGGTTTGCAGATTGCCGGCGCGGAACTTAATTGAGTTAAGCCGGGGCGGGAAGGCGGGTGGGCACGCGGAGCCGGGTGCGTCGATTCATTAGGGCGCAGGCCCGACACGGTCGCTCTAACCGGATGGACTGAGCATTCAGTCGCATGGATCTATCGCGACGAGGTTCTTGAGAAGATGGACGGCAGTACGGACGATGGGACAATCCTGGGCCAACAACCCGGTCGGCGTGGGCATGAGTGAGGTTCTAATCGACGACTCGCGGATCCCAGCGCAGAGCCGGGCCGAGCTGGCGGTGCATAACCCGGCAACTCTCAGGTCGCTTGCCGTGGCACCCTCTTGTGACGCTGAGGATGCCGTCGCGGCAATGGGCGGCGCTCGCCGAGCGCTGGATCCCCGGCGCGTCCTCTGCAGGCAGGCCCGCGCCTCGCTTCTTCTGGAGGTCGGACGTTCGCTCGCGCAGAGGGCCCGTGACCCATCTACTGACCCGAGAGGCGCTTGCCGTACGAGACCCCGTACGCTGGCGACCGGAACAGCAGTATCGGATCGTTGGTCGGCGCGATCCCGTCGGCCATGACCAGCGGGTCGAAGTTGATCGGCTCACAGGCCACGCCCTTCTGCTGCGGCGTCGCTCGGGTGATGCTGAGCGTGCCAGCGGTGAAATGCTTGCGGGTCTCGGGCCATGCGAGGGTCGGATTGTCCTGCGGATCACCCGGCTCTCCGACGTACACGATCATGTCCCAGACTGCAGGCGCTTTGGCAGTGCGCTCGATGAGATCCTTCTCGAGAAAATCGTGCGGCGCGGTCTTGATCTCCTCAGCCGTCAGCTCCCGGGTGCCGTCCCGGGGGACGAATCGCCACCTGACCAGATGTTCGACCCCCTTCGTGTCGATGAACTTGAAGGTATGGACGCTGAAGAACGTGGTCTCGTAGTAGTTGGCGGTCGGGGTGTGATGACTCGCCAGCTGCGTGAGCGCCAGGGCGTCCGGGTGACTGGCGGCATAAGCCTTGAGCTTTTCCGGGTCCGGCTTGCCGGTCTTGGGATCAGGCTTGGCGGCGAGGATGGCGTCACGGAACGAGGCCGGAGACGAGGCGGCGAAGATCGGTGTGTTGATCATCGTGATGTGCTGCAGGCCGCCACCCGGCAGATGAAACTCCAGGGCCATGCCGCGCGGCGCGGGCGCCGCATCCGGGACGTCCGGGTTTCCGCCGCCGAGGGAAAATCGCGCAACCACGGGGATGGTCGTGCCCGAGAACAGCTTGGAGCGGCTGAGCGCCATGGCGTCGCGGGTGCCGATGAACTCGCCCACCGCGCAGGTGCCTTTGATGTGGTTGCGCCGCTGGCCCGGGTGGACGCCGAACGTTCCCTCGAAGGCGTCGATCATCTGCGGCGCTGTGACGCTCGGGGCCGCGGCCGCTTGCGCGAGTGCCGTCTGGGGGAGGGCGAGGACCGCCGCGGCGAGGCCGTAGATTGTGGAGCGCGCCAGGGCGTGAGAGAGCGTTTTCATTGTTCGTGGCCTCCGGTGGTGCAGGCAAGATACTCGCGGTTTCGCCATTGCGAAAGTCAGGTGCAGTCGGTTGGTTGGGCGCATGCCGCGGCGCCACGTTACGCCGCGTTGACAGCGTGGCGCATGCTCCCTAGAGTTCACCATCAGGTGAACTATTGACACAACAAAGGCTCTTCCATGCGCAGGCACAGGCACTCGAAGGCTTCGAGCGGACCGCAGGCGACGGGAGTGGCAGTGTGCGCGAGGGCACTCGCTTTCGCGCCGGCCGCTCTCGCGTTGACAGTCCTGGCAACCCAGACCGCCTCGGCGGAGGCCGCAACCCAAGCTCCGGCAACCAGCATGGCACCGGTCGCTGCGTACCGGATGGCAAGCCGGGAAGAGGAGATAACATTGGCCCGCAGCGCAGCGCCGCCTTCAATCTCAGGGGACGCCGAGATTCTGGTGCTGGGCGAGCACGGTTACGAGACTGCCGTGAAGGGCAAGAATGGATTCGTCTGTCTCGTGGAACGCTCCTGGTTTGCATCCTTTGACGATCCGCAGTTCTGGAACCCGAGGCTACGGGGGCCGGATTGCCTCAATCCGGCCGCGGCAAGCAGTGTTCTGCCGGTGAATCTTGAACGCAGTCGCTGGGTCCTGGCGGGTATGTCTCGAACTGAAATGCTCAGCCGGACCAGATCCTCGACCGTAGCGCGCCAAGTGCCGGCCCCAGGAGCGATGGGCTACATGATGTCGAAGGAAGGACACCTGTCTGACACGGACGGCCACTGGCACCCGCACCTCATGTTCTTCCAGCCGCATGCGGACCTGGCCGGATTTGGAGCGAATCTGCCTGGCTCGCCGCTTTTAGGGCAGGAGGGCGGCCCGGAGGAACCGACGGTGCTTTTCGTGCCGGTAGGCAAATGGTCGGACGGCACCCCGGCATCTGCTGAGGCGCACTAGCGCTCAGGACTTTGCGGCCGGAGCCTCGGCGCTGAACAGGGCCTCGAGCTTGTGCAGAGCTCCGTTCCAGCCCCATTCGTGACTGCGTCGCCGCTCCTCGTCGTGCAACAGCAGGTGCGAGAAGGTGAGCTCGGTGCCTTCGGGAATGGGCCGCAGCAGCATTTCCAGGCGCGATTCGCCGGGATCCTCCACGCCACCAGTCCATCTCCAGCTCATGACGACGCGCTCTGGCCGCAGCAGCTCCAGGTACTCCCCCGTGCTTTCGTGCTCGGTACCGTCGAGCATCCGGAAGCGCAGCCGGTAGCGCCCGCCGACCCGCACATCGGCTTCCACCAGCAGCACCGGTCCCGCGTCCGGGCCCCACCATCGGGCGATGCCCTCGGCGGTCGTGACGGCATCGAACACGACTGCCGGGCGTGCCCTGATGCGGCGCACGAGGGTTACGCCGGTCATGGCTTCGAGCTCCGCGCTTCAGCTTCCTTGTCCTCAGCGTAGCGGGCGAGCCGATCCAAGCGGTCCGGCCAGAATCGCTCGTAGTGCTGCAGCCACTCCATGGCTGTGCGCAGGGGCTGTGCGCGAAGGCGCACGGTGACGGTACGGCCGGCCTTCGACCGGGTTACGAGGCCCGCTTCCGCAAGCACGTCCAGATGCTTCATCACCGCTGGCAGCTTGATCGGGAAGGGGGCGGCCAGTTCACTGATAGATACGCCGCCCTTGCGTTCCAGTTGCGCAAGAATCGCGCGTCGCGTGGGATCCACGAGCGCCGCGAAGACACGGTCGAGCCGTTCCTGATAGTTCACCATTCGCTAAAGTATCGAGGAGCAAACGCCGTGATGTCAATGCCGCCGCCCGCCGCCGCTCGCGCAGCGCACGGACAGGCTGCCGCCGAGCCGGCCTGCGACCAACGGAGCGCCGTGCGGGTCCGCTGGTTGCGTGTCAGGCGGCTGAGCGCGCAGGCGTATGCCAGAATCCCAATCGGGATGAGCAGGGTCATCGAGCAGCCGCGGGAGACTGCTGCGTGAAACTTCTGGCAATGGTGCTGACGGTCATGCCGATGCTGACGGCCGCCGCGTCCGCGAACGACGCGCCCGCGGAGGCGCCGTCCTGGCGCACGCTGGCCACGGAAGCGTATCCCAAGAAGCGCGACGACTTGGTGTTCGTTGACTCGCGCACCGCGTTTTACGGCACCGGCAAGGGCAACCTGTACCGCACGGATGATGGAGGCGCGAACTGGCGCCTTGTGTGGTCTCATCCCGGCACGTTCATCCGCTCGCTCGCCTTCCTCGATGCCAAGCACGGTTTCCTGGGCAATCTGGGCGTTGGTTTGGCGAGCGTCACGGACCCGGTCCCGCTCTACGAGACTACAGATGGGGGGGTGACTTGGCAGGCGGCCCGGGTGCCAATGCTACCGGGAGTTTGCTCCATCGACGTATTCAGGTCGCGCTCGATTCATGAGGGCGAGGTTTCGCAGCGCTTCTACATCCACGCGGCCGGGCGCGCGAATGGTCCGGCTAAGTTGCTGCGCTCAGAGAACGGCGGAGACACCTGGACGCTCATTGATCTTTCCGACCGTGCCGGCATGATTCTCGACGTCAAGTTTCTCGACCCCAACGTAGGCTTCGTGTTCGCGGCAACCAGCGGTGATGTGGCGCAGTCAAGCGCGCTCATCCTGAAGACCAACGATGGCGGTCGCGTCTGGCGCGAGGTGTATCGCTCCAAACGCCTCAACGAGATCACGTGGAAAGCGGCGTTCGCCGACGTCCATACCGGCTATGTGACACTTCAGAACAATGATCCGCAGAACCTGCAGCAGCGCGTCGCCAAGACCACCGACGGCGGCGAGCACTGGTTCGAGGTGCCGCTGGTGGCGGATGCCGCCGCCCAGGAGTTCGGCATTGGCTTTGTGTCGCCGGACAAGGGCTGGGTGGGTACCGCGGACGGGGGCTTCGAGACCGCCGACGGCGGCAACACCTGGGTGCGCTCACCGCTTGCCCGCAGCGCCAACAGAATCAGGGTGCAGGCGACCGATGGCACTCCGTTGATCTACGCGATCGGCACGGAAGTACAGGTCTATCGCTGATCGCCTCCAGCGACGGATTTCCGTCCTGTACTGTGCTGCTCAAGTTCGTCGAAAGTGTATCGGGACGGCTTCGCCCGACGGGCATAGCTTGAACACCTATTACTTAAGGATCCAAGAGATGCCCTCGAAGCTCCTGCCTGAACTACTGGTCGCGGGGCTGCTGCTCGGCGCGATGCAGGCGGCAACGGCCAGCAACGCTGCCATCGAGCCGAATTGTCACATCGGGACGTATCACTTCGCGCAGCAGCCCGACATCGATATCGGGCCCGGCGAGCCGGGCAAGCTGCGGTGGCGCCGTGCCAACGGCACAACGGGAGAACTGACCCGCACGCCTGGCGGAGACTGGGTCAGCACGCGGGGCTGGACCGGGAAGTCCGACGGGGTGCACGTCACGTTTTCCTCCTGCGAGAGCGGGGCCGTTCGTTTTGACGGCGCACCTGGGACGCGGGTCGCCTTCGACGTCACGGAAACGAAGTTCGCGGTGGAGGACGCGGTACTGGCGGGGCGACTGGTGATGCCTGCGGGAACTGGCAAGGTACCCATCGTGGTCCTGGTACATGGCTCCGAGCACGACTCGGCGCGCGATGACTACGCCCTGCAGCGCCAGTTTCCTGCCTCGGGCATTGGCGCCTTCGTCTATGACAAGCGCGGCACCGGCGGGTCGACCGGGGACTACACCCAGGACTACCTGGTATTGGCCACCGATGCAATCGCCGCCCTGCACGAAGCGAAGCGCCTGGCGTCGGCGCGCACGGGGCGCATCGGCTATCAGGGCGGCAGTCAGGGTGGCTGGGTCGCGCCACTGGCAGCGGTCATAGAGCCGGTCGATTTCGTGGTAGTTTGCTTCGGCCTTGCAGTTTCGCCGCTGCAGGAGGACCGAGAGGCGATCGCGCTCGACGTGACCCGGCACGGCTACGGACCCGAGGTCATGGTCAAGGCCATGGAAATCGCCGATGCATCGGCGGCTATCCTCAGCAGCAATTTCCAAGACGGCTACGACAGGCTCGCGGCGCTGCGTACCCGTTACCGGTCAGAGCCTTGGTTTCACGACATCCATGGTGACGTAACCTGGGTGCTCCTGGCGCAGTCTCCCGAGGAACTGCGGGTCGCCGGACCGAAGCTTTTCGCGGGGGGTACCGCTGCATTACGACCCGATGCCGGTGCTGCGCAACCTTAAGGTGCCGCAGCTGTGGATTCTGGGGGAGGATGACGTCGACGCTCCGAGTGCCGAGACCGCGCGGCGACTGCGCGCGCTGACCGCGGTGGGGCACGCGATCTCCGTGGCGGTATTTCCGCACGCCGAGCATGGCATCTACGAATACGAGTCGGCGGCCGACGGGTCGCGCCTCTCGACGCGCCAGCCCGACGGCTACCTGCGCATGATGGAGGACTTCATACGCCACGGCTCGCTTGAGCCGGCCTACGGTACGGCGGTCATCACAGCGGCGACGGAACACTAAGAGCGTCGAGGGGCACCCGCGCGAACGCGGGTGCCCAGGTCGATCGGCAGACAGTTACTTCTTCCTGGCGGCTTCTTTGGCGGCAGCAGCTTCCTCGGCGGCTTCTGCTTTGAGCATCTCGGCGTAGGCCTTCGCTTCGCCCGCCTCGGAGCCGATCCGTATCTGGATCTCATCGCTGACCAGCGGGACAAAGTGCCCGAGTCCAAATTCGGAACGCTTGAGCGTCGTCGTCGCGTCGAAGCCTATGGTCGGCACATTGGTCCTGACATTGACGCCGATCTTCGTAAGCTTGACGTCGAGCACGACCGGCTTGGTCACCCCGTGAAGACTCAGGTCCCCGGTGACTCTGAGCTGCCCGGTCGCGGCGTCCTTCTCCACCCGAGTGCTCGTGAATGTCGCCGTCGGAAAGCGGCTGGTCTCGAAAAAATCCTTCGACCGCAGGTGCTCATCAAGCTCCGGCACGCCTGTGTGCAGGCTCTCCAATGGGATCTTGACCTTGACCGAGGACTTGGTCGGATCGGCCGGGTCAAATTCCAGCGTCCCTTCGGCCTGGGAAAACTGCGCGGCGGGACTGGAGAAGCCGAGATGGTCCCAGCGGAATACTCCCTGGGTGTAGTCCGGCTCGAGCGTGTAAGTAGTGGCGTACAGCGGCAGGGATGCGAGTGCCAGCGAGCTGGCGAGTGCAAGACGACGGATCACGAGGGGAACTCCTGTTGTTGAGGACCGGCATCTGGCCGGTCGTACGACTGGGCACAAACCGAGCGATCAGCATGCGTGACTGGCATCGGGGAAGTCCTGAATCGCCCCTGAAAGCGTCTGAATCAATCTGAAACGAGGCGGTTGCCTGCCGCCCCCGGGCCCACGTGATGGCCGGGAATCAGGGCGGACTGCCGCGCGGCGGCGCTGGCGTCGACCGCCCTTTGTTATCATCGTGCGGGCAGATTCTCTGCAAAAGCAAACGGTTAGAGTCGCATGCAGATGAAGCCCGCATCCCCACCTGCACTTCGTATCGGAGCCTGGCGCGTGGATCCCGCCTCCTGGCAGATTTCGCGGGAAGACAGGAGCGTGCGCCTGGAGGCACGCACCATGGGGCTACTACTGTGTCTGGCCGAGCGTGCCGGCACGCTCGTCAGCGTGGATGAACTCTTGGACCGTGTCTGGACCGGCGTGGTTGTCACGCCGGACTCGGTCTACCAGGCTGTCGCCTCGCTGCGCCGCCTGCTCGGCGATGACGCCAAGCAGCCCGCCTACATAGAGACAGTGCCGCGGCTCGGCTATCGCCTGGTGGCGAGTGTCAGTCCGCGGTCCGATCAACCTGTCGTGCTCCCGGCGTCGGGGACTGTGACCGGCACGGAACCGGAAGTCACCCCTCCGGTGGCGGGCCGGAGCCGCGCGCTTGGTGGGCTGCTGGCCGGGGGAACCGCCGCGCTTTGCCTCGCGCTGGCCGTCGCCTTCGGACTCAACGGCGAGCTGATGCACAGACTCGAGGGCTACGCCGGCGGCGTGCCACAGAAATCCGTGGCGGTGCTGCCGTTCCTCGACCTGACCTCGCAGCAGATGGACGAGGAGTATTTTGCCGATGGCATGACCGAGGAGCTGATCGACAAGCTCAGCAAGATACGAGGGATCCGGGTCCCGGCGCCCACCTCGTCGTTCTATTTCAAGGGCAAACAACTGACGGTCGCCGACATGGCCCGCTCCCTCGGCGTGGCCTACGTGCTCGATGGCAGCGTGCGCAAGTCGGAAGCTACGCTGCGCGTCGCGGTGCGCCTCATCCGTGCGGACGACGGATATGTCGTCTGGTCCGAGACCTACGACCGCCCCGAGGCCGACAAGCTCGCCCTGCAGGATGACATCGCAAGCCAGGTTGCGAAGGCACTCAAAGCATCCCTGAGCTGACTGCGGCGCGGAGAGCCCCTGCCGCTGGAACTGCGTCTCTGACGGCTGCAGCGCAGAGTCAGAATGCTCGTGCGGGCATGTTGATATGCACGAAGGGTCTGACCCTGCGACCGCTTTGTGACCAACCCGCGACTGACGCGTAACCCCGAATCATCGACGCTCTCGTGCCCCCGGTATGAGGAGTCGCAGGGTAGATGCTCAGCACAATGGTCCGCACAAGCGAGTTCGTGGTCCGATCGCAAATCCACGGGCATCGGCCCCGAGGGCGGCAACTCATCCGGCGGCCGGATGCACACGCCGTCCGAGCAGGACTCGCCGCCTGTCTTCTTGGTGCCCTGGCAGTCCTGACCTCGCTGCCGGCCGCGGCTCAACAGAAGACCGGGCCCGGCGTCCCGGCCGATGACAGCCTGACCTGGCGCGGCATAACGCTCTACGGCGTCATCGACCTTGGCCTGCAGTTTGATACGCACAGTGCGCCGTTCACGCCGTATCGGCCCTCCGCCAGCGGCAACATCGTGCGCTCGAACAGCCACCAGTCCGTGACCGGCCTGACGCCGAGCAATATGGGCCAGTCGCGCGTCGGCCTGCAGGGGCTTGAACCCCTGAGCGAGGAATGGTCGGGTGTGTTCCAGCTCGAGAGCTTCTTCAACCCGCAGTCCGGACAGATCGCGGATTCACTGCGCTCGCTGACGGCCAACAACGGCAAGGCACTCGCCGACCAGAGCGTGGGCGTGGATGGCAGCTCGGCGGGGCAGGCGTTCCAGACTGCGTTCGTCGGCGTGCGGTCGGAGCACTTCGGCTCCCTGACCTACGGTCGGCAGGTGACGCTGCTCTCGGAAGGCACCATCAGGTACGACCCGAACTACCTCGCCACTGCCTTCGGCCTGCTCGGCGCCTCCAATACCTACTCCGGCGCCGGCAGCAGCGAGGACAACAGGCTCGACTCGAGTGTCAAGTACGCGCTCAACGTCGACGACCGCGCGCATGTCGCGGGTCTCTACAAGTTCAACGGTTCTAATGGTTCCGGGCGCACGGCGGTGCAGGCGAACGTAGGGGGTACCCTTGGCGGCGCCTCGCTGGATGCCTATTACTCCAAGGTCAACAGCTCCATCACGGCCAGTTCCCTGAGCACCGGTCAGGTCGCGCAGCTGCCCACCGGTGATGCGCTGTCGAGCACTCTTGCGGCAACGGTGTCGGACAACACCGCATACGCCCTCATGGGCTTTTACCAGCACGATCCTGTGAAGTTCTTCGCCGGCTACGAGTACATCAAGTACACGAACCCGAAGACCCCGCTCAGCGCCGGCTTCGTCAATATCGGCGGCTACGTGCTCGCGTTCGTGAATAACACTGCCTACACGGAGCCGAAGATCCTCCAGGTGTACTGGACGGGCGTGCGCTATGCGGTAATTCCGCATCTGGAACTCACCGCCGCCTACTACGGTGTCCACCAGAGCACCTACGGCACGGGAACGCAGGCGGGCTGCTCGACGGACGCGCACAGTGCCTGCAGCGGCAATCTCGAGGCCTTCTCGTTCGATGCGGACTACCGCTTCAACGTGCACTTCGACGCCTACCTGGGAGCGATGTACAGCGGCGTGCACGATGGGCTGGCGAGCAGCTATCTGAGCACCACCAACATCAACCCCACGATCGGCGTGCGTTACAAGTTCTGAGACCCCGCACAGGAGCGCCGGTGACCGAGCTTGCGAGCCTCGGGCACCGGCCTTCAGGCGCGGATTAGCGCCCGCCCGCGCGGGTGGCGCTTTCGGCTCAGGGTCCCTGGTTCTGGACCAGTGGCAGCTGGGAGGCGAGTTGCAGATCGATCATCATTGAGATGCGCCGATCAATCTGCGAGAAGGTTGCCGCCTTACGGCCGCCGACCGCCTGCGCGAAGATCGGCAGGTACTTCAGTCGCAGCTGCGCCGCGGCTGCATCCACCTCGAGCGGCTGCTTGGCAAGGCTCTGCGCATCCGCGTCGGTGAGCGAGCCGAACTTCTGGGCATAGTCCTGGATCGCCTTGTATTTCTTGTCGTTGATCTTCACCAGCTCGGAAGTGTACTGGTCGTAGATCGGCCAGAACTTCGTGGCTTCGGTGTCGGTCAGCTTCAGGTTCTGCGCGACCAGCTGCTTTTTCTGCGAGCGGATGTCCTTGCGCAGCAGGTCGAGGTCCTGGCCGCTGATGCGCTGGTCGCTCGCCGCCGGGGCCGGTGACTGCGCAGCTGCCTGCGCATAGACGCCCGTCGAGCCGGCGAGCAGAAGCGCCGCCGCCGTTATCATTGTTGTCTGTCTTATCACGTTGATTCTCCTTGGGTGGGGTGTCCCGGCCTCGCCTCCCCAACACGTTCACGAAGCCGGGCACGCGAACCCTAACAGACCTCCGGGGACCCGGGTAATCTTCGCGCGCGCCGCGCCGCGGCGTCAGCGGCGCGTCGGGGCTCAGGCGGTAAGAGTCTGCATGTCGATCACGAAGCGATAGCGCACGTCCCCGCGCAGCAAGCGCGCATACGCCTTCTCTATGTCGTGCATGGCGATCTGCTCGATGTCAGAGACGATGTTGCGGGCCGCACAGAAGTCCAGCATTTCCTGAGTCTCCTCTATGCCGCCGATGCCCGATCCGGCGACGCTGCGACGGCGTAGCAGCAGATTGAAGATGGCCGGCGACGGGTGTGGGGTCGCAGGGGCCCCGACCAAGGTGAGCGTGCCGTCCCGCTTGAGCAACTTGATGTAGGCATCAAGGTCGTGGGACACGGAGACCGTGTCGAGGATGAAATCCAGTGTCCCCGAGCGCTTGGCCATGTCGGCCGCGTTGGTGGACACGACGACTTCGTCCGCCCCGAGCTTCAGTGCCTCCGCGGCCTTGGACGGCGAAGTGGTGAAGGCAACCACGTGGGCCTCCAGTGCGCGGGCCAGCTTGACGCCCATGTGACCGAGGCCGCCGATGCCCACGATCCCAACAGTCTTCCCCGGGCCGGCCCCCCAGTGGCGCAGCGGAGACCAGGTCGTGATCCCAGCGCACAGCAGAGGTGCGACTGCGGCGAGCTGTTTCGGATCGTGACGCACCGTGAGCACAAAGTGCTCATCGACAACGATGGTGCGTGAGTAGCCGCCGTAGGTGTTCTCGCCGCCGCCCCTGACCCATCCGTTGTAGGTCTGGGTGAAGCCGTGCGGGCCGTCACAGTACTGCTCCAGCCCGAGCCTGCAGGCCTCGCAACTGCGGCAGCTGTCGACCATGCATCCCACCGCAACGATGTCGCCGTCGGACACCCGGGTGACGTCCTTGCCGAGGGCGCTGACGCGCCCGACGATCTCGTGCCCCGGGACGCACGGATAACGGATGCCACCCCACTCGCCACGCGCGGCGTGCAGGTCCGAGTGACAGACCCCGCAATACAGTACCTCGATGGCAACGTCGCGTGCGCCCGGCTCGCGACGCTCGATCGTGTGGGGGGCGAGCGGCGTCTTGGCGCTCTGCGCCGCGTAGGCTCGGGTCTGCATAGTGGTCTCCGGCGTGGACGGGACGCTCACCCTGATGGCTGCGGCGGCGCAGAACAATAGACCACAAGAGGGAGTGGGCCCCGTGCTCTCCGGGGCGCGCCTGCGGTCCTGACGCCTGATCTGGCCAATCACCAGCCACCACGCCGCTACGAGTCGCGCCCCCCGGCGCCGCCGCACGGCCGTAGCTATTCATCCCGAGCGTGCGCTTCACTTCAGTGGGCAGCCGCGCGTCACGGCTGTGCGCTACACTCCGGCGCGGTCGTGGTAGCGCTTTCGGTTCGCGCGCACCCGCACACCCAGGGGAGGACGATGACGCTCGGGGAAACGCCGAATCCACCGGACAAGGTGCCTGCGGGCGAGGCTCCGGCGTCGCCGGGCGCAGCGTCGCAGGCGGCGCACGGGAGGATTCCCGGCCTGCCCGGGATCAGGCATCCGCTCCTGGACAAGCTAAAGGAGCACCACATCACCCGCGTCGCGCTGCTGTACGCGGGCGTCTGCTGGGTGATTCTCGAGCCCGTGCACGTGGTGTTCCACATGCTCGGCGTGCCGGAGTGGATCAACCGCCTGGTGGTCATCGTGATGGCGCTGGGGTTCCCGATTGCGATCGTGGCGGCGTGGATCTACATCACGCCCGCCGCCGACCTGAAGCCGGACGCACTGGATGCCCATCATTCGCTGGTGGGCCGGAAGAACCGGCGCCTGAATCGCGCGATCGCCTCGATCGCCGGGATCATGGTGGCGTACTTCCTGCTCTATCACTTCTGGCTCGGCAAGCACATTACGGAGCCGATCAGCGACGAGGCGCGCGCCACGCACGAGGAGGGGCCCATCGCCGGTGCGCCCGTGCCGCTGCGCTCCATTGCGGTGCTGCCGTTCGTGGACATGAGCCAGGCCAAGGACCAGCAATACCTGGCCGATGGCGTGGCGGAAGAGCTCCTCAACCTGCTCGCCAAGATCCCCGAACTGCGGGTGGCGGCCCGCACCTCATCGTTCGCCTTCAAGGACAAGCCCGAGGACATGACGACGATCGCCAAGGAGCTGCACGTGGCGCACGTCCTCGAGGGCAGCGTGCGCAAGGCCGGCGATCAGGTTCGGATTACCGCGCAGCTGATCCGCGCTGACAGCGGCTACCACCTCTGGTCCGAGACCTACGACCGCAAGCTCGACGATATCTTCAAGCTGCAGGACCAGATCGCCGGTTCCGTGGTCGAGGCGCTGAAAATCAAGCTGCTCGGCGGGGCTCTGCCCGAGCGCGCAACCCCGACGAACCTCGATGCCTACAACCTCTATCTGCAGGGCAGGTTCTTCGCCGGCCTTCACACCAAGGAGGGATTCGCGCAGGCGATCGACTACCTCGAGCGCGCGCTGAAGCTCGACGAGCGCTATGAACCGCTGTGGACCGAGCTGTCCATCGTCTACACCGACATGGCCGGCCGCGGCTTCATGCCCCCCGATGAGGCCCTGCCGAAGGCCCGCGATGCGGTGCGCACCGCGCTCGAGCTCGATCCCAAGAGCGCACGGGCGCACGTCGCCATGGGCTACCTGCACATGAACGATGACTGGGACTGGACTGCCGCCGACCGCGAGATCGGGGAGGCACTGGCGCTCGAGCCGGGCAGCGCCGACGTGCTGCACGCGGCCGGCAGCCTCTACCTGGTGCTGGGGCGCGTGGGCGACAGCGTCAAGATGTTCCTGGCGGCGCTGGTGCGCGATCCACTGCGGGCCTCCTCCTACAGCAATCTCGGCGTCGCCTATTTTGCCGACGGGCGGCTCGACGCTGCCGAACAGGCGTTCCGCAAGTCCATCGAGCTGCGCCCCGCGGCCGGGTACACGCACAATGGGCTGGGCCTGGTGCTGCTGTGGCAGGGGAAGCTCGACGCCGCGCTGCAGGAGATGAAGCTCGAGACCGACGACATGTGGAAGCTCGAGGGCCTGGCACTGGTGTATTCAGCGATGCACCGGCGCGCGGAATCGGATGCGGCACTCGCCGAGCTGACCAGCAAGTTCCAGAAGGAATCACCGTACGTGGTGGCCACCGTATACGGCTATCGCGGCGAGGTGGATCCTGCCTTCACCTGGCTTGAGCGCGCCTTGAAGGAGCGCGATGCGACGCTCACCAGCATCAAGAGCGACCCGCTCTTCAAGAACATCAAGAGCGACCCGCGCTACGCGGCGCTGCTCGAGAAAGCCGGGCTGCCACCCTGAGGCGGCCGCAGCCGGCTTGCCGAGGTTTGCTTCAGCGCGTGGCAGGGATCGGCGTGCGGCGGCGCCGGCCGAAGACACAAAGGCCGAGCGCGCCGAGGGCGGCGAGGCTCAGGCCCGAGGGCTCCGGAACCGAAACGCCGGTCGAGGTGCCCGCACTGGTGGTGATCCGGATCTGACTCGGGTCGACCGGCACCGGGCAGCTCGTCGGGTAGGGCGGATCGAGCTTGATGACCGGGTCGATCAGGGCCGAGGCGCTGTCGGTCGGGCCGTACTGCCCCTTGCCCGCCGTGGTGACCGCCGAGATCGTGATGCTGTAGCTGTCGCCGTTGGCCACGCACAGCAGGTTCGTCAGTTCGCTCCCGGGTGTCCCCCAGTCGCTGACACAGGTGCCGTAGGCGCAGAAGGCCAACAAATCCAGCAGCGGCGCGGGCGTGTCCTGGGGTCCCTCGCCACGGATCACCAGCGACACCTCTGCGGTCGAGTTACCGGCAACCGAGAGAAGAGCGGTGCTGAGCACGTCGACCGGAATGTAGGTGACGTTGCTCGGACCCGATGCCTCGAAGGAGTACGTGATCAGGGAGGTCGAGTGAACGGATGCGCCGGAAGACCAGTTGCTCACGGCATCTGCCACCGTACCCGTGCCGAGCGGGATGCCGCCGGGAGTGGCGGGCACGTAGCTCGCCGTTCCGATGCCACCGGAGGTGAGCGCGTAGCCCGGACCGGTGCTCTCGGAGCCGCAGCTGCCGCCGGCGGATGTGCCGCCGAATGATGAGCACCCCGAGACGACGGTGTTGCCCTGGGTGACGTCGAAGAGGAAGGTTGCCGGCGGCAGCGGAACATCGGCGAAGGCTGGCGCCGCCGACATCGCAGCCACTGCAAGGATCGCCGTCCGAAGTAAGGACGCTAACGCGGTGTGGTTCATTCTTCTTGCTCTCCGCTGCGCGTACTACGCAGTCCCCTGTTGATCGTGACACGCTCGTCTGCTGCAGCGCATTGTGAGGTATTTGTGTTGCAGCCGCCATCGGCCTCCGCAGCGCACGTTTATGTAAAACTAAACGGCGCCGCAGCGCGCCCAGGTCCCTGCGCAGACCCTTAGAAAGCTTAAGCTCGTGCGACGAAGCGCGTCCGGTGCTCGGCCACAATTTCTTCGCCGTCACTGCCGCTGTACCTGCGGTACTGCCGTGAGCGCCTTGAGTCGCAGGGTGCTCGGCTGCTCCGGCACAAGGCGCTGCGCTCCTTGAACTGACGGCACGACGGCGCGGGTCGGGATCCTGCCGTCCGAGGTTGGCTGCGGCATCCCGCTCGCCTCACTCGGGCGCCGGGCGACGCCGCATTTCTTCCGGGCGCTACCCCGATTCGCTAGACTTTGGCCACAGAGCCCCTGGCTCCCGCCGCCAGACCTTCCCGGGTACCCTCATCCGCCTGTGACACATTCGAACGTGAGCCAAGCCCTGCCTGTACCTTCGGGAGCGCACGGCACGACGTTCGATCCGCCTTACGTGCCGAGCGCTGCGATCTCGGCAGGGTCCGCCACCAGCCCCTCCGCGCCTCCGCCACTGCAGCCGGTGGTGATCCGCTTCGGGCGACTGGGGGACATGGTCATGCTGACTGCATTGCTGAGTTCACTGCACCGCCGTTTCGGCAGACGCTGCCTGGTCCTGGCGGCCGGGCCGTGGAGCCATCCGCTGCTGGATGACCACCCGGACGTTGAACGGGTGTGGTCCCTGCCGCGTCATTCGCCGATGGCGCTCAGCCCCGTCACGTGGCAGGCACTGCGCGCGATACGTGCCAGCAAGCCTGGCCCGGTCTACGTCTGTGAATACCAGCCGCGCCAGGTACGGCGCATCCGCCGCCTGCTCAGCTGGGGCGGCATAAGTCCGCAGCGCTGCGTCTACATCACCGAGGAGCTCGCAGGCGCCCGCGGGCACTGGGTGGAGCGGCTGGTGCAGTTTGCTGCGCTCAGCCCGCAGGGCATCCCGGGTGCCAGTTACCCGCTGCCGCCGGGCGGTGCGGTGAGCGCTCCGCGGCTTGCGGTATCGCAGGCCGAGCTCACGGCGCTCGATGCGTGGCTGGCCGACCAGAACTGGGCCGGCCGCAGGCTGCTTCTCATCCAGCCCGGCAACTTCCGCACCATGAGCCGGCGGCGCGAGCGCTGGGCGCACAACCAGGCTGACGACAAGGCGTGGCCGCAGGCGAACTGGGCGGCACTCCTGCAGCAGCTGAGCGCGGCCGTCCCGGATGCGGTGATTATATTGTGCGGGGCCCCGCAGGAAGGCCCGATGCTGGAGGAGATCCGCCGCAGTGCCGGCTGCGCACAGGTGGTGGTGGCGGAATTGCCCCTGCGTCGCCTGCTGGCGCTGTGCCAGCGAGCGCACAGCATGATCTCCATCGACACGGGACCTGCGCACGCCGCCGCCGCCTGCGGACTGCCGCTGCTGGTCATGTATGGCGCAGAATCACCCGCCGAGTGGCTGCCCCGCAGCGCCACGGGCTCTGCGGCGGTGGCGCTGGGTGGGCCGCCGCGTTCGCGCCGCGTGGGCGAGCTGTCGGTGGCCGAGGTGTTTGCCGCCTGGTACGCCATGGTGTCAGGCTTGCCGTCCGCACGCTCCCGGTAGCGCGCTCCCCTAGCAAGATGCGACAGGACTCCCGTTGACAGCGCCCGCGCCACGCCTGCGTCCCACGGTGTTTTACTTCTGCCGCCTCGGCGACATGGTCATGCTGACGCGCCTGCTGAACCTGCTGCACCAGCGTTACGGACTGCCGGTGCAGGTAGTCGGCACCGGCTCCTGGACGCCGGCGATGTACGTCGGCAACCCGGACGTCGAGCGGGTCTGGTCCTTTCACCGCCACCTGCCGTTTCTCCTGGATGCGCCGTGGCTCGCCGTGCGCCGCGCGCTGCGCGACAGTGCCCCGGGCCCTGTCTACGTGTGCGAGCGTCACTACCGGCAGCTGCCGCGGATCCGGCGCATGCTGCGCATGAGCGGTATCGATCCGCGCCGCTGCGTGTTCATCAGCGACGATCCCGAGGACCGCACCGTGCACCTGGTCGACCGGCTCGAGCGCTTCGGGACACGCACGCCGGCGGCGCTTGCCGCGGCGGACTACCCGGTGCCGGCATCGGTCGACGGGCCGCGGCTGCACATCATCCCCAGCGAGCGCGCCGAGCGTGACCGCTGGCTGCGCTCGCAGGGCTGGGAGGGTCGCGAGCTGGTGCTGATCCAGCCCGGCAACCACCGCAGCATGGGCCCGCGCCGCGAGCGCTGGCGCCGGCTCAATACCGATGACAAGTGGTGGCCGATCGAGCGCTGGGCGCAGCTGCTGCAGTCCATGCACACGCAGCGCCCGGACGCGGTGCTGCTGCTGCGCGGCTCGCTCGAGGAGGTGCCGATGCTGGAGGAGATCCGCGGCGTTGCCGGCCTCAAGGAGGTAGCCGTCGTCGGCACCACGCTGCGCCAGCTGTTCGCGCTCTACGAATCCGCCCAGAGCATGGTCTCGGTCGATACCGGACCTGCGCACGCCGCCGCGGCCCTGAGCCTGCCGCTGGTGGTGCTGTACGGTGCCGAGAACCCCGCCTACTGGCTGCCACGCAGCCCGTCGGGCTCGGCGGTCATCGGCGTCGGCGGCCCGCCGGTCGCCACGCGCGCCGACCAGGTTTCGGTGGCGACGGTGTTCGAGGCGTGGCGCGCGGTAGCCGGGCACGGCGGTGCCCTGCCAGGCGCTCAGCGATAGGGATCCTCGCAGGAGAGGTAGTCGCGCACGTACTCGGCGACCCCCGCCTCGAGGCTCGTGAAGGGCCGCTGGTAACCGGCGGCGCGCAGGCGCCCGATGCGCGCCTCGGTGAAGTACTGGTACTTCTCGATGAGCTCCGGCGGCATGTCGATGAACTCCACCCGCGGCGGCAGCTGGCAGGCCGCGAACAGCGCCTGCGCGAGGTCCAGCCAGGTACGCGCGGCTCCCGAGCCGACGTTGAAGAGGCCCGAGACGTGCGGGTTGTCGATCAGCCACGTCACGACCTCGACGCAATCCCCGACGTACACGAAGTCGCGCAGCTGCCCGCCATCGCCGTACTGCGGGCGATGGCTCCTGAACAGCCGCAGCGCATCCCCGCGGCGCACCGCCGCGAAGTTGCGCGCCACGACGCTCTGCATGGAGCCCTTGTGATACTCGTTGGGCCCGTAGACATTGAAGAACTTGAGCCCGACGCACTGCGGGGGCAGCGCCGCGCCACGCTGGCGCAGGCGCGCGATGCGCCGGTCGACCAGGTGCTTGCTCCAGCCGTAGGCGTTCAGGGGGCGCAGCCGCGCAAGGTGCGCCGCATCGGCCGCGTCGTCGAAGCCGGCGCTGCCATCGCCGTAGGTGGCGGCCGAGGAGGCATAGATCAGGCGCCTGCCGTTGAGCGTGCACCATTCCAGCAGGTCGAGGGTGCTGCGGGTGTTCTGCCGGAAGATCAGGTCGGCGTCGGTCTCGGTGGTGGAACTGTTCGCGCCCATGTGGATCACGGCCTCCACCTGGCCGGCATGCGCCTGCAGCCACCCCGGCAGCGCCTCCGGCGCGATGAGGTCGGCGATCTCGTGGCGGCCGAGGTTGCGCCAGCGCTCATCGCTGCGCAGCCAGTCGACCACCACCACCTCCGCGCCGCGCTCCGCGAGTCGCGCCACCACGTTTGAACCGATGAAGCCGGCGCCGCCGGTGACGATGTACATGGGCAACCCTAGGCCGGCAGCACGTGGCGGCGTGGCGTGGGTGCGCCGTCGCCGAGTTCGGCGGTGATGCGCGCGGCCTCGAGCAGACTCGGCACGACGTAGTCGGGCTCGGTGGGGACGCCATCGCTCGCGCGGCCGTCGGCCGAGACCAGCATCGAGACCGCGCCGAGCCGCCGGCCGAGTTCGACGTCGCTGCTCTTGTCCCCGATCACCACCGCGTGCCCGGGATCGAAGCCCAGCGCGGCGGCGGCCTCCTCGACGAGCCGGCCGCGCGGCTTGCGGCAGTCGCAGCCCTCGTCCGGGCCGTGCGGGCAGAAGTAGATGCCATCCAGCGGTGCGCCCGCCGCGCGCAGCAGCTCCTGCATGCGGGCATTGATCTCGAGCACGCGCTCGCGCGTCAGCACGCCCCGCCCGATGCCGGACTGGTTGCTGACGACGACCAGGGGGTGGCCGAGCGCATGCCACTGGCGCAGGCCCTCGAGCGCCCCGGGGAGGAACTCGACCTTGCCCGGGTCATCCAGGTAGCCGTGATCGACGATGATGGTGCCGTCGCGGTCGAGGAGGATGGCCCGGCGGCGCGCCGTGCTGCTCACGCCTTGCCGCTCGCGGCGATGCGGCGCAGGGTGTCCGTCGTGCTGTGCGCGGGCAAGAGCTGCGCAAGCACCACCTTGCCACCGCGGCGCGTGACGATATCCGCTCCCACTACGGTTTCGAGCGTGTAGTCGGCACCCTTCACCAGCACGTCAGGCTCGAGCGCGGTGATGAGTGCCAGCGGCGTGTCCTCCTCGAAGATGACCACCGCATCCACCGCCTTGAGCGCGCTGAGCACCATGGCGCGGGCGCCCGCGTTCTGGATCGGGCGCGCCGTACCCTTGAGGCGCTTCACCGAGCGGTCGGAGTTGAGGCCGACGATCAGCCGATCGGCCGCCTGCCGTGCCTGGCCGAGGAGGGAGACGTGCCCGGGATGCAGCATGTCGAAGCAGCCGTTGGTGAAGGCGACGCGCAGCCCGAGGCGTCGCCAGTGGCTGAGCAGCAGCTGTGCGCGCTCGAGCGTGTAGTTGCTCTCGGCGGTGCCCGAGTCCTCCTCGTTGCGCAGGCGCGCCAGGATCTCATCGGGACTCGCGGTCGCTGTGCCCTGCTTGCCGACCACGATTCCGGCGGCGACGTTGGCCAGCCGCGCGACGGCGGCGATATCCGCCCCGCCCGCCAGTCCCACCGCCATGGCGGCGACCGCGGTGTCCCCGGCGCCCGTGACGTCGTAGACCTCGGTCGCGACGGTGCGGATGTGCACCGCCGTGCCGTCGGCGCTCACCACTGACATGCCCTCCCGACCGCGCGTGGCGATTACCGTCGTGCAGATGCCCTGGGCGAGCACCTGGCGGGCCGCGGCGACCACCTGCTCATCGCTCGAGCAGTCCTGGCCGCAGGCGCTTTGCAGCTCCTGCTTGTTGGGGGTGAGAACCGTGGCGCCGCGATACTTGGCGAACGAGCGGCTCTTGGGATCGACCAGTACCGGCTTGCCCGCAGCGCCAGCCGCGGCGATGGCCTGCGCGGTGACCTCGTCACTCAGCACCCCCTTGCCGTAGTCGGAAAGGATGACGATGTCGGCCTGCCCGAGCGCGCGCCCGTAGCGCGCCAGGAGCTCCCGTGCGGTGCCCGCAGGCAGCGGTGCTGCGAGTTCCACGTCGGTGCGCAGGATCTGCTGGCGGTCCGCCACGTAACGGGTCTTGGTGGTCGTCGGTCGCGTCGTATCCGCCACCAGCTGCGCGGCGAGCCCCGGCAGCAGCGACAGGTCGGCGCGCAGCTCGGCGGCAGCCGCATCCTCGCCCACGACACCGACGAGCTCGACGTGCGCGCCGAGGGCGACGACGTTGCGCGCCACGTTCGCCGCGCCGCCGGGCATGCTTGCCGTGCGCTCGAGGGCCAGCACCGGCACCGGGGCTTCCGGGGAGGTGCGCTCCACCGAGCCGTAGATGAAGCGGTCGAGCATCACGTCACCGAGCACCAGCACCCGCGCGCGCGGGAAGGACGCGAGAATGTTCAGCAGGACCTCGTCGCTCACGCGCGCCTTCCTGCAGGCACGGGGTTTGTCGGCGCGGCGCGCCGCGCCAGCGCTCCTGCAGTGCTCGGGGCATCGTTCATGAGGATCGTGATCACTCCGTGACTCCAGGCGGCCCTGCGGCAGGCAGCGCTCATCGTAAGACCCGGGAACTGCCAGCGCGGATGCTCTTTTGAATCAGGTGCTTATGTCAACGGGGGAGGCCGGGCGGGGGCGTTTTCCGGGCGCGCACGGGGCGGCGTTGGCGGCGTAGCATCGGCACCTTTGCACCAGGAGCTCGTTACGTGCGTGCGCAGCTGAATCCTCGGAGCAGACGGCGTTGGCGCCCGCGCGGCGGGGTGATGCTGGCACCGCGGCCAGCGTCGGGGTACCTCAGGTGAGCCTGCCGGTGCCCCGGGATCCGTGGTCGTGGATCGAGAACGGCGCGCGCGAGCACCCGCGGCGGCGGCTGCTGAGTGATCCGGCCGGGCGCGGGGTGACCTATGCCGAAGCGCTCGGGGCTTGCGGGCGACTCGCCGCCGCGCTCGAGGGCTGCGGCGTCGGGGCGGGGGATCGGGTTGCGGTGCGCATCGAGAAGTCGGTGGATGCGGTGCTCCTGTACCTTGCGTGCCTGCGCCTGGGTGCGGTGTTCGTGCCGGGCAACCCTGCCGGTACGGCGCCCGAGTTCGAGCACGTCCTGCGCGACTCGCAGCCGCGCCTCGCGGTGGTGTCACCGGAAGAAGAACCGCTGCTGCGCAGCCCGCTGGAACGCGCCGGCGTGCCGCGCTGGGAGACGCTCGGCACCCAGGGGGAAGGCTCGCTCGCGCTCCTTGCGGCGCGGGGCGCGGCGCCCCAGGCGGTGGGCGCGCACCCATCCGGCGCCGTGGCCGCGATCGTCTACACCTCCGGGACCACCGGGCGGCCCAAGGGGGCGATGCTGACCCGTGCCAACCTCGCCAGCAACGCCACGGTGCTGGCACACGAGTGGCGTTTCAGCGGCGAGGACCGCCTGCTGCACGTGCTGCCGCTCTTTCACGTGCACGGCCTGTTCGTGGCGATCAACACCGTGCTGGCCGCCGGGGCCGGGATGCTGCTGTTGCCGAAGTTCGAGGCTGCCAGCGTCATCGCGCAGCTGCCGGGCAGCACAGTGTTCATGGGCGTGCCCACGCACTACACGCGACTGCTGCAGGAGCCCGCGCTCGACCCGGCGGCAAGCGCAACCCTGCGACTGTTCGTCTCCGGCTCCGCGCCGCTCTTGCCCGAGACGCACCGCGAGTTCCGCGAGCGCACCGGGCACACGATCCTCGAGCGCTACGGCATGACCGAGACGCTTATGAATACCTCCAACCCCTACGCGGGGCCGCGCCTGCCGGGCTCGGTCGGGCCGCCGCTTCCCGGCGTGTCGCTGCGCGTGACCGAGCGCGGGAGCGGGGCGGCCGTACAGGCGGGCAGCATCGGCACCCTCGAGGTGCGCGGTCCCAATGTCTTCGCCGGCTACTGGGCGGACCCCGACAAGACCCGCGCGGAGTTCACCCCCGATGGCTGGTTCAGGACCGGGGACCTCGGGCGCATCGATGCACAGGGCTACGTCTGGATCGTCGGCCGGGCCAAGGACCTCGTGATCAGCGGCGGCTACAACGTCTATCCGAAGGAGGTCGAGACGGAGCTCGATGCGATCGCAAGCGTGCTCGAGAGCGCGGTATTCGGCGTGCCGCACCCGGACTTCGGCGAGGGGGTGACGGCTGCGGTGGTGCTCAAGGGGGGGAGCGAACTCACCGAGCCGGCGCTCATCCAGGCCGTGCGCGGGCGGCTGTCGGCGTACAAGGTCCCCAAGCGCGTGCTGCTGCTGGCGGAACTGCCGCGCAACGCCATGGGCAAGGTGCGCAAGGAGGCCTTGCGTGCCGCTTACGCGGAACTCTATCGTGGGCACTAGCGGCACCTGACGAGCGGCACGCGCCGGGTGCGCCAGGGGGAAACAACAGTGAACACCACGAGCCCCGCCGGGGCGGATGCCCGCCAGCCTCTCACGCGCACCCAGGTGCGCGGCTTCTGGGCCGCCTGGGCGGGCTGGACGCTCGATGGCATGGACTCCTTCATCTTCGCGCTGGTGCTGACCCCGGCGCTCACCGAGCTTTTGCCGAAGTCCGGCCTCGACGGCTCCCCGCCGCACGTGGTGTTCGCAGGCGCGGTGCTGTTCGCGGTGTTCCTCGTCGGCTGGGGCGCGTCCTTGGTCTGGGGCCCGCTCGCCGACCGCTTTGGCCGGGCGCGCACGCTCGCCGCTGCGGTGGCGTGCTACGCGATCTTCACCGCCGCGGCGGCCCTGGCGCAGAACGTGTGGCAGCTGGGCCTGTTCCGCTTCCTGGCCGGCGTCGGCATCGGCGGGGAGTGGGCGCTCGCGGGCACCTATGTCGCGGAGGTGTGGCCCGAGTCGCGCCGCCGCATGGGCGCAGGCTACCTGCAGACCGGCTACTACGTGGGCTTCTTCCTGGCGGCCGCCCTGAACTTCACGGTCGGTGCAGCGTTCGGCTGGCGCGCCATGTTCCTCTGCGGCGGCGCGCCGGTGGTGCTGGCTCTGTACATGCTCAAGCGCGTCGGGGAATCCGACCGCTGGAGCACGGCGGCGCAGGCGGCGCACGCCACGCGGCCGCTGCGGCAGATTTTCGCCGCCCCGTTCCTGCGCCGCACGCTGCTGAACGCGGCACTCGTGACCGTGTCGATCATCGGCCTGTGGGCGGCGGCGGTGTACGAGCCCTCGGCCATCATCGCGCTTGCCAAGAAGGCCGGCCACAGCGCAGCGCAGGCCGCGCAGCTGGCTTCCTACGGCACGGGCCTGCTGTCGGTCGGGACGGTGCTCGGGTGCCTGGCGGCGCCCCCGCTCGCCGAAGGCCTCGGGCGCCGCGGGGCGCTGGCGCTCTACTTCATCGGCATGGCGGCCTGCATCTGGGTGAGCTTCGGCTGGGCGTTCTACCGGCCCGACGGACTCGGCGTGTTCATCGGCAGCCTCTTCTTCCTCGGCATCTTCGGCGGCAACTTCGCGCTCTACAGCCTGTGGCTGCCCGAGCAGTACCCGACCGTGGTGCGCGCCACCGCGTTCGCCTTCGTCACCTCGTTCGGGCGCTTCGTCGGCGCCGGGGTGACTTTCCTCATCGGCGCGGCAGTGCACGCGTACGGCAGCATCGGCATGCCGGTGGCGGCCACCGCGCTCGCCTTCATCCTCGGGCTTGCCGTGCTGCCGTTCTGCCTCGAGACGCGCGGCGAGAAACTCCCCGCCTGACGGGCACCGCCGCCGGCGCGCGGGCACTCAGTGCGTGGCGTACATCTTCATGACGTCGCTGCGCAGGGCCGCCTGGCTCTTCGGGCGGCTGTAGAACATGTGGCCGCCCGGGTACTCGCGCACCCGCACGCGCTCCGGGTTCCCCATCAGCGGCATCTGGTCCACGATCAGCACCGAGGCCATGAACGGACAGGACAGGTCGTCCCAGCCATGCACGATCAGCACGTTGAGCTTCGGGTCGATCGCCACCGCCTGGCGCAGCTCCATCACCGAGCCGCGCTCGAGGTCACCCGGCACGCCCTTCTCGGGGTCCGAGCCGTCGGACCAGAGCTTGTTCACCTCGTAGCTGAGCGCGTTGTAGCGGCCGCTGTACTTCCAGCCGACCGTGCGCGTGATGAAGTCGACCATCGCCGTCGTCGTGGGCGCGATGATGCTGTCGAGCAGCGGATCGTTGGTGCGCTGCGTGGGCGCGAACGGGAAGGGGTCCCAGGAGGTGACGTTCGAGTCGTAGCGGCTGCCGAGCTTGCCCTCGCTGCGGTAGACCTCGCGCAGGTACGCCTGGGTCTCCAGGCGCCCGCCGGAGCGGCGCACGAAGGTGGGATCGAGGCCGGAGAGCTCGGTGACGCGGGTCACGATGCGCTCGATGGCCTGCTCATCGGAGCGTCCGCGGAGCAGGTCCGCCACGTAGTCGGTGCGGGTGTAGGTGACGATCTGGCCCATGGCGGCATCCGAGAGCTTCCCCTGGCGCTCGAGGTTGGCCGCCGCGATGCTCGGCAGCGTCAGCATCCACGGCAGCGGTGAGAGGTCGCCGTTGTTGCCGGCGCCCGGATCGAGGTACGGTGACACCAGCACCAGGCCGTTCATCGCCACCCCCAGGCGCGTCTGCAGGAAGTGCGTGATGCGCGGGCCGCGGAAGCCGCCGTAGCTCTCACCCACGAGGTACTTGGGCGAGGTGAGGCGCTCGTTCTTGACCAGCCAGTCGAAGATCACGCGCGAGAGGTACTCGACGTCGGCCTTGGGGGTGTAGAAGCGCTTCTTGGCCTCAGCCTCCGCGACCTGCGCATAGCTGAAGCCGGTGCCCACCGGGTCGATGAACACCAGGTCGGTGAAGCTCAGCCAGGTACCGGCATTGTCCAGCGGCAGCGCCGGATCCGAGGGGCTGTCACCCTCGGCGCCGAACTGCACGCGCTTGGGCCCGATGGCACCCAGGTTCAGGTACACCGAAGAGGCGCCCGGACCCCCGTTCAGGGCAAAGGTCACCGGACGGTTGGCGCCCGGCACGGTGTAGGCGGTGAACATGACGCTCGCGATGGTCTTGCCCTTCTCATCCAGTACCGGCATCGACCCCACGGTGGCCTGGTACCTGAGCACGCGGCCCTCGAGCATGATGCTCTGGGCGACGCTCTTGTCCGCCGGAAACGGCGGCAGCTTGATGTCATCGTCCTTGCCGCCCTTGTCGGACTCCTTGGCGTCCTCCTTCGCCTTGCCGGCGGCCGCGGGTGCATCCTTGTCGTGCGCGGGAGCTGCGAGGACTGCCGGGGCACAGGCGAGCAGCAGTGCCGTGAGTAGGACTTTGTGCATGGAGATCCCTGGGTGAGTGGCGGTGCCGGTTCTGTGGCTGCCGGCTTGAAAAAATGGTTGCACACCGGACGGGGGCACGTCGAGGTTCTGTCGCTGCGATGAGGACGGCGCCGTCTGAAGAAGCCTCAAGGGGCGCCCCTGCCCGAGCGCGCCCTAGGGAGAGCGCAGGAAGAGGCCGATTGTGAGCGCGACGCCGATGGCGACCACCACCATGCGCAGCACGCGCTCGTTGACCCGCCGCAGCATCAGCCCGCCCACCACCCCGCCGATGATGGCCCCGGCGGCGGCGATCGCGGCGGCAAACCAGTGCACCTCGGGGGAGAAGACGAAGATGGCCACCGCCGAGGCGTTCATCACCCCGGCGAGCACGTTCTTGGTGGCCCCGGCGTTGCGCATCGCGAGCCCGGCGGCGGTGAGCGCCGCGAGCATCAGGAAGCCGATGCCGCCGCCGAAGTAGCCGCCGTAGATCGAGATCGCGAACTGAGCGCCGGCGGCCCCCAGGCGCGAGAGGTGGCGCGGCGTCTCGCGCTTGGGGCCAAAGCTGCCCCAGGCGAAGACGCTGGTGGCGAACAGCACCAGCCACGGCACCAGCCGGGCGAAGAAGTTCGGGGGCGTGTAGAGGAGGAGCAGGGCCCCAAGTGCGCCCCCGAACAGGCTGATGACCACGAGTGCCCGGAACGACAGGTCCCCGGCCCCCGAGACGTGCTGGCGGCCGGTCCAGCCGGTGGCGAGCTGCGCCGGGAAGAGGGCGACGGTGGAGGTGATGTTCGCGGCGCGCGCGTCCATCCCGGTGAGCATCAGGGAGGGCAGGGTGATGAATGAGCCGCCCCCGGCGAGGGCATTCTGGATGCCGGCCCACAGGGCGGCGACGAAGAGCACGGCGAACGTCATAGGCGTGGGCGACTCAGGGTTGCCCGCATACTAGCAAGCGGCCCGCGCGCGCCGCGGGCTTTGTGGCCGCGGCTTCAGTGCCTGCCGATGACCTCGGTGAGTGGCGGGGCCGCCGCGGGAACCCCGCGGCGATAATCCTGGCCGAGGAACGCCGCCACCGTGGCGGCGATCTGCGCCTGGTGCACCTCGGGGGTGTTCGAGCGCTCCCCGAGCGGCGCGGTGTCCGGTCCCATTACCGCGATCCAGATGTTCTCCGAGCCCTTCTCCTCCACCCCGTGTTCCTTCCACTCGCTCGGGCCGCTGCCGCGCCCGTGATCGGTGGTGATGATGAAGGTGGTCTTGTCCTTGTACTGCGGCAGCGCCTGCAGCGTGTTCCACAGCTCCTCGACGAAGTGATCGAAGTTGTGGGCACTGTGCAGCACCAGGTCATAGCGCCCCTGGTGCGCCCAGTTGTCGGTCTCCCCGTAGCCCACGAACAGCACCCGTGGCCGGGTGTGCGCGAAGGATTCGATCAGGGGCACCTGCATGAAGGCATCGTAAACGTCCTCGCCGTCGAAACGCGTGGTGGTCGCGTAGAGGCGGTCCAGCAGCTGCTGGCGCGGCGTGGCCGGGGCGGGAAACGGGGCGTCCCAGCCGACCGTGAGCGGCAGGTGGCTGCGGCTCACGTTGAAGATGTTCTTGAAGGTCTCCCACGTGGCATGCACGGCCACCTGGCCATGCAGCTGCGGCAGGCCATTCAGCCACTCGAACACCGAGACGTTGGGGTTCGGGCCGAACTCGTTGGAGTCGATGCGCGGGTCCGGATGGCCGGTGGTCATCTCGTTGTAGCCGGGGTAGGAGAAGGCGAGCCCGTTGGTGACGCGGGCGATGCTGCCCTTGGTCTGGTTGCCGAAGATCTGGCCGCGGGTGGCGACCGTGCCCCACAGGAACGGGAACAGCAGCTTGCGCCGCTCAGCCGCATCGGCACGCCAGAACTCCTTCTTCAGGTCCTCTTCCTTGTCCCAGATGCCGCCGTTCTTCTCGTTGAGGAGCGTGGCGTCGGCACCCGTGAACATCTCCTGCCAGCGCAGACCGTCACTCACGATGAGCACCACGTTGCGGGTCTTGAGGGGCGCAGCACCCTGGGCGAGCGCAGCGCAGGTGCCAAGCAGCGTAAGCATCCCGGCGCAGGCCGCGGCGCGTGCAAGTCGTGTCGATATCTTCATCTGGCAGCTCCGGCACGACTCGCGTCGGGCAGTGTTGAGAACTCAGCAGCCTGCAGGGTAGCGTGTCCGAAATTGCCGTTACAACCTGCAGGCGTGTTGCCGCGCCGGCGTGAGGCTTGACGGCGCGAAGCGGACCGTAATACAAGCGTTCAACAAGCGCCGCCGCCGCCGCGCGCCGGCGCGGCACCAGTGAAGGGCCGATCAACCGCGCGCGGGCATCCTAAGAAGGCCGCTGTCAGGCACGCGTGGGGTCATTAAATTCATGAGTCACCAGGGGTACCGGGCGGCGCTGCTGTGCGCGCTGCTGGGGCTCGCCGCCGCCGCCGCGGATAGCCGCAAGATCCTCCCGGCCGAGTCCCAGACCGTCGGTGGCATGAGCTTGCATCGCTGCGACACGGCGGCACCCTGGTGCGGCTTTGTGCCGCGGGCGCTCGACCCCTCGGGCGTCGTCGCCGGCACCATCGGGATTTACTTCGAGTACTGGCCGCACACGGGAGGCGGGGCAGCCACCGGCACCCTGGTGGCCACCGAAGGCGGCCCGGGCTTCCCCGCCACCGAGTCCCGCGAGGAGTACCTGGCGCTCTTCGAGCCGCTGCGCGAGCGCTATGACGTCCTCATCATGGACAACCGCGGCACGGGACGCTCGGGCGCACTCGACTGCCATGCGCTGCAGGAGGCGAGCACGCTCACGGAGGCCAACATCGGCGCCTGCGGGCGCTTCCTCGGCGCGCGCGCCCCGCTCTACAGCACGGCGCTGGCGGCGGATGACCTGGCCGCGCTGCTGGAGGCGCTCGGGATCGAGCGCGTCGGCCTGTACGGTGACTCCTACGGCACCTACTTCTCGCAGGTCTTCACCCTGCGCCACCCGCAGAAGCTGCGCGCCGTGGTCCTCGATGGGGCCTACCCGCTGGAGGGACCCGACTACCCCTGGTATCCGCACTACGCGCCCGCGATGCGCGAGAAGTTCGACCGCGCCTGCGAGCGCTCGGCGGAGTGCAGCGCGCTGCCGGGCAGCTCGCTGGAGCACATCGCCCCGGCGCTGCAGTCGCTGCGTGAGAAGCCCTTCCCCGCGCGGGTGCGGCTCGGGCAGGGACGTACGCTGGCCTTCACGGCCGATGCCACGCAGCTGGCGATCGTGATGTTCGGTTCGGCACCGGCCTACGCCTCGGTGCGCGAGACCGACGCGGCGGCGCGCGCCTTCGTGGCCGGCGACCGCGTGCCGCTGCTGCGCCTGATGGCCGAGACCCGCTCCGGAGTCGATTCGCGCGATGCCACCCACAGCGCGCGTGCCTTCAGTGCCGGCCTGGCCGCCGCGGTCTCGTGCGGCGACCCGCCACAGATCTTCGACGTGACGCTGCCGCCCGCCGAACGCGTTGCCGCCCGCGATGCCGCAATCGCGCGGCGCAGGTCCGAGGCCCCCGACACCTACGCGCCCTTCACCATCGACGAATACCGGCGCATGCCGCTCGACTACGCCTTCATCGACCAGTGCGTGCAGTGGCCGGCGCGCACCCCCGCCTGGCCGTCCGCGGCCCTGGTGCCGGATGCGCCGTATCCGGAGGTGCCGGTTCTGGTGGTCTCCGGGGACCTCGACAACATGACCCCGGTGGCCGATGGCGCCGCTGCCGCTGCGCGCTTTCCCGCCGCGCACCACGTGGTGATCACCAACGGCTTCCACGTCAACGCCCTGCCGCACTCGCGCAGCGAGTGTGGCGCCCTCTTGGTACGGCGCTTCCTCGATACCCTCTCGACCGAGGACGACAGCTGCGCGGCCGAGGTTGCACCGGTGCGCCTCGTGCCGCGCTTCGCGCTCGAGTCCGCCGAACTGCCCGCGGCGCAGGCACTGCCCGGCAACCAGGCTGATGAGGCCACGCTGCGGGTCGTGAGCGCCGCGCTGCAAGCCTGTGGCGATGCCATCGCGCGCGCCCGCGACAATGGCGCAGGTGCCGGCGTCGGGCTGCGCGGCGGGACGGTCACGGTGCAGGCCGCGGGCGCCGGCTACCACCTCGTGCTGCACCGCGTGCGCTTCACCTCGGACGTCCGGGTCTCAGGGGAGATCAGCTGGCCGGGCCGCACGGGCGAGGTGCACGCGGTGCTCGACGTGGCCACGGCTGCCAACCTCAGTGGCAAGCTCGAGGCGCAGTGGCAGGAAGGGGTCGCCCGGTCACGCGCGAGCGTGCGCGGCAGCTTCGGGCCGCAGCTGGTGGTGGCCGCGGCGCCCGCGCCCTAGAGTACCGGCTGCGGGGAAGCCGCGGGCGCGGCGCTGCGCAGCGGGTTGAGGATCAGCCACGCGGCGGCGCTCGCCAGCGCGAACCCGGTGCCGATGAGGAATGCCGTGGTCCAGGCGCCGTGACCGGACAGGTAGCCGACGATCGGGGTCGCGACGATGCCGCCGAGGTTGCCGCCGGTGTTGAGGATGCCCCCCGCCGCCATGGTGTCCTCGCCCCCGACGTACATGATCGCGGTCCAGTAGGGGCCCTCGTTCAGCTCGACGAAGAAGAAGCACATGGCGAGCGCGGCGACGGCCAGGTAGGCGTTGGCCGCATCGACGGCCAGGAACTGCAGCAGGCCCGCGGCCGGCAGCGACAGCAGCGGCAGGATGCGCAGTCCGCGGTGTACCCCGTAGCGTTTGGCGAACACCGCGGCCAGGTGGCCGCCGACGCCGGCGCCGATGGCGGCCGCCAGCGGCGGCGTGCTCGCCAGCCAGCCGCTTTCGAGTACGGTGAAGTGACGCTCCTGGACCAGGTAGAGGAAGCACCAGTTCGCGAGCAGGTAATACACGTAGTTCAGGCACACGTACGAGGCGGTCAGCAGCAGCAGGTCCTTGTTCCTGAACAGCGCCGTCACCCGCGGCCAGGTGATGCGCTGCTCGCCGGCGGGCTGGGCGCGGCCGCCAAGCTCCGCAAGCTCCGCCGCGCTGACGCCGGGATGCTCGGCAGGCGTGTTGCGGGCGTAGAAGCCCCACCAGATGACCAGGGCAAGGCCGGGGAGCGTCGTCCAGAGCAGGGCGCGCTGCCAGTCGAAGTCGGTCATGAGGCGCGCGATGAGGGGAGGCGCGAGGGCGGCGCCCAGTCCGAGCGCCATGCTCTGCACGCCCTGCACCAGGGGCCACTTGTCGGGCGTGAACCAGTCCAGAAACACCCCGGCCGACACCGGGAAGATCGGGCCCTGGGCTGCGCCGAGCACGAACTGCGCGAGCAGCAGCGCCGCGAAAAGCGCCGTCCCGGTGAGCACCCAGGGTGCCAGGGGCGTGGCGAGTGTCGCCGCGAAGGCGATGAGGCCGATCACCACGAACATCAGCCGCGCCCCGAGGCGCTGGCCGAGCACGCCGCCGGGGAACTGCAGCAGTGTGTAGCCAACGAGGAAGGCGGTCTCGAGGTAACTGAGCTGCATCTGGCTCAGCCCCAGCCGCGGCATCATCTGCACGCCGGCGACCGTGATGCTGCGGGCCTGCACGTAGGCCACCATGCCGAAGCCGAACAGGAACAGGTAGATGCGCCAGCGTACGCGCGGGCGCTTCAGGGGCGGACGCTGGGATGCGGGAAGAATCCCGTCCGTCACGCGGCCCCGACGGCGTCGCCGATCCGCTCGAGGACGTAACGCCGGATGTCGAGGTTGAAATCCTCCATCGGGGCATAGTACCCGCGCGCGTGCACGCGCGCGCTGATGCCCTGCTGCACCGATTCGCAGATGGCCCAGTCCTGGCGGTTCACCAGGTCCCAGAAGCCGCTGGCGTCGGTGTGGTCGAACTCGGGCTTACCGAGCTCGTACGGCTCGAACAGGAAGTGGCAGACGATGTCGGTGCGCGCAGGACCCTTGGGCTCGAGTATGAACACGGCTGCATGGTCGCAGGCGAGGCTCAGGAACAGGTTCGGGTAGATGAGTTCACCCTTGTGGCGTACCTGCTCGTCGGCGTTGAGCCCCGGGAAGGCGCGGCGTGCGGTCGTGCCGGAGCTCGTGAAGGTGTAGGCACCGGAGCGATGCGGGACGCCGCGCAGCCAGTCGAGGCTGGCGCCACCGCGGTCCTTGAACGCGGGCACCACCGCGCACAGCTCCGGGTGCACGCCCGCGCAGTGGTAGCACTCGTTGTAGTTCTCGCAGATCACCTTCCAGTTGGCGGCGACCTCGTAACGGATGGTGTGCCCGATGCGCAGCTCCGCGAGCGGATAGCGGCTGATGCGCGCCGGGATCTCCCCGAGCTGCGCTGCGAGCGGCGTGGCGCTGGCCGGGGTCAGGTTGAGGAACACGAAGCCGCCCCAGCACTCAAGCGCGACCGGGTACAGGCTGAAGAGCGACTTGTCGAACCCCGCCTCCCCGGTGAGGTAGGGCGCGGCGATGAGGCGACCGTCCAGGTCATAGCTCCACTGGTGGTAGGGGCAGGTGATGCGGCCGCCGGCGATGCCACCGCCGAGGCTCGCGCCGCCAGCAGTGCGGCACAGCCGCGAGCCGCGGTGGCGGCAGACGTTGTAGAAGGCGCGCAGCCGGCCCTCACGGTTGCGCAGCAGCAGCACGCTCTCACCGAGCACGTCGAGTACGCGGTGGGCGCCGGCTTCAGCGAGCTCCTCGGCGCGCGCCACGCAGATCCATTCGCGGCAGAAGATGCGCTCCTTCTCGATGGCAAACACCGCCTCCGAGCGGTACCAGCTCGAGGGCAGCGTCGGCTCAAGGCCGCTCACGGGCGGCGGCACCGTGGCGCTCACGTGACGCTCTCCATGTGGGTACGCGCGCTCTCGCGGTTGAGCGGCGCATCGCGCCGGTGGCCGAGGGCGGCCGGATCGGCGTCGAGTTCGCGCGCGAAGCGGTGGCCGCTGTAGACCGCGTGCACGATGGCGCCCGGTGCCGCGGCATCCCCGATGCGCGTGAGCGACTCGATGCCGGCGCGCCGCAGCTCATCGGCACGCGCGCTGAGCGCCCCGTGCAGGAAGTCGTTGGAGAAGCGTGCACCGACGATCACGAGCGAGCGGCAGGGGAAGCGCGTCTCGGCGTTCGTGAACTGGTTGGCGAGCGTTACCTCGCCGCCCTCGAAGGCGACCACGCGCGCCAGGGTGTGCAGCGCGATGCCTGCGGAGAACAGCGCGCGGTGGATCTGCGGCTGCTCGTTGCTCATGATCGCCCACGCCGACGCGTGGCCGGCGGGCGTGACGTAACGCACCTCGAGGCCACCCTTGGCCAGGTGCTCGGCGATGACGCTGCCCATGTAGTAGTTGTCGAAGTCGTAGACCGCGACGGGTCCTTCGATCTTCGCGCCCTCGGCGATGTCATCGGGCGTATAGACGTTGGGCTCCTCCAGGCGACCGGTGGGCACCTCGAGCGGCGAGTACAGCAGTCGCGCCCAGCGCGCGCCGGTCGCGATCACGACATGAGTGTTGCCGAGTTCGAGGATGTCGTCCGCCGACAGCCGGTTGCCACGGTAGATGTTGACGTTGCCCAGCCGCTCGAGCTGCCCGCGGCGCCAGTCGAGCACACGGCCCCAGCCGGCCAGCCCGGGCAGGCGCGTCTCGAAGCGCAGGCGGCCGCCGATCTCCTCGGCAGCTTCCGCAACCGTGACCTCGTAGCCCCGCCGCCCTAGGGAGAGCGCGCACTCGAGCCCGGCCGGCCCGGCGCCGATGATGAGCACCGAGGCACTGCTCGCGGCCGGTGCGATGCGTTCCGGGTGCCAGCCGCGCCGCCATTCCTCGCCGATGGTCGGGTTCTGCGTGCAGCGCACCGGCACGCTGTCGTGCCAGCTGGAGATGCAGATGTTGCAGCCGATGCACTCGCGGATGTCCTGCTCGCGCCCCTCGTCGATCTTCTTCGGCAGGAAGGGATCGGCGATGGACGGACGTGCCGCCCCGATGAGGTCGAGGACGCCGCGCTTGATCTGCCCGACCATGGTGTCGGGGGACGTGAAGCGCCCGACCCCGACCACGGGCTTGGTGGTGAGCTTCTTGACGAAGTCGATGACCGGCTCGTGGCTGCCCTCGGGCGTGAAGCGCGACGGCGCACAGTCGGTCGGGGAGGAGTCGAGCTTCACGTCCCACAGATCGGGGAGCTCCGCGATCAGGCTCACGAGCTCGTGCGCCTCGGAGGGCGCGACCTCGCTCGGGCGGCCACGCAGTTCCTCGAGGCTGATGCGCAGCGCGACCGCGCACTTGCCGCCGACCGCCTCGTGGGTCACCTCGAGCAGCTCGCGCACGATGCGTACCCGGTTCGCGAGGCTGCCGCCGTAGGCATCGGTGCGTTGGTTCCACTCCGGCAGCAGGAATTCGTACGGCAGGTAGCCCATGCCGGCGTACACGTAGACGATGTCAAAGCCGGCGCGGCGCGCCTTGCGCGCGGCCTCCGCCTGCCACGTGAGCAGCTGGCGGATGTCGCGGGCTTCCATCACGCGCGGGCGCTGGTTGCCCATGAAGTTCACGTGCGTCGCCATCCACGCGGTGCCGGACGGGGACATCGGCGGGATGCGGCTGGCGCGGTTCATGACCGAGCCGCCGCCGTGCCACAGCTCGATGCCGGCGAGCGCGCCTTGCTTGTGCACCGCGTCCGTCATGAGTGCGTGCGAGCGCACGTCGTCCTCGTCCCACAGGGTCGCGTAGGGGAGCGGTGCGTCATCGGAACTCGGGTCGATGGAGACGTAGCCGGTGCACACGACGCCCCAGCCGCCCTCGGCCTTGGTGCCGCGGAAGGCGGCGCGCATGTGCGGCATGGAATTGGTCATGCCGGCGGCGTGGGGCACGGCATAGAAGCGGTTGCGCGCCGTGACCGGCCCGATCCTGACCGGTTCGAAGAGAACGTCGTAGCGCGGGTTGCGTGCCATTGGCAATCCAGTGATTTCGGGGTGGCCAGGCCCCGCGGGCACGGCGGCCTGACCGCCGGCGAGTCTGCCCGTAGTTGAGCGCATGTTCAATAAGTGGCGGCGAGCCGCTATGCTCTGTCGCGCCCGGCATCGCGAGCCGGAAGCAACGAAGGGCGCATGCTCGTGAAGCCACGCATTCTCATTACGTTACTCCTCCTCGCCCAGGGTGTGTGCAGTGCACAGCAGGCGCTGCCCGAGGCCGCCGAACCCGGCTCGGTCGAGGAGATCGCGCACGCGACCACCGAGGCGCGCTTTCTGTCGCCGTGGGTCTCCTACCTGCCAGCCTCCCCGGGGGTAGTTTCGCCGCGGGCTTTCCTGCACCGCATACCCGGGGCACCCGGTGAGCTGGTCAATTCCGCGACCGCCTATGCCTACCTGCGCGCGCTGGCGGGTTCATCCCCGCGGGTGCGGCTGTTCACGCTGGGACGCTCCGAGGAAGGGCGCGAGATCGTGCTGCTGGCGATCGCGGACGAGAAGGGCATCCAGGATCTGGAGCGCCTGAAGGCGGCGACCGCGGCGCTGGCGGACCCGCGGCGCACGAACGCGGCCCAGGCCGAGGAACTCGTGGCGGCGTCGCGCCCGGTCTACTACTTCAACGCCGGGCTGCATTCGGATGAGACCGGGTCTACCGAATCGGTGCTCGAGCTCGCCTACCGCCTGGCCGTGTCCGAGCAACCGATGATCCGCCGCATCCGCGAGAACCTCGTGGTGCTGATCAACCCGGTCGCCAACCCCGACGGCCGCGACAAGCAGGTGGAATGGTTCTACCGCTACCTGAAGGGCAAGACCGACCAGGCAAGCCTGCCGCGCCAGGCACCGCCCTACTGGTCGCGCTACGCCTTCGTCGACATCAACCGCGACGCCCACCAGCAGGTGCACGAGACCACCAAGGCGGTGTTTCGCATGATGTTCGACTGGCATCCGCAGGTGATCCACGATCTGCACGAGAGCGTGGCGCTCCTGATGACCTGGAACGGCACCAACCCGATCAACGAGCACGTCGACCCGCTCACCTACGCGGAGCGTCTCGAGCTGAGTTTTCACGAGGTGCAGACACTGACCGGCTTTGGCATGCCGGGTGTATGGACCTGGAACTTCGGCGACGACTGGGCGCACCTGTACCTGGATTCGATCGCGACGAACCACAACGCCGACGGCCGCGGCTACGAGACCTTCGGTAACGGCAGTGCCGAGACCATGCGTACGGTGCAGCCCGACCCTGATCACACCGATACAATCCAGTGGTATCGGCCCGCGGCCGCGCCCCCGCAGCCGTTTCTCTGGTCGGCGCGTGACAACGTCAACTACAACGAGACCGCGATGCTCGCGGCCCTGGACGACACTGCGCAGCAGTCCAAGACGCTGCTGCGTAACTACTACCTGAAGGGACTGCACTCCTACCAGCGCGGCCTGGAGCAGCCCCCTTTCGGCTTCGTGATTCCGGAAGGGCAGGGTGATCCGCAGCGTGTGGCCCAAATGGTCGCGCGCCTGATGTCGCTCGGCATCGAGGTGCAGCGCGCCACCACTGCAGTCACTCTCAAGGAGGGCAGCTGGCCAGCTGGTACCTACGTGGTGCGCCTCGACCAGCCGTATCGCGATTACGCCGTCGACCTGCTCACCGACCAGCAGTACCCGAAGGACGCCCCCGAGGCCTACGACGATGTCTCCTGGTCATTTCCGGCGCACTACCACTTGAGCGTCGTCCCGACTGCGGATCCCGCGGTGCGCGCCGCCGCGCTCACGCCACTCACGGCGGCGCCGCACGCGCAGGGTTCCGTGGCAGGCGCCGGGCCGGTGTTCCTGCTGCGGGATTCCGGTCAGGAGGGATTCCTCGAAGCCCGCTTTGCGCTGGCACGCTTCAAGGTGGCGATAGCGGAGCAGCCCTTCAGTGCCGGTGGCGCGGACTACCCGGCCGGCTCCTGGATCCTCGCGCCACAAGCCGGACTCGCTGCGGCCGTGCACGAGGCGGCAGGCAGACTGGGCCTGGATTTCGTGAGCGTCGCGACGCTGCCTGAAGTAGTACGGCACGACGCCCCGGTGCCGCGCCTCGGCGTCTGGGTGCCCTGGGCCGACACCGACACCAGCGGCTGGGCGCGTTACTCGCTCGACCAGCGCCACATCCCCTACAGCTACGTGCGTGACGAGGACATCCGCGCCGGCAACCTCAAGTCCCGGTACGACGTGCTGCTCTATCCGCACGTGGACCTCGAGCTCGCCGAGCAGATCGAGGGACTGAACAAGAGCTGGGGGCCGATGCCCTTCAAGAAGACCGCGGCGACCCCGAGCTTCGGCACGCCGGCCTCCTCGGATGACATCACTGGTGGCATCGGCTACGCAGGCCTTGCGCAGCTGCAGCAGTTCCTCGACTCCGGCGGCCTGCTGATCTCGCTCGGAAATGGAACCATGCTGCCGCTGGAGAGCGGACTGGTGCGCGGCGTGCGCCGCGAGGCCGGCGGTGCGCCGCGCAGCTCGCAGGGAGGCGGGGCGGCCGCAGCGGCGGCGGCGCAGAACGCGGAGACCCGCACACCCGGGTCGCATGTGCGCGTCTCCTTCGCACGACCCGAGCATCCGATTGCCTACGGCTACGCTGCGCGTACCTGGGTATTCCGGCAGAACTTCGCGCTCTACTCAATTCCGCGGCGCTGGCTGCGGATGGCCTACTGCACCGTGTGCCTGGATGGTCCCGTTGATCGCAGCGGAATCGTGCTGGAGTGGGGTGACCGCGAGGGCGCGCCCTTTGTCGTCAGCGGCCAGGCTTGGGGCGAGGACAATCTCATCGGCAGGGCCGCGATCATGGACCTGCACGCCGGCAAGGGTCACGTCATCACCTTCAACTTCAACCCGCTGCATCGTGACCTGAATCGCGGCGACCAGCGCCTGCTGTGGAACGCGATCATCAACTGGCGAGCGATTCTCGCGGCGCCCTGATCCGCATGGCGGGGCTGCGGACGCAGCTCAGGGCGCGCGCAGCGAGGCGCCGAGGTAGCAGTCGAATTCCTTGACGAAGTTGACCGAGACGCGCGCGTGCACGCGTCCCTGACGGTCGAGGAACTGTGCCTCATCGGCGTGCGGCACGATGGCGCCGTGCCACACATTGGGGTGCAGATACAGGCCGCGTGTGCCGTCGCACCAGAAGGTGACGAAGGACTCCGGGCTCACCTCATCGCCCGGCAGCGCCAGTGGCACCACGAAGCTCTTGCCGTTGAGCGGATAGAACAGCTGGCCGCCGTCGGGGTGGTAGTTGGCGCGCCATATAAGGGCGCGCTCGCGTCTCCTGCCGCTGCCCGCAGCCGTGGCCTCTTCGGGCCAGGTACTCCAGCCGAAAAGGTAGCTGTCGCCGACGGCATTGTTGCGCGCGAACAGCGTGTCGCCGCGCCAGGAGAACTCGAACAGGCCCTCGGTGACGCCCCCCTGGTCCCCGGTGTTCGCATCTATCGGGCGCCGCCCCTGTGCCGGCCACGGCACGATCTCGATCTTGCAGGCCTTCGGGTCATCCACGAGGAAGCCATATCCCTTGAGCGCGGCATCGTTTGCGACCACCAGCGGGGTGCCGTGAACGCGGCGTGCGCCGGTGGAGGGTACGTAGGCGATTGCGTCCGGGTCGATGTCCATGGGGGATCCGTTTGCGCTGGTATCACTGTGGCGGTGGACAATGTCGCGCCAGGATGCGCAGTAGCGCGCCCCGCTGGCGGCATCCTCTAGCGCGCCGCCGCGAGGGAGTCTATTAGGACCCTGTAGTCTTCGAGCACCGGAGTCTTCAGTCCCGCGACCTTGCCCTGGTCGTCGCAGCGTCGAACCACGACGGCCTCACGGTGGTACGGCTCGGCCTCGAACTGCGAGATCTCGGCGGCCAGCATCGGACCGCCCTGCAGTTTGAGCGTGTGCACCGAGGCGGAGCTCAATTGCGCGAAGTAATCGGCATCGGTCGCGCACAGATAGCGCTTCGCCGGGACGTGCAGGCGCACCGGCTCCGAGACGGCGGGTGCAAAGCGCTGCGCCAGCCAGCGCGCGCCCGTCACCTCGTGGTGCGCATCACTGATCCAGTCCTCGATGGCGTCCGGGACTGTCTCGAGCAGGTGACCGACGTCGTGCAGCAGCGCTGCAATCACGAGCGTGTCGGGCGCCCCCATTACCCTGGCAAAGTGCGCCGCCTGCAGACCGTGCTCGAGCATGGAGACTCGCTCGCCGAAATACGCACCGGAGCCCAGGCGGTCGTAGATCGAGAGGACTTCCTGCGCAACGCTCACGGCTGCCCCTGCATGAGCTGGCGCCGCAGCAGGGCGGTCTCGCTGTAGACGCTGTCGCGGCTGAGATAGCAGCCGCGCAGGTGGCGCGCGAAACGCGCCGAGGAGAATGCGGTGCGACCGTGCAGAACGCGCTGGTTGTCGAATACCACCAGGGCGCCGGCACCGAGGTGGGTACGCAGCTGGAAGCGCGCATCGCGCAGCAGCGCGGCGAAGCGTCGATAGGCGGCGTAGAAGCGCCGTGTCCGGGGCGCGGGCAGGTTGAGCGGCGCGATCGAGCGGTTGTTGTAATGCACCGCAGTCACCTGGCCGCTGACTGACAGCTGGATCAGCGGGCGCTCCGCGTAAAGCTCCGCGTCCTTCGAGCGGTAAAGAAACGGCACCGCCGTGGTGGTGAGCTCCTGGAAAGCCTCCGGCGACGTGGTGCGCAGGTGCTCGGCCAGGGCCAGTCCGTCGGCGAACAGGCTCTCGCCGCCCTCGTTGGAGGTGATCAGTGCGTGCAGGGCCTGGAACCCGGGAACCGGTTCGCGGTAGGGGTTGTCGGTGTGCAGGCCGAGCCCGAGGTCGGAATAAGCGAGATTCTCCGGCTGCGGCACCGAGCGCACGTCAAAGGTCAGCCCGTAGTTGGTCTCGAGCACGCGCCCCACGAGCGGCATCAGCTCAAGCATTGCATTGTCGGTGGCCGGGACGCCCTCGATGAACGCCAGGCCGTCCTGGACGAGCCGTGTCAGCCAGTCGAGGCGCGCGGCCGGGGTTCCCGTGAGACCAGCCACGCTCGTCCAGGCGAAGTCGCGGCGCGCATCCAATTGCGCCCCCTCGAGCCAGTGGCGTACGGCAAGCTCGGGCCGGCCTGGCGCGCGGCCGGCAGCGTGCGCCGCGAGCCACTGCAGTTCGAAGCTGGCGGGCGGTGCCTCGTCCTCCCACACGATCTGCACGCCGCCATTATCCCGGGTAGCACGGCGTATGCGCGGCGTCTCGGGCACGTCAAGGATGTCGATGAGGCGCTGTCCGCTGTGTGCGTCACGGTCCTGCCTGCGGTTGTCACGCAGCCACAGGCTGGTGAACTCGCTCACGGCCCCGTCGGCCCACTCCACCGTGAGCGCCTCGGGCACACAGTCGATGCGCCGCACGTTTGTTGGCTCATTCATGGATAGCTCCCGCCGCACGGCGGTTGAGAAGGTAGAGGACGCCGGCACATAGGGCGGCGACGGCGCTGATTACTGCGAGCGCAACGAATACGCCCTCCCAGCCGTAAGTATCCGCAACGCGCGCCACGACATTGCCGGCGAGCGCGCCGCCGATGTAGCCGATGCCATCAATGATGCCCGAGGACGCTGCGCTCGCCTGCTTGCCGCCGAAATCGAGTGCGAAGGCGCCGCCCAGGTATGAGTAGGGCCCCAGCAGGCAGAACGCGACGAGGCCGATCATGACGACCGGGAAGACGGTATTAGTGGCGCCGGGGTGCACGGTCATGAGTACCAGGAGCGCCGCGGCGGTTCCCGTCAGGCCGAGGAACATGAGCAGCGCTCGCCCGTTGAGGCCGAGCCTATCACTCAGCCAGCCAGCGCCCAACACCGACAGTACACCGACGGCGGGAAAGACGGCGCTGACACTCGCCGAGCGACTAGGACTGAAGCCGAGCTGGTCGTGCAGATACTGCGGGTTCCAGGTGTTGAAGGTTTCGCGGACGATGGTACAGCCGAAGGACAGCAGGCATACGAGTAGGAATGCACGGCTGCGCATCAGCGGACCCAGGAGCGCCCACACGCTGGCGGGGGGCGCCTCGGACTGAGCGAAAAGATTCAGCGGGTTCGGGGTCGCCGGGGTATGTCCCTCGTCGATGCGCGACTCGCGCAGCCACACGAGGCTCGCCACGAGCGCGAGCGCCGCCACTGCGGCGGCGAAGGCAAACAGTGCACGCCAGCCGAAGCCGTGCTCGATCAGCATGCCCATCTGCTGGCGCGCCAGCGCATCGCCGACGAGGTAGCTGATACTGAGGAGCCCGATCACGGAGCCGTAGGAGGTGTAGTCGAACCACTTGGAAGACACCTTGATCAGTCCCGCCCAGCCAACTGACTGCGTGAGGCGGTTGCCCACCCAGGTCAGCGTGAACAGCGGCAGCGTGCCTGACAGACCAAAGAGCATGGTGAAGAGCGCCGCGCCGCCGACACCGATCAGGAAGTTGCGTCGGCCACCCCAATAGTCGCCAAGTCCGGTCAGGAAGAACTTGCCAAACGCGTAGGCGAGCACGCCGAAGGAGCTGATGGAGCCGAGCCGCACCAGCGCCTCGCCGTGACTCACCCCGCGACCCCCGAGCTCCTCGGCGAGCATCGGCGTTGCCACGGACAGATCCGAGCGGCAGTAGTAGCAGGCGGCGTAGCCTGCGAACAGCAGGACGACAGTGCGCACCTGGCCGAAGCGCAGCGAGCGGGACGGCGTGCTGCTCAAGGGGACGCCGCCGGCACATCGAGCACCGTCCAGATCGGGTCGGTATAGGCCTTGCGCCCGGCCTGGTCTTCGACCACGAGCGAGTACCACCCGGCATGCCGCATGGTCAGAGGGAAGTCCACGTGCGCCTGTACCGGGGCTGAGGGCAGGTCCCGGGTCGCCAGGGAAACGCCGTCGCCGATCAACTGCACCTGTTTGACCCCCGCGACGGAGCCGACGTCGAACCCGAGAGTGAAGGATGCCCCGGGGCTGAGCTTGAGTTCCGTGCCGAACATGGTGGTCGGGTAAATGATGGGACCGTAGGTGACATAGGCGTGACCCTCCTTCAGGGCTGCGACGAAGGACTCCGCGGTGAGCGCGGTGTCCACGTGGGCGAAGGTGCGCACGAGGCCGGACTGTTCGTTCCAGACGTCGTGGGTATCACTGCCCGCGGTGAGATAGTAGTGCTTACCCTCGTTCCAGAACCGCCACAGCCGTTCGAGCACCTTGGGGTCATCCTTCGGTACGGTCGAGTTGATCTCCACCAGGTCAAACCCGCCATCGAAACCCCCCGGGGCGACACCCGCCGCGACACTGGCAAAGTAGCCGTACGGGATGAAGGGATGATTAACCTGCACGACGCTGGCACCCTCGCGGCGCGCTTCCTTTAGGATCTCGCTGATGCTCGCGGTACTCGTGTCGACCTGCAGTTGTGTGCCGGGACGCAGCGGATAGGCGTTGAAGTGGCCCCACGAGGGGGACAGTTCCATTCCTGGAACGAAGGGCACGCCACGGTCCGCCGCGATCTTCGCGAGCGCTGCGTGATTGACGGTGGAGTCGTGGTCGCTGACGAACAGAACGTTCAGGCCCGCCGCCAGCTCTGAGCGCGCGAGATCCTCTGGCGGGGTGACGGCTTCCGCCTGGTCGGCATGGTGGTGCAGGTCGGCGGAGTACCAGCCGCGTGCTGGGGGATCAAACAGCCGCGCGATGCTCACCTCGCAGCGGGCGGTGGCGCCCGGGTATACCGTGACCGGCACTTCGGCGTCGCGCGCCAGCACGCCTGCGCCGGCTGACACCTTGAAGCGGTAGCTTCCCGGTGCGATCGGCACGCTGACGCGCCCGGCCGGAGCGAGCGCGGTGAAGAAAGTAGTGCGCCCGAGGAACTGCACCACGGGCTTGTTGCCCGCGGCGATGACAATGCGCGCGTCCAGGGGGACGCCGGTGCGTGCATCGCGGACGGAGAATTCGATGCGCCCGGGTTCCTCGAGATCGGAGAAGTCCAGAGTCTGATCGTTGCCTGTGGAAACCGTTATGTGCTGAGGCTTGCTCTGCGAGTAGTTGCGACCCGTCGCGTAGAGCACGTAGTCCCCTGCCGCCAGGGGCATGCGGTAGGCGCCCCCATGGCCGAGCACCCAGGCATAGGGATGGCCGTCCTTTTCGATCACTACGACCGGCTGCTCCAGGGCCCGGCCATCGTGGCTCTTCACCACGCCATGCACGCTGCCGCCGGCCAGGTGTCGCTGCTCGATTTCCGCGGCAACTACCGGCGCCAGGTCGCCGCTGGCACCAACCTGCAGCCAGCCATCGAAAGAGCGGCTCTCCCCCGGCTTCAGCGTGTGTAGCTGGAACATGTCCCGCGAGCCGGAGCCGACGTGATCCAGATAGGGCGCGTGCAGCGTCACCGTCCAGTCGGCATCGTAGGCAGTGACACGTGCGGCGAGGGCGCCATCGGCCTTGCCCTCGGTGACCCCCGCGAGGCCGGGAACTGCGAACAGGAAACCGCTGCTGGGCCACAGCGTGAGGCCGGAGAGCAAGCCGGGCAGCGCGGTAGCACCCTCGTTTGTCATCGTGGTGCTGATGGCAATCCGGTCCGAGCCGGCATGCAGTGTGTACCGGGTCTCCACCCGCACCTTGCCCCAGTCGCGCACCGCGCGGATGCGCACCTGCTGCGGCCCGTGCTCGAGCACTTCGACGTGCTGGTAGGTATTGGGCCACGCCGACCAGTTGTTGGGGATGAAATCGGCAAACACGACTCGATCGCGGCCGATTGAGCCGTTCGTGACCGGTGCGATGTCGATGAGGGCACCGCGCGGTACGCCATACGGGGCGGCGGTCCCGACTGCGAGCGCAAACGCCAGGTGCTCGTTGATGACGGTGATGTCGTCTTGGGCACGCGCGTTGCCGTTGCCGATGGGAGTCGGGCCCACGACAACACGGACGTCAGCGCGCGCAGCCGCGAGAGGGACGAGCAGCGCCAGCGCCGCCAGCAGCATCAGCCGGGTGCCCATCGGAGTCGACCCTCGCATGGCGTCGCTTCTCGGGGCGTGCACCTGATCTCAGGTGACTCGCGGGCGACGTTCGAACGTGCGGAGGATACTAGCTGAGGGCAGGCTGCGAATCACGCGCGCAGGGCGCGGTCTGTACGCCCGTTGCGCGCCTGCACTTCCGGGGTGCCCATCCCCCCGGACTCGCCGGGTCCGGGGAGCTGAGGCGAGGAAGGCTGAGACTTACCAGCGGTGGTAGACCACCACCGGAGCCGGAGCAATCACGCCGACTCCCACGTAGGGGCGCGGCGGACCAATGGGAGCCACCACACAGCCGCTCAGCGCGGCCCCGAAGGCGAGCGCGATAATTAATTTTACAATGGTACGCATGGGGCACGTTCCTTTCGTAATCACCTGAGAGACAGAACGCGCAGCAGGGCGTGACGCTGACAAAAGCGTGGCGATGAGGGGCATTCAGCAACGGTTAAGCACGCTGGCGGGAAGTGTGTTGAGGTGACGGCTCGGAAAACCCGCGCTTTCACTACTAACGCGGCGGCCTCGCCGCCGGGCCGTTGTCCAGAACAAAGAGGCGCGAGTCGTGCCCAGCGGAATACTGAACGATGCGTTCGAAGTGCAGGCCGATGCGCTCGAGTATCCGAATGGAACCCCGGTTGTCAGGAGCAGTGAGGGCCACGATCCGCTGCAGGGTCAGACTGTTCAGTCCCCAGGACAAAGTTGCGGCGGCCGCTTCCAGCGCAAGACCCTGCCCGCGCGCCTGTGGCAGTAACGCAAAGCCGATCTCCACGTCCGGATGCGAATCGCGCCGCAGCAGCCCGCACAGTCCGATCGCCGCCGGGCTGCCTTTCAGTTGCACGGCATTGAGGCCGAAGCCATGGCGCGCATAGCTTGCGTCCGGTCCTTCGCGCACGTAGCGCCGCGCGTCTTCAAGGTTGTGCACGCCGCGGTCGCCCACCTGCGCGAGGAAGTCGGCATCCGTGAGCAGGGCGAGGATGAAGGGCGCATCCGCCTCAGCCAGCCTGCGCAGCAACAGCCGCTCAGTTTCGATGATGATCATGGCCCCGGCAGCGTCGTACAGGCCTGCGGCGCGGCCACGACTGTATATAAGGGAAGAAGGTCAACATCGGGCCATTATTGCGTACTATGACGCCTCCTTCACCGCGCAGTGGGGCCCGCCATGATCACTCTTTATCATCGGCCGAGAACGCGTTCTTCGCGCTTCATCTTCCTGCTCGAGGAGCTGGAGGCACCCTACCGGATCCACCCCGTGACGACGCGCGCCCGGGACGGCAGCGGCCAGGTCGACCCGGCAAATCCTCACCCGCACGGCAAGGTACCCACTATCTCCGATGAGGGCGAAGTGGTGTTCGAGTCCCCCGCAATTGCGCTTTACCTCACGGATAAGTTTCCCAAGAACGGCCTGGGTCCGCGGCCGGGGGAAGCGCAGCGCGGTACGTATCTTTCCTGGCTTGCGTACTACGGCGGTGAGTTCGAGCCGTCCGTCATGTGCAAATTCATGAAGGCCGAGGTGCCGCGCGGCTCGGCCGGCTGGGTCGCCATGGAGGAGATGATGCCGGTCATCATCGGGCGGCTGACGCGCATGCCTTATTTTCTCGGCGAGAAGTTCAGCGCGGTCGATGTGCTGTTCGGCACCACCTTCGCGCTCTTCGCCCAGAGCGAGCTGATGCCAAAATCAGCGGTGCTGGATGCGTACGTGCAGAGCATCGTGACCCGTCCCGCCTTCGCGCGCGCGATGGCGCGCGACGACGGCTGAGATGCCCGCGATCCGCAGCGCCCCATGAGCCTGAACGACGCCCTGCCGAGGACCTACTGGCACGAGGTGGGCACGCCCATCGGCCCGCTGCTGCTCGCCGGCGGCGCGCGGGGACTGTCTTGCATCGGGTTCCAGTCCGGGCCGCGCGCCATGCGCCCGCAGCCACACTGGATTCCAAGCGCCGAGCCCTTCGGGGCGGCGGCCGCGCAGCTTGACGCCTACTTCTCGGGCTCGCTGCGTCAGTTCCACCTCTCGCTTGCGCCCGGGGGAACAGCGTTCCAGCTGGCGGTGTGGGATGCGCTGCGGCAAATTCCCTACGGCCAGACCGTCTCGTACGGCGAGCTCGCAAGGCAGCTCGGGCATCCCCAGGGCGCCCGCGCCGTCGGACTCGCCAACGGTGCCAACCCGTTGCCGATCATCGTCCCATGCCACCGCGTGATCGGCGCCGACGGCTCGCTGACGGGTTTTGGTGGTGGCCTGCCCATCAAGCGCGCGCTACTCGCGCTGGAGGGCGCGGCCTGCGTGGCCGACCTGTTCAGTGGCAGTGCGCGGCAGCGCCCGGTGCAGTCCGTGGAGCTTGGCAATGAGTGAGCGGGCGTGCGGGCGGGGCTGCGACTCATGGATGCGCCGGGTGCGGTCTGCATGAGTGTCGCGGCCGCCGGGCATACAACGCGTCGTCAGCATGAAACCGTCGTGCTCTCGGCACTCCTCGGGGCGGCACTGGACCTCACGTTTGCCTGCGTGTTCTACGGCTTCCAGGGTGCCACTCCGGCGGGCATTTTGCGCGGCATCGCCGCGGGCCTCATCGGACGCGAGGAAGCCCGCGCGGCGGGCGCCTGGGTGCCAGTTCTCGGCGCCGCGTTGCACTTCTTCATTGCCGGCTGCGCGACCTTCGTCTTCTACCTTGCGAGTCGCCAATGGCCCACGCTGGCGCGCCGCTGGGCACTGGGCGGGGCGGCCTTCGGCGTGGCGATGTACCTGGTCATGCATTTTGTCGTCATCCCGCTGTCGCGGCTGACGTTCCACCTGCCTTCCCTCCTCAACGTCCTCGGCGAGCTGTTCTCGCACATATTCCTTTTCGGCATGGTGATCGCCTACGGGGTGGCGCGCGCCGCGCGCCCGGTTGCCATCTAGCCGCCGGATCCACGCAGGGACGGCCGTCCCGGCCGTGACCGATCGTTCGAGTGCCTGCATCCAGCGGGCGCTCGCGACGCATCTCTACCAGCACCTGGACCTTTTTTTTGGAGTAGCCCGCTCATGGGAATTCACGCAGCTGGTCCTCTGCTGCTTGCGGCAATTGCACTTGCGCTGCCGGTGCTGGAGAGCGTTTCCGAGTGCTCGCGGACAGGCGGCGCCCCGCACGGGGCCGCGCCGCAGCCGCCATCCGGAGCCGTACGCTCCGGCAATACGCTCTACCTCGCCGTGCGGCCGGCGGGCGTCCCCGGATGCGCCGGGGTGCCCGGCGGTGGCAGCGCCGAGGCGCGCCGGCTGATGGACGCCGTGGCACGGACGGTGGCTGCGGCGGACATGCGTATGGACGATCTGGTGTCGGTAACGGTACTTTCCACTGACGACACCAGCAATGGGGACTTCGATGCCGTCTACAGGACCTACTTTCACGCCGGCCACCCCGCACCTGGCTTCATCAGAGCCGAGGCGCTTGCGGGCGGGGCGCACTTCGAGCTTCTCGCAGTGGCGGTCAAGCCGCGTTGGCTGCGGCTGTAACCTGCGGCGGCCCGTATGAACCGCCGCGAGTTCTCCGGCTCGCTGCTGCTTGCCTCGGGCGCATGGCTCGCGCCCGGCGCCGTTCTGGCTGACCCTTCGCCGGCGAAGGTGAGCCCACAGGCACAGGCGCTCTATCGCCGTGCGCTGATCCTCGACTGCAACTCCGCGCCCCCGCTTCCGGACCGGCTGCCAATGGCCCAGGCCGATCTTGACCTGGTCCGCAACAGCGGCGTGAACGTCGTGAAGCTGTCCTTGGGGGGCATCAACGCGAACTTCGCGGACACCGTGGCAGAGACTGCCCAGGTGCTGCGCGTGATCGAGGTACATCCGCAGTACTTCACGCAGGTGCGGGTGCCAGCCGACCTCATGCGCGCCAAGCGCTCCGGGCAGCTTGGCATCATCCTGTCCTTCGAGAGCGCCGAGATGTTCGGGGGCAAGATCCAGAATTTCGAGGTGTTCCGCAACCTCGGAGTGCGCGTCATGCAGCTGTCCTATAACCGGCGTTCGCCGTTCGCCGCGGGCGTCATGGAGCCCGAGGGCGGTGGCCTCACCCCGCTGGGACGCGAGGCGGTTCAGGAGATGAACCGGCTCGGCATCGCCATCGACTTGAGCCACGCCAACGCCGCGACCACCGCCGACGTGCTGGAGCTCTCCTCGCAGCCGCCCATCATGACCCACACGGGAGCGGCCGCCGTCCATGCGCACCCGCGCCTGAAGAGCGACGAGCAGCTGCGCGCACTGGCCGCCAAGGGCGGCGTGATAGGGATCTTCGACCTGCCCTATCTCACCGCCTCACCGCACCAGCCGAACGTCTCCGACTACCTCGCCCACCTCGAGCACGTTCTCAACGTCGCCGGCGAGGACCACGTGGGGATCGGCAGTGACGTGGGGATCCAGCCCTTCGATACCAGTGCTGCGGGCATGGCGGAATTCCAGAAGCAACTGGATGAGCGCAAGCAGGCGGGGCTGTCGGCGCCGGAGGAAGACCGGCCTACCTATGTCGAGGGCATGAACTTCCCGCGCAAACTGGAGCTGGTGGCCGACCAGCTGCTGAAGAAGGGCTATTCCGGGCAGGCCACCGAGAAGATCCTCGGCGGCAACTTCGCCCGGGTGTTCGGCCAGATCTGGAGCGTCTAGCGGTGCCCCGGGCCGCCTGCCTCACATCAGGCTCACCCACACGCTCACCGCCGCGGCGCCCATGACCATGAGGCGCGCGTGCTTCAGGCGCAGGGCGGCGAGCCCCGTCGCCAGGCCGCCGGCAATCGTCGCGGCCAGCGCCGCGGGGCCGCGGGCGTTGAATGGCCAGCGGCGCGCGGCGGCGAGGCGTAGCGCGCTGTCGGCCAGGAATTCCTCCCCTTCAAGGGGTGCGGCGGCGCTGGCGAAGCGCCTGCGCAGTGCGGCGTCCAGTTCATCCGGCATGGGTATGCTCCTCGAGGGGCTCATAGGCGTGTAACAGTGAGCGCAGGCGTTCGCCGCCGCGCTTGATGTGGGATTTGACGGTGCCGAGGGGCAGCCCGGTGGCGCCGGTGATCTCGCCGTGGCTCATGCCCTCGGAGTAGGCCAGCACGACGCACAGCCGTTCATCGGGTGCCAGGCGCGCCAGCGCCCGGTCCAGGTCGAGCGCCTCGCCCGCGGCGGCATCCGCACCGGGCGTGGTGGCGAGCAGCGCCTCGGTCTCGGTGTCGAGCGGCAGCGGCGCCTGTGGCGCGCCGCGGACGTGCTCGAGCCAGGTGTTGATGGCGAGCCGGCGCAGCCAGGCGCCGAAGGCTGCGACCGAGCGCAGTCGCGGCAGGGCGCGCCACGCCTTCAGAAACGTGATCTGCGCCAGGTCATCCGCCAGCGTCGGGTCGCGGCTGAGGCGCCGCAGCAGGTTGCGCAGGCCCGACTGGCGTCGCCGCACGAGCTCGGCAAACGCCGCATCGTCGCCCCCCATGGCGAGGGCGACCACCGTCGACTCAGCGACCTGGCTGAGCGCGAGCACGGCTGGCTTGCCGCCCAGGTCCTAAAGTCCGCGGGTCCTCTGGTGCCTGTCGATGAGGCGGGCGGCAACGATGAGCCCGATGCCGAGGCACAGCACGATGACGCCGGCACCGGTAATGGGCCAGAAGGCCGACGGGGTCATGCGGGAGAGCAGGAAGGCAAACAGCGTCACGCCGATCCCGCCGGCGCTCACCAGTACCCCCCAGATCAGGAAAGGCAGCGGCTTGATCCCCGAATCTGGCGGCGGCGCCATGAGGCGCTCGACGACGCTCGGGTCCAGTTGCTGCCCTTTCTCGATCGCGGCGCGCAGCGGCTCGAGCGTGAGCTGCCGCTTCTTGTACTCCCCGACGATGCCGGCAACCGTGGCGACGGCTACAAACACCCAAAAGGCGATGGCGACTGCGAAAGGTCCGAACTCCATGCGATGCTCCTCAGGAGGCCGGGGGATCGCCGGCTGTGGGTTATAGATGCACGGCCGGAGCGGTTTGGATGCAAGGGCTAGCCCCCGGGGGCGGCCAGTGCCTCGAGCAGGATCTTCGCGAACTGCGGTCCGGTGCCGGATTCCTCGTGCTTGAAATACACGAATACGTCGCTGCAGTGCGCGGCGCGCTCGCGGATCACCCCTGCCCAGCGCACCAGGTCTTCTGGCGTGTATCCCTCATCGCGCAGGCGAAAGTAGCCATAGCGGGCCGTGATCTCCACCGGGGTCGAGAACTTCTCGCTGTCGGCGACGCACAGGGCGAGGTCCCGCGCGCGCAGCCGCGCGAACACCTCCGGATCCATCCACGAGGCGTGCCGGAACTCGAATGCGGCGCAGGTGCCCTCGGGCAGCAGCTGCAGGAAACCATCGAGCACCTCCAGGTCCTTGCGGAAGTAGGGCGGCAGCTGGAAGAGGATCGCCCCGAGCTTCGGTCCGAGGGTCGCGGCGGTCTTCAGGAAATAGGCCAGCAGATCGCTGCAGTCACGCAGCCTTGCGATGTGGGTGAGGCGCTTGGGTGCCTTGAGGGTCAGCTTGAAGTCCGCGGGCGTCTCGGCACTCCAGCCCGCGAGGATCTTCTCGTTCGGCGTGCGGTAGAAGGTGTAGTTGATCTCGACCGTCGCGAAGTGCTGCGCGTAGTACGGGAGCATCTTCGCCGCCGGCATCTTCTGCGGGTAGAAGGTGCCCTTCCACTCTGGATAGTTGTAACCGGAGGTGCCGACCCACAGCTTCACGCGGCGGCCTTCAGCGATGCTCGTTGCTGACCAGGCGCCGGTACTGTCCGAGGTGGCGGATGGCGTGCTGCGGCTTGCCGAGGGACTCGTACAGGCGCGCGAGGTTGTAGTGGCAGTCGGCGAACTCCGGGTCTTCCTCGAGCGCCCCCTGGTAGGACTGCAGTGCGGCACTGGCGTCGCCGAGATCCTCCTGCAGCACCCCCTGGTTGAAGAGCAGCAGCGAGTCGGGGCCGGCGCGCTCGAGCGCCTGCTGATAGACCTGCGCGGCCTCCTGCGTGCGACCTTCCTCGTGCAGCAGCCGTCCCCAGTTGGTCCAGGCGGCGACGTTGTCGGGCTCCTCGGCCACGGCGCGGGCGTAGGCCGCGAGCGCTCCTGCCAGGTCGGAACCCTCCAGCGCCAGTCCCTTGGCAAACCAGTCTTCCGCGACGCTCGCCGGTGCGGCCGCCGCCTCCCTGTGCTCGACCACGTGCAGCACGCCGTTCTCCAGCGTCACGTCCAGCCCGAGCACGTACTGGCCGCTTTCTGCCTGCCAGCGGGCGTCGCCCTCGCGCACCACCACGTGGTCACCCACTGCGCTGATGGCCAGTCCGGAGAGCGGCAGGGAGTCGGGAAGCTCGCGCCGCAGGCTCTCGAGCGAGCGACGGATGCGCTTGGGGGACACTTTCGCCTGCATGAGTGCGCGCGCGGTGCGCAGCACGATCAGATCCTGGAAGGAGAAGCGAAACTCGCGGCGCGGGCCGCGTTCGGGGCTGACGAACCCGGCGCGGATCAGGCTGCGTGTGGTGGCGGGTGACAGTTCGAGCACCCGCTCGACGTCCCGCACGCTGTAGGAACGCACCTGACCTCGCGACAATCCCGTGTAGCTAGGCGTTGCGCTTGCTCGCCTTGCGCGCGAGCTTTGCTGGTTCCTCGACCCGCTTGGGGGCCTTGCGCGGACCCAAGCGGCTTACCTGCGCCTTCTCGCTCTTCTCGAGGCTGGCACGCAGGGCGTCCATGAGGTCGATGACCTTGCCCTCGCCGGCCGGGGCCACTTCCGCCACGGAGATCTCCTGGCCCTCGACCTTCTTCTGCACCGCAGCCTCGATGCGTCCGCGCACCTCGTCCTTGTAGGCCTGCGCGTCATACTGCGGCTGCGTCTGCTGGTCGATCAGCTGCTGCGCGAGCTTCAGTTCCGCCGGCTTAACTTCCGGCTTGGGCACCTCGATTTCCGCGGAGCTCTTGACGTCGGCCGCGAAGTGCAGCTGCTGCATGGCGAGCACGTCGCCGATCGGCCGCAGGATGACGACGTAGCCCTTGCCGCGCGCGGCCCAGTGGCCCACGCCGCAGCGCTTGGACTGCTTGAGCGCCTCCACCAGCAGGCCGTACGGCTTCGCCGCGCCTTTGTCGGGGGCCAGGTAATAGGTCTTGTCGAAGTAGACCGGATCGATGGATTCGATCGGTACGAACTCGGAGATGTCGACCGAGTGACTGCCTACCTCCTCGAGCGCCTTGATCTCCTCGGGGTTGAAGCGCACGTACTGGTCCTTGGCGAACTCGTAGCCCTTCACCATCTCATCGCGCTCCACCACCACGCCTTCCTTCTGGCAGATGTACTGCTGGCGCAGGCGCGAGCCGCAGGTCTTGTGCAGCAGGTTGAAGGAGATCGCATTTGCGGACTGCGTCGCCGTGTACAGCTTCACCGGGATGGCTACCAGTCCGAAGGACACCGTCAGAGAGCCGATGGAACGTGCGGCCATGAATGCACCTATCCTGGATTACTTCTCACGTGCGACACCGAAAGCCTTCGTAAGGCTCTGTTTTATCTCAAGTACATCATGCCACCGGTCGCCCGTCTTTTCCAACCGCGACGGTACGTCCTTGATTGTAAAGTCGGAAGGCTCGGCTCCCTCGAGCTCCTCCCACGTCAGGGGCATCGATACCGGAGCCCCGGGGACCCCGCGCGGGGAATAGGCCACATTGAGGGTCTTGCCCCGCACGTTCATGTTGTAGTCGATGAAGATCTTGCCGGTGCGCTTCTCCACCGCCCACTCCATGGTGATCTCGCGGGGGTGCTCGCGCATCACGTGCCGGCCCACCGTCTCGCAGATGTGGCGCGCCTCATCGAAGGTCACGGTGCGCTCGATGGGCACGAACACGTGCAGACCGGTCTTGCCGGAGGTCTTGACGATCGCCTGGAGCGACATCTGCTGCAGCAGGTCGCGAAGCCAGAACGCGACGCGCTTGCCGACCGCAAAGCCGCGCTTGTTCAGCTCCGGCTCCGCGCCCTTGGCCTCCTTGCCCGAGTAGATGTAGGGGTCGATGTCGAATACCAGGTAGTCCGGGTAATTGAGGATCGAGGCCTCGAGGGAGGCAAGCGAGCTCGCATAGTCGGTCTTGGCTCCGGCGGCCTCCGGCAGCAGCGATGCGCGCGAATGCCAGACGTGAAACTCGAGTGTCCCCACCTGGCCGAGCCACAGCAGCGTCGGCAGGTTGTTCGCCAGGAGGTAGCGATGGCGCTCGTCCTTGGTCTCGGAAAACACCGTGACCGACTCCACGAACTCGGGCAGCGACTGCGCCCAGTGCTTCTGAAAGAAGCGCTCGCCGTTGATGCCCTCGGGCATGCGGATCATCGTCAGCGGCCGGTCAGCCAGGTGCGGCAGCATGAAGCGCGCCACCCGCGCAAGATAGATGAGGAGGTCGCGCTTGGTGATCGCCTCGCGCCGCAGCTTCGGCTGCGCCGGCCAGTAGACGCGATCGAGGTTCGTCAGCTTGATGCGCGCCTCGCCCACGCGCAGCTCCAGGCTCTTAGCCGGGCTCTGCAGCTGCGCCACGATCTCGGCGCCATCCTCGGTCGCCGGCGTTTGCTGTCCCCCGACCGCGCCTGCGCGCCGCGCACGCTTGGCCGGTGTCTTGACTCGTGCGGCCGGAGTGCTGCGCTTCACCACGCTTCGCGCCTCGACGTCATCGCGCAGGCGCAGGAACACCGGCGCCCTAAGCGCACCCGCCGGGGTCCATTCGCTGTAGGTGACCTCGGCCACCAGTTGCGGCTTGAGCCAGGTCGTGGGCCGGTGCAGCGGGGGTGGCTCGGCGAACGGCGCACTCCTGCGCTCCAGGGGCGCAGCCCGCCTGAGGAACTCGGCGATGCTGGCCTCCTCGAGCCCCGAGCCGACGTGGCCGGCATAGCGCAGCGCCTTGCCTTCGTAGTAACCGAGCAGCAGTGCCCCGAGCGTGTCACGCGACCCCTTGCCCCGCGTGTAGCCACCGACGACGAACTCGGCGGATTGCGAGGACTTGACCTTGAGCCAGGCGCGCGAGCGTGCACCGGGCTGGTAGGTGCTGTCGAGGCGCTTGGCCATGATGCCTTCGAATCCCAAGGCGAGCGCCGCATCGTAGAGCTCCTGAGCGTCGGAGGAAGAGTGCATCAGCTGCAGATGTGAGGTTGGCAGCAGACACTGGGCGAGGTAGCGGTGTCTGTCAGCGTACACCGCCTGCCGCAGGTTGATGCCGGCAAAGTGCAGCAGGTCGAAGCACACCAGGGCCACCGGAGTCGCGCGCTGCGCCGCGGCGATTTCCGCCGCCGACTTCAGCTGTGCACGGTTCTGCAGGGCGTTGAAGGAGGGGCGGCCGGCCGCATCCAGCGCCACGATCTCCCCATCCAGAATCATGGTGCCCGCCGGGTGCGCCGCCAGGTCCGCGGCCAGCTCGGGAAAGAAGCCGGTCAGGTCCAGGCCGCGGCGCGAACTCAGCCTGGCCGCGCCGTGCTCGACGGATGCGATGACGCGGTAGCCATCGAGCTTGGGCTCGTAGCGCCACGCGGGATCGGATGCTGCGAGCGTGCCGCTCTCGGCCAGCATCGGCAGCAGCTTCTGCGGCATCGCTTCCGCCGGCCCCTGCGGACTCAGGCGTGCGGCGGGCAGCCGCTGGGTGACCTTGTGCGGTGCCACCTCATCGAGGCTCGCCTCCGAAAGCACGGAGCGGTGGCGGGCGAGCAGGTCGTTGGCGTGCGCGAAGCGATCCTTGTGCTTGATCAGGAGCCACTGGTTGGTCTTCGCCGTGCGCACCAGGGTATACGAGCCCTTGAGCTTCTCCCCGCAGAGGAAGAAGCTCAGCTTGCCGGCGGCAAGCTCGGCGCGCACCCGCGCCTGCGCGACGCGGCGGTCGTCGAAGGCGTAGCGGCCACCCTCGTCGGGGGAGTACACGCCGCAGTCCCACACGATGACGTTGCCCGCGCCGTACTGCTTCGCCGGGATGACGCCCTCGAAAGAGCCGTACTCGAAGGGGTGTTCCTCGACCTCCACCGCCATGCGCTTGTCGCCCGGATCGCTCGAGGGACCCTTCGGGACGGCCCAGGACTTGAGTACACCGTCGAGTTCCAGCCGGAAGTCGTAGTGCAGCGCGCGTGCCGCGTGCTTCTGCACCACGAAGAGCAGCGGGCCTGAGCGCTCCACGGGCCGCGTTGCAGGCGGCTCGGGCGTACGTGTGAAGGTGCGCTTGGACGCGTAGCGTTCCAGGGGCTGCTTAGCCACGGCGGAGCATCCAAGCGGCGGCCGCCGCCAGCAGCGCCTCATGTACCGCCGCATCGCGCCTGCCGGTGCGCGCCGGCACGTGAAACGAGTGATCCGCGTCGGCAACCCATTCGAGGCTTGCGCGCTCCCCGAGGTCCTCGGCGACCCGTTGCAGCAGTGAGCGCTCCGCGAGCGCATCGTGGGTGCCCTGCACGAACAGCACGGGGATGTGCACGGCCTGCAAATGCGCGGCGCGCTCGACGCCGGGCTTGCCGGCCGGATGCAGCGGAAAGCCGAGGAATACGAGCCCGCGCACCTCGGGCAGCGGCGACAGCGCCTGTGCCTGCGAAGTCATGCGGCCACCGAAGGAGCGGCCACCGGCGAACAGCGGCAGTCCCGGGAGGCGCTCGCGCGCGGCGACGACCGCGGCACGCACGGCCGCGTGGCATACGGCCGGCGGATCCGGGCGGCGCGAGCCTCGCTCGAAGTAGGGAAACTGGAACCGCAGCGTGGCGATCCCATGGTGCGCGAGAGTACTCGCCGCGCCCTGCATGAAGGAGTGATGCATGCCTGCGCCGGCGCCGTGCGCGAGTACGTAGCAGGCGCGCGCCGCCCTCGGCAACAGCCACAGCCCCGAAACTTCAAGCTGTGGCCCGAGGACGAGCGTCACGGGCTCGGCAGGCTGTGCTTGGGCCGCTGGATCCGCCACGTCAGCGGCCTATTCGACCGCCCCGACCCAGGCGCCAAAGGCAGGCAGCACGATGCGCGTCCCCGGCCCGGCGACGTTGACCTCCCCGGGGCTCGAGAGCAGCGTACGGAAATGGTTGCCGGCAAACCCTGCGGTCGCGCCGTTGAGCGTCACGGTCTGCGCCTGCGCCGACATATTGAGGCACACCAGGATCCCGGAAGCCTCGGGGGTCACGCGCGCGTAGGTGAGCACGCGGGGATTGGTGGTATCGAGCATCACCATGCGGCCCGTGCGCAATGCCGGGTCGCCGCGGCGCAGGGCGATGAGCTTCTTGTACCAGCTCAGCAGCGACTCCCCGTCGGCGAGCTCTGTCTTGACGTTGACCTCGCGGAAGTTGGGCGCCACCGGCAGCCAGGGACGCTCGCTGGCAGTGAAGCCCGCCTGTGGCACCGGCTCCCACTGCATCGGCGTGCGCTCGCCATCGCGGCCCTTCTCCTTCGGCCAGCCGGTGATGCCGATGGGGTCGCGCACGTCCTCGACGCGTGCGGGCGCGGCGGTAGCCTGGCCAATCTCCTCGCCCTGATATAAGAGTGCCGCCGCGCGCGACGTCAGGAGCAGTGTGGCGAGGATCTTCGCGATCTCCGTGTTGTGTACGCCGTCGCCGAAGCGGTCCCAGCTGCGCACGTTGTCATGGTTGTCGAACAGCAGCAGTGGCTGCGAGCCCTGCAGCCCAGTGGAGGCCTCGGTGAGGCGGCGCCGGAACTCGCGGGCGTCCAGGCGCGTATCAAATGCGAAGGCTGTGTCCATCGGCAGCTGCAGCTCATCATGGCGCGTGCCGCCGTACCAGCTGCTCAGCTGGGCTGCGCTCTTCACGTAGGTCTCGCCGATCAGCACGCGCTCGCCCGGGTAGTGGTCGATCATGGCGCGCATGCGTCGCAGCACCGCGTGCACCTCGGGGAGGTTATTGGTGTGGGCGTCGCTCAGCACGGGGTCCCCCTGCGCGGTGCGCCCGCCGAGTGGCTGCGAGCTGCGTAGCTGCGGATCCTTGTAGAGCGAGGTGATGGCGTCGAGCCGGAAGCCGGCGACGCCGCGATCCAGCCAGAAGCGCATCACATCGAACATCGCACGCTCGACATGCGGGTTGCGCCAGTTGAGGTCCGGTTGCTGCCGGTAGAAGCGGTGGTAGTAGAACTGATCGATGCCCGGGACGTACTCCCAGGCCGAGCCTCCGAATACGCTCACCCAGTTGTTGGGAGGTCGGTGCCTCCCGGCCTCGGGCAGACCGTTGCTCCAGATATAGAAATCGTGTGCCACCGAGCGGCGCGAGCGCGTGGCGTCGATGAACCACGGGTGCTGATCGGAGGTGTGGTTCAGCACCATGTCGACGACGACGCGGATGTTGCGCTTCTGCGCCTCGGCCAACAGGCGGTCGAAGTCCGCCAGTGTCCCGTACTGCGGATCCACGTTCTCGTAGTCGCTCACGTCGTAGCCGAAGTCGACGTGCGGAGAAGGGAAGAAGGGTGCCAGCCAGATCGCATCGACCCCGAGGGCTTCGAGGTAGTCGAGGCGCCTCGTTATGCCGTTCAGGTCACCGACGCCGTCGCCGTTGGAATCCTGGAAGCTGCGCGGATAGATCTCGTAGATCACCGCATACTTCCACCACGGGTCCTGCGGTGCATGCAGCGCCGGGGCGGCGCGCGAGGCGTTCATCCATAGCAAAGCGAGAAACAACGCCAGCGCGACCCGCCACTGCGGCACCGACGTCCCTGGTTTCGCGACTGCAGGCATTAAGCCATTGGCTTCCCGTCATGCTCGAGCCCCATAGTAACCGCAAATGCGGGTCGGGCGCGTGCCGCGGGTCACCGAGGCCGCCCGGAGCATGTTGGGCCGGCGTCAGTGCGCGCCGAGCATTGATGCAAAGACATCTGCCACACGCTCGAGGTGGCGCGGCGTGAGCCTCACCGGGCTTTCAAACACTCGACCCATGGCCAGGCCCGTCAGGCAACAGTGCATGAAGTCCAGCGCCTCGCGCAGCCGCGCATCAGTCAGCTGCGCATCGTGGAACACCGCGCGCATCACCCGTAGGTGCGCGCGCCCCTGGCGTTGTTCCCAGGCGCGGGCGCGGCGCTTGCTGCGCCCGCGCGTGGCCCTGAGGATCTCCAGCGAGACGCGATAGTAGTCGCCCTGGTAGTGAGCCCACATGCGCCGCACGAACAGCCGTGCCCGCGTGGCGCGCGCACCGCGCCGAAGCGGCGCGGCCCCCATCACCTCGATGAAGCGGGCGTAGGCGAGCGCGAGAATGGTCTCCAGGATCTCTTCCTTAGAGCCGAACTGGTGCTGGGCGGCCCCCCAGGTCACTCCGGCGCGGCGGGCGATGCGCTCGGAGGTGGCTGCCGCATAGCCGTGCTCGCGGATCAGAGCGACCGTCGCCTCCATGAGACGGGCGCGCGTGCGCCGTGTCTTCAGTGCCTGGCGTCCGGGGCGGTCGAGATGCGGGGTGCTCATGCGTCTTCATAAAAATATACACACCCCCGCCGAACGGGGCTACACTGATCACGGAAAAACATTTAGTCAGAAATGTTTTCTCGATGGGGAATGATATGACCCTCGAAGAGCACAACAAGAAGCTCGTCCAGGAATTCTTCGGACTTCTGAACCGCGGCGACGTCGCGGGAATCGTCGCCGCCTACGCGGTCGACGGACAGCTGCAGACCATGGGGCGCACGCTGATATCCGGCCGGTTCACGCGCGCCCAGATCGAGGCGGCTGCCGGCCAGATCTACGAGGCGTTCCCGGACGGCCTCACCTTCAGCATCGAGGCGATGACGGCCGAGGGCGAGCGTGTCGCGGTCGAGGCAAACTCCCGCGGGCGGCACGTCTCCGGGGCGATCTACAGCAACGAGTACCACTTCCTGTTCGTATTCCGCGGTGGCCGGCTCATGCTGCTGCGGGAATACATGGACACCGAGCGGGTCACGGACATCCTGTGCGGCGGCCAGCGCCCCGCCGCGGCAACAAACACGTGAGCGGCGCGCCCGGGACGGCGCCTGGCCCCGTCACGCTCGATCCTTACGACCACCGCTTCCACTGGGATCCGTACCCGTTTTACCGCGCGGCACGCGAGCGCGACCCGGTCTACTTCTACGAGCCGGGCGGCTTCTGGCTGCTCACCAAGTGGGACGACGTGAACCGCGCCTTCCGCGACCACAGGACGTTCATCAACAGCGGCGCGGTAGCGCTCGAGAAGGATGCAAACGAGAAGCTGCCATACCCGCTCTTCATCGGCAGCGATCCGCCCGAGCATACGCGCCAGCGTGCCGTATTGACGCCGCTCATGATGCCCGCGGCGCTGGCGAAGCTGGAGGAGTTCATTCGCGCCCGCACCGTGGAGCTGCTGGCTCCGCACCTGGCGAGTGGGCGGCTCGATTTTGTCGCCGACCTCGGCTGCTATCTGCCGATGGATGTGATTTCCATTCTAATTGCGGTGCCGCAGGCCGATCGTGACCGGGTGCGCGGCTGGGCCGATGACCTGATCGCCCGCGAGGACCGGCAGACTGACCTTGCCGAGCGCAATGTCGCCGGCTACATGAACCTCGCACAGTACTTCGAGGCGCACACGGCGCGGCACGAGGGCCGGCCGCACGAGGAGGATCTTCTCGGGGCGATGCTGCGGGCGCAGTCCGCAGGGCTGATGTCGCACGCCGAAGTGGTGGGAAACCTGATCCTGCTTGCCATCGCCGGCAACGAGACGACCACCAAGCTCATCGGCAACATGGCGTACCGCCTGTGGGAACATCCGGAGCAGCGCCGCTGGCTGGTGGAAGACCCGGGCCTCATTCCCAAAGCGATCGAGGAGACCCTGCGCTTTGATGGCTCATCGCAGATCCTGGTGCGGCGTGTGGGTGTCGACGTCACGCTGCGCGGCAAACTGCTGCGCAAGGGCGACCGCGTTGGGCTGTGCGTCATTTCCGCGAACCGCGATGCGGACAAGTTCACGGACCCGGAGATCTTCGACATCCGGCGCGGCAGCCGGGACCACATGGCCTTCGGTTACGGCGTGCACGCCTGCCTGGGCGCAGCGCTGGCGCGCCTCGAGACCCGCGTCGTGTTCGAGGAGGTGCTGCGCCGCCTGCCGGACTACGAGATCGAGGTGGCGGGCCTGCGGCGCGCCCACAACCCGAACGTGCGCGGCTTCACGCACGTGCCGGCCCGCTTCACGCCCGTGGCTGCATGAGCGCCGGTCCCGCTAGTGAAGTGGGTGGCGTTGCCGGCGAGGGGCGCCTGCTGATCGACGGGCGACTCACCGAGGCGCGCTCGGCCCGGCGCTACCCGAACATCAGCCCGACCAGCGAGGAGGTCCTCGGCAGTGTGGCCGATGCGGGTGCGGAGGATGCCGACGCGGCGGTGGCGGCAGCCCGCCGGGCGTTCGATGACTCCGGGTGGGCGAGCGATCGCAGCCTGCGCCAGCGCTGCCTTACGCAGCTGCGCGATGCGCTGCGGGCGCAGTGCGGCGCGCTCTACGCCCAGATCGTGGCCGAGGTGGGAGCCACGATGGCGATAACCGCCACCGGACCCCAGGGGGCAGGCCCGATGGGGATACTCGACTACTACCTCGCTCTGATGCAGCGCTATGGCTGGGAGCAGCAGCTGCCGGTGACGCAGCACATGGGCGTCCCGAGCAGACGGCTGATCTGGAAGGAGGCTGCCGGCGTGGTGGCGGCAATCACGCCCTGGAATTTTCCATTCCAGATCAACATGGCGAAGCTCGCCCCCGCGTTGGCCGCGGGCTGCACGGTCGTACTCAAGGCAGCTCCGGAGACACCCTGGACCGCCACTTTCATCGGCCGCGTGGCCGCCGAGCACACCGACATGCCCCCCGGGGTCCTGAACGTGCTGACCTCGAGCGACCGCGCGGCGCTGGGCGAGCAGCTGGTCAGCGATCCGCGTATCGACGTCGTGTCGTTCACTGGCTCGACGGCGACCGGGCGGCAGGTCATGGCGAGCGCTGCCGTCGGCGTAAAGCGCGTCTTCCTCGAGCTGGGTGGCAAGTCCGCCACGATCGTGTTGGATGATGCCGACTTCGGTTCGGCGCTCCTGGCAGGGTTTGCAGTCTGCTATCACGCGGGCCAGGGATGTGCGATCGCCACGCGCCTGCTGCTGCCACGCAGTCGCTACAGCGAGGGCATCGAATTCCTGGAGGCTGGATTCAGGGGGCTGCAGTACGGCGACCCGTTCGCGCCGGGCCAGATCATGGGTCCGCTCATCAGCGCTCGGCAGCGGGCTCGGGTGCTGGAGTACGTCGACATCGGGCGTCGGGAGGGGGCGCGGCTGGTCTGCGGCGGGCGCCGCCCTGCGCACCTGCCGCGCGGTTATTACGTGGAGCCGACGCTGTTCGCCGACGTCAGCAATGACATGCGGATCGCGCAGGAGGAGATCTTCGGTCCGGTTCTCGTCGTCATTCCCTATGACAGCGACGAGGACGCGGTTCGCATCGCCAATGACTCCATCTACGGACTCTCGGGAGCTATCATCGGTTCCCCGGAACGGGCCCTGCGCATGGCGCGCCGGATCCGCAGCGGCACTCTCAATATCAATGGCGCGAACTTCTTTGCTCCGGACTCGCCGTTCGGCGGCTATAAGCAAAGCGGCATAGGCCGCGAAATGGGTGAGGCCGGTTTTGAGGAGTATCTGCAGACCAAGACGGTCGCGGTACCTCCCGTCTGAGGTTGCTCAATGGGCGACTCCTATCTGAAGGGTCAGGCAATCGTGGTCACTGGGGCCTCGCGGGGAATCGGTCTTGCCACCGCCACGAGTCTCCTGAGCCGCGGCGCGCGCGTGGCACTCATCGCGCGCAACCGCGCCGCGCTCGCAAGCGCCGTTGCCGGCCTCGACTCCGAACGCGCGCTGGCCGTGACCGCGGATGTCTGCGACCGCAGTGCAGTAGGGGCGGCCATGGCACAGGTCGCCGCGAAGTTCGGACGTATCGACGGTCTTGTCAACAACGTCGGCTTCCAGTTCGCACGTCGCCTCGAGGTCATGAGCGAAGCCGAGATACGGCAGTCAATCGATCTCAACTTCGTCAGTGCCGTGTTCGCCTGCCAGGCTGCCATCCCTTACCTGCGGTCGGCCGGTGGTGGCCGCATCGTGAATATCTCTTCCTCAACCGTTCGCCACGAGAACGAGTTCTCGCACGTCGGCCTTTACTCGGCGAGCAAGGCAGCGCTCGAGCATTTCTCGCGCGAACTGCGGCACGAGCTCAAGCGTGACCGCATTACGGTGACCGTGTTCAGCCCGGGCGCCGCCGCGACCGGGAGCGTGGCCAACTTCGACCCGCAGGCGCTCCAGGAAGCGATGGCCGACTGGCTGACCAAGGGGCCGACGTTCGACGGCGCACTGCAGCCGCACACTCTGGGCGAGGCGATCGCCGCGTGCTTCGAGTTTCCTGCGGGCGCCGCGCCGGAGTTTGTGGAGGTGCGTCCCAGCGTACCGACGCCGAAGATGCTCGAATCGGAATGGAAGCAGGAGCCGCGGTGAGCATCGGCTTCATCGGGCTGGGAAACCTCGGCGCGCCCATGGCGCGGCAACTGCTTAAGCTCGGCGAGGAAGTTGTCGTTCTCGATGTGGCCGAAGCCCGCGTAGCGGAGCTGACCGCCCTGGGTGCGCGCGCCGGCGGCGTACGTGAGCTTGCCGAGAGCTGCCGCATCATCGGCCTCTGTGTGCGCGATGAGCCCGAGGTTGCGGGTCTGCTGCATGGCCCCTCGGGACTGCTCGCGCAGGTGGGGGCTGATACCATCATCATCATCCACAGCACGGTGACGCAGGCTGCGATCCTTGAGTGGGCGCAGGCCGCAAGGCAGCGCGCAGTGCACCTGCTCGATGCGCCCGTGACCGGCGGGGCGGCGGGCGCGCAGGCGGGCACACTCACTTACATGGTGGGCGGCGCGCAGCCTGAGGTCGAGCGCTGTCGCCCGCTCTTCATGACCTCGGCCGCGAAACTGATCCACGCAGGTCCCGTAGGCTCGGGGATCCTCCTCAAGCTGTGCAACAACCTCATGAGTTACGCAGCGTTCACCGCTGTCGATGAAGCCGTTCGCTTGGCGCGCGCAGGCGGACTGGATCCGGCGCTCGTGGTGGAGGTTGGTCGCAGCAATGGTGTGGTCACCGCGCAGATGGAAGCCTTCCTCGCAAACCGTGCCAGGCTGACTGCGGCGGGGCCGCACGTGCTGCAGGAGATGTTCGCGCCGTTCGCAGCCCTGGCGCAGAAGGACTTGGCGGCCGCGCTCGCGAGCGCCCGCGCTCTCGGGCTTGAACTGCCCGGCACGCAGTCGGTAGCCGAGCGGATTGAAAACGTGTTCCTCAACCAGGGCAACTGACGGGGCGCCGATGAACGACTACAACCGCGACAAGGGCGAAGCGAAATTCAACGAGGTCTACGGGAGCGATCTTGCGGCTCTGCCGGCGGCGGGAGCCTCGCCCTTCATCGACTACATGCTGGAGACGCTCTTCGGGGCGTTGTGGCAGGACCCCGCGCTCTCCATCCGCGAGCGTCGCCTGCTGGTTATCGGCGTCCTCGCCGCGCAGGGTGAGGAGGCAACGCTCGGGATCCAGCTGCGCTGCGCCCTGAAGCGCGGTGAACTCACCGTGGCGCAACTGCAGCCGCTCGCGACTTTCCTCACCCAGTATGTCGGCTACCCGCGCGGTTCGCGGCTGCTGCGCGTGTGCAACGAGGCGGCCGCAGCAGCGGCCTCCTGAAGCGGCGCGCGGCGGCTCCGCCTCAGGAGGGGGGCGGCCCCTCGCTGATGCGTACCAGGTCCTTCGGCCGTAACCACTTGCGGAACGCGTCCTGCACCGCTGCGCCGTCGAGGGTCACGAAGTGTTGTGCCGCCCGCGTTGGCTCATCCAGCGGCAGCCCAAGATCGGTGCGCCCCAGCATGCCCTCGGCGATCTCCGTGATGCCGGCCTCCGAGAGCGGCAGCTGGCGTACCAGGCAGGCCTTGGCACGCGTCAACTCGTCGCTGCCAACCGCCGTGTCCTGCATGGCCGTGATTTCCTGTGCCACGAGGCCGCCGGCCTTCACCACGTTCTGCGGATCGCTCGCGTATTCGACCAGGTAGACGCTGCGGGTGCGGCCCGCCTGCAGCACGGAATTCACCGAATATACGAGGCCGGCATTCTTTCGCAGGTCGATGCTGAGACGCGTGGCGTAGAAACTGCCGCCGAGGACCGCGTTGCCAAGTTGCAGCGGATAGTAGTCGGCATCGGCGCGCGTAAGCGCCAGGGTCTGGGCGAGCACCACCCGATCCTGCACACGGCTCGCGTCCGGGACCGCGATGGTGCTCACCGGGTTGTCCGGGACCACCGGCAGGTCGATGTCAGGCGGTGGGCCGTGTGCGCTCCAGGAGCCAAAGTACTTCTCGATCGTGGCGCGCGCGGCCGCCGGGGGGACCTTGCCGATCACGACCACCGTGCTCAGGTCGGGCCGGAATACACTCGTGTAGTAGTTACGCACCGACTGCGGCGTGAGTGCGCGCACGCTCTCGGGTGTGGCCATGCGCAGGCCCGGGTCGCTCGCCGGGAAGAGCGCTGTGCGTAGCGAGCGCTGCGTAAGAAATCCCGGGCTCTGATTGCGGGCGGCAACCCCGAGTGCCAGCTGGTTGCGTATCACCTCGAGCGCCGGGTCCGGGAGCGCGGGGTGCAGCTGGTTGTCGGCCAGCAGCTCGACCGCCCGGTCAAAGTACTCGCTCAGCACCTGCGTCGAGAAATCGGTGCCGGCCTTCTCCTTGGCGCCGATCGCATCGAGAGCCTGCTGAAACTGGACCCGGTCGAGGTGCTCGCTGCCGTAGGTGAGCAGCCGATCAAGCAGCGGCGCCACCCCTTCTGATCCCTTGGGCTCCTGCATCTCGGGGCGATTGCGGATGTGCCCGTAGACGCTCACGGTATCGCTGACATCCTCAGGCTGCACGATGAGGGTCAGGCCGTTGGGGAGCTTGCTGACGATCGGGTGCAGGGTTGAGGAGGGCACCTCAAGGCGCGTGAGGGCCTTCTGCGCCCAGGGGGGCAGCAGCGTCGGGTGTGCCTCGCCCAGCGAGATGCTTTCCTGGCCTCCGAAGCCGCCGCGCGCGGCTACCGGGGCCCCTGAGCCGCGCGGCAGCATGACACCGGTGATCGCGTGGCCGAGGTCGAGGTACTTGCGCGCGACACGGTTGACATCCGCCACCGTGACGCGCTCGATGCGCTGCAGATCTTCATCGGGCGAGCTCAGTCCGTAGAGGGCGATGGCGTCGGACCACACGGAGGCAAGCTCGGGAATCGAGTTGCGCTGGAACTGGTCGGCGGCCCGTTCCTGCAGCTTCGCCGCCTCCACCAGTTCCTCGGGCACGCCCTCGCGTGCCACGCGCGCGAGGATCGCGCGCACGTCGGTCTCCAGCGCCTTCGGGTCATCTCCGGTCGTGAAGGAGAGCACGGCATAGGCAAGACCCGCCTGGGGCAGCGGATCGAGGGCAAACTCTGCACCGGTTGCCTTGCCCCTGGGCACGAGGCCGTAGAGCTCAAAGCGCTTGCTGTTGAGCACGTCCGCCAGCACCTCCAGGGCGGCGAAGTCCCGGTCCTGGGGACCCGGTGTACGGGTGGCGATCATGAGCGTGCCGGCGGGCTGGTCGGTGTCCACGGTGAAGGAGGCCGGCTGCACCGGCTGCAGGCGCACGGCGGCCTTCACCGGCAGCTTCTTCGCCGGGATGTCTTCGAACAGCCTGCGGACCTCGGTGAGCGCGGCCTGCGGTTCGACGTTGCCGGCGATCACGAGGATCGCGTTGTTGGGCGCATACCAGGTGTCATGAAAGGTCTTGAGCATTGCCGCCGTGGTCTTGTCGAAGGACGGCCGCGTGCCGAGGGCGTCGTGGGCATAAGGCGTGCCGGCGAACATGCGTGCGCGCAGCTTCTCGAACAGCGTGTAGCTGGGTTCGGACATGTCCTGCGCCACCTCCTGCTCGATGGCGCCGCGCTCGTTCTGCCATTCCTTGGGAGAGGCCAGCACTGCCCGCATGCGCAGTGCTTCGATGTGAAGCGCGATGTCGAGGTCCTCGGCCGGCACCGTAAAGAGGTACTGGGTGAGGTCCTCGCGGGTGTTGGCGTTGAAGTCGCCCCCGAGGATGCTGCCGATGTCGGCGAGCTGCTCCGCAGACAGCCCGGGGCTGCCGCGGAACATCATGTGCTCCTCGGCGTGGGCCGTGCCGGGGAAGCCTGACGGCGCCTCGTCCGAGCCGGCCAGGTAGTTCACCGAGGTCGCGACCACCGGTGCCAGCGAGTTGTGCACGATCACCACGCGCAGGCCGTTCGCGAGCGTGGCACGCAGGACGCCGGGTTCCTCATCAGCCCGGGCGAGAGCGCTCAGCAGTGCGAGGGCAGCGAGCAGCGCTCCGGCGGTCAGCCGGCGTGCGGATGGGGATTGCGGCATGTGCGGGATCCTGATGGAAGGCAGTGGTCAGTATATGCGATGCCCGTGTTGCCACTTTCTGCCACAAAGCATCGCTGGCGGGCCTGTTTTGCGTCACCGCCGCGTCCGGCGGCGGGGTTGAACTGTGACTCGTAGGGCAAGAGCAAGTTCCGCTCCCCCGCAGATGCACCGCAACCGCACAAGGAGACAGACGATGAGCCCCCTGAAAGCAAGATTGCCGATTCGCGCACTGGGCCTGGCAGTGCTCAGCTGCGGCCTTACGCTCCCGGCCCTGGCGGCAGTCCCCGAGGCACCCGGTGAGCCCTCCAAGCAGTCCAACATCGGAGCCTTGACCGGCCTGGCCGTTGGCGCAGCCGCCGCTGGTCCGGTCGGCGCGGTCGTCGGTGTCGTGGCCGGCGCGCTGATCGGGGATCGCTACCACCGTCAGAAGAAGGCGGCTGCCGCGATCAGCGCTGACCTGGACAGGAGCGAGGACGAACGCGCGCGTCTCGCGATGAACGTGTCCGCCCTGGATGCGACGCTGGCGAAGGTGCAAGCGCATGACAGCGAGCTCGGGCAGACCCTGGCACGCACCGACCAGATCGGCCTCGACGTCAGCTTCAAGACCAACGACGACTCGATCCCGGAACGGACCCTGGCGCCCCTGCAGCACATCGCCACCCTCGCGGCGGCGCTGCCGCAGACCGTGGTGCGCATCGCCGGCTATGCCGATCCGCGTGGCTCGGATGCCTACAACGACGCGTTGTCGCTGCGCCGCGCGCAGGGAGTCGCGGCGCTCATGACGGCCGCGGGCGTCCCCGCCGGCCGCATGATCATCGAGGCCCACGGCAACAGCGAATCGCAGAGCGAACAGGGCGACCTCGACGCCTATGCCCTGGATCGCCGTGTCACGGTGCGCCTGGAGCAGCCCGGGGTCGGTCAGGTTGCCAGCCGTGACTAGCCCGGCAGGCCTGTGCTGGGAACGGGCGCCGCGGGTGAGGCCCGCGGCGCACGTTCGCGCTAGAATTTCGTGGCGTGACTACCTGTGCGGCACAGCTATGAGCAGTACTTCGATCGTGAGACTCGACGGCGCGGTCGATGCGGAAGCCTCCGAGCCCGCGGCCGACCGGCTGCTGGCCGGCAAGCCGCGGCTCGAGGTGCGCAACTTCTTCGCCGATCCCGGTCAGCGGTTCTTTTGCGGGCGCTGGTCGGCAACGCGTGGCAAGTGGCGCGTGCGCTATAGCGAGAACGAGCTGTGCGTGATGACCGCCGGCCGGGTGGTGCTGGAGAGCGCGAGCGGCGAGCGCCACGCCTTCGGCCCGGGGGACGCGTTTGTCGTGCCGGCCGGCTTCGAGGGGACCTGGGAAGTCGTCGAGGATTGCTCGAAGATTTACGCGATTTTCGAGGCTGGCGCCTGATGCGACTGCCGCGGTTCCATCACCTGACATAACACTACATTGGCATGACGGCGGTCGCAGATTTGCGCTCGCCTGCTTCTACGCGCACGCGCGCGGTGTGAACGTAGCTTCCTTAGCTTGTGCTCGTTCGGACCGGGAGACGTGTCGTGGAAACCATAACTGTTACTGCCTCGCGTGGCAGCAGCATGATCAGCCTGTCAGAGATGGAACTGCTCGTGGGCAGCGCCATGGTTGTCGTGGTGCTGGCCTGGATGGTGCTCTCGCACATCCGCCGCGATCGTCAGGATCCTCACGCCTGAGTCACACGCCGCGGCGCCACCTGCGCCCGGCGAGCGACCCCTGCGGTGCCGCGCACCCGCGCCACCGGCAGGCTGGGCCTATTGCTGCGTCCGCAGCACCTCAGCGAGTGTGGTGAACATCTGGTCGATCTGCGCTGGCTCCACGATCAGGGGCGGTGAGAGCGCGATGATGTCGGCCGTCTGGCGGATGAGCATGCCGCGTTCGAAGCACTTGGTGTACACCTCGAAGGCACGCGCCCCCACCTTGCCGGCGATGGACTGCAGCTCAAGCCCCAGTATCAGGCCGTAGTTGCGCACGTCGATGACGTGCGGCAGGCCCCGCAGCGTGTGCGCCGCCTCCTCCCAGTGTTTGGCGAGCGTCTTGGCACGCGTCAGCAGCCCCTCGCGCTCGTATATGCCGAGCGTCGCCAGGCCTGCGGCACAGGCGGCCGGATGCGCCGAGTAGGTGTAGCCGTGGAACAGCTCGATGCCATCCGGCCCCTGCATGAAGGCGTCGTATATCGTCTTGTTAACCAGCACCGCACCCATCGGGATGCACCCGTTGGTGAGGCCCTTGGCAACCGTGATGATGTCGGGCTGCACCCCGAACTCCTGCGCGGCGAAGGCCGAGCCCGTGCGGCCGAAGCCGGTGATGACCTCGTCGAATATCAGCAGGATCCCGTGCCGATCGCAGATCTCGCGGATGCGCTTGAGATAGCCCTTGGGCGGGATGAGCACGCCGGTCGAGCCAGCGAGCGGCTCGATGATGACCGCCGCGATGTTGGAGGCATCGTGCAGCGCCACGATGCGCTCGAGTTCCTCCGCCAGCTGTGCGCCGTGCTCGGGCATGCCGCGCGAGAACGCATTCTTCGCCAGGTCGTGGGTGCTGGCCAGGTGGTCCACGCCCGGTATCAGGCTCGCGGACCAGGTCTTGCGGTTCGGGGCTATGCCGCCCACCGAAATGCCGCCAAAACCCACACCGTGGTAACCGCGCTCGCGACCGATGAGGCGGGTGCGCGTGCCCTCACCGCGCGCGCGCTGATAGGCGAGTGCGATCTTGAGCGCGGTGTCGACTGACTCCGAGCCTGAGTTGGTGAAGAACACATGGTCGAGGCCCTTGGGGGCGATCTTCACCACGGCGTTGGCGAGCGCGAATGCGGGCGGATGCCCCATCTGGAACGGCGGCGCGTAGTCCATGGTTTCCAGCTGCGAGGCCACTGCCTGAGTGATCTCGCTGCGCCCGTGACCGGCGTTGACGCACCACAGGCCCGCGACCGCATCCAGAATCTGCCGCCCCTCGGGCGTCCAGTAGTACATCCCCTTCGCCTTGGAGAGCAGGCGCGGCTTTGCCTTGAACTGCCGGTTGGGAGTGAAGGGCAGCCAGAAGGCTTCCATGTCTGAGCGGCTCAGCGGGGTCGTGGCGTTCATGGGCGACAGACTCGGGGCGCAGTGGTGGGGAGCAGGAATGATAAATAAAGTGGACAAATCAGGCCACCGGGGCGATATTTTTGGTCTTCACGTCTATTATATTAAACGTCATGAACATCGATGTGGGTGCAAGACTGCGCAGCGTTCGCACCACTTTCGGGCTCTCGCAGCGCGAGCTCGCCCGCCGGGCGGGGCTCACGAACGGACTCATCTCCCTGATAGAGCAGAACCGGGTCAGCCCCTCGGTCAGTTCCCTGAAGAAGGTGCTGGATGGGGTACCGATGTCCCTCGCCGAGTTCTTCACCTTGGACTTGAGCGCCGCCCCGCAGGCGTTCTACGGGACCGGGGAACTCGTCGAGCTCGGCAACGAGGAGGTGTCGCTGCGGCTCGTGGCCGCGCAGCGCCCCGGGCGCCAGCTGACGCTCCTGCACGAGCGCTACGCGCCAGGAGCTGCCACCGGCGAGGAAATGCTCGCGCACCGGGGCGAGGAGGGTGGGGTCGTCATCAAGGGACGCATCGAGCTCACCGTCGGGGGCGCGACGCGCGTGCTCGGGCCCGGTGAGGCTTATTATTTCGCCAGCCAGCTGCCGCACCGTTTCCGCAACGTCGGACGCGAGGCGTGTGAGATCATCAGTGCCTGCACTCCACCGACTTTCTGAAGGTCCGCTCCGGATATGAACGCCAAACCCGAAACGATCAACTGGCACGAGCGTGCCCGCTCGCTGAACCTCCGCACCCAGGCATTCATCGACGGACGTTACGTCGATGCCGCCTCGGGCAGCACGTTCGACTCCATTAACCCGGCGACCGGCAAGCTCCTCGCGCGCGTGGCCGCCGGCGACGCGGAGGACATCAACCGCGCGGTGGCCTCCGCGCGCGCCGTGTTCCGCAAGGGCAGCTGGGCGAACCTGGCGCCTGCGAAGCGCAAGCGGCTGCTGTTCCGCTTCGCCGAGCTCATCACCAAGCACGCCGATGAGCTCGCGCTGCTTGAGACGCTCGACATGGGAAAGCCCATCTCCGACAGCCTCAAGGTCGACATACCCGGAGCTGCCCGCTGCATCAACTGGTACGCCGAGGCCGTGGACAAGATCTATGACGAGGTCGCGCCCACCGGACCTGGGGCCCTCGCGACGATCACGCGCGAGCCCATGGGGGTCGTCGGGGCGATCGTGCCCTGGAACTTCCCGCTACTGATGGCGGCCTGGAAGATCGCGCCCATTCTCGCCGCCGGCAACTCGCTGGTTCTGAAGCCCTCGGAGAAATCCCCGCTCACGGCGCTCAAGGTCGCCGAGCTTGCGGTCGAGGCGGGCATCCCGGCAGGCGTGCTGAATGTCGTGCCCGGTTTCGGGCAGACGGCTGGCAAGGCGCTCGCGCTGCACATGGACGTCGATTGCGTCGCCTTCACCGGCTCGACCGCGACCGGCAAGACCATCATGCAGTACGCCGGGCAGTCCAACCTCAAGCGCGTCTCCCTCGAGTGCGGTGGTAAGTCACCGAACATCGTGATGGCCGACTACCCGGACCTGGACAAGGCGGCGACCGCGGCTGCCTATGCCATCTTCTACAACCAGGGCGAGGTGTGCTCGGCCGGCTCGCGGTTGCTGCTGCAGGAGGGCATCAAGGACGCCGTGCTCGAGAAGGTGCAGGCGATCGGGCGCACGATGCAGCCCGGGGATCCACTCGACCCGGCGACGCGCCTCGGCGCCATCGTCGATGAGACCCAGATGAAGCGCGTGCTTGGTTACATCGATGCGGGGCGCCGCGATGGTGCCCACCTGCGCTTCGGCGGTCGGCGGGTGCGTGAGGACAGCGGCGGCTACTTCATCGAGCCGACCGTGTTCGAGGACGTGCGGCCGGCCATGGCGATCGCGCGCGAGGAGATCTTCGGACCGGTGCTCTCGGCGATCACCTTCAAGACTGTCGACGAGGCCATCGAAATCGCGAACGACGTCGTCTACGGGCTGGCATCGGCGGTCTGGACGCGTGACGTCACCACCGCGCACCGCGTGGCGCGCGCCATACGCGCCGGCACGGTGTACATCAACTGCTACGACGCCGACGACATGACCGTGCCGTTCGGCGGCTTCAAGCAGTCGGGGATGGGGCGCGACAAGTCCCTGCATGCCCTGGAGAAGTACACCGAGCTCAAGACCACCTGGCTCGACCTGTCGTGAGGGAGCAGCCGCAGCTGCCGGCCGCGTGAGCGCGGCGCTTCGATTTCTTGCGAGCGCGCCGCGCGGGTTTGCCGACCTTCTGAGCCGCGAGCTGCAGGCCTGCGGGGCGGTGGAGGTCCGCGAGCGAGCTGGCGGAGTGGCCTTTGGCACTACCCTCGAGAGTGCCTACCGCGCCTGCCTGTGGTCGCGCATCGCCAACCGCGTGTACCTCGAGGTGGCGCGGTTCGAAGCGCGCGACACCGGAGAGTTCTACGCCGGCGTGGTGAGGATCGACTGGGCTGCACACCTCGCCCCGGGCGCGACCCTGGCATGCGAGTTCAGCGGCAAGCATCCTTCGATCGACAACACCCACTTCGGTGCCCTGAAGCTCAAGGACGGCATCGTCGATGCGCTGCGTGCCGCCACCGGTGCACGTCCGGACATTGTCCTGGAAAGGCCGGACGTGCGCGTGCACGCGCATGCCCACGGCTCCCAGGTCACGGTCTCGCTTGATCTGTCCGGGGAGAGCCTGCACCGCCGCGGCTACCGCGGCGCTGCCGGCGAAGCACCGCTGAAGGAGAACGTCGCCGCCGGCGTGCTGATGCGCTCACAGTGGCCGGAGCTGGCCGCCCAGGGTGCCGAGTTCCTTGATCCCCTGTGCGGCTCGGGGACCTTCTGTATCGAAGCGGCACTGATGGCCACCAACCGCGCCCCGGGACTGACGCGCGAGTACTTCGGGTTCCTCGGCTGGCGCGGTCACGACGCGGCACTGTGGCACGCACTGCGCACGCAGGCCGAGGACGCTGCCCGCGCCGGCAGCGAGACGGAGGTGGTGGTGCGGGGCCAGGACCGCAACGCCGCGGCCATCCGCAGCGCACGCGAGAACTCGGTACGCGCCGGCGTCGATGACTGGGTGCGCTTCGGAGTCGGCGAGCTCAGCGGCGCGGCTCCGCTTGCGCCGCGACCGCCGCAGCGCCCGGGCCTCGTGTGCACCAATCCGCCCTATGGCGTACGCATGGAAGACCATGAAGGCGCGCGGCTCATCCATCGTGAGCTCGGCGTGGTGCTGCGGGAGCGCTTCCAGGGCTGGAGCGCGGCCATCCTCACCGGCGCGCCGGAGCTAGGCCGCGAACTCGGCCTGCGCGCCTACCGCACCCACACGGTGTGGAACGGTGGCATCGAGTGCCGCCTGTTGCGCATCCAGGTCGAGCCGGAGAGTGCGCGCGAAGTGGGGAGCCTGGGCAAGGGCGGCGTACACCTCAAGGACACACCCGGCGCGCGCATGTTCGCGAACCGCCTGGCCAAGAACCTCAAGCGGCTGCGCAGCTGGGCGCAGCGCGCGGACGTCAGCTGCTATCGCCTCTATGACGCCGACATGCCGGAATACGCGTTCGCGATCGACGTCTACGGGACGCTGGAGCCAGCGCAGCAATGGCTGTACGTGCAGGAGTACGCGGCACCCGCGGAGATAGAGGTCGAGGCCGTACGGCGCCGGCGCGGGGAGGTGCTGGCCTCGCTCCCGGAAGTCACCGGCGTGCCCCAGGAGCGCATCCAGGTGCGCACCCGCCGCCGCACCAGGCGCGGTGAGCAGTACGAAAAGCTCGACGCCCAGGAGAATTTCCACCGCATCGCCGAGGCGGGCCTCAGGTTCCGGGTCAACTTCGAGGATTACCTGGACACCGGGATATTCCTCGACCATCGCCTCACTCGGGCGCGGCTGCGCGAGGTGGCGCGCGGCAAGCGCTTTCTCAACTTGTTCGCGTACACCGGCACCGCCAGCGTGTATGCCGCCGCCGGTGGCGCCGCCAGCACCACGAGCGTCGACATGTCGCGGACCTATGTCGACTGGGCGCAGCGCAACCTGGCGCTCAACGGTTTCACCGGGGCACAGCACCGCCTGGTGCAGGATGACTGCCGGCAGTGGCTGGCCGGGATGGGCGGCGCCGGGGAGAGCTTCGACCTCATATTTCTCGACCCCCCGACCTTCTCCAACTCCAAGCGCATGGAGGGGGTGCTCGACATCGAGCGCGACCACGGCGAGCTGATCACGGCTGCCATGCGGCTGCTGGCGCCCGAGGGCCTGCTGGTGTTCTCCAGCAACGCGCAGAGATTCCGGCTGGACGAGCAGCTCGGCACGCGCTTCGCCGTGAAGGACATCTCCGCCGCCACCTTGCCGGTGGACTTCGAGCGCAATCCGAAGATCCACAAGTGCTACGAGATCCGCGCCCGCTGAGGAGCGCGCGGAACGCTGCCTCAGCGTTGCGCAGCGAATGCTGGGTGGTAGGTGACGATGCCCCGCGGCCAGGAGGACACGAATGACGTCCCCTGGAAGTACTCCGCGGGGACGCCCGGCAGAGTGAGGCCCGGATCAGCCCTGAAACCGAACCTGCCGTAGTACTCGGGGTCGCCGAGTACCACGCAGCCGCGGGCCCGGCGCTCGCGCAGGATCCGCAGCGCCTCGTGCACCAGCCGGGAACCGACTCCGCGGCGCTGATTTTGCGGCAGCACCGAGAGGGGGCCGAGTCCGAACCACCCCGGCGTGCCATCGCAGATCGACACCGGGGATATCGCGACGTGGCCAATCAGGGCATCCGCCTGCTGCGCCACCAGCGAGAGCGACAGCTCGCCGGCGGCGCGCAGCGCGTTGACGATGTATTGCTCGGTGTGACTGGTGTGCGCGGCCTGCAGGAATGCAGCGGCCGTCAGCGCCTCGATGCCGCGCACGTCCGCCGACGTCTCACTTCTTGTCTGGATATTCATCGGCCCGGCTGCCCGCATGCGACACCGATGAAATGGTACACCGGCCTCGGGGCGCATGATGCGCGGCGGTAGCCCGCCTGCCTCCGTCACCTCAGGCCGCTCGGTTTTGCGCGCGCCCCTTAGTACGCCGTCAGTGCTGCAGCGGTTTCGGGAGTTACCGGTGCGCCTCCGAGGCCGGCGAACACCACCGGCACCGCGATCTCTCCCATGGGCGAGTTTTTCCACACCGCGAAGTGCAGGTGCGGCCCGGAGGTGAAGCCGGTGTTGCCAGAGTTGGCGATGTACTCGCCGGTCCGCACGTGCTGGCCGACGTGAACACGGATTGAGTCCCAGTGCAGGTGCGCATACACGGCTATGGTGCCGTCGTCGTGCAGGATCTCGACGACGTTGGCCTGATCGAGCAGCGTCGGGTCGAGTGCGCCGATGAACGCGTCGTGGCGCAGGTTGATGATGGTGCCCTCGCGCGCGGCATACACCGGCGTTCCGTCCGGCAGTGCGAAGTCCACCGCGAAGCGACTGTCCGGGGTGACGTGGGTGATGTGGGTCGGGTAGGCCTGCGTCACGGTGAAGGTGGCCCCGAGGGCGAACGGCGCGCGGTACGGGCGTGGCGGATGATGCTGCGCATCGGGTGAGCCGAGGCTCGCGCTCCAGCGAAATCGCAGCGCGTCCGCGCCGGGTGTCCCCGCCGCCACCTCCAGCAGTGCGTGCGCCTCGCCCGGATCCAGCACCGCGACATAGCGCGAGCCTGCCGCGACGTCCTTGAGGGTGGACTGTTCGATCTGGGCCTGCACGCGTGCGACGCACAGGCAATGATTGGTGGCCACGAGCCGCGTCTTGCCGGCGGCATCCTCGCGTCTCACGAAGATGCTGAGGGCTTCCGCTGCGTGCGGCAGGTCCACTGACTGCGCCAGTGCGGGCTTGCCGCTGCCCTCATCGGTGAATATCCAATGGCCGCTGGCATCCTGGTACTTGAACGCCGTCTGCCCGAGGGTCGCGGCGCCGGGACTCAGGAGCAGCAGGCCGCAAACTACTGCCGGAACGCAGCGCACGCTGTATTCCCTGAAGCCGCCTGCTCAGCTGCCGCAGGCCGCGACCATGGCGCGCCGCGCCTGCTCGCGCAGTGCGTCGGCCTCGGAGTCGGTGTAGAAAATCCGATTGCCGTCCGCGTCGCGCTGGTAGATGCGGCCTGAGTCCTTGTAGCGGTAGTACTTATTGCGCGCGTTATCGCAGTTCGCCTGCTGCCGCCGCTCGAGCGCTGCGCGATCCTTGGCCTCCGCAGCCTCCTGCTTCTGGCGTTCACGGTCGCTGGCGTTGAGGAGTTGCTGCTCCTTGGCGAGGCGCGCGACCTCGGTCGGGTCGGGCTCGGTAACATGCACCGCGGTGGTCGGGGCGTTCTTGGTCGGTGCGCGATCGGAGTACACGACGTTCCCCTGAGCATCTACTGACTTGTAGACCTCCTGGGCCGATGACGTACCGACGCAGGCGAGGAGCGCGACGCAGGAAACGCCACGCCACAGACCGCTGCCCGTCATCCGAAAGTACCGCATGGGCCCTCCAGGGATGCCCCAGGCAAGCATACGTACGGGACGCGCAGCCACCGGTGACTGGCGTCACAGAAGAGGGGTCGGCCGCAGTGAACTGGCGCACTGTGGCGTGCGGCGGCCCTGGGGCCTCAGTCCTCGACGAAGGCCCTCAGCCTGCCGAGCACCACGTCCCACTGCGTCGCGATGCGCTCGAGGTAGCCGCGCAGGTCGCTCATGGGCGCCGGATCGAGCGCATACAGGCTCTGGCGCCCCGCGCGCGCGCTGTGCACGATCCCCGCCTCCTCGAGCACCTTCAGGTGCTTGGTAATGGCCTGCCGCGTGAGGCGTGAGCCACCCGTGAGCTGCGCGATGCAGCGCGCCTCACCGTCGGCGAGCGTGTTCACCAGGGCGAGCCGCGTCTCGTCGCCGAGCGCGGCAAACACGGCGGCATGCTGCCGCCTTTGCTGCACGCTCCCCTCAGGGGCCGGGCGCGACATGGTTCTCGATGTTCTTCATCTGCTGTGCCCAGCCGCTGTCGTTCATTCGGTAGGCCTCCGCGCGCCGCGCGGCTGGCACATGGTCGAAGCCCGTTTCGGTGACGATGAGCAGTGTGCCGCCCGGGATGGCCGCCAGGCGAAACTCGACCAGTGTCGGAACCTCCCGGGAGTAGTCGACCTTCGGATCGATCCCATAGGGATGCCAGGTGAAGCTGAACAGCCGCTCCGGCTCAATTTCCTGCACCACCACCTGCCACACGACGTGCTCGTAGCCGGGGTGGGTGATCCGCCCCCGGGCTGGCTGCCCGGCCACGAACGGCGCCTCGATGTTGACCTTGAACCAGGCACCGAACTCGCGGTAGTCGCTGATGGCACGCCATACCCGCGCGAGTGGCGCCTTGAGCTCGATGCGCTTTTCGATGCGATTGTTCATGATTGCAACCTCCCGGTTGCATATTAGAGGGTGGGCGCCAAAATGCAACCTTCTTATTGCACTAGGTTCGCGGCCGGCTGTGCTTTGGATTCCCGCGGCGCGAATGTGATGGCCCGTGCCTTTACAGGCGGGACCCGGGTACGCTACGTTCGTGAGGCATGTACACGATGAAGACCCACACGATTACGACCAAGAAGCCCGGCAACGGGCCTTCTGAGGATCGTGCGCGCTGAGACACCCGAAGCAACCACCGAATTCCCAGAGGCCCCGCCGGCAACGACGGGGCCTCTTGCGTTTCTAGACCAGGAGAGCATCAAGCATGAGCGCGCGCACCTCCGCCTCCCGCCCCGTGGTGGCCATCGTCGGGGCCACCGGGGCCGTGGGTGTCGAACTGATCCGCTGCCTCGAGCAGCGGCGCTTCCCGCTCGGGGAGCTGCGGCTGTTCGCGTCGGCGCGCTCGGCGGGCAAGAGCCTGCCTTTCGGCGGCGCGGGGATCAGAGTGCAGGAGCTCACCGAGTCGAGCTTCGACGGCGTCGACATCGCGCTGTTCTCCGCCGGCGGTGCCACGTCTAAGCGCTTTGCCCCGCTCGCGGTGCGCGCCGGCGCAACCGTGGTCGACAATTCGTCCGCGTTCCGCATGGACCCCAAGGTGCCGCTGGTGGTGCCGGAGATCAATCCGCAGGCGGTGCGCGGGCACGCAGGCATCATCGCCAACCCCAACTGCTGCGCGATCATTTCCATCACGCCACTGTGGCCGATCCACAAGAGCAACCGCATCGAGCGGCTGCAGATGGCCACCTACCAGGCAGCCTCGGGCGCGGGGGCCGCTGCGATGGAAGAACTGCGGGAGTCCACGCGCGCCTACCTTGAGGATCGCCCCTACCAGCACAAGGTGCTGCCGCACCCTTATGCCTTCAACCTCTTCAGCCACAACACGCGCGTCGATCCCTCCAGTGGCTACAACGAGGAAGAGCTCAAGGTCATTCAGGAGACCCGCAAGATCTTCGGTGACACGCAGATCCGAGTCTCGGCGACCTGCGTGCGTGTGCCTGTGCTGCGCGCGCACGCGATGGCCATCACCATCGAGTGCGCGCGGCCGATCGCGGCGGCCGAGGTGCGGCAGCTGGTCCAGAGCGCACCGGGCGTGAAGCTCGTGGACGACCCGGAAGGGAACTACTTCCCCATGCCGCGGGATGCCACTGGCAATGACCCGATCCTGGTCGGGCGCATCCGCCAGGACCTGAGCGACCCGAGCGGGCGCTCGGTGGCGCTGTTCGTGGCGGGTGATCAGTTGCTCAAGGGCGCCGCCCTCAACGCGGTGCAGATCGCCGAGCTGCTATGAAGGGCACGAGCGCCGGGACGGCAGCGGCGTAGCTTTCGTACTCGCCGGGGAACATGGTGCGCATGAAGCCCTCCTCGATCCGCAGCTTGTAGAGAAACGAGACCAGCACCAGCGCAAGCCCGATGATCGCGGCGGGGTCGCCGCAGGCGAGCGCCGTGCCGGTGAACGCGAGCAGCAGCCCGGTATAGATCGGGTGGCGCACCAGGGCGTAGGGGCCCGAGCGAATGAGCTCATGGCCTTCCTTGAGAGTGACTGTGCCGCTCCAGTTGCGTCCGAGATGCAGCCGCGCCCACACGGTAAAGGCGAGGCCGGCGGCCAGCAGCGCCAGTGCGAGCCGCAAGCGCAGCGGCGCGGCCGGCAGCAACGGGGTCGCGAGCCAGCCGAGGCGGTCGCGCGGCACGATCATCAGCAACGCCCCGCTCAGCAGCAGAACGGAATAGAAGACCCGCGACGCCGAGGACTCCCGACGCTGGGTGGTCTTGGCGTTCTGCGCCGAGATGATCCAGTACAGCCCCCAGGCGGCCCACAGTCCGGTCATCAGGGTTCGCAGGCTGAGGTGCAACGTCATGGCGCGCCGGGGTGGCCAGCTCCCTCAGAGAAGATCGCGCAGTCGGAAGTACAGCATCGCGAGCACCAGCGCGGGACGGCGTAGCGCCATGCCACCGGGAAAGTCCGCGTGCGGGATGCGCGCGAACACGTCGAAGCGTCCGGCCGTTCCGGCGACGGCCTCGGCGACCAGCTTGCCGGCGACGCCCGTGAGGGCGATGCCGTGGCCGGAGAAGCCCTGCAGGAAGTAGACGTTCGGCGCGAGACGCCCGAAGTTCGGCGCGCGATTGAGGGTGATGTCCACCTCGCCGCCCCAGGAATATTCGATGCGCACGTCCTCGAGCTGCGGGAACACCTTGAGCATGCGGGCACGCGTGGCGCTCGGTGCATCAAAGGACTTCAGCCCCGAGTAGTTTACCCGGCCGCCGAACAGCAGCCGATCATCCGCGGAGCGGCGATAGTAGTCGAGCACCCAGTTCATGTCGCTGACGGCGGCATCGTTGGCGATCAGGCGCCGCGCGCGCTCCTCGCCGAGCGGCTCGGTTGCGACGATGTAAGTGGCGACCGCCATGATCTTGCGTGCCAGCGCCGGCGCGGTGTCCCCGAGGTAAACGTTGCCGCACAGGACCAGATGTCGTGCGCGCACCTCGCCCTGCGCGGTCGGGACGCGCACGCCAGAAGCCCCGCCGTCGACGAAGGGCAGCGCGCGCGTGCCCTCGTAGATCTGCACGCCGAGGGACTCGGCGGCCGCAGCGAGACCGAGCGTGTAGTTGAGCGGGTGCAGGTGGCCGCTGTTGGAGTCGTAGAGGGCGCCGCGGTAGCGGTCGCTGTCGAGCGTCGCGCGCAGCTCCTCGCGCGGCAGGAAGCGCACGCTTGGGTAGCCGCAGTGATCATGCAGCTCATGCAGCTCGGCCTTGAGCTCCTCGACGTGGCGCTCCTTCACGGCCGTCAGCATGTAGCCGTCCACCCAGTCGCAGTCGATGGAGAAGCGCCGGATGAGCTGGCGCATCAGCGCCAGGCCCTCGACGGAGACGTCCCAGACGGTGCGCGCCGCTGCAGGCCCGATCAGGCGATCAAGCTTGGCCTGGCCTGAGGCGACGCCGTGGATGGCTTGCGCGCCGCTGCGCCCGGAGGCACCCCAGCCGATGCGGTTGTCCTCGAGCAGCACCACCTTCAGCCCGCGTTCGGCCAGGTGCAGCGCCGCGGAGCAGCCGGCAATGCCGCCGCCGACCACACACACGTCGGCGCTCACCGAACCCTGCAGCGCCGGTCGCTCCGGGGCCGGCCGTGCCGTAGCGGCGTAGTAGGAAGGCACGTAGCCCAGACGTCCCATCGGATTCCTCGATCACGGTGGCCCCCGGGGTGTTTAAGATATTCTGACGGCCGCGGGGGCGGGAGCGTGAGAATAACGAGCCAGGGCCGCGGCCCGCAAATCGGTCGGCGGGGCAGCGCTGCTGGCCCTCAGGGCCTTTAGTTTGGCCCCTAGCGTACTTATGTCGTGTGACGCAAGCGCAGGCTTCTGCCTCGGACCTGTGCTCTAATAGGGACCTACTTCGGAGATCTCGTGGGGCGGTTTGTTTAATATACTAAACACCGCTCGCAGTAAGCCGCCATGGCACCCGGCCGCCCGCTCATTGGTATTCCTGCCGACCGGCGCATGGTCGGTGACCATCCCTTCCACATGGTGGGGGAGAAGTACGCCCGCGCCGTGATGGAGGCCGCGGGCGCCGTGCCGCTCCTGATCCCCTCGCTGGCTGAGGAACTGGGCCTGGACGAGCTGCTGACGCGGCTGGACGGCCTGGTCTTCACCGGCAGCCCGTCAAACGTCGAGCCTCACCGCTACCGGGGCCCGCCGAGTGCGCCGGGCACCCTGCACGACCCGGCACGCGATGCGACGACGCTACCCCTGATCCGCAAGGCCGTCGGGGCCGGCGTGCCGGTGCTCGGGATCTGCCGCGGCTTCCAGGAGATGAACGTGGCCTTCGGCGGCACGCTGCACCAGAAGTTGCACGAGGTGCCCGGGCACCTCGATCACCGCGACGACACCAGCCAGCCGCTGGAGGTGCAGTACGGGCCGGCGCACGAGGTGACCCTGGAGGCAGGCGGCGTACTGCGCGGCCTGAGCGCCACGGACCGGATCCAGGTGAATTCGCTGCACAACCAAGGCATCGAGCACCTGGGGAGCGAGCTGGCCGTGGAGGCACGTGCACCCGATGGCGTGATCGAGGCCTTCCGCGTGCGTGCGGCGCGCACGTTTGCGCTCGCGGTGCAGTGGCACCCCGAGTGGAAGGTGATGACGAATCCGTTTTCGCGCGCGCTGTTCGCAGCCTTTGGCGAAGCCAGCCGCGAGCGTGCGCAGAGCAAAATGAAAGGCGAGTCGTATGGTGAGTGAGATCCGGCAATTCTTCCGCGATCACGGCATCTCCGAGGTGGAGGCCATCATTCCCGATATGGCTGGCATCGCGCGCGGCAAGATCATGCCCGCCGAGAAGTTCGCCGAGGACGGCGGGATGCGGCTGCCCGAGAGCGTGTTCCTGCAGACGGTGACGGGCGACTATCCCACTCATACCGGGGACGCCATGAGCCCTGCCGAGATCGACATCGTCCTGAAGGCCGACCCCAAGACCGTGCGCCGCGTCCCGTGGGCCGCCGAGCCCACCGCGCAGGTGATCCACGACTGCTTCTACGCGGACGGCAGGCGCGTCTCCATGGCGCCGCGCACACGTGCTGCGCAACATCCTTGAACTGTACGCGCAGCGCGGCTGGGAGCCGGTGATCGCACCTGAGCTTGAGTTCTACCTCGTCGAGCAGAACCGCGACGCGGATTACCCGCTCAAGCCGCCGGTGGGCCGTTCCGGGCGCGCCGAGCCCGGCCGGCAGTCCTACAGCATCGCGGCCGTCAACGAGTTCGATCCGCTGTTCGACGACATCTATCAGTTCTGCGAGGACCAGGACATCGAGATCGATACCCTGATCCACGAGGACGGCCCGGCGCAGATGGAGATCAACCTCCTGCACGGCAACGCCGCTGGACCTCGCCGACCAGGCGTTCCTCTTCAAGCGCACCGCGCGCGAGGCGGCGCTGCGCCACAAGATGTACGTCACCTTCATGGCGAAGCCCCACGCCAAGGAGCCCGGCAGCGCGATGCACATCCACCAGAGCGTGGTGGACGTGAAGACGCGCAAGAACATCTTCAGCAACCCCGACGGCACGCCCTCGCCGCTGTTCTTCTCCCACATCGGCGGCCTGCAGAAGTACCTGCCGGCGGCGATGGCGCTGTTCTGCCCGAACGTCAATTCCTACCGCCGCCTGACGCGCTACCTGTCCGCGCCGATCAACGCCCACTGGGGCTATGACAATCGCACCGCGGGCCTGCGGGTTCCCATGTCGGACGCCCAGGCGCGGCGCGTCGAGAACCGCGTCGGCGGCGCCGACGCCAATCCCTATATCGCCATCGCTGCCTCGCTCGCCTGCGGCTACCTCGGGATGATCGAGGGCGTGCAGCCGAGCGACCCGATCGTCGGCAGCGCCCACGACCTGCCCTTCGGGCTGCCACGCTCGCTCGATGAGGCCCTGCGCGCCCTGCGTGCCTGCGAGCCGCTCGTGAAGCTCCTCGGCGAGCCATTCGTCGAGGCGTTCACCATAGTCAAGGAAGCCGAGTACGAGGTGTTCCTGCAGGTGATCAGCTCCTGGGAGCGCGAGCACCTGCTGCTGAACGTGTAACCCAAAACGGGTAGGGCGGATGGGCCGGCCGCGTGCGCCTTCTCAGGGCCGGGCCGCTGTTATATAACGAGGGGACGTGACCAGCGCCTCCCGATTCCTCCGCTTCAGCGCCGCCCTCGTGATGTCCGTGACCCTGGTCGCGGGCTGCTCGCGGCCGCCTGCGCACGCCAGTGCCGATGCCGCGACGGCGAACGAAAAGATCCTGAACGTCTACAACTGGTCGGACTACATCCAGCCCTCGGTTATCAAGGACTTCGAGAAGGAGACGGGCATACACGTCAACTATGACGTGTTCGACTCCAACGAGATCCTCGAGACCAAACTGCTCACGGGTCACACCAACTACGATGTGGTCGTGCCCTCGGCCGCCTTCATGGAAAGGCAGCTGCAGGCGGACATCTACCGCAAGCTCGACAAGAGCCTGCTGCCGAACCTGAAGAACGTTGATCCGGGCATTCAGAGCGCCCTGGCGATCTACGATCCGGGCAACCAGTACGCCGTCGACTACATGTGGATCACTTCCGGGGTCGGCTACAACGCCGCGGCCATCAAGCAGCGCATGCCGGATGCGCCCGTGGACAGCTGGCGCATGATCTTCGATCCCGCGGTGATCTCGAAGTTCGCCGACTGCGGCGTGTCGATCCTCGACGCCCCGTCCGAGGTCGTGGCTACCGCGCTGCTCTACATCGGCAAGAACCCGAACAGCAACTCCCCGGAGGACCTGAAGGCGGCCGAGCAGGTGCTCAAGGCGATCCGCCCCTACATCCGCTACGTCGACTCCTCGCGCTACATCGACAACCTGGCCAACGGTGACGTGTGCCTGGCGATGGGCTGGTCGGGTGACATCAAGCAGGCCCACGACCGTGCCGCGGAGGCCAACAAGGGTGTGGACCTCGTCTACTCGATCCCGCGCGAGGGAGCCATCGTCAACCTCGACGTGCTGGTGATCCCAGCCGACGCCCCGCACGTCAGGAACGCACACCTCTTCATTGACTACCTGCTGCGGCCCGAGGTAGCGGCGCAGAATTCTAACCTGATCAAGTACGCCAACGCGGTGTCTCCGGACCTGCAGCCGCTCGATCCCCTGGTGCGCAATGATCAGGGAGTCTTCCCGGGTCAGGAGGTGCGTGCACGCCTCACGCCCGAGCGGCCGCGACCGCCGGACTACCAGCGCATCCTGACGCGCGCCTGGACACGCTTCAAAACGGGCAAGTGACGCGCAACCCCACCCCATGCTGAACACAGGTCCAACAAGGTGAGTACACCCGCCCCCCTCGTCGCCGCAGACCCGGCTGCCTACGTGCGCCTGAGCAACGTCACCAAGAAGTTCGGTGACTTCGTGGCGGTGGACAACGTGTCCCTGGACATCCAGCGCGGGGAGATCTTCTGCCTGCTCGGCGGCTCGGGCTCGGGCAAGACGACGCTGCTGCGCATGCTGGCGGGCTTCGAGACGCCGACCTCCGGCACCATCCTGATAGATGGGGCGGACATGAGCACCATTCCGCCCTATGAGCGGCCGGTCAACATGATGTTCCAGTCGTACGCGCTCTTCCCGCACATGAGCGTGGAGAAGAACGTCGCCTTCGGGCTCGAGCAGGAGGGCCTGAGCCGCACCGAAGTGAGCCGCAAGGTCGCCGAGATCCTCGAGATCGTGAAGATGGGCGGCTTTGGCGCTCGCAAGCCGCATCAGCTCTCCGGCGGGCAGCGCCAGCGCGTCGCACTGGCGCGCGCGCTGGTGAAGCGGCCGAAGCTGCTGTTGCTCGATGAGCCGCTGGCGGCGCTCGACAAGAAATTGCGCGAGCACACTCAGTTCGAGCTCATCAACATCCAGCAGCGCCTCGGCGTCACCTTCGTGGTCGTCACGCACGACCAGGAGGAGGCGATGACCCTCGGCACGCGGCTCGGCGTCATGAACCACGGGCGCATCGTGCAGGTCGGGACGCCCTCGGGGATCTACGAGTCACCTGCCAACCGCTTCGTGGCGGACTTCATCGGCTCGGTGAACATGTTCGAGGGCACGGTGAGCGAGGAGGGTCCGGAGGGCATCCGCGTCGAGTGCGCCGAGATCGGCGCCACGGTGCGCGCCGAGCGTTCGGTCGCCTGCTCGCGCGGCGCCACGGTCTGGACTGCGATCCGCCCCGAGAAGATCACCATCCGCCGCAGCCAGCCGGCCGCCGCGGCCGGGGAGAACACGGTGCGGGGCACGGTGCGCGAGATCGCCTACATGGGGGACCTGTCGATTTACCTGGTGCAGATCGAATCGGGGAAGATGGTGCGCGTGACGCTCCCCAACACCCGCCGCGGCGGGGAGCGGCCAATCGGCCGCGAAGAGAAGGTCTGGCTGTCCTGGCACGGCTCAAGTCCCGTGGTACTGACAGAGTAGGGCGTGCCGGTGCGTTTGTCCCAGGCAGGCGGAAGGCGGCTGGTTGCGGGTATCCCGACCCTGTGGCTGCTGGTTTTGTTCCTGATCCCGTTCCTCATCGTCTTTCGCATCTCCTTTTCCGAGGTGCGCCTGGCGATTCCGCCGTATACGCCGCTCATCAGCTGGCACCACGGCTCGCCGTCCCTCGAGGTGCACTGGTCGGCTTACAAGTTCCTGTTCACCGATTCGCTGTACGTCAGTTCCTACCTCTACTCGCTCAAGGTGGCCGCCGTCTCGACCCTGTGCTGCCTCCTGATCGGCTATCCGATGGCCTATGCCATCGCGCGCTCGGCGCCGGCGACGCGCTCGGTGCTGCTGATGCTCATCATCCTGCCGTTCTGGACCTCGTTCCTGCTGCGCGTCTATGCCTGGATCGGGCTCCTGAAGAACAACGGCGTCATCAACAACGTGCTGCTCCAGCTGCACCTCATCCATCAGCCCCTGGCTCTCATGCAGACGGACTTCGCCGTCTACATCGGCATCGTCTACTCCTACCTGCCCTTCATGATCCTGCCGCTGTACGCCAACCTCGAGAAGCACGATCCGGCGCTCCTGGAGGCCGCGGCGGACCTCGGCGCCCGCCCGTTCCGGGCGTTCCTGCGCGTCACCCTGCCGCAGTCGTTGCCCGGAATTCTCGCCGGCTCGCTGCTGGTATTCATCCCGGCGGTGGGCGAGTACGTGATCCCGACGCTGCTCGGGCGCACCGACCAGATCATGATCGGCCGAGTGCTCTCGGATGAGTTCTTCGAGAACCGCGACTGGCCGGTGGCCAGTGCGGTGGCCATCCTGATACTGCTGCTGCTGGTGGTCCCGATCATGCTGTTCCAGCGCGCGCAGCGCCGCGAACTGGAGGCGGGTCAGTGAGGTCGCGCGGCCTGTTTGCGCGCACCGCCCTGGTGCTGGGGCTCATCTTCCTCTACGCGCCGATCCTCTCGATGATGGTGTTCTCGTTCAACAACTCGCGCCTGGTCACGGTGTGGGACGCGGCGAATTCCCCGACGCTCAAGTGGTACGGCGCGCTGATGCACAACGGGCAGATCCTCGCCGCCGCGTGGCTCTCGATCCGCATCGCGCTGGTCTCGGCAACCGGCGCGGTGATCCTGGGGACACTGGCCGGCATGGCGCTCGCGCGCTTCGGCAACTTCCGTGGCCGCACGGCGCTCGCCGGCATGACCACCGCGCCGATCGTCATGCCGGAGGTGATCACGGGACTGTCGCTGCTGCTGCTGTTCGTGGCGCTCTCGCAGCTGATCGGCTGGCCCAAGGGAGTCGGTGCGGTCACGATCACGCTCGCGCACATCACCTTCTGCATGGCATACGTGACCGTGGTGGTACAGTCGCGCCTCACTGGCTTCGATGAATCCCTCGAGGAGGCGGCCATGGACCTCGGCGCGCGGCCGCTGAAGGTGTTCTTCCGCATAACCCTGCCGCTGATATTGCCCGCCATCGCCTCCGGCTGGCTGCTGGCATTCACGCTGTCCTGGGACGACCTCGTCATCACACAGTTCGTGGCCGGCCCGGGATCGAGTACCCTGCCGATGGTGATCTTCTCCAAGGTCCGCTTTGGCGTGACGCCGGACGTGAACGCGCTCGCCACCATCATGGTACTGATCGTGGCGACCGGCATCGCCGTCTCCACCGTGTGGATGCGTTACCGCGAGAAGCGCCGCGCCCGCGACCTGCAGCTCGCCGCCGCGGCCAATCTGTGATCCGGCCATGGCCCCTGAAATCCTCGGCATAGACGTCGGCGGCTCGTCGGTCAAGGCGGCCCGCGTTGACGTGCTCGCCGGCCGGGTCAACGGGCAGATGCACAGCGTTCCAACCCCGCGGCCCTCGAGCCCCGCGGCCCTGGTCGCGGTGCTGAAGGACCTGGCCGCGGCGCAGCCACTCACGGCGGGACGCATCGGTGTCGCCTTCCCGAGCGTCATCAAGAACGGCGTGGCACTCACGGCCGCCAACATCGACCACGGCTGGATCGGCACCGACGCTGCGGCGCTCGCCGCGCGCGAGATCGGTCGCCCGGTCCTGTTCCTCAACGACGCCGACGCCGCAGGGCTGGCGGAGCTGCGCTGGGGAGCCGGGCGGGACTGCCCAGGGGTCGTCATCATGCTGACCTTCGGCACCGGCATTGGTACCGCGCTCTTCAGCGGCGGGCGGCTGCTGCCCAATACCGAACTCGGCCACATGGAACTTCATGGCATGGACGCCGAGAAGCGCGCCTCCGCGCAGGTGCGCACGCTAGAGAACCTCAGCTTCGAGGCCTGGAGCGAACGCGTCAACGAGTACCTTGCGGCGATGGAGGCGCTGTTCTGGCCGGACCTGTTCGTCATGGGCGGGGCGGTGAGCGAGCGCTTTGCCGAGTTCGCGCCGCTGCTGCGCGCGCGAGCACAGTTGCGCCCGGCACAATTCGGCAATCAGGCCGGCGTGATCGGTGCGGCATTGGCGGCCTCCGATGCACAATTTTAGGAGCAAGCTTCCCGACGTCGGCACCACCATCTTCACCGTGGTGTCACGTCGCGCGCGCGAGCTCAATGCCCTCAACCTCGGGCAGGGGTATCCGGACTACGAGATCGACCCGCGCCTGACGCAGCTGGTGACGGAGGCCATGCGCACCGGGCACACCCAGTACGCCCCCATGGAGGGCGTGCTGGCGCTGCGCGAGCAGATTGCCGAGGGGCTGCGCCGCCGCCACGGGATCAGCGCCGATCCGGAAGGTGAGATCACGGTCACCCTCGGGGCCACTGAGGCCATCTTCTCGGCGATCCTTGCCTCCGTGGGTGCCGGTGATGAGGTGATCGCCTTCGATCCGGCGTACGACTCCTACGAGCCGGCGGTGCGACTGGCCGGGGGCCGCTGCATCCGCGTGCCACTGAGGCAGCCCGGATTCACCTACGACTGGGAGCGCGTGCGCGCGCTCGTCAGCGGGCGCACCCGGCTGGTGCTGTTCAACAGTCCCCACAATCCCGCCTGCACGGTTGCAGGCGCGGCTGACCTGGAGGCCCTCGCCGCGGTGGTGCGAGAGCACGGGACGCTGGTGCTGTCCGATGAGGTCTACGAGCCCATAGTGTTCGATGGCGCCCGGCACCACTCGGTGCTCGCCCACCCGGAACTGGCGCGCCGCAGCTTCGCGGTGTTCTCCTTCGGCAAGACGCTGCACGCGACCGGGCTGCGCATCGGCTACTGCGTAGCCGCGCCCGAGCTCACCCGCGAGCTGCGCAAGGTGCACCAGTTCAACACCTTCAGCATCTCGCACCCTGCGCAGCATGCGATCGCCGGCTATCTTGCCGAGCGGCCGCAGGCGGCCGGGGAGCTCGCGGCCTTCTTCCAGGCCAAGCGCGACCGGCTGCGTGCGGCGCTCGAGGGCAGCGGCTTCGGGCTACCGCCGGCGCAGGGCACGTACTTCCAGCTGCTCGATTTTGGCGCATTCGCACCCCCGGATGACCTGGCGTTCGCCGAGCGCCTGCTGACCGAGGCGCGGGTCGCGAGCATCCCGCTGTCACCCTTCTACGAGAAGCCCGAGCCGCTCACGTTCGTGCGCCTGTGCGTCGCGAAGAAGGACAGCACGCTCGATGAGGCCGGCGTGCGCCTGAGCGCCTTCGCCCGGCGCCTGCGGCAGCATTCATGAGCTCACTGCGCGTGTCGCTCGTGCAGCAACCCCTCCTGTGGCACGACCCGCGGGGCAACCGCGCACGCTTTGCGCAGCTCCTGGCGCCCCTGGCCGGACGCACCGACCTCGTGATCCTGCCCGAAACCTTCACCACCGGCTTCAGCATGGAGGTCGAGGCGCTTGGCGAGCCTGCGGGCGGGGCGAGCGTTGACTGGCTGCGGGCGCAGGCTGCGGCGCTCGATGCCGCAGTCACGGGCAGCGTGATCACGCGCGAGGGCGCGCGCTACTACAACCGCCTGCTGTGGGCTACCCCCTCCGGGGATGTGCACCACTACGACAAACGGCACCTGTTCCGCATGGGACGCGAGCACGAGCACTTCACGCCGGGGAACGCCGCCTGGACGCTGAGCTGGCGTGGCATGCGCATCTGCCCGCTGGTGTGTTACGACCTGCGCTTCCCGGTGTTCAGCCGCCGCCGCGCGGACCTCGACTACGACCTCCTCATTTACGTCGCCAACTGGCCGACGGCACGGGTGGAGGCCTGGAAGTTGCTGCTGCGTGCCCGCGCCATCGAGAACCAGGCGTTCGTCGTCGGGGTCAACCGCAGCGGGCCCGACGGCAACGGCGTTGCCTATCCGGGCGAAAGTGCCGCCATCGATTACCTCGGAGGCACTCTGACGTCGCTCGGCGACGCCGCTGGCGTCACCACCGCCGCGCTGGATGGCGCGGCGCTCGCCGCCTTCCGCGAGAAGTTCCCCGCACACCTCGACGCGGACCGGTTTACGCTCGAGCCCTGATGTCCGGCCTGCGGTCCCCGTCATGAAAAAGCCCACGCGCGTCAACCATCCGCCCGAGGTGCAGCCGCCGCCGGGCAACCGGCCGCTGGTGGCCCCCATCTACCAGTCCGTCAAGTTCGAGTTCGAGACGGCCGAGGAAACCGAGCGTTTCCTGCACGGCGAACGGCCTGGATTCTTCTACTCGCGCAGCTCGAACCCGACCACGCGCCAGCTGGAGCTGCTCTTGGCGGAGCTGCAGGGGCGCGAGGACTGCCTGGTGACCTCAAGCGGCGTCGGCGCCATCGCCCAGACGCTGCTGGCACTGACCAAGCAGGGGGACCACGTGCTGTGCTTCGTGGAGACCTACAACCCGACGCGCTACCTGGTGCGCCGCCTGCTCGGGCGCTTCGGTGTGACCCATACGATGCTGTCGGTCGAGGACCTGGAGGGCGTGGAGCGGGTGCTGGCAGCGCAGCCTACGCGGCTCGTCTTCTTCGAGAGCCCGACAAACCCTGTGACCAAGATCGCCGACGTGGCCGCCCTCACGCGTCTTGCGCATGCGGCCGGTGCGCTGGCGGTGATGGATAACACCTTCGCCGGCTTCCACCAGCACGGCGAGTACGAGGTGGACCTGTTCCTGCACAGCCTCACCAAGTACGCCTCGGGTGCGGGCGATGTGATGGGGGGCGCGGTAATCGGGCGCACCGAGATGATACGGCCGCTGCGCAATGACTTCGGCGTGCTCGGCGGCGTGCTCGATCCCCACGCCGCCTTCCTCATCCTGCGGGGGCTGAAGACCTACTTCGCGCGCTACCGGGCGCAGTGCGCGAGCGCGGGGCGCATCGCCGCCTATCTGGCGCAGCATCCTGCGGTTGCCCGTGTTCACTATCCCGGACTCAGCGATCACCCGCAGCATGCACTCGCGGCGCAGCAGATGCAGGACTTCGGCACCATCGTCACCTTTGACCTGCGCGGTGGCGCGGCGGCGGTGCGCCGCTTTGCCGACCGGCTGCAGTTCTTCGCGCTCGCGGTGAGCCTGGGTTCCACCGAGTCGCTGCTCGTCACGGCGCAGATGATGGCGGGACGCGAGCTGAGCGCGGAGCAGCAGCGCATTTCCGCCATCACCGAGGGGACGGTACGACTCTCGGTGGGTCTGGAAGACATCGAGGATCTTCTCGAGGACCTCGCACAGGCACTCGCAGCCGCGCAGGGTTGAGCGGCGGCGCCTGCTGCCCGGAACGCGCGGCACCGCGGCGCGTGTCATAAAACCGCAGCAAATCTCAACGTGCGTAGGAGGCGGCTCGCGCGACGGCAAGATCTGTGAAGAAACCTGCGACGCGGGAACTGCACGCAACGCCGCGGGTCCGATTCCTCACTGGATTCGAAACTGCTGGAAGGATGCCGCATGATGATCGAGTCGCCAGTGCTTCCCTACAATTTCGCGGATCTCGAGCCCGTCCTTTCGCGGGATACGCTCATGTTCCACTTCCTGCGCCACCAGCGCCTGTGCTACGACCGCCTGGTGGCGCTGATCCGCGGCACCGGGCTGGCCGAGCTCCCCCTGGAGCAGATGATCCGCCGCACGGAGCGCAACCCCGCCGAGCATGACGTGTTCCGCCTCGCAGCCGAGGTGTGGAACCACAACCTCTTCTGGCAGTCGATGCGCCCACGCGGCGGCGGCAGCGCTCACGGTGCCGTTGCCGACCACATCCGGCGCCGCTTCGGTTCTTTCGAGAGCTTCGCGCGCGAGTTTCGCGACGCCGCCAACGCGCACTTCGGCAGCGGCTGGATCTGGCTGGTGTGGCGCAAGGACACGGTGCAGGTCGTCTCGACCGGCAATGCCGGCACGCCGCTGGTGCGCGGCGATGTCGCCCTGATCGGGCTGGATCTGTGGGAACACGCCTTCTACCTGGACTTTCAGAACCGGCGTGCGGCCTACGTGAATGGCTTCCTCGAGGAGCTGGTGAACTGGGACTGCGCCAACCGCATCCTCGAGGGGCTGTCCTCGCCGACGCGCGTGACGCACCCGGCCGCGCTGGTGCAGCGCAACTCGCTCTAGCTCCCGATCAAAGGCTGCCGGCCACCCGCACGCGGTGCGGGTGATAGGGCAGTACCTCGACCACCTCGCCCTCGCGCAGGCGCTGCTGCACGCCGCGCCAGAAGGCGGCGGTGAGGATCTCCCCGTGCATGCGCAGCAGGGCCGCGCGCTGGGAGTCGTCGAAGGCCAGGAAGCGGATGAAGGTTTCCGGGAACACGTCGCTCTCACCAACGTAGAACCAGGCCTCGCCACGCATCTCGTCCTCATCGTTGGTGGCCTGGGGTACGTCGCGGAACACGCAGTCGGTGACCTGGCACAGCTCATCGTAGTCGTAGAAGATCACGCGTCCGTGACGGGTGACGCCGAAGTTCTTCAGCAGCAGGTCGCCCGGGAAGATGTTGGTGTAGGCGAGGTCGCGGATGCACTGGCCGTAGTCGAGCACGGCCTGCTCGGCGGCCTCGGGCGGCGCGCTGCGCAGGTACAGGTTGAGCGGCGTCATGCGACGCTCGATGTACATGTGGTCGAACACCAGGTCCTCGCCATCCTCGTGCACCGTCTGCGAGGTCTCGCGTTGCAGTTCCTCGAGCAGCTCCGGCGCGAAGCGCGAGCGCGGGAAGCGCAGGCGGCGGAACTCCTGGGCGTCGACGAGGCGCCCCGCGCGGTCGTGGATGAACACCAGGCGGTACTTCGCCAGCACCTCGTCACGCAGCACCGTCTTGGGGTAGGCGAAGCGGTCGCGGATGATCTTGAAGACCACGTCGAAGGAGGGCAGTGTGAAGCACACCATAACCAGGCCACGCTCACCCGCGGCGTGCGTGAACAGGTCCGTGGTGTGCTGCATGTGGCTGATAAGCTCGCGGTAGCGCTCGGTCTTGCCCTGCTTGGCCCGCCCGAGCACGGTGAAGAGCTCGCTCACCGGCTTCCTCGGCATGATGGCCTTGAGGAACACGACCGCCTCGGCCACGCGCTCCAGGTCCACGTGGAAATACGAGCGCGTGAAGCTGAAGACGATGCTGATGTCGTCCTCCGACAGCATCACGGCATCCACCAGCACGCCGCCATCGCTATTCTTGAGGGCAATGACGAGGGGCAGAGTGAAGCCATGCCCGACGACGCGGCCGACGATGTAGGCGCGCGAGATCTGGTAGAAGACCGGCCGGATGACCTCGACCTTCTCCACCTCGCGGCGCGCCCCGTTGGCGGCAAGAGTCGCGTGCACCTCCGCTGCGACGTAGGCGACGCTCTTGTCCAGGTCGCGCCACGGGGAGCGGAAGCGCACATCACCGAGCAGGTCCTCGAACAGCAGCGACAGCGAGCCGTGGTTGACGTAGGTGTTGGTGCCTACCGCGTTATGGTTGGCCAGCGGGTCAAGATCGGTGGCCACGAACTCAATGTCCGGCGCCACGCCCACCGTACCGAACAGGCGCCGGCTGATGGAGCTGAAGAACGTCTTGGTGAACTCAGGGTCCGGCAGGTCGCCGATGCGGGCCGCGAACTCGTTGTGTATCTGCTTCCATAGGCCGCGCTCCAGCGCCTGCTCGCCGAGCCTGGACCTGAGCTCCGCGACGGTCTGGTTGACGAAGCGGTCGTAGAGCTCGATGCGCTCGACCGCATCGTGCTGGCCGCCGTGTGAGTCGCGGTTGTCAAAGCGCAGCGGCGCACGGCGTGTGATGGCACGGAACTCGGCGTTGTAGCGCGCGAAGGCCTCCACGATCTGCCGCGCGCAGTCGCCGGCCTCTGGGGACGTGGCTCCGGGAGTGACGGCCATGGCGGCTCCTAGTCGAAATCCGTCGGCAGCCCGGGCTGCTGCTGGTGCTGGTACAGCCGCGCGATCTGTGACTCGAGAATGCGGCCGCGCGAGAGTTCCGGCAGCGAATCCAGGGGAAAGAAGTCCACCGCGTCGGTCTCCTGGCTTACCGTGGCGCTGCCCCCGAGCAGCTCGCACAGGAACATGAGCTTGTAGATGTGGTGCACGCTCGGGGGGTGCGGATGACGGTTCTTGTCCAGCAGCGCGGCGAGCTTGACGGCCCGCGCGCGAAAGCCAGATTCCTCGAGGATCTCCCGCTCCACCGCATGCGCCGGGGAGTCGTTCACGTCCACCCAGCCTCCGGGGAGAGTCCAGCGCCCGTCGCTGCGCTCGCGCACCAGGAGCACCCGGCCCTCGGCAAACACGGCGCCGCGCACCTCGACCTTAGGTGTCGCGTAGCCGTACTCGCCCTTCCAGAACTGCGCCGCGCTCTGCTGCGGAATTGCGAGCTCGGTGTGCAGCACGCTCTCGGCCAGCTCAGTGAGCTGGCGGTAGCGTTCCAGGTCGTAGGGGTCCTTGCTGAAGGTGAGCCCGTTCTGGGCGACGGCGTGCACCTTGCGGGCCCAGGCGAGGAGCGTTGCGCTGTGCGGGCGGGCACTCATGGGGACTTGGCAGTGCGGCGTGCAGGGGCCGGCGGGCGGACTGCAGGCGCCGGACGCGCGGACCTGCGAATCACGAGTTTCAGGCCCGACCAGACTTCATCCACCGCGCACACCTTGACGTCGACCAGGGTGAGCGGCAGCGCCACCTCGCGGATGACGTCCTCGGTAATGTCGGTAGCCACCCCGGAGGCCCTCTTCGGCCAGCTGACCCAGAGTGCCGCGTCCGGTCGCAGCTGCGCGAGCACGCGCGGCAGCACGGTGCGCAGAGCGCTGCGGCGCACCGCGAAGATGTGGGCGATGTCGGTTTCGGCAGTGAGCCGTCCCACCATCTTCACGCCGGGCGGCAACGGGGCCACCAGGCGTGCGTAGTGCTCGGGCGCCGCGTGCAGGTACACGCGGCTGCCGGCGCGGATGCCGAGCTTCTGCGCGAGCGGCGTGCCGGAGTAGCCACTCATCTGGCCGGCCCGTCAGGGGCCGCGGTCGGAGCTGGGGCGCCGCACGGTCTTCAGAGATTGCGGATCAGTGCATCCGCGAAGGCACTCGTGGAGACCTCGGTCGCGCCCTCCATCAGGCGGGCGAAGTCATACGTCACGGTCTTCTGCCCGATGGTGCGGTCCATGGCCGTAATGATCGCGTCGGCGGCCTCCGTCCATCCCAGGTAGCGGAACATCATCTCTCCCGAAAGGATGACCGAGCCGGGGTTGACCTTGTCGAGATTGGCGTACTTCGGTGCCGTCCCATGGGTCGCCTCGAATACCGCGTGCCCGGTGAGGTAGTTGATGTTGCCCCCCGGGGCGATGCCGATGCCGCCCACCTGTGCTGCGAGCGCGTCCGAGAGGTAGTCGCCGTTCAGGTTAAGGGTGGCGATGATGTCGAACTCGTCGGGGCGCGTGAGGACCTGCTGCAGCGTGATGTCGGCAATGGCGTCCTTGATGATCACCTTGCCGCTCTTCTTGGCCGCGTCCATCTCCGCGTTCGCTTCCTTCTCGCCCCTGGCCGCCTTGGTGCGCTCCCACTGTTCCCAGGTGTAGGTCTGCGCGGCGAACTCGCGCTCGGCGAGCGCGTAGCCCCAGTTGCGGAAGGCCCCTTCCGTGAACTTCTGGATGTTGCCCTTGTGCACCAGCGTCAGGCTCTTGCGCTTGTTGGCGATCGCGTAGTCGATGGCCGCGCGGATCAGGCGTTCCGAGCCGTCCTTGGAGACCGGCTTGATCCCGATGCCGGAACTTTCCGGGAAGCGGATCTTGGCGTACGCCTTGGGGAAGGCCTGCTTGAACAGCTCGAGGAATTTCTGGTTGTCGGGGGTCCCGGCCTCGAACTCGATGCCGGCGTAGATGTCCTCCGTGTTCTCGCGGAAGATGACCATGTCGACCTTCTCGGGATGCTTGACGGGGGAGGGCACGCCCTTGAACCACCGCACCGGGCGCAGGCACACGTACAGGTCGAGCATCTGGCGCAGCGCCACGTTGAGGGAGCGGATGCCGCCGCCGACCGGGGTCGTGAGCGGGCCCTTGATCGACACCAGGTACTCGCGGCAGGCCGCGACCGTCTCCTCGGGGAGCCAGGTGTTGAAGAGCTTGTTAGCCTTCTCGCCGGCATAAACCTCCATCCAGCGTATGCGGCGCTTGCCGCCATACGCCTTGGCCACGGCGGCGTCCAGGACGCGCACCGAGGCGCGCCAGATGTCCGGCCCGGTGCCGTCGCCCTCGATGAAGGGCAGGATCGGATTGTCAGGCACGATCAGCTTGCCGTTCTTGATCGTGATCTTCGCGCCGTCGGCGGGGGGCGTAGCCTTCGGACTTTGCGCCGTGGACATGGAATTTCTCCTCAAGGATCACCGGTAAACGAGCGTCACCGGGCGCGCAATGCTAGCACAGGGGGCCACGTCCCCCGCGGTGCGTACCAAAGCGGTGCGCGGCTGTGCGAAACTCGCAGCCGGCGCACGCCTTTGGGGGGCGGCGAAGCAACGAAAGTGCGTATGTCGAACGCTGTGAACGAGGGTGGTGCGGCGCCGGGGAAGCCCTCGCTCCTGCGGCAGATGTGCGCGGTGCGGCCGGTGAACCTGACCAAGGACGCCGACGGCGGGCGCCTGCGGCAGGTGCTGGGCCCGTGGGCGCTGACGGCCATAGGGCTCGGCGCCACCATCGGCACCGGCATCTTCGTGCTCACCGGTACCGTCGCTGCGAACAACTCCGGGCCGGCAATCACGCTCTCGCTGCTGATCTCCGCCCTCGGGGCCGGGCTTGCGGCCCTGTGCTACTCCGAGTTCGCGGCCTTCCTGCCGGTGCCGGGCAGCGCCTACAGCTACACCTATGCGACCCTGGGTGAGGCGCTTGCCTGGTTCATCGGCTGGAACCTGCTGCTCGAGTACGCGATCTCGGCCTCCGCGGTCGCGGTCAGCTGGTCCGCTTACGTGGTGAACCTGCTGGAGGAGCAGGCGCACATCCATCTGCCGGCGCTGCTGGTCAACGCCCCGCTCGGGCTCGATGCCCACGAGCACGTGGTCCTCACCCACGCCATCATGAACGTGCCGGCGATGCTGATCGTGGCGGCGATGACCGCGGTGCTGTACTTCGGCGTGCGCGAGTCGGCGAGCGCCAACACCTTCATGGTGACCCTGAAGGTGGCCGTCATCCTCACCGTGATCATCGCCGGACTCAAGTTCGTCGACACCTCCAACTGGCACCCGTACGTGCCGCCGAACACCGGCACCTTCGGGCACTACGGCTGGACCGGCGTCATGAAGGGCGCGGCGATCATGTTCTTTGCGTACGTGGGGTTCGACACCGCCTCGACCACCGCGCTCGAGGCGCGCAACCCGCAGCGCGACCTGCCGATCGGCATCCTGGGCACGCTCGTGATCGCGACCATCCTGTACGTGGCGATGGCGGCCGTGCTCACCGGCATGCTGCCGCTGGCGAAGCTCGATACCGCTGCCCCGGTGGCGGTGGCACTCGATGCCTATCCGCAGCTCGGCTGGCTCTCCTGGCCTGTGAAGGTCGCCGTCATTGCCGGCATGACCTCGGTCATCCTCACCTCGCTCCTCGGCCAGCCGCGCATCCTGCTCTCCATGGCCGATGATGGGCTGCTGCCCAAATTCATGAGCCGCTGCCACCCGCGCTACAAGACGCCGCACATCTCGACCCTCATCACCGGCGTGTTCGCGGCGCTCATCGCCGGGGTCTTCCCGCTCGACCTGCTGGCCGACCTCATCTCCATCGGCATCCTGCTGGCGTTTGCCGTGGTGTGCATCGGGGTGCTGGTACTGCGGCGCACCCGGCCGCACGAGCACCGGCCGTTCCGCGTGCCGTGGGCGCCCTTCACCTGCGTGGTCGGCGCGCTGGTGTGCGCGGGCATGACGCCGTTCCTGTCCCCGGAGACGTGGCTGCGGCTGCTGATCTGGACGGTGCTCGGCATGTCGATCTACGCCCTGTACGGGTTCCGCAACAGTCGCCTGCGCCGCCATGACCCGCACCCTTGAGCGCACCCCGGCCGCGGACGGCTTCCACATGCCCGCGGAGTTTGCTCCCCATGCGGGCTGCTGGCTCCTGTGGCCGGAGCGGCCCGACAACTGGCGCGACGCGGCGCGTCCGGCGCAGGCGGCGTTCGCGCAGGTGGCGCGCGCCATCGCGCAGTTCGAGCCGGTCAGCGTCGGGGTCTCGCGGGCCCAGTTCACCGCTGCGCGCGCCGCGCTCGATCAAGAGGTGCGCGTCGTCGAGATGGCGCACGATGACGCGTGGATGCGCGACGTGGGTCCGACCTGCGTGGTCAACCGCCGCGGTGCGGTGCGCGGGGTCGACTGGCACTTCAACGCCTGGGGCGGCCTGGACGGTGGCCTGTATTTTCCGTGGGACCAGGACGATCTCGTGGCGCGCAAGGTACTGGAGGTCGAGCGCCTCGAGCGCTACCGGGCGCCGCTGATCAACGAGGGCGGGGCTATCCACGTCGATGGCGAGGGTACGGCACTCGTGACCGAGGAGTGCCTGCTCAACCCCAACCGCAACCCGCAGCTTTCGCGCGAGGACATCGAGCTGGCCCTCAGGGCGTACCTCGGCGTCAGTCACGTCATCTGGCTCGGGCGCGGGGTATTCAACGACGAGACCGGCGGTCACATCGATAACCTGGCCTGCTTCGTGCGCCCTGGCGAGGTGTGCCTTACCTGGACCGACCGGCGGCGCGACCCGCAGCATGCAATCTCCCGGGACGCCTGGGAGCGCCTCAACGATGCGCGCGACGCCCGCGGCCGGCGCCTCAAGGTCACGCGGCTGCCGATGCCGGGGCCGCTGAAGCTCACTGCCCGCGAGGCCGCAGGCCTCGTGCCGCGTGAGGGCACGAAGCCGCGCTGCGCCGGTGAGCGTCTCGCCGGCAGCTATGTGAACTTCTACATCGCCAACGGCGGCATCGTGATGCCGCTCCTCGACCCGCGCACCGACCGCCTCGCGGCGCAGCGCCTGAAGCGGCTGTTTCCCGCGCGGCACGTGGTGGGGGTCCCCGCGCGCGAGATCCTGCTGGGCGGGGGCAATATCCACTGCATCACGCAGCAGATCCCGCGCGGAACGCGAACCGCATCACCGTCTGCGCGCTAGGGCACGGCTCGCCCGTGCCCCTTGCGGTATCGTTGCCGCGTTATGCGTATGTTTTTCATACGATATCTTACTATTTGCCTGCTGGCGCTCGTGGCGCCGGCACTCGCCATGGCGCAGCAGGGAGGGAGCGACGGCGGTGAGCCACAGCGCTTCATCGTCAAGCTGCGCTCCGGGGCGAGCGCCGTGGTTGCCCCAGATGTACCCGGTGAGCTCGACGCGCTCGCCAGCGGAGCGGGCGGGGAGCTGGTCGAGGCGCGCCATATCGCTGCGGGCATCCACCTGCTGCGCATCCGCGCTGCGGGGTCGGCGGCGCAGATGCTGGCGCGGCTGCGCGCCGAGCCTGACGTGCAGTACGCGGAAGTCGATCGCCGCCGCTTCCCGCAGAGCACCCCCGACGATCCTCTTTTTGCCAGCCAGTGGTACCTGCAGGACGGGCAGCCCTCCGCCGTGGATGCGATCGATGCCTGGAGCCTGAGCACCGGCAACCCGGGCGTCGTGATCGCCGAACTCGACACCGGCGTGCGCTTCGATCATCCGGACCTGCGCAGCGACACCGCCAATCGCCTGCTGCCCGGCTACGACATGATCAGTTCGGTGCAGACCGGGAACACGGGCCTCGGGCGCAACCCGGACGCCTCGGACCCGGGCGACTGGGTGAGCGCCGCGGATACCAAGACCGCACTGTTCTCCACCTGCACGGTGGCCAACAGCTCCTGGCACGGCACGCGGGTCGCGGGCATCCTCGGGGCGATCACCAACAATGCCACCGGCATCGCTGGCCTCACCTGGAGCGGCTGGGTGCTGCCGGTGCGTGTGCTCGGCAAGTGCGGCGGCTACGACTCGGACATCCTCGCCGGCATGGCCTGGGCGGCTGGCTTCCCGGTCGACGGCGTGCCCGCCAATCCGTACCCGGCGCGCATCCTCAACATGAGCCTCGGTGCGACGGGCAGCTGTCCGCAGAGCTACCAGGAGCTTGTCGACCAGCTCGTCAGCGCAGGCGTGCTGGTGGTGGTATCGGCCGGCAACGAGGGTGGGCCGGTGGATGCGCCAGCCAACTGCATCGGCGTCGCCGCCATCGCCGGCCTGCGCCAGGCGGGCACCAAGGTCGGGTTCAGCAGCCTCGGGCCCGAGATTGCCCTGAGTGCCCCGGGTGGCAACTGCGTCAACACCGGGGCCGGTGAGCCATGCCTGTTCTCGATCGAGACCACCACCAACAGCGGCACCACCGTGCCACAGAGCAACACCTACACGGACGAGTACAACTTCAACGTCGGCACGAGTTTCTCGGCCCCGCTGGTGTCGGGGATTGCCGGCCTCATGCTGGCGGTCAATGGCAACCTCACCTCCGGGCAGCTCATCTCGCGCCTGCAGCTGGGAGTCTCGACGCCATTCCCCGCGCCCCCGGGCCTGCAGGCGTGCCACGTCCCCGCCAGCCAGACCGATCTGCAGATCAACGAATGCGCCTGCACGCCCGAGGTGTGCGGCTCCGGCATGGCCAACGCGCAGGGTGCGGTGCTGCAGGCGCTGCGTCCCATCGCTGCCGTGGCACTGCCAGCCAAGGTGAGCGCGGGTGGCACGGTGAATCTCGACGGCAGCGGCAGCGCCGCCGCCTGCGGTGCGAAGATCGTCAGCTACCAGTGGACGCTCACCGAGCCTGCTGGCGACAGCGGAATCATCAAGAACGCCAGCGGTGCAGTTGCGAGCCTGGTGGCGCCGGGTGCCCCGGTGGTCTATCAGCTGATGCTGACTGTCACGGACGATGCGGGGCGCATCGACAGTGCGCCCGTGATCGTGACTTCCAGCATGGCCAACTCGACCGCGCCCGCGAACGCTGGCGGCAGCGCATGCCTGACAGCAGTGAACTACAGCCAGGCGGCGCCGCCCGCCTCGGCCACCTCGGGCACCACCACCTCCGGCGGCGGCGGGGGCGGCTCGATGGACGCAGCAACGCTGCTTGGCCTCATGATGCTGGCGGCGGCCGGCATGCAGCGGCGCTACGCCAGGCGCTCGGCAGCCTCCAGCCACTCGCGCTGCGCGCGCCGGTAGTGAGCGGGCGCGATGCGCGCCTGCTGCAGCAACTCGCGCGCTACCTTCTGTGCCTCCTCGGGCTGTCCGTGCCCCTTGAGGAGCTGTGCATAGCGCACCGCCGCTTCGGCCCCGGGAAACGACCCGACTACCGCGCGGTATTCCTCGAGTGCCTTGGCGACGTTGCCCTCGCTTTCGAGTGCGCGTGCGTACAGCAGGTGACCGGCTGGGGAGCGGAAGTCGGGGTTGAGGCGGATCAGATCATCGAGCGTCGAGCGCGCACTGGCCGCGTCGCCCTTGCCGAACTGCGCCTGCGCCATCCCCAGCATCAGGTTCGGGTCGTGTTGGTAGAGCCCGCTCAGGGCCTGGCGGTACTGCGCGATGGCCTCGTCGTAACGCGCATGGCGCGCCAGTTCCTCGGCGTAGCGCTGGCGGCTGGCGACGTTGCCGCCGATGCGCGCCTCGTTCTCGTAGCGGCGCAGGTCGCGCTCCGGGTCCATGGCCTTGCGGAAGCCGCGGGCGGTGCGCTGCGCAGTGCGGCTGCGGAACAGCTCCGGCAGGATCTCGACGAACAGGTAGGCGAGCATGCCGACCAGGGCGAGGCCCGGGATGATCAGCACCCAGATCCACAGCGTGTTGCGGCCCGTTTTCATGACATGAATGATGAAGGCCAGCTGGAGCAGCAGGGTAACGATGAAGATCGCCATCTCGTCTCTCTCGTGGGAAGGCTAATGGGCGGCGGGGGGCTTGGCCGGCTTCGCCGGCAGGGCGAAGGCCAGCACGTAGTCACCGCGCCGTGTGCCGAGCGGCCCGTGGCCACCGGCGCTGATGACCACGTATTGTCGCTGATCGGGCCCGGCGCGGTAGGTCATCGGCGTAGCCTGGCCACCGGCGGGGAGCTTGAACTTCCACAGTTCCCGCCCGGTCTCGATGTCGAAGGCTCGCAGGTAGCTGTCGATCGCGGCGCCCACGAACACCAGGTCCCCGGCGGTGGCGATCGGGCCGCCCATGTTGGGCATGCCAAATTCGCGCGTGGGCACGAACCAGGGGGTAAGACCTTCGGTTGAGCCAAGCGGCACCTGCCAGGCGATGCGGTTGCGGCGCAGGTCGACGCTCACCAGCATCCCCCAGGGCGGCGGCGTGCACGGCAGCCCCAGGGGCGAGAGCAGCGGCTCGCGGCGCACGCCGTAGGGAGCGCCGGCCTGGCGGGCAAATTCCGAGTGTGCGTAGTCGCCCGACTGGGACTGCAGCGCCAGTTGCTCGGCCGTCAGCAGCGTCACGACCATGGGCAGCTGGTTGACCGCCGCAATGACGCGCTGGCGCTGCTCATCGAAGACGATGCCGCCCCAGTCGACGCCGCCTATGTAGCCGGGATTGAGCAGGGTGCCGTGCAGGTCCGGCGGCGTGAAGATCCCCTCGTTGCGCAGCGCCCTGATCAGGTCGCGACACTTGCCGCGGTCCCAGAAGGTCAGGCCCCAGGCGTCCTCGGGGCGCACGGCGGCCTGCGAGACCAGGGCGGGGAGCGAGGAGAAGGGCTGGGTACGCGCGGCCTGCTCGCCGGGCACGTGACTTTCCGGGACCGGCCTTTCCGTGATGGGGAACAGCGGCCGCCCGTGGCTGCGATCGAACACGTACAGCATGCCGGTCTTCGTCGCCTGGATCACCGCCGGCACCGGCGCCCCGCCGAGCTCGATGTCACCGAGCACCGGTTGCGCCGCCACGTCGTAATCCCAGAGGTTGTGGTGCACGAGCTGCTGCTGCCAGGCGAGCTTGCCGGTGGCGGCATCCAGCACCAGGAGGGAGTCGGCGTAGCGGTTCGAGCCCAGGCGCAGGCCGCCATAAAAGTCCGGGCTCGCGGAGCTGGTCGGTATCAGTACCAGGCCGTGCTCCTCGTCGATGGTCATGACGCCCCAGGCGTTGGCTGCACCGCTCGCCCGCGCCTGCGCGAGGTCCCACTCGGCCGCGGCGGGGTGGCTCGCGGAGTCCGGGATGGGGTCGAACGCCCACACGAGTTCGCCGCTGCGTGCATCGAAGGCGCGGATGAGTCCGCGCTCGAGGCTCACGGCCCGGTTGTCGCCGATGGCAGAGCCGACGATGACCAGGTTGCCGTAGACCGCAGGCGGCGAGGTCACGACATATGCACCCACGTCCCGCACCTGAATGCCCTGGGTGAGATCGACGGATCCGCCGCGCCCGAAGCCCGTGCACGGCCGGCCGCTCTCGGCGTCCACTGACAGCAGGCGTGCGTCCAGCGTCCCGGTGAACAGTCGGCGGCGGCACGGGACTGCGCTTTGCCTGAGGTCAGCGTCTTCCCACAGGCTCACGCCGCGCGCGGCGACGTCGGAGTAGTGCCGGGCGCGGTCGATGTGCGGGTCGAAGCGCCAGCGCTCCTGGCCGGTCTGCGGATCGAGGGCGATGATGATGTTGGTGGCGGTCTCGAGGTAGAGCGCGCCGTAGGCGAGTACCGGCGTCGCCTCAAAGGTCAGCTTGCCGGCGCGCGCGAAGGCCGCCCCGAGCTCGCCGCTGCGGTAAGTCCACGCAAGCTGCAGCTGCCCGACGTTGCCGCGGTTGATCTGGTCGAGGTTCGAGAAGCGGCGGCCGAAACTGTCGCCACCGTAGAAGCCCCAGTCGCTCGCACCGCGCGACTGGGCGGCTGCAGGCCACGGAGCCGCAGCAGCGAGCAGGGTCAGCAGCACCAGGGCTGTCAGGTGTACGCCGGCGCGGGGTTGAGTCATGCGGCGCATTATCATTGATCGTCGAGCCTGGCCGCGAGTCCGGGGGCTTCCGCTGCCGCATACTGCTATTCTCCGCCCCGTGAGATCTAAACGGGCGGTCACGCCCCGTCCCGGGGTACTGCAGCTTTTCTTACTACTGCTGTGGCTCGCCGCCTCACCGCCGGGCCAATCCCAGAGCGTCCCGGATCCGCGGCTGACCGGCCAGCAGCCCCCGCACCGGCCGCGCATCGGCCTCGTCCTCTCCGGCGGTGGCGCACGCGGCGCGGCCCACATCGGCGTGCTCAAGGTGCTCGAGGATCTGCGCGTCCCGATCGACGCGGTGGCGGGCACCAGCATGGGCGCCGTGGTGGGCGGGCTGTACGCGAGCGGCCTGAGCGCGCGGCAGATCGAGAAGCTCATGACCTCGATCGACTGGCAGGACGCCTTCCGCGACCGGCCTCCGCGCGAGGATCTGACCCTCAGGCGCAAGCAGGAAGACGAGTCATTCCTGGTCAAGTTCCCCCTCGGGTTCCACGACGGGCGCGTGGTGCTGCCGCGCGGCCTCATCCAGGGGCAGCACCTCACCGAGACGCTGCGCCGGCTTACCCTGCCCGTCGCCCGCTTCAGCAACTTCGATGACCTGCCGACCCCGTTCCGCGCCGTGGCCACCGATCTTGAGACCGGCGATGCGGTGGTGATGGGATCCGGGGACCTCACCACTGCCATGCGCGCGAGCCTCTCGGCGCCGGGGGTGTTCGCGCCGGTGGAGCGCGAGGGGCGGCTGCTGGTGGATGGCGGCATTGCCGACAACGTGCCAGTCGACATCGCGCGCGCCATGGGCGTGGACCTGGTCATCGTGGTCGATGTCGGCTTCCCGCTGCTGCCGCGCAAGCAGCTGACGAGCATCCCCGTCATCTCCAACCAGATGCTGGCAATCCTCATCCGCCGCAATGCGCAAACGCAGCTCGCGACGCTCACCACAAAGGACGTCCTCATCCAGCCGCAGCTCGGCAATGCTTCTTCGTTCGACTTTGGTCTGGTGGCGCGCGCGATCGGTGCCGGCGAAGTGGCGGCGCGCGGGCTCAACACCCAGCTCGCAGCCCTGAGCGTGAGCGAGCACGAGATGCAGAACTACCTGGCGCACCGCGACGTGCCGCGCACCGCGCCACCGGTGATCGACTTCGTCACCGTGGACACCGGTTCCGAGCACTACGTGCCCTCGCCCAACGGACTCTTCAAGGGACTGATCGGCAAGCCGCTCGACCCGGATGCCGTGGCGCAGCGGATCACGGCACTCTACGGCCGCGGCGGCCTTGATACGCTCGACTACCACGTGATCGGCAGCGCCGACCGTTATGGGCTGGCAATCGATGCCCGCCCCAACTCCACCGGCCCCGACTACCTGCGCTTCGGCCTAAGCCTGCAGGATGACTTTCAGGGAAATTCGACCTACAACGCCGCGGTGCGCTTCGTGGTCTCGGACGTGACGCGCAATGCCGGGGAGTGGGCCACGGACCTGCAGGTGGGCAGTGTCACGCAGATCTCCACCGAGCTGTTCCTGCCGCTGGCGCACTTCTCTGGCTGGTTCGTCATGCCGCACGTCCAGGACCTGGCGCGCGACATCGACCTGATCTGCAACCCACCCTCCGTGGGCCGCGCGGACTACTGCAGCTCCCAGTCAGACAGCGGCCAGGAGCTGCTCGCCGAGTACCGCGTGCACACCTTCGACTACGGGGTGGACTTCGGGCGCCAGTTCGGCAACTGGGGCGAGATCCGCACCGGGGTCGCTCGCGAGCAGGGGCACCTGCGGCTGAAGATCGGCGATCCGGAGGACCCGAACCTACCCAATCTCACCGACTCGCCATGGGAGACCACCAACTACTTCGTGCGCTTCACCTACGACCGCCTCGATGACATCAACTTCCCGCATCACGGCCAGCAGGCGATGCTGCAGTGGAGCGGTGTGCGCAACGTCTCGGGGACGGACCCGGCATCGGATCAGGTGACGCTCAACTATATCGGCGCCTATTCCTTCGGTCGCGACACGCTGCAGTTCTCCGCCTCGGGCGGCATGACGCTGCAGTCGCGCGTCACGGACATCAACATGCTGTTCCCGCTCGGGGGCTTCCTGAACCTCTCGGGCCTGCGCGCCGATTCGCTGCTGGGCCCGAACTTCGGCATCATGCGCGCGCTCTACTACCGACAGATCGGCCGCGGCGGCGCGGGATACCTGGACGTGCCGACCTACCTTGGCATGTCACTGGAGCTGGGAAACGTGTGGCAGACGCGCAGCGCCGCAAGCTTCAGCAACACGCAGAAGGATGCGAGCCTGTTCCTCGGCCTCGACACCTTCCTCGGCCCGCTGTATCTGGCGACCGGCTTCGATGAGCACGGCAACCAGGCCTTCTACCTGTTCCTCGGCCGGGTATTCTGAGACGCGGCGCCGCCGCCGCGGGGGGCAGGCTAGGCGTCGCCGGTGGGTACGATGGCGCGGGTCTCGGCCATCAGGATGATGGCACGCTGTGGCGCGCGCGTGCGGTGCACGACTCCCCTGGGCACGACGAAGCCCTCCAGCGGCTTCAGCTCCACGGAGCGCGATTCCAGGTCGACGAAGAACCGACCCTCGAGCACGAAGAAGAACTCATCGTCGTGGTCGTGCTTGTGCCAGTGGTACTCGCCCTCCAGCACCCCGAGGCGGATGACCGAGTCGTTCACCTCGCACAGCGTCTGGTTGTACCAGCGATCCTGACAGCGTGCGATCAGGCCCGGGACATCCACGATGCTCAGCGGCGCGAACTTTACGTCCAGATGGGTGGCGTAGGGGAACTGCTGCGGCGCATTCACGTGCTGGCTCCTTGCGTGGTGCGCCGCGCACGGGCGGCGCGGCCGATCCCGGCAGCCCTAGAGTCCGCGGCTCTCGGCGAGCTTCTCGATCTTCTGGAACACGAGCGCGGGCATGTCGCCCGAACGGGAGTACTCGTGGCGCCGGCTCATCTCGGCCATCGCTGCATCACGCTCATCGGGCGTCGAGTACCAATGCTGGCGCTGCCACTCGGGCCCGAGGAGCTTGCGAAAAGGGTCACCGGGCGGGAGGCTCACGCGGATCCCATACGGACGGAGCTTCTCGATCGGCGGCCGGCGCAGATTCTGTGGCTGACTGATACCCATGAGGGGGTGAAGCTTACGGTGCCCCCGGGCGCCGCGGCAAGCCGCGTGCGCCTGCATCAGCCCTTGGGCAGTACGATCGGGCGATCGCGCAGCATCAGTACCCAGTCGCCGTTCTCGATCAGCGCTTCGCGCCCGAGTTCCCCGATCAGTGAGCGCTCGCTCTCGCCGCGCGCGACGGTGTCGGGCGTCGACTCCAGGCGCTCGATGGCTGCCTCGGCGCGCCCGAAGATCTGGGCAAAGCGGCTGTACTGGTGGGCCTGGGTGCGCATCCCGAAGCGCTCGCCGTAAGCTTCCCACAGCGCCGCGGCGATCGGCGCGAAGCCCATGATCAGCACCAGCCAGTGACGCTCGTGGTCGAGCGTCTCCAGGCGGTTCCAGAAGATCACGAGCGCGCTCGTGGCAACCAGGCCTGCTCCGACGCACAGCGCGGACATGCGCTCCACGCGGTGAATGCGCGCCATGAGCGTGGTGGTACGCGCCCGGTAATAGCTCGCCTGTCCTGCCACCCATTGGCGCTGGACCAGGTCGGCGCGCGCGTCGCGCGGTGGCGGCAGGGCGTTGGCGCCGCGCAGCGCGTCCCGGATCCAGCGTAGCTCGTCCAGCTGCTTGCGCAGGTAGCTGGCGGCCGCGCTCTCTTTGAGCCCGGCCAGTCGCCAGTAGAACTGCACGCGCAGCGCCTCGGCGAGCGCGCGGTAATCGAGGTAACGGCCCTGCGCATCCAGGCGCTGCTGCCACAGGTACAGGGCCGCGATGGTGCTGAAGATGAGAAGGTAGATCACCGGCAGCTTGCGCTCCGGCATGATCTCGGCGTAGACCTCGAAGGTCAGGGCCAGCGCCACGGCGAGCCCGATGACGACCCGCAGCACGGTGTGGGTGAGGCGCTGGTAACCGCGCGCCAGCGTGTCGGCACTCGCGAAGGTCGCGGCGAGGCGCCGGTCGGCTGGGGGGCGGTCCCTGATATCAGGCAGCAGGCCGGAGGCATCGGCGGCCTGCGCCGCCGACACCGGAATCCTCAGGGCATCGCGGTTGAAGCGGTCGATGCGGCTGCAGACGGTCCGCAGGATCTCCGCGCTCGAGTCGCGCGGATACATCCATACCGGCGCCACGTCGGCGCTGTCACCACTGCCGGCGCGCGGTGCATGGATGCAGTACACCGGGCCGCAGTCGTCAGCATCCAGCGCTCGATCGTCGGAGTGCGTCTGCCCCTCGAGCTTGAAGCGCACCACCTCGGCGGTGCCCGCCACCGCCTTGTTGCGCACGCCGTCCCACAGCGCGAGCAGAATGTGGCTCTGGGCGGAGACGTAGACGCCGACTTCCAGATACTGCAGGTCGCGCAGCTGCTGCGCGCTCGTGCCTGCCTCGGCGTGGGGCGGTGGCAGCACGAAAGCGTCGTCGGGCGGGACACTCGCCAGCAGCCCCCGGAACTGCTCGACCGATGCGGGGAAGTCCTTCTCGTACTCCTCGGGGGCCATCGGCAGCGGCACCAGGAGCTCGCAGCCGCGCGCCAGCGCAACCTCGGCTACCAGCCGATCAGAGCCCTCCGCCAGCGCCGACAGCACCCGCAGCGGGGTGGACGGATAGCGGGCACGCAGGTCATCAAAGAAGGCACCGATGCGGCTGCGATAGAGCGGCAGGTCGTGCGGCTCCAGGTGCCGGTGGCCCACTACGCCGATCACGAGCGGCAGCGGCCCCGTGGCCGGTGCAGCCGAAGCGGGCACGGTGCTGTTATTCAAGAAGTGGCCCGCGACACGGAGCGGCACGCCGCGAGGAACTGCTGGCGCGCCGGTTCCGAGTCGATTTCTGCGGCCAGCCGGGAGGTGAGCTGCTCCCAATCCTGTGCGTGCGCGGCGGCGCGCCGTACCAGGTGACCGGCGAGCGGGCCGATATGCAGGGCAAGCTGCCTCTCCAGGGACTGCAGCTGCTGCAGGCCGAAGAGCGTGGCGGTGCCCGGCGCTGCGCTCGTCGGTTGTCCCGGGGATGTCGGCGCGAGGGCGGGGGCGTGTTCGGCGGCACTCAGGCGCGCCACGACGTGCGTGCACAGCCGCTCGTACTGCGCATCGCGCGGGCCTGCGAAGCCATCGAGCCAGTGCTGCGAGCTCAGGAAGTACTCCAGGCTCTTCGATGGCACGATGTCCTCTATCCGGAAGGGCAGCACCGGCACCTGCTTGTGGACGGCGCGTTCCACCTCGCGTCGCACCTGCGGCGAGGAGTTGCTGTGGGAGGAAAACACCAGCACCATCAGGCGAGCCGCCGCGATCGCATCGATGATTTCCTCGGCCCATTCCGCCGCCGGTGAGATGTCGCGCGGCGCGATCCAGACGCTCAGGCCACGCGCCTCCAGGCGGCTGACCACTTCGAACGCGCAGTCGCGGTCGGGGACGGAATAGCTGACAAATACGTCGCGGGTCATGAGTTGGCTCAGGAGTCCAGGAGCTTCATGGCCTTGGCGAGGCTCGTGCGCATGCGGTTGAAGGAACGCGTCAGGTCCTGAAGCTCGCTGCTGCCGCGCGCCGGGAATTCGCCGGCGGCGGTGTTGCCGGTACTGACCTCTTCAGCCAGCCGGGCGATGTGGCGTACCGGACGCACGATCGCAAAATACAGCACGACATTGACGATGAGCAGGGCGCTCGCCAGGATCGCCACGATCGCCGTCATGACGCTGCGGAAGATGCGGTCCGCGTTGGCGGTGGCCGCCGCGAGCGGCACCGATACCAGCTGCGCGCCGACGATCTCATGGGGTTCCCAGCCGAAGCCGTTGTTGCTGCCGTAGCGAGCGATGAGGCTAGCGGGCGCAGCCGCCGGCACGCTGTGGCATACCAGGCACTTCGGCTCCGCCTGGATCGGCCGGGCGAGATACAGCGAGCGGCCCATGGGTGTGTCGCGCTCGCCGACGATCTCGTGCGTGTGCGGGTCGTTCCTGAATTTCTGCACGATGTCCGCTTCCCAGTCAGCGGCATGATCGCGCAGGTTGGTCGGGTTCAGGGTCGCCTCGCGGTAGGTGTAGTCAGGGTGGTGATCGCGCAGCTTCAGGAAATTCTGGGTGGCGGCGTAGGAGGGGATGCTCTGCGGCAGGAAATCCTTCGCCATCTGCGCGTTCAGCAGTGGCACGATCTCCTCAGAAGTATAGGCGCGCATCGAGCCGGCGCTGTCGATCATGAGCGCCGCCTCGTGCAGGGCCTCCTGCTTGGCATTCGCCTGCAACATCATCGAGCATGCCCAGCCGACGGCAAGCGTTGCGAGCGTGAAGGCCAGGGCCAGCGCCAGGTTGATCCGGACCAGCAGATTCATTGAAGTTTTAGCAGGTCCGGTACCTCAGCCTGTCAGTGTGCCAGAGAATCCGCGGGCCTCGCAATTCACGCACTCATCGCCGGCGCCCGTGGCCCGTCGGAAGCGGCCTGGCGCGTCACAGGCGCCGGAGCTTGGTCAGGCAGCCAGCGGGAGGTTGTTCTTTGGGGCTGGAATGGCGCAAGTGCCGCGCCCCGAAACGGACCCCGGCCGAACCGGCCGGGGTCCGACGCATCAGCGCACCTGCAGGGGTGAGGCAGTGCGCCAGTTGCTCTGTCAGATGTGGCCGGTGTGCGCCGTCCGTGGCCCTGCACACCGGCATTCCTTTGTATCAGAGGAATGTTGCAGTTCCATCAAGCGCGCGGCGGCAGCCGCTAGGGTGCAAGTTGCGCCGGCGGCCCAAGGTCCGCTAGGGGGTCTTCACCGCCGGCGCGGTGGCGGGCCGTTCGAGGCTCCGCAGGATGCGCCCCGCTGCGGCGCGCTGAACGTCGGCGCGTCGCAGGTACTCGAACGCGTCCACTACCTGTCGTCCGTTGCGCAGGTCTTCCGAGTAACTGCGCAGCGCCAGCTGCCAGTTGTTTATGGTGCCGAGGAGGCGCTCATCGGCGCTCTCCTGCACGGAACCCGGTGGCGCACGGGTGCGCCTGATTTGCAGTTCCAGCAGATCCCACTGCGGCAGTTGCCACTGCTGCAGCTGCTCGATGAAGGCGGTCTGCGTGACTCTGCCCTCCATCAACGCCTCGAACGCCAGGTCGAACTCGACCCGCAGCGCCTGAAGGCGCTCGTCGTACTGAGTCAGGTCCATGCGGGCGCGCAACGCATCCTCGGGCTCAACCCTTGGTGGCGGACTCACGACGGCGGGCGACGGGTGTGGCGCAACGGCGGGCGCGCTGCGGCGCTGCAGGTTCAGGAAGCCGCTCAGCCACGCCAGAGACGCCACCAGCACCAGCGCCAGGAGCAGCGCCAGGAGCCACGCGACAGGCCTGCGCCATGGGTTGCGGGCCGGCGGCTCCTCGATCGCCGTCTCGAACTCGATCGTGTCGGGCGTTGGCAGCAGGCCGACGATTCTCGCCGCAGCAGCGGCATCCTCCGCCCAGAAGCGGAAGTACGGACGGCGTGGGCCGCGCAGGTGCACCTGTATTGCGTTTGCCTCCCGGTACACGTCATGGATTTGTGCGGCCGGAATGAAGCGCTGCGCGGGCCGCAGCCCGAGCAGCGTCGCGCTCCTCGCGGTCACCTGGATTCCCTGGGCGCTGATGCCCAGACGGCCGGGCCCGAGCCAGCCGAAGCTGTTCTGCGGCCGTTGGAGACGTGCACCGAGCGCCGCGGTCGATGTGAACCGCACGCCGACCTCGTGCGGCGTGCCCTGTGCCACGGGACCTGTCGCTACTACCCGCAGGTGTCGCCTGGCCTGGTTCACGTGGGCGTTACTCCCTCGGCAGAGTGTCAGAGCGAACCGAAGACCTTCTTGATCAGTGAGCTCGCCTGTCCCATCGGGTCCTTGCGGATCTGGTGCTCTTCCTCCGCGACCCTGCTGAATAGGCCGTCGAGGGCCTTGGCGGTGACGTAGTCATTGAGGTTCGCGTCCTGCGAGGAGACCAGGCCAAGCTGCGCTGCCTTGCCGGCGTACTCGTCGTACTTGGCGGCCAGTCCCAGTTTCGCAGTCTCGGCGGCGACCACGGGTTTGAATTTAGTGGTGAGTTCAGCGCTCGTGGTGCGGCGGAAATAAGCCGTGCCGGCGCCATCGCCGCCCGCAAGGATGCCCTTGGCGTCCGTGAGCGTCATCTGCTTGAGCGCCCGCTGGAATATCGGCTTCGCCTGCGCGACCGCCTGCTCGGCGGCATGGTTCATGGTCGCCTTCAGCTCATCGGCCTGGCTGCCCATGCCGAGCATGCGCAGCCCGCTCTCGGCCTTGTCGAGCGGATGCGGCAGCGGGATCGCGACTTTCGGGTCGTTGAGGAAGCCGCCGCTCTTGCCGAGCTGGGCGACCGCAACGTCCACGCCCTGCGACAGGGCCGCGCGCAGCCCCGCGGCAGCGTCCTGGGAGCTGAGCGCGTCCACTCCGGAGCCCAGCGCTGCCGCGCTCAGCCCGAGGAGCAATAGCAGACCGGACAGCCGCAGCTTGGTATGCATCGTGAGCGACCTGGTGCGTGCGGTAACCAACACAGCCCGAGTGTAGACTCATGCAGCCGCGAAACACACCCGTGCTTTCCAGGCTGAAAGCTCCAAGATGCAGCGAGGCGGGCAGGGCTTCGAGGCCATCATCGAACGCGAGCGCGGGCTGCAGCGCCGCCTGAGCAGCGCCCGTCTGGCGATGATCGCCATCGGTGGGGCCATCGGCACCGGGCTGTTCCTGGGCAGCGCCTTCGCGATCGGGCTTGCCGGGCCTGCCGTGCTGGTGAGTTACGCCATCGGCGCTCTCATCGCGCTGCTGCTGATGGGGTGCCTCGCGGAGATGACGATCGCGCACCCGACCAGTGGTTCCTTCGGCGCCTATGCGGAGTACTACCTCGGGCCGCTGGCGGGCTTCCTGGTGCGCTATGCCTACTGGACCTGCATCGTGCTGGCAGTGGGCACGGAGGTGACGGCGGTCGCCCTCTACATGCGCTTCTGGTTCCCGGGCGTCGCAGGCGGATGGTGGATCGTGGGCTTCTCGGCGGTGCTACTTGCCATCAACGCGCGCAGCGTCGAGGTGTTTGGCGCGCTCGAGTACTGGTTTTCGACGATCAAGGTCGCCGCGCTCCTGGTGTTCGTGGCACTCGCAGCCTACCTGCTGTGGCGGTCGCCTGCGGGTGGGGCGATGGGGCTGCGCAACTACACCGCCTATGGCGGCTTCTTCCCCCACGGTTTCTGGGGCGCATGGGTCGCGGTGATCGTTGCGGTGTTCAGCTACCTCAGCATCGAGATGATTGCGGTCGCCGCTGGGGAGGCCGCAGACCCTGGGGTTGCAGTACGGCGTGCCTTCCGGTCGACGGTGCTGCGTCTGATCCTGTTCTATCTCCTGAGCCTCGCGCTGATCCTGGCAGTGGTGCCGTGGCCGGCAGCCGGCACCCAGGAGAGCCCGTTCGTGCGGGTCATGCGCCTGCTGGCCGTCCCGGGGGCGGCAGCGATCTTCAACGGCGTCATCCTGGTTGCCGCGCTGTCGGCCATGAACAGCCAGCTCTACATCACGACGCGGATGATGTTCAGCCTCGCGCGCGCCGGGCATGCGCCGCGGCGCTTCGGCGTCCTGTCGCGCCGTGGCGTGCCGGTGCAGGCGCTACTGCTCTCGAGCAGCGGCATAGCGCTTGCAACCGTGGTCGGCATGGTGGCACCAAGATCCGCCTATATCCTCATGGTCTCCGTCTCCGCCTTCGGGGCGATGTTCACGTGGCTGATGATCTTCGTAACACACTTCTACTTCCGCCGCGCCCGGGGTGCGCAGCCGCCGGGCGTCTTTCGCATGATCGGCTACCCGGTGACGACGCTGCTCGGCGCGACCCTGATGCTCGCGGTGCTGGCGACCACGGCATTCACGCAGGAGTTCCGCCCCACGCTGTTGTTCGGCATTCCGTTCCTGGCCGGCCTGTGTGTTGTTTTCCGCTACCTCAGGAGCCGCCCCGGGACGACCAGCGGGCAACGCTGAGCGTTGCTGGCCGCGGAAATTAATGCGGCGCCGCGTGGCCGGAGCGCTTGCCTAACACGGACTCCCGGTCGCGCTGGCGCGGGTGTTTGTTCTATCCGGCAGGATTAGTCGTTGCGTTCGTCGGCTTCCCGGGGAGATGATGGACGCAGCCCGCACCTAGACGGGTATCCAACACGGCAAGGGGACGCCAGAGCTGCGGCTGCAGTGTCGGCGAGACATGGTCTTTAATTCGCTGACGTTCATCGTCTTCTTCGCCTGCGTGCTGGGGCTGCATTCGCTGCCGCTGCCCTGGACGGTGAAGAAGATCAACCTGCTGATCGCAAGTTACCTGTTCTATTCGGCGTGGAACCCGCCGTTCGTCATCCTGTTGTGGGTGTCGACGGTCGTCGACTGGTATGCCGCGCAGGGCCTGGTCAAGGCGCGTCGCCAGGGGACACGCCACGCCTGGATGCTGCTGTCGGTGATCGCCAACCTCGGCATGCTCGGCTACTTCAAGTACGGCCAGTTCCTGCTCGACAGCTTCAGCGCGCTGATGAACTCGATCGGCGTCGCCTACCAGCCGGCCCACTACGACATCGTGCTGCCGGTGGGCATCTCGTTCTATACCTTCGCCACGATGTCATACACGCTGGACGTGTACCTGCGGCGTGCCGCACCGGCCAGGAACCTGCTGGACTACGCGCTGTTCGTGACGTTCTTCCCGCACCTCGTGGCCGGCCCCATCATGCGACCGACGGAGCTCGTGCCGCAGTTTGCCGAGCCGCGCCGAGCCAGTGCGCAGCAGCTGCGCTTTGGGCTCGCGCTGATGACACTCGGCCTGTTCAACAAGGTGGTGCTCGCGGACAGCTTTCTGTCAGGCGCCGCGGAGCGGGTCTACGACGGCGCGCGCGTTCCGGGCGCGCTCGACGCCTGGGCGGCGACGCTTGCCTTCAGCGGCCAGATATTCTGCGACTTCGCCGGCTACTCGACCACGGCGATCGGTGCGGCGCTGTGCCTGGGCTTTGCGATGCCCGACAATTTCCGCTTTCCGTATGCCGCCGTGGGCTTCTCGGACTTCTGGCGCCGCTGGCATATCACGCTCTCATCCTGGCTGCGTGACTACCTCTACATCCCGCTCGGCGGTAACCGGCACGGGCCACACCGCACCTACGCGGCGCTCATGACCACCATGCTGCTCGGCGGCCTGTGGCACGGGGCCAACTGGACCTTCGTGGCGTGGGGCGGGCTGCACGGCATCTATCTTTCCGTGGAACGCCTCCTCAGGGGACGCTTCGCGCGCTACCGTCCGGGCCCCTGGGCCTTTCTCGGACTGGGACTGCTGACCTACACCCTGGTGAACGTGACCTGGGTGTTCTTCCGCGCCAAGACCTTTACGAAGGCGTGGGTGGTGCTCAAGGGGATGGCAGGTCAGAACGGGGTCACGCGCCCCATCCTGCCGACCTTCACGCTGCTGTCGGTGGCCGCAATCGTCGGCGGCATTCTGATCACGCACTGGTTCATGCGCTCGCGCACGCTCGAATCCGTCGTGGCCCGCACGCCGCCGCTCGCGGTCGGCGTGATCTGGGGGCTGATGGCTTTTGCCATCGTCATTGCGCAAGGAGACGGAAGTGCCTTCATCTACTTCCAGTTCTGAATCCGCGCCCGATCAGTACGCGCGCGCCACGGCCTCGGACCGGCCCGGCGTCGCGCAGCCGGTGCCGCAGCGGCCGGTACCTGCGCTTTCCTGGCGAAGAATGCTCCTCGGGGCGCTCGCGCTGTTCGCGCTGCTGCTGGCCGGCTGGGAGGGTTACTGGCGCGCCTACGGTGTGGTACCTGGCATCCGCAACACATTCGGGCTGTGGGCCATCGAGCGGCGGCGCATCGACGAGGGGGAGGGCGACGCGACCGTGCTGCTGGGCTCTTCGCGCACCTACTTCGACCTGCAGCTGCCGGTGTGGCAGGCCCTGGCAGGCCGCGCTCCGATCCAGCTCTCCTACGAGGGCACCTCGCCGATGACGGCGGTCGAGGACCTGGCGGCCGACCCGAAGTTCACCGGGCGGCTGCTCATCGGCGTGGCGCCGGAACTGTTCTTCAGCGGCGATGGCTTTGCGCTCGGGGCGGCAAAGTACGCGCACAAGCAGTCACCGGCGCAGCGCATGGGTCAGTGGCTGTCGATGCGGCTGATCGAGCCCTACTTCGCCTTCTTCGACGCGGACTATGCGCTGCACACCGTGCTGGCGCGTCAGCCCTGGCCGCAGCGTCCCGGCCGGCACTGGTTCACGGACGTGCGCAAGCTCGCCATCTACGAAGCCGGCCGCAATGCTCACCTGTGGAGCAAGGTTGAGACTGATCCTGCCTACCGGGATCTCGCGCGCAGCATCTGGGCGGAAGGATTCGTGGTCTATCCCGGCGATCCCACGGCCGAGGAGATGCTCAAGAGCGAAAAGGAACAGATCGAGCGCGCGAAGAAGGCGGTGGCGCAGCTGCGAGCGCGCGGGGTGAAGGTGGTCTTCATGCGCCTGCCGAGCGAGGGGCCGTACCTGCAGTACGAGGAGCGCTTCTATCCACGCAAGCGCTCCTGGGATGGCCTGCTGGCGGCTACCGGCGTCCCGGGTATCTATTTCGCGGACTATCCGGAGCTGCGCGGCTTCTATCTGCCGGAGTGGTCGCACATGACCCAGGCCGAGGCGCAGCGCTTCACGGTCGCCTTCTACGGGATCCTGCAGCGTGACTTCTCCACGGCGCAGGCGGGCAAGGCCGGGCAGGACGTACAGCACTGAGCCAGCGGCTCAGGAAGGGTTCTTGCTCCAGCCGCGCGGCTTGCGATTGAAGCCGAGCTGTACCTCCACGCTCTTCTTGCCGCAGCGGCAGCGAAAGCGCGCCACGACGTTCGCGATCGGCTCGTCCCAGCCGGCGCGGCAGTGGCGCGCCAGGAACGCCGGCGCCACCTCGCGCGTATGCCGGCAGGCGCGGCAAGTCACGACGACCACATAGTCGCCGAAGTGATCGCGGAGCTTCTGGATCGAGTTCCACGGCAGCATGGCGTGCAGTGTGGCGAGGGTATCTTTGGCCCGTCCACACAGTACCGACGGCTGCGCCACACTGGTTACGCATCCAAGTGCATGGGCAGCCACTTTTTTTCTGCTGAGGCCGGCCGCTCCGCTATGCTTTTGCGGCGCGGACCGCGCGCAGGGCGGGTGCAGACTCTAATGTGCGGAAGGTACATCCTGGCGCAGGCCGCCAAGGCCGAGCGCGCCCTGGGCATCCGGCGCGGCCGCTGGGAATACCCGCTCAGCTACCGCGTGTTGCCCACCGAGCAGGTGCCCGTCGTGGTGAGCGAGTCGGCCGAGCGCGCCGCGGCGATGATGCGCTGGGGCCTGATTCCGTACTGGGCGGCCGGGGTGGCGCTGAAGGCCTCGACCATCAATGCAACGGTCGAGCGCATCGAGAGCGCGCCGAGCTACCGCGATCCCTGGAAGCGCGGCCAGCGCTGCATCTTCGCCATGGCCGGCTTCTACGAGCCGCACGTCAATGCCGACGGTACACGCGACCCGTTCTTCGTGCACCTGAACGATCGGGAGGTGTTCGGCGTGGCGGGCCTGTGGGACCGCTCGCGGCGCAGCGACGGAACCTACGTGCACTCCTGCACGCTGATCACGCTGCCGGCGAACGCGCTCCTCGCCGAGATCCACAACGCCAAGCAGCGCATGCCGGCGGTACTCGCAGCTGCCGACGAGGAGGTGTGGCTCAACGGCAGCCCGGCCGAGGCGCTCGCGGTGCTCGTGCCCTACCCGGATGAACTGATGGTTGGCTACCGGGTCAGCCGCCGCGTCAACAGCGCCAAGCTCCCGAACGAGGCGAGTCTGATCGACCCGGTCTGAGGCATGTCCGCCCCGGCGGGGGCGACCGAGTCCCGAACCAACACCCCGATGGTCGCGGCGGCGACGATGCACTAGGATAGCCGGGCCATCTAGAAGAAGAGCGGATACGGGGAAATGGGCCGTTACCGACGCTACATCATTGCACTCATCGTCGTCCTGGTCCTGGTCGGCGTATACGCTGTGGCCGGATTTTGGGCGGTGCCGCATTTTGCGCGTTCCTACGCCCAGGACTTCGTCAAGACCCACTACGGGCGCACGCTGAGCATCGGCGAAATCCGCTTCAATCCGTTCACGCTCAAGCTTGATATCAGCGACGTGCTGCTCCCAGATGCGGACGGCAAGCCGCTGCTGAGCTTCGCCCACCTGCATGTGGACCTGCAGCTGGCCTCCCTCTGGCGCCTGGGGCCGAGCTTCCGCGAGATTCTCCTGGACAAGCCCTACGTGCGCGCCGTGATACGCCACGGGGGGGAACTCAACCTTGCGGACCTCGGCAAGGGTTTCCCCGAGGAGCCGAAGAAGCCGCAGCCAGAGCCCTCCAAGCCCGTGCGCCTGTACATCGGCCGCCTCGCCGTGACCGGTGGCAGCAGCACGTTCGAGGACCTGACCCGCGCCGACCCCTTCAAGGCCGACTTCAATCCGATCACCTTCGAGTTGCATGACTTCAGCACCGTCGGGCAGCGCGGCAACGCCTATTCGCTGACCGCGGCCTCGGATGACGGGGAGCGGTTCAACTGGAGCGGCACGCTCAGGCTCACGCCGCTGTCCTCGCAGGGGCAGTTCGAGGTCATCGATCTGCGTGCGCGCACGGTGTGGGACTACATTCGCGACCTGGTGCCTCTCGAGCTCGACTCCGGCCTCATCGGCATCAAGGGCGACTACGACCTCAGCACCGGCGGCGGACCGCTCGCCGTCAAGGTCCTCATCCACAACACCACGGTCACGGACCTCGGCGTGAAGCCCAAGGGCGGCCCGCAGGATTACGTGAAGCTCGCCAAGATCGAGGTGGACGAGACGCGCGTCGATGTCTCGAAGCACACCGTCGACGTCGCCAAGGTCACCCTCAGCGGCGGCAACCTCAACGTATGGATGGACGAGAAGGGGCGTCTGAACCTGCTCGACCTCGCACCTGCGCCCGCGACGCCTGCCCCAGCCCCCGCCCCGGCGGAGCCGCCACCGGTGCACGCGCAAAGCAGCGGTGGCAACTCCACCCCCTGGGTGGTGTCCGCCCCTGACATCGGACTTGAGAGCTTCAAGGTGGCCGTCGAGGACCGCGAGGTGAAGCCCGCGCTGGCGGTCGCCATCGACCCCCTCAACGTACACGTGGCCGGCTTCAACACCCGTCCCGATGACGTGCTGGACGTCACGATGGATTCGGGCATCAACGGCAGCGGCAAGCTTGGCGCCAAGGCCAAGGTGACCCCGAAGAGCGGGGACGTTACGGCGCACGTTGAGGCGAGCGCCCTGGCGCTGCCGTTCCTGCAGCCCTACCTGTCGCGCTACACCTCGATGACGCTGCTCAAAGGAGCGCTCGGGGCAAGCCTCGACCTGCTGAGCCGTGGTGACGGATATCTGGAAGTGAAGGGCGACACGCAGCTTTCCGGGCTGCGTACGGTCGATGATCAGCAGAAGCGCGACTTCGTCAGCTGGAAGGACCTGAAGATCGCCGCGATCCAGTACCGCTCAAAGCCACAGAGCCTGCGCATCAAGACCGTGACGCTGGATGAGCCCTATGCGCGCATGGTGATCTTCCCGAACCGCACCACCAACATCAAAGAGGTCCTGACACCCGCCGGCACGGTACGCAAAGTGTCCGTCCCCGCGGGTGACGCAAAAGACGCAAAGGAGACCGGGGAGGGCGATGCGGGCCAGTCCGCGACTCCCGAGCCCGACACGGCCGCCGCCGCTGTGCCCGCACCGCAGCCCGTGCCGCCAAAGACGGCGGGCGGTCGCGCGAAGAAGGGCGCGCGCTCCGCGGCCACGCCAGCCCCGGCAGTCCAGCAGGCGCCGCCGACGCCTTTCCCCGTCGCGATCGGCACCGTGCGACTGGTTAATGCCACGCTCGACTACACCGACCTGTGGATCAAGCCGAGCTTCTCGGTCGGTATCCAGAAGCTCAGCGGATCGATCACCGGCCTGTCCTCGGACCCGAAGTCGCGCGCCAAAGTAGAGCTGAATGGCAAGGTCGACCGTTATTCGCCGGCGCACATCGGCGGGGAGCTCAACGTGCTCTCCACCGCGCTCTACACCGACATCACCATGGGCTTCAAGGACATCGACCTTACGATCGTCAACCCTTACTCCGGCCACTTCATCGGCTACAAGATCGACAAGGGCAAGCTGTCGGTGGACGTGTCGTACAAGATCGAGCAGCGCAAGCTGGATGCCAAACAGCACTTCGTCGTCGACCAGCTGGAGCTCGGTGACCGCGTGGAGAGCCCCGATGCCATCCATGCGCCCATCAAGATTGCCGTGGCGCTCCTGAAGGACCGCAACGGCGTCATCGACATCGACCTGCCGATGAACGGCTCCATCGACGACCCGAAGTTCAGGCTCGGGCCTATCATCTGGAAGGCCTTCGTCAACATCATCATCAAGGTCGCCACCGCGCCGTTCGCGCTCCTCGGGCACCTGTTCGGTGGCGGCGAGCACATGAATGTCGTGGAGTTCGCCCCCGGCAGCGCAGAGTTGGACAAGGCCTCACAGGAGCAGCTGGCGGCGCTGGTGAAGTCCCTCAAGGAGCGCCCGCAGCTGAAGCTCGACGTGCCGATCACCTACTCGAAGGAGCTCGATGGTGCGCAGCTGGCCGCGGCCAAGCTGCACGAGGAACTCGCAGCCCGCGTGGCGGGGACCCGGGCCGGCAAGAAGCATCCACAGGGCGCGGGCGCAGAGGTGTTTGCCGACCCGGAGAAGCACTACAAGCTGCTGCTCGACCAGTACAAGGAGTCGCTCGGCAAGGACGCATCACTGCCCGAGTCGGTGCAGGCCGTGCAGGCGGCGAAGCGCAAGGAAGCACCGCCGTACGAGCAGGCCATCAATGACCTCGACGCCGCGCTCGTCAGCCACATTCAGGTGAGCGATGACGATCTCGTCACCCTCGGTAAGGACCGCGCCAAGGCCATTCAGGACGCGTTGCTCTCCGGCGGGGAGGTTGACCCCTCACGCGTGTTCATCATCGACGCACCGCCCAAGCCCGAGAGCGGCAGCAAGGTGAAGGTCGAGATGAGCGTGAAGTGAGCGGCTGACAGCAGGCGCCCTCACACTCCCCAGCCCGGCAGCAGGTAGGCGTACACCAGCACGATCAGCCCGACGACGCCGGCGAGGAAGATGCTGTGCTTGAGCGTGAAGCGGAACAGCCGGGCTTCCTCGGAGGCGGGCATGCCGGTGGCGGCCGCGGCCACGGAGATGCTCTGCAGGCTGATCATCTTGCCCATGACGCCGCCGCTGGAGTTTGCAGCCGCCATGAGCGCGGGCGACAGTCCCAGCTTGTTGGCCGTCACCACCTGCAGGTTGCCGAACAGGGCATTGGTGGAAGTGTCGCTTCCGGTCAGGAAGGTGCCGAGCCAGCCCAGGTAGGCGCTGAAGAAGGGGAATGCCACCCCGGTGGCGGCGAACGCGAGGCCGAGGGTAGCCGTGGCGCCCGAGTAGTTCATGAGGTAGGCGAGCGCCAACACCAGCGCGATGGTGAAGATGGAGAACGACAGGTCGCGCGCCGTGCGACCGACGATGGCCATCACCTTGCCGGCCGGCACCCTGAGCGCGATTGCGGCGAGCACCAGCGCGAAGAGCACCGCGGTGCCGGACGCCGACAGCAGGTTGAGGTTGAACTTCGCAGGATAAGGTCCTGCCTTGGCGACCGCCGGCGGCAGGCGCTGGATCTGACCATCCAGCCCGTGCCACAGGAACGACACGCTGGCCTTATCCAGCAGCGCCTTGAAGGGCGCGTAGCCCCACAGCAGCACGAAGATCACGAGGAAGATGTAGGGCATCCAGGCGCGCAGCACCGTGCGGGCGGGGATGCCGGAGTCCTTGGGCGCGACGTCCGCAGCCGTGTCGTCCTTCGGGTGCCATACCCGCAGCAGCAGTACGAGGCCGACGATGGCGACGATCGAGGAAAGGATGTCGGTAAGGTAGGGTCCAATGAAGTTAGAGACCATGAACTGTGTCACCGCAAAACACAGCCCTGCCACGAGCGCCGCCGGCCATACGGCCTTGAGTGTCTTGCGGCCGCCGAGCACCAGCATCAGGTACGCGGGCAGGAAGAGGGCGATGGGGGCGCAGATGCGGCCGACGCCCGCACTCAGTACTCCGAGTGGCAGATTGGTGACGGAGGCGAGCGTGATGATCGGCGTGGCGATGGCGCCGAAGGCGACCGGGGCGGTGTTTGCGATCAGGCAGATTGCGGCGGCGTAGAAAGGCGAGAAGCCCAGGCCCGCAAGCATGGCGCTGGCCACCGCCACCGGCGTGCCGAAGCCGGAGGCGCCCTCGATGAATGCCCCGAATGCGAACGCGATCAGCAGCGCCTGCAGACGGCGGTCCTGGGTGAGGCCGCCGATCGACTGGCGGATGATGTCGAACTGTCCGGTCTCGACCGTCAGGCGGTAGAGCGCGATCGCCCAGAACACCACCCAGGCGATCGGGAACAGGCCGAACGCCGCCCCGTAGATGGTGGAGCCAAACACCAGGCGCCAGGGCATGCCGTACACGAAACCCGCGACGATGATGGCGGCCACCACCCCCGCCAGTGCCGCCTTCCAGGCGGCGGTGCGCAGCACGCCGAGCATGAGCAGCATGATGAAGATCGGTAGCGCAGCGCACACCGCCGACAGCCCGAGGCTTCCGGAGACGGGTGCGTAGACCTGGTTCCACATGGTGCTGCCCCAGTTGTTGGTTTTTAGTTCAGGCTGCGCGGATCTTGCGCCAGCGGCGCCAGCTGGTCTACCGCAGGCTTCGGCCGGCGCGCGCTGTCATAAAGTCCCCAGTAGGCCTCCTCAGGATGCGGGCCGGGAACGCCGGTGGCGTCCTGCAGCCGCCAGGGGGCATCGAAGGCCGAGAAATAGGCGAACGCAATGAGGGGGCGCGGTGGCAGGCGCGCGCGCAGCTCCTTATAGAAGGAGGCCTGCCTCGCGTTGGAATAGCCCGCCTCCGCCGGGGCCGTGGGCATGCCGGTTTCCTTGATGAGGATCGGCCCGCAGAAGCCCTGGGCCAGCTGCCCGGCGACGTTCACCACGAACTGTGCCGCGGTGGCCGAATCGGTCGAGCCGCGGAACCAGCTCTGGAACACCGGGTGCACGTTCGCCAGCATGAAGTCCAGCTGCGGCAGCAGGGTGCTGCCGGGGGCGGCTTCGAAGATGTGGAATGGCTCGGTCGTCGTCAGCGGCAGCCGCGGTGCACGCGCGCGTACCGCGGCGAGGGCGGCCGAGAGCTGCGCCACGTCGGCGCGGTGAAAGAACAGGGTTTCGTTGCCGAGCGATACCCCGGCGATCAGCTGCGGGTAACTGCGTGCGGTCGCCAGCGCGGCCTCGATCTGCGAAGCGTCGAGGGGATTCCACACCCCGATGATCAGGGCACGGAATTTCAGCTGCGCGGCGATGGGCGCGATCTGCTGCGCCCCGTGCACGGCGTCATAGGTGATTAGCCCGTCGAAGCGCGACCGCAGCAGCACCAGGTCTGCGCGGATGCTGTCGGCTTCGGCCTCATGGACGTGGCCATCGCGCACCTGCAGCGATGTCGGTTGGTAGGCGATGAAGCGTCCCTGCACGAGCGCGGTACGCAGCCTATCGAGCGCGGGCGTGACGGCGGCGGCGCGCGCGCAAACCGGTTGCGCGACCGTCGTCCTGGCCGGCAGGCCCGCGAGGATGGCCAGGAACAGGAGGGGGGGCAGGCGCGGCATGGCGTGTCTGGCCTCAGAGGGTGAAATTGTGACAGAGTCGCGCACCCCGCCCGAGCAGGCAACAGTGCGAGGAGTAACGATGCCCACGCAACACGAGAAGGCCCTGCGATTTCGCGCGCTCCACGAAGCGCCGGCCGCGTTCGTCATTCCCAACGTGTGGGACGGTGGCTCGGCGGCACTCATGGCGCAACTGGGCTACGCGGCTCTGGCCACCTCGAGCTCGGCAGCCGCCGCCACACTGGGTAAGCTCGACGGGCGCATCACCCGTGAGGAAGCGCTCGCGCACGCCGGTGCGCTGGCGTCGCTGACCGCATTGCCCGTCGCTGCGGACCTCGAGAACGGCTTCGGCGATGCGCCCGAGGACGCCGCCCTCACCATCCGCCTCGCGGCCGCCACGGGACTCATCGGGGCCTCGATCGAGGATTCCAGCAACGATGCCGGCCAGCCGATCTACGGCTTCGAGCATGCCGTGGCCCGCATCAGCGCCGCCGTGGCCGCCGCGCGCGCGGTGCCATTCCCCTTCGTGCTCACCGCGCGCGCGGAGAACTTCCTCCATGGACGCGCGGACCTGGCCGACACGGTGCGCCGTCTGCAGGCGTTCGAGCGCGCCGGTGCTGACGTGCTGTTCGCGCCCGGGCTTCCGGACCTTGAGGCGGTGCGCACGGTGTGTGCGGCGCTCACGCGCCCGGTGAACTTCATGGTGGGTATGCCCGGCCAGTCCTTCTCGCAGGCGCAGCTCGCGGCGGCGGGCGTCAGGCGCATCAGCCTCTCGACTACCCTGTACCGCGCCGCCATGACCGGCGTCGCCGCGGCCGCGCGCGAGGCGCGCACGGGGAACTTCAGCTACGTGGGCGGCCTCATGGGCGGCGGCGAGCTCAGCCGCGCGCTCAGAGAGCAGAGCGCCGCCGCGAAGGCGCCCTAAGGCGGCGCGTCTCCGGGCTGCGCCCGGCGCAGCCACAGCAGGAACGGGCCCGCCGACGCATCCCCCTCCGCAGGTGCCCAGGCAGCGAACTCCGCGGCCGTGGCCGGATCGTAGGGGCCTTCCTTGACCTCGAGGAACGCCCCCCCGGCGGTTCCCGGCACCAGGGTGTGCCAGGTGCCCTGCGGGGTCTCATACGCCATGCTCGCGGTGCCATCTCCCACCGCATAGCGCGCCAGCACGCGGCCATCGGGGCCGAAGGTCAGGACGTCGAACTGCCCGCGCATCACCACGGCCAGTTCCGAGCGCGTCGTGTGCCGATGTGGGCGGAAATAGGAGTCGCGCAGTGCCACGACGATGAAGCGCTGCACTGCATCCGCCGGTGTGGCGTGAATGGTGTGGTGCGCCCGTGCGCGCGGGCTGGCGGCCGCCTTTGCGGCAAGTTCATCGAGCAGGGCGCGCGGCAGGATCTTCATGCCGGCGAGCATATCAACCGGCGGCAGCGGCCTGGTACTTGTGCACGTCGGGAAGGAATGCGGCCAGGAGGCCAATGAGCGGCAGGAAGGCGCACACCTGGTAGACGAATGTGATGCCGACGTGATCGGCCAGCGCGCCGAGGACCGCTGCGCCGACGCTCCCCATGCCGAAGGCGAGGCCGAAAAAGAGGCCGGCGACCGTGCCGGTGCGCCCGGGCAGCAGATCCTGGGCATACACCACGATGGCGGGGAAGGCGGACGAGAGGATGAGGCCGATCGGCACCGTCAGTACCGCGGTCCAGAGCAGGTTCACGTGCGGCAGGATCAGGGTGAAGGGCAGCACCCCGAGGATCGAGGCCCAGATGATGTACTTCGCGCCGAGTTTGTCTCCCAGCGGGCCCCCTATGAACCCGCCGAGCGCCGCGGCGCCGAGGAATACGAAGAGCAGCAGCTGTGCATTGCGCACCGATACGTGGAAATGGTCGATGAGGTAGAAGGTGTAATAGCTCGTGATGCTCGCCAGGTAGAAGTACTTGGAGAATATGAGGGCGAGCAGCACCGAGATGGCGATCACCACGTGGCGCCGCGGCGCGGCGGCCCGGGTGGCCGCGGCGCGCTGGCGGGTGATGCCGTGCGTCTTGTACCAGTGTCCGACGTTGAAGAGCACGAACATGCCGAGGAGCGCCACCAGCGAGAACCAGGCGACGCTCGTCTGGCCGTGGGGCAGCACGATGAATGCGGCCAGCAGCGGGCCGGAAGCCGAACCGAAGTTGCCGCCCACCTGGAACACTGACTGTGCCATGCCGTGGCGGCCGCCGGAGGCCATGCGGGCGACGCGCGAGGACTCGGGGTGGAAGACCGAGGAACCGGTGCCGATCAGCGCGGCGCCGCACAGGAGCAGCGCATAGCTACCCGCGTAGGCGAGCAGCAGCAGCCCGCACAGCGTGAAGCCCATGCCGGTGGCGAGTGAATAGGGGCGCGCGCGACGGTCCGCGTAGGCGCCGATCAGCGGCTGCAGCAGTGAGGCGGTGAACTGGAAGGTGAAGGTCAGGAGGCCGATCTGGCTGAAGCTCAGGGCATAGGAGCTCTTCAGCATCGGATACATGGCCGGCAGCAGCGACTGCATCATGTCGTTCAGCAGATGGCAGAAGCTGATCGCCGCGAGCACGCCGACGGCGGTGTGCCCAGCGGCGCGTATCCCGGGGGTGGCGGGGAGGGACTCGTTCAACACACGACTCCGCGAAACGACTGCTCTATTGGACCTCAACTGCACGAGATGAGGCATCTCCCGGATTGGGGGCGTCGTTGAAAAGAAAAGGTGCGGTGCACTTGCCGTGCACCGCACCTTCGGGTGCGAACCCCCTGTGGGTCGCTAGAAGCTCTGCGAGAAGCGGATACCAATGGTTCGCGGGGTGGCAATTGTCGCGAGCGGCTTGGCGCCACACACGGTCGTACCCGCTATCAGGGTCTGCAGTCCGCCGACAATCGTGCATTCGGCAAAGCGGTTTGTCTCTGCGCGTTTGTCGAGAGCGTTGCTGGCGAAGATCTCCGCCTGGAAGTTGCCGCGGTTGACGCCGGCTGCCAGGTCCAGGAGTCCGTACGCCGGCACGCTGCCTATGAGAGCGTTCTGGTACGGGGAGAGCACCGAGTTCACAGAACTTGTGTAACTGTAGGCCGCCTGCCCGTATCCCTGCAGGTCAAGGCTCCCGAGCGGGAACGTATAGCGCGCCGTCGCATCACCCTTGAACTTCGGCACCACCGGCAGCTGCGTGCCATTTGGCACCGAGTCGTAGGAGGGGCAGGCAGACGCTGGCAACGGCTGACCGGTGCTCGGGTCCACGTCGTAACAGAAGTTCGCGCTCAGTTTCGGATCCAGCTCCGTGGCTCCAAGCGAGAGACTCAGGCCCTTGAGTGGTGCCCATTCCAGCTGCTGCTCGGCACCCTTGATGCGGGCGGAGCCGGCATTGCGCACGATCGTAAAGGAGTTCTGGCCGAGGAAGCTGAACTGGAAGTTCTTCCAGTCCTCGTAGAAGAACGCGCCATTGAAGCGCAGGTGATTGTCCAGCCAGCTCGTCTTGAACCCGACTTCGTAATTCGTGAGGTAGTCCGGACCGTAGGTGGCCAGCGCCGGATAGGGAGGTGACTGCGTACGCCGGTTTACGCCACCGGGGCGGAACCCCTTGGAGAAGGTCGCATAGACCAAATGGTCTGCGTCGAATTTGTACGTGAGGTTGAACTTTGGTGTCGAGCCGTCTTTCTTCACCTCTTGAGCGAGATCGACGCAGGGCGCACCGAGGATGCCGGGTTGCACGCAGGTCGGGGGGCTGGCCTGCGGATTGTTCTGCTTCTCTCCGGTACCCGATGAGAATCCCTGATTGGCCCCGAAGCCGAAGAACCCATCGAGCGAATTGTCGTAGCGGTAGAAGCGGTAGCCCACCGTGCCCGTCAGTTTCGAGGTGAAGTCGTAGCTGAGTTCGCCGAACACCGCATAATCGCGGTCGACGCGCACCTGATCCGTCAACCACCAGGTCTGCGGCCAACCGGTGACGGAATCTTCGGTCGGCAGCGCATCAATACGGTAGTTCTGCAGGATGTAGTGCTCCTGGCGCTCGTAGAACAGGCCGCCGATGAAACGCAGCGGGAAGTCCTTGGGAGTCGCGACCCGCAGCTCCTGACTGAGCTTGCGGTACTGGTCGGTCCCGAGGATGTACTGCGAGACGTTGACCGGCGGGCTGCCCGGGGGCAGGTGCAGGACTGACTCGAGGAAGCCCATGTAGGTCGTGTGCTTGTCGTAGAGCAGCGTGTAGTCGCTGTAATCCTGCTGCGTATGGTCGTCGCGCTTGAGGTAGCCCGCAGCGTAGGTGATATCAAAATTGCTGACGTGCCCTTCGACCGTGAGTGCCGCCTGCCACCACTGGTCTGAAATCGAGTCCGGGTAGTAGCGCTGGATGGACAGACCGCCGGAAAGGCTCGGATCGACAAAGCTTGTGCCGTCCTGGCGGGCGCTCTGGCCCATAAAGCTCGGGGTTACCGTCCAGTTCTCGCCGAGTTCGAGCCTCAGCGCGCCGCGGCCGCCGTAAGTGCTGGTTGGATTAAAGCGATCCTTGGCGTGCTCCGGCGAGGATGAACAGCCCGGCGCCGGCGGCGCGAAGTTGGACACGCAGCCAAAGCTCGGAAACACGTTGGTGCCCGGGATGTTGTCGATGTAGCCGCCAGTGTGCTCCGCCCAGCCTACAAGGCGCACTGCTGCGATGGGGCTGAGCGGCATGTTGACGAAGCCCTCGGCGACATAGCCACCCTCACCGCGCACGGTGTTGCCCTCGAGGCTGTAGCCGGCCTTGAATCCGGAAGGGTCGGGCTTGTTGGTGATGATGCGCACGGTACCGGCCTCGGAACTGGCGCCGTACAGCGTCCCCTGCGGGCCGGCCAGCGCTTCGACGCGCTCGATATCGTAGACATGGATGTCCAGCGCACCCTGAATCGTCGTGACCGGCTGCTCATCGAGATACACGCCGACGCTCGGCAACGGCCCGGAGTGGTTGCCATTGTCACCGCTCGCAACACCGCGCATGAAGACGCGGGAAAACCCGGGGCCGGTGCTCTGGTAGGCGACGCTGGGCAGATATTTCACGTAATCGTCGAAGCTCTGCACATTGAGTTCGTCGAGTTTCTGGGTGCCGAGGGCGGTGATGCTCACCGGCACGTCCTGCAGGTTTTCGGTGCGCTTCTGTGCGGTGACCACGACCTCCTGCAGTGCACCCGAGGAGGTATCGGGCGCCTCCGCTGCATACAGGCGCGGGACTGCCGCCATGATGGCAGCCGCGATCGGGGCTCGCCGCAGCAGTGTTGGACCTGATTGCCGGTGCGTGGTCCCGCCGGCTTTCTTCAACTTCCGTAGTCGGCTGCGCTGCATGAGATCTCCCCTTGATTTATGTTGTTGCCTAAAGATCCGCCGTCGTCATCAATGTCAGTAAAGTCCGGCGCCAGCGGGTAAGTCTCGAGCACGGCGCCGAGGCTGGATTTGAGGGGCCCGAGCCAAGGCTCAAACTCCCGCCACTGCTCCATGCCCGCGCGATAGATGGGCGAGCGCACCTGCTCAGAGCTCGCGGTGCGCACCGGGCGATCATTCTCGTAGAAGCGCAGACACGCAGGTTCGAAGGGCAGGCCGCAATAGGCCAGCAACCGGGTTACTTCGCCCTCCGTATCTTCAACCATGCGCTCGTACGACACGCGGTGCACGCGCCCCGGCAGTACGCTGTCGAAATGCGCCATGAGCTCCACGTACGAACGGTAGTAGCCTCCGAGCTCAGCCAGGTCGTAGGTAAAGTTCTGCCCGCGGGCGAAGTGCTGTTTGAAGCAAGAAAAGCAGCAGCCCAGCGGATGACGGCGGGCATCGATGATGCGGGCGTTCGGCAGCATCAGATGGATAAAGCCCGTGTGCAGGAAGTTATTGGGCAGCTTGTCGATAAAGCGCGGCTTTTGCGTCTTGCGCTGGATGCGTGTGCGCGCAAGGTAGTCCTCGCCCAGACGCCGCAATTCTGCGGGGGGAAGTGCCGCGAGAGCCTGCGGATAGCGAAGCCCTGAATCCCCCGCGCGCGCGCCCACGCTGTGCGCGAGCCCTGGAACATCAGGCAGCTCCATCGTGCCTTCCACCTGCGAGTGGCTCGAGAGAATCTGCTCGATCAACGTTGAGCCCGCGCGTGGCAATCCGAGAATGAAGATCGGATCCTGCGCAGGCGAGCCGGCGCCCGCGCGCGTCGCGAAGAACTCGCGGGTGAACAGGGTCTTGGCCTGGGAAACATGCTGACGAATGCGTTGCGGATCGTACTGCGTCTGGGAGCGCCGCAGCGAGTTGCCCTGACGGTAGTGTGCGAACGATTGCTCATACAGCGCCCGGTCTTCGAGGGCCTTGCCCAGCGCGAAGTGGAAGTGGAAGCGATCCTCCGTGCTGAGCTGCGGTCGCGCTATCTGTGCCTGCATCTGCCTGATGTCATCCGGCTCGAAGCGGTAGGTCTTGAGATTGGCAAGACTCCACCACACTTCGCCGATTTCGGGGCTCAGCTGCAGCGCCTGCCGATAGGCGCTGATGCCCTCGGCCGGCCGGCCGGCGGTCTTGAGTGCGTGCCCATAACTGAGCCAGATCCGGGCCTGGCGCGGGTATTCCCTGAGGATCTCGACGTAGATCTCGATGGCGCGTTCGTATTCCCCGATTCCGGCGAGCACCGCGGCGTGCAGACTGCGATAGTTGGGATTGCGCGGTTCCGCGAGAAGTAGTCGTTCGACCTCCGCGCGCGCCAGGTCAGATCTGCCCTGCCGCAGCAACGCCACTGCGTAGTTGTGACGCGCGCCGTGAAAGCCTGGGGCCAGTTCCAGGCAACGGGCCAACAGTTGCTCCGCGTCCGAGTAGCGACCGATCCGGGCGGCCACTTCCGCGAGCATGCGCAGCGCAGCGATGTCGGTGGGGTGCCTCTGCAGGTGGGCGCGCAGCAGGGCTTCCGCCTCCGGGATGCGGTTCTCGCACAGCGCAGCGCCCGCTGCCAGCAGCTTCGGGTCACGGGTTGAGGCTTTGAGGAGGCGCGCGCGGGCACCTTCCGCGCCTGCCTCATCTCCCATTGCTGCCAGGTGATCTGCCAGCGCGCGCCAGGCATCCGGCAGATCCGGATTAAGCTGCACAGCACGCCGCAGGGCCGCGACCGCTGCGTCTCCCTGTCCCAGGGAGCCGAGCGTAAGTCCTAACTCGTAGTGGGCAGCCGCCCATCGCGGCTGTGTCTGGGCAACGCTGCGGAGCGAATCGAGCGCAGACGGGAGATCGCCCTGGGCGCGCTGAGCGATTCCGAGGAGCAGCATGGCACCCGGATGTCCGGGCACTGCCTTGAGAATTTCGCCTGCTTGCTCGGCTGCAAGTGCGGGGCTGCGTTCGAGCAGCCGCGAGGCGTGCGCGAGCGCCACATCAACCGATCCGACGGGTTCAGCCGCACCGCTCCCACTCATGTAACAAATCTACCACGATCGCTTTGGCCGCGGTCACGTGGCATCGACGCTTGCGTGCATATCACTGCGCTGCATAGAGTGCGACGCAGGGGTTCAAGTCGATGTCGGGTTTGTCGGGGATGCGCAACAGCTGGAGAGGGACGTGTGCCAGGCTCATGGCATGCATCGGCACGCTCTTGCTGTGCCAATGCGGTGCATCCGGGCGCGGCGTGCACCACGATGTGATTGCCTACGGGGCGTTTGCGCCGCTGCGCATCTATCGGCCGCAGGCCCCGCCACGGCACCTTGCCATGCTGCTCTCCGGCGATGGGGGCTGGGGCGCGCCGCTTGAGGCGATCGCGGCGGGACTCACCGCGCGCGGTTCGCTGGTCGCTGGCATTGACACGCGCGAGTGGCTCGCCGCGCTCAACCGCCCGGGTTCGCCCTGCATCGGCCCGGGAGCGCAGCTTGCCGATCTTGGCCACTATCTTAAGGGGCGCTACGCGGTGGGGCCGCAGGCGCCCGTCCTCATCGGGCACTCTGCGGGGGCGAGCCTTGCCTACGTCGCCCTCGCCCAGGGGAAGCCGGCGGACTTCGCCGGCGCCCTCACGCTTTCCTTCTGTACCGACCTGGACCTCAGGGAGCCCCTATGCCCGGCGCCCGCACTGCGAGGCACGCCCCGCGCCGCAGGCATACGGCTGCTTCCCGCGGGTGCGCTGCCCGGTCCCTGGATCGCACTTCACGGCCTTGATGACCAGGAATGCCCGGCCTCCGAGGGCCTTCAATTCGCACACGGGGTGCCGGGCAGCCGTTTCGTGGCGCTGCCCGGGGTCGGGCATGCGTATCGTGATCCCGGGCGCTGGTGGGGGGCCTTCCTGTCCTCTTATGACACCCTGGCGAGCGGCGCAGGTCCTGCCCCCTGAGCGGCCGCTGGCAAGCGCGGGGCGGCTAATCTAATGTGCGCCCCGTGGACATCCGGGAGGCCACCAGCAGCTACGAACGCTGGCTAATGCATCGTGTTCCGGTGCTCAGGGGAGACCTCGACCTCAAGCACCGGCTCATGGCTGCCAACGTATTCTCGTTCCTGCGCGCGACCTTCTATCGCTGGTCCCAGCAGTGGCCGGAAGTGTGCGCGGACATCAGCGCTGCCCCGCGCGTGCTGTCCGTCGGTGATCTGCACGTGGAGAACTTCGGCACCTGGCGCGACGCAGAAGGGCGCCTCATCTGGGGCGTGAACGATTTCGACGAGGTGGCGACACTTCCCTACACCCAGGACCTGGTACGACTGGCGGCGAGCGCGATTCTCGCGGTCGAGGAGTCGCGCCTGACTCTCTCCGCACGCCGCGCCTGCGAGTCGATCACCGAGGGTTACGCGCAGTCCCTGCGCGAGGGTGGCGGCCCGGCGGTGCTCGCGGAGCGCTACCGCTGGCTGCGCGACCTTGCGATCGTGCGGCTCAAGGACCAGCGCCCGTACTGGGAGAACATGCGGGCGCTGCGCACCGTTGCCGGGCGGGCGGATCCGAAGGTGCGGCGCCTGCTGCAGGCAGCCCTGCCGGCGCGCAACCTGGCGCCGCGCTTCGTGCATCGCCAGGCCGGCCTCGGGAGCCTGGGGCGGGTGCGCACCGTGGCGCTGGCGGACTGGCAGGGCGGCATGGTGGCGCGCGAGGCGAAGCCGCTCGCCCCGTCCGCCTGGCTATGGGCGAGAAATCCGCGCGTGCAGCGCGGGCTGCACTACATGACCCTCATACGCCGTGCGGTACGGGTGCCCGATCCGTGCCTCGAGGTACACGGGCAGTGGCTCATCCGCCGCCTGGCGCCCGACTGCAGCCGCATTGCGCTCGCCAGCCTGCCGCGTGGGCACGACGAGAGCCGGTTGCTGTGGATGATGGGCTGGGAAACCGCCAACATGCACCTCGGGACGCCCGGGGAGCGGCGCGCGATCCTCGCAGATCTCGGGCGGCGCAAGAATGCCTGGCTGGTGAAGGCGGCGCAGCGCATGTGCGAGGGTGTGGTGCGCGACTTCCGCAAGTGGGCCAAGGCCACGCGCGAGGACTAGGGAAGCGAAGGGGAAAGAACGATGAAGGACCTGACGCAGGGGCCGATTACCCGGCATCTCATCCAGCTCAGCGTGCCGATCGCCATCGGCATGCTGTTCCAGACGCTGTACTTCCTCATCGACCTGTACTTCGTGTCACGTATCAGTGATGCCGCCATCGCCGGGGTCAGCAGTGCCGGCACGGCTACGTTCATCATCCTCGGTCTCACGCAGATGCTGGGCGTCGGCACCGTGGCTCTCGTGGCGCAGGCGGTGGGACGCAAGGACCAGCCGGGCGCCAACCTCGCTTTCAACCAGGCGGTGGTGCTGTCGGTGATCTGCGGCGTAGGGACGCTGCTGGCCGGCATTTTCCTGGCAGCCCCATACCTGCGCGCGGTCGCTGCCGATGCGCCGAGCGCGGCGGCCGGAACCGCCTACCTCTACGCCTACACTCCCGGCCTCGCGCTGCAGTTCGCCCAGGTGGCGCTGGGCTCAGCGTTGCGCGGTACCGGCATCGTCAAGCCGACGATGGTGGTGCAGCTGCTCACGGTGCTCGTGAATGCGATCCTCGCGCCCATCCTGATTGCCGGGTGGGTGACGCACCACCCGCTCGGCACCGCCGGTGCCGGCCTCGCCAGCAGTATCGCGGTCGCACTCGGCGTCGTGATGCTGTGGATCTACTTTGCGCGGCTGGAGCATTACGTGGCGATCAGCACCCGCCTGTGGCGGCCGAACTGGCTGACCATCCGTCGCATCCTGAACATCGGGCTGCCGGCCGGGGGTGAGTTTCTGGTGATGTTCGTAATCCTGGGCGTCATCTTCGTCGTGATCCGCGGCTTTGGCCCCGAGGCGCAGGCCGGCTTCGGCGTGGGCAGTCGCGTGATGCAGGCACTGTTCCTGCCGGTGATGGCACTTGCCTTCGGCGCGACGCCGCTCGCCGGGCAGAACTTTGGTGCCCGCCAGTTCCCGCGGGTGCGCGAGACCTTCCGGCAGACGGCACTCTTGAGCTGTGCGCTGATGCTGGGGCTCACCCTCGTGTGCCAGGTGCTGCCGGAGTTTTTCATCCGCTTCTTCAGCCAGCAGCCCGAGGTGATCGCCGTCGGGGCCGGCTACCTGCGCATCATCTCGTGGAATTTCGTCGCCACCGCGCTCATCTTCACCTGCTCGGGCCTGTTCCAGGCCCTCGGCAACACCTGGCCTTCACTCCTGAGCTCGGGCTCGCGGCTGCTGACGTTCGTGGTGCCGGCGGTGTGGCTGTCGACGCGCCCGGGTTTCACCCTGACGCAGGTGTGGCACCTGTCAGTGGCCACCGTCGCCCTGCAGGCGCTGACGAGCCTGTGGTTCCTGCGGCGCGAGTTCCGGCGACGCCTCGGGGGCGGCGCTGCCGCGCAGCCCCTGCCCATACCCCCGGATCCGGAGGCGCCGAGCAGCAGCGGCGCCTAGCGCGATCCTTACTTCGGTTCCTGGCCAGGCTGCGGATCAGCGAGCGGGAAAGTCTGGGCAGCGGCCGGCGCAGGGGCAGGCCGCGGCGCGGGGACTGGCGCGGGCGCGTTCACCGGGGGGGCGGCGCCAGCGGCGGAGGCGGAACGCGACGTGCCAGTGCTCGCCGTGACCGCGGCCATGAAGCGCCGGGCGCTGTCGTCATCGGTGGTCACGCTGCCGTTGAAAATGTCGGCGGCGGCCACGTCGGGCACCTTGTAGAAGTTCTCGTTGGCATCGTCGTCGATGGAGATGACCGTGCCATCGAGGGCGAGGCCCGCGAACACTCCGCGGCTGCGGGAGTAGGAGTACACCTCGGCCTTGAAGTTCGCATCCGTCGAGGCCGAGGCATTGCGGCCCACGGGGCCTGCGGCCACCGAGGCATCCGCGCCCAGGGTCACCTTGCCGCCGCTGATGCCCTGCACGCCCTTGGGAGTCGTGAACACCAGCACGATATCGGTCGACTGCACGCCCCACTGCCAGCCGAAGCTGCCGCCGGTCATGCTGATGAACACCGGGTCGGTGAAGCGTCCCTTGCTGTCACGTACCACCAGCACCCCGCGGCCGTGGCGGCCGCCGGCGAAGAACGCCACCTTGGTGAGGTTCGGGATGACCGCGATGCCGTAGGCACGCTCGAGCAGGCGGTCAGGGATCCCCTGGTCCGGGGCGGTGCGCAGCTCCTCGAGCACTTCGCTGGCGATGAGAAGCTGGCCCTCCTGGCGGGCCGCCTGGGCGGAGATGGCGGTGGCGGAGCAGGCGAGCGCGAGGGCTCCGAGAAGGCCTGGGAGCAGGTGGCGGATGCGCATGATGAGGGTTCCCCTTCGTGGCTGTCGCCGCTCACCGACAGTTGCCGCAATGAGCGGTGACGAATTACCGCGAAGCTTAACTGAAAGCGCGGCGCGCCGTGGGGGCGCGCGTGCGTCGGGCTTGCGGTCGCCCGCCGCTAGTACCAGACCGAGAGGAATACTGTGAAGACGTTGGCGTTCAGCTGGTAGAGCGGCTCGTTCCCGGCGCCGTACTCGGGGGCCAGCAGCGCGTCGCGGAAGTCACTGTACTTGGCGAGGAAGTGCTCGAAGTGGAAATTGAAGCTGCTGCGGTTCACCCAGGGCGCCCAGGCGTAGTGCGGGAACTGGTAGGCGACGCCCGCGCCGATGGTATAGGTCTGGAAGGCGGCGAGTTCGCGGTCGCGCGCCATGAAGTTCTGGTAGTCCGCGCGTGGAAAGAGGTCGCTGTAGAAGTCGGCGGCGTTCTGCTTGTAGTAGCGCAGCGTGCCGTCGAAGATCCAGCTGTGCCAGGGCTGCGTGTAGTCGACCTCGAACGTATTGGCGACGATGCCCCAGGTGTCGCGGAAGAAGCGGTACTGGCCGGTGACGGAGGCGTGCCAGGGCAGGTAGTGCTTCAACGACAGGGAAGCGGCGTTGCTGGTGCGCGTGTCCGGGTAGACCTGGTCGGCGAGCGTGAATCCCTCACCCTGTCCGGGTGACAGGTAGCGGATCTTGCGGTACGGGTTGGCGAGGTAGCCCTGGTCGGTCAGAAGCTCGTAGCTGAAGCTCGCGATGGTGTTGCGCGAGAGGATCTGGCTCAGGCTCATCGAGTACCCGCGGTGGTCGGCGCGCTCGTGGAAGGTCGGGTCGTTGATGATGTCGCCATTCACCTTGATGTCGCGGAAGATCTGGTCCCAGCCGCGCCGGTAGCCGAGGCTGAGCGTCGTCAGGTCGCCGAACATGTCCTGGCTGAGGCCGAAGTAGATCGTGTTCGCCTTGTAGTCCGGCTCCTTGCTGGTGATGGCGCCGGCGCTGTAGGTGGACTTGCCGTGCAGGTAGTCGACCCCGCCGCTCCACTGCGTGCGCTTCTCGTGGTAGGGGCTCGCCGAGAGCTTCACGTCGATCGAGGCGCTGGAGATCATGTCCTCGTAGTAGTTGACGGTGAAGGACAGGTTGTCGCCCACCTTCTTGCGGATCAGGACCGAGGGACCCTCGACGGTGATGTCACCACCGTTGTAGTAGTGGTACATCACGTCGGCGCGGTCCTCGGGCAGCACCCCGCCGATGACCGGCGCGGTGCACACGCCCAGCATCAGCAGCGTACGCGTGAAGGGACTCAGGCGCAGGGCGGAGTCCGGGCGCGCGACACGCGCCTCTCCGGTCAGTTGCATCCGCAGCCGCCGCCGACGCTACCGGTGGCGCCGCGCGCGCCCTCGCGACTCTCGTACACGTGCTCGAAGTAGATGCTCGAGACCGGATCGCGGTTCGCCGACATGATCGGGTCGGCGAAGTGCTCGCGCTCGTAGGGCTTCACCCAGGGTTGCGGGGCCGCGCAGCCGGCCAGTACTGCCAGGAGCAGTACCGCGGCGGCGAGCCGCGCCATCAGGCCGCGGCCGGATCCCTGAGGTGACTCGCGCATCGCCTTACTCCCTGACCAGTGTGCGGATGCTATCCAGGTACTCGTTCTCGTCGCCAGGCTTGTAACCGTGGTGCAGGACGCGCACCTTGCCGGCGCGGTCGATGATAACCGTACTCGGCATGCCCGCCACGTCGTAGAGCTTACTCACCTTGCTGTCCTTGTCGAACAGGATCGGGAAGCTGACCGGGGTTTCCTTCAGCCAGTCGATGGCGGCCTTCGAGTCCGGTTCGACGTTCACGCCAAGCAGCGTGAAGCCAAGCTTGTTGTACTTCTTATATATGCTCTCGAGCAGCGGCATCTCCTGGCGGCACGGGCCACACCAGCTCGCCCAGAAATTGATCATGACGACCTGGCCCTGGTACTGGGTCAGGCTCACGTCCTTGCCCTCGCGCGAGGCGAGGCTGAACTGCGGGGCCGGTGCGCCGGTGATGCCTGCCAGCACCGGCATGGCCACGGCCAGCGCGGCGGCAAGGGCAACGATACGGTTCTTCATGGTGCGTCCCTCTGTCAGAAGAAGACGGTCGTTCCGATCCGCGCCTCGATGTTATTGGTGAGCTTGGAGGTGCCGAACAGGTCAGTCTGGAAGACCCGATCCTGCACCGTAATGTGGACTGCCAACCAGTCTGTCGGCACCACACGGTAGCCCGCGCCAAAGTTCACCGTGAACTTCGTGTCACCGGCGAAGTCGGTACCCCCGATGCCGCCGATGAGATAGAAAGCGCTCGTCAGGGCGTGGCCGCGACCGATAAAGGCCTCGCCCGGCAGGAAGTTGTAGCCCAGTGACAAATCGTAATACGTGAAACGCCTCTCAGGATCGGTAAGCAGGCTGATGCCGCTTAGCGTTTCGAAGCTGGTATTACCGGCACGCGCCCGCCCTACCTCGGCCTGGAAGAAGAAGTCCTCGGTGATGTGGTAGGCGGCGGTGAGCCCGTAGGAGGGATGGGTGCCGAAGTCCTCGATCGACAAGACGCCGTAGTCGAGGCCGACCTCGATGTTGCGGCTGCGGATCTTGGGTACGGTGATCTTGCGGCGCGAGACCTCAGGGTCGACGACCCGCGGCGGCGCGGCGTTCTCGTCCTCGGCCTGCGCCGTGTCGGGCGTGGCCGTGTGATCGCGATGGAACCAGTGGCGCACGGTGGCGCAACCGGGCAGCGCGGCCAGCACCACGCTCAGAAGAAGAATGCGAAGCCGAGTTTCCATTCGTCAGCGTCCTCGTTCTCGTTGCGCTTCGTGAATATATAGTGGGCCTTGTATTCAGCGCGCAGGAAGAAACGTCGTGTGAGGTAGAAGCGCACGCCGCCGCCGACGTACGCGCTCTGCTCGGTGCGGTCCGGAGCCGCCACCAGGGTTGCCTTGGGTTCGGTGTGCACTATGCCGAGCCCGAGTGTCACAAAGGGCGACCAGCGCGAATCCGGGGCGAACACGTGCGCGAAGCCTATGTCACCGATCTCGCCGTTGGAGAACTTGCCGAGGAACTGGCCGAGCGAGCCCTCGAGCGCCAGCTGCGAGTTGAAGGAGAAGGACATGTACCCGGACACCAGCGTGGCGCCCCCGTACTGGCCGGCGAAGATGCCCATCTCGTAGCGGTGGTTGGTGAAGCCAGCCCGGTCGCCCAGGTCGAACTTGAACGGCGTGCCATCGGCGAGCACTGCCTTCTGCATGTCGCTCTGCGAAGCCCAGCCCTCCACGCCCTGCTCGGTGCGCACCTTGAACCAGTCGGTGCGGCGGAACAGCACGTCGACGCTGCCGTCGCGCGGCACGACGTGGAACACCGGATAGCCGCGCCCCGGGCCGGTGTGCAGCTCGAGGTAGGGTTCGGTGACGAAGAGCTGCAGGTACTCGCGCGCCGCACTCACCGCGGGGGTGAGCAGTGCAGCCAGCAACAGAAGTCCCGCGAGCGCAAGCTGGTGCGCGCGCCTTAACAATTCCGTCCTTTGCTCAATTGACCGGTACCGCCGGGTCGAAGGGGTTGTTGAAGTACTGCGCGCCGATGTCCAGCCACTCGGACACCAGCCGCAGCTCGTCCGGGGACAGCCAGCCGGCATGCGTACTGGCGGAGCCTGCCGCAAAGCGACTCATGAACTGGGCCGAGAGTCCGCCATTCGCACTTCCTGCATTCAGATACGGGCCTACCGACTGCGTGATCGTGTGGGTCGGGTCGGTGGGCGTGGGGTCCATGATAACGATGTTGTGGGCGAACAGCAGCTGCCGGTACGAGGTGGTCTCGGGCGGCGCGTCCGCCGACGTGGAACTGGTGAGGTCGAGATTGCCGGCCGGCATCTGTGCGGCACCGGCGGCGTTCGTCGGACTGTGGCAGCCACCCTGCGTGCAGGTGTGGTCCGAGATCACGGCGCCGCTGGTCGGGTCGGTGACCTGGCGCGTCAGGTCCCAGAGCGGCTGCAGGTGCTCGGTATAGTTGATGATGATGCGGCAGTTCGACGCCCACGCGGTCACGCACAGCGCGCTGGTCGGGAATGCGGTCATGAACTGCGTGGCGTCGTCGTAGCGCAGGTTGATCGGCGCGCCCGGGGTGGCCTGCGCCGGGTCGGTCCATACGTCGGTGTAGATGACGTCCACACTCGGCACCATCTGGGCGCACGGGGGCGTATCGGTCGCACAGCTCACCCGCATGCGCGCCTGGGCCATGGTCTCGCCCTGGTTCGGGATGAAGGCCCCGGCCCCCGAGGAGATCGTGCCCGGGAACGCGGTGCCGCCGACGGCGGCACCGGGCCAGGCGGGGTTGAACAGCCCCTCGCGGCCATGGGAGATCGGGTGCTGGGTGGTGGCCGGCTTGTGGCAGCCGTTGCACGTGACCACCTCTCCGGGGATCAGCTGCAGCCACACTCCCTGCACGGGGCCTATGCGCCGCGCATTGGCGTCCAGAATCTCCATGCGGAAGGCAACGTTGGCGGGCACCTCGATGTGCACCGAGCCATCCGGCTCGATCGGTGCGTAGCCGAGGATCTGCATCATGTAGTTGCTGGCGCCGAAGGCTGCTCCGGCGAGGTCGACCACGGTGCGGTCCGGGATCGAGACCGCCTTCTCCAGGCGGATGAAGCGTGCCGGGCGGCTGCTGGCCGGCGTGTCGACCGGATTGGCGAGCGCGGCGATGTTCGGGTTGGCGGTATCGACGCCGTCGATGTCGTAGACGCTGCGGATGTCGATGACGCCGACGCCGGCAGTGACCAGGTCCTGGTCGAGGTTCACGCCCGGCACCTTGTCGAGGATGATGTTCTGCAGCGGCCGCGGCTGCGCCACGGCCACGTCCGTGATCATCGTGCCCTCCAACGGCGCCATGATCGGCTGCAGGGTGTTCTGTGCGGGGTCGAACATCCACACGCTGTAGAGAGGCGGCGCGACCGTGGGTTTGGCCACGTTCAGATTAGTGGACGTGCACGGCAGCACCGCGGGCGGGGTCTGGGTCGTGTCGAGCAGCCGGCACTGCGTCCAGCTGACCAGGATGCGCCCGGTGCCATCCTGCAGGGGGTAGGCCGAAGTGAAGCGGCCGCCCGGTGAGGGACCGGGGATGGTGACCACGTCATTTTGCGTGGCCGGCACCTGCGCAGGCCCCGCGAGCCCGGGATTGCCGAGCAGCGCCTGGGTGTTCTCCACGTAATGGGTGCCATCGATGATCACCAGGTCACCACCGTTGTCGACGTCGGTGTACTGGCGCGAGATGGCGAGGATGCGCCCGTCCTGCATCTGCCGCGGATGCGAGAACTCGATAGTGGTGTTGTTGGTGCCGAGGTTGTGGCTGTTGGCGCCGTAGTAGAGCTCGAGGTCGGTGCCGTCCGGGTTGGACGAGTAGAGCGACATCTGGTCGCGGCCGCCCGGTGAGTTGTCCCAGCGCGTCCACAGCACCCGACCGTCGGCGAGCACCGTGGCGTCACGGTCGTGACTCTGGTTGAAGGAGATCTGGTGGGCGCTCGACGCTGCGGTGTTGTCGTCGTTCATCACCTCCAGCACGAACGCCTCCTCCTGGCGTGCCTCATCCTGGTAGGAGAACTGCGGGAAGCCTTCATCCAGCAGGATGCCCTGCGACTGGCTCTGGCGCGTGGTGGAGAACACCACGCGACCGTCCGGCAGGTAGTGCGGTGACTCATCATTTACTGTCGGCGGGTCCGGGTCGGTGCTCGGGTCGATGACCGGGTGCAGGTCGTCGCTCGCGATGACGTACTCGTAAATGCGCCAGGAGGGGGGCTTGGTCACCTGCTGCTTCATCGTCAGCGGCCCGCGCATGGCGAAGATCACCTTGGTGCCATCGGCAGAGGTATCCACGTCCTTGACGTCCCACATGCCGCCAGCGGTGATGCGCGCGGTGACATTGGTCTCGACCGCCGCCGGCGAGGCGCTGGCGCGCATATAGAGGTCTGCCGAGACGGGCACGATGTCGTTCATCAGCCGCAGGTCATCCTGCATGAAGGTGCCGTCCGTGTTCAGCGGCACCGGACGCTTCACGTAGAAGATCGGGTAGTCGACGGTCGCGGGGTCCGAGACCTGGCTCTTGCCGAGGCTGATGTTGCCGCCGCTGCTGCAGGCAGCGAGCGCTGCGGCGCAGGCGAGCAGCACCGCCGCGCAGCTGGCGCGGACACGCATTGTCGAATGCTTCAGATTTTCCGAACCCTGCTGCGCGTGCATTTGCATCTCCGTCATCACGCCGCCGTCCCGTCGCGTGTGAATGTAACGTAATTCAGGATCATTTCGATGACTTATCACCAGACCGCCAATTCCGTCACGGCGCCTGGGGGCCTGTGATGGGTTTCATACGCCCGAGAGTGCGGGGCGCATCGCCGCTACTAGGTAGACGCAAGAGCAGCCCCACGCCGTGATCGAAATCGCAGTTTGCCGCGCATTGAGCAGTGCGGAACAACAACTCTACAAACTGTCGGTCGCTGGCGACGTCACTTGATTGAGACATTCGGGGCGGGGTTTTGCGAGCCGTATAGTCCGGTCGCGCATCGGGCATTTTCGGGAGTTGCACAGCGCCATGAATGTTAGAAACAAGCAGGCACAGGTCGGTTCGGGCCGCGCACAGCGCGCCTCAGTAGCAGGCGCTGTGCTGCTGTTGATGCAGGTGGCGGCACACGCCGGGCCCAACGAGCAGGCGAAGCGCATCTACGAGCGCCTCGTCGGCGAGGAGCCGCCGGCGGCGACGCTCACCGCGATGGCGAATGCCATCACCACACAGCCCGGCCAGGCGGGGCTCGTGCAGGCGGCGACGATCGCGACCCAGGCACCGGACTTCTACAACGTGACCGTGAAGAACATGGTCACGCCCTGGAGCAACCGCGACCAGACGGTGTTCGCGCCGCTCAACGACTACACCGCCACCGTGATCGGCATGGTGCGCGATGACGTCGCGTTCAACACCGCACTCTCGGCGGACATCCTCTATACGATCAATTCGCCCGGGCTGCCGGCGCCCTCGAACGCGAGCAACGCGCACTACGCGACCGCGGAGACCAACGGTGTGGACTTGAGCTCCACTCTCAAGCAGACCACGCAGTCGGGCGTGTACGGCACGCCGAGCGCGGCCACCGCGGGCCTCATCACGACCTACGGCGCGGAAGCGGCCTTCTTCATCAATGGCACCAACCGCGCCATGTTCCGCTTCACCATGATCAACCACCTCTGCAACGACATGCAGACGGTGCAGGACACCACACGCCCGACGGATCGCATCCGCCAGGACGTGGCGCGCTCCCCGGGCGGTGACAGCCGCGTGTTCCTCAACACCTGCGTCGGTTGCCACAGCGGCATGGATCCGATGGCCCAGGCCTTCGCTTACTACAACTTCAACGGCACGCTCGGCGCGGTCGTGAACACCGGCACCATGCAGTACACCGCCGGTGTCGTGCAGCCGAAGTACTTCATTAACTCCACCAATTTCGTGTACGGCTTCGTGACCCCGGATGACAGCTGGTCCAACCGCTGGCGCTCCGGGCCGAACATCGCGCTGGGGTGGAGCCCGAGCCTGCCCGGCAGCGGCGTCGGGGCCAAGTCCCTCGGGCAGGAGCTCGAGTCGAGCGATGCCTTCGCGCAGTGCCAGGTGACCAAGATTTTCCAGACGGTGTGCTTCCGCGCGCCGACCAGCGCCGCCGACATGGCGACCGTGACCTCGATCAAGCAGAGCTTCGAGGGCGGGGGATATCACCTCAAGCAGGTGTTCCAGCTTGCCGCTGCCGCCTGCCCGGGTAGTTAAGGGAGCGCCGCCACATGAACCGTACCCTCACCAATAGCTTCGCCCTGGGCGCCCTGACGCGCGCCGCGCGCGCGCTCACCCTGACCACGACGCTCGCGCTGTTCGGGCTGCTCTCCGCCTGTGCAGGCGGGGGCGCGTCCACCAGCGTCAACCAGGTCTCGACCGCGCCGACCGACTCGGCGGCCAACTACACCGGGCCGCCGCCGGCCAACGCCGACGTGCAGGCCTTCAAGCTCAGCTTCTGGCAGAACGTCATTCCGTCCAACCGTTGCGGTGGTTGCCACCACGCCGGGGGCCAGTCGCCGCAGTTCGCCCGCGCGGATGACGTGAACCTCGCCTATCAGGCGGCGCTGCCGCTGGTGAACCTCACCAACCCCTCGCAGTCGACCTTCGTGCTGAAGGTCGGCGGCGGCCACAACTGCTGGGTCGCGGACCCTTCGGCCTGCGCGGCCACGATGCTGGTGTGGATCCAGGGCTGGATCGGTGCGGGCTCCTCTTCTACTACGAGCGTCACCCTGGTCGCCCCGCCCGTGCAGTCCGCCGGTGGCGGCAAGCAGTTCCCGGTGAGCGCCATCTCGCCCACCCCGAGCTTCCAGAGCACGGTCTACCCGCTGCTCAGGACTTTCTGCGTCGGCTGCCATACGCCGAGCTCCGCCACGGCGCAGCAGCCTTACTTCGCCGACTCGGACGTCAATGCGGCGTACCTGGCGGCACAGCCGAAGATCAACCTCTCGACCCCGAACCAGTCGCGCTTCTACGAGCGCCTCGCGACCGAGTTCCACCATTGCTGGTCAACGACCGGTCCCACCGGCCCGCCGGACTGCCCGGGCAGTTCCGCGGCGATGCTGGCGGCCATCACGGCCTTCGCCAACGCCATCCCGGTGACCCCGATCGATCCGAGCCTGGTGGTCTCGAATGCCGTGACCCTCACGCAGGGGACGGTCGCCTCGGGCGGCAGCCGTTACGAGGCCAACCTCGTCGCCAAGTACATGTTCGAGACCGGCCAGGGCAGCACCGCGTATGACACCAGCGGCGTGACCCCGGCGGCGGACCTCACCCTCTCGGGCAACGTGACCTGGGCGGGTGGCTGGGGTATTACCCTCGGCGCCGGCGGCAAGGCGCAGGCTTCCACCAGCGCCAGCCAGAAGCTCGCCAGCATGATCCAGGGTTCGGGCGAGTACACGCTCGAGACGTGGGTTGCGCCGGCGAACGTCACTCAGACGAACGCCTTCATCGTCAGCTATTCGGGCAGCAACACCACGCGCAACGCGACGCTTGGCCAGGCGGTCATGCAGTACCAGGGCTTCGCGCGCAGCAGCGTGACCGACACCAACGGCAACCCGCCGCTGGTGACGACCACGGCCGACGGTGCGGCGCAGGCGGCCTTGCAGCACGTGGTGCTGACTTACGATCCGGTCAACGGGCAGAAGATCTACGTCAACGGTGTCTATACCGGCGATGCCGATCCGTCCAAGGGCGGCTCGCTCGCCAACTGGGACAGCACGTTCGCCCTGGTGCTGGGCAACGAGGTCACCGGGCAGCGCCAGTGGCAGGGCACGATCAAGTTCGTGGCCATCCACAACCGTGCACTCACCCCGGCGCAGATCCAGCAGAACTTCGCAGCCGGCGTCGGGCAGAAGTACTACCTGCTCTTCGGCGTGAGCCAGCTCTCGGGTGTGCCGCAGTCCTACATCCTGGTGCAGGCCTCGCAGTACGACACCTACAGCTACCTGTTCGCGCAGCCGAAGTTCATCAGCCTGGACCCGACCGCGACCGTGCCGTCGAACCTGAAGCTGAGCGGCATCCGCATCGGCGTCAACGGCCAGCTGGTGCCGGCGGGGCAGTCATACACGACAGTCAGCACGACCCTGGGCGGCTCGAGCTACACGGCGGCCAACGGCCAGCTGCTCTCGAACCTCGGTACGGTCGTGCCGCTGACCCTCGGGCCGAGCAGCGACCTGTTCTTCCTGTCCTTCGACCAGTTCGGGTCCAACGTGCACGCCTATGTCGAGCCGCCGGTGACGATTGCGACGCCGACGCCCGACAACACGCCGCAGCCTGACTTTGGTGTTGCGACCTTCGAGCGGGTGACGCATGCGATGTCGAAGATCACGGGCGTGCCGTTCACCAACCCGACGGTGTTCGCGCTCTACAACGCGCAGCAGCAGTCGCTGCCGTCCACGCCGCTGATCTCGGCCTTCGTGCCCTCGCAGCAGACTGCGATCGGGCAGCTGGCGAGTGCGTACTGCGGCCAGGTGGTGGCAAACAGCAGCTACGCCACGGCGTTCTTCGGCTCGAGTGTCGCGGGTGCGCTGGCTGGCCCGGCGTCCGGGTTCTACTACAACAATTCGTCGAACCAGCAGATCGTCGCGACTGCCCTGGTTAAGAACGCCGTCGGCACCAGCGTGTCCCCCGCTACGGCCACGGCGGTCAACAACGAGGTCCTGGCGCTGCTGCAGCGTGTCTCGACCCCGGGCTTTGAGTCCCCCGCGCCGAGCGTCGCGACGGCCACGCAGGCCGCCTGTGCTGCGGTGCTGGGCAGTGCCGCAGTGACGCTGCAGTGATCGGTACCAGGAGTAACTGTAATGATCATCGGTAAGAAGCCTCCCCGGCCCCACGCTCCCGGCGAGCCGCTGCTCTACAAAGACCACCCGCTGCCGCGCACGCGGCGCGAGTTCCTGGCCGCCGGCATGCTCTCGGGCGGCGGCATGGTCATCGGTCCGGCATGGCTCGGAGCGCTCTTGAAGGCGCAGCGCGCCAACGCCGGCGGCGGCCAGATCACCCTCTCGCCGGACATCGCGGCCCTGCTGCCCAACGGGCAGTGCAACGCGCAGCGGGCTGCGGGCAGCATCCCCTTCATCTGCTTCGACCTGGCCGGCGGCGCCAATCTCGTCGGCTCTGAGGTACTGGTGGGCGTGCAGGGCGGCCAGAGCAACTTCCTGTCCACCGCCGGCTACGGGCGCCTCGGCGTCCCGGGCAGCATGGTGCCCAGCTCGAGCGCCAACATTGACGCTTCGCTCGGCCTGCTGTGGCATGCCGACGGCGCCATCAAGCGCGGCATCCTGAGCAAGGCCACGACGCCTGCGACCGCCGCGGGCACCAACGGGGCGGTGTTCTGCGCCGAATCGCAGAACGACACCCAGCAGAACCCTCACAACCCGATGTACGCCATCGCCCTTGCCGGCGCTCAGGGCCAGCTGATGACCCTGATCGGCACGGAATCCTCGGCCTCCGGCGGCAATTCCATGGCGCCGATGATGTACATCAACCCGGCACTGCAGCCGACCACCATCGACCAGCCCTCCGACGCGACCGCCCTGGTGAGCACCGGGGGCGCGAGCTCCGATCCGCTCTCGGTCGCCGTGCAGGAGTCGCAGGCCCGCATCAGCGGCGGGACCGCCACCTGGGACGGCAGCACCAACGCGGCCTTCACCGGCGCGCTGAGCGCGCCCAACGGCGGCACTCCGGGCGTGCAGATCCTGCCCACGTCCGCCTCCGACGGCACGATCAAGAACCAGGTGCGCTGCGCCTACGTGCAGTCGGCCTACACCACGGCCACCTTCGGCAACCCGGCGGCGCTCGATCCGACCCAGGATTCGCTCATCACGGGAGGCTCGGCGCCGATCTTCACGGCCGCCGACTTCCAGGACAACGACATCTCCGCCACCGCCACCGTCATGAAGCTCGTGCTGGACGGCTATGCCGGCGCCGGCACCATCGCCATGGGCGGCTTCGACTACCACGACGGCACGCGGGCCACCGGCGAGACCCGCAACTTCAAGGCCGGTCAGATGATCGGCGCGGTGCTCGAGTACGCCCAGCGCAAGGGCACCCCGGTAATGGTGTACGTGTTCAGCGATGGTTCGCTCACCTCGACCGGCATGCCTGACAACAGCGCTGCCGGGCGTGGCAAGCTCGGGTGGCAGGGCGACAACCAGTCCGTGGCCTCGACCTTCTTCCTGGCCTACAGCCCCAAGGGACGCCCCACGCTGCGCAACGGCGCCGCCGGGCAGCAGATCGGCTATTTCAGCTCGGACGGCTCGGTCGTCGACACCTCGAGCCCGGTGGCCAACAACGTCACCTCGCTGGTGCAGGCGGTGGTGCTCAACTACATGGGACTGCTGGGAACGGATGCGAACTTCTCGAACGTATTCGCTCCCTACGGCGGCCAGAGCCTCGGCTCCGGCAGCTCGCTGACTGCCCTCACGGCCTTCAACCCGATCGTGTGACGCAGTGCGCGTGCCGCCGCCCGGCGGCACGCGCAGCCCTGTCGCGTTACGACGACGGCGCGCGTTCCAGCGCGCCGCCGGGGGAGACAGGCCTCATTTCCCAGCTCACTTCGTTGACAGTGTTAAGTGCGCTGTGCAATTTTCCGTGCTGGCGCGGGTCTTTAAGGTCGCATCCCGCGACGAGGATCACTTATTGAGCTGGCAACGGCCCGACGGCCCGATGTGGCGTGACATCTCACGCGCAGGTCTCTTACCGCGACTGTGCGCCGGCATGCTCGCGCTCGCCGCTGCGGCGCTCGCGTGTGCGCAGGCGAGCTATCCGCTGCTTGGGGCGGCGGCCCCCGACTTCGCGCTGCGCGCGAGTGCCGGCGACAACGTGCGGCTCTCTGAGCACCGCGGCGAGGTGGTGGTGCTGAGTTTCTGGAGCAGCCGCTGCACGCCGTGTCGGACGCAGCTGACGGCGCTCAACCGCAGCTTCCTGACCTACCGGTCAGCGGGGCTGGCGATGTTCGGAGTGGGGGTGGACGACGTCCCGGCGCAGGCGCTGGACTTCGCACGCTCGACAGGAGTGGGCTTTGCAATGCTGCTCGACCCGGAGAAGTCCGTCAGCCGCAGCTACCAGGTCGACAACCTGCCGATGACCGTGCTCATCGACCGCAGTGGCGTCATCCGCTACGTGCTGCGTGACTACAGCCCGGCCAACGAGACTCTTTATCTGCAAGAGCTGCGTGCTCTGCTGAACGAATGATCGGAACCATCATGTCACAGACGATCTCAGTCACCTGCCGGACACGCGCGCCGTGGCGCGCGGCAGCGGCCCTGCTGGCCGCCTTTGGCGCGGCGGCGCTCCTCGGCGCCGCCGTTGCGCATGCGGCGCCGCCGGCCGCGACCGCGGCTGCCGCGCCTGCCGCGCCTGCGCCGGCCCCCGCGGCTGCCGCGGCGCCGGCCCCTGCCGCTGCGAGCGCGCCGGCGGCGGATGCGGCCACCGACACCAAGGGGCTCGACCAGGAGATCCAGGGGCTGAAGAAGGACGTCGTCGACCTCAACAAGGACCTGTTCGTGCTCGAGGAGGAACTGCTGTTCCCCGCCAACACTCAGGTGGCGGTGTTCCTGTCGATGGACGTCGGCGATTTCTTCTCCCTCGACTCGGTGCAGCTGAAGATCGACCAGAAGGAAGTCATCAACTACCTCTATACCCCGCGCGAGGTCGATGCGCTCCTGAAGGGCGGCGTGCAGCGCCTGTACGTCGGCAACCTCAAGGTCGGGTCGCACGAACTGGTGGCGTTCTTCAATGGCAAGGGCCCGAACGATCGCGCCTACAAGCGCGGGGCGTCGCTGCGCTTCGAGAAGGGCGTCGGTGCCAAGTACCTGGAACTCAAGATCGACGACCGGCAGAAGAAGCTGCAGCCGGAATTCGAAATCAAGGACTGGGAATAGTCCCTTGACCCCGCGCTGCCTCAGTCGTGCGCTGCTCCTGGCCGGCGCCCTCGCGCTGCTCGCCGGGGGGCCTGCGGCTGCGCGGCGCCACGACCCGGAGAAGCTGCCACTCACCCACGTGCGCGACCTGCACTACGGCGACGTGCTCTTCTACTTCTTCCAGGACACCCCCGACGCCGACCTCGAGGCACTGACCCGCCTGCTTGCCTACGAGCACTGGGGCCGCGTGCCGCACCACGAGGACGACGCGCTGCTGCTCGAGGGTGGCCTGTATCTCGAGCTCGGCATGCACAACCAGGCCGGCGAGATCTTCCAGAGCATCCTCACGAACGATGTCCCGACCGGCGTGCGCAACAAGGCGTGGTTCTACCTCGCCCAGGTCTGGTACGCGCGCGGCTACTTCGAGAAGGCGGATGCGGCGCTGCGCAAGATCAACGGCCGCATGTCACCGGACCTCGAGGCGCAGCGCGAGGTGATGTTCGGCAACGTCCTGATGCACGAGGGGCGCTTCGATGAGGCGATCTCGGTGCTCACCAACTGGCGCGGGCCGGACCTGTGGTCCGCCTACGCACGCTTCAACCTCGGCGTGGCACTGGTGCGCACCAAGCGCCTGAGCGATGCCGACCCGTTCCTGAGTGCCGTCGGTACCATGCTCGCAAGCACCCCGGAGCTCGCCGCCCTTCGCGACCGGGCCAACGTCGCGCTCGGCTTCGCCTACCTGCAGGCCGATCAGCCCGAGCGCGCCCGGCCGGCGCTTGCACGCGTGCGCCTCAACGGCCCGTATTCGAACAAGGCACTGCTCGGTATCGGCTGGGCGGATGCCGCCCTCGGGGACTACCAGGGGGCACTGACGCCCTGGATGGAGCTGCGCAACCGCAACCTGCTGGATGCGGCGGTGCAGGAATCCTACCTCGCCGTGCCCTACGCGTTCAGCAAGCTGAATGCGAACGCCCAGTCGGCCGAGTACTACGAGAGCGCGGTGAAATCCTTCGACGCCGAGAACGTGCGGCTCGATAGCGCGATCCAGGCGATCCAGAAGGGCGACATGCTCGAGCACGTGCTCGCCAAGGACCGCAACGGCGACGCCAAGCAGGGCTGGGCATGGCAGCTGAAGACGCTGCCCGATGCCCCGGAGTCGCGCTACCTCTACACGCTGCTCGCGGGCAACGACTTCCAGGAGGGCCTGAAGAACTATCGCGGCCTGGTCTCCATGAGTGCGACGCTGGAGCGGCACTCCGATGACATGGTGGCCTACCAGGACATGATCGAGACGCGCGAGCGCGCCTACGCGGAGCGCCTGCCGCGCGCGGATGCACTGCTGTCCTCGGGGGCCGTGGACAAGCTGCAGCAGCGCGACGTCGCCATCGAGAACGAGCTGCGCGACATCGAGGCGCAGCACAACGTCGCCGCGCTCGGCACCGACGAGGAGCGCGAGCAGTGGGCACGCATCCAGCGCGTCGAGGCGGCCCTGTCCGGGGCACCCGACACCCCGGACAACGCCGAGATGCGCGCACGGCTGGCGCTGGTGAAGGGCGTGCTGTTCTTCCGCCTGAATGACGCCTACGGCGCACGCCTGTGGCAGGAGCACCGTGGACTGAAGGACCTGAGCGTCGCACTCCACGAGGCGCAGAGCCGCTGGATCCGGGTGGAGCGCGCACGCAAAGCCGTGCCGCAGAACACCGGGGAGTTCGCGACGCGCGTCGCCGCGCTCAAGCAGCGCATCGACACTCTGGAGACGCGCCTGGTCGCCGCCGAACAGAAGCAGCGCGACTACCTGGCGCAGATCGCCGTGCACGAGCTCGAGCAGCAGAAGGACCGGCTCGCCGCCTACCAGATACAGGCCCGCTTCGCGCTCGGCTCGATGTACGACCGCGCCGCGAGCGGCGCCGATGCCGCCGCGCACCCGGCCAAGCCCCCGGCCCCCGAGCAGAAGGGCGCCGAGGACGAACCCGCCCCCGAGCCTGCGCCGGAGCCCCAGAAATGAAGCCGCGCCTGCATCGCGCGGTGACGGCCGCCTGTGCCCTGGCGCTCGTGGGCCTCGGCACCGCGGCGCATGTGCGCGCGCAGTCGGGCGCGCCGCCGCAGACCATCGGCGATCTTGGCTCCAAGAAGGTGGAGGTGCAGAAGGACACGCCCGCCGATGCCAACGCCTCCAAGGCGATGGAGAACTACAAGCGCTTCCTCGAGTTGCAGAACACCGACCCGAAGCTGCGCGCCGAGGCCATGCGCCGTCTCGGGGACCTGAACCTCGACTCCGGCGAGCTCGAGCGGCTGCAGACCGAGGTGACCGCGGTCGACCTGCAGGGCGGGGAGGCCATCAAGCTCTACACCACGCTCCTGAAGGCCTACCCCGACTACCCGCGCAACGACCAGGTGCTCTACCAGCTGGCGCGCGCCTACGAGACCACCGGCCAGCCGGACCTGGCGCTGGCGACCCTCGACCGCATCGTCGCGAAGTACCCGCAGACCCCGCACATCGATGAAGTGCAGTTCCGGCGCGGTGAGCTCCTGTTCTCCAACAAGCGCTACCCGGAGGCCGAGAAGGCCTACGCCGCCGTCATCGGCCGCGGGGGCGCCTCGGCCTTCTACCAGCAGGCGCTCTACAAGCACGGCTGGTCGCTCTTCAAGCAGTCGATGACGCTCGAGAGCCTGCCGTCCTTCGGCGGGGTGCTCGATCGCGAGCTTGGGACCAATCCGCAGAAGCCGGTGAAGCTCGAGAGTCTCAGGCGCGGTGACCGCGAGCTGGTCGAGGACACGCTGCGCGTGATGAGCATCGCCTTCTCCTACAACGAGGGTGCGGCGAGCCTCGAGCAGTACGTGAAAAGCCACGGCGAGCGGCCCTACACCTGGCTCTTGTACGAGCGCCTTGGCGACCTGTACGTCGACAAGCAGCGTTACCAGGACGCCGCCACCGTGTACCGCGCCTTCGTGGCGCGCGACCCCTACAGCGACCACGCACCCGACCTCGACATGGCCGCGATCGACGCCTACAACAAGGGCGGCTTCAGCCAGCTGGTGCTCGACGGCAAGCACGAGTTCGTCGAGCACTACAACTTCGACTCTCCCTACTGGAAGACCCGCACCCGCGCCGACAACCCGCGCGTGGTGGAGGAGCTCAAGACCAACCTCAAGGACGTCGCCACCTACTTCCATGCCACCGCGCAGAAGTCGAAGAAGGTCTCCGACTACGAGGAGGCGGCGCGCTGGTACCGCGACTACCTCAAGTCCTTCCCCGGTGATGCGGATTCAGCGGCCACCAACTATCTGCTGGCGGACGCACTCTTCGAAAGCCACCAGTACGCCGACGCGGCCACCGAGTACGAGCACACCGCCTACGCCTACCCGCACAACGACAAGTCGGCCGCGGCGGCACACGCCGCCCTGGTGGCGTACCAGAAGGCGGGCGAGGGCCTCACCGGCACCGCGAAGGACGCCTGGCACGCCCGCGAGACCGATGCTGACGTGAAATTCGCCGAGACCTTCCCGGAGCATCCCGAGAGTGCGGTGGTGCTGACGCACGCGGCCGAGGACATCTTCGCTGCCGGCGACCGCGCACGTGCCATCACCGTCTCCCAGGCGCTGCTGGCGCGCCAGCCGCCGGTTGACCAGGCCAAGCAGCGCATCGCCTGGACCATCATCGCGCAGTCCTACTACGACCAGGGCGAGTACGCCAAGGCGGAGCCTGCCTTCGCGCAGGCGCGCGCGCTGGCCGGCAGCGACGAGAAGATGCGCGCCGACCTCACCGAGCGCCTGGCCGCGAGTGTCTACAAGCAGGGCGAGGCGAAGCTCAAGGCCGGGGAGGCTGCGGGCGCGGTCGAGGACTTCATGCGCGTCTCGCAGGTCGCCCCCGAGGCCAAGGTGCGCGTCAACGCGCAGTACGACGCCGCTACCGGGCTCATCAACCTCAAGCAGTGGGACCGCGCGATCGTGGTGCTGGAGGACTTCCGCAAGCAGTTCCCGCAGTCGCAGCTGCAGCCCGACGTGACCCGCAAGCTCGCCGTGGCCTATGCAGCGGCCAACCGCCCTGGGGAGGCAGCGGCGGAGTTCGAGCGCATCGCCGCCAACCCGAGTGAGGACAAGGCGGTGCAGCGTGAGGCCCTGATCCAGTCGGCGGACCTGTACGCCAAGGCTGGCAATCCCGGCAAGGCTGCCGGCATGCTCGAGAAGTTCGTCGCCGCCAACCCCGCGCCGCTCGCGGATGCCGAGGAGGCACGCTGGCACCTGGCCGAGTACGCCGACAAGGGCGGGGACGCAGCGCGGCGCGATCACTGGTATCACGAGATCATCAGCGCCGATGCCCAGGCCGGCGCACAGCGCACCGAGCGCACTCACTACCTGGCGGCCAAGTCACAGCTGGCTCTCGCACAGCCGGCGCGCGATGCGTTCCGCGCGGTGCGGCTGACCGCGCCCTTGAAGAAGAGCCTGATCGTGAAGCGCAACGCGCTCGAGACGGCGATGGACGGCTACAAACGTGCCGCCGAGTACCAGGTCGCCGAGGTTACGACCGCGGCGACCTACGAGATGGCCGAGCTGTACCGCACGCTCGCCAAGGACGTGATGGCCTCGGAGCGCCCGAAGAACCTCAAGGGCGAGGAGCTGGAGGAGTACAACGCGCTGCTCGAGGAGCAGGTGTACCCCTTCGAGGAGCAGGCGATCAAGGCGCACGAGCTGAACACCGACCGCGCCAAGGACGGGGTCTACGATGACTCGGTGCGCAAGAGCTTCCAGGCGCTGGCCGAGCTCAAGCCCGCACGCTATGGCAAGACAGAGGTGACACACGATGTCGTCACGAGCCTGCAGTAGCCTGCGCGCCGCGCCCGTGGCGTGCGTGCTCGTGCTCCTCGGCGCCTGCAGCTCGCACGCGCCCAAGCCTGCCCCGGTGGTGCCGCAGCCGGTGACGCCACCGGCACCGGGAGCCGCGCAGCCGCTGCCGGCTGCCGGCGGCGCGGCGGTCGTGGCCAGCACACCGCGGCCTGACGCGCCCCCGGCGGCGCGCAGCGATTTTGACCGGGCACTGCGCTACATGCGCGCCGGGAACGCCACTGAGGCCGAACTCGGCTTCAAGCAGGTGGCGCTGCAGTATCCTGAATTTGCCGCGCCGCTGGTGGATCTCGGCCTGTTGCAGCGCAAGCAGGGCGAACTTGAGCAGTCCGAGGCGAGCCTCAAGGGCGCGGTGGGCCGCGAGAGCGGCAACGCGCTCGCCTGGACCGAGCTTGGCGTGACGCAGCGCATGCGCGGCCGCTTCAAGGAGGCGGCCGACTCCTACGAGCACGCGATTGCCGCCGACCCGCGCTATGCGCCGGCGTGGCGGAACCTCGGCGTGCTGTCGGATCTCTATCTGGGTGATCCGCAGCGCGCGCTCAAGGCGTTTGAGCAGTACAAGGCCATCACCGGCGAGGACAAGCCGGTGAACAGCTGGATCGCTGAACTCAGGCAGCGGCTGGGGATCAAGGCGCCGGATGCGAATCCGCCGCCTGCGATGGCACCGGCGGACGCCCCGCCGGCGCCCACGCCCGACCCGGGTGCCGCCCCGGCCAATGCAGCGGTGCCCGCCGCGCCCAAGGCAGGAGGTTGATCATGCACGCACGGGATGCCCGCACCGCCACGCTTCTCGCCGTGATTCTCGCGGCGCTGCCCGTCGGCTGCGTGCTGGCTCAGGCCGCACCCGCACCGGCAGCGCCCTCGAAGGCCATCCCGCGCCCGGACGAACTCGAGCCCGGGGTGGATACCACCCGCAGCCTCCCCGCCGGCGCCGCCCAGGGCCCCGCCCCGGCGCCCCTCGCGGCAGCGCCTGCCGTGGCTGCGGCCGCCCCCGTGAAGTCACCCGCTGCCCCGGCGGCGAAGGCCGGCGCCGCCAAGACGCCCGCCAAGAAGGGTCCGGACCGGCTGAACCTCGAGGCGACGGATGTGACCGGCAACAGTGAATTACCCAAGGTGTTGTATATCGTTCCCTGGAAGCGCTCGGATCTGGGCGACATGGTCGGTCGCCCGGTGAACAGCCTCCTGGATGAGGTGCTGCAGCCGGTGGACAGGGACGTATTCAAGCGGGAAAACCGCTATTACGACGCCCTGAAGCCGCAGGGCGCCGGGGCAAAAGCGGACGCGGTGCCAGATTCGGGCGCTAAGCCCTGAAATATCCCCGGTGCAGCATCGCGGATGAGAGGCAGGTCGCAGCTTTTTCCGCTTATGTCATTCAGTTTTGGTTAGTGTTGGTGCTTGTGTGGCGGTCATTTGAGCGCGGGAGTGTCGGATGAACCTGTGGACTTTAATTGTTCGGTTTTTTCAGGGCGGCGGGGACTTCATGTACCCGATCGCAATCGTGTTCGTGGTGGGCCTCGCCATCGCCATCGAACGCTACATCTATCTCACGGCGGCCGCGGCGCGTAACCGCAGCCTCTGGAACGAGATCGTGCCGATGCTCTCGCAGGGCAACTTCCGCGGCGTGGCGCAGGCCACCTCGAAGTCCGACTCTGCCATCGGGCACATACTCAATTACGGCCTGGCGCGCATCCAGAACGCCCGCCGCCGCGACGACATCGAGAAGGCGATGGAAGAGAGCCTGATGGAGGTCGTGCCGCGGCTCGAGAAGCGCACGCATTACCTGGCGACCTTCGCCAACCTCGCAACCCTGCTTGGACTGCTCGGCACCGTCATGGGACTGATCCGCGCCTTCCAGGCGGTGGCCACCGTAAACCCGGCGGAGAAGGCCAACCTGCTCTCGGCCAGCATCTCGGTCGCCATGAACTGCACCGCGTTCGGACTGATGACGGCGGTGCCGCTGCTCTTCATCCATGCGTTCCTGCAGACCAAGACGACCGAACTGATCGACAGCCTGGAGATGGCCTCGGTCAAGTTCCTCAACGCGATCACCGAGCGCCAGGCCGCCCCCGCGGCGGCCTGAAGCCAGTGCCCCTCGCGTTCGTCGGCAGGGCTTAAGGGTCCCGCATGCGTCGTTCATACCAATACCGCAAGCTGGAGCGCCACTCCCGCAAGCCGGCCGAGCTGTTGCTCGTGCCGATGATCGACATCTTCACGGTGCTCGTGACGTTCCTGCTCATGACCGCGGTGTTCTCCCGCACCGTGATCCTGCAGCTGAACCTGCCGGCGGCCCAGACCGAGTTCCGCGACCCCCCGCCGGGCCTGGTGCTGGAGGTCATGGTGCGCAAGGACCTGCTGCAGGTCACCGACCGCAACAGCGGCCCGCTTGCGACCTTCCCCAACACCGGGCACGGCTACGACTACGACGGCCTCACCGAGTACCTGAAGCGCGTCAAGGCGAAGTTCCCGGAGAAGACCGAGGCCACGATCCTGCTCGAGACCGATACGCCCTACGACACCCTGGTGCAGGTGATGGACCGGGTGCGCGTGTTCGAGAGCGGCTCGGGCATGGACCTGGTGCAGGCGGAGCTGTTCCCGGACATCTCCATCGGCGACGCGCCGGCCACCGATGCCGCGGCGCCCGCCGCGGCTCCCGCGACCACGCCGGTAGCTGCTGCCAAGGGAGCGCCCCCATGAGCATCTCCAACCGCGCGCTGCGCATGGCGCAGCACCACCTGCGCAACCGCGCCGACGCGCAGCTGAACCTGATCCCGCTGATCGACATCCTCTCGGTGATGGTGGCGTTCCTCCTGGTTTACTCGACCGAGGTCGAGGTCATCCAGAACTCCAAGGGCATCGAGATCCCGCAGTCGATCGCGCAGACGGCACCCAAGCAGTCGGTGGTCGTCATGATCACCAAGAACGACCTGTTCGTGCAGGGCGAGTTCATCACCAGCATCGCCGACATCCGCGCCGCACCCGGCCCGTTGGTGGAACCGCTGCGCGCCGCGCTCAAGCGCCCGCTGCTGGTGGGCAAGGAGATGACCGAGAAGGACCTCGCGCAGCGCGAGATCACGATCATGGCCGACAAGGCCATCCCCTACGACGTGCTCAAGCGCGTCATGGCGACCTGCACCGATGCGGACTACGGCCGCATCTCGCTCGCCGTCATCCAGAAGGAAAAGCCGGTGGCCGCCGGCACGTTCAAGCCCGGTTAGGCACGACATGCTGCTCGCACCCTATTACCGCGAATACGAACTGCCCTGGGAAGGCGACCCGGAAGCCAGTGTCCGCTTCCGCAAGATCCTGCGGGTGCTGCTCATCATCCTGGTGCTGCTCGGGATTCTGTTCCCGCTGCTGCCCAAGCCCGCAGCGCCGACCACCGAGGACGTGCCGCAGCGCCTGGCGCGCGTGATGCTCGAGGAGAAGCCGAAGCCGCCGCCGCCCCCGCCGCCGCCCAAGCCGCAGGAGAAGCCCAAGATCGAGCCCAAGGTGGTGGCGATTGTCCCGCCGCCCGTGGATCAGCATCAGCAGGCGCATGAGAAGGCGCAGAAGCAGCTGAACCAGGTGAAGGATGAGCTCGCCGACCTGCGCGACGTCATGGACCTCAAGCCCCTCGAGACCAAGAACCTTTCCGGCGCCGTGGGCGCGGATGCGCACGCCGAGCGCTCGCTGATCACCTCCAAGGTCGGCGCCGGCAGCGGCGGCATCACCTCCGCCGACAGCAGCCGCGGCTTCGGCAGCGGCGCGGGCTCGCTCACCGGCAATACCACCACCGCGGTGTCCTCGGGGATCGTGCACGGCAGCGTGAACAACCGCACCCCCACCGCGGGCGGGGGCGGCGGCAGGCCCGGGCGTTCGGCCGAGGAGATCGCGCTGCTGTTCGACAAGAACAAGGGGCGCATCTACAGCCTGTACGCGCGCGCGCTGCGCGATAACGCCGACCTGCATGGCAAGGTGGTGCTGGAGTTCACCATCGCCCCGAGCGGGGACGTCACGATGTGCCGCGTGGTGTCGAGCGAGCTGCACGACCCGGAGCTGGAGCAGAAGATCGTCGCCATGGTGCGGCTCATGCAGTTCGGCAAGGAAGACGTCGACGTGATCACGATCACCAAGCCCATTGATTTCTTCCCGGCGTAGTGATGAGGTAGGCCGCCTGGGGGCTTTATGAACCTCAATTCCGAAATCCAGTTCTATGCCGAGCTGCGGCTGGTCGACAAGGCGCGGCTCCTGAACCTGTTTCTGCGCGAACTGGCCGAGGAAGCCCGCGGTACCTACGGCCCGGGTGCCGAGCAGGTGCACGATGGCGCCCACCTGCGCTTCGTGAACGAGATCTACCACCGCATCACCCGCGTCATCGAGCAGCTCCTCGCCGAGGAAGCCACGCGTCCGGCCGATGACGTCGTGCTGCGCATGCTGCTCGCGCCGCGCGCCGACAAGGTTGCCGAGCGGCTGGTGTTCAACGCCTACGCGCGTGCCATCCAGGGCTTCGAGAGCTACGACACTACCGTGCTGATGGGTTCCTGAGCGCCGCGGACCCTGGCCGCCGCCTGCAGTGCGGGGGTTCCTAAGTCTCTGATCCACCGAGTATTTTTACGCCGCTAGCTGCGTGCCAGCGCCTCGAGTGCCTCCCCGCTCATCCTGAAGGTCGTCCACTCATCGAGGGGCACGGCCCCGAGGCTGCGATAGAAGCCGATGGATGGCTCGTTCCAGTCGAGCACCGCCCAGTCCAGGCGCGCGCCACCGCGCTCCAGCGTCGTGCGCGCGAGCCACGCCAGCAGGCGGCGGCCGAGGCCGAGGCCGCGCGCCTCGGGCCGCACGAACAGGTCCTCGAGGTAGATGCCGGGCTTGCCGAGGAAGGTGGAGAAGTTGTGGAAGAACAGGGCGAAGCCGAGCGGCACGCCCTCGAGGCAGGCGAATACGACCTCCGCGCAAGGGCGCTCCCCGAAGAGCGCTGCCTCGATGTCTGCCACCGTCGCAACCACCTGGTGCTCGAGGCGCTCGTACACGGCCAGCTCGCGGATGAAGGCGAGCACCAGGGCGGCATCGGCGCGCACCGCGGGTCGCACGGTGATTTGCTGCGCTGCGCTCATCAGCCGGTGCTCTGCAGACCCTCGGCGATGCCGCCGACGCTGGCGAGCAGGGCGGCGAACAGGTCATGGTCCTCACGCCCGCCGGCGCGCCAGCGCCGCAGCAGGTCGACCTGCATGAGGTTCATCGGGTCCACGTACGGGTTGCGCAGGCGGATGGAGCGCTGCAGGGTCGGATCGGAATCGAGCAGCTCGCGGCTGTTCTTGATCGCGAGGATCTGCTCGCAGGCGAGCTGGTATTCGGCGCGGATGTCGCCGCCGAAGCGGCGCAGCGGCGCTGCGCTCAGGTCCTCGTAGTAACGGGCGATCTCGAGGTCCGCACGCGCCAGCATGGTCTCGATGTCATCAACGAGGTTGCGCAGGAAGAACCAGCCCTCGTACGCCTCGCGCACCCGGGCGGCCCCGAGTGAGCGCACCGCGGCCGCAAGCCCGCTGCCGGCGCCATACCAGCCCGGCAGCATGAAGCGCGCCTGCGACCAGGCGAACACCCAGGGCACCGGCAGCAGGGCATCGAGGCCGGCGTCCGCACTGCGATGCACCGAGCGCGAGCCGATCTGCATGCGCTCGATGACGTCGATCGGGGTGGCCGCCTGGAAGAACTCGTAGAACTCAGGACCCGCGTACACCAGGCGCCGGTAGGCTTCGCGGCTCTCGTGTGCGATGAGCCCCGCGACCTCCAGGTGCGCCCCGGAGTCCGCCTGCGCCTGCCCGCTGTGCACGGCCGCGGTGGCGAGGCTCAGGGCATTGAAGGCGCGCTCGAGCGTGCGCATGGCGATGGGGCGCAGCCCATAGCCCTGCTTGACGGTCGAGCCCTGCTCGCGGATGCGCAGCACCCCGTCGATGGCCCCGGCGGGGGCGGCCTTGATGATCGACTCGATGCGGCCGCCGCCGCGCGCGAGGCTGCCGCCACGGGCATGGAACAGCACCGGCCGCTCGCCGGCGGCCGCGAGCACGCGTGCGATCTCCGCCTGCGCCTGGTGGATGAGGAAGCGCGAGGTACAGGTGCCGGCCTCCTTGTTGCTGTCCGAGTAGCCGATCAACACGCACTGGCGGCGGCCGCGCGCCTCCAGGTGGCGGCGGTAGAGCGGGTCGGCGAGCAGCTCCTCGAGGATGGCGCCGCAGCCGCGCAGCGATTCCTCGCTCTCGAACTGCGGGGCGATGTCGAGCGCCACCTCGCCGCTGTACTTGTCGTAGGCCGCCGCCCAGTGTGCCAGCAGGAGCGCTGCCAGCATGTCATCGGCGCCGGTGGCGCCGGAGATGATGAAGTAGCCGATGGCGTCCGCGCCGTAGCGGTGCCGCCCCTGCATGATGGCATCGAACACCGCCAGCGTGCGCTTGCCGAGCGCGTCGAGCTCGGTCACCGGACCGCGGTCCTTTTCCAGCGCCTCGGCCAGCAGGTCGCGCCGCTCGCGACGGCTGCGCGTGAGCCAGTGCTCATCGGCCATGCCCTGCGCGATCACCTGGTGCAGGACGCTCGCCTGCTGGCGCACGTCGAGGGTGGCGAGGTGGAAGCCGAAGGCGTCGATGCGGCGCAGCAGCCGCTCGACATAGAAGAGGCCGGCGTTGGTGCCCTTGTTGGCCTTGAGGCTGCTGGCGATCAGCGCGATGTCGTCGCGGAACTGCCGCGCCTTCTCGTAGCCGCTGGCGCGGCCCTCGAAGGCACCGCGCAGGCGCTCGCCGATCTGCGCCAGGAATACCCGGTAGGGCATGCGGTCGTGGCGCACCGGCGTGATGGCGCGCGCGCCCGGCAGCAGGGTGACGTAATGCTCGAGCTGCTTGGCGAGCTCGGCGGAGGCGGACACGCGGCTGGCGCTCTGCGACAGGCGCCGCGCCAGTTCCTGGCACTCCTGGAAGTAGGCGTTGATGATCACCTGCTGCTGGCGCGCCAGGGTCTCGCGGATGGTCTTGGCGTGCACGTCGGGGTTGCCGTCCATGTCCCCGCCCGCCCAGGAGCCAAAGTGCAGGATCGAGGGCACGCGCAGCGCGCCGTGCCGCGTCTCGTAGACCTTCTCCAGCGCCTGGGCGATCTCCTCGTAGAAGGCCGGCACCACGCGGTACAGCACGTCGATGAAGTAAAAGAGGATCTGCTCGCGCTCGTCGGCGACCGTGAGTCGCGCGCGCGGCAGCTCCTCGGTCTGCCAGCCGCTGGTGAGCTCCATGCGGATGTTGTCCCAGATGCTCCGGGACTCGTGCGGCGTCAGGCTCGGGTCGAGCCGTTCCAGCAGGCGCTGCGCGACGCGCAGCTGCTTGCCGAGCAGCGTACGGCGCGCGGCCTCGGTGGAGTGGGGGGCGAACACCGGCTCGATTGAGAGCGCCCCGAGCAGCTCGGTCACCTGCTGTGCATCCAGGCCCTGCGCGCGCAGCGCCGCGATGGCATCCTCGACGCCGCCGGGCTGTGGTCGCTGGCTGTCCTTGACGAAGTAGTCGCGCCGCCGGCGTATGCGGTGCACCTTCTCGGCAAGATTAACGGCCTGGAACCACATGGAGAAGGCGCGCACCAGGTCGCGCGCCAGTGCCGGCGGCCGCTCGCGCACCTGTGCCGCCAGTTCCGCACGCGCCGCGGCGTCGCCGTTGCGGCCCCGGATCGCGGTGACCCGGTCGCTCTCCACCAGCGCGAACAGCCGCTCGCCGCCCTGCTCGTGCAGGATCTCGCCAACCAGCGCCCCGAGCGCGTGCACGTCATCGCGCAGCGGCTCGTGCTTGGGCGGGAAGTGGATGTCGGCGCGCTTCATTCAGGGCCAGGTGTTGGCGTTGGCGTCGAAGTCGCTGCGCTGCACTGGCACCACGCAGAAGCGATGCCCGGTCGGGGCCTCCATCACCACCCAGGTGCTGACCGCGCCGACGCGGCGCGCGCCGAGTGCCTCAAGGCGCCGCACTTCCGCCTCGATGTCGTCCGCTTCGATGTCCAGGTGCACGCGGCTCGGGTGCTGCACCTGCTGCACCTCCACGTGCAACTCGTCCGGGGCGGTGGACAGGCGCCGGTAGAGGGCTTCCGCGGCCGCCGCCGCCGCCTCGCTCTTCATCCCGAGTGCGGCTCCCCAGAAGTGGGCGCTGGCGTCGAGGTCCTGCGTCTGGCAGTCAATGATGAATCCTGCGAGTCGGCTCTTGTGCATGGGCGGCCCTTGTCTGTCCCGGGGGTTCCCGGCACCCGGGCCGGGCGATCATTCTACCGGGGCGCGCCCCTGGGTGTTTCAACCGGCCAGCAGCACCGCCTCGGCGCGCTCCAGCTCCTCGGGCTGCCCATAGATGACGACGATGTCGCCGTCGCGCAGCACCGTGTCGCCGGCGGGCTCGCGGCCGAGGATGCCGTGGCGGCGTACGCCGGTGAAGGCGACCTCCACCCCGTGGCTGCGCACCTCGGCGAGGCTGCGGCCCACCGACCAGGCCCCGGGGGGGATAACGACGGACTTGATCTCCTCGCGGTGCTCGCTGAGCTCATCGACCGGGCGGGCATCACCGCTGCGCACCAGGTTGCGCAGCACGGCATAGCGGCTGTTGCGGATCTCACCGAGCGTGCGCACCACGCGTGACACCGGCACGTGCAGCAGCATGAGCACGTGCGAGACCAGCATCAGGCTCGCCTCGAAGGTCTCCGGGACCACGTCCGTGGCTCCGGCGTCCTGCAGCTCCTGGATACGCGCATCGTCCTGGGTGCGCACCAGCACCGGCACCTCGGGGCGCACGCGGCGCACGCTGTGCAGGATCCCGATCGAGGTCGCCGGGTCCGAGAAGCTGATCACCACCGCGCTGGCGGTCGCGACGCCGGCCTTGCCGAGCATCTCCTCGTCCGAGGAGTCCCCGAACATCACCGGATCGCCTGCCTGGCGCGCGGCGCGGATGCGTGCCGGGTCGAGGTCGAGCGCGATGTACTCGAAGCCCTGCGACTCGAGCACGCGCGCCACGTTCTGCCCTACGCGCCCGAAGCCGCACAGGATGACGTGGTCGCGCTCGGCGATCTCGTGCGTCGCTGCCTCTTCGCGCTCGCTCGCCGTGCGCAGCGGTGCCTGTTCCCCGAGCAGCCAGCGGGCGACGCGCTTGTTGTTGTTGAGGATCAAGGGACTGAGCACCATCGACAGCACCATCGCGATGAGGAGCGCACCGCCGGTGCCCTCGGGCAGCAGCCGCGCCTGCAGCAGGATGCTGCACAGGGCAATGCCGAACTCCCCGCCGATCGACATGACGATACCGGTGCGCAGCGCCTTGAAGCGCGAGTTGGTGAACGGCCGTGTCACCAGCGCCGCCAGCAGTGCCTTGAGCACCACCAGGGTGACCAGCATGAGCAGCACCGTCGCCAGCTCCGCCGGCCGGCCGAGCTGGCGCAGGTCGAGCAGCATCCCCACCGAGATGAAGAACAGCCCGAGCAGGATGTCGCGGAACGGGCGGATCACCGCCTCGATCTGGTGCCGGTACTCGGTCTCGGCGAGCATCATCCCGGCGAGGAAGGCGCCGAGCGCGAACGAGAGCCCGGCGCTGTGGCAGATCCAGGCCGAGGACAGCACCACCAGCAGCACCGTGAGCGTGAACAGCTCGCGCAGGCGGCTGTGGGCGATCACGTGGAACAGCGGCCGCAGCAGCCAGCGCCCCGCCGCGAGCACCGCCACGATCGCCAGCACGCCGCCGAGCACCGGCACCAGCCCTTGGCTCAGCTGCAGCTGGTCCTCGCCCGAGATGAGCACCGAACCCAGGGCGAGGAACGGCACGAAGGCGAGGTCCTGGAACAGCAGCATCGCGAAGGCGAGGCGCCCGTGGGTACGGTTGAGCTCGGAGCGCTCCGTCAGCTGCTGCAGCAGGATCGCGGTCGAGCTCATCGAAATCGCCCCGCCCAGCACCACTGCCACGAGCCACGGTATGCCAGCGAGCAGGTGCGCGAGCAGCGCAAACACCGAGGCGGTGAGGGTCACCTGCGCCGCCCCGAGGCCGAACACCTCGCGGCGCATCGCGAGCATGCGCGGCAGCGAGAACTCCAGCCCCAGGGTGAACAGCAGGAACGCCACCCCGAGTTCGGCCAGCAGGCGCGTGGCGCCCGAGTCGGAGACCACGCCGAGTGCGTACGGGCCGATTGCCAGCCCCACCACGAGGTAGGCCATGCTGGTGGGCAACGCCAGGCGCCGCGCCAAGGTGACCATGAACACCGAGCCGGCCAGCAGGATCAGACACTGGGAGAGGGCGCTGAACATCGCGCCCAACTTAGCGGGGGCGGGAGCGGGTGCGCAACGTCTCGCGCAGCGTGCCTCGGCTGCAGCAGCCCGTCACCCCTGGGAGCCGGGTGGCTTCTCTCTGCGCGACCAGTGCACGAGTGAGTCAGGCGGCGCAATGCCCGGGGGCAGGCGCGGGTCGGGCTCGGGGGCGAGCGCCGTCAGTCGCAGCGGCAGCACCCCCGCCCAGCAGCCGAGTGCATGGTCTTCCTCGTCATCGTGTGGCGGCCCGCTGCGGATCTTGGCGGAGGCTTCCGCAATCGGCAGGCGCAGCACGCTGGTCGCGTTGAGTTCCTTGCCGTTCGCGGCGCGCACCTCGGCGGCACGCCCGGGAAGCACACGGTTGACCAGTGCATCGAGGGCCGCGCGCTTCTGGTCCTCATCCGTGATCTCGGTGGCGGTGCCGAGAATGACCACCGAGCGGTAGTTCATGGAATGGTTGAAGCCGGAGCGCGCCAGCACCAGCCCGTCGAGCAGCGTCACCGTCACGCACAGCGGGGTGCTGCCGGTGAGGGCGCCGAGCATGCGACTGGCCACCGAGCCGTGCAGGTACAGGTGCTCGCCGACGCGCGCGTGGACGGTGGGAATGACGTAGGGCTGTGCCTCGAGGCTGAAACCCACGTGGCAATAGAGCGCCTCATCGAGGATGGCGTGGACCGTGGCGCGCTCATGGGTGCCGCGGTCCTTGCGACGGGCGAGGCGGGTGCGCGCGGTCGGCGGGATCAGACGCCGGACTGCCAGGTGCTGGGCATGCCGGCCTTGCCGATGGCATCCTCGATCGCAAGGCACGCCTCGCGGGCCTCGGGCTGGGCGCGCAGGCTGCGGGCAAAGGAGTTGAGGAAGCGGCACATGAGCGCCAGGTTCGGGTGCTCGGTGTGCATCTGGCCCTCGACCTGGTCGATGGCCTCGATGAGGTCCTCCTGGTCGCAGCTCGGGAAGGTCATGCTCGTGACGGCATGTTGGACCTCAACCAGCGCCTGATGTATCGCGGTTTGTTGGCTGCCATCCATGGCCGGAATGTGAACCGCTTTGGCGGCAGCCGCAAGCCCTGGGCACCCCCTGCAAAAGCAAAGGGCCCCGTCCTTGCGGACGGGGCCCTTCAAAGTTAGCGAGTACTAACTCTTACTTCGGAGCCGGCGTGGCCGCAGGCGTCGAGGTGCTCTTGTGCGACTTGCTGTGGTGCTTCTTGTGCTTGCCCGAGCTGGTGGTGCTCGGCGTGGAGGCCGGGGCCGTATCAGCGGCGAACACCGGGCCGGCAATCAGGGCAAACGCAACGACGGGAATGAGCTTCTTGAACATCGATGTAGTCTCCAGAATTTGGGGGATCCGCAGCTTCACCCTGGCGGGTGCCTGACCGGCTCATGTGCGTCCGCTACGCGCATCAGCCGGGCAGGCTCCCAGTCCCCAAGGCGCGCGTATTATGAACGCAATCCCGCACCGCAAACGGCGTATGACCACAACGTAATGTTCGCGGTCTGATCGCGTCTATATTGCTGAAATATAAGTAAAATTATCCCGGCAAAAGCCGGGACCGCGACGCGGCTCAGCCGCCCTCGAAGCTCACCAGCTTTCGTACCGGCACCTCAAGCTCGGCGAGGCGTGCCGAGCCTTTCAGTTCCGGCAGGTCGACGATGAAGCAGGCGGCCAGCACCTGCGCCCCGAGCGAGCGCAGGAGCTTCACCGCCGCCGTCGCCGTGCCTCCTGTTGCGATCAGGTCATCGACGAGGAGGATGCGCGCCCCGGGCGGCACGGCATCGCGGTGCATCTCCATCTCGTCGAGGCCGTACTCCAGTGAGTAGGCGACGCTCACGGTTGCGTGCGGCAGCTTGCCCTTCTTGCGGATCGGCACGAAGCCCGCTGACAGCTGGTGCGCCATCGCCCCGCCGAGGATGAAGCCGCGCGCCTCGATCCCGGCCACGTAGGCGATGCCCGCGGCGGCCCAGGGTTCCACCAGCTCGTCTATGACGGCGCGGAACACGCGCGCATCGCCAAGGAGCGTCGTGATGTCGCGGAAGATGACTCCGGGCTTCGGGTAATCAGGGATCGCGCGGATGGCATCGCGGATCGCTGCCGGGCTGATGCTGCTCATGAGGCACTCTACGATGCGGCCGGTGCCCGCCGCCACACCAGGGTGTGGTTGTTGGCCGGCATGGGGTGATCGGCGGCCAGGCTGAGGCCCGCAGCGCGCGCCAGTGCATCGAGCACCTCGAAGTCGCGGATACCACTTTGCGGGTCGCGTGCCTTCAGCCAGGCATCGAACTGGGCGTTGCTGTCGCTGGTGAAGGCGCCGCGGTAATTGAAGGGGCCATAGACGCACAGGCTGCCGCGCGCGCCGAGCGCCGTGCCGGCCCCGCGGAAGAAGTCGCGCACGCCGTCCATGCCCATGATGTGCAGCGTATTGGCGCTGAAGATGGCGTCCACCGGCGCGAGCGGCCAGGGCGTGGTGCGCACGTCGAGCGCGAGCGGGGCGGGGAGGTTGGGCGCGCCCGCAAGCCGCAGGCGCTCCTCGAGCCCGGGCAGGAGCGCGGGTACTTCGCTCGCCTGCCAGCTGAGCTGGGGCAACTGCGCAGCGAAGTAGACCGCGTGCTGGCCGGTGCCGCTGCCGATCTCCAGCACCGTGCGCGCGCCGGCGAGCTCGCGCCTGAGCACCCCGAGTATCGGCCCCTTGTTGCGCTCGCAGCTTTCGGCAGTGACCAGCATCCTCGCCGAAGTCTGCGACAATGTGGGGATGCAAGCCATAGACCTGCTCCTGACGCGCCGCTCGGCGCGCGCACTCACCGAGCCGGCCCCCGACGCGGCGGCGCTCGAGCTGATCTTCGCCAGCGCCGCGCGCGCTCCCGACCACGGCCGCCTGCGCCCGTGGCGCTTCCTCGTGGTACGGGCAGCAGCACGCCAGCGCTTCGGCGAACTGCTCGCCGCGCACCTGGCGCGCACGCACGGGAAGGTGAGCGAGGAGACGCTGCAGCGCGAGCGCGCCAAGGCGCTGCGGGCACCGCTCATCGTGGTGGTGGGCGCGCACTTCAACACCGCCCACGCCAAAGTACCCCCCGTCGAGCAGTTGCTGGCGGTGGCGGCTGCGACCGAGGCCATGATGCTGGCCGCGGTGGCGCTGGGCTTCAATGCGATGTGGAAGACCGGAGCGGCCGCCTACGACGATGAGGTGAAGCGGGCGCTCGGGTTCGAGAGCGCCGACGCCATCGTCGGCTTCCTCTACCTCGGCACGGAAGTGCAGGCACCCGCCCCGCAGGCACCCGCGGTATGGGGCGACCTGGTGCGCGAATTCACCTGATGCCTGAGGTGAACCGAGGGGTTTCCCCGTTGGGCCGAGGCTCCCGGAAGCTGAACGAAAACATTTAGTTGCATGGGCGGCACTGGCCGTGCGGTGCTGCCGTATCATGCCGCCCTTGCATTCAGATGAGGGGGCCCGATCTCATGAAACCAGTGTGCTGCGCGCTCGCGCTGCTAGCGCTCGCTGCCTGTGCGTCCAAGCCGGCCGAGGAGAAACCCGTGCCAGTTCCTGCTGCCCCTGTGGCAACCACTGCCGCCCCGGTCCCCGCGGTCCCGGTGCCTAAGCCCGCGATCGGTGATTTCGGGGTGGATCTGAGTGCGGGCGATAAGAGCGTGAAGCCCGGCGATGACTTCTTCGAGTTCGCCAACGGCGGCTGGGACCGCAGCTTCGCGATCCCCGCCGACAAGTCGAGCTTCGGCCCGTTCGACCGCCTGGATGAACTGTCCAAGGAGCGCGTGCGGCTCATCATCGAGAAGGCCGCCGCAGAGCACGCCCCCAACGGCACCCCCGCGCAGCAGATCGGCGACTACTACGCGGCCTACATGGATGAGGCGGCCATCGAGGCGCACGACCTTGCGCCTGCGCAGGATGATCTCGGGCGCATCGCCGCCGCCAAGTCCCGTGGCGACATCGCGCGCCTCTTCGGCAGCATTGGCTACGCGACGCTGTTCGACGTACAGCTGACGCCGGACTTCAAGGACCCCGACCGCTACGCGGTCGTGATCAGCGAGTCCTCGCTCGGCCTGCCGGACCGCGATTACTACCTGAAGGATGACGCACAGCTGCAGGCGCTGCGCGAGAAATACGTGGCCTACGTCGCGCAGATGCTGACGCTCGGCGGCAGCAGCGATCCGCACGCCCAGGCGCGCGAGGTGATGGCCTTCGAGACCGAGGTGGCGAAGCTGCAGTGGCCCATCGAGAAGCGTCGCGACGTCGATGCCACCTATAACCCGCGCACCAAGGCACAGCTGCTCGCCTACGCGCCGGGCTTCCCCTGGCAGACCTTCCTCGACGCCCAGCAGCTCGGCGGCCGCAAGGACGTGGTGCTGAGCGAGCTTACGGCGATCCGCGACCTGGCGAAGCTCTTCGACCGCACGCCGCTGCCGACGCTCAAGGCGTTCCTGACCTTCCACTACCTGAACGACAACGCGCCCTACCTGCCGCAGCGCTTCGACCGCGCGCGGTTCGCCTTCTACGGCCAGGCCATGCGCGGGCAGCCGCAGCAGCGGGAGCGCTGGAAGCGGGGCGTCGACTCAGTGGATGGTGCCATCGGTGAAGCCGTCGGCCGGCTCTACGTGGCCGAATACTTCCCGCCCGACTCCAAGGCCAAGATGCAGCAGCTGGTAGCGGACCTGCGCTCGGCCCTCAGCCAGCGTATCGACGCCCTCGACTGGATGACGCCCGAGACCAAGACGCGCGCCCACGAGAAGCTCGCAAGCTTCACCCCCAAGATCGGCTACCCGGACAACTGGAAGGACTACTCGGCCCTCGTCATCCGGGCCGACGACCCGGTGGGCAATGCGCGGCGCGCCGCGCAGTGGTGGTGGGACTACCAGGTGGCGCGCATCGACAAGCCGGTCGACCGCAGCGAGTGGGGCATGAATCCGCAGGAGATCAACGCCTACTACAACCCGCTCAACAACGAGATCGTGTTCCCGGCCGCGATCCTGCAGCCGCCGTTCTTTGACCCCAACGCGGACGCCGCAGTGAACTACGGCGCCATCGGCGCCGTCATCGGGCACGAGATGGGCCACGGCTTCGACGACCAGGGGCGCAAGTTCGGGCCCGACGGCTCCATGAAGGACTGGTGGACGGCCAAGGACGCCCAGGTGTTCGAGCTGCGCAAGGACAGGCTGATCAAGGAATTCTCCGGCTTCGAGGCGCTGCCGGGCCTGAATGTCTCGGGCGCCAACACCATCGGGGAGAACATCGGCGACCTCGGCGGCCTCAATATGGCGCACGAGGCCTACCTGATCTCGCTCAACGGCAAGCCTGCGCCGGTGATCGACGGCCTCAGCGGCGACCAGCGCTTCTTCCTCGCCTACGCCCAGGTGTGGCGCGAGAAGTACCGCGACGGCGCGCTGCGGGAACTGGTGATGTCGGACGTGCACAGCCCGTCGCGCTTCCGCGTCAACGGCCCGTTGCCCAACATCGACGTGTGGTACGAGGCCTTCGGGGTGAAGCCGGGCGACAAGATGTACATCGCCCCGGAGGAGCGCGTCCGCATCTGGTGACCGGGGGCGGCGCCTGGGCGCGCCGCGCCGTCAGGGTTTGACGACGGCGAGCACCACGATCGCCACCAGGAACAGCGCCGGTACCTCGTTGAAGAGCCGGTACCAGCGCTGCGTGCGCGGTGGCCGGCCGGCCCGCAGCTCGAGCATCAGCTGGTAGCACCAGGCGTGGTAGCCGACGAGGCCGGCCACCAGCAGCAGCTTCGCACGCAGCCATCCCAGCTGCAGATAGGCGGGTGCGCCAACGATCATGGCGATGCCGAACAGCACCGCCAGCAGCGCCCCGAGCGTCATGATGAAGAACAGGCGGCGCTCCATCACGATGAAGCGCGCCAGCGAGAGTTTGTCGCTCGCCGCGCCGTGGTAGACGTACAGGCGCGGCAGATAGAACAGGCCGGCGAACCAGGTCACCACGAACACCACGTGAAACGCCTTGAGCCACAGCATCGGCGCCGATTGTAGCCAACCTGCGCCTGCGCGGGCGGTTCTGCCCTCTGATAGCATGACCGTCCCCGCGACTAGCACTCACGGCACAAAACATGTCTGCGAAGCCCAGCGAAACCCCCGCCACGCCGGTCCCGAGCAACATCGAGATTGCGCAACGCGCAAGACTCAAGCCCATCGCGCCCCTGGCGCGTGAGCGCCTCGGCATCCCCGAGGACAGTCTTGAGCCCTACGGGCACTACAAGGCGAAGGTATCGCTCGATTACCTCGCCCAGCTCGGCGACCGTCCCGAGGGCAAGCTGGTGCTGGTGACCGCCATCTCCCCCACGCCGGCCGGTGAGGGCAAGACCACGACGACGGTGGGACTCGGGGATGCGCTGAACCAGCTCGGCAAGCGCGCCATCGTGTGCCTGCGTGAGCCGGCGCTCGGCCCGGTGTTCGGCATGAAGGGTGGGGCTGCGGGCGGTGGTTACTCGCAGGTGGTGCCCATGGAGGACATCAACCTGCACTTCACCGGCGACTTCGCCGCCATCGCGCTTGCCAACAACCTGCTCGCCGCGCTCATCGACAACCACATCCAGCAGGGGAACGAGCTCGGTTTCGACGTGCGCCGCGTCACCTGGCGGCGCGTGGTCGACGTCAACGACCGCGCCCTGCGCCACATCGTCGTGGGGCTCGGCGGCAGCGGCAACGGCGTGCCCCGCGAGGACGGCTTTGACATCGTGGTGGCCTCCGAGGTGATGGCGATCCTGTGCCTCGCCACGAGCCTCAAGGATCTCAAGGAGCGCCTCGGGCGCATCGTCGTGGGCTACCGCCACGACCGGCAGCCGATCCTGGCCCGTGACCTGAAAGCCCACGGGGCGATGACTGCGCTGCTGAAGACCGCGCTCGCCCCCAACCTGGTGCAGACGCTCGAGAACAACCCGGCGTTCATCCACGGCGGCCCGTTCGCCAACATTGCCCATGGCTGCAACTCCGTGATCGCCACCCGTGCAGCGCTGCGGCTGGCCGACTACGTCGTTACGGAGGCCGGCTTCGGTGCCGACCTCGGGGCGGAGAAGTTCGTCGACATCAAGTGCCGCAAGGCGGGACTCAAGCCGAGCGCCGCGGTGGTGGTGGCCACCATACGGGCGCTGAAGTACCACGGCGGCGTGGAGCTTGCCGACCTGAAGAGCGAGAATCTGGCGGCGCTCGAGAAGGGCAGCGTCAACCTCGAGCGCCACATCGACAACGTGCGTAACAACTATGGCCTGCAGTGCGTGGTGAGCATCAACCGCCGCGCCGAGGACACCGATCGCGAAATCAAGCTCCTCATCGAGCGCTTCGCCACAAGAGGCGTGCGCGTGGTCGCCGCCACCCACTTCGCCGAGGGCGGTAAGGGTGCTCTGGAGCTCGGTCGCGAGGTGATCCGCCTGTGCAGCGAACCGAGTGGCTTTCACTTCGTGTACGAGGACAGCGCCAGCCTCTGGGACAAAATGAAGGCGATCGCCACCAAGATCTATCGCGCAGCCGACATCAGCGCCGATGCGAAGGTGCGCAGCCAGATCCAGCAGCTGCAGGACGGCGGCTACGGTCACTACCCGGTGTGCGTCGCCAAGACGCAGTACTCGTTCTCCACCGACCCGAAGCTGCGCGGCGCCCCCGAGGGGCACATCGTCAGCGTTCGCGAGGTGCGCCTCGCTGCCGGGGCCGAGTTCGTGATCATGATCTGCGGGGACATCATGACGATGCCGGGCCTGCCGAAGGTGCCGGCCGCCAACTCCATCGACGTGGACGACCAGGGTCGCATCACGGGCCTCTTCTGAGGCGTGCGTGCCAGTGCCGTGGCACGCCTGCGTCCGTCGAAGGATGGATGGTCAAGGCCGCTGATTAAGCCCAGAATCTGAAGCGCATGGCCGCTACCTCCCGGACCCCGCGACGCATCCTCGTCATCGACGTCGGCGGCACGCACGTGAAGTTCCGCGTCGATGCGCGCGGGCCGGAGCTGAAGTTCGTCTCGGGGCCGAAGCTGACGCCCGCCGTGATGGTGCGCGAGCTCAAGCGCCTCGCGCCGCGTCTCGCCTACGATGCCGTCTCCATCGGCTACCCGGGCGTGGTGTTTCGCGACCGCATCGCCGCGGAGCCCCACAACCTCGGCAAGGGGTGGGTCGGCTATGACTTCGCGCGTGCGCTCGGCAAGCCGGTGCGCATCGTCAACGACGCCGCCATGCAGGCCCTCGGCAGCTACACCGGCGGACGCATGCTGTTTCTCGGGCTCGGCACGGGGCTCGGCGTGACCCTCATCATCGATGGGATCATCGAGCCCACGGAACTCGGGCACGTCAGCTACCGCAAGGGCCTCAGCTACGAGGACTACCTCGGCGAGCGCGGGCGGCGGCTGCGCGGCAACAAGAAATGGCGCCAGAGCGTAGAGGAGGTCGTCGAGCAGCTGCGGCGTGCCTTCGAGGTCGACTACGTGGTGCTCGGCGGCGGCAATGCCGTGCGCCTGAAGCACCTGCCGCAAGGGGCACGCCTGGGCGACAACCGCAATGCCTTCGCCGGCGGCCTGCGGCTGTGGCAGCGCCACGCCGGGCGCCTGCTCCCCGACAGCCCCGCACCGCGCACCGGCAGCGCGCGCTGATGGCCGCCGCCCCCGGGGCTCCAGGTCTGGCGCCGACCTGGTGCAGCAGCGCCAAGGAGATGGTGGGGTGTTCGCTCGGCTCCTCGCGCCTGTGGTTCACCATCGGCGGCGGCATCGTCAACGAGGTGTACTTTCCGCGGGTCGACGTGCCGCAGATCCGGGATCTCGGCTTCATCGTCAGTGACGGCAAGGGCTTCTGGGTCGAAGTGAAACGCCTGTGGCAGCACGAGCTGCAGCTGGCCGTACCCGGGGCGCCGGCCGTGCACGTCGTGCACCGCCACGAGCGCTTCGAACTCACCCTGCGCGTGACGCCCTGCGAGCACCGCGACGTGCTCCTGGTCGAGGTCGCCCTGGGGGGCGACCCCGCGCTGCTGCCCTATGTGCTGCTCGCGCCGCACGTGGGCGGCACGGGCGCCAACAACGTGGCGCGCGTGCTCGAATACCGCGGCCGGCGCGCGCTGACCGCGCAGCAGGGGCCCTACGCACTGGCGCTGCTGGCCGTCACCCCCGAGCAGACCGAGGCCTTCGGGCAGGTGAGCGCCGGCAACGTCGGCACGAGTGATCTGTGGCAGGACTTCGCGCACAACGGCGCCATGACCTGGTCCTACGACAGTGCGGGGCCGGGGAACGTGGCGCTCGGGGCACGCCTGCCGCGTCACGCGGTCCTCTCGCTCGGCTTCGCGGGCAGCACCGAGGCGGCAGCCACGCTCGCGCGCACCGCGCTGACGGAGCCATTCGCGGTCTCCTGGGAGCGGCAGCTCACGGCCTGGACGCGCTGGCATGTGGCCAATGCCTCCGAGAAGGCACTGGCGGCAGACCTGCCCGATGAGTGCGCCGCGCAGGTGCAGATATCGACCACGGTGCTGCGGGTGCACCAGGACAAGACCTACCCGGGCGCCATGGTGGCAAGCCTGAGCGTGCCCTGGGGCAATACTCGCGAGGAGCGCGAGGGCTATCACCTCGTGTGGCCACGCGACCTGTGCGAGAGCGCCGGGGCGCTGCTCGCAGTGGGGGCGCTGCGGGAGGCCCGCAACGCTCTGGGATACCTGATCGCGACGCAGAACGAGGACGGTCACTGGAATCAGAACCAGTGGCTCGGTGGCACCGGCCACTGGCTCGGCGTGCAGCTCGATGAGACCGCCTTCCCGGTGCTGCTGGCGGCGGCGCTCGATGAGCGCGCCGCGCTCGCCGGCACGGATGTGCGTGACATGGTGCTGCGGGCACTCGGGTTCCTGGTGCGCCAGGGCCCGGTGACCGACCAGGACCGCTGGGAGGAGGACGCCGGCCTCAACACCTTCACCCTCGCCGTGTGCATCGCGGCGCTGGTGGCGGGCGCTGCGTATCTGCCCGCCGAGGCCCGTGACCTTGCGCTGGCGTTCGCCGACTACTGGAACGCACAGCTGGATGAGTGGACCAGCGTGCGCGACATGCCGCTGGCGCGCCTCTACGGGGTGCCCGGTTACTACGTGCGCGTCGCGCCGCGTGAATCACTCGCCGGTGACCGCGCGGCACCGGACCAGCTGCTGCCCATCCGCAACCTCATGGTCGACCCGAACCTGCCGGTGAGTGCGCAGGTGAGCGTGGACTTCCTGCAGCTGGTGCGCTTCGGGCTGCGCAGCCCGCAGGACCCCCTGATCCTCGGCACGCTGAAGATCGCCGATGCGCTGCTCAAGGTGCAGACCCCGTGCGGTCCGTGCTGGCACCGCTACAACGAGGATGGCTACGGGGAGCACGACGACGGCAGTGCCTACGACGGGACCGGCCGGGGCCGCGCCTGGCCGCTCCTGAGCGGCGAACGCGGACACTACGAGCTGTGCGCAGGCCGCGATCCGCTGCCTTACCTCGAGACCATGGCCCGTATGGCCTCCGCCGGCGGCATGCTCCCGGAGCAGGTGTGGGACAGCGCTCCGATCCCGGCACGCGGCCTGGCCCCGGGACGGCCCACCGGAGCTGCCATGCCGCTCGTGTGGGCACACGCGGAGTACCTGAAGCTCGCCGCCTCACGGGAGCTGAAGCGACCCTTTGACCGCCCGGCGGCCGTGTGGTCGCGCTACCGCGGGGAACGCCCCCAGCTGCGGCGCCTCATCTGGACCGAGCAGGCACCTCTCACGCAGATCCCGGAGGGCTGTGCGCTCACCATCGCGCTGCGCGCCCCTGGCGCGATCCGCTGGGGCCTGGACGGCTGGGCGGATGCCCGTGACCAGGAAACGCGCCCCAGTGCGCTCGGCCTGCACCTCCTCGACATCGATACGCCGCGCCTGCATGCGGGGCGCACTCTCGACTTCACCTACCGCAGCGGCGGGGACTGGGTGGGACAGGACTTCCACGTGCTCGTGAAACCGCGGGCCGCGGGCGGCTGAAGGCACGCGTGCCCTTCACCCTCGCACACCCGGCCGCGATCCTGCCGCTACGCGGCCTGCGTTACCTGCGCACTGCACCCCTCGTCATCGGCGCCATGGTCCCGGACCTGCCGTACTTCCTGCCCTCCAACCTCGAGCGGCACGTGCCCGAGACGCACGAGTTCGCGGCGTCCTACGGCACCGACGTGGCACTCGGCTACCTCATGCTGCTGGTGATCCTCGTGCTGCGCCGCCCCCTGACGGCGCTGCTGTCGCCACGCTCGCGCTGGCTGTGCCTGAACGCGCTCGCGCCATTCCGCACGCAATGGAGCGCCTGGGTGTTGGCGGCGCCCGCCATCCTCATCGGTGTCTGGTCCCACCTGCTGTGGGACTCCATCACGCACAGCGATGGCTGGGTCGTGAGGCGCGTCTCGGCCCTGAGTGCGCCGGTGACCTTCGCCGGCTACACCGGCCCGATGTGTCACGTGCTGCAGTACATCAGCTCTGGGCTCGGGCTCATCATCGTGGCGGTGTGGTTCTGGCGGCTGCCGGCGCCGGCACGGCCGCCGGTCGCCGACGGCGCCGCACGCTCGGCGGTCGGGCCCATCCTGGTGCTGGTGGCGACTGCGGCCGTGCTGATCGGCGCGGTGCAGGCGATGGGCTACTTCCAGCGCACCTCACTCATCTACCTCAGCACCCACATGTTCCTCACCCACAGCCTGGCATGGTTCGCGGCCCTCTACCTGGCCGCCGGCATCGTGATCGCGCTCGAGCACCCGAGCGGGCCGCCCGCTAGATGATGAGGCTCCAGAGGGCAAGGCCGGTGCCGGCGAGCGCACACAGCGCCCCAAAGACCGGGAAGAAGCGGCGCTTCGCGAGGAAGTAGAGCGAGGAGAGCACCAGGCCGAGCTCGAGGAAGCCCTCGCTCAGGTCCAGCCACAGGGCACGCCCCTCCATGTGCTTTACCTCATCCTCCAGCGCGCGCGCCTCGCGGTTGAGGTCCTCGGATTCGTGCTGGTAGCGCGCCTCATCGGTGCGGAATTTCTCGATGACCGGGCGCACCCGCTCCGGGTCGCTGCCGAGCGCCTCGGCGAGCTCCGCCCCGACCTCCTGCAGGTGCGCGCGCTCCTTCTTGGCCTGGTAGAAGGCCCACTTATCGTTGGCCTCGGTGCGGGTGATGATGGTCGATGAGTGCGCGCGATGCGCGCCGATGGTCGCCAGCGCGAGCACGATGCCGATCAGCCCCACCAGCACGCCGACGCGACGCCCGAAGTCGTCGATTTCGTGGCCGTGCCCGGTATGTATCTCAACCTCTGCCATGGTCGCTGCCTGTCGTTAAGATCCGCGGGGCGTGAATCTTACGCAATTTTCGCACGCACTCACTTGCCGGCGGGGCGGCCGAACTCGAGCGCCCAGTAGGTGCCCGCATCGCTGTGGGGGTTGACGGCAAAGCCGACGCCCACCTGCGTGTACGCCGGGTCCATGAGGTTTGCGCAGTGCTCGGGGCTGCGCAGCCAGCCATCCACGACCGCCTCGGGCGCCGGCATGCCGCTGGCGAGGTTCTCGCCCGTCTCGCTCCAGCGGTAGCCGCTGCGCGTGATGCGCTCGTGGGGCGCCGAGCCGTCGCGGCCGGTGTGGTCCATGTAGCTGAAGGTCGCCATGTCCTGGGCGTAGTCCTGCGCCGCGCGCTCGAGCGTGGCATTGCGCGACAGCGGCGGCACCGCCGGCAGCAGGGCGCTGCCGCAGCGCCGCGCGCTGGCGCGCGCCGCGTTGACGAGGTCGAGGACCCGGACACTGAAGGCGCCGCGGTCGTCGGCGCCCACGGTGGTGAGCGGCTCGGCCATGATCAGCCATACGTCTGTGCCGACGCGCCAGACCCCGATGTCCCTGAAGTTCGCCTTGGTGCTCTGCGCGCAGAACTGCGTCTCGGTGATGTGCCGGACGTTGCCGTCCGGGGGCACGTCCCCGATGGTGACCGAGTAGGCGCTCGCCGCGCGGTAGCCGGTCTGCAGCTGCGCGGTGTGCAGTGAGGCGCCCTGCGCGACGCGACGCGCCACCTCATCCAGGGCGGCGCTGCGCTGGAGCGGCGGGGCACGGGTGCCGCCGGCGCAGCCCGCGGCGCGCACCTCGTTGACCGAGTCCACCACGTCGGCACGTGCGCCGAGGCTGAAGAAGTATGCTGCCGCCAGCAGCGGCAGGAGCCACTGGCGTCTGCGGATCGGGTCGGTCATTGTTCCCTCATGGCGCCAGGCGCGGAAAACCAGACGCAGCAATCTACAACCACCGGCTGGCCGTGGCGACCGGGAAACACATTCCGCTTCCTGCACGAGAACGCGGACTTCTTCGCGCGCATGCTGGCGGCCATCGACGGCGCCCAAAGTTACGTGCTGCTGGAGATGTACCTGATCGCCTCCGGCGCCCTGGCGACGCGCTTCATCAGTGCCCTGTGCGCCGCGCGTGCCCGCGGGCTGCGCGTGTGCGTACTGCTCGACGGCTTCGGGGCGCTGGGCCTGCGGCGCGCCGACCGCCGCCGCCTGCGTGATGCCGGAGTGGAACTGCGCTTCTTCAACCCGCTCGCCGCCGGCAAGGGCGTCGCGAACCTGCTGCGCGATCACCGCAAGCTGCTGCTCGCCGATGGCCGGCTCGCCTTCGTCGGGGGTGCGGGGCTCACCAACGAGTTTGCACCCGAGGCGCCGCGCGGCCCATGGCGCGAGCTGATGCTGCAGATCGAGGGGCCGGTGGTCGCCGACTGGCAGCGTGCCTTCGCGCGCACCTGGCGGCGCTTCGGGCCGGAACTCGCCATCCCCGCGCCCGCCCCCTGCGTGCCGGAGCCGCTCGGCGCTCCGGGGCGTCTTGCGCTCAGCGAGGCGCGGCAGCGCTCGGTGCTGGCGAGCGGTGTGTTGAGGCGCATCGATCGTGCCTGCGTGCGCGTTTGGATCATGAGCGCCTACTTCGTGCCCTCGCGGCGCTTTCGCAAGGTACTGCGCCGCACCGCGCGCCGCGGCGTGGACGTGCGCCTGCTGCTGCCGGGCCCGCGCACCGATCATCCGTGGGTGCGGCAGGCGGCGCGCCGCTTTTACGGCAAGCTGATGCGCAGCGGTGTCAGCATCTGGGAATACCAGCCCCACATGCTGCACGCGAAGATGATCCTGTGCGATGACTGGGTGTCGGTCGGCTCAAGCAACCTCGACCGCTGGAGTTTCCGCTGGAATCTTGAGGCCAACCAGGAGATTGCCAGCGCGGCGGCGGCGGAGGCGGCCGCGCAGCTGTTCCTGGCCGACTTCGGCGCCTCGCGCCAGATCAGCCGCCGCTACTGGCGCCAGCGCGCACGGATAGACCGCCTGCGCGAGAGCATTGCCGGGGTACTCGACCGGCTGCTCGACTCCTGGCGTCACCGCTGATCCGGGGCCAGCGGCGCCGGCGCGAAGAGTTCCGTGGTGCGTACGAAGGCGAGCAGGAAGGGCTCCATCACGCGCATCTGTGTCTGGTAGTGCCGCAACGCCGCGAGCTTGCGGTCCTCCTCGGCGGGGGTGAGCGCGAAGGGGCGCGGCGTGAGTGCCACACCCACCGGCGGCGTGCTGAGGGGAATACCGGGGACCAGGCCCCGCGGGCTCGGCCAGCCCTCGCCCCCGTGCACGATCCAGTAGCGCACCGCGACGCCGCCGAGCGCGCGTGCGGCCGCGATCGCGAGCAGGCCCACGGCGTGGTGATCCGGGTGGGTGTCGAGGGGACTCGGCGCGAGTATGAGCGTCGGCTGCAGCCGCCCGAGCACGGCCGCGAAGTCGCGCTCGAGGCTCTCCCCGGTGTAGGGATGTCCCGGGAACTGCGCCTGCGCATAGGGTACGGCGGTCGCGTGCGTGAAGCGCGCCCTGTAGGGATGCGCGCGGAACTGCGTGAGCAGCGCGAGCAGGCCGCCGTCCGGGTAGCCGAGGAAGAGCTGCCCCGACGCCGGCACTCCCAGCGCGGCCGTGGCCGCGCGCGCCTCGGCCATGCGCCGCTCGCCGTAGGAGCGCATGCGCTGCGGATCTGCGAACAGGCTCTTCTCGATCACGAGCGAGCCGAGCTGCGAGCCATCCCCGCCCGTGAGCCATACCACGTTCACCTGGCCGCCGGCCTCGAGCACGCGCTGCATGACCCCGGCACAGCAGAGCGTCTCGTCGTCGGGGTGGGGCGAGACCACGAGCAGCACGGTGTGCGCATCGAGAACCGGGAGGGCCGGCGCGGGTGGTGGCGGAGCCTCGGCAGCCACGGGCGCGCTGGCGGCGCCCGGCAGGAGCGTCGTCAGCAACAGGGCGGACAGGACAGACGGGGAACCGGTCTTTCTCACTCGCGGTGAGTGTCGCACGCGGGTACCCCGATTCGTTAGAGTGCCGCACCGACGCTGCGCGCCATGAGCACCAGGGAGATGCCCCAGATGTCAGAGATACCCCCGCTTTCGTACCACGATCCGAGGTTCATGGATTCCGATGAGGCGCGCCCGATCCGCATCGTGTCCGAGTACCTCGCGCCGCTGCGCGCCCTGGCCGCCGCCGAGGTCACCGCCACGGTGGTGTTCTTCGGCTCCGCGCGGGCGCGCGCCGGGGGTACCCTGGGGCGCTACATGGACGAGGCCACGGAGCTGGCGCGCCTGGTCACCGAGTGGAGTTGCGCGGCCTATGGGGGCACGCTCGTGGTGTGCTCGGGCGGCGGACCGGGGATCATGGAGGCGGCCAACCACGGCGCCAGCCTCGGCGGGGGCCGCAGCGTCGGCTTCAACATCGGGCTGCCACACGAGCAGCAGCCCAACCCCTACATCACGTCCGACCTGTCGTTCGAGTTCCACTACTTCTTCATGCGCAAGCTGTGGTTTGCGCACCTGGCGCGGGCGCTCGTGGTATTCCCCGGCGGCTTCGGCACCTTCGACGAGCTGTTCGAGATCCTGACGCTGGCACAAACGCAGAAGCTCGATCGCTCGATCCCGGTGTTCCTCTACGGCGCCGCCTATTGGCAGGAGGTCGTCAACTTCGAGGCGCTGGTACGCCATGGCACCATCGCGCGCGAGGACCTGAAGCTGTTCGAGTTCGTCGATGACCCGCAGGCTGCCCTCGCGCTGCTCAAGAGCCGCGTGACGCTCGAGCCTGCCGCCAAGCCGCACCCCGCATTCGCCCGCTCGCGCTGCCCTGGTCACCCCTAAATTCCCACCACTCGGCTCGCCGGGCGCTCGCCCCACCGCCCGCAGCCGCGGCACGGCGCCCGCGCGTGCCTACAATCGCGTCTGAGATTTCACGCGCCGCCACGGCCGCATGATCGGGAGAAAAAATGAACCTGCGTTTACTGACGATGACCGCGCTCCTCGGGGGCGCGGCCGCAGCAGCGGCCGCCGAGCCGCCGGCCTGGATTGCGGCAAGCAATGCACAGGCCAACAAACTCCTCGAGGTGCAGGCGAAATACGCGCCCGAGCAGGCCTCGGTGCTCGGTCTTGAGCGCTACGATGCGCAGATCTTCGACATCAAGCCGCGCACCGTGGAACGCCAGGATGCGGATCTGACGGCCCTCGCGCAGCAGTACGAGGAGGCGCTCAAGAGCGAGTCTGACCCGCTGGTGCGCCAGGACCTGACGATCCTTCTGAAGGCCGCCCAGGACCAGCGCACCACCAATGAGCTGCAGGACCGCCTGCTGCTGCCGTACTTCGACCTGCCGCAGGCGCTGTTCGGGGGCTTCAACCAGCTGCTCGAGAAGCGGGTCGCGAAATCCCGTTATCCGGCCGCCCTGGTGCGCCTGAAGCGCTACGCCGGCACGGCACCCGGCTATGAGCCGATCACGAAGCTGGCCCGCGATCGCATCGAGGAGCGCCTCGGGGACCCGAAGCTTGTTTTCCCCTGGTCGGTGGAAGTGCAGGAGGAGCTCAAGAACCAGAACGAGTACCTGGATGGCATCCGCGATCTGTTCCAGAAGAGCGGCCTTAAGGGCTGGCAGAAGGACTTTGCCACGCTGTCCTCTGAGGTCGACGCATATGGGAAGTGGGTGCGCGCCACGATCCTGCCGAGGGCACGCGCGAGCAACCTGCTGCCTCCGGAGATCTACGCCGACAACCTCAAGCAGTTCGGCGTCACCATGGAGCCGCACGAGCTGATCGAGCGCGCGCTGTTCTCGTTCCAGCAGACCCGCGACGAGATGCAGGCACTGGCGATCAGCATCGCGCGCGCCCACGGCTGGGCTGACCCCGACTACCGTGCGGTGCTGCGCGAGCTGAAGAAGGATCGCATCCCGAACGACAAGCTGCTTGAGACCTACCACGAGCGCCTGGCGAGCATCGAACAGATCCTGCGCGAGCAGAAGCTCATCACGCTTCCTGAGCGCGCAGCGTCGATCCGCCTGGCGACCAACGCTGAATCAGCCTCGGTGCCGGCGCCGCACTTCAACCCCCCGCGCCTGCTCGGCAACACCGGGGAACTCGGTGAATTCGTGCTGCCGACCTCCAATCCGAACGCGGAGTCGAAGGCGGAGCTGGATGACTTCAACTTCCAGGCCATCAGCTGGATGCTGACCGCGCACGAGGCACGGCCCGGTCACGAGCTGCAGTTCAGCGCCATGATCGAGCACGGCGTCTCCACCGCCCGCGCGGTGTTTGCCTTCAACAGCGCCAACGTCGAGGGCTGGGGACTGTACGCGGAAGCCATCGTCAAGCCCTACCTGAGCCCCGAGGCCCAGTTCGGCGTGCTGCAGGCGCGCCTGCAACGCTCGGCGCGCGCCTTCCTCGACCCGATGCTCAACCTCGGGCTGATGAAGCCCGCCGAGGCCAAGCGCGTCCTGATGGAGCAGGTAATGCTCTCCGAGCCGATGTCCAAGCAGGAGGTCGACCGCTATACCTTCAATGCGCCCGGGCAGGCGACCGCCTACTTCTTCGGCTACACCAAGCTCGAGACGCTGCGCGCGAGGACCCAGCTGGCGCTCGGGCCCAAGTTCGACGCCCAGTCCTTCCACGACTTCATCGTCGCGCAGGGGCTCTTGCCGCCGGAGCTGCTCGAGCAGGCGGTCATGGAGTACTACGTCAAGCCGCGCCTGGGCTGATGCGACTGCGCCGCTTCAGGCGACCCGCAGCGCCGGGTCGACCTGGGCGGCCCAGCCGAGGAGCCCGCCCTCGAGGTTGGCCGGGGACGTGATGCCTGCGGCCAGCGCCATCTGGCAGGCAGCGAAGCTGCGCCCGCCGCTCCTGCAGATGAACACCGGCGCGCTGCCGGCGGGGATCTCGGTCAGCCGTGCCGGCAGCTGTCCCAGCGGGATATGCAGCGCGCCGTGCAGGTGGCCAGCGTCCCATTCGTAACCCTCGCGCACGTCGATCAGCGGCGGCGGATTGCTGCCGGCGGCCTGCAGCAGGGCCTGCAGCTCTGGGGCCGAGAGATGTCGTATGTCAGCGCTGTCGCCCGGGCGGCTCATAGGGGGTGGGTCCTGTGGTGCATGGATGGAAGGGGCATCGCCGCACACGGCGCAGTCGGGGCGCCGCTGCAGGTGAAATTCGCTGAAGCGCATGTCGAGTGCATCATAGGTCAGCAGGCGCCCGAGCAGCGGCGCCCCGATCCCCACGATCACCTTGAGCGCCTCGGTGGCCTGGAGCGCGCCGATCACGCCCGGCAGCACGCCCAGCACCCCCGCGGTCGCGCAGTTTGCGACCAGGCCGTCGCTCGCGTGCGCAAACAGGCAGCGGTAGCAGGGGCCGCGGCCGGGCAGGTAGGTGAACAGCTGTCCCTCGAAGCGGTGAATGGCCGCCGACACCAGCGCTACGCCGAGGAGCACGCAGGCGTCGTTCACCACGTAGCGCGTCGCCAGGCGGTCGGTGCCATCGAGCACCAGGTCGTAACCGCCGATGATCTCCAGGGCATTCGCCGCGCGCAGCTGCAGCTGGTGCGGGATGACGCGGATGTCGGGGTTGAGGCGTGCCAGGCGCGCCGCCCCGGTGGTCGCCTTCGGCTGCCCGGTCAGGGTGGTATCGAAGAGGATCTGGCGCTGCAGGTTGGAGAGCTCGACCTGGTCGGAATCGAGGAGGCCGAGCGTGCCGACGCCTGCGGCCGCAAGGTAGAGCGCCGCCGGGGAACCAAGGCCGCCTGCCCCCACGATGAGCACCCGCGCCGCCTTCAGCCGCTCCTGGCCGGAGGCGCCGATCTCTGCAAGAACCAGGTGACGCGCATAGCGGCTGCGCTCGGTGTCCGAAAGGGCCATGGGGGCGAGGATCGGGGGGCGCGCGCGGCGCTGTCAACGCTTCTTAGGGGGTACGGCATCGCCTGCGGGGGTCATCACGGCGTATGCTCCGGCGCCAATTCAGTTCCCGTACCGCTTGAGGAGCCACCGTGAATCGAATCTGGCGCCATACCGCCTGCCTTGCCGCCACCAGCGTACTTGCCGCCGCCGCCGCGTACGCCCAGCCCCCGGTCGCCCAGCCGGTCACCGTGCGCCACAGCGCGGATGAGAAGTTCGCAGCCGTCGAGCACGAGTACGTGACCTACGTGCTGGCGCAGTTCCCCGTGGTGGCTACCTACCTTGGCGGCTCGGCCTTCGACCCGAGCCTGGCCGGGATCGATGGGCGGCTGCGGGACTATTCGCCCGCGGCGCTGCAGAAGGAGGACGCGCGCCTGGCGGAATTCCGCACGCGCTTCGCGGCGCTCGCACCCGCCAACCTCTCCGCACGCCGCCGCATCGACCGTTCGGTGGCGCTTGCGGAGATCGGTTTCCTGCTGCACGAGCACCAGGTGCGAAAGCACCAGTTGCGCAGCCTCGATTCCTACGTCGACGAGCCGTTCCGCGGTGTCGACTGGCAGATCCAGGGCATGACTGCGACCGGCACCTCCAACTACGGCACGGATGCGGAGTGGCAGGGCGTCATCGCCCGCACCCGTGCCATCCCGGCGTATCTGGCAACTGCGCAGCAGCAGCTGCGCGCCGGCATCGAGGCGCACAGCGCCCCCGACTGGCGCGTGCTGCGCGACTTCGGGTTGCAGAGCACGACGGCGGATGCGGACTACTTCGCGAAGTCGCTGCCGCAACTGGCCGCCGCCGATCTGCCGCCGGCGCGCCGCGACGCTCTGGTGCACGAGCTGCAGGAGGCGGGTAACCAGGCCGCCGCGGCCTACCGCCAGCTGCATGACTTCATCGCCACCACCTTCTTCGAGGACGTGCGCGCTGAGGGGGCGATGGGGCTCAAGGCTCCCTATCGCGCTGATCGCTTCGTGTTCGGCGCCAGCGAGTACGACTGGGCACTGCGCAACAACCTGCGCGTGAACACCACCGCGGCGGAGCTCTACACGAGTTCCTGGCCCAGCGTGCAGGCGACGCGCGCCGAGATGGTGGAGCTTGCCAGGCAGATCTCCCGGAGCCACCAGTGGCCTGCCCAGGCCACGGGGGAGGCCACGGTGCGTGCGGTGTTCGAGCAGATGAGCCAGAACGCGCCACACACCGATGCGGAGATGGCGGATGGGTACCGCCGTACCGGGCAGCGCCTGGTGGCCTATGCGCGCACCACCGGCCTCTTCGACGTGCCGGCCGACTACCGCCTCGACGTCACCATCACGCCGCCGCCACTGCGCTCCTCCATCGAGGGTGCGGCCTACTATCCGGCCCCGCCGTTCAAGCAAAGCGGGGTGGGGCGCTTCTATGTGACGCCGACTGATGACAACCTGGCGGAGCTGCGCCAGGAGCACAACTACGCAGCGATGCCCGATCTGGCCGCGCACGAGGGCTTCCCCGGGCACGACTGGCACTACAAGGTGATGACCCAGTACCGCGAGCAGATTGCCCCGGTGCGCTGGCTGACGCCCGGCGCGGTCGAGGATTCCTCCTCGATGTGGCAGGACTCCATGGCTGCGGAAGGCTGGGCGCTATATTCGGAGGCCCTGCCGGCGGAGCCCCAGAAAGCCGCGCCGCAGGGCTTCTATACCCCGGAGGAGCATCTCTACCAGCTGCGCGGGCAGCTGATGCGCGATCTGCGCGTGCGCCTGGACACGGGCCTGCACACCGGCAAGCTGCCGTTCGAGGAGGCCGTGACGCAGTTCTCCGAGGTACTCGACTTCCTGCCCGGCTCCTGCGAGGACCCGCAGGCGCTGAAGCTCGACGCCAAGCAGGCAAGCTGCAAGTCCGCGCGCGGCGCAATCACACGCTATGCGCGCTGGCCAACGCAGGCGATCACCTACCACCTCGGCAAGGAGCAGATCCTCGCGCTGCGCCGGCGCGCGCAGCAGTCACTCGGCTCGCGCTTCAGCGCCAAGCGCTTCCACCTCGAGTTCATGAAGCAGGGCACGATCCCGGCGGGCTACTTTGGCGAGGAGCTGCTGCGCACGCTGCGGGCCGGGGCCCAGTAACGGCCCTTCAGGCGGCGGTCGGCTGACAGATGAAGAGATGCGCGGGGAGCACGTTCAGCGGCTGGAACTTGCGGCCGACGTAACCAAACACGCGCTTGAGGTCCTGAAGCACGCGCGTGGAGAACTGGTAGACGAGGAAGGCCCCGCCGGGCTCGAGCACATCGTGGGTCTTGCGCAGGATCTGCTCGCGCACGGGCGCGGCGATGGTGCTGAAGGGGATTCCGGAGATGATGTAGTCGGCGCGCAGGAAGCCGAAGCGGCGCAGTATGTCGTCGACCTCGGCGGCCGAGCCCTGCACCACGCGCAGGCGTTTGTCGGTGATCGCCTCCCCGAGGTAGCGCACGAAGTCGGGGTTCATCTCGATGGCTACCAGCGTGGCGTCCGCGCGCATGTGGCGCAGCACCTCGGCCGTGATGCCGCCGACACCCGGGCCGTACTCGACGATGACGCGCGCACGTCCCCAGTTGATCGGCTCGAGCAGCTGCTTGATGAGGAAGCGCGAGCTCGGGACGATCGAGCCGAGCATGCGCGGATGGCGGAAGAAATTGCGGGCGAACAGGATCACGTCGCCGCCGCGGCTGTGCTGTGGTGTTGGTTCTTGCTGGTTCTGCACGATGGACCCCGAGCGCTGCCTCACCCGAAAGACCTCTATAGCAATATTCGCGGGCAGATACCACTTCGCGCGCAGGGCGGTGCGCTAACCGCCCGACTGTTTGGCGGCGTAGCCAAGCTTGAGAAGCTCCGCCACGAGACGCTCGCGGTGGTCTCCCTGGATCTCGATCACGCCGTCCTTGACCGCGCCGCCGGCACCGCAGAGTTTCTTCAGGCGGGTCGCGAGCGCTGCAAGCCCGGCCGCATCCAGCGGCAGGCCGGTGATGACCGAGACACCCTTGCCGCCGCGGCCGGCGACCTCGCGCCCCACGCGCACGCGCGCCGGTGCCCCGACCCGTGCGGCGGCATTAAGTCCCATCGTGGCCGCGGGGTTACGCGGGGCGTCGTGCAGCACGACGCCGCGGAAGGTGTGTCTGGGCTTCACGTAGTGTTACCGGTGTCAGGCGACTACAATCCTGCCCAACTCGAAGTCCTGCCCGCAAGCCCGCAGGACCCGCTCAAGAGGCCGCATTAATGTCCCCACGGTCGCGCCTGCACGTTCCCTCGCCCCCTGCACGCCCCGGGCAGGAGCCCGACTTCAGCTATGTGCAGATTTCTCCAGCCGGCGCGGTTGCCCGCCCCGATATCATGGCCAGCGCCCGCGACACCGAGGACCTCTCGGTGCAGATGGTGCGCGTGCTGGGGGAAGACAACCGGGCCGTCGGGCCCTGGAACCCGCACCTGGAGCCCGAGGAGCTGCAGGTCGGGCTGCGGCACATGCTGCTCACGCGGCTGTTCGATGATCGCATGCAGAAGATCCAGCGCCAGGGGCGCATCTCTTTTTACATCAAGTCCACGGGTGAGGAGGCGGTGGCCGTGGCGGCCGGTATGGCGCTCACGCCCGGGGACATGCTGTTCCCCTCCTACCGCCAGCAGGGGCTGCACGTGGTGCGCGGGCGCAACCTGGTGGACCTCATGTGCCAGTGCCTCTCGAACACCCACGATATGTGCAAGGGGCGCCAGATGCCCATCATGTACCACTGGGGCAGCGGCAACATCTTCTCGATCTCGGGCAACCTCGCCACCCAGTACCCGCAGGCAGTGGGGTGGGCGATGGCTGCGGCCATCAAGGGCGAGGACCGCATTGCCGCCAGCTGGATCGGGGAGGGCTCGAGTGCCGAGGCGGACTTCCACTACGCCATGAACTTCGCGGCCGTCTACCAGGCGCCCGTCATCCTCAACCTCGTCAACAACCAGTGGGCGATCTCCACCTTCCAGGGCTTCGCTGGCGGTGAACACAAGACCTTCGCGCAGCGCGGTCCCGGCTACGGCATCCCGGGGATCCGCATCGACGGCAACGATTTCCTGGCGGTCTATGCGGTGACGCAGTGGGCCGCGCAGCGCGCGCGCCAGAGCGGCGGCCCGACGCTCATCGAGCACGTCACCTACCGCGCAGCCGCCCATTCCACCAGCGACGATCCCTCGCGCTACCGGCCCAAGGAGGAGTGGCGTGCCTGGCCGCTCGGGGACCCGGTGGAGCGGCTGAAGGCGCACCTGATCACCCTCGGGGAGTGGTCCGAGGAACGCCACGCGAGGCTCGAGAAGGAACTCGAGGCGCACGTCACGGCCTGCTGGAAGGAGGCCGAATCCTACGGCACGCTCTCAGGCGGCCCGTCCCTCGATCCGCTCACCATGTTCGAGGACGTCTTCAAGGAGATGCCGCCGAACCTTGCGCGCGAGCGCGATGAGCTGCGGGCGCTGAGGGACTCCGGGGTTGCCGCCCGCCCGGCGAGCGCCCCGGCGGCGCAGAAGGGCTGAACCATGGCACGCATGAACATGGTCCAGGCGCTGAACTCGGCGATGGACGTGATGCTCGAGCGCGATCCGCGCGTGGTCGTCCTCGGGGAGGACGTGGGCTTCTTCGGCGGCGTGTTCCGCGCCACGGAAGGGCTGCAGCGCAAGTACGGCGAGCACCGCGTGCTCGACACCCCGATCGCCGAGGGCGGCATCATCGGGGCTGCCATCGGCATGGGGGCCAACGGACTCAAGCCCGTGGCCGAGATCCAGTTCGCCGACTACATCTACCCGGGCTTCGACCAGATCGTGAGCGAGCTGGCGCGGCTGCGCTACCGCTCGGCCGGGGAGTTCTCGGCCCCGGTGACGATCCGCACGCCCTGCGGCGGCGGCATCCGCGGCGGACAGACGCATTCGCAGAGCCCCGAGGCGCTGTTCGCGCATGTGTGCGGCATCAAGGTTGTGATGCCCTCCAATCCCTACGACGCCAAGGGGCTGCTCATCAGCTCGATCGAGGGCGAGGACCCGGTGGTGTTCTTCGAGCCCAAGCGCATCTACAACGGTCCCTTCGACGGCGACCCGCACAAGCCGGCGACCCCCTGGAGCTCTCATCCGCGCGGCGAGGTGCCCGAGGGGCACTTCACCGTGCCGCTGGGCAAGGCGCAGGTGGTGCGCGAGGGGCGTGATGTCTCGGTGCTCGCCTACGGCACCATGGTGCACGTGGCGGAGGCCGCGGTGCGCCTGGCCGGGGTCGATGCGGAGATCGTCGACGTGCGCACCATCGCGCCGCTGGACGTCGACACCCTGTGCACCTCGGTGTGCAAGACCGGACGCTGCGTGGTGGTGCACGAGGCGACGCGCTTCGGCGGCTACGGCGCGGAGCTGGTGGCAACGGTGCAGGAGCAGTGCTTCTGGAACCTAGAGGCTCCGATCCAGCGCGTGGCCGGCTGGGACACCCCTTACCCCCATGCCTTCGAGTGGGAATACTTCCCGGGGCCGGCCCGCATCGCCGCCGCCCTGAAGCTCGTGATGGAGTCGAAGTGAGCAACTACGTGTTCAAGCTTCCCGACCTCGGCGAAGGCACGGTCGAGGCGGAGATCGTCAACTGGCGCGTCAAGCCCGGTGACAACGTGGCCGAGGACGACGTGCTGGTCGAGGTCATGACGGAGAAGGCCGCGGTGGAGGTTCCGGCGCCCGTGGCCGGCCGCGTGGTCTCGACCACCGGCGCCCCCGGCGACATGGTGCCGGTGGGCGCGGAACTGATCGTGATCGAAACCGGCGCCACAGCAAGTGGGCCGCAGCCACCCGCCGCCGCGGCGGCCGCCCCGCCCCCGGCGGCGCCGCCCGTTCCCGCAGCAGCAGTCCGCGCCCCGGCCGCGACCAATGGTGCCGCCGACCCGGCGGAAGGCGCCGCACGCGGCGGGCGCATCGCAACCTCGCCCGCCATCCGCAGGCGCGCACACGAGGCGGGGGTCGACCTGCAGCAGGTCTCCGGCAGCGGCCCCAACGGCCGCATAGTGGTGAAGGATCTCGAGGCGTATGTCGCGCGCCGTGGCACGGCCCCGACGCCGCTGCGGGCTGCGCCCCGGGCGGTGCCGGGCAATCGCGCACCGGCCGCCGCCACCGAGGAGATCAAGGTCATCGGCTTGCGGCGCGTGATCGCGCAGCGCATGAGCGAGGCCAAGCGCAACATCCCGCACTTCGCCTACGTCGAGGAACTCGACATCACCGAGCTCGACTCGCTGCGGCGTCACCTCAACCGCGCGCCTCCCGCCGGTGCCGGCGCGCTCACCTACCTGCCGTTCCTCGCGCTGGCGCTGGTGCGGGTGCTGAAGGCGTTCCCGCAGTGCAACGCCCACTACGACGCCGAGCGCGGCGTCATAGTGCGGCACGCGGCGGTGCACCTCGGGGTGGCCACGCAGACCCCCGACGGCCTGAAGGTGCCGGTGGTGCATGACGCACAGAGTCTGCAACTGTGGGAGCTCGCCGCCGCGATGCGCCGCGTGAGCGAGGCGGCGCGCAGCAACAAGGCGACGCGCGAGGAACTCAGCGGCTCCACCATCACCATCACGAGCCTGGGCAAGCTCGGCGGCATTGCCAGCACGCCGATCATCAACGCCCCCGAGGTCGCGATCATCGGCGTGAACCGCGCCATCGAGCGCCCCATGGTGATCGCCGGTGCGATCGCCATCCGCCTGACCATGAACCTGTCGTCCTCGTTCGACCATCGCTTCGTGGACGGCTACGACGCCGCGGCCATGATCCAGGCCCTCAAAGAATCCCTGGAGCACCCGGCAACCATCTTCATGCCGGCCTGAAGAGCGGCGGAGGACAGCGGATGAGCCCGGACTTTGCAAAGTGCGCCCGTGCAGCAACCCTGGCCGCGCTGCTCGGTGCACTGAGTTCCTGTGGTGGCAGCGACGGCAACCTCGGCCCCGCCAACCCGCCCCCGCCCTACACCTCGGTGCCGCTGCTGAAGGTCTCCCAGCCCAACACGCTGCCGCCGAACTGTGACGGCGTCACCGCCGAGGGCACGCTCTTTGGCGGCACGGCGCTGGAACCGCAGGTCGCGGTCAGCCCCTTGAGCAGCACCAATGTCATAGCGGTGTGGCAGCAGAACCGCTGGTCGACCGGCGGCTCGCAGGCGATCGGGGTGGCCGCCTCCTTCGATGGCGGCAACTCATGGTCACTGAGCAACGCACCGTTCTTCTCCCGCTGCGCCGGCGGCAGCGCCAGCAACGCCGGCAACTACGCGCGTGCCAGCAACCCCTGGGTGTCGATCGCCCCCAACGGCAGCGCCTACGCGCTGGCGCTCGCCTTCACCGGCGACGTTCTGGCGAGTGGCTCATCAAGCGCCATGCTGGTGGCGCAGTCGGTGGATGGCGGTTCCAACTGGACGCTACCGATCGCGCTCATCCAGGACGGCTCGGGCTTCTTCAACGACAAGGGCTCGCTGACCGCCGACCCTAACGACAGCAATTTCGTGTACGCGGTGTGGGACCGGCTCACCACCCAGAACACCGGGCCCACCTACTTCACGCTGACGGCGAATGCCAATTCGACGTGGGCGACGCCGCGCCCGATCTACGACCCGGGCGCGAACAACCAGACCATCAACAACATCATCGTGGTCACGCCCAACGACACGCTGGTGGACCTGTTCAACGAGATCGACACGGCCTCCGATGGCAGCGCCTCCTCGCACCTGAAGGCGATCATCTCCACCGACCACGGGACGACCTGGTCGACGAAGCCAGTGAGCATCGCCGACATGCTCGGTGTCGGCACCACGGATCCAAATGGCGGCGCGGTGCGTGACAGCGTGCTGCTGTTCACGGCGGCCCTCGGGCCAAGCGGCACCATTTACGTCGCCTGGCAGGACGCGCGCTTCTCCAGCGGCGACCATGACGGCATCGCCCTGAGCTACTCGAGCGACAACGGTGCCACCTGGTCGGCGCCGGTCGAGGTCAACGGCGACACTTCGGTGCAGGCCTTCACCCCGACGCTCGACGTCAGCATCGCCGGCGTGATCGGCATCAGCTACTACGACCTGCGCAATGCGCACTACCTTAAGACGGCACTGCTGGCTGACGCCTGGATCGTGACCTCCGCCGATGCCAAGACCTTCAGCGAGTCGCACCTGAGCGGGCCATTCGACCTGCAGCTGGCGCCGGACACGACGGAAGGCTACTTCCTCGGCGACTACCAGGCGCTCACCAACAACGGCCTGATCTTCCAGCCCCTGTATGCGCAGCCCAACCAGGGAAGCACCGCGAGCACGGACGTGGTGTTCGCCTCGGCCACCGCGGCCGCCACGGCGCAGGCCTCCGCCAGTGCGCTCGCCTACCGGCCACTTGCCGCTGGCGCACCGCAGCTAAGTGCGGCGGTGCGGCTGCGCATTTCGCAGCGCATCCGCGCAGCTCTGCTGCACCGCCTGGGCGGCCAGTAGGCGCGCGAGCTCCGCCCGTGCTGCGGTCTGGCGCTACTGGCCGTGCGCAGGGGCGCCCGCGTACTTCAGCTCCCCGGCCCTCACCGCCACCTGCAGGCGGTTCTGCGGCGGGGGCAGTGGGCAGGTGGCGAAGTCGTTGAGCGCACACGGCGGGTTGAAGGCCTTGTTGAAGTCCACGAGCACCGTGGCTCCCGCGGGGCGCGGGACATAGAGGAAGCGCCCGCCGCCATAGGTCTCATGGCCACTCGTGGCGTCGGCGAACATGATGAATAGCTGTGTCTCGTGCGGGCCCTCGAGCACGGTGTCAAGCCGGTAGGTGCGCCCGTTGCGGTTGAACACCACCGCCCCCGGGGACACGTCGTCCTCCTCCATGCCGAGGATGTTCACGATGCGGATGTGCTTGCCGGGCGGGTAGGGCACGAAGCGCGCGCTGAGCGCCCAAGCGGCGCTGATGGGGAAGTACTCGAGGCCGCGGAACTGCAGGCGCCGCGGGTTGTTGAGGTCGCGCACGCGCACCGCAAGCTTCCCGGCGCGCTCGATCACGAAGAAGCGCAATGGGCCGCTGGCGAGCGTGGTCGGTTCGCCACTGGCATCGCTGCTGAGCGCCACGGAGTCGAACTGCCGTCCGTCGAGCGTCACTCCGCCACCGGGCCGTGCGCTGAACCTCACCGCGCCCCCCTGGACGTCGAAGGAGCCGGCGGTATCGGCGAGCGCGGAGTTCTCCAGCACCAGGTCATTCCCGGCACCGCGGCCGAAGGAGTTGGCGCCCGGGTTGAGCCAGAACAGCCCGGCGAGGGTCAGCCAGCCGCTGTCACTGGTGAGTGAGGCGAAGCGCTGCTGGCGCCAGGCCAGCACGTCGGCCTGCTCGGTCGCCGGATCGAGCGCGGCGGCGAGGAGGGGCGCCGCGGCCGCCATTGCTGCGGCGGCCAGGGCGAGGCGCAGGGAGGTCGGACGCATGGTTTGGAGTGCTTTGCCGGATACGGAGCGCGAGATCTTAAGCCATCACGCGTCGCGCCCGAGTATCTCATCGCGCACGTCGGCGATCTCGCGGGCACGCGAGGGGCGGGCGCCCTCGCAGCGCTCCGGGCGCGGACAGTGGTTGCTGCGCGGGCAGATGATGCGTGCCGGGTGCGCCAGCGCATCCTCGATCCAGGCGATGTTGAGGACCTGTGACACCGCACCCAGCACTTGCGCGGCGGCCTTGGGGATGCGCCCCTCGCCACGGCGGTGCAGGCACTCACGGAAGATCGAGTCGACGACTGCCTCGCTGGCCACGCTGTGCGTGGCCAGCGCGGGAGCGAGGTCCACGCCGACCGACAGCACGTGCGGGTTGCCGGCCATGTCGTGCACGCGGATCGAGTGGCAGCAATAAAGGAGCGAACGCTCGCCATCGCGCAGCACCGAGATCTGCGAGCCGCTGAGCCCGTGCTCGCCGTCGATCATGCGGAACACCGCCCAGTTCGGGCACGGGTCGCTCACCTGGGCAAGGTTGCCCCACGGCAGCGGAATGCCATTGCCCCGGTAGACCGCGCGCAGGTAGCCGGGCGGATAGGCATCGAAGAAGTGCCAGTAGGGGTAGGAAGAGACCTTGGTCATGCGCCGCATCACGACCGCGGGCGTCAGCTCGAGCTTCGCTCCGGCCTCGACCCGGTGCCGCTCGCGGGCGAGGAAGCGCCGGAATGGCACCCGCGGAGCGAGCAGCGCGCCGGCAAAGAAGCTGCACTCGAAGTCGCGCCAGGCGTGCAGCACGTCCTGGGCGTTCATGCCGATCGCCGACGAGGCACCCTCGGGGCTGCCGCCCATCTCTCCGCCGGTGGCGTGCGCGGACTTCAGCCCGTCCCCGCCGTGCAGCACCTTGTGGGCGATGTGCGCGGCCAGGTCGAACTTGAGCCGGGCGGGATCGGCCTGCAGAGCCTTGTTGGCATAGATGATGCGCGGCGGCTCGAAGAACGAGCGCACCATGCTGCGCACCTCGCGGTCCTTGTCGCGCGCCAGCAGCGGCTTGCGCTCGAACCAGCGGATCTCGAGCCCGTGCCGCCGGCACAGCCGCATGAGGTCATCCACGGTGAGCGGGAAGCGCCGTTCGCTCACCTGGTCGGCCGCGCGCTCGAGGTCGGGAAAGTCGTTGCGCGAGAGCTCCTGATGGGAGCGGATCAGGAGGTGGGCGAACTGCCGCCCGCTGGTGCCCGTCTGCGCCAGCAGCTCCGGAATGGCCGCCTGCAGCAGGGTCTTGGAGAAGAGGAAGGCAGGCTCGAGCGGCACCCGGGCCGTGTTCTGGCCGGGCGTGGCGGGCGAGAGCTCCAGGCCCGCGTTTTCATCGAGGAACCAGGCACTCGGGCGCTGGAAGACCGCCGCCAGAAGCTCCAGGAGCTGCGTGGAGGGCGTGCGCTTGCCACTCTCGATCATGCTGAGGTAAGACACCGAAGGGCCCGCGGCGGCGTCGCGCTGCACGCAGCGCACCGACAGTTCCTCGAGGGTCAGCCCGTTGGCCTTGCGCAGCGCGCGCAGCTTCGCGCCCAGAAAATGGCCTTTACGCAGCAGCTGCGGCATATGTCTGACCGCCCCTGGGGGCTCGTGTGGCAACGGGCCTGTGAAATTAACAGTGTGAAGTTTCTACAGTCAAATTTCATCACCAACCGCCGTATATTGGGACGGCCATGAACGCCCAGAGCCAAGGACAGGTGTATTCGCGCGAGCCGGCCGGGCCGAAGGTTGAGATCCTCGGCAAGCGTGTCGAGCGCTCCGAAGAGGTGCTGACGCCGCTCGCCCTGCAGCTGCTCGCCAGCCTGCACCGGCGCTTCAACGCGCGGCGCCTGGAGCTCCTCGGCGCGCGCCGCGAGCGCCAGCTGCAACTCGATGAGGGCGCCCAGCCGGACTTCCTCAAGCACACCGCCGAGGTGCGCAGCGGCGAGTGGCGCATCGCGGGTGTCCCGCAGGACCTGACCGACCGGCGCGTCGAGATCACCGGCCCCGTCGACCGCAAGATGGTGATCAACGCGCTCAATGCCCCGGTGCGTTGCTTCATGGCGGACTTCGAGGACTCCTGCTCGCCCACCTGGGACAACATCATCCGCGGCCAGGTGAACCTGGCGGACGCCATCCGGCGCACGATCAGCTTCGAGGACGGCGCCACCGGCAAGATCTACCGGCTCAACGAGAGGACCGCGACCCTCATCGTGCGTCCGCGCGGCTGGCACCTGCCGGAGAAGCACGTGCGCATCAGCGGTGAGCCGGTGTCCGGGTCGCTGTTCGATTTCGCGCTGTTCCTGGCCAACAACCACGAGGCGCTGGCGCGCGCCGGCACCGGCCCTTATTTCTACCTGCCGAAGATGGAGAGCCATCTGGAGGCGCGCCTGTGGAACGACGTGTTCGTCGCCGCCCAGGAGGCGCTCGGGCTGCCGCGCGGCACCATCAAGGCGACCGTGCTGATCGAGACCATCCTCGCTGCCTTTGAGATGGACGAGATCCTGTTCGAGCTGCGCGAGCACTCCGCCGGCCTCAACTGCGGGCGCTGGGACTACATCTTCAGCTTCATCAAGAAGTTCCGGAACCGCCCCGACTGCGTGATGCCCGACCGTGCGACGGTGACGATGGACCGGCACTTCCTGAAGTCGTATGTCGAGCTTCTCATCAAGACCTGCCACCGCCGCGGCGCGCACGCGATGGGCGGCATGGCCGCACAGATCCCGATCCGCGACGACCCGGCGGCGAACGAGGCGGCGATGGCCCGCGTGCGCGCCGACAAGCTGCGCGAGGCGCATGCCGGTCACGACGGCACCTGGATCGCGCACCCGGGGCTCGCCCCCATCGCGCGCGAGGCGTTCGATTCGGTCATGAAGGGGCCGAACCAGCTCGGCGTGAGCCGCGCGGACGTCAACGTGGGCGAGCTCGACCTGCTGAAGGTGCCGGACGGGGAGATCACCGAGGCCGGGCTGCGCGGCTGCATCCGCGTGGGAGTGCAGTACCTGGAGGCCTGGCTGCGCGGCAATGGCTGCGTGCCCCTCTATCACCTCATGGAGGACGCAGCCACCGCCGAGATCTGCCGCGCGCAGCTGTGGCAGTGGCTGCGACATGGCGCGCACACCAGCGACGGACAGCCGATCACCGTCGAGCGCTTCGATCGCCTGATGAGTACCGAGCTCGACCGCATACACGCCGAGGTGGGTGCGGCGCGCCTCACCGGCGGGGTGTTCCCGACCGCCGCGCGCCTCTTCGAGCAGATGACCAAGGCGGAAGTGTTCGACGAGTTCCTGACGCTGCCTGCCTACGAATTACTGAGCTAGCCCCCTTCCTGATCCAAACTCCAATCGAGGCCTATTCATGAGTGCTGCCAAATCCCTGCCCACGGCTGAAGAACTGCAACGTAGCTGGCGCGAGAGTCCGCGCTGGCACGGTGTCGAGCGCGGTTACGACGCCAAGGATGTCGTGCGTCTGCGCGGCACGATCCCGGTCGAGCACTCGATTGCGCGCCTTACGTCCGAGAAGCTGTGGCGCTACCTCAACGAGAAGCCGTTCGTCAACGCACTCGGCGCGCTCACCGGCAACCAGGCGATGCAGCAGGTCAAGGCCGGGCTGGACGCCATCTACCTCTCGGGCTGGCAGGTGGCCGGCGACGCCAACCTCTCCGGAGAGATGTACCCCGACCAGTCGCTGTACCCGGCCGACTCGGTGCCGGCTGTGGTCCGTCGCATCAACAACACCCTGCGGCGCGCCGATGAGATTCACCACGCCGAAGGGGACGACTCGATCGACTGGCTGAAGCCCATCGTGGCGGATGCCGAGGCCGGCTTCGGCGGCGTGCTCAACGCCTTTGAGCTCATGAAGCAGATGATCGACGCGGGCGCCGCCGGCGTGCACTTCGAGGACCAGCTGTCATCGGCGAAGAAGTGCGGCCACATGGGCGGCAAGGTGCTGGTGCCGACGCAGGAGGCGGTCAACAAGCTGATCGCCGCGCGCCTGGCGGCGGATGTGTCCAACGTGCCGACAGTGCTTGTGGCACGCACCGACGCTGAGGGCGCAACGCTGCTCACCACCGACGTGGACGAGCGCGACCGGGCCTTCATCGACAGCGCCAAGGGCCGTACCTCGGAGGGCTTCTTCACCGTGAAGGCGGGGCTGAAGCAGGCCATCGCGCGCGGCCTGGCTTACGCCCCGTATGCGGACCTGGTGTGGTGCGAGACCGCCAAGCCCGATCTTCAGGAGGCACGCGAGTTCGCCGAAGGCCTGCACGCGAAATTCCCGGGCAAGCTCCTCGCCTACAACTGCTCCCCGTCGTTCAACTGGAAGCGCAAGCTCGATGATGCGCAGATCGCCAAGTTCCAGCGCGAGCTGGCCGCCATGGGCTACCGCTTCCAGTTCATCACGCTCGCCGGCTTCCACGCGCTCAACTTCTCCATGTTCGAGCTCGCGCGCGGTTACAAGGCGACGCAGATGAGCGCCTATGTGACCCTGCAGCAGGCTGAATTTGCCGCCGAGGCGCACGGCTACACGGCGACCAAGCACCAGCGCGAGGTCGGGGCCGGCTACTTCGATGCGGTAACGCAGACCGTCGCCGCCGGCACCTCCTCGATCACGGCCCTAGCCGGCAGCACCGAGGAGCAGCAGTTCCACAAGGTCTCCTAGGCGCGCGCGCACGGCGAACGCGGTAGGCTAGCCCGCACGGGCCGGCGGCAGCCGGCGATGGTCGGGGGCAGCATGCGCCGCGGGGTCTGGCGTTCGTTGTATGTGCAGGTGCTGATCGCGATTGCGATCGGCGTGCTGCTGGGCGTTTGCTGGCCGCATTTCGCCCAGCAGCTCAAGCCGCTGGCAGACGGCTTCATCAAGCTGATCAAGCTTCTGATCGCGCCGATCATCTTCTGCACCGTCGTCACGGGCATCGCCGGCATGGCGAAGCTGCGCGAGGTCGGCAAGGCAGGCGGTCTTGCGCTCCTTTACTTCGAGGTGGTATCGACGCTCGCGCTGTTCATCGGGCTCATCATCGTCAACCTCATGAAACCAGGCGTCGGCGTCAATGCCGATGCTGCCGCGCTCGACCCACGCGCCATCGCGCAATACACCACTCCCGGCGCCATCCCGGGCGTCGCGGACTTTATCCTCAACATCATTCCCACGACTTTCTTCGGCGCCTTCGCGAGTGGGGAGGTGCTGCAGGTGCTGCTGCTCGCGATCGTGTTCGGCTTCGCGCTGCACGCTGCGGGCGGGCGGGACAACCCGCTGTTCCGCATCGTCGAGGAGGGCGGGCAGGTGTTCTTCAGGATCGTCGGCTACGTCATGCGGCTCGCCCCCTTGGGAGCGCTCGGGGCCATGGCCTTCACGGTCGGCCGCTTCGGCGTGGAGTCGCTCCTCGGGCTCGCCGGTCTCATGGGGTGCTTCTACCTCACCTGCATCATCTTCGTGCTCGGCGTGCTCGGCCTCATCGCGCGACTGCATGGCTTCTCGGTGCTGCGCTTCATCCGCTACATCCGCGACGAACTCCTGGTCGTGCTCGGCACCTCATCCTCCGAGTCGGTGCTGCCGCGTATGCTGCACAAGATGGAGGACTTGGGGGTGCGCAAGTCGATCGTGGGCCTCGTGATCCCGGCGGGGTATTCCTTCAACCTCGACGGCACCTCCATTTACCTGACGATGGCGGCGATCTACATCGCACAGGCCACCAATACCCCCCTCGACATCTGGCACCAGCTGACGCTGCTCGCGGTGCTGATGCTGACCTCCAAGGGAGCGGCGGCGGTCACGGGCGGCGGCTTCATCACGCTTGCCGCGTCGCTGTCGGCGGTGGGACACGTGCCGGTGGTGGGTCTTGCACTGATCCTGGGGGTCGACCGCTTCATGTCCGAGGCGCGCGCGCTCACGAACCTTGTCGGCAACGGCGTTGCCACCATCGTGGTCGGGAAGTGGTGCGGGGGGGTGGACGAGGCGCGCCTGCAGGCGGTGCTGGCGGGCACTGATGCGGCGCCGCTCGGTACCGCCGCCGCGCGCTGAGGCCAGCCCCGGAATATCGAGCCTCCGTTGCGCGGGCGTAGCGGCGCACAGCCGCTCGCCCGCGGCGAGCCACCGTCTAGAAATTCAGCGTGGCAGCAACCGAGAGCAGCGCGTCATCGCCCTGCGGCCCGTTCAGGCGTTCGTACTCGACCCGGATGCCCGGCAGGCCAAACTTGAACTCGGCCCCCGCTCCCCAGGCAAACTTGGTGCTCGTGCTGTCGGTCGTGAAGTAGTTCGGACCACACGGTGAAGACCCTGCCGGACACCCGCCCGGGCTGGTGGAGCCGTGGGTGTCTGCCGTCACGCGGGTCGCGCCGCCCTTGACGTACAGACTGAGCCACGGCGCCGGCACCGGAAGGTAACCGACGGCGTAGGCACTCGCGGCACGCGCCTTGGTCGAGACCTGGGTGTAGCCCGTGGTGCCGAAGTAGCTGACGTCCTTGCTGCCAAGGTCCGCGTAGTCTATTTCCGCGCCGAGGAACGAGATTGGGCGCCAGCCGGCGAGCAGCTTCCAGCCGGTGGTGTGCGAGTCGACCTGCCAGTAGTTCTGCTGCAGCTGTGACTGGCCGACGCCGGCACCGACGTAAAGTCCCAGCAGGTCGTCCGCGCTCGCGGCGGTGCTCACGGCCAGGCCCGTGCACAGCAGCATCGAGGTCATGAAACGCATTCAGTAGTCCTTTCGCTTGACCCCGCACGGGCTGCGCGGGGCATTCAAGTGTACTTAAGAGCGCACCGGCTTCGCGTAAGTTCAACCGCGCAACGGCCCGCGGGCCGCGCTCAGCGGGCGTGCGGCACCGGCACACAAGCCGCAAGCGCCCCGGGCTACCCCAGGCCAACGCCGCCTGCAGGTCCCCGCTAATGCGCGGTGCGGCTCATTTCGCGGTCGGCAGCGCGAATTCTGCGCCCTTGGGGGTGCTCTCCGGCCAGCGCTGCATGATGGACTTTTGCCGAGTGTAAAAGCGCACGCCTTCCTCGCCGTAAGCGTTCATGTCGCCGAACAGGCTGCCCTTCCAGCCCCCGAACCCGTGCCATGCCATGGGCACCGGGATGGGCACGTTGATGCCCACCATGCCGACCTCGATGCGGCGCCCGAACTCGCGCGCGACATTGCCGTCGCGCGTGTAGCAGGCGACGCCGTTTGCCATCGGGTGCGCATTGATGAGCTTCACGGCCGCGGCGAAGTCGGGCACGCGCACGCAGGAGAGCACCGGGCCGAAGATCTCCTCGCGATAGATGCGCATCTCGGGCGTGACCTGGTCAAAGAGGGTGGCGCCCACCCAGAAGCCCTTCTCGTAGCCTTCGACCGTGAAGGGTTGCCCGCTCTTGGGGTGACGGCGACCGTCCACCACCAGCTTGGCGCCGCTTGCCACGCCGTCCTCGATGTAGCCCTGGATGCGCTCGACGGCGGCGCGGTTGATGACCGGCCCCATTTCCGCATCCGGATGCATGCCCTCCGCGGTGCGCAGTTCGCGCGCACGCGCGGCGAGCTTTGGCAGCATCTTGTCGGCGGTGTCGCCGACCAGCACCGCGACCGAGATGGCCATGCAGCGCTCGCCGGCCGAGCCGTATGCGGCCCCGATCAGGGCGTCGACCGCCTGCTCGAGATCCGCATCGGGCATGACGACCATGTGATTCTTGGCCCCGCCGAGCGCCTGCACACGCTTGCCGTGCTGCGCGCCGCGCTGATAGATGTAGTGGGCGATCGGGGTCGAGCCGACGAAGCTCACCGCCTTTACGTCCGGATGATCGAGCAGGGCATCCACCGCGAGTTTGTCGCCCTGGACCACGTTAAACACCCCGTCCGGCGCCCCCGCCCTGGACAGCAGGCGCGCCATGAAGACGGCGGCGGACGGATCGCGTTCGCTCGGCTTCAGCACGAACGCGTTGCCGCAGGCGAGCGCCAGTGGAAACATCCAGCACGGCACCATGCACGGGAAGTTGAAGGGCGTGATGCCGGCCACGACACCGAGGGGCTGGCGCAGCGTCCAGTTGTCGATGCCGGTGGAGACCTGGTCGGTGAAATCACCCTTCAGCAGCTGCGGTATGCCGCAGGCGAACTCCACGATCTCGATGCCGCGCGTCACCTCGCCCTGGGCGTCGCTGAACACCTTGCCGTGCTCGGCGGTGATCAGGGCGGCGAGCGCATCGCGCTCCTCGTTGAGCAGCGCCAGGAACGCCGCCAGCACGCGCGCGCGACGCACGGCCGGCATCTGTGCCCAGGCAGGCTGCGCGGCACGCGCGCTTGCCACCGCCGCCTCCACGTCGGCAGCGCTCGCCAGCGCGACCTCGCGCGCGATGGCCCCGGTGGCCGGGTTGAACACCGGCAGCCGCGTGCCCGCGCCCGTGACCGTGCGCCCGCCGATCCAGTGCGGTATCACTTCTGCGGTGCCGGCGTGGGGCGTGGCCGAGCTCAGTTCCGGGGGAAATTTAGCGACTGCCATAACAAGGAGTCCGTCTCGCGGCTGGGAGGGGCGGAATCATAGACCAGTTCGCAACGGCCCCGCATACTTCGGCGCGAATCATGGCCATACAACTGCTGTTTCCGACGCGGGTCTATCAGGCGGGGCTGGGTCAGCGTAACTGGCGCGCCCTCAACCGCCGGCTGCTGCGCGAGTGCCGTACCCTGCGCACCGATGATGCCGCCGGGGTGCGCTGGTCGGCCCGCAACTACCCCGGTGGCTACACCTCCTACAGCTCTGCGCACCGCATGCACCACCTCTCGCCCACCTTCGCTGCTCTCGAGCAGCGGCTCGACCGGCACGTCGCGCGCTTCGCGCGCGCGCTCGAGTTCGACCTCAGGGGGCGTGAGCTGACGATGACGGATTGCTGGGTCAACATCATGGGGGCAGGTACGGCGCACGGTCTGCACCTGCATCCCTTGGCAAGCATCAGCGGCACTTACTACGTGCAGGTTCCGGCGCGCGCCCCGGGGATCAAGTTCGAGGATCCGCGCCTGGAGCGCTTCATGGCGGCGCCCCCGCGCCGCGCCCGTACCACGCGTGCCAGCCGCGCCTGGGTCACGCTGCCGGCACGCGCCGGCCAGCTGGTGCTGTTCGAGAGCTGGTTGCGCCACGAGGTCGCCCCGCAGCAGAGCGCCGCGGAACGTATCAGCATCAGCTTCAACTACGGCTGGTTCTGAAGCTTCAGCGAAATCCCGCCGGACCGCTGTTCGCTATCCGCGTGCCTGCAGGACGCTGCGCAGCCACGTCGCGATATCGCCGACCTCTTGCGGGCACACGGAGTGAGGCATGCTGTAGGCATGCCACTGCACTTTGTAGCCGGCCGCCTCGAGCTGCCGCTGCGCCTCCGTGCCAAGCGCAGGCGCCACCACCGGGTCCTGCGAGCCGTGCGCCAGGAATATCGGCGTCGCCTGGTTGGCGGCGCTGCGCTCGCCCGTGAGGCGCTCGGCGAGCAGCAGGTAGCACGAGAGGCCCATGACGCCGGCGAGCCTCTCGGGGTAGCGCGTGCCGGCGAAGAGCGCCATGGCGCCGCCCTGCGAGAAGCCGGCCAGCACGATGTGCTCGGTGGCAACGCCGCGCTCGTTCTCCCGCCGGATCAGCTCACCGATGCGCGCCTGTGAGGCGCGGATGCCGGCCTCATCCTGGGGAGCGCCACGGTTGAGCGCGGCGATGTCGTACCAGGCACGCATCGGATACCCGTTGTTGAGCGTGACGGGGCGCACCGGGGCGTGCGGGAAGACGAAGCGCAGCGCGCGCTCGCCCGGAGAGACCAGTTCGGGCACGATCGGCTCAAAATCATGCCCATCAGCACCCAGGCCATGCAGCCAGATCACGCTCGCCGCAGGGTTGCGGCCGGTTTCGACTTCAACGACATCACTGGACACGGCTTGCTCCTCGGCCCTTACCGGGCGGATGCCGCATGGTAGTGCACGGACCGGGGCCCGTGGAGCGCGGGTAGCCTAGTGGCACGACGACGGGGTGCCACGCGCCGGCGCAGGGCGCAGCCGCGGCGCCGTGCCGCGGGCGGCAAGCGCGTGACGCCGATCAGGGTGGCCCTGTACGTGGTGTGCGCCGCCATCGCAGTGGTGGCCGGCAACTTCATCTATCAGGTGGTCCGCAAGCCCACCGAACTGTTCTTCCCCGTGAGCGGGGAGTTCTACAAGACACCCGAGGAGAGCTGGCGTGCCTACGCACATCTGTTCCGCCGCTATGCCACCGCACACGTGAGCGCGGAGCTGCTGGCGGCGCTGGCGCAGGTCGAGGCCTCCGGCAACCCCCTGGTGCGCACCTACTGGCGCTGGAGCTGGCCCGGGGCACCCTTCAATTTCTACCACCCTGCCTCGAGCGCCGTGGGCATGTTCCAGATGACCGATCCGACCTTCGCGGAAGCGCGCCACTGGTGCATCCATGACCACCAGCTGACCCACGAGGGTCCCTGGAGCGACTGGCATTCCTGCTGGTTCAACCGCCTCTATGTGCGCGTGCTCCCCGCGGATGCGATCGAACTCACTGCGGCGGACCTGGAGTTGAAGGTGAGCGCCATACTTGCGCAGCTGCCGCACGCAGCCGCGGTGCACCCTGAGCAGACCGAGCGCCTCGCCGCGGTGGTGCACCTGTGCGGTGCCGGTGCGGGGGCACTTTATGCGCGGCGCGCTTTCCGCTTCAGCGCCGGGCAGCGCTGCGGGGAGCATGATCCGCGTCAGTACCTGGAGCGCGTCGAGGCCTTCAGGGGCGAGTTCGCGCGCCTCAACGCCCGCGAGGCAGGCGCTGCGGCTCAGTGATGATGGCCATCCGGCCCGTGCACGTGGCCGTGCTCGAGTTCCTCGGCGCTGGCGGTGCGCACCTCGCCCACCTCGACCTCGAAGTTCAGGTTCTGGCCGGCAAGCGGGTGGTTGCCATCGAGCGTGACCAGGTCCCCGGTGAGCTGCGTCACGGTGACGGCGCGCGGCCCGTGCTCGGTCTGAGCCTGCAGACGCATGCCGACGCGTACGTCCGGGACGCCCTTGAGCGCGCGCCGCGGCACGCGCTGCACGAGCGCCTTGTCGTACTCGCCGTAGGCGTCGGCCGGCGCGATCTTCACGTTGAGCTTGTCGCCGGTGTTCTTGCCGGCCAGCTCCCGCTCGAGCCCCGGGATCAGGTTGCCATGCCCGTGCAGGTAGGTAAGCGGCTCGCCCTCGGCGGAGCTGTCTAGGACGTCCCCCGCATCGTTGCGGAGGGTGTAGTGAATGCTGACGACCTGATCCTGCGCGATGCTCATGGGGGTCCTGTATGTGAATGCCGGTGGTGCCGGGTGCCGGGGCGCCAGGGCGGTGTGCCAAGAGGGGCCGGCAGGATAACACCGCGCCGCGGCGCCGCCCAACGCCGCAGGCTCTTTGCCTAGCCGGCGAGGCGGGCCGTGCTGTCGATCGCGCCGATCAGGTGCCGGAAGCAGTCCAGCAGCGGCAGTTCCAGGGCGAGCTGCCGGGACTTCTCGAGCGCATAGCCGAGGGTCTCGTTGACTTCCAGCGGCCGTCCCGCCTCCACGTCCTGCAGCGCTGACATGCGGTGCGCGGGGGCGGTTGCGCGGTAGTGCGCACCGGTGCGCGTCAGGATCTCGACCGCCTCGGCCTCACTGCCGGTGCACAGGCTCGCGGTGGGCAGGATGGCCCGGTCGCTGAGCTCGATGCCGAGTGCGGCGGCGAGGCGCCCCATCTCGCGCACCAGCCGCGCCAGCACCAGGGCTGAATCGGGGTCCGACAGGTACTTCCAGGTCGGCGCGCGCGTGGTGACCGCTAGCGACATGAGGCCGACCCAGGAGCAGAACTTAGACCACTCGAGCGTCAGGATCTGCGCCGTGGAGGCGGCGCGCACGCCGGCGGCATCGAGCGCTGCGGCGATGCGGCGCGCACGCTCGCTGTCGCCGCGCGGCAGTTCCCCGACCAGGATGTTGACGTTGCGGGTGAAGAGCACGGTGCCATCGCTCAGCAGTTCGCCGCTGGTATCCGCGAGCGCCCCGAGCACCTGCGGGGCACCGAAGGCCTGCACCAGGATGTCATTCTTCAGGGGACCGTTCTGTATCGAGAGCGCGCTGCCGAAATGCGCATGGGCGAGGCTTGCGAGCGCCGCGGCGGTGCCGGGGGTCTTGGTCGCGACGATCAGGGTGTCGGCGCCCGCCAGCAGCGCTGGCTCGGCGATCACCGTCACCGGGGTCGCAAAGTCGCTGAGTCCGCGCACGGTGATGCCGTGCTGCTGCAGCTGTTGCGCACGGCGGCCGCGCGCGAGCATCGCGACCTTGTGGCCTGCGCGCGTCAGGTGGGCGCCGACGATCGATCCCATGGCACCGGCGCCCAGTACCGCGAATTCAAACTCGGCCATGCGCTGTCAGCCGAACCGGACGCGCCTCAGAGCGCGTCGGCGATGTCCTGCATCAGCCCGCGGTCCTCGGGCTTGACGGTGGGCGGGTAGCGCTTGAGCACCTTGCCGTCGCGGCCGACCAGAAACTTCTCGAAGTTCCAGCTGATGTCACCGGCAATGCCGGTCGTCGCCGAGGTGAGGAACTGGTACACGGGGTGGCGCCCGGGCCCGTTGACCTCGAGCTTCTCGCTCAGCGGGAAGGTCACCCCGTAGGTGGTGCTGCAGAAGCTGACGATCTCCTCGGCGCTGCCGGGCTCCTGGCCTGCAAACTGGTTGCAGGGGAAACCGACCACAGTGAAATTCTCCCCGGCGAGCTCGCGCTGCAGCTGCTCGAGTCCCTCGTACTGCGGGGTGAGTCCGCATTTGCTGGCGACGTTGACCGCGAGTGTCACCTTGCCGCGCAACGGGCTCAGCAGATCCGGCGTGCCGTCGATGCGTGGAATCGCGATGTCGTAAAGGCCGCTCATGGCGTGCTCCTGGCTGCCGCTGGGTGCATGTACGATACACCACCGAAAGGCTTACCATCGCGGCACCCGGCCAACACGCGGAGAGCTTCCATGGGCACCGAACTCAACAAGACCGAGACCGCGAAGGTGGTCGATACCCTCAACCACATCCTCGAGCTGGAGCTCGCCGGGCTGGTGCGCTACCTGCATTACAGCTTCATGGTGTTCGGACACAACCGCATCCCGATCGTCGCCTGGCTGCGCAGCCAGGCCGATGAGTCGCAGGCGCATGCGGTGCGCGCCGGCGAGCACATCACGAGCCTCGGCGGCCACCCGTCGCTGAAGCTCGGCCAGCTGCTGGAGACGCACAAGCACAACATCGACGAGATCCTGCGCGAGGCGCTCGCGCATGAGGAGGAAGGCCTGGCGGAGTACCACAAGCTCATGGGGCTGGTGGAAGGGCGCAACATCATGCTCGAGGAATACGCGCGCGCCCAGATTGCCGCCGAGACCGCGCACGTCGCCGACATCGGCAAGATGCTGCGCAAGCCCGGTTCCATCACCTGACAAAGCGCGCTGCGCCTCCCCCTTAAGGGTGAGACGCGCGTCTCTTTTCGCGGTTTCAGGGCCTTGAAGTGGACACCGCGCGCCACCATTTCGCGTGCTGGTTCACCATTCATTCATGCCGGGTGCATACACTGCGCGCCCGTTGTGAGATCCACTGGAATTGCCATCATGGAACTGATCGTTACCTCCTTCATCGCGACCGCTGGCCTGCTCGTCGGCCACCTGGCCGTCCTGATCCGCAACCGCCTGCACACCGCGTAAGCGGCAGCTCGTCGCGCCCGGCGGCCGCGACCGCGCGGGTTTCCGCCCCTCCCCGGGGAGAGCGTATGCTCGCCGCGTGCGCATCTACGCCGTCACCAACATCAAGGGCGGGGTCGGCAAGACCACCACCTCGGTCAACCTCGCTTACCTGAGCGCGGCGGGCGGCTGCGCGACGCTTTTATGGGATCTCGACTCGCAGGGCGGTGCGACCTATGCCCTCGGGGGCGAGGAGCAGGAACACGCCTCGGCCAGGAAGCTGCTGGCGGGCAAGCGCGAGCTGCCGGAGCTGATCCTGGCCACCGGCTACCCGGGGCTCGACCTGCTGCCGGCGGACTTCTCGTACCGCAACTTCGCGGTGCAGCTGGCGCAGCGCCGCCACCCGACCGAGCGACTGCTGAAGATGAGCCGCTCGCTGCGTGAGATCTACGGGGCGCTGTTCCTCGACTGTCCGGCGGGCATCTCGCTGCTGTCGGAGAACGTGCTGCGTGCCGCAGACGTCGTGATCGTGCCGCTGGTGCCCGCGCCGCTGTCGCTGCGCATGCTCGAGCAGCTGCAGGAGTTCATCGCGCGCGAGGGCTGGACGGATCTCTTGCTGCTGCCGTTCTTCTCCATGGTCGATCGGCGGCGCGCGCTGCACCGCGAGCTGATCGCGAGCGCGCGCTCGCAATTTCCGCAGATGCTCGCGACCGAGGTTCCGAACTGGAGCGAGATCGAGCGCATGACCGTGCGGCGCGCACCGCTGGCCGCGAGCGCGCCCGCCAGTGCCGCGGCGCGCATCTACGCCGAGCTGTGGGCAGAGGTGCGCGCGCGCACCGCCCCTCAGGGGCTCGCGGAGCCGGCGGTGGCCGCAGGCCACCGTGGCGAAGCACTGCGCGAGCTGCCGCAGGTTCCCTAGATTCAAGAGGCGCCGCGGCGCCCGGTGCCTCCCGGCGGCATATGTCATGTGCGGCCGTGTAACGGATCGCTGCGGATTGTCCTGACACGCGCGCGTTCCGCCGCCCGAACCCGTCAACGCCCCGCGCGCACTGACGTTGCCCAACAGGACATATCCGCTGTTGGTTCTCGGCGTCGTCGAATGGCGACGGGACGGACTCAGCGCCGAGTCGGGCTAAGATGGCAGAAGAGGATGGCACTCGCGCGCGGATGTTCGCGCCGGCCACGCCAAGAAACCGGGGAACGATGTTGGGATCCATGATGAGTTTTTCTGCCGTGCGCAGGCCGTTCGCGCTCCTGATTTTGTGCGCGCTCGTGGTGCTCCTTGGCAGCTGCGGCGGCAGTGGCACCGGGCTCAGTTCCGGCGGAGGCGGCACCAGCACCCCGACGCCGCTGTCGATCACCACCAGCTCGCTTCCCAACGCGCAGGTAGGGGTTGCCTACAGCACGACGCTTGCCGCCACCGGCGGCACGGCGCCGTACGCCTGGGCGCTCAGCTCCGGGATGCTGCCCCCGGGGATCTCACTTGATTCAACGACCGGCACGCTCTCGGGCACCCCGACGGGCGGCGCGTATGGGGCCACGCTGGTCGTTCAGGTTACGGACGCTGCGAGCCCGGCGCAGACCGCGAGTGCCACCCTGACCATCACCGTGCTGGTCGAGAACCTCAGGACCACCACTAACTCGCTGCCCAACGGACACGTCGGCAGCGCCTACGATGCGACCCTCACCGCCACAGGCGGCACGGCGCCTTATACCTGGTCGCTCACCAGCGGCACGCTGCCCTCGGGGCTTGCGCTCAACGCCACGAGCGGGGAGATCACGGGCACGCCGACGATGAATGCCACGGACGCAGCGCTCACCTTCCAGGTTGCGGACTCCTCAAGCCCCGCGGCGACCAAGAGCGTCAGTCTGTATCTCACCATCACTGCGGTACCCCTCGTGATCACTACGACCTCGCTCCCCTTCGGACAGATCGGGGTGGCCTACCAGGCGCAGCTGGCCGCGAGCGGGGGCACCGGGGCGCTCAGCTGGCAGGTCAGTGCCGGCAGCCTGCCCGCCGGTCTGCAGCTGGCGAGCGGCACCGGTCTGATCTCCGGCATACCCACGGCCACCGCCGCACAGACACCCATCACCGTGAGCGTCACGGACTCGGGCGCGCCCGCGCAGACGCAGAGCGCCGCCTATACGCTGACGGTGAGCCCGGCCGGTATCAGCGTGCAGGTCTCGCCCGAGCGTGCCGGCCTCACCCTCACCCAGCAGCAGACACTCATCGCCACCACCAACGACAATGCCGGGGTCACCTGGAGCGCAAGTCCTTCTGGGGGCGCCTTTGCGCCGGCGGCGAGCGCGAGCGGAGTGGGCGTGACCTTCACGGCGCCGGCCACGCCGGGCGTCTACACTCTGACTGCCACCAGCGTCACTGACGCCACCCGCAGTGCCTCCGTCACGGTGGGCGTCACCGATCTTGCGGGCGTCTATACCTATCACAACGACGTCGCGCGCGATGGCGCCAACACCCAGGAGTACGCCCTGACGGCCGCGAACGTCGGCACGGCGACCTTCGGCAAGCTGTTTTCCTGCGCGGTGGATGGCGCGGTTTACGCACAGCCGCTGTGGGTCGCAAACCTGAGCATCGCCGGCGTCACGCACAACGTCATCCTGGTGGCCACCGAGCACGACAGCCTGTACGCGTTCGACGCCGACGCCAGCCCCTGCCAGACGCTCTGGCACGCGAACCTCATCGACGCCACGCACGGCGGCAGCGCCGGGGAGACACCGGTGCCGGATGGCGGCACCAACTACCTCGTGGGCCTGGGCGATGGCGACATCGCCCCCGAGGTCGGCATCACCGGCACCCCGGTCATCGATCCGGCGGCCGGCATCCTCTACGTGGTGGCGAAGTCCGTCGATGCCACTGGTACCGTGTTCTCACAGCGCCTGCACGCGATCGACCTTGCCAGCGGCAGCGAGCGCGCCGGTGCGCCGACTGCGATCAGCGCCACCTACCAGGCCGATAGCGGCGCCGCGGTTAGCTTCTCGTCGCGGCAGGAGAATCAGCGCGCCGGACTCGCCCTCGCCAACGGCACCATCTACATCGCCTGGGGCTCGCACGAGGACGCGCCTCCCTGGTACGGCTGGGTGATGGGCTACACCTACAACGGCAGCACCTTCACCCAGCAGGCGGTGCTCAACGTCTCGCCCAACAGCGGCGAGTCGGGCATCTGGATGGCAGGTGGCGCTCCCTCGGTCGACTCCGGCGGTCATCTGTACGTCATCACCGGCAACGGCCTGTTCGATGGTGCCGCCACCAGCGGCAGCAGCGATGACTTCGGTGACTCGTTCCTGCAGCTCGCCCCGGGCGGCGGCCAGAACCACCTCGCGGTCTCGTCCTTCTTCACGCCTTCAGACCAGGCGACGCTCTACGGGGGTGACAAGGACTTCGGCTCCGGTGGCTCGGCCCTGGTGCTGAACCTTCCCACCAGCGGCTCCTCGCCGCAGCACCTGGTGGTGGGTGGCGGCAAGGATGGCAGCCTCTACCTGCTCAACGGCGACCAGATGGGCGGCTCGGGCGACAGCAACGCACGCCAGATGTGGAACCTCGGCCACGGGATCTTTGCGACCCCCGCCTTCTGGAACAACACGCTCTACATCGCCCCGCTCAGCAGCCCGATGCTCGCCTACACCTTCGATCCGGCGGCCCTTGAGTTCACGACCACGGCCGCCTCGAGCTCTTCGCAGACCTTCCAGTTCCCGGGCACCACGGCGTCGGTGTCGGCCAGCGGGACGAGCAGCAACGGCATCGTATGGGCGCTCGACAACTCCAAGTACTGCACGCCGCAGTCCGGCGGCTGCGGGCCGGCCGTGCTGCACGCCTGGAGCGCAGGCTCGCTTGCGACCGAGCTGTGGAACAGCACCCAGGTCGGCAGCGACACGGCGGGCAACGCGGTGAAATTCACGGTGCCGACCATCGCCAACGGCAAGGTCTACGTCGGCACGCGCGGCAACAACACCGGCGGCGTCTACGGCTCGACCAGCGTCTCTGGCGAGCTCGAGGTCTACGGGCTGAAGCCGAACTAGGCTCGGCGCGGCGGTGCCGCCGGCACGGCGGCCAGGGAGGCTGCCGCGGCGGCCGCAGGCGGCGCCATCACGATCTGCTCGACCGAGTAGCCGGCCGCGATCCAGGCGTCCAGGCCACCGCGCAGCGGGCGCACGCGGCGGTAGCCATGCGCCATGAGCACCTTGGCCGCTTTTGCTGCGGAGGCCTCGTTCGGGCAGGCGCAGTAGAGAATGATGTCGCGGTCGCGCGGCAGCTTGCCGAGGTGCTGGGCGACCTCCTGCAGGGGCACCTGCAGCGCCCCCGGGATGCGCTGGGGCTGCAGGCCGCTCGCGGTCGAGGAGCGCACATCGAGCACCACGGGGGGCGAGGCGCTGCCGAGGTGGGTATAGAGCTCCCCGGCACTGATGCGCGCCATCTCGAGCGCCTTGTTGAAGCGGTAGCGCTCCCACCACTTATAGGCGATATAGCCCGCGAGCAGCAGCAGGATGACGGTGAGGGCCGCGCCGCCGAGGCCTGCCACGCGCGGCAGCAGCTGCTCGATCTGCGTCTTCAGCAGCAGGCCGACGATGAGCGCCGCGCCGACCCAGAGCGCGCCGGCAAGCACGCTGTAGCACAGGAAGCGCACCACCCCCATGCGCGTGGCGCCGGCCAGTGGCGGCGCGACGAGCGAGAGCCCCGGGATGAACTTCGCGACGATCAGGACCTTGGAGCCGTAGCGCTCGAAGCTCGTCTGCGTCTGGCTGACGCAGGTGTCGGGGGTGAGGGAGACCTTGCACAGGAACTTCATGACGCGGCCGCCAAAGAGCCGCCCGGCGACGTACCAGGCCGCATCCCCGCACACGCACCCGGCGACGGCGAGCCCGAACACGGCCGCCGCGGGCAGGCGCCCGTCGGCGGCCATGGCGCCGGCGACGATGAGCGTGGGCAGCACCGGCACCGGCAGGCCGAGCTGGTTAAACAGCACGTTCAGGAAAATGACGCTCAGGCCGATGGGGCTAGCCATCGGCAGATCTTCCCCCCGCCGCCGCGGGCGGACAAGGCAGCTTAAGGGTCAGGCGCCCCCGGGCGGGCGCTTGCTGAAGATGGCGGCGACGGCCTCGTTGATGCGCTTCTCCGCGTCGGCGCCGCTCACGTCGAACAGGCTCTGGTCGACCGAGGCGTGCCACATCGGCTGGCGGCTCTTCGCGTCGTACAGGTCCACCGAGATGATGCCCTCGCGGTAGACGTACGGTCCGCCCCAGCCGTAGTAGCCGTAACCGTACCCATAGCCCCAGCCGTAGTAGCCGCCCGGATCCACCACGGTATTGCCGCCGATGCCATAGCCGACCAGGCAGTCCGCCGCGCTGCCGGCCGGCAGCACGCTGCCCCCGGGCACCAGGTGGCTGGCGATGGCGCTGCGCAGCCGCTCCTCGTTGAGCGGATTGGCGATGGTGTTGCGCAGGGGACTGGCACCGCGGAAGGCGCCGGCCCAGGCGTAGCTGCCACAGTGCACGCTGCTGAGCAGGGCGTGGTTGGCGTCGGACCTGACGTTCAGGGCGCAGCCGGCGCTCAGGAGGGCGGCGGCGATGAGTGATGCGAGGGCGAGCTGCCTCATGGTCGGTACCTTTTCGGCGGGTGCAGGATGGTCGGGCCCGCCGCAGCCCATCTTAACGCGCGGCGCGCACCTTGGTTGACGCCGCCCGCACGGGAACGTCCACCGGCCCCCTCAGAACGGCTCACCGATGACCAGGCGCCACCCGGAGAGTATCCCGGCGTCACGGTAGCCGATGCCCAACCGCGGCCACGGTACGCCCCACAGGCGGTACATGGGGTTCAGACCGAACATAAGACCGAACTCGAACTGCAGCGTGCGGGCGCTGATGCCCGACTGCGGGCCGTGGGGCGCATCCAGGTATATGTCGCTCACGCCGTACACACCCATTTCGTAGCGCCGCTCGCGCCAGGCGGCGCCGAACGTGCGCCGCAGCTCCACGCCGTTGCGCAGACGGGTGAAGGAGTCATCCGGGAGCGCCGCGCCGTCCTCGAGCGTTTTGTGGTAGTGCACGCGCGCGTGCACCAGGTCCGCACGCCACAGGTCGGTGGTGTTCCAGACGCTGAAGCGGTAATCGCTGCTCACGCCCACGTCCCAGATGTAGGCATTGACCTCGGCGGAGGAGGCGAAGGTGGCGCCGGCCTTCGCGTAGGGGTAGACGTGCCACTGCGGGCGCAGCCAGTAATCCAGCTGCACGCCCGGCTCGAGGCTGACCGCGCCGATGTGCGTCGGGATCTCCAGGTGCGCCAGGTCCTGCAGCTCGAAGTCGAAGAAGCCCACCGTCACCGGGAAGATGAGGCGGATACCCGGTCGGTCGCCGGGGTATTCGGCACTTCGCAGGCGGTAGCCGGGCTCGATCTGGTAGACCTGGATGGTGCTGCCGTTGATCTCGTACACCCCCGAGCCAAGCTCGCTCGCGAAGGCATAGTTGGCGTAGCCGGTGTCGGCCCCCGCCGGCGTCACGCACGGGCTCACGCACGCCGCGGGCGCTGCCTGCGCCTCGTGTGCCGTCGCGCGGCCGGGATCCGCCCGCAGCAGCGCCAAGGCGCACAGTCCGATCCCGAGAAATGCCCGCACGTCTTCTTTATTCCATTTTGTAATCGAGTCTAGCAGGTCAAAATGCGCAACGGCCGCAGGTCCCGGACCCGCGGCAGCAGGCTGCCCGATCCCGTTGCCACGACAAGGAGTCACCCATGAGCGCGAGCGTTCCCGCAAGCCCCAAGGCACCCTTCGGCATGAGCTACCTCGGTCCCCACACGGGCACCGAGCCACTGGATATCACGGTCGTGCTGCGGCGGCGCGCCGGCGCGACAGCCGGACCTGTCGCCTGGCCGCACACACGCCTGCCGCGCGCACAGTTCGCGCAAACCTGCGGCGCGGATCCTGCAGACCTTGCGAGCCTGCGCCACTTCGCGCAGCAACACGGACTCACCGAGACTGGCGCCGACCTCACGCGCCGCGTGCTCAACCTGCGTGGCACCCCGGCGGCACTGCAGGGCGCCTTCGGCGTCACCCTCGGCAGCTACCGGCTGCGGGATGGGCGCGGACCGTTCATCTCGTGCCGCGCGCCCCCGGTGCTGCCCGCGCAGGCACTCGCCATCCTCGGCCTCGATCGGCGGCCGGTGGCGCGCCCGCAGTTCCGCCGCCCGCTCGCGACTCCCGCCCAGACCTACACGCCGCTGCAGGCGGGCGCGCTTTACCAGTACCCGGCCGGCACCGATGGCACCGGCCAGGGAATCGCCATCATCGAGCTCGGCGGCGGATTCAGCACCCAGGATCTGGCGACCTACTTCAAGGGGCTCGGCATCGCACCTGCGCCCGCGGTCACCGCGGTGAGCGTGGCCGGAGGCGCCAACACGCCCGGCGGGGATGCGGATGGGGAGGTGATGCTCGACATCGAGATCATCGGTGCGCTCGCCCCGAAGGCCGCCATCGCGGTGTACTTCGCGCCCAACACCGACCAGGGCTTCTACGAGGCGATCTCGCAGGCCGCGCACGACAGCACGCGCCACAACAGCGTCATCTCGATCAGCTGGGGAGGTCCGGAGGATGGCTGGACGGTGAGCGCTCGCACCGCCATGCAGAGCGCACTCGAGGATGCCGCGACGCTCGGCGTGACGGTGACGGTGGCCTGCGGCGACAACGGCTCGAGTGATGGGGAGCAGGGCAGCACGCCGCACGTGGACTTCCCGGCCTCGAGCCCCTACGCACTGGCGTGCGGGGGCACGCGGCTGAGCTCCTCAGGCAGCAGCATCACGGCCGAGGTGGTGTGGAACGAGACCGCCAGCGGCGAGGGCGCGACCGGCGGCGGCGTGAGCGTCGAGTTTGCGCTGCCGGCGTGGCAGCAGGCGGCCGGCGTGCCCAAGGCACCCAACGGGCAAAGCGGGCGGGGCGTGCCGGACGTCGCCGGCAACGCGGATCCGGAGACCGGGTATGAGGTGCGGGTGGACGGGCAGGCACAGGTGATCGGTGGCACGAGCGCCGTGGCGCCGCTGTGGGCGGCGCTCATCGCGCGCTGCAACCAGAAGCTCGGGGCAGCCCTTGGGGACGTACACGCGGCCCTCTACCAGATCGGTGCGCGCGGCTTCCGCGACATCACGAGCGGCAGCAACGGCGCCTACCAGGCAGGGCCCGGGTGGGATGCCTGCACCGGCCTCGGCTCCCCGCGCGGGGAGGCGCTGCTCGCCGCGCTCGCGGCGCTGAAGGCCTGACGCTCAGGCCTGCAGCTGCCGCGTGCCGCACCGCTAGGTGCGTGCGCGGCGCACGAGGCGTGCGCCGGCGAGGCCGCCGAGCACCAGGAGCACCGCGAGGTCGAGCGCGCCGCCGCCACCCCCACTGCTCGGGGTCACGACGGTGAGCACGTCGGTATCGACCGTCTTGCCGTCGGCGTTCACGCAGGTGAGCGTGTAGCTGTAGCTGCCCGCGCTGCCGGGCTTGAGGGTGAGCGAGCCGCTGAAGCCCTGGGTCCCCGACCAGGCACCCGAGGCAGTGCAGCCCGTGGCGTTGGTCACGGTCCAGGTCAGCGACGCCGACTGTCCGACGTTGATGGTCGTCGGGTTGAGGTTGAGCGTGACGTCGGGGGCCGCGGGCACATCGGCAAGCGCGGCATCCGCCTGGATGAAGCCGGCGCCATTCAGATAATCCGGCGCCGCGGAACTCATCGGCGCGGCGGACTTCTGCAGCGCCGCGTACAGCTGCGCGGGCGTGGCGCTCGGATTCTTCTGCAGCAGCAGCGCCGCCGTGCCCGCCACGTGCGGGGTTGCCGCGGATGTGCCGAAGAAGTTCGGGTAGGTCGTGTTGGCGCACGACCCTGAGCCGAAGGCGCCCTCGGCGAAGCCGAGGAAGGTGTTGCTGACGCCATCGGGCCCGACGATGTCCGGCTTCGGGCGCGTAACGGGGGTCGGCAGCGCTGCGCCCGTGGCGTCGAACAGGATCGGGTCGCCGCCCTTGGCGGAGTAGGTCTCAAGCTGGGCGGGCGTGGTGCCGCACAGCGGCGTGTTCAGCCAGAAGGCGGCCCCCACCGCCATCGCCCCGGCGGCCCCCGGGTGACCCTGCAGTGTCCCGCCCGCCGGCACTATCGGGCCCGGATAGAGGACGCCGGCGCCGTTGTCCTCCACCACAAGCTTGATGCGGTGGGGCGCACTGCCGGCGGCGAGTCCAACCTGGATGGTGATGTTCTGCTGCGCGCTGCAGGTGGCCCCGGCCGGCAGGTCGTAGTCGGAGGGACAGGCGACGCCGTTGGTGGCGCTCGCAGGATAGCCGACTACCAGGATCTGGTATGGGTCGACGCCCTTGGAGTTCGCGCCGGTACACACCTGGGTGTTGGTGCCGATGGTCGTGTTCGAGCCGCCATTGGGGTCATCAGGATTGATGGGACTCGCGATGAGGCCGACGCCCGAGCCGGTGAAGCACAGGTCGAGCTGGCTCGTGGCGCCGCCGCTGTCCGGTGAGCCTGTCACGTAGGGCTGGTCCCACTCGAGCACGATGGCGACGAAGTCCCCCGGCGGCAGCTGCGGGATGGTCGCCGTCATCGCCGTGACCGTGGTCGCGCCCGTGCTGTCGAAGTTCATGAGCAGCTCGCCGGCCGGGCTGCTGGCGTGCGTGGCGAAGACCGGCGCGAGATTGTCGTAGCCGATGGCCCCGTTGTTGCCGGCGGCGGAGAAGTAGGCGACGCCGGAGGCGTTCACCGCGTCGACCGCCTGCGCGAGAAGGCCGTCCTGAAAGAACGGCTCATCGAAGTAGGTGACGTCGTCGGCGATGACTTTGGCGCCGGCGGCCGCGAGCGCCTTGATGCCGTTGGCCATGTCGGCCTCGCTGTTCACCGCGGTGTAGAAGGCGAGTTTGGCGCCGGGGGCGACGTCGTGCACGATCTGCAGCATCGCGCGCCCCTCGTCGCCGTTGGGAAGGTCGTAGGTCGGATCGTAGCTGCACAGACCGCCGCCGGTCGGACCCGCGCCTGCTTCCTCGAGTACGTTGATGCTGGCGCTCGCGGGCAGGTCGCCGGTGCTGATGTCCGTGGCCTCGCTGGCCGTGAAGCCGTTCGAGGCATAGCCGGTGGTGCCCGCCGCTGGGATGCCCTGCTGCGCGTAGGTGGCGTAGCAGTTGAAGCTGTCGGAGAGCACCCCGACCGTGACGCCCGTGCCGTCCACTCCGGCACTGCTGCGCAGCGCGGAGGAACCCTGTACGTAGTCTCCCTGCGAGGTGACTGCGCCGGCGTTCAGGCGCGACATCGCTGCCCTGATGGAATTGACCCCCGCGAGCGCCGCGGCCGCATTCAAGGACCGCAGCGGCAACCAGCCGCCGACGTCATTCAGGTACACCGCGGGGTGCTCGAGCCCGAGTTTCACCAACGCCGTCTTCAGCGCCTGCGGGTCGCCGCGGGTGACCGCGTCGATGGCGATGTAGGAGTCACCGCTGGTCTTTGACACGGCGAAACGAGCGGCCGGATTCAGCGAGCGCAGGTCGCTGGCCGAGGCGCCGGGGAGCGCCGCGCGCGGGTTGCGCGCCAGCGCCGCGAGCGCGGCGTCGAACTTCCCCGCAGCGCCACCCTGCTGTGCGGCGCTGCGGCCGCCGAACACCACCAGCTGACCGCGCGCCGCGGCCGGCGTCGCCGCGGACTTTGCGTGCGGCCGCACTGCCGAAAGCGCGGCGGTGGTACCCAGGATGGCAGCCAAGGTGAGCGCGGCCAGGGCCGCTCGGCCTGAAGTCATTCCACTCATTGCAAGAACCCCCTGCGACAGGACCGGAGTGCGCACCAGGGCACCCGGTGAAAAAAAACGACTGCGATTCGCCTCCGGACCGTGCTCCCTGATCCTGCGCCCGCGAAGATGTGGGTCATCGTGGTGTCAGCGCGCTGTCACGCAACTGCACACGCCCGGCGCGTCGCCGGGGCCTCATAGGCGCTACGCCTGCGAGTTTAGTGGATTCACTGCCCAGGCTCCGCCAGCCCGATGTAAATAAATGTTTTAGAAAGAGTTTAGTGGCCGGCCGTGGTCTTGGGGACGGCCACCGGGCCCGGAGGAGCCGCGGGGGCTGCCGGGCCTGCACCCACCGGCAGGGGCTCGAACTCGTACGTGCCATCCCCGGGGAGGGTGATGAAGAGGTGGCCACCGCGCAGGGCGTAGAGGCGCACGTGGGTCCACTGCGAGACCAGCAGGTCGTAGAGGGAGCCCGGCGGACACATCGCGCGGGTGGTCGCGAGCTCGCCAAAGGCCAGCGCGCCGCTGTCGTTGGCGCTCCAGGTGCCGCTGCCGCGGTTGCAGTCGATGCGGGCGCTCAGCTCCCCGTGCGGTGCGAAGGCCAGCATGTAGCGGCTGCGATCCTGCGGGACGTGGACCTTGCCATCACTGCCCTCGATCCTGACCAGCTGCCAGGAGCTGCCCTCGAGCTCGGAGTTCGCAGCCGGGGCCTGGGCGGCCGCGCTGAGCGTCAGCGCCACGCTCAGCAGGGTGACCGCAGGGGCGAGTCGGTGAATCTTGTAACGCGAGCCCATCGAACGACCTTCCGCTATTGCTCCATCTCCACGTCCTTAATGGTGCCACAGTCCGCCCCAAGCCACTGTGCGTCAATCGTATGGTGCATCGTCGTCACCTTGCCGTTCGCCTGGGTGAGCACCACGTCCACCGTGCCGGTGGCCTGGTGCTTGCCGGCGAGGTTGAAGTGGATCTTGGCGACGTAGGACAGGCCGCTGTCCGCCTTGCACTGCTTCTCGGCCTGGTACTCGGTGCCGGTATTGGTGGCGACGGTGGTCGTGCACTTGCTCGCCGCCTGGGCGTCGGGGTCCTTCTCGAACCCCTTGCCGAGCTTGTCGGGCGTCATGCAGGACTTGTATTTCTGAGGCGCGGAGCGCCGCGCCATCATTTCCTGCATCTTGGCCTGCTGCTCGGGAGTCAGACGCGCCAGCACCGAGTCCGGAATCGGCGGCGCACCGCTGACGTCGCCCCTGGCGGTCACCTCCCAGAGCCCGAGGGCAACATCCATGTTGGGCCTGGGCGCGTTGTCCGCCCGGGCGGCACTGGCGAGAAGGATGGCGGCGGCGGCGATGCGTGTTCCCGGTGTGCCCGCGCGCGGCTCAGCGCGCTGCCTGCGCCGGCAACGCCGTGCCCGGACCCCGAAAGGTAATGTAGTCCGCGCAAATCACCGCAGCAACCGCGCGCCCCGAGGATCCGGCGGGACTGCTAGGTGCGCGCGCGCCTGCGCATCTGCGCCAGCGCGTACACGCCGATGCCTATCCACACCACGTTCATCACGGCCGACGGCAGCGCACCGTTGTAGCCGCTGTTGATGACAAAGCCTGCGGCCCCGAGGATGTTCATCAGGTGGTACGTCAGTGACTCGGCGCGCAGCCTGTTGGCTGACAGGAGCGCATAGGCACCGAGGATCAGCGCGGCCCCGGCCCACCCTATGATCTCGATGGCAAGCTTCACGGCGTGGCCGCAGCTGCGGGAGTGCCGAGGGCGCGGTCGCAGTCCCCGAGGGTGCCCTTGCCGATCATCTCCACCACATAGGTGTAGCTTTCGTAGCGGTGCAGCTGTTCGATGAAGTCGCGGCGCTGGGACGGGGTGAGGACGGCTGCGTCGTCTCCGAAGCGGCGCAGGTCCTGCCAGGCCGCAACCCCGGTACGCTCCTCGTTCATGAAGACCTCGAAAGCCCCGTAGGCGCGGCTGAAGCGCTTGGCGTCCTCGGCCGGGATGTAATAGAGCGCCTGGATGGCGATCGCGGTGTCCCAGGCGGCACTCGACATGAGCAGGAAGTGCAGGTCGGGGTAGTCGATGGGCACGGGGGTCTTGGTCACCCCGTCCCCGAGGGACGCCACCCGGGCAATCTCGCTCTCGATCTGTGCGCGTGACTTGGGGAGCGTCCCGAGGATCTCGTTCACGCGGTCGCGGTTGTCCCGCAGCTCGCGCCGGAAGCTCTCCAAGGAGGACTGGCCGATCTTGGTGCGGTGATGCGCCTCGACGATCTGCTCCAGGCCGAGCGCGATCAGGATGCCGAGCGTCACTATCCCGAGGTGATAGAAGAAATCCTTGAGATTTCGGATGGGCTCAGGAAGGTGAAATTCCATGACGGCTCCGCCGCGGGCGAGGCGCCGATTGTAACAGCCCGGCCCGCGCGCATCCGGCGCGGCCGCGGGCGAGGCACGCCTACGGGTGTGCCTCGCGCACGCCCTGCTCGCGTATCAGGCGCACCAGGGTGGACAGCTCGTTCCAGCCGGTGTCCGAGACGGCGCAGTACTGCAGGTCCGCGTCGGTCCAGAAGATCATGTGGTAGCCGTTACGGGTGCTCTCGCGCACAACCCCGCCACGTTTGGCCTCCCAGCTGAAGACGTTGATGACGTGTGCACCGTGCTGGTAAACGAGCACCGCGGCACGCTGGTGCTCGACCGTGTCGGCGCGGCCGCCGACCAGGCGGTAGCCCGCTCCCGTGAAGTCCGCCACCACGGGGGACACGTCCGCATGGCCTGCGAACCAGGGTTTGACGGTGTGGTGGTCGCTCGACTCCACCTGGATCAGCTGCGAGGGCAGGAGCGAGTGCAGGTGCGCGCTCACCAGCTCCTCCTGCAGCGCGCTGCCGAGCATGGGGGAGAGCAGCACGAACAGCACCGAGGCGGCGAGCGCGCTGCCGCCGACCCCGCTCAGGGCCCCGAGCCAGAACGAGCGGTTGCGCGGGGCGCGCACCTTCAGGCTCGTGACCTGCGCGGGTGCTTGCGCATCGAGCGCCTGGCCGATGCGGGTACGCAGCTGCGGGGAGGCCACGGGGTTCAGGTCACGGCGGATCGCCGTGCGCAGGCGCTCCAGGTCCTGCATGAGGGCACGGCAGTGCGCGCAGTCCCCGAGGTGGCGCTGCACCTCCGCGGCGGCCGCGTCATCGAGCTCGCCGTCGAAATAGGCCTGCACGCGCAGTGCTTCAGCGCACGCCACTGATTTCTCCTTCCGTCTCTTTCAGCCACAGCTCCTTGAGCGCCGTGCGGGCACGCGCCAGGCGCGACATCACGGTGCCCACCGGCAGGCTCGTGACTTCTGCAATCTCGCGATAGCTCATCTCCTCCAGCTCCCGCAGCGCGAGCACCTCGCGGTGCTCCTGGGACAGGGCGTCGAGCAGGCGCTCGAAGGTGCGCTCGTCGTCCCTTTGCATGGTCAGGCCTTCCGGGTCCGGCTCACTGGCAACCATGACGTGCGCGCTGTGCGCATCGCCTTCCTCGGGCAGCGGCACCGCGGCGCGGCGCTTGTGCTGCTGGTACGCGGTGGCGTGACAATTGCGCACGATGCTCAGCAGCCAGGCGCGCGCATCCCCGCTGCGCAGGCCCTCGAAGCCGCGGAAGGCGCGCAGCACCGCATCCTGGACGATGTCCTCTGCGTCCGTGCGCGAGTGCGCAAGCCAGCGCGCGAAGCGGTAGGCGGCGTCCAGGTGCGGCAGCACCTGCGCCTCAAAGCGCGCACGTCTAGCGTCCATCGGCGGCTGCCACCCTCAAGTCCATCAAATGATCCGCACAGGGGTAGTGACCCGGGTGTCCGGCAGTTTATTCCACGTCCACCTGCCCGATGGCCGCCGCGAGGGAATAAAACCCCCGCCGCCGCAGTCTTGGCTCCTGAACCCCTCATCTCAAGGAGATTTCCGTGGCCGAAGACCGTTCGCTGATTTCGCGCCGCAGCGCTCTAAAGTGCCTCGCCTACGGCAGTGCCGGCACGCTTTTCACCCTGGCGGGCGGCGTGCTGGTGCCGGTCGACCTGGCACTGGCGGCCACGGCGCCCAAGGGCGCCACGGGGCGGCCGCTGTTCCTGCAGATCAGCGATACCCACATCGGCTTCAGCAAGGAGGCGAACCCTGACGTCTCCGGCACGCTGATGCGCACCATCGAGCTGGTCAATCGCATGCCCGAGGCGCCGGCACTGACCATCCATACGGGTGACATCACGCACCTCTCGAAGCCCGCCGAGTTCGACCTCGCGCAGCAGATGCTCAGTGGCCTGCGCGCCGGGGACCTGCACACCGTGCCCGGCGAGCACGACACCACCGATCCTGCGGTGAGTGAGTACTTCAGCCGCTTCGGCAAGGCATCCGATAACCGTGGCTACTACAGCTTCGACCACGGCGGCGTGCACTTCATGGCGCTCATCAACGTGCTGGAGTTCAAGGCCGGCGGCCTGGGCACGCTCGGGGAGGCGCAGCTCGCCTGGGCAACGGCGGACCTGAGGGGGCGCTCCGCCAGCACGCCGATCGTAGTGTTCGCGCACATGCCGCTGTGGACCATCTACGAGCCCTGGGGTTGGGGCACGGGGGATGCCGAGCCCCTCATCGCGCAGCTGCGGCGCTTCGGCTCGGTAACGATCCTCAACGGCCACATCCACCAGATCGTGCAGAAGGTGGAGGGCAACATCACTTATCACACCGCCCGTTCCACCGCCTACCCGCAGCCGGCCGCCGGCGTGGGCGCAGGTCCCGGCCCCCTCAAGGTGCCCGCCGATGAGCTCGCGAGCATGCTCGGCGTCACGAGCGTGGCGAAGCTGCGCCACCCGCCCGCGCTTGCGCTCAGTGACGAGACGCTCGCATGAGGGCGGGCGTGCCGCTCGCGCTCCTCGGGCCCTGCGCGGCGATGCTGCTGGCACTGAGCACGGCGGCCGCCGGGGCCCCGGAGGCGCAGATCGTGATCAAGGACTTCATGTTCGGGCCGGCGAGCGTGACGGTGAAGGCGGGCACGACGGTGACCTGGGTCAACCGCGACGACGAGCCGCACACCATCGCGAGTGACTCGGGGCTGTATCGCTCCGGGGCGCTCGACACCGGCGGGGAGTTTCACTTCACGTTCGACAGGCCCGGAACGTATCACTACGTGTGCACCATCCACCCGCGGATGCTCGGGACCATCATCGTCGAGCCTTAAGATGTCTTAAGGCCGCCGCGCCGGAAGCTGCGGCCGCGCTGAGTTAACATCAGCGCCCCGACGCATCTTCAGGAGTGGCCATGGTGAGGTTGTCCGCCGCGATCTTCGCAAGCTGGGTGTCGCTCGTCGCCGTGGCGGCAGATGCGCCCACCGAACCCTCGCGCGCCTGGATCGCCGCGAGCAACGCCTACACCAACCGCCTGCTCGCGGTGCAGCTCGAGCACCATCCGGAGCGCGGCTCGCGCGAGGGCGTGGCGAAGTACGACGAACGCGTGTCGAACCCGACGCTCGCGGACGAGATGAGCGAGCGCCACGAGCTGGAGGCGGAACTGGCGCGCATCAACACCGAGGGAGCCAAGGAGACCGACAAGCGCGTGCAGCAGGACCTGCAGATCCTGCGCAAGGCGTTCGACCTGCAGTTCCGTCAGCAGGACTACCGCCTGCAGCATGAAGTGCCCTTCACCAACTTCAATGCCAGCGAGCGGGTCTTCCAGGGACTGCGGGGGCTGCTCGATGACCAGGTGGCCGCCGAGCGGCGCCCCGCGGCTCTGGTGCGGCTGCGACGCTACGCGGGTATGGAGCAGGGCTACCAGCCCTTCACCGAGATCCTGAAGGCGCGCGAACTCGAGCAGATCGCAAAGCCAGGCGTCACCTATCCGGCCAGACAGCAGATCGAGACCGAGCTCGGCCGCAATTCCAACTACGTGGAGGAGATCGCCACACTCTTCCGCAAGTACCAGCTCACCGGCTGGGAGCCGGCATACGCGCGCCTGAAGGAGCAGCTCACTGCCTACGATGCCTGGGTGCGCGCGACCATCCTGCCCAAGGCGCGCACCGACTTCCGGCTGCCGCCGGAGAAGTACGCCCTCGCCTTCGAGGAGTACGGCATCGACATCCCGCCAGCGCAGGTGGCGACGATGGCGCACGCCGCCTTCAAGCAGTACCAGGCCGAGATGGCACCACTGGCAGCACAGGTAGCCAGGGCGCACGGCTACCCCTCGAGTGACTACCGCGCGGTGATACTGGAGCTGAAGAAGCAGCAGATCACCGGGGAGGCAATCCTGCCGTTCTTCAACAACCGCCTGCACGAGATCGAGAAGATCATCGTCGCGAAGAACCTCGTGACGCTGCCCTCCCGCCCCGCGATCATCCGCCTCGCGACCGCGGCGGAGACGGCGCAGCAGCCGGCTCCCCACATGTCGCCGCCGCCGTTCCTGCACAACACCGGGCAGCGCGGGGAATTCGTGCTGCCGCTCAACATCCCCGCCACCGACGGCGGTGAAGCAGACAGGTACGATGACTTCACCTTCGATGCGGTCTCCTGGACCCTCACCGCCCACGAGGCGCGCCCCGGCCATGAGCTGCAGTTCGACTCGATGGTGGAGCAGGGCGTGAGCCTGGCGCGCGCGCTGTACGCGTTCAACTCAACCAACGCGGAAGGCTGGGGCCTCTATTCCGAATACATCATGCAGCCCTACGAGCCCGCCGACGGGCAGCTGCTGACCCTGCAGCTGCGCCTGTTGCGGGCGGCACGGGCCATTCTCGATCCGGAACTGCAGAGCGGCGCCGTGACGCCGGCGCAGGCGTATGAAATGCTCGAGAAGGACGTGGTGCTCAGCCACGCCTTTGCCAAGGAGGAAGTGGAGCGCTTCACTTATCGCGCGCCCGGGCAGGCCAACAGCTACTTCTACGGGTATACGCGGCTGCTGTCGCTGCGCAAGGAAGCCGAGGGCAAGCTCGGGCGCAGGTTCGACCAGAAGAAGTTCCACGACTTCATCCTGAGCCAGGGCCTGCTGCCGCCCGATCTGATGCGCAAGGCGGTGCTCGAGGACTTCGTGACCGCGCAGCGCTAGCAGGCGCACAGCCCGGGCGGGACTCGGGATCGCGTTTGTCCCCGAGGACGTCGTGCAGGCGGACGTCAATGCAGGGCGGTTTGTCCGGGTGCTGAGCGACTGGTGCGCGCCGTTTCCGGGCTACCACCTCTACTATCCGCACCGCCGCCAGTCCGCTCCGGCGTTCGCGGTGTTCGTGGAGGCATTGCGCCATCGCGCGCCCGCTCCCCCGGGGCGTCGGGCGCGCAGTCGTTGACGATCTGCGCAAGCCTGCTCGCCACCGCGGAATCACAGCGCTCCCCGGCCTCCGGTCGCACTCACGAAGACGAGGGACATGTTCCGGGCGCCAAGCTGGCCCACAACATCCACTACACGGACGCGCTTTCCTTGTCGGTCCAGTAGGGCAGGAAGTGCAGTACCACGAGGATGTAAAAAGTCCGCAGACCCCAGGTCGCGGATATCTGCGCCACGGCGATCGCCAATAACGGCACGCAACACATCGACAGCAGCCGTCTTTGCATATGGCCTCCCCCGGCGGCCTTGAATTCTCTGGTGGACAGGGTCGGGCGGCTCTGCAGGCGGCGGACATGGAGCAGCAGGATCACATCGAGCAGCAAAATGTTTGCGGCGTAGAAAGAGACGGCCAGCGACAGATCGGGGTGGGTGGTGATGAGATTCGTCGTGAAAGGGATTGTGGTGGTGGCCAGAAGAAACGCGAAGTTTATCCAGAGCAGCGGACGATCGAGTTTCTCGACGTATTGAAATTGATAATTGTGCGCGGCCCAGAACATGGCGAGCACGATGAAGCTGACAGCGTAGACGCTGAAAGCGTGGGCGATCGACGCAAAATGCATCCAGAGGTCGCCGTTTGCCTGGACGCGCACGTTGTCCGGCATCTTGATATCGAGTACCAGCAGGGTCATGGCGACGGAAAAGATGCCGTCGGAGAGCGCCTCCATCCGCGCCTTGGTGGGCATTTGTGTTTGACTGTGGCTCATCGCTGCCGTCATTCAGAATGCGATTCTGGAGCAAAAGCGCGGTCACATCGCCAAGCTAACCATCGTCCGCGGCGGTAAGTCGGGTGAAGACCAGCCGCGGCGCGCCGCAATCATTCTCAGCCCGCGAGTCGCTCGAGGAAGCCGGTGATGTTCATCCAGGTTTGGGTCGCTGAAATGGGTACGGTCAGCAACTGGTCGGCCAGCAGAATCAGACCGCCGTAGACGTATACCCGGTGCAGCCGCCCCCGTGTTCGCCAATCGTAGATCAGGGCCACCACGATCAACAGATCGGCGATCAAGCCCGCTGGTAGCGCGGCGATCACCGGCGGCGGTCCCTGCGCTCCCGGCGGGGCGAAAACGGTCAGCACTACGCGCGCAATGGCGGGATGCATGAACCCCACCATGACGAGGTACATGAGCCGCTTGTGCGTTTCCGGTCGTCGCACCTTGGCGATCGCCAAGGTGAAAAACCCTATCAACACCGGCAACGCGCACAGCGGCACGGCAGCGAATCGGCGTCCCGCGTCTCCGTACCCGTGCGCGTCCTCCAGGCGCATGACCGTTATCTGCGCTATGAGGATCGAACACATCATGACGCTGAACAGCGCTATTCCCGCAAGACCCCAGGCGCGGTGGGTAGGCGTGTGCCCCGTTGCCACCCATGCCGTTTGCATGAAGTAGAACAGTGTCCAGCTGAAAAGCAGCGCACCATGAATGTGAAGGATCGGTGGCCCGTGAAAAGTACCGCGGGCGACTGGGGCCCAATAGGTAGGCGTGAAGCCGCCGAACGCGATCAGTACGAAGACGCCGGCCATCCACAAATAGAAATGTCGCGCGCCGGAGCGCACGACGGAGTTGCTGGCGACCGTCGATTCCAAGGTGCTACGTGCTTCCACGCCGGGCTCCCCACTTGGTGTTGTCTTTTATCTGCATTCTGCCCGCATTCGCGCTCACGGGCACGCGCGGCGCATGTCAAATCGCACCTCCGCTGGGTCAGGCGCTCTGCTGGCTTACCCGTGCGGCAAACTCGGTGAAGGCACTCGTGACGGCGGCCGGGTTGTCGATCCACGGAAAATGCCCGGCCGCGGGAATGCCACGGTGCATGGCGTTCGGGGTCTGGAAGCGTGGCGCGGCCCACGCGCGTTGACTGACGATGCGGTCGTTCTCACCCCACAGGCGCAGCACCGGCAGGTCCTGCGGCCACCACAGTGCCCGATAGGTGTGGTCGAAGTGCACATCGGACCATTCCGCGGCGTCGCAGTTGTAGGGCATGCGTGCCAGCAGGGCCTCGCCGCTCCGGAGCGCGGCCGGCGTGAAGTTCCACGCGGCCGACGCTACCGCCAGCGCGGCGAGATTCTCAACCGTTTTGTGTCGCGAGTACTCGAGTGCGGCGCGCTCGAACGCGGGCAGCGGATTGCGACGGGTCATCTCCAGGTATTCTGAATGCCAGGAGCAGTCGGGTGCGGTGTCGAGGAGCGCGAGACCGCATACGAGGTCCTGCAGGGGCGGCGTGGCGAGCAGGTACATGCCACCGGTGGAATGCCCGACGAACACCGGGTTTGCCACGGCCTGTGCCGCCTGCAGCAGGACGTGCGGCCAGGAGGCGTACGGGTCTGCGCGGCCCTGCGCGGTGTTCGAGCCATCCCCGGGCAGGTCGACGAGCCAGATCGAACCGGGCACCCTCATGGCGTCCGCAAGCTCCAGCAGGCTCTCCGAGCCGATCCCGGGGCCGCCCGGCAGAAGCAGCCAGTTGAACTCGCCCGGATCGCGCGAGTGGCGGCGCATGCGCACGCCGTCCGGGGTGTAACGCGTCTCGGTCATGGTGCGGCGTGCCGGGTCGTTCGGCGGCGCTCCTGCGGGGGCGCAGACGCTGGCGCGCGGCTGCGTAACGGCGAGGAAGCGGCGATCGACCGGAAATAATCAACCAAATCAATGGTCGGGGTGACAGGATTTGAACCTGCGACACCTACGTCCCGAACGTAGTGCTCTACCAGGCTGAGCTACACCCCGATCTTGCGAAGGCCGCTGCGGGTCAGCGGGACCGCCGCGGGGCGCGCAGTGTACTGAACCCGCCCCCCGCCATCAAATCAGCCTCCGGAAGCCGCGTTTGCCGCCTTCTGCACCACCACGTGCCCGCGCTGCATGACGAACAACGGGTGTTCCGTAGCGTGGATGTCGCTCAGGACGTTGCCCGGCACCGCCACGATGTCGGCCGCCTTGCCCGCCTCCAGCGTCCCGACGTCCTGGTCCACCCCGAGCAGTTTCGCCGCATCGCGTGTTGCCGACAGAAGCGCCGCTGCGGGGGCCATGCCGATATCGGTCATGAGGCCAAACTCCATGGCGTTCATGCCGTGCGGATAGACGCCCGCATCGGTGCCGAAGGCGATCGGCACGCCCACGCGCAACGCGGTACGGAACATCTTCTCGTGCGCCGCATAGGCGGCGCGCGCCTTGGCGGCGATCTTCGGCGGGTAGTTGTCGGCCTGCTTGTTGACCCAGAAGACGGCCATCCGGGTAGGCACGAGCCATACGCCCTTGGCCTTCATGATCTTCAGGGTGTCCTCGGTGAGGAAGCTGCCGTGCTCGATCGAGTCGACCCCGGCGGCAATTGCCAGTCGGGCCGCTGCATCGCCGTGGCAGTGCGCGGATACCTTGCGGTTCCACTTGTGCGCTTCGGTGACGATGGCGCTCAGTTCCTCGGGCGTCAGCTGCGGCACGTCGACCGGGTCGGATTCCGACAGTACCCCGCCGCTTGCGGCGATCTTGATGACGTCCGCCCCCCACTTCATCTGGTAGCGCACGGCCTGGCGGCACTCCTCCGGGCCGCTGCAGATGCCCTCGATCGGGCCATCCGGTTTCACACGGTCGGGCGGGAATGGGTAGTCATCGAAGTGCCCGCCCGGGGAGCCGATGCCGTGCACGGCGGTCAGCATGTGCGGACCGATGGTCACTCCGGCATTGATGGCATTGCGCAGGCCGACGTCGACGAAATCGTGGGCGCCGAGATTGCGCACGGTGGTGAAACCGGCCTCCAGCGTGCGGCGCGCGTAGAGCGCTCCGTACAGTGCCTGCTCGGCCGGGAAGCGCATCTTCTCGGTGTAGACGAAGTGGTAGTAGTCCTTCTCGTACTCCATGGTCAGGTGCGTGTGGGAGTCGATGAAGCCGGGGAGGAGCGTGGCGTCGCCGAGGTCGATCACCCGCGCGCCGGCAGGAATGGAGGTGCCGACGGCGACGATGCGCTCGCCCTGAACGACCACGACGGTGCCATCCCGCAGGGCTGCACCCGTTGCATCGAACACGTGCGCAGCCCTGAGGGCGATGGTTTCCGCGGGCGCGGCGTCTGCGGCGGCCGCAATGCCGCTCAGGAGGCTCGCGCTCAGGGCGCCGAAGAGCAGGCCGGGCAGCGCAAGGGAAAGGCAGGGACTGTTGGTTCTGGTCATGACTGCATCCGGCAAAGTGCGGTGACGCAGTCTAGAGGCAGGGGCGCGGACCCGGCAACGCGGCCGCCGCCGGCGCGCGGGGATTTCTAGGTCGAGTGCTCGACCGCGAAGCGCGCGAGCGCGACCAGACCCGCCTTGTAGGGGGAGTCGCCAAGTTCAGCGAGCGCGCGGATCGCGGCCTCGGACTGCTGCCGGGCCAGCTCCGCGGCGTACTCAAGACCCCCGGTGGCATCGATCGCGGCGATCACCGGCTCCAGCTGCGCAAGGCCGCCGCGCTTGATGGCCTCGCGGATCGCCGCGCGCTGTGTCTCGTTGCCGTTCTTGAGGGCATAGATCAGGGGCAGCGTCGGCTTGCCTTCTGCCAGGTCATCGCCGAGGTTCTTGCCGCGCTCCTTCGGATTCGAGCGGTAGTCGAGCACGTCGTCGACCAGCTGATAGGCCGTGCCGAGGTGGCGGCCGTAAGCGGCCAGTGAGCGGCGCAGCTCCGCCCCCGCGCCTGCCAGGATGGCGGCCACTTCGGCCCCCGCCTCGAACAGCATCGCGGTCTTGCGGTAGATCACCTCGAGGTAGCGCTCCTCGGTGGTGTCCGGGTCGCGGGCGTTCATCAGCTGCAGCACTTCGCCCTCGGCGATCACGTTGGTCGCCTGCGCCATGACTTCCATGACGCTCTGGCGCCCGAGGGCCGCCATCATCTGGAAGGCACGCGAGTACACGAAATCCCCCACCAGCACGCTCGCCTGGTTGCCGAACACGCGGTTGGCGGTGTCGCGGCCGCGCCGCAGCGAGGAGCCGTCCACCACGTCATCGTGCAGGAGCGTTGCGGTGTGGATGAACTCGATGAAAGCTGCGGCTTCGACGTGGGCGTCATCCTCGATGCGGCAGGCGCGCGCGGCCAGTACGACGAGCGTCGGACGCAGGCGCTTGCCGCCACCGGAGATGATGTGCTCGGCAATCTGGTCGACCAGCGGCACGGCGCTCTTCAGGCGCGAGCGGATCACTGCATCCACCGCCCGCAGGTCCGCCTGGACCAGGGCACGGATCTCCGTCAGCGACAGGGCCGGCGGCAGGCGTTGCTCTGAGAGTGATGCGTTCATGGGTCGTGTGACGGCCTACGCATCGTAGCCGACCCGGGTGGTTTTGGAGAAATGGATGCCGGCGGGGGAACGAATGCCCGGGAGGGGGTCTAAGTAATTGTTACTTTTGGGGAAAACGCCGTTTGACCGGGGAAGGGTGCGCCAGTAGAATGCGCGGCCTTTCCGTAACCCCCATCTTCTATATACGACTATGTACGCAGTCATCGCCACGGGCGGTAAACAGTATCGGGTGACGAAGGACGGCGTGCTGCGCGTTGAGAAGCTCGACGCGGAGCCGGGCGCCACCGTCGACTTCGGTGAAGTGCTCCTGGTGGGGGAGGGGGCCGAGGTCAAGCTCGGCAAGCCCATGCTCAAAGGCGGCAAGGTGCTCGCCACCGTGGTGCGCCACGGCAAGGGCGCCAAGGTGTCGATCGTGAAGTTCAAGCGCCGTGCGCACTACCTGCGGCAGAAGAACCACCGCCAGCCCTTCACCGAAGTGAAGGTGACGGACATCTGCGGCCGGCTAAGGCACGGCGCTCGCTAGGATCGGACCCAAGACATGGCACATAAAAAGGCAGGCGGCAGTACCAAGAACGGCCGCGATTCGCACTCCAAACGGCTGGGCGTGAAGCGCTTCGGCGGCGAGCTGGTGCTGGCCGGCAACATCCTCATCCGCCAGCGCGGCACCCAGGTGCGCCCGGGCCCGAACGTCGGGATCGGCACCGACCACACGCTGTTCGCCAAGGTGACCGGCAAGGTGCTGTTCCAGAAAAAGGGCGCCGAGCAGCGCACCTACGTGAGCGTGGTGCCCGAGAAGGCCTGAAGAGGCAGCCAGCCCCGAGGCGGCAACTGACCGATGAAACCCCGGCCCGCGCGCCGGGGTTTTCGTTTGCGCTAGAGTCCAAGCCCATGAAATTCGTCGACGAAGCCAAGACCCGCGTGCAGGCCGGCAACGGCGGCCGCGGCAGCACCAGTTTCCGGCGCGAGAAGTTCGTGCCCTTCGGCGGCCCGGATGGCGGCGACGGTGGCAAGGGCGGCGACGTCTACCTGCGCGCCGCCTCCGGGATCAATACGCTCGCCGACTTTCGCATCGAGCGCACCTACCGGGCCGGCCACGGGGAGCCGGGCAGCGCCAACGACTGCACCGGGCACGGGGGCGGCGATGTCTACGTACCGGTGCCGATCGGTACCGTGGTGCGCGATGCGGAGACTCAGGAGATGCTCGGCGACCTGACGCGCGACGGCGAGGAGCTCCTGGTGGCGCGGGGCGGCAAGGGCGGCTGGGGCAACCAGCGCTTCAAGTCCAGCACCAACCGCTCCCCGCGCCAGTTCGGGCCCGGACTGCCCGGCGAGAAGCGCTCGCTGGAATTCGAGCTCAAGGTGATCGCCGACGTCGGCCTCCTCGGGCTGCCGAACGCCGGCAAGTCGACCCTCATCCGCGCCGTGTCGGCGGCACGCCCCAAGGTCGCCGACTACCCCTTCACGACGCTGTACCCGAACCTCGGGGTGGTGGACGTGGGCGAGCACCGCAGCTTCGTGATGGCCGATATCCCCGGCCTCATCGAGGGGGCCGCCGAGGGCGCAGGCCTCGGGCATGCGCTTCCTGAAGCACCTGCAGCGCACGCGGGTGCTGCTGCACCTGGTGGACATGCTGCCGCCGGACCCGGAAGCGGATCCTGTGAAGGACGCGCGCGCGATCGTCGCGGAGCTCAAGAAGTTCAGCAAGGAGCTGGCGATGAAGCCGCGCTGGCTCGTGATCAACAAGAAGGATCTGCTGCCGGCGGCCGAGGCCGAGAGGAAGGCGCGCCAGATCGTGCGCGCGCTACGTTACAAGGGACCGCACTTCCTCATCTCCGCGGCGACCGGAGAGGGGACCCGGGAACTGTGTCAGGCGGTTATGACTTTTTTGGAAGAGCAGGAGCGCTCGGAACGCGAGCGCGCATCATCTCCAGGAGATGCTGGCGCCGCGCCGCCGGGCGCAGCTTAAGGGGAGTCGGGATCACGGGAGCGGGAATGCGGACTTTGTCGTTCGCGTTCATCACTGCCTCACTGCATCGCACGGATGCGGGCGGCCAGGCGGCTCTTGTGCCGGGCGGCCTTGTTGCGGTGGATGATCTGCTTGCTCACCAGCGAGTCGATCACGGGGACCGCCTTCTGGTAGCTGGTCTTGGCCGTCTCTTTGTTGCCTTCCGAGATGGCGGCCGTCACGGTGCGCACCACGGTGCGCATGCGCGAGCGCAGCGCCACGTTGCGGGCGCGGTGCTTCTCAGCCTGTCGGGCAGCCTTCTCGGCGGACTTGGTATTGGCCACGAAATCTTCCTATGTAAAAGCGCCCCCGGTCGCGGGGGGGCCGTAGTTTCCGTATCAAGGCTGCCCTTGTCAACGCGTCTGCATCGTGCGAACGCGGCAGGCGCCCCCACATTCACATAAACTGGCCGCCGGGCGCGGGGTCGGGTCTCGGCGCTCAATTAACCCCTTTAGGATCAATTAGTTAATAGACCATGAGGCTGATCCGCGGAATCGCGGGGCTCACCGCCCCGGCCGGGCGCTGCGCCGTGACCATTGGCTCCTATGACGGGCTGCACCTCGGCCACCAGGCGCTGCTCGGGCGTCTGGTGGATCAGGCGCGGCAGGCCTCGCTACCGTCCGTGGTGGTGACCTTCGAGCCGATGCCCCGGGAGTACCTGCAGCCGAAGGACCCGCCGGCGCGGCTGACGAGCCTGCGCGAGCGTTTCAGGCTCCTCGAGCTGCTGCCGCTGGATTACCTGTGTGTGCTGCGCTTCGATGAGGCTTTGCGTAACCTGTCGCCGCAGGAGTTCGCCGAGCTCCTCGCCCGCCGGCTGAACGCGGTCAGCGTGGTCGTGGGGCATGACTTTCGCTTCGGGCGCCAGGGCGCTGCGACTGCAGAGGTGCTGGGCGCGGCAGGCCGCTCGCTTGGCTTCGATGTGGAGGTGGTGCCCGCAGTCAAGCTTGGCGGCGAGCGCATCAGCAGCTCGGGCGTGCGTGCGGCGCTGGCGGTGTCTGACTTCGCGCGTGCGGCGGCCTGGCTCGGGCGTGCCTGGACGATGCGCGGGCGGGTGCGCGGCGGGCAGCGCCTCGGGCGCAAGCTCGGGTTCCCGACTGCGAACCTGGCGCTTGAGCGGCTGCGCTCGCCGGTGGCGGGCGTGTTCGCGGTACGCGTGCACGGCATCGGGGCGACGGCGGTACCCGGGGTGGCGAGCCTCGGCACCCGCCCGACGGTGAACGGCAGCGAGGCACTGCTCGAGACACACGTATTTGATTTCGGGGGCGACCTGTACGGTCGCGAGATTGCGGTGGAGTTCGTGGCGAAGCTGCGCGATGAGGCACGCTTCGGATCCCTCGACGCGCTCACCGCGCAGATGCACACCGATGCGGCCGAGGCGCGCCGCATCCTGGGCGCTTAAGACTTCAGGACGCATGAACGACTACAAGCACACGATCAACCTGCCGCAGACGGACTTCCCGATGAAGGCGGACCTGGCACAGCGCGAGCCCGCGCAGCTGCGTGCCTGGGAGGAGCAGGGCACCTACGCGAAGCTGCGCGAGGTGGCCCGCGGCCGCCCGCGCTTCGTGCTGCACGACGGCCCGCCCTACGCCAACGGCGCCATCCATATCGGGCACGCGGTGAACAAGATCCTCAAGGACATGGTGGTGAAGTCGCGCTCGCTCGATGGCTACGACTCCCCCTACATCCCGGGCTGGGACTGCCATGGCCTGCCGATCGAGCTGCAGGTGGAGAAGAAGCACGGCCGCCCCGGCGCGAAGCTCGATGCGCGTGCCTTCCGCGCGGCCTGCCGCGCCTATGCCCAGGAGCAGGTCGACCTGCAGCGCAGCGACTTCAAGCGCCTGGGCATCCTCGGGGACTGGGAGCGGCCCTACCTCACCATGGCCCCCTCGTATGAGGCGCAGCAGCTGCGCGCCTTCGGCCGGATCATCGAGAACGGTCACCTCTACAAGGGCGTGAAGCCCGTGCACTGGTGCCTCGACTGCCGCTCGGCGCTCGCTGAGGCCGAGGTCGAGTACGAGGAGCGCACCTCGCCTGCGATCGACGTCGGCTTCCGGGTCGTGGACAACGCCGACCTTGCCCGTCGCCTCGGGCTTGGGCCCGCAGAGCTTGGCACCGCGCCCGCGGACGTCGTCATCTGGACCACCACCCCCTGGACACTGCCGGCGAACCAGGCGGTGGCGTTGCGTGCGGAGTTCGTCTACGTGCTGGTGCAGGCGCAGCGCGGCACGCAGGTGCGGCGGCTGCTGCTCGCGGCAGACCTCATGGAGAGCTGCCTTGCGCGTTACGGCATGAGCGCCGAGAGGGTGCTCGGCCGCACTACCGGCAGCGCGCTCGAGGGCCTGAAGCTGCACCACCCGCTCGAGCCGCGCGAGGTACCGGTGATCCTCGGGGAGCACGTGACGCTGGACGCGGGCACCGGTGCGGTGCATACCGCGCCCGGCCACGGCCAGGAGGACTTCGCCGTCGGCCAGCGCTACGGCCTCAAGGTGCTGAACCCCGTCGGTAACGACGGGCGCTTCCTGCCCGGGACGCCACTGGTCGAGGGACTGAAGGTCACGGAGGCGAACCCCGTGATCAGCCAGGCACTCGCGGCCGCGGGGCAGCTCCTGCACGAGGAGGCCTTCCGCCACAGCTACCCGGTGTGCTGGCGCCACAAGAGCCCGGTCATCTTCCGTGCCACCCCGCAGTGGTTCATCAGCATGGAGCAGGCGCAGCTGCGCGAGCACACGCTGCGCGACATCAAGGGCGTGCAGTGGACGCCGGCCTGGGGCGAGCCGCGCATCACCGGCATGATCGAGAGCCGCCCCGACTGGTGCATCTCGCGCCAGCGCACCTGGGGCGTGCCGATTCCGCTGTTCGTGCATAAGGTGACGGGCGCACTGCACCCGCGCACCCAGGAGCTGATCGAGGCGGCCGCGACCCGCGTGGCGGCGGGCGGCATCGACGCCTGGTTCGCGCTCGAGCCACGCGAGCTGCTCGGCGATGACGCCGAGCACTACGACAAGGTCACGGACGTCATGGACGTGTGGGCAGACTCGGGCCTGTCCTTCGAGTGCGTCGGGCGCGAGCGCCCCGAGATCGCGGCCCCGGTGGATCTGTATCTGGAGGGCTCCGACCAGCACCGCGGCTGGTTCCACTCCTCGCTGCTCATGTCCGAGGCGCTCTACGAGCGCGCGCCCTACAAGGGCGTGCTCACGCACGGCTTCACGGTCGATGACAAGGGCCGCAAGATGTCGAAGTCCCTAGGCAACGTCATCGCGCCGCAGAAGGTGGTGAACAGCCTCGGCGCCGATGTGCTGCGCCTGTGGGTCTCGGCGACCGACTACGCGAATGAGATCGCGGTCTCGGACGAGATCCTGAAGCGCATGGCGGACTCCTACCGCCGCATGCGCAACACGCTGCGCTTCCTGCTCGGCAACCTGCACGGCTTCGATCCGCGCCACCATACGGTGCCGGTCGAGGAGCTGGTGGCGCTCGATCGCTGGGTGCTCGAGCGCACGCGCACGCTGCAGGCGGAGATCATCGACGCCTACCGTCGCTACGCCTTTCACCTCATCTACCAGAAGGTGCACAACTTCTGCAGCGTCGACCTCGGTGGCTTCTACCTCGACGTCATTAAGGACCGCCTCTACACCACCCCGGCAGGCGGGGTGCCGCGCCGCTCGGCGCAGACCGCCATGTTCCACATCGCCGCGAGCATGGTGCGCTGGCTGGCGCCCATCCTGTCCTTCACCACCGAGGAGGCATGGCGGCACCTGCCCGGCGAGCGCGGCGAGTCGGTGTTCCACAGCACCTGGCACGACCTGCCCGAGGTGCCGGTGGATGGCATCGACTGGAATGCGCTGATCGCGCTGCGCAGCGACGTGACGCGCGAGCTCGAGAAGCTGCGCGACCAGGGCGCGATCGGCGCCCCGCTCGATGCGCGCGTCGATGTCTACTGCACGCCCGCGGAGTACCCGCGCTTCGCGGCCCTGGGAGCGGAGCTGCGCTTCCTCTTCATCACGTCCCACGCCCACGTGCACGAGTCATCCGCGCCGCCCGCGGAGGCGATGCCGGCGGTGAACACCGGCTCCGGCGGCGTGTGGGTCGCGGCCGCCGCCACGGATGACCCCAAGTGCGTGCGCTGCTGGCAGCGGCGCGCCGACGTGGGCGCCGACAACCGCCACCCGCAGCTGTGCCTGCGCTGTGTGAGCAACGTGGAGGGCCCGGGCGAGCAGCGGGCGTTCGTATGAGTGAAGTGAGCCACGCCGCAGCGCCGGCGACGCCGGGCCTGCCCCTGAGCCACAGTGGCTGGCGCTGGCTGCCGCTCGCGCTGCTCGTCATCGTGCTCGACCAGCTGGTCAAGGCCTGGGTCGTGCACCACTTCCACCTCTTCGAGCGGGTGCACGTGCTGCCGGTGCTCGACATCATCCTCACCTACAACACCGGAGCCGCCTTCAGCTTCCTCGCCGACGCCGCTGGCTGGCAGCGCTGGCTGTTCGTGGTGCTGGCGCTCACGGTGAGCGCAGTGCTCATCGGCTGGATGCGGCGGCTGCGGGCGGCGAGCCAGGGGCTGCTCGCCTGCGGGCTGGCGCTCATCGTAGGCGGCGCGCTCGGCAACCTCATCGACCGGCTGCTGCACGGGCGGGTCGTGGACTTCGTGCACGCGCACTGGGGCGAGCACTACTTTCCCGCCTTCAACGTGGCGGACTCGGCCATTACCATAGGCGCAGCACTGCTGCTGCTGGACGCGCTGCTCGAGAGCCGGCGCGGGAGATCAGGACCATGATGCAGGTGTTACTCGCCAATCCGCGCGGTTTCTGCGCCGGCGTCGACCGCGCCATCGACATCGTCGAGCGGGCGATTGAGCTCTTCGGCGCCCCGATCTACGTGCGCCACGAGGTGGTGCACAACACCCACGTCGTGGAGCGCCTGCGCGCACTCGGGGCGGTGTTCGTCGAGGAGCTCTCCGAAGTGCCCGCCGGCAATACGGTGATCTTCTCCGCCCACGGGGTCTCGCACGCGGTCGAGGACGAGGCTCGCGGGCGCCAGCTCACGGTGTTCGACGCCACCTGCCCGCTCGTCACCAAGGTGCACATGGAGGTGCAGCGCTACGCCCGCGAGGGGCGCGACGTGCTCCTCATCGGCCACGCCGGGCACCCGGAGGTCGAGGGCACCATGGGGCGCTTCGACGGTTCCGCCGGCGGCCACATGCTCCTGGTGCAGAATGTCGCGGACGTTGCTCGCCTCGAGGTGCGCGACGCGGAACGCCTCGCCTTCGTCACGCAGACGACGCTCTCCATGGACGATACGGCCGAGATCGTCGCGGCGCTGCGCGCGCGCTTCCCGAACCTGAAGACCCCGGCGCGCGAGGACATCTGCTATGCCACCCAGAACCGCCAGGACGCGGTGAAGAAGCTGCTCGAGCGCTGCGACGTCCTGGTGGTGGTCGGCTCGCGCACCAGCTCCAACTCCAACCGCCTGCGCGAGCTCGCCGACCGTGCCGGCGTCCCCGGCTACCTCATCGACGGGCCGGCGGAGCTCAAGTCCGACTGGTTCGCGGGCAAGCAGGCCGTCGGCGTCACCGCCGGCGCCTCCGCCCCGGAGATCCTGGTGCAGCAGGTGCTGCACCAGCTGAAGGACTGGGGCGGCCAGGTGCCCGAGGAGGTCGCCGGGCGCGAGGAGAACGTCTACTTCGCGCTGCCGCGCGACCTGAGGCGCAAGTCAGAAAAACCCGTGTAGTTCCACGAAATACAGGCGCGCATGCTCGCCCGGCAGCTGCGGGATGCCGTCGTTCAGGCGCGCCCCGAAGCGCAGCTGCACGAACTGGATCGGTGTCAGTTCATACACGAAGCTCCAGCGCGTCTGCTGGTCGTTGGCTAACTGCCGATCCGGGTCGAGGTATTCGTAGGTCACCTTGATGTTGTGGCCGCGTGCCGGGGAGTAGTTGGCCTCGAGGAGGCCGGCGAGCTGTTTCTGGCCACCGCCCGGGCCGGACGGCAGGCTGTGGTCGGTGACGATGTCAGCCTCGGCGAGCCAGGCTACGGGGCCGGTCTTCAGGCCGCCAAAGATCCCGAAGGCATCGCGGCTGCCCTGCGCGGAGGAGCCGTTGAGGTTGGCCGCGAGCCCGAGGCGCCAGCGCGTCTCGACGTACTGCACCTGCACGCTCTCCTGCTTGCCGTTGCTGGTCGGTGAGCCGCCGGCGGTGCCGTTGCTGAGGGCGAGCTGGGCGTCCCAGTGACCCTTCTCCCAGCCGACCTCGAGCCCCTGGTCGGGGGTCGACATGTCGATGCCCGAGACCTGGTTGACGAAGGCGGTCACGTCCTGCAGTCGCAGCCCGAAGGGCAGGTACATCTGGCCGCCCTTGATGTACCAGGTATGGTCGGCCGACCAGAACATGCCCCACGCCTCGCGGTTCAGGGCCCCGCCCGGGGCGACCTGCTCGTCGACATACACGAGCAGGCGGTCCGGGATGACGCTCGCCTCCAGGTACACGCGCGCCTGCTCCAGGTCGAACTGGTTGCTGGTCTTCGTCTGCGGCACCTGCTGCGCCTGGAACTGGTAGCGCAGGTCCCCGCCGACGGAGATGAAGCGGTTCAGCGCCCCGCTCCACACGTCACTGCCGGTGTCCAGGTGCCGGGCCGGGAGCGTCGTCTGCGCGAAGATCTCGCCGAACGGGGTGCGCTCGCCGCCGCCGGTGGGGTTGACGTGGCACTGGCCGCACTTGTAGCCGTTGGCGACCGCCAGGTAGGGCTCCGCGTGCGCGGCAGCGGCGAACAGCGACAGGCAAAGCAGCAGCGGCGCGGCGCGGCGCGCGAGCCTCACGGCGCAGCGCTCACGCTGAACTCGGCGGCATAGTCGCCGTCGAGCACGGTCCCGCCCACATCTGCCAGCGCCGCCGCACCGGTGCCGCGCACGCGCAGGCGGTAACTGCCGGGCAGGAGTGGCGCGAGCGGTGTCACCAGCACCGCGGCCGGATTGCCGCGCGCAAGCCGCAGCGTCGCGCGCTCAGCGAGCGGGCCCTCGGGCGTGTCGCGCTCCAGCACCACGGTGGTGTCGTTCAGGAGCGAGAAGTCCACTTCCCGAGTGAAGGCGACCAGCAGCTCGCGCGGTGCCCGCGACATCAGCGCACCGTCGGCGGGCGAGGTGGCCGTCAGCGCAAAGGCCGCAGAGCTGGCGGCCGCGGGCGCGCCCTGCTGTGCGCCGTTGGTGATCCATTGGCGGATGACATCGATCGTCGACTGCGGCAGGTAGGGGCCGCCGAAGGGCATACGCGCCCCGACGATGCCCGAGGCGCCCTCGAGCTTGAGAATGAGGTAGCTGCTGTCAGGGTCGCCTGCCTTGACGCGCTCATCGCCCGGCACTTCGGCGCTCGGCACACCGACCAGGAGCGCGTAGCTGTGGCCGGCATCCAGCTGCAGCCCCTCGGGGGCCGCGGCGCCGCTGTGACAGCGCGTGCAGATGGGCGTGAAGACGTTGTCCTGGATGGACTGGAAGTCCGCGGTCAGGGGCGCGGCGGGGGAGCTTCCCGGGGTGATGGGCTCACCGTTGGCATTCAGGCCCTGACCATTACCGGCGCAGGCCGCAAACAGCAGCAGCGCCGGCGCGGCGCCACCACGTGTGAAGAGAGAAATAGCCATGCCCCGCCTTCCGCACCGTTTTGCTACGGGCGTAGGTGCGGAAGGCGGCGCCGGCAGGTTTCCGTTCCCGCGGGAATATTTTTTCTTGGCCATCCGCGAAACCGACGCGGGTGAGCCGGGCACCTACGGGGGCGAGTGGAGGATCCGCAGCGCGCCGCGGGTGTGTTGCGGCGCGGGCCGTGCAGCCCGCCATGGAGGCGATTCCCCCTGTGGCCGGCCCGTACACGGATCGTGCGGGCCGGTTTTGAGGCGTCGGTGCGCGTGGCACGCCCTCAGGCGCGGGCGCGTCCCTGGTAGAGCGTCTTCTTGAGTTTCCAGCGCTTGTGCGACCAGGGCCAGTCGGGCGGTGCGGCGCGGATCTGTGCCTCGACCAGCTGCACGTAGCGCTCGGTGAGTTCGCCGCCTTTCAGCACCTCGCCGCGGGCCGCGAGCGGGGTGAGGGACATCTCGTACTCGCCGCGCGCGGTGCGCCTGAGCCCGAGGAAGAACACCGGGAAGCGCGTCACCCGGGCGATCTCCTCGGGTCCCATGTAGAAGGCGGTGTCGCGGTTGAGGAAGCGCGTCCAGTGCTTGTGCTCGCTGGTGGTCGGCTCCTGGTCCGCCACCATCGCCACCGCGCGCACCACGTCGCGACGCTTGATGATGTCGGCGAGCAGGTCCTTGGCGGGCACCAGGCGGCTGCCGAAGCGTGAGCGCAGTTTCTTCATCTCGCGCTCCGCCCAGCTGTCCACCAGCGGCTTGTAGGCGGCATCGACCGGATAGCCGAGTTCGAGCGACAGGGCGAGCAGCATCCACTCCCAGTTGCACTGGTGCGCCGCCACCAGCAGCACCGACTGTCCCTCATCCAGAAGTGCCCGCACCGGGCCGAGGTTCACGGCACGCACGCGCCGGCGGATCTCATCGGCGGGCATGACCGCGGACTTGATGATCTCGACCAGCATCTGCGCGAAGGACAGGTAGTAGGCGCCGATCACCGCGCGCAGCTGGCCCTCGTCGTAGTCGGGAAAGGCTTTGGTGAGGTTCTCGCGCACCACGTGCTCGCGGTGCGGATACACATGTACCGAGAGCCAGCCGAGGACGCCCGCGATGCCGTAGAGCAGCGGCAGCGGCAGGTGCGCGACCGCGCGCACCCACCAGGCGGGTCGCACGGCGCGCCCGCCCGGGCCGGCTTCAGTGGGAGGAGCCTTTCGCGGCGAAACCTCGGTCAGCATCGCACCTAGATGACTCGCTGCGGCTGCGACCCGGGCGGCGGTGGCTGCGAGGTGAGCATGCGGCCGAACTTGGGAGCGAGCCACTGCTCGATGTCGTCAACGATGGTGAAGAGCGCCGGCACGATGACGAGCGTCAGGGCGGTGGAGGTGATGAGGCCGCCAATCACCGCGATCGCCATCGGCTTGCGGAACGAGTCATCCCCGTTGAAGCTCAAGGCCACCGGCAGCATGCCGGCGATCATGGCGACCGTCGTCATGACGATGGGACGGGCGCGCTTGTGGGTCGCCTCCACGATCGCGGTGAGCCGGTCCTTGCCGGCGCGCATCTCCTCGATGGCGAAGTCCACCAGCAGGATGGCGTTCTTGGCGACGATCCCCATGAGCATCAGCAGCCCGATCATCGAGCCGAGTGACATCGGGTTGCCGGTGATCAGCAGCGCCGCCACCGCGCCGCCGAAGGACAGCAGCAGCGAGGACAGGATGGTGATCGGCTGCAGCACGCGGGCAAACAGCAGCACCAGCACCGCGAACACCATCAGAATCCCGGTGAGCATCGCGAGCATGAAGTTGTCGAGCAGCTCCTTCATGTACTTGGCCTGTCCGACCTCCACCCGGTGTACCCCCTGGGGCAGGTTCTTCATCGCCGGCAGTGCCATGATCGCCTTCATGCCAGTGCCGAGCTCCACGCCGTTGAGGTCGGCAACGATCGACAGGCGCCGCGCCTGGTTGTAGCGCCGCACGCGCGTGGGGCCCGCACCGAAGCTGATGTCGGCGACTGCCTTGAGCGGCACCGCCCCGCCCATGGCCGTCGGCACCGGCAGGTTCTCGAGCGTCGAGAGGTCCTTGCGGCTGTCCTCGTTGAGGCTGACCCGGATCGGGATCTGGCGGTCGGCGAGGGAGAACTTGGCGCTGTTCTGGTCGAGGTCGCCCATGGTCGCGATGCGGATCGTGTCGCTCAGTGAGGCGACCGTGACCCCGAGCTGGGAGGCGAGATCCAGGTGCGGGCGGATGAGGATCTCGGGGCGCGGCATGTCCCCGTCGATGCCGGCGTCACGCAGGATCGGCAGCTGCCGCATCTCCTGCACCAGCTGGCGGGCCGACTGCTCGACCAGCACCGGGTTGTCCCCGGTGATGTAGATGTTGATGTCGCGGCCGTTGCCGCCACGGTTGAAGTGGATGCGGGCGTCAGGGATGGCCGCCAGGTCCTTGATGACGCGGTCCTCGAAGCCGCGCTGGCTCACCTTGCGCTGCTTGGGCGGTACGAGGTTGACCGACAGGGTCGCGGTGCGCACCTCGCCGAAGTCATCACCACCGATGTTTTCCACCACCGAGTCGACTTCGGGCTGGCGTGCCAGGATCCGGTAGACCGCGGCCGAGGTGTTGGAGGTGTCCTCCAGGCGCGCACCGGGCGGCAGCTCGATGTTCACTTCCGTGTAGCTGTCGTCCTCCTCGGGGATGAACGCCCACTGCACCACCATCAGACCGAAGACCGAGAGGCCAAAGAAAAGGACGCCACCTAAGATCGTCTTCCACCGATGCACGGTGACCCAGCGCAGCAGGCGCTGGTACCAGGCCATGATCGGTCCGTCCACGTGATCGGCAATGGCGCCCGACTTCAGGGTGTAGGCGGCCACCACCGGGGTGATGAGGCGCGCCACGAGCAGCGAGAAGAACACCGCGGCCGCCACCGTGAGACCGAACTGCTTGAAGTACTGCCCCGTGAGGCCGCCCATGAAGCTCACCGGCACGAACACCGCGATGATGGTCGCCGAGCACGCCACCACCGCGAGCCCGATCTCGTCTGCGGCATCGAGCGCGGCCTGGAAGCCGCTCTTGCCCATGCGCATGTGGCGCACGATGTTCTCGATCTCCACGATGGCGTCGTCGACCAGGACGCCGGCCACCAGCGACAGCGCCAGCAGGCTGATGGAGTTCAGGGTGAAGCCCATCCACTGCATGAAGGCGAAGGTGGGGATTGCCGACAATGGGATGGCGAGCGCCGAGATCAGCGTGGCGCGGACGTCGCGCAGGAACAGGAACACCACCAGCACTGCCAGGATCGAGCCTTCGAAGAGCGCGCCCATGGCGGCATCGTAGGTGGCGGTGGTGTAGTCGACCGTGGTGTAGATCTGCGAGATCGTGACCTGCGGGTTTTCCTTGCGGATCTTGGCGAGTTCGGCGTCCACGTCACCCATGACCGTGACGTCGGAGGTGCCCTTGGCCTTGAGGATGCTGAAGGTGGTCGCCGGACGGCCGTTGAGGCGCGCCGTTGAGCGGATCTCACCCACGCTGTCCCTCACGTTGGCCAGATCCGAGAGGCGCGCGAAGCGCCCGCCCGGGAGCGAGATCTGCGTGTCGCCGAGGGAGCGGGCGCTGCGCGCCTCCCCGAGTACGCGGATGGCCTGCTCGCCGCCGCCCACCTCGGCGCGGCCGCCCGGGGAGTCGAGGTTCAGCTGCCGCAGCTGCAGGTTCACCTGCGCGGCGGTGACACCGAGGGCCTGCATGCGCGCCGGATCGAGTTCCACGCGGATTTCGCGGCTGACGCCGCCGCGGCGATTGACCTGCGACACGCCTTCGACGCCCAGCAGGCGCTTGGCGATGGCGTTGTCCACGAACCAGGACAGCTCCTCGTCGGAGAGTGCGCTGGAGCTGACGGCAAAGGCGGCCATCTGGTTGCCATCGGCGTCCATGCGCGTGACGGTGGGCTCCTGGATGCCCTGCGGCAGATCGACACGCACCTTGGAGACCGCGTCACGCACGTCGGCCATCGCCCGGTCGATGGGCGTGCCGATGGCGAACTCGATGAAGACGCGGGACTGGCCCTCGATCGCAAGGGAGGTGATGTTGTCGATGTTGCCGATGCCGGCGACCGCCCCCTCGATCTTCTGCATGATCTGGGTCTCGATCTCCTGCGGCGAGGCGCCCGGCTGGGAGACCAGCACCTCGACGCCCGGGAAGGAGATGTCGGGGTTGGCGGTTCGTGGCAGTCGATTGAACGACACGACGCCTACGAACAGGAGCACCACGAACAACACCACCGGGGTTACCGGGTGCCGGATCGCCCAAGCTGACATGTTCTTCATGACGCGGCCCTACTTTGTCTGGGCGGCCGTTGCCGGCGCCGCCACCTTGACCTGTTCCCCGTCGCGCAGGAAGCCTGCCGCCGTGGCGACCACGCGCTCCTGGCCGGTGAGTCCCTCGCTGATGATTGCGCCGACGTCGGAGATCCCCGAAACGCGAACCGGGCGGCGCTCGACCTTGTCGTTCGCATTCACAACCAACACGTAGCTGCCCTTCTCATCGGCCAGCACCGCGGTCTGCGGCAGCACCGGACGCTGCGCCTTGTCGACCGCCACCTCGCCGCGCGCGAAGGCGCCGGGCCGCAGGGCCGGATCGGGCTTGAGGGTGATGCGAATGTCACCAAGGCGCGTGTTCGGGTCGATGATCGCGCCCAGCAGGCGCACATTGCCCTCGAAGGGACGGTCGATGCCGGTCAGGTGCACGATTGCCGGCTGCCCGATCTTCACCTGGGCAAGGTCCTGCTCGGCGATCTGGCCGCGCATTTCCACCTCACCGCCGCTCTCGACGCGAAACAGCGCCGCGCCACCCGGGGAGGCGATCTGGCCGATCTCGGCGCTGCGCGTGAGCACGGTGCCGTCCACCGGCGCCACGATGTGCGTATGGCTCAGGCGCGCCTGCGCCTCCGCCAGCTGCGCTGCCACCACCTTGACGTTGGCCGCATCGGTGACTGACGTGGCGCGGCGCTTCTCGATGTCTTCCGCCGACAGCGCGCCGGCGGCCTGCACCCCTTCGGCGCGTTTGAACTCGGCCGCCGAGAGCGCCGCCTGGGCCTTCGCCTGCTCGAGTGAGGCGGCCAGGCGGTTGACCTGCTGCACGATCACCGAGTCATCGATCTTGGCCAGTACCTGGCCGTGCTTGACGTGATCGCCGGCTTCCACGTACACGGCCACGATGCGCCCGGTGTCGCCCTCGTTCGCGATCGGCATGTCGTAACGGGCCGCGATGGCACCGGTGAAGCTGATGTCCGAGGTCACCGACTGCAGCGCCGGCACGATGACGCTGACCAGCGGCACCGCGCTGCGGTCCGCGAGCGCCGGCGGCGGGGCCTTGTGGCCGCCGAACAGCCGCCAGGCGCCGAACAGAATCAGGGCGATGACGGCCAGGACGCCGACGATCCAGCCGAGGCGGCGGTCGGGTGCCCCGGTGTCGGCAGGATTGGTGTCAAGGACCGCCGCTCCCGGGTCGGTGACCCGCGCGCGCCCGGGCCCGATCCAGGTGACCGGTTCCTTGGACTCGGCAGGGGTAGGAAGAATAGGGTCAAGGTTCGTGCCCACAGCGGAGTTCCCTTAAGCTGGTCGCCGGCACAAGGGCCGGCCTGATCGTCTTGCGGGCCAGTGTAAACGCAGCACCGGCGCTGTTCCGTCCGAAACGCCAGGCAGAAGGTGCCGAGCGGCAGACCGAGAGATCCGTTCCGGGCTCGCGGCCGCGGCAGCGAACCTGCGGGGTCCCTGCGCTGCCCTCGCCGGGCGCCGGGGAAGCCCGGCGCACGCTTTAAGTCCTTGGCCTCACAGGTTAAACCTGGGGGGCGCGCATTGTAGCGGAATGAGGTTTGAGGTCTAGTTGCAGATCTGCCGGCGCCCCCCGCGCCTTCATCCGCATCCCGCCGGAACCACCCGCCGCCGACGGCTCGTCGCAGCCCTGGATCCTGCTTACCAGTGATGGCAAGCCACGCACCGCCCGAGCTTGGGGCCCATACCCGGCGTGGGCGTCCCGTGACCTGATGGGAGGGGGGAGCGGACGACTGCCGCAAAGCGGCGCCCTCCTTAATCCTGACCGGCGTGGCACCGGTGATGGTGCCGGCTCACGGATTCGAACCGTGGACCTACCGCTTACGAAGCGGTTGCTCTACCAGCTGAGCTAAGCCGGCGCCGCGGAAAGGCGGCGGATTCTACATTTTTTTGCGGAGCCTTATCACCAGATCGATGCCGGCGACTTCAGTGCCCGGGGGCGGTACGGGCAGGCGGGCAAACTCCACCGACGGCACCGGCACGTCGATCAGCGCGCCGCTGGTCAGATCATGAAAGTGGTAGTGGGGCTCGACGTTGGAGTCGAACCAGGCCCGCGAGCCGTCCACCGACAACTGGCGCAGAAGGCCATGGCCGGCGAACAGGTTGAGGGTGTTGTAGACCGTCGCCTTGGACACCCGCGCGCCGGCGCCACGCAGGGACGCGAGGATCTGCTCGGCGGAGAGGTGCTGGGGCGAGGACAGGAGCAGCGATGCGATGCGCACCCGCTGGGCGGTGGGGCGGATGCCGCTGGCGGTGAGGCGCTGCTCGCAGCGCGAATCGGCCGCGGCCGACGATGAGATGGTATCCATAGCCCCTTATTATACGATCGTTCAAGAAAAATAATACGCCCGTATAACGCTGGAAAACGCTGTTCTTTAAGGGTTTACCCGCAGGTAGGCATTCAGGGCGGCCCGAGATTCTCGGCCAGAAACGCCGTGAGCTTGCCGTACAGCTGCAGGCGCATGTTCGGCTCCAGCAGGCTGTGCTCCCCGTCCTTGATCAGCACCAGCTCGTTCCTGACACCGTGCTGGGTGAGCGCCTTGGCCATCTCCTTGCTCTGCGAGGCGAGCACCGTGTAGTCCTCTTCCCCGTGCACCAGCAGCACCGGCACCTTGATACGGTCCGCGTGCAGGGCCGGCGACTCGTCCTGCAGCTTGCTCTTGCCCTCGCCGGTAGAATTCAGGGCAGCATCGCGGCCGCCGTAGAAGCGCTCCTCGTCATAGGCCATCTGGGACAGATCCGAGACCCCCGCGATCGCCACGGCGCAGCGGTACAGCTGCGGCTCCTTCACGACTCCGATGAGGGCTGCGTACCCCCCGTAGCTCCAGCCGACGATGCACATGCGCGCCGGATCGGCGATGCCCTGCTCGATCAGCCAGTGGGCGCCGGCCGTGATGTCATCGTGCATGACGGTGCCCCAGGCCTGGTGTCCGGCATTCAGCCAGTCCTCGCCATACCCCGTGGAGCCGCGGAAATTCAGCTGCAGGACGGCGTAGCCGCGGTTCGCCATGAGCTGCACCAGCGGGTCGTAGCCCCAGGAATCACGGGCGTACGGGCCACCGTGCGGAAAGACCACCGCGGCAACGCGTTGGCCCGGCGCGATGCCGACCGGCAAGGTCAGGTAGCCGGGGATGCTGACGCCACCGGCACCGGGCACCTTCACCGCCTTCACCGGTGCCAGCTGCGCCTGCGCCAGGGCGGTGCTCTCCTCACCGATGGGTATGAGCTTGTGATTGTTCAGGTCGAGCAGGTGATAGAGCGGCGGGGGACATCCCCGTAGGAGGCAATCACCAGGATTGTGCCGTCGCGCGAGGCGTCGACCACCTCGTGGTAGGCACCGGGCACGTGCTTCTCCATCAGCTGCTCGATGCCTGCGGCCAGGGGGTCGATGAACTCGACGTGCGGCCGCTCGGTCTCGTAGAGGAAGCCGGTGACGTGCTGGTCGGTGGGCCACGCGATGATCGATTCGGCATCGACGTCGGGGCGCGCAAAGAGGAGCTCGAAGTCACGATGTTCATCGAGGTCCATCTCCCAGACCGCCTCACGCCGCTCGTGGGGAGCGGCGACCAGGAGCTGGTTCGGCAGCGGCCCGAAGGCGAGCGGCATGAAGCGCGCACCGGCGAAGCGCTTGAACTTCTCGAGCGTCTGCCAGGGATCCTTCTCGCTCTTGCGGGCGACGTAGACCGCGTCCTTGTCGCGATAGCCGGCGCCGAAGCGCACCACGCCGTCGCGGTCCGCCAGCCAGCTCATGACCGGCGGGTGCGCACTGACGATGCTGTGCAGGTTGCCGCTGTCTACGTCCAGCCGGAAAACCCCGGGGTAGACGCTGCCGCCCTCGGCCACCTCGATCAGCACGTGCGTCGGATCGGCGGGCAGCATGTGCACGATGCGGTCCTGGAACTGCGGTCCCTGCTGCTCGTCGCCGAAGAAGCGGCTCTGGAAGAGCACTTTCACGTGCGAGCCATCGCGGTTCACCGCGACCAGGCGCGAGGCGGGGTAGGGGCGTGCGCCGAAACGGCGCTCCACGCCATCGAAATGGCACAGCAGCCGCTCGTTGTTCTTGAAATCACAGCTGGTGCCGCGGTAGAGGCCGCTCCTGAGCTGCACCACCGGGGACACCTTGCCGCTCTGCAGGTCGCGTACCAGCAGCAGACGCTCGCCCTTGGCTGTCGTGGCGATGAAGGCGAGGTGGCTGCCGTCCGGGGAGATGCGAGGTGCCTCCACTTCGGCCCCTGCGGCGAACACCTCGATGGGTATCAGCGGCGCCGCGGCATGCGCGCTGATGCCGCCCGCGGCGCTCGCCAGCAACACTGCCATGGTGCGACGGCCGGGACCACGAAGGACCTTCATGCGCTGCCCCTCAAGGGCGATGTTGGATTCGTGGCGTAACTCTAACCCACCCGGGGCATGCGCAGCGACGGCCCCGTGGCGGGCACGTCATGCAATGTCAGGCGAGCTTGCCCTGCAGGTGCTGGGCGAGCTCGGCGATCGTGGGAAAGTCGAACAGCTCCGTCAGGTCCACCTTGCCCGGGTACTCGCGGTCGATCTGTTCGTGGATCTCGATGAGCTTCAACGAGCTCGCCCCGATCTCGAACAGATTGTCGTGGGTGTCCACGCGCTTGCCCGGCAGCGCCGCGTCGCAGATCGCCTGGAGTTTCGCCTCGATCTCGTTGCGCGAGCCGACCGCGGGTGCCCGCTGCGCGGCGCGCAGCGCCGCGAGCTCGCGCAGCCCGCCCTCGAACTCACCGGCCAGGAAGGACTCCTCCAGCAGGTGGCGCTGCATCTTGCCGCTCGTCGTCTTGGGGATGCGCTTCACCGGCACGACCGCTGCGACCTCAAGGCCGGTCTGCTCGTTGATGAGGCGCGCCACCTGGGTGGCGAGCGGCAGGAATTCCTCCATGCCACCGCGGTGCAGGACGAACACCAGGAGTTCCTCGGTCTGCGCACCCGGCGCCCGCACTCCGGCGGCTGCGACCTTGCCCAGCTCCAGGCCCGGCGCGCGCTGCGCGATGGCCTCGAGGTCGTGCGGGTAGTAGTTCTGCCCGTTGACGAAGATGATCTCCTTGGCGCGCCCGGAGATGTACAGCTCACCCTCATGGAAGAGACCGAGGTCCCCCGTGCGCAACCAGCCATCCGCCGTGAAGCTGGCGGCGTTCGCCTCCGGGTCCTCGAAATAGCCGCGCGTGACGTTGTCGCCGCTGATCTGCACCTGGCCGATGCGATCCGGCGGCAGCACCTGGTCGGCGTCATCGGTGATGCGCACCCGGCAGTAGGGGATGGCGTTGCCCTCCGAGACCAGGCGCACCGCGTCGCGGTCGCTCGCGGCCACCGCTGCGACGGGGTCGCCGCTGTTCATGCGGTGGCGGTCGAGGGCGAGGGTCTTCAGCGGTGCGCCAACGGCCGGGAAACTCACGGCGAGGGAGGCTTCCGCCAGGCCGTAGACCGGGAACATGGAGTTGCGTGGCAGCCGTGCGGGCTCCAGGCGCGCGAGGAACTCCTCGCACAGCTCCACCGAGATGGGCTCCGCGCCGTTGAAGATCAGGCGCACCGCGGACAGGTCCACGCCCTCCGGGACGCGCTCGCCGAGCACCTTCAGGTAGTGCTTGTAGCCGAAGTTCGGCGAACACAGGATGCTCGCGCGCACGCGCGCGGCGAAGGTGAGCCACAGCAGCGGCCGGCGGATGAAGAGCTCGGTGGGCATCAGGTGCGCGTGGATGCGGCTGGCGAACATCATCAGGTGAAAGCCGATGAGCCCCATGTCATGGGTCAGGGGCATCCACGAGACGCTCACGTCATCGGGTGTGAAGCGGCAGAACTCGCTCACGCCGCGGGCGTTGGCGATGATGTTGCCGTGGCTGAGCACCACGCCCTTGGGCTCGCTCGTGGAGCCGGAGGAGAACTGGATGAAGGCCGTGTCCTGCGGCGCGACCCGCTGCACGCTGCCCGGGCGGGAGATGTCATCCAGTCCATCGACCAGGAAGCTGCGCGCCTTCAGCCCCTCGAACACCTTGCCTGCGCCGACGCTCTCGGCGAAGGCGCCGATGCGCTCCAGCGAGCGCCGTTCCGTGTAAAGGTAGGGTGTGCCCAGGCGCCGCGCGATGCGCAGCAGCTTGTGTCGGTGCTCGTCGCTGATGCCGAGCGCCACGGGCACCGGCACGATGCCGCCGAGGATCGCCGCCCAGAAGGCATCGATGAACTGCTCGTTGCTGCTGAGGAACAGGATGAGCTTGTCGCCGCGGCGCGCGCCGAGGCGCTGCAGGTGGTAGAGGATGCCGAGGGCACGCTCGTGCAGCTCCGCGAAGGACACCGCGCGCGCCTCGTTCTCAGCCTCGAGGTAGGTGATGCTGCGGTCAAAGCCGCTGTGCTCCTCGAGCAGCTCGGTCAGAGTCGTCGCCTTGAAAGTCACCGTCGTTCCAGTCGCATGTGCAGCGGGTAGCGCGTGCGCAGGTTGATCTGCGCCTCAAGTTCCAGGGGCTGGTCCGGCACGTAGGTGAGCCGGTAACGGCGCGCCACCTTGTAGAGGTGCACGAGCATCTCGTAGAGCGCCAGCGTCTCCCCGATGCAGTGGCGCGGGCCGGCGGCAAAGGGCATGTAGGCGAAGCGCGGCCGCTCGGCCTCGTGCTCGGGCGCGAAGCGCTCGGGCCAGAAGTGCTCCGGCTCCTTCCAGAAGTGCGGGTGCCGGTGCAGCAGGTAAAGCGGCAGCAGCACGTTGGCGTTTGCCGGTACCGTATATCCGCCGAGCACATCGGCCTCCAGGGTGCGCCGCGACAGCAGCCAGCCTGGCGGGTAGAGGCGCAGCGCCTCGTCGATGACCTGGCGGGTGTAGGTCAGGCCCTCCATGTCGCTCAGCTGCGGGGCTGCCAGCTCCGCGGTCGCGTCGATCTCGGCGTGCAGGCGCGCGGCGACCTCCGGATTCTGCGAGAGCAGGTACCAGGTCCAGTTCAGGCCGCTCGCCGTGGTCTCGTGCCCGGCGACGATCAGTGTCAGCACCTCGTCGATGAGCTCGCGCTCGGGCATCGGCGCGCCGCTTTCCTTGTCGCGCGCGCTCATGAGCATGCCGAGGTAGTCGAAGTGCTCCTGCGTCTGCGTGCGCCGCTGCGCGATCAGGCCGGCCACGAGCTTGGTGAGGGAGCGGAACTTGTAGGCGAACTGCAGGTTGCGCCCGGACTCCTTGGTGATGACCTCGAAGGGGTTGCCGCCGAGCTGCTGCGTGAGGCGGTCGAGGTCGGTGCCGAAGATCGCCCGCAGCACGATCTCGAGCGTGAGTTCGCTCATCTCGTCGGTGAGGTTGACGAGTTCCCCGTGCGCTGTGAGGGCTTCCCAGCGCTCGATGAAGCGCTCGTTGGCCTTCGCGATGACGGTGGCGAACTCGGTGATGATGCGGCGGTGGAAGTAGGGCTGCATCATGTAGCGCTGGCGCTTCCACAGCTCACCCTCGCTCGTCATGATCCCCTTGCCGAGCAGGATGCGCACCCGGTCGAGCCCCACGCCCTTGATGTAGTTCTTGTGGTTGCCGACCAGCACCCGCTTCACGTCGTCCGGGTGGTGGATGACATAGGTATAAGATGCGCGCGCGGGGACGTACACCCGGTAGGTGTCGCCATAGCGGGCGAACAACTCGATCATCCGCTCCAGGGAGTCGTCCGTGGAGCCGATGTCGAATTGAAGCTCAGCCTCGGGTGGCTCGGTCTTCGCGGACGCGGCGGCGCTCATGCAAGCTGTTGAAAGCCAAACCTTAATCTTATATCACAGGCGCCCGAGGGGTCAGTGGCCAGAAGAGGGAGCCTGCGCGCCTGACGCACGAGTTCGCCGCGCGTGCCGCGTTGGCGGCGGCTCGCAGCCGGAGTCGGCCCCATGAGCGCAGACGACGACGGTGGCCTGAAGAACACCATCTACCGCACGAGCACGCGTTCGAGCCGGCGCATGACGCCCGCGCGCCGAGCGCTGTATCGCATCGCCGTGCCTACAGGCCTCGCCCTCATCCGCCTGTGGTGGCGCACCGCGCGCGTGGTCGGCGTGCTCGGCATCGAGCACCTCGAGGAGGCGCTGCGCCGCGCGCCCTCGCTGGTGCCGTGCTACTGGCACCAGCACCAGCTCTATTGCGGCAAGTTCCTGCTCGAGCAGCGCGCCCGCGGCCTCAACCCCGGGTGGCTCATCAGTCCCTCGGTCGATGGCGAGCTCGGTGCGATGCTGGTGCGGCGTATCGGTGGTGCGGTGATCCGCGGCTCCTCCACGCACACCGGTGCACGTGCGCTGCGTGACTACTACCAGGCGCTGGTGAAGGAGGGTGTCTCTCCCGTCATCACGCCCGATGGGCCACGCGGCCCGCGCTTCAGGTTCAAGCCCGGGGCGCTGCTGCTGTCGCAGATGTCCGGAAGGCCGATCGTGCCGATGGCCTACGCGGCCTCGCGTGCCTGGCTCATCAAGTGGGACAAGTTCGTGATCCCGATGCCCTTCGCGCGCATCGTGATCGCGATCGGGGAGCCCGTGTACGTGCCGCGGGTCACCGACGCGGCCGCGCTCGAGCGCCTGCAGGCGCAGATGGAGGCGCGCCTCAAGGCGGTCTTTGCCACCGCGCGCGCCGCATTGGGCTCCTCCTGAGAAGCCGGGCGCGCAGCCGACAGAAATTAAATGGGAGGTCGCGCGCGTGCGCGCTCGGAACTGCTGCGCACCCAGATTCTGTCAAGTCACGAAAGCGTGATTGAACAGTACCTTAGCTTGTGTTCCTGATTAACTATGCGAGAATCCTCTCTAAGCGCCTAATAAATCGCGCCGACGAGTGTTCAGCTCCGTGACGGGACGCCGCGTCAGGAGTTAGACAAATGGTTAATGTGCGCGACGGTTTCGTGGGAGGTCAGGGCTAAATGGCGACTCCGCCGCCGGATAAGCCGGCGGACTTTACTGCGTCAGACATCCTGGCGGCCGATGCGTGGACTGGGCGTACGCCAAAGCCCGTGCTCGGCATGGACGTGGTCTGCACCAAGATCGCGGTCGACTTCCAGAACATGCGCAAGGAGTCCATCGGGGAGTGCCTGCGCCGCAATCTTGAGCTGCTGCGCGGTGCGAGCGGCGCCGACTGCGCGTTCCTCGCCGCACTCACCCCCGAGAACCCGACCTTCACCGAGGTGCAGAGCGCGCGCAGCGCGTTCGCCCAGTGCCGCCCGGAGGCCTTGAGCGGCGCCACCCTGGATTCCTTCCCCTGGCTCTCGACGCGCCTTGAGCACCTGCGCCTCTCGGAGTTCCGCGACACCTCGAGCCCGCGGCGCGAGCAGGCCGCCGAGAGCGCGCGCCTGGCGGAGCTGCACATCGGCTCCGCGCTCCTCGTGACGCTGCGGGTGCAGGGCGTGCCGGCCGGCTTCCTGGGGCTTGCGCACACCATGCCGCGCGGCGCCTGGGACGTGAACCAGCAGCTGCTGATGAAGCTCATCGGCACGAGCCTCGCGACCGGACTCGAGCGCATCCGCATCGAGGCGCGCCTCGCGCGGCTCGAGGAGCGCACCAACCTGTTCCAGGCGGCCGCCAACGACGGCCTGTGGGACTTCGACGTCGAGAGCAACGAGGTCTACTTCTCGCCGCGCTGGAAGGCGATGCTCGGCTACGGCGACGAGGACATGCGCGGCTCGCCCGACTGGCGCAGCCTCGTGCACCCGGATGACCTGGCGCGCGTGCAGGCGGCGATCCGCGACCACGTCGCTGGCAAGACGCCGATCTTCGAGAGCACGCACCGCATGCGCCACCGCAACGGCGAGTGGCGCTGGGTGATCAGCCGCGCCACGGCGCGGGTCGACAAGCACGGGCGCCTGCTGCGCCTGGTGGGCGTCGAGCTCGACATCACCGAGCGCAAGCTCTACGAGGAGGCGCTGTTCCGCGAGAAGGAGAGCGCCCAGATCACGCTGCAGTCGATCGGGGATGGCGTCATCACGACGGATGCCAGCTCCACCATCGACTACATCAACCCGGTGGCCGAGGAGCTCACCGGCTGGCGGCTCGAGGATGCCATGGGGCGCCCGGTGGAAGAGATCTTCCGCGCCTTCCACGAGGAGACCTGCGAGCCGCTCGAGAACCCGCTGTCGGTCGCCATCCGCCGCATCCGCCCGATCAAGTCGGTGCGCCCGATGCTGCTCATCCGCCGCGACGGCAACGAGCTGTACGTCGAGAGCACCGCAGCTCCCGATCCGCGACGGCCACGGCCACGTCGCCGGCGGCGTGCTGGTGTTCCACGACGTCTCCGAGTCGCGCGAGCTGAACCGCCGCCTGTCCTACCACGCCAGCCACGACCTGCTCACCGGGCTCGTCAACCGGCGCGAGTTCGAGAGCCGCATGGAGCGGGCGCTCAAGAGTGCCAAGGCGCGCGAGGCCTCCTACGCGCTGTGCTACCTCGACATCGACCAGTTCAAGATCGTCAACGACACCTGCGGCCATAGCGCCGGCGATGCGCTGCTCGGCCAGGTCGGAGCGCTCCTGAAGTCCAAGGTCCGCTGGCGCGACACCCTGTCGCGCCTCGGCGGCGATGAGTTCGGGATCCTGCTCGAGAGCTGCTCGCTCGATGAGGCCATGCGCACCGCCGAGACCCTGCGCGAGGGCGTGCGCAACTTCCGCTTCACCTGGGAGGACCGCGTGTTCCGCCTCGGCGCGAGCATCGGCGTGGTGCCCATCACCGCCGACAACGAGGACGTCGCCTCGATCCTTTCGGCGGCCGATTCCGCCTGCGCCGCGGCCAAGGAGGGCGGCCGCAACCGCGTGCACAGCTTCGCCGAGAACGACATCGAGCTCATGCGCCGCCGCCGCGAGATGCAGTGGGCGGCGCGCATCAACGCTGCCCTCGAGGAGGGGCGCTTCGAGCTGTTCCGCATGGCGATCCAGCCGCTGCAGCGCGTCGAGGTCGGGGCGCACTACGAGCTCTTGCTGCGCCTGCAAGGACGAGACCGGGCGCATCGTCGCGCCCAATGACTTCATCGCCGCGGCCGAGCGCTACGGCATCACGCCGGCCATCGACCGCTGGGTGATCGAGAACGCCTTCCGCTGGCTGGTCTCCGAGGCGGATGAGCGCGAGAAGCTGCTGCGCTGCTCGATCAACCTCTCCGGCCAGAGCCTCGGGGATGACAAGTTCCTGCCCTTCGTCATCGACCAGTTCCACCGCAGCGGCATCGATGCGTCCAAGATCTGCTTCGAGATCACCGAGACTGCGGCGGTTGCAAGCTTCAGCCAGGCGAACCGCTTTATCCAGGCGCTGAAGGAACTCGGCTGCAAGTTTGCGCTCGATGACTTCGGCACCGGGCTGTCCTCGTTCGGCTACCTCAAGCACTTCCCGGTCGATTACCTGAAGATCGACGGCAGCTTCGTGCGCGAGATCCTGCGCGACCCGATCGACCGCGAGATGGTGCGCTCGATCAACGAGATCGGGCACCTCACCGGCAAGCAGACCATCGCCGAGTTTGCCGAGAACGCCGAGATCATCCAGATGCTGACGAGCCTCGGTGTCGACTACGCGCAGGGCTACGGCATCGCCCAGCCGCAGCGCGTCGTGAAGTCCGCCGTCGCCTGATCCCGTGGCCGCCTCAGCGGCCGCCGAAATCCAGCCGCATCGACAGGTCCACCGCCACCACGTGCTTGGTGATGGAGCCGACCGAGATGAAATCGACTCCGGTCTCGGCAATCGCACGTACGGTCTTGAGGCTCACGCTGCCGGAGGCCTCGAGCTTGACGCTGGCCGCGCGGGCATCGCGCAGCGCCACGGCCGCGCGCATGTCGGGCAGGGAAAACTCGTCCAGCAAGATGATGTCGGGGGCGGCGGCGAGCGCCTCCTCGAGCTCCTGCGCCGTCTCCACCTCCACCTCGACCCCCACGTCCTTCGCTCCGGCACGCGCCGCGGCGATGGCCGCAGTGATCGAGCCGGCGGCGGCGATGTGGTTTTCCTTGATGAGGACCCGGTCGAAGAGCCCGAGGCGGTGGTTGTCCGCGCCGCCGCAGCGCACGGCGTACTTCTGCGCGGTGCGCAGGCCGGGCAGCGTTTTGCGGGTGTCGAGGATGCGGCAGGCCGTGCCAGCGATCGCATCCACGTAGGCGCGGGTCGCGGTCGCGGTCCCCGAGAGCAGCTGCAGGAAGTTGAGCGCGGTGCGTTCCCCGGTCAGCACCGCGCGCGCCGGGCCCGCGATCTCGAACAGCAGCTGGCCCGCGGCGACGCGCTCACCGTCGGCGGCGTGCCAGGTCAGCGTCACCGCAGGATCGAGGCGCCCGAAGATCGCCTCCACCCAGGGCCTCCCGGCAAGCACCGCCGCCTCGCGCGTGATGACCCGCCCGCGCACACGCTGCGCGGCCGGCACGAGCGCGGCGGTGACGTCACCCCCGCCGATGTCCTCGGCGAGAGCCGCGTCGACCTGGGCGCCGAGGTCCGCCGGGAGTTCGGGCACTGGCTACTTGATGAACGGCAGGCCGTGGCTCGCCGCTGCCATGCACATCAGCATCGGGATCGAGAGCACGAAGTTCACGCGCGAGGCGAGGCCGGCGGTCTTGCGGGCACGGGCCTTTTCCTCATCGGTGGCCGGCTTGATGCCGAGGATCTTCTTCTGGTTCGGCCAGATCACGCCCCACACGTTCAGCAGCATGATGGTGCCGAGCCAGGCGCCGATGCCGATCTTGAGGAAGTAGCCGGACGGGTCATCAACCCCGGCGCCGAGGGTGAAGGCGTGGCCGAGGTTGCTGCCGAGGAGCCAGGCGCCGCCGAGCCAGGTGGCGAGGGCCGCCCAGCGAAACCAGAACAGGGCGCGCGGGGCGACGTACTTGGTCACGCCGGCGCCTCCGGGGCCACCCTTGTCGGCCGCGGCATCGGCCAGGGCCGGAGTCTGGGCGACGTTGAAGTAGTAGAGCAGGCCGATCCAGAACACGCCCGCCACGATGTGGAACCAGCGCGCAAACCCCAGCATATTGAAGTGCGGGCCGCCGATGACCACTGCCAGGATGATCGCCAGCACGATCCCGGTGATCAGGGCATATCGGTGGTTATTCAGAAGGATCATGGCTTTATGCCTCCAAGTTATTGTTTCTATGGGCGCAGGAGCTCGGTCAGCGTTTGAAGAATAGGTCAGGGACCCCCATAATTCAACGGAACGCTCACAGGTGTGGCGGCGGCGCTAGAGGAATGCGTGGACGCAGCTGAGGAAGAAGTTGCGCCGCGGCCCGCGCGCCCCCCATCGCCGTGCATCAACGTGTGCAGCCTCGATGCGCACGGGCTGTGCACGGGGTGCCTGCGCACGGGTGATGAGATCGCCCGCTGGCTGGCAATGAGCGCCGCGGAACAATGGCGACTGCTTGAGCTACTCAAGGAGCGCCGCAGGCTTAACCAGCAGGTGACCTAAATGGACGTGGTAGACAGGATCAAGACGGAACTCAACGGCAGCCCGGTGGTGCTCTTCATGAAGGGCACGCCGGACTTCCCGCAGTGCGGCTTCTCGGCCCAGACCGTGGCGGCGCTGCGCGCTATCGGCGCCGACTTCAAGTACGTGAACATCTTCGAGGAGCCCGAGATCCGCGAGGCGCTCAAGCGCTACTCGAACTGGCCCACCTACCCGCAGCTGTACGTCAAGGGTGAGCTGGTCGGCGGCTGCGACATCGCGCTCGAGATGTACAAGAGCGGCGAGCTGAAGAAACTCCTGGCGGAAGCCGGCGCCGCCAAGTCCTGAGGGCGCCTCAGCCCGCTCCCGGATCCGGCTCCACCAGCACCGCAGTGCCGTAGCACAGCACCTCGGTGAGTCCCGCCATGAGGTCGGTGGCGTCGTAGCGCATGCCGATCACGGCATTGGCGCCATGCTGCTGTGCGTGCTCACACATCAGCCGGTAGGTATCCGCGCGCGCGCGTTCGCACAGGTCGGTGTAGATCGTGATGTTGCCGCCGATGAGCGTCTGCAGTGATCCGAAGATATTGCCGACGATCGAGCGCGAGCGCACCGTGAGCCCGCGCACCACGCCGAGGTTGCGCACGATGCGGTACCCGGGCAGCGTGAAGGCGCTCGTGACCATGTTGTTCGCCAGTATCTGCATCGCTTGCTCTCCTGCGCCGCCTCGTTACACCGGCGCTTGCGGTTCGGGCTCCTCGGGAGCGGCGCCGCCGGCCACCCAGCCAAGCTGCCGCGCCCGCTCCTCGGCGGCCTGGTGGCTGTCCTTGAGGCGGTTGCAAACCAGGCAGAAGATCTCCGCGCTCTGCTCCGCGTCGTAGCGCGCGCTGTGGGCGCTGCCCGGGTCCCACTCCAGGCCCGCCACCCGCACCGCCTTCGCCAGTACCGTCTGCCCGAGCGCGGCGCCTGCGAGCGTCGCGGTGTCGAAGCAGGAGAAGGGATGGAACGGGTTGCGCTTCACGTCCGCGCGCGCCACCGCGGCGTTGATGAATCCCAGGTCGAAGGCCGCGTTGTGGCCGACCAGGATGGCGCGGCGGCAGTCGTAGGCGCGCACGGCGTGGCGGATCTCGCGGAACACGCGCTGCAGGGCGTCGCGCTCGGGCAGCGCCGGGCGCAAGGGGTGGTCGGGGTCGATGCCGGTGACGGCGAGCGACACCGGGTCGATGCGACTGCCCTCGAAGGGGCGCACGTGGAAGTTATGGGTGGCCCCGCGCCTGAGCGTGCCATCCGGATCCATGTCGATGAGGGTGGCCGCGATCTCCAGCAGCGCGTCGGTGCTCGCATGGAAACCCCCGGTCTCGACGTCGATTGCCACCGGCAGGTAGCCGCGGAAACGGCGCGACATCAGAGCGGCGGCGGCGGCGGCCGGCACGTACTCAGGCTCGGGCGGCTCGGTGCGGCTCACGGCTGGCCATTCCCGGGCATGAGGCGCCAGGGGAGGCGTTCGCCGGCGGCGAACGGCACGAGCACGTCGCTGCCGAAGGGGTAGTGCGCGGGCACCTCCCAGCTCTCCTTCACGAGGGTCACCGTGCCGGTGTTGCGTGGCAGCCCGTAAAAGTCCGCGCCGTGGAAGGCGGCAAAGGCCTCCAGCTTCCCGAGTGCGCCGGCTTCCTCGAAGGCCTGCGCGTACAGCTCTAAGGCCGCGTGTGCCGAGAAGATGCCGGCACAGCCGCAGGCGTTCTCCTTGGTGAGCCGTGCGTGCGGGGCGCTGTCGGTGCCGAGGAAGAGGCGCGGGGTGCCGCCCGCCACCGCCTCAAGGAGCGCGGTGCGGTGCTGCTCACCCTTGAGCACCGGCAGGCAGTACAGGTGCGGGCGGATGCCGCCCGCGAACAGTGCGTTGCGGTTCAGGAGCAGGTGCTGCGGCGTCACGGTCGCGGCGATCCCGGCGCGCGCGCCGAGCACGAACTCAACCGCCGCACGCGTCGTGATGTGCTCGAACACCACGCGCAGGCGCGGGTGGCGCTCGGTGAGGGGCGCGAGAACCTCATCGATGAAGCGCGCCTCGCGGTCGAACACGTCCACCGCAGGATCGGTCACCTCGCCATGCACCTGCAGCACCATGCCACTCGCTGCCATGTGCGCGAGCACCGGGTCGAGGCGCGCAAGCTGCGTGACCCCGGCCTCCGAGTGCGTGGTGGCGCCGGCGGGATACAGCTTCACCCCGTGCACGCAGCCGCTCGCGCGGGCGCGGTCGATCTCGGCCGCCGCGGTGCGGTCGGTGAGGTACAGCGTCATCAGCGGCGTGAAGCGCGCCCCGGGCGGCAGCGTCGCGAGGATGCGCTCGCGGTACGCGACTGCCTCGGCCGCCGTCGTCACCGGTGGCTTGAGGTTCGGCATGACGATGGCACGCGCGAACTGGGCGGCCGTGAAGGGCAGCACCGCAGCCAGGGCGGCGCCGTCGCGCAGGTGCAGGTGCCAGTCGTCGGGACGCGTGAGCCGCAGGCTCGTCAACCGGACCGCTCCAGCGTGCCAGGCAGGTCCTGCCGCAGCAGCAGCTCGAGCGCGAAGCGCACGCCGAAGCCGGTGACCTCGGTCGCGACGTGCGCAAGTCCCCCGCTGCGCGTGGCGGAGGCGAGGTCGACGTGCGCCCAGGGCGTTTCCTGTGGCACGAAGCGCGACAGGAAGCGCGTCGCGTGGATATGGTCGCCCTTGCCCTCCACGGCGCACTGCACGACGTCCGCGACCTTGCTCTCGATGTCCGCGTCGTAGTCCTCGGCGAAGGGGAAGTTCCACACCCGCTCGCCGCTCACCCGGCCCGCCTCGATGAGCTTCGGCACCAGCGCCTCGCGGTTGGTGAACACCCCGCTCATGCGCTCCGTGAGCGCGTATACGCAGGCACCCGTGAGGGTGGCGAAGTCGATCATGAAGCGCGGCCGCGTGCGGCCAGCGAGCGCGAGGGTGTCGGCGAGCACCATGCGTCCTTCCGCGTCCGAGTGGATCACCTGGATCGTGACCCCGTTGGCGGCGCGGATCACGTCCTGGGGCTTGTAGCCGTGCGGGCCGATGCGGTTCTCGGTGATCGCGAGCCACGCATCGGCGGCGAACGGGGCGCGCAGTTCCGCGAGTGCAATGAGCGTCGCCAGCGCCACGGCGCTGCCGGACATGTCGGTGTGCATGTCGAGCATCGAGCGGTGGGACTTCAGGTTCACGCCGCCGGTGTCGAAGAGGATGCCCTTGCCGACCAGTGCCACCGTGGGCGCTGCGCCGGGTGATGTGCGCGGCGGGCGGTAGGAAAGGTGCGCAATGCCGGCGCCGGCTTCCTGGTTGGCGGCGGACACCGCCAGGAAGGCGTTGGCACCGAGGCGCTTGAGCGCGCGCTCATCGAGCCAGCGCAGCTTCAGGCCATGGGCGCGCGCGAGCTGCGTGAGAGCTGCGCGGTAGCCGCTGGCATTGAGCACGTTCGGCGGCAGGGCGGTGAGCCAGCGCACGAGATTGGTGCCGGCCCCGACTGCCTCTTCGTAGCGTGGATCGAAGTCGGGTGCATTTAGCAGCACCACCCGGCTGACCCGGCGCGGCCCGGCAGCGGCGCGGAAGCTCGGCAGTGCGAAGGCATGCGTCAGAGTGGCCGCGAGCAGAGACTCGAGCGCGGCGTGCGAGCCGGCGAGTCCCACGGTTTGCGGTTCGCGGGCGGCGACCTCCTTGAGCATGCGTCCGGCGAGCGTCAGGCGCTCGAAGGGACTGGCGTCCTTCTTCAGGTAGCCGAGGACTGCGAGGGTGTGGCGGCGGTTGCCGAGCTGCGTGCTGCGCACGGTGCCCGCCTTGGCCGGGGAGCGGCCGTGCAACTCGCGCCAGCGCTCACTCTGCGGCAGTTCGGCGAACGCGCCAGCGGCGAGCGGCAGCGTCACGATCGCCAATACCACATCGAGATTATCGGCGGTACGGGTGCGCGCATGCACGATGGCAGGTGCGCGCGCGCTCGGCAGCAGCATGCTGCTGCGAGCATCGGAAGCTCCTGGACTCACTTGCTTTACCCGCCGCTGCTCGCCATCATCCCCATTCTAACGCGACCCGGCACGACACGCGCGCGCGCAGCGCGAAGCGCCCGCCGCGCCCTGGCCTTCAGGGGTGCCACGGAGCGCACCCGGGACTAAGACCACCGCATGACCGAACCACCGAAGCTGGAAGACCTCGATCCCGTAGAAACGCGGGAATGGCTCGAATCGATCGACTCGGTGCTGAAGACGCACGGTCCGGAGCGCGCACACTTTCTGCTCGAGCGCCTCATCGACTATACGCGCCGCAGCGGCGCCTACCTGCCGTTCAAGCCCAACACCGCCTACGTCAACAGCATCGCCGCAGGGCGCGAGCCGGAATACCCCGGCAACCGCGCGCTGGAACGGCGCATCGAGGCCTATATCCGCTGGAATGCGCTCGCCATGGTGCTGGCGGCCAACAAGGCCTCGTCCGAGTACGGCGGCCACCTCGCCAGCTACGCTTCCTCGGCGACCCTCTACGAGGTGGGCTTCAACCACGTCTGGCGTGCGCCCTCCGAGCAGCATCCTGGCGACATGGTGTTCATCCAGGGCCATTCCTCCCCCGGGATCTACGCCCGTGCCTACCTCGAGGGGCGCCTCAACGAGGAGAACCTGCGGCTCTTCCGCCAGGAGGCCGCGGCCCCCGGGGTCGGGTTGTCCTCCTACCCGCACCCCTGGCTGATGCCCGACTTCTGGCAGTTCCCGACGGTCTCGATGGGCTTAGGCCCGATGATGGCCATCTTCCAGGCGCGCTTCACGCGTTACCTCGAGAACCGTGGCCTCGTGAAGCCCTCCGACCAGAAGGTATGGGCATTCCTCGGCGACGGGGAGATGGACGAGCCCGAATCGATGGGTGCGCTCACCCTGCCGGTGCGCGAGGGCCTCGACAACCTGATCTTCGTCATCAACTGCAACCTGCAGCGCCTCGATGGTCCGGTGCGCGGCAACGGCAAGATCATCCAGGAGCTCGAATCCGCCTTCCTCGGGGCCGGCTGGAACGTCATCAAGGTGCTGTGGGGATCGCGCTGGGACCCGCTGCTGGCGCGCGATCACACCGGGCTGCTGCGCCGCGTGATGGAGGAGTCCGTCGACGGCGAATACCAGAACTTCAAGGCCAAGGGCGGCGCCTACACGCGCGAGCACTTCTTTGGCAAGTATCCTGAGCTCAAGGCGATGGTCGCCAACATGTCGGACGAGGAGATCTGGCGCCTGAACCGCGGCGGCCACGACCCGCGCAAGGTGTACGCCGCCTACGCTGCTGCCATGACGCACAAGGGCCAGCCCACCGTCATCCTCGCCAAGACCGTGAAGGGCTTCGGCCTCGGCAAGGGCGGCGAGGGACAGATGGTCGCCCACCAGCAGAAGAAGCTCTCCGAGGAGGACCTCAAGATCTTCCGCGACCGCTTCAACATCCCGGTCTCGGACGAGGACATCAAGAGCCTGCCCTTCCGCAAGCCCGATGCGGCTTCCGATGAGACCCGCTACCTGCAGGGCAGGCGCGCCGCGCTCGGCGGCTACCTGCCGCGCCGCCGCCGCACCGCCCCGCCGCTGACGATCCCGCCGCTCGAATCCTTCGCCTCGATCCTGGAGGGCACCGGGGAGCGCGAGATCTCCACCACCATGGCGTTCGTGCGCATCCTCACCGCGCTCCTCAAGGACAAGAACATCGGCAGGAACATCGTGCCGATCGTGCCGGATGAGGCACGTACCTTCGGCATGGAGGGCCTGTTCCGGCAGATCGGCATCTACTCATCGGTCGGCCAGCTCTACACCCCGCAGGATGCCGAGACCCTCATGTCCTACCGCGAGGACAAGAAGGGCCAGATGCTGGAGGAGGGCATCAACGAGGCCGGCTCGCTGTGCTCGTGGATCGCCGCCGGCACCGCCTACAGCAATCACGGTATCAACATGGTGCCGTTCTACATCTTCTACTCGATGTTCGGCTTCCAGCGCGTCGGGGACTTCATCTGGGCGGGCGGGGACATCCAGACGCGCGGCTTCCTGCTGGGTGCAACCGCCGGCCGCACCACGCTCGCGGGCGAGGGCCTGCAGCACCAGGACGGCCACAGCCAGCTGATCGCCACCACCGTGCCCAACTGCGTCGCCTATGACCCGGCCTACGCCTACGAGCTGGCGGTCATCATCCACGACGGCCTGCGCCGCATGTTCGCGGAGCAGGAGAGCATCTTCTATTACATCACCGTGATGAACGAGAACTACGTGCAGCCGGCGCTGCCGCCGGGCACTGAGGCGGGCATCCTCAAGGGCGGCTACCCGGTGCACAGCGGCGGCAAGGGCAAGCTGCGCGCGACGCTCATCGGCTCGGGCACCATCCTGCGCGAATGCCTCGCCGCGGCCAGGATCCTGGAGGAGAACTACCAGATCCCGGCCGACGTGCTCTCCATCACCTCCTTCAGCGAGCTGCGCCGCGAGGCACTCGAGTGCGAGCGCTGGAACGGGCTGCACCCGGGGGAGAGCGCCCGCGTGCCGTACGTGAGTGAGCTGTTCCGGGGCCGCACCGGTCCCACCGTGGCCGCCACCGACTACATGCGCACCGTGCCCGACCAGATCCGCCAGTGGGTCAAGGGACGCTACGTCACGCTCGGCACCGACGGCTACGGCCGCTCGGATGCGCGTGCGCCGCTGCGACGCTTCTTCGAGGTGGACCGCAATCACATCGTGGTGGCGGCGCTGAAGGCTCTGGCCGATGAGGGCCAGGTCGACCAGAACACCGTGAGTGGCGCCATCAAGAAGCTCGGGGTGGACCCCGAGAAGCCCGTTCCCTGGAAGGTCTGAGGCGCAGCGCACGCATGAACGCGCCAGCAGGGCTGACGGAAGTGCGCGTGCCGGACCTCGGCAACTTCAAGGACGTCGCCGTGATCGACGTGCTGGTGAAGCCCGGCGACACCATCGAGGTCGACACGCCGCTGCTGACGCTCGAGTCGGACAAGGCGGCAATGGACGTGCCTTCCACCGCCAGCGGGGTGGTCGAGAAGGTCCATACCAGCAAGGGTGGCAAGGTGAACCCGGGTGACCTCATCGTCACCCTGAGGGGTGGAACGCCCGCGGCCGGTGCGCCGCCGGCCGCGGCCGCCGCGAAACCTCCCGCGCCGGCCGCCGTGGCCGCGCCAGCCGCCGTGGCCGCGCCAGCCGCCGCCGCACCGGCGCCGCCCGCGCCGCGGACTCCTGTCGCGCCGGTGGCGGCAGAACCAGCCGCGCCGCCGGCCGTGGCCGCCTCCCGGGGGGGCAGGATGGTGCCGCGCTCGCAGCTGGGTGCGCCGACCTCCTATCGTCCGGACCTTGCGGCCATCGATGAGCCGGGATTCTCGCGCGCGCACGCGAGCCCTTCGGTGCGCGCCTTCGCACGCGAGCTGGGCGTCGACCTTGCGCGCGTGGCCGGTAACGGCTTCAAGGGCCGCATCACGCACGAGGACGTCAAGGCCTTCGTGAAGGGCGCGCTCGCCGGCACACCGCCGCAGCCCGCGGCAGCGGCGCCGTCGCTGCCCCAGGTGCCGGTGGTGAACTTCGCGCAGTTCGGGCCGGTCAGGACCGAGGCGCTGACGCGCATTCAGAGGATTTCCGGCCCGCGCCTGCACGCGAGCTGGGTCAACATTCCGCACGTCACGCAGTTCGATGAGGCCGACATCACAGAACTCGAGCAGCTGCGCGCGAGCCTCAAGGACAAGGCGGAGGGAGCGGGGGTCAAGCTCACACCGCTCGCATTCATCATGCGCGCCTGCGTGAAGGCGCTCGCCGAGTTCCCGCGCTTCAACTCCTCCCTCGACCCGGAGGGCGCGAACCTGATCGTGCGCCAGTACGTGAACATCGGTTTCGCCGCCGACACGCCCCAGGGCCTGATCGTGCCGGTGGTGAAGGACGCCAACCGCAAGGACGTCTACGAGCTCGCCCGCCAGCTCGGGGAGCTGTCCGAGAAAGCCCGCGCCGGCAAGCTTCCCGGCACCGAGATGCAGGGCGGCGGCTTCACCATCTCGAGCCTCGGCGGCATCGGCGGCACCGCCTTCACCCCGATCATCAACGCACCCGAGGTCGCAATTCTCGGCGTGTCACGCTCCAGCATGCGCGGCGTCTTCAGGGACGGCGGCTTCGTGCCGCGCCTGATGCTGCCGCTGTCGCTGTCCTACGATCACCGCGTGATCGACGGCGCCATGGCGGCGCGCTTCACGACCTTCCTCGCCAAGGTGCTGGCCGAGCCGCGCGCGCTGATCGAGGCGGTGCCGTGACCGTCGAGTTGTCCGTTCCGGACATCGGTAACTTCAGCGACGTGCCGGTGGTCGACGTGCTGGTGAAGGCCGGCGACGTGGTTGAACTGGAGACCCCGCTCGTCACGCTCGAGACCGACAAAGCCTCGATGGACGTGCCCGCGAGCGCCGCCGGCACGATCACCGAGGTGCTGCTCAAGCGCGGCGACAAGGTCTCCAAGGGGGCGCTCATCGCGCGCCTCGAGCCCGCGGCCGGCACAGCGGCGGCGCCCGCTCCCACCGCCGCGCCACCTGCGCCTCCATCGGGCGCTGCTGCCGCGGCGGCGCCATCCCCCGAGGGTGCCGGCGATACCGTGCGCATGCCGGCACCTGAGGCGCGCGACACCCGCGGCACCGAAACCTTCACGCGCACGACCCAGCTGCTGGTGCTCGGCTCCGGCCCCGGCGGCTACACGGCGGCGTTCCGCGCGGCCGACCTCGGGCTCAAGGTCGCCCTGGTCGAGCGCTGGCAGGACCTCGGGGGGGTGTGCCTGAACGTCGGCTGCATACCCTCCAAGGCGCTGCTGCACGCCGCCAAGGTCATCGAGGATGCGGAGGCCATGGGCACGCGCGGCATCGTGTTCGGCGAACCGCGCATCGAGCGCAGCAAGCTGGCTGCATGGAAGAGCCAGGTCGTGGCCAAGCTCACCGGCGGTCTCAAGGTGCTCGCCAAGCAGCGCAAGGTCGAGGTGGTGCGCGGCAGCGGCCGCTTTGTCAGCCCGAACGTGCTCGAGGTGATGGGGGCCTCAGGCTCCGAGCGCATCCGCTTCGAGCAGTGCATCATCGCGGCCGGTTCCGAGGCCGTGCGCCTGCCCGGGCTCCCGGACGACCCGCGCATCATCGACTCCACGGGCGCCCTGGAGCTGCCGGAGTTCTCCGGGGCGCTGCTCGTCATCGGCGGCGGCATCATCGGGCTGGAGATGGCGTGCGTCTACGACGCGCTCGGCACGCGCGTGAGCGTGGTCGAGCTCACAGGCCAGCTGATGCCCGGCTGCGATCCGGACCTGGTGCGGCCGCTGGAGAAGCGCATCCGTGCCCGCTACCAGGAGATCCTCCTCGGCACCAAGGTGACGGGGATCGTCGCGGAGCCTGCGGGACTGAAGGTGACGTTCGAGGGCGAGAAGGCACCCGGCCCGCAGAGCTTCGAGCGGGTGCTGGTCGCGGTGGGCCGCGTGCCCAACGGCAACGCGATCGGCGCGGACCTGGCGGGCGTGACGGTAACCGAGCGCGGCTTCATCCCGGTGGACAGACAGATGCGCACCAACGTGCCACACATCTTCGCCATCGGTGACATTGCAGGCCCGCCGCTGCTCGCGCACAAGGCGATGCACGAGGGTAAGGTTGCCGCCGAGGTGGCGGCCGGGCTCAAGCGAGCCTTCGATGCGCGCGTCATCCCGTCCGTGGCCTACACCGATCCTGAGATCGCCTGGGTGGGACTCACCGAGACCGAGGCGCGCGCCAACGGCACCGCGTACGGGAAGGGCGCGTTCCCCTGGGTCGCGAACGGCCGCTCACTGTCGCTCGGGCGCGAGGACGGCTTCACGAAGCTGCTCTTCGATCCGGAGACCCACCGCCTGCTCGGGGGCGGAATCGTCGGCACCAATGCCGGTGATCTGATCAGCGAAGTGGCACTGGCGATCGAGAGCGGCAGTGACGCGGCGGATATTGCGCTCACCATCCACCCGCATCCGACGCTCAGTGAGACCGTGGCCGGCGCGGCCGAGGCCTTCGAGGGCACGCTCACCGATCTGTACATTCCAAGGAAGTAATCCGGGGGCAGCCCTGGTGCGCAGCGCGCAGTGGGCCGGAGTTCACCGCCCCGTCTCTGCACGGGCGCAGCGCGAGGAGCCAAACCATACGGTGCGCGCCTCGTGATCGAACACCAGCCGATGCGGACCCATGAGGTCCATCCCCAGGATCATGATTTTCTCACCGACGCCGGAGGAGCGCAGTGCCGAGAGGTCCATGACGCGCGCCGTCACGTCGGGCGCGGTGATGCCGCCGAAACGTACGGTCCCGACCGGGCCGATGCGCGAGCCCTGTGCGCGGGAGTTGGCGCCGTAGACCGGTTCGGCATCCCGGAATGCCGCGGAGGAGGCATCGATGCCGAGCGCCGCCGCAAACTGCAGCCCGATGCGGCTGTCGCGCGAGCCGGTATCGACCAGCGCGGCGCCGGCAACCCCATTGATCTCAACCGGAATACTCAGCACGGTTCCGTCCTTGACCGGAACGCCGCTCACGCGGATGGCATCCGGCGGCAGCAGGGCGCGTAACGGGGCCGGCTTCGCATGGATCTCGACCTGGCCGCAGGGGAAATCGAACACCACCACCGCGCCATCCATCAGATCGTTACCCGCCACGCCCGCCTCCCGACCGGCATCATGCCGGTCGGGCAGTCCGTACACCGTTGAATCCCTGAGCGAGCGGCCGTCGATCGAAAGGCTCCTCAGGCGATAGGTCGGCACCAGCGTGCTGCCCGTCTGTCCACTCAGGTCCGCCGGCTTGTCCGCGCGCAGATGCAGCTGCCGCGCGAACCAGGTGTACAGGGCTCCTGTGTCCGCTCCGGTGTCCAGAATGAAGGGGTAGGGCCCTGTGCCGTTCACGTAGGCCGGCACCGTCAGATGACCATCGGCGGCTCGTCCCAGCGGCACGGCAGCGTGGCCGCAGAGGCTGAACGTGACACAGAGGAGCGCGGTGAGGCGGGAGGACATTCCAGGCTTTGCGTGCCGCGCACTAAAGGCGTCGCAGCCGCTCAAGGTAGGCCGTCTCATCGGGTGGCTGGCCGCTGCGCTGCGCTTCCCACAGCGTCTCCGCGAGCGGTTCGATCATGCGGTGCTCGGCCGCGTGCGCAGTTTCGCCGCGGCGCGTGAGGGTCTGATGTATGGCGGCGATGCCAGTGGGGCGGTCGGTGGCCAGCTGCTCGCGGATCGCAAGATGCAGCCCCATGTGGAGGAACGGGTTCTCGCGCCCGCCCTCGGGCGTGAACTGCGCCAGCAGCGCGGCTTCGCCCGATTCGAGCCAGCCGATGTACTCGGGGTGCTCAGCGATGACGGCAGCAATCTGCGCCTCGAGGGGCTCGAGCACCTGGCGGGCGCTGAACTTGCGCCACGCCTCGAGGTAGCGGCGCCGCATCTGTTCACGGCTCTCGCCGGCGAACATCGACATGGCCTAGGCCGCACGCTTCGGGCGGCCGTTGCGTGCGGCGCCGTGCCTGCGTATCGCCTGCGCTACGCGCTTGCCTTTGGGCTGGACTGCCTTTGGTTTTGTCTTGTGCTTGTACTCGCACAGGTCACGGATGATGCAGGTCGGGCAGGCAGGTGAGCGGGCGGTGCATACGTAGCGGCCGTGCAGCAGCAGCCAGTGGTGTGCGTCCTTGCGGTACGGCGCGGGCGTGTTCTTGAGCAGTGCGGCCTCGACCTGCAGCGGGTTCTTGCCGGGGGCGAGTCCGGTGCGGTTGGCGACGCGGAAGATGTGCGTGTCCACGGCGATCTCGGGCTGGCCGAACACCATGTTCAGGATGATGCTCGCGGTCTTGCGGCCGACGCCTGGGAGTGCCTCGAGAGCTGCGCGCTCCCCTGGCACCTCGCCGCCGTGGCGCTCGATGATCTGCTGCGCGAGCCCGATGAGGTTCTTGGCCTTGGTGTTATAGAGCCCGACGTTCTTGATGTAGGGCTTGACGCCCTCGACACCGAGAGCGGCGATCGCGGCCGGGGTATTGGCGATCGGGAACAGCACGCGCGTGGCGGCGTTCACGCTCTTGTCGGTGGTATGGGCGGACAGCATCACCGCCACCAGCAGCTCAAAGGGCGTCTCGTGCAGCAGCTCGGTCGTGGGGTGCGGGTTGGCCTCCTGCAGGCGCCGGAAGATCGCGGTGCGTGTCGCTGCGTGCATGCCCACAAGGATGCCCGCCCCGCCTGCGCCTTGTCGAGCCGCGCCCCGCGCGGGCTCAGCGTATCAGCAGCACGATCTTGCCCGGCACGTGGCCGGCCTCGAGCCGCCGCTGTGCCCCGGCGGCATCAGCGAGCGGGTAGCTGGCCGCGATAGGCACGACGAGCTTCGCCTGGATGATCGCCGCGTTCAGGCGCTCGAACTCACGCGGTCCGGGAATGGCGTCGTAGCGCGTGAGCTCTACCCCGGCGCGCTGCGCCGGCGGCGGGCGCACCCCGCTCGGGTAGGCCACCCGCCCGTCCTTCCTCAGGGTGGAGATGCAGCGCTCCAGCGCCTCACCGCCTGCGAGCGCCAGCACGGCGTCGATGCCGGCGGGCGCGAACTGGTGCGCCGCGGCGGCGATGTCGCCGTGGCGGCCGTCGACGACTGCGTCGGCCCCGAGCCTCTTCACCAGCGCAATCTCATCCTCGCCCGAGACCGTGGCGAGCACGCGTGCGCCACGCAGCTTGGCGAACTGCACGGCGAGCGTCCCGACGCCCCCGGCGGCACCATGGATGAGGAGCGTCTCGCCCGGCCTGACGTGCAGGGCATCATCGACTCCCTGCAGGGCCGTGAGGGCGGTGGTGCCGATCGCGCCGGCCTGCGTGAGCGAGAGGCCCGGGGGTACGTGAGCGACCCGCTCGGCCGGCACGGCGACGTACTCGGCGTAGAAGCCGCCCTGGGGGTTGTCCCAGCTGTAGGCGTAGACGGGATCCCCGACCCTGAAGCCGTGCACACCCGCTCCCAGCGCGGCCACCGTGCCGGCACCATCGGTGCCCAGCACCAGCGGCAGGCGGGAGTTCTTCAGGTCCTGCGGCTGGCGGCGGATCTCTACATCCCAGCTGGCGACTCCGGCCGCCTGCAGCGCGATCAGGAGCTCCCCGGGAGCGGGCCTGGGAACCGCAAGGGTGTGCAGCGTCAGCACTTCGGCGCCACCGGGTGCGTCAATCGCCGCCGCGCGCATGGTGCCGGGCAGTCCGGCAGCAGCCGCGGCCGCGGCGGCAAGCACTGCGAGGGCGAGGCTCCCCAGTTGGCGTTTCCACATCATCGCGATCTCCCGGCACGCGCACCTTCAGCGGCTTCGCGCTCATGATGCCCGAGGACGGCAGGCCCGGTCGCCGCGGCAGCCGTGCCCCGGTCGCAGCACCCGCACCGCTCGACGCGCGGCGGCTCCTTCAGGCCACCGGCGCCGCGGGGCCGTGCTTGCGCTCGGCAAGCAGGGCTGCGCGTGCCGCGGTGCGCTTCGCCACCCGTTCGTTGCGGGCCGCGAAGCGCGCGCGGTTGTCGGCCGCCGTGGGCTGCGGGGGAGCGCTGCCCACCGAGCCGCGGGGCACCATGCGGATGCAGTCCACCGGGCAGGGCGCCACGCACAGCTCGCACCCGGTGCACAGCGCCAGCAGCACCGTATGCATGTGCTTGCGCGCGCCGAGGATGGCATCGACCGGACACGGCGGCAGGCACTTGGCGCAGCCGATGCACGCCTCCTCGTCGATGAGCGCCACCAGTGGCGGCCCCGCAATGCCGTTGGCCGGGTTGAGCATCAGCTGCGGGCGCTGCAGAAGCTGTGCCAGGGCGGCGATGGTGGCGTCCCCGCCCGGGGGGCACTGGTTGATCTCAGCCGCGCCGGCAGCCACGGCCTGAGCGTAGGGACTGCAGCCGCTGTAGCCGCAGCGCGTGCACTGCGTCTGCGGCAGCAGCGCGTCTATGTCTTGTGCGGGCACCATGACGCGGAGGCTGCGCGCAGCCCTCAGCTGATGCGCATGCCTGGGGTGGCGCCGGAGTCCGGGCTGAGCAGGTACAGGCCCGGATGCTCCCCGCTCGCTGCCAGCACCATGCCCTCGGAGGTGCCAAATTTCATCTTGCGCGGGGCGAGGTTGGCGACCATCACCGTCAGGCGCCCGATGAGCTTTGCCGGGTCATAGGCGGACTTGATGCCCGCGAACACGGTGCGCTTCTCGGTGCCGAGGTCGAGCGTCAGCCGCAGCAGCTTCTCCGAGCCCTCGACGAACTCGGCATTCTCGATGCGCGCCACGCGCAGGTCGATGCGCTTGAAGTCATCGATGGAGACCGTTCCTGCAGCGCTCACCGCTGCGGGTATCTTGGGCGCGGTCTCGGTGGCGGCAGGGCCTGGCGCCACGTCGAACAGCGCGTCCAGCTGCTTCGGGTCGACGCGGGTCATCAGGTGCTTGTAGGGATGGATCTGCGTGGGCAGCACCAGCGCATCGCCCCAGGTGAAGGTGTCATCCAGGCCAAAGAGCTCCTTCGCCGCGCGCTCGGCCAGCTGCGGCAGCACCGGCGCGAGCAGCACCGACAGCACCTTGAAGCCGAAGAGTGCGCGCGAGCACACATCCTGCAGATGCCCGGCGCGGGCGGGATCCTTGGCGAGGATCCAGGGCTGCTGCGCGTCGAAGTACTGATTGATCCAATCCGCGAACCCCATGCATTCGCGCAGCGCGCGGCCGTATTCGCGCGCCTCGTAGGCGGCGCGCACGCTGTTGGCGAGCTCGCCGGCCGCCTTGCGCAGGTCAGTCATGTCGCCGGCGTAGCGCAGCTGCCCGCCGAACTGGCGGTTGATGAAGGCGGCGGCGCGGCTGGCGATGTTGACGTACTTGCCGACCAGGTCGCTGTTGACGCGGAGCGTGAAGTCCTCGGGGTTGAAGTCGATGTCCTCGACGTTGCCGTTGAGCTTGGCGGCGATGTAGTAGCGCAGCCACTCGGCGTTCATGCCGATCTCAAGGTAGCGCAGCGGGCTGATGCCGGTGCCGCGTGACTTCGACATCTTCTCGCCCGAGACCGTGATGAAGCCGTGTACGTAGACGTGGTCGGGGACCTTGAAGGGGCTGCCGGCGAACTTCAGCATCGCCGGCCAGAAGAGCGTGTGGAAGTAGATGATGTCCTTGCCGATGAAATGGATCTGCTCGGTCTCGGGCGCGCCCAAGAACTCCTCGAAGCTGCGCAGCTCGCCGCGCTGCCGCGGACCGCCCATGGCGAAGTAGCTCTTGAGCGAGGCGAGGTAGCCGATCGGCGCATCGAGCCACACGTAGAAGTATTTCCCCGGCGCATCGGGGATCGGGATGCCGAAGTAAGGGGCATCGCGCGAGATGTCCCAGTCGGTGAGCGCCTGCTCGCCGCTGCCGGCCAGCCACTCGCGCGCCTTGTTGGCGACCGAGCTCTGCAGGCGCCCGGGCGTATCCAGCCACTCCTTCAGGAACGCCACGCACTTGGGGTCGGAGAGCCGGAAGAAGAAATGCTCCGAGGAGCGCAGCTCGGGCTTCGTGCCCGAGAGCGTCGAGTAGGGGTTAATGAGGTCGGTGGGGGAGTAGACGCTGCCGCACACCTCGCAGGAGTCCCCGTTCTGGTCCTTCGAGTGGCATACCGGGCACTCGCCCTTGATGTAGCGATCGGGCAGGAACATGCCCTTGGCGGCATCGAAGAACTGCTCGACCGACTTCTGGTAGATCAGGCCCGCGGCCTTCAGCCGCCGGTAGATCTCCTGCGACAGCTCGGTGTTCTCCGGGGAGTCGGTCGAGTACCAGTGGTCGAAGCCGATGTGGAAGCCCTTGAGGTAGCGGGCGCGCCCCTGGGCGATGCGTGCCACCAGCTGCTGCGGGGTGATGCCCTCGCTCTCGGCCTTGAGCATGATGGGTGCGCCGTGCGCATCGTCGGCGCCGACGAAGAACAGCTCGTGCCCCTGCATCCTCTGGAAGCGCACCCAGATGTCGGCCTGGATGTACTCCATGATGTGGCCGATGTGGAACGGCCCGTTGGCGTAGGGGAGCGCGGTGGTGACGAAGATCTTGCGGGCCATCGCGCTAGTTTACACAAGCGCCTGCGGCTCCCGTGCCGCAGGCCTTGCAGGAGCGGCTAGCCGACGTCCTTGACGTCCTCGAACTTGCCCTTGTTGATGGCCTTCTTGTAGGCCTCCTTGCCCGAGATCTGGCGCGAATCGAGCAGCTGCTGGATGGCCGAGTCCATGGTGCGCATGCCGAACTGGCCGCCCGCCTGCATGGTGTTCTCCAGCTGGTCGAGCTTGCCCTGGCGGATGAGGTTCGAGGCCGCCGGCGTGTTGACCAGGATCTCGAGCGCCGCCACGCGGCCGCTCTTGTCGGCGCGTTGCAGCAGCTGCTGCGAGACCACGCCGCGCAGCGACGTCGAGAGCATGGTGCGCACGTGCGACTGCTTGTCGGAGGGGAATACATTCACCATGCGGTCGACCGTCTGCGCCGCCCCGTTGGTGTGCAGCGTCCCCATCACCAGGATCCCCATCTCGGCGGCCGTGATGGCGATGCGACATGGTTTCGAGGTCGCGCAACTCACCCACCAGGATGACGTCCGGGTCCTCGCGCAGGGCCGAGTGCAGGGCTGCGGCGAAGCTCGGGGCGTGCACGCCGATCTCGCGCTGGCTGATCAGGCAGCTCTTGCGCTCATGCACGAACTCGATCGGGTCCTCGATGGTGAGGATATGGCCCTTCACCCGGCGGTTGATGTCATCGATCATGGCGGCGAGGGTGGTTGACTTGCCGGAGCCGGTCTTGCCGGTCACCAGGATCAGGCCATTGTTGGCGCGTGACATCTGCCGCACCGCCTCGGGCAGCTTCAGCTCATCGAGGGTGAGGGCCTTTGAGGGAATGGCCCGGAACACCGCGCCCATGCCGTTCAGCTGCCGCATGACGTTGACGCGGAAGCGCCCGCGCCCCGGGAGCGTATAGGCGAAGTCGGCCCCGTCCTTGGCCTCGAAGCGCTCCAGCGCCGCCTTCGGCATGATCTCGTAGAGCGCCTGCTTCACCGCCTCGGCGGCGAGCTTCTCGGGCTTGAGCGGGGAGATGTCCCCGTACAGGCGGATGCGTGCGCGGGTCACCGGAGATGAAGTGCAGGTCGGAGCCCTTCTTGTCCAGCACCTCGCTGAGGTATGTATCGATCTGCGGCACGGCGTTGCTTAGCGGTGGCTCAGGCGGCGTTGCCGGAGGCCACGGGGGCCTGCGAGGTGCCGGTGATGTCGAGCTTCGGCAGCATGCTCGTGTCGGTCACGAACTTCTGGAAGGAGCGCTTCTCGGACGCGTAGCTGTAGGCATCGTCCGGGTCGATCTGGCGCGCATTGATCGCGGCCAGCAGCGCCTGGTCGAGCACCTGCATGCCCTGGTCGCGGCCCATCTGCAGCTGCGAGAGGATCTGGTGCGTCTGGTCGCTCTGGATGAGCTTGGCGATCGCCTTGGTCATCATCAGCACCTCGCAGATCGCCTTGCGCCCGTGCCCGTCGGCGGTCTTCACCAGCACCTGGGTGACCACGGCCAGCAGGCTCTGGGCGAGGAAGCTCTTGGTCTGTTCGCGCTCCTCCACGGGCAGGGCATCGATGATGCGGTCGATGGTCTTGACCGCGCCGGTGGTGTGCAGGGTGCCAAGCACCAGGTGGCCGGTCTCCGCGGCCGTCATGGCCATGGAGATCGTCTCGGCATCGCGCAGCTCGCCGACCAGGATGACGTCGGGGTCCTCGCGCATGGCCGCGCGCACCCCTTCGGCGAAGCTCGGGATGTGGGTGCCGAGCTCGCGCTGGATGACCTGGCTGTGCTTGCTCGGGTGCACGAACTCGATCGGGTCCTCGAGGCTGATGATGTTGAGGCGCCGGGTCGAGTTGAGGTGATCGATCATGGCCGCAAGCGTGGTCGACTTGCCGGTGCCGGTGGAGCCGGTGACCAGCACCATGCCCTGGTGGAAGTCGCACAGCTTGGTGACGATGGGAGGCAGCGCGAGCTTCTCCAGCGTCGGCACCGCGGCGGGGATCGAGCGGAAGGTGGCCCCGACGCCGGTGTCCTTGCGGAACACGTTGACGCGGAAGCGCCCGCCCTCGGAGGAGACGTAGGAGAAGTCCAGGTCCTGACCCTTGTTGAACAGCTCGTTCTGCGAGCGCGTCAGGATCTCGGCGATGTAGCTCTCAAGCTCGGTGTCCCGAGGTCACGGAACTTGATCGGCAGCAGGTCCCCGTACATGCGCAGCATCGGCGGCACGCCGACCGCCAGATGCACGTCCGAGCAACCCTGCTGGGTGCCGAGTTTCAGAAACGCGTCTATGCGCGCCAAGCCATTGCTCCTTAAGGAGTTTTCCGAAGCCGTTGTTTAGCCCGGACGGGCTTTGAGAGCAACAGCTTGTGGGTGGAAATTTGACGTAACGCACGCTCTTAAGCAAGGCGCGAGCCTCGGGCGTGGCAGCCGGTGCGCCCGCGGGAGCCGGCCCTAGAGGAAGCCGGCCAAGGCGCCGCTGAGCTCGTTCATGGTCTGGAAGCGCTTGGTCTTGTCCACCGCCATGGCGCGCACCACGAGCTCGGAGAGTCCCGGTGGGAGGTTGGGGTTCACTTCCTGCGGCACGCGCGCCTTGCCCTGCACGTGCTGGTACATGACCGACATGTGGTCGCCGCGCGAGTAGGGCGGCACCCCGGTCGTCATCTCGTACAGCATCACCCCGAGGGCGTAGATGTCGGCGCGCTCGTCCACCTTCTTGCCGAGGATCTGCTCGGGGGCCATGTACTTGGGTGACCCGATCACGTAGCCGGTCTTGGTCAGCTGGGTATCGCCCTCGCGCTGCGCGGCCGCGACGCCGAAGTCCACGATCTTCAGGAGGCCCTCCTGGTTGATGAGGACGTTGGCGGGCTTGAGGTCGCGGTGCACGATGCCCTGCTGGTGCGCCACCGTCATGCCGGTGCAGATGTCGATGCCGAACTGCAGGGCACGCTTGAGCTCGAGCGGCTTCTCGTTCACCACCTCGCTGCCGAGGGTGTGGGAGGGGAAGTACTCCATCGAGATGGCGTAGTTGCCCTGGATGTAGAGGAAGTCGTAGATGCGGATGACGTTCTTGTGCGTGATCTTGCGCGAGTAGCGCAGCTCGTGCACGAAGCGCTTCATGACCTCCTCGTCCTCGGAGACGTTGGGGTTGAGGAACTTCAGGATGAGGCGCTCATCCACCACCGTGTCCTCCATCAGGAGCACCGTGCCGAAGGCGCCGCGCCCGATGCGGTCGATGTACTTGTAGCGTCCCTCGAGGATGTCCCCGGGCTTGAGCGTCTGGATGTCCAGGCGCGAGGCGACCTGCGCCTTCTGCGCCGCCTGCTGCAGCGCCTGGTCGGAGATGACCTGGGTACGGGTGGCCTCCGCGGAGGGCTGCGGGGGGCGCATCCCCGCGGCACCCGGGCTCGGGGCGCTCGTTGCACCCGTGGGCATGGCGTTGGCGGCCGACAGCTGCGAGATGCCCGCGATGCGGTTGTCGAGCTCGGTGACGGCGGCGGCCGCCATGCGCGCGATGGTCTGGTCCGGGGAGCCGGCCTGGGCCTGCAGCTCCCCGCGCACCTGCTCGGCGCGCGCCTCGTCCGCCACCTTGGAGAGCGCCTGGATCGCCTCGATGCGGATCTCGCGCTCGGGACGCGCGATCAGCGGCAGTAGCGTGTCGACGAGCTTGCTGTCGCCGAGCTTGCCGAGCGCACGCACCACGATCGGGGTGGCCTTGCCGTTGACCGGGGTGTGCAGCATCTCCATGAGGCGCGGCACCGCGCGCTTGCTGCCGATTTCCGCCAGGGCGTCGACGGCGCGTTCGCTCACCCACCAGTCGCTGTCGCGGGTGGCCTGGATCAGGGAGTCGACGGCGCGCTCGTCCTTGGTCTGGTTCAGGATCTCGATCGCAGCGCGCCGGATGTCCTCGTCCTTGTCGCGCACCAGCTGCAGCACCGCGTCGATGACCTTCGGGCCGCCGATCTTGCCGAGCGCATCGGCCGCACGGCTGCGCACCCACCAGTCACTGTCCTTGAGCGACCCGAGCAGGTGCTTCACCGAATTGGCGTTGCCGACCTCGTTCAGGACCTCGACCGCCGCGCGGCGCGCGTTCTCGTTCTCGTCCTTGAGGATTTCGATGAGGTACTTCATCGTTTCCGGATGGTTGGCCTTGATCACGACGTCGATGGCACGGTTGAGGACGTCGATCTCAGGGTCGCGCAGCAGCGGCGCCACGCGCTCGATGTCGATCGGGCCGTCCATGCGCTGCAGCGCCGACAGCGCCGCCCCGCGGATCAGCTTGTTGGGGTCCTTGAGCAGCCCCTGCAGCGCGTTCTGCACCTCGGGAGTATTGAAGCGCGCCAGCGTGTTGATGATGTGCACGCGGGCAATCGGGTCTTTGCCCTGGATGCGGCCGATGAGCTCCCCGATCGAGGAGCGGTCGGCGATCTCGCCGATGATGCGGAACAGCGCCGCCTTCTCGTTGGGCTCCTGCGCGTAGGCGGCGGTGAGTAGCTCGCGCACGTTGAAGCGCGACTTGTGGGCCGAGATCACGTCGAGCACCGCGGACTTGGAGACCCCGGGGGTGGAGAGCGCCTCGAGCAGCAGAGGGTGCGGGTAGTTCTTGCTGTTGGTGAGCGCCCAGGAGATCCCGGAGATGACGCGCGGGCTGCCCTCGACCAGGCCGCGCACGAACATCGGGAAGGTCTTCTGGCTGACCACCGCCGTGAGCACCTCGACGAAGGCCATGGTGGCGGACTTGTCGGCCTCCGGCAGCGCCCCGAGCACCGGCTCGATGGCACCGGGCCCGACATCCTTCAGGCGCGCGATGGCCTTCTGCCGAGCAGGGCTTGCGGGATCGGTCGAGGACCGGATCTCAGTGACGAGCCGGTCGGCACGCAGGTTCGTGAAAAAGCTCATTCGGCCTTTCCGTCGGGGCAGCTTCCGGCGCGCACCCGTCACTCCCTCCGAAGCTTCAGGAGTTCACAGGTCGCACAGGCGCGGGTCTGTCCGGGGCCCACACTGCTGCAGTAGCCGACCGTTGAAGCAGCAAGCGCGCAGCCCCCGGACCGTTGAGATTATGCCACAGCCGTCGGTGCTGCCCCGTTTGGGTGCGCCCCGGCGGAGTTTATGGTGTGCGCGCATTACCTCTACAATCGCACCCCCTCCTGCACCAGCGCCGCGCTCCCATAGAAAAGACATGATCTCCGAAAGCTCAGTCACCGCCGTGCGCGCAGCGCTGGACGCCTACAGCGATCCTTACCTCGGGGAGACCCTGGGCGCCGCCCAGGCGATCCGGGAGGTGCGCGTCGTGGGCGGCAGCGTCAGTGCCCGGATCGCCCTCGGCTTCCCGGTCGGGGGTTACGAGGAGGAGATGGCCGTGGCCCTCAGGGGGTACCTTGCCGCCCAGGGCATCGAGGTGCCCTTTGCCCTGGAGCTCGAGGCCGACATCCGCGCCCACGCGGTGCAGCGCAACCTCAAGCCCCTGGGAGAGATCAGCAACGTGGTCGCGGTCGCCTCCGGCAAGGGCGGCGTCGGCAAGTCCACCGTGGCCGTGAACCTCGCGCTCGCCTGGGCGATGCAGGGTGCGCGCGTCGGGATCCTGGACGCCGACATCTATGGGCCGAGCCAGCCGCTGATGCTCGGCCTGAGCGGGCAGCGGCCCTCGTCCCCGGACGGCAAGCAGCTGCGGCCGCTGGAGAGCCACGGCGTGCGCGCCATGTCGATCGGGTTTCTCGTCGATGAGGCCCAGCCGATGGTGTGGCGCGGGCCCATGGTGACCCAGGCACTCACGCAGCTGCTGTCGGAGACGCAGTGGGGCAAGCTCGACTACCTCGTGGTCGACATGCCCCCCGGCACCGGTGACATCCAGCTCACGCTCGCGCAGCGCGTGCCGGTGGCGGGGGCCGTGATCGTCACGACGCCGCAGGACATCGCGCTCGCCGATGCGCGCAAGGCGCTGAAGATGTTCGAGAAGGTCGCGGTGCCGGTGCTGGGGATCATCGAGAACATGAGCATCCACGTGTGCTCCAGCTGCGGTCATGCCGAGCACATCTTCGGCGCCGGCGGCGGCACGCGCATGGCGCAGGAATATGGCGTGCGGCTGCTGGGCGAGCTGCCCCTCGATGCCCACATCCGGGCGGAGGCCGACGGCGGGCGTCCCACCGTGGTGGCGGCGCCCGGCTCCGCGCGCGCGCGTGCCTACATCGAGATGGCGCGCCGCACCGGCGGGGCGCTCGCGGTGCGCTCGCGCGACCGCAGCAGCGTCTTTCCCAAGATCGTGATCGAGGAGACCTGAGGGGCGCGCGCCCGCCGCGCCGCGGGGCCTAGCCGGGTTCGCGGAACTGCTTGGCGAGCTTCAGCTCCTGGCCCTGGTAGTGCGAGGCGACGTCCTGCCCGTAGAGCACGTCGGGGCGCACCGCCATGCGCTCATAGCGCAGCCAGCCCACCGTCTGCCCGTGCTCGAGCACGAAGGGCACCTCGTGCGAGCGCACCTCGAGCACCCCGCGACTGCTGCCGGCCTTGCGGTTGCGGCTGTCCCAGCCGAAGCCCGGGTCGAAGAAGCCGGCGTAATGGACACGGAACTCCCCGGCGCGCGTGTCGTAGGGCAGCATCTCGGCGGCGAAATCCGGAGGCACCGCGATCGCCTCCTTCGTCATGAGGATGTAGAACTCGTCCGGGTCGAGGATGAGCGAGCCACCGCGGTGGAAATGGATCGGGTCCCAGAAGTCGAGCGGGTCGTAGTCGCGCCGCTCCAGATCGATGCGCGGGGTGTGCTTCTTGGCGCGCCAGCCGATCAGCGCGCGCGCTCCCGAACCCTGCAGATCGATCGAGAAGGGCAGCATGCCGGTCTTGTCACTCCCCGCCTGCGCGTCCGCCACCTCGCCGTTGCTGATGAGGGCCTTCCAGTCTGCGGCGGTGATCGGCCGCGGCAGCTCCCCGCGGGTGCGCCGGAAGCGCAGCTGGTTCAGGCGCGTGCCGGTGCGCGCCACGACGCTGAAGCTGCGCGGGGCGACCTCAAGGTAGAGCCGTCCCTCGTAGCCTTCCTCGACCTGGTCGAACACCGTCGCCTTGTCTGCGATGAGGCGCGTCAGGATGTCGAGGCGCCCGGTGGAGCTCTTGGGGTTGGCGAATGCGGCCACGTCGCTCTTGAGGCGGATCGATTCCATCAGCGGGATCACGTAGAGGCGCCCGCGCTCGAGGATCGCGCCGTTGCGCAGGTCGATCCTGAACTCCTCGTAGCGCTCATCGAGCTGGCCGAGCTTCTCCAGTACCCGCATGTCCTTGCCCGGCAGGAAGCTCGCATCCACGCGGTACGCAAAGTCCCCGAGCCGCAGGTCGATGCTGGCCGGCTGGATCTGGTCAGCGAGGATGCCGCCGGCGGCGAAGATGCCCTCCGAGACGATCTCCTCCTTCTCCACCATCTCGCGGATCTTCTGGCAGGGGAAGATCCCGGTGTACACGGAAGAGCGCGCGGGCAGGTCACTCGGGGCGGTGGATTGCATCAGCTTGGCCTCAGTCGCGCTTCAGGCTCTGGATCTGCAGCGTCCACTGCACGTCATCGCCCTTGGTCTGCTCGACCTTCATCGGTATGTAGCCGTGCGCCGGTGCGCACCAGAAGCGCGTGACGCGCGGGGAGTAGGCCTTCTGGGCGCTGTAGATGACGGTGGGCACGGACCCCATCGGGGTCGCGAGCGTGGCCTCGCCCTCGCGCCTGAACGTGTAGTCGCGCACGCTGTTCTTGTCGATCAGCTGCAGCCCGGCGGGCGTGCGCCCGGCGATGAGTTCCGTCATCAGCGCGAGCTGCACGGAGCCGTCGTCCTGCACCTGCGGGGTGAGCGGCAGGTCTACCGGGGTGCCCTCGTAGCTGCCACTGACCTTGTGGGACTGCCAGTCGTACTTGAGGTTCACGGCCCTGGAGGCATCCCCGCCCTCGGAGCGGAAGCTCTGCGCCAGTACGCCGGCGGGCGTCACCTTGACGACGCTCACCTGCAGGGGCGGGAACACCCCCGATGCCATGCGCCCGAGCCCGCGCGGCTCGCTGCGCGATGTGTAGGTCCAGGTGTCGCCGGAGTGCTCGAGAGTGAGTGTCGAGACCGCGACCGTCATGCCGTGCCAGATGCCGCTGTAGCTGGCCTCGTAAGGCTTGAGCTCCGCGCCCGCGGCGCGGTTCGCCACGGCGACCGTGAGCAGCGCAGCTACGGCCGCAGCTCGCAGATGGCGCGCACGCGCGCGCGGTTCATGCCACTGCCGCACGGAAGTCCTCCACCATCGGGGTATCGAGGCGCGTGCCGTCGAGCCACGCCGCGCCATCGTGCCACTTCAGGCGCTGCTGCGCGACCCAGGACAGCACCCGCGGGTAGATGATGTGCTCGGTGCGCAGCACGCGCGCCGCGAGCGCCGCCTCGGTGTCCTCCGGGCGCACCCACAGGCGCGACTGCAGCACCACCGGACCCGCATCGAGCTCGGGCGTCACGAAGTGCACGCTCGCGCCGTGTTCGCTCTCGCCCGCCGCGAGCACGCGGCGGTGGGTGTGGAGGCCGCGGTAGGCGGGCAGGAGCGCCGGGTGAACGTTCAGCATCCGCCCGAGATAGCGATCCACCAGGCCCGGCGACAGGATACGCATGAAGCCGGCGAGTGCGATCACGTCGGCGCCGGAGGCATCGATGGCGCAGCCGAGCGCCGCGTCGAACTCGCTCGGGGCCATCCCGGGCGGTCGCTCGAGCGTGGCGGTCTCGGCCCCGAGATCGCGTGCGCTCGCCAGTCCGGCGGCATCGGCCCGGTCGGCGATCACGCACGCGACCCGTCCGTTGATCTCGCCCGTGAGGCAGGCGCGCGCGATCGCGGTCATGTTGCTGCCGCGGCCGGAAATCAGGATGGTGATCCGCAGCGGCGCGGCCACGCTCATTCTTCGATGAACACGCCGCGCGTGCCGCGCTGCACGTGGCCGATGAGCTGGGCGCCTTCGCCGCGCTCGGCGAGGAACGCGACCGTCGCGGCGGCCTGCGCCGCCGGCACGATCACGACCATGCCGATGCCGCAGTTGAAGGTGCGGTACATCTGGCCGCTGTCGGTGCGCGCGACCTGCTGCAGCCACTCGAACACCGGATCGCGCGGCCACAGGTCGCGCGTGAGCACGGCCTCCAGGCCCTCGGGGAGCACGCGCGGGATGTTGTCGGTGAGGCCGCCGCCGGTGATGTGGGCGAGCCCGTGCACCGGCAGCGCCCGCAGCAGCGCGAGCAGCGGCTTCACGTAGATGCGCGTGGGTGCCAGCAGGCGCTCGTAGAGGCTGCGGCCCTCGAGCTGCGTCGCCGCCGTCGCACCGGCCGTGTCGATGAGCTTGCGGATCAGGGAATAGCCGTTGGAGTGCGGCCCCGAGGAGCTCAGGCCGACGATCGCATCGCCGGCGGCGACCTTGGAGCCATCGAGGATGGCATCCTTCTCCACCACTCCGACACAGAAGCCGGCGAGGTCGTAGTCCCCGCCCTGATACATGCCGGGCATCTCGGCGGTCTCCCCGCCGACCAGCGCCGCCCCGGCCTGCACGCAGCCCTCGACGATGCCGCGCACTACCGCCTCGGCGACCGCGACCTGCAGTTTCCCGGTCGCGTAATAGTCGAGGAAGAACAAGGGTTCGGCGCCCTGCACCACGACGTCGTTGACGCACATCGCCACGAGGTCGATGCCGATGGTGTCGTGCCGGCCGGTGTCGATGGCGAGGCGCAGCTTGGTGCCGACACCGTCGGTGCCCGACACCAGCACCGGGCGGCGGTAGCCGGCGGGCAGCTCGACCAGGGCGCCGAAGCCGCCGATGCCGGCGAGTACCTCCGGGCGCTGCGCACGGCGCACCAGCGGCTTGATGCGCTCGACCAGTTCATCGCCGGCGTCGATGTCGACCCCTGCGTCGCGGTAAGTGATGCCGTGGCCTTCAGTCATGCGTGTCGGTTCGTGCCTTCGGGGGGGCGGCCGCCGTGGCGCGCGGGGCCGTATGGTATTGTACCTGCCGCTTCGCGCTGTTGCGTGCCCGATACAGACAATGACGCGACCGGTCCCATATTCCATGGCCAGGCGGGGCGCGCGCGGATTCCTCCTGAGTCTTGCCGCCCTCATTCTCACGCTGCCGCTGGCGGCGTGGGCCGGACGCCCCGTGCGCGTCTATGAGGTGGATGTCGCCGAGCGTTCCGGTACCGCGCTGCAGGAGGCGATGCGCCAGGCACTGGTGCGCGCCACCGGACGGCGCGAGGCGGCCGACGACCCGGCCCTCGCGGGGATCATCGCCGATGCCCCCAAATACGTGTCCGGTTACACCACCGGCGCCCACGGCCAGTCCCAGGTCGTGTTTGACGGGCCGGCGGTCCAGAAGGCCGTGAGCGAGGCCGGGCGCGGCACCTGGGACGGGGATCGCCCGTTTACGCTCGTGGTGCTCGATCCGCCCAGGAACCGAGCGCAGGCGGACGCAGCGCGCGGCGAGCTTGAGCGCGTCGCCGCCGCGCGCGGGCTGCCCATCAGCCTCGTGCCCATGGCGGTCAGCGACGCGAACGGCAAGGCCCTGGGCGCGGACGCGCTGCTCGAGGCCGCGCAGCGCCTCGGCGGCGATGAGATCCTCGTGGGGCGTGGCGATGGCACGGCCGCCGACGGCGCGCTGCAGTGGACCTTGTATGCGCGCGGCACGAGCGAGAGCTGGAGCGGCCCGCTCGCGGCCGGCATCGACCACACGGTGGATCACCTGGTGCCACAGCAGGCGGGGACTGCTGCGCAGGCCGAGGGCGAGGTGCGTGTCGAGATCGACGGGGTGCACACGCTCAGCGACTACGCCAGCGTCACGCGCCTGCTGCAGGCCACGCCCGGCGTGCGGCGCGCCAACCTCGCCGCCGCGGCACCCGCATCCGTGGTGTTCGCGACGAGCGTGCGCGGGGGAGCTTCCGCACTTGAGCAGGCACTCGCGGGCGAGAAGCACCTGGTAGCGGGCGGCACGGCCACCGGTCGCCTGCTGCTGCACTACCAGCCCTAGTCGCGCGCACACCTGCCGCCCGACCCAGCGCCCGCATGCGTCACCTTCCCAACCTCATCTGCGTGTTGCGCATCGCGCTCATCTGGCCGGTGCTCGCAGCGCTGCACGCCGGTGCGCCGCTTCTGGCCCTGGCGCTGTTTATCGTGGCGGCAGTCTCCGATGGCCTCGATGGCTATCTCGCCAAGCGCTTCGGCTGGACCTCGGACCTCGGGCGTTTCCTCGACCCGCTCGCAGACAAGCTGCTCCTGGTGGTGGTGTACGTGCAGTGCGCCTGGCTCAACCTCGTGCCCTGGTGGCTGACCGCAGCCGTGGTGGCGCGCGACGTCATGATCGGCCTCGGGGCGCTCACCTACCGGCTGTGGTTCGGCCCGCTGCATGGCCGCCCGACCGCCATCAGTAAGATCAACACGGCGACGCAGCTCCTGTACGTCATGCTGGTGCTGCTCGGGGCGGGCGTGGGCTTCCCGCCGCGCGGGGTGCTCGAGGCGTGCGCGCTCATCACCCTCGCCACCACCGCGGTCTCCGGCGCCCATTACGTCAACGCGTTCGCGCGCCGCGCCTGGGTCGGGGCGCGCGCTGCGCTCCCCTGATCCCATGCGCCAGATTCCCCTCGGACTGCGGCTGCCGGACCGTGCGGTGTTCGAGAGCTTCCTGCCCGGCCGCAACGCGGAGGCGTTCGCGCACGCCCGGCGCGTGGCCGACGGTGCCCCCGCGGGGCTTACCTGGCTGTGCGGACCCCACGGTGCCGGCAAAACCCACCTGCTGCAGGCGATCTGTACCGGCGCGAGCGCGCGCGCGCGTGCCGGCTACGTGCCGCTCGCCCAAGTCGCCGCGCTTGGCGTCGGCGTGCTCGAGGGCCTGCCGCAGCTTCAGTGCCTGTGCCTGGATGACATCGACACCGTCATCGGACGAGGCGACTGGGAGCGCGGCGTGTTCGCGCTGCTGCGCGAGCTGGAGGACGCCGGCGGCTCGCTGGTCCTGACCGCGCAGGCACCGCCGGCGCTGCTGACCTGGGCGCTGCCGGACCTGGGCTCGCGCTGCGCCGCCGGCGCGGTGCTGCAGCTGCGCATGCTCGATGAGGCCGAGCAGAGCCAGGCGCTGAAGCTGCGGGCGCGCGTGCGTGGCTTCGAGCTCCCCGATGAGACGCTGCAGTGGCTGCAGCGGCGCTTCCCGCGCGACATGGCCTCACTCTACGAGCTGCTCGACACCCTCGATGAGGCGGCGCTCGTGGCGCAGCGCCGGCTTACCATCCCCTTCATCCGCGAAGTGCTAAGCGCCGGCGCGCCCGGCCCCTGAGCCAAGCTGCACGCTGAGCGCCGCGATGCGCCGGCCGAGGGCCTGGGCGAGCGACTTCTCCTCTTCGCTCAGGAGCGCGTGTGTGCTGCCGCCGCTGACGTGCGAGGCGCCATAGGGACTGCCGCCGCGCTGGGTCTCGTTCAGCGCGCGCTCGGTGTAGGGCAGCCCCACGAGGATCATCCCGTGGTGCAGAAGCGGCAGCATCATCGACACCAGGGTCGTCTCCTGGCCCCCGTGCATGCTCTGCGTGGAGGTGAAGACCCCGGCGGGCTTGCCGGCGAGCGCCCCGGAGAGCCACAGCGCCGCCGTGCCGTCGAGGAAGTATTTCAGCGGCGCCGCCATGTTGCCAAAGCGCGTGGGGCTGCCAAGTACCAGGGCATCGGTTTCCTGCAGGTCCTCCAGCGTCGCATACGGGGCACCGCGCTCGGGTACCGGCTGCGGGGCCGCCTCGCTCGCGGCCGACACCGGGGCCACCGTGCGCAGTCGTGCGCGGGCGCCGGGCACGCTCTCGATGCCACGGCACACCTGCCGCGCCAGTTCCGCGGTGGCGCCGCCGCGCGAGTAGTACAGCACCAGCACTTCCGCCATGCCTGATTTCTCTTTGTGGGGCCGTGTCGCGGACGACGCCCCGGGAAGGGCTGCTACGTTGCCATAAAAGGAGCGGCGCGGCACGCCGGTGCGCAGCGCGCCAGTATCGATCTACAGTAGTATTAAGCCCTGGGTCCGTGTCGCTCAGCCTTCCAGAAAATGCAATGCAAGAAATGCCTCGTGGACGGTCGCGTCCAGGGTGTCTATTACCGCGCCACCGCGGCGCGCCGCGCCGGGGAGCTGAAGCTGCGTGGCTACGCGCGCAACCTGCCCGACGGCCGCGTCGAGGTGCTGGCCTGCGGCGAGCGTGAGGCAGTGGATGCCTTCGTCCAATGGCTCTGGGTCGGCTCATCGGCCTCCAAGGTCACGTCCGTCGAGGTAAGCGAGGCGGCCGCCGATGCCGCGAACCCGCCCGCTGGCTTCCTCACCGCCTGAACCACCACTGCCGCATGCGCTATCGCCCCTCCGCACCGCTCCTCATCGCAACCCTGCTGCTCGCCTGCGCGGCTGCCGCCGCGGGCGACCCCGAGCCGCCACTTGAGCCCGCGCCGCCAGCCCCACTCCCGGCACCCGCGCCGGCAGCTGAGGCCGCGCCCGCAGCCGCGACACCCGCTCAGCCCGAGGAGCTGCCTTCGGGCCCCGCGAGCGCGCCGGCGACGCCCGCCCCGCGGCGACTGTTCACGCCCAACTCGCACGAGGCCTGGGTGGCGGCCGCCAACCCGCTCGCCGTGGAGGCGGGACTGGAGATCCTCGGCAAGGGCGGCAAGGCCCTCGATGCGGCCGTGGCGGTGCAGGCGATGCTCGGGCTGGTCGAGCCTCAGAGCTCGGGCATCGGTGGTGGCGCCTTCCTGATGTACTACGACGCGCACACCGGCAAGGTGAGCGCCATCGACGGGCGCGAGACCGCGCCCGCCGGCGTGACGGCGGACATGTTCATGGAGGGCGGCCGCCCGATGTCCTTCGTCGAGGCCGTGCGCAGCGGGCGCTCCACGGGCGTCCCGGGAGCCATCGGCATGCTCTACACCGCGCACGCCAAGGGCGGCGCGCTGCGCTGGAAGGATCTGTTTGCGCCCGCGATCCGCGCCGCCAGCGAGGGCTTCCGCGTTCCCGGGCGGCTCGCCATGTTCCTCGGCGAGGGTTCGCCCTTCCCCCCGACCAACGAGATCCGCTCGCTGTTCTCGCGCGCCGACGGGGAGGTGGTGGAGGAGGGCGACCTGTTCCGCAACCCCGAATACGCCAGGACCCTCGGGCGCCTGGCGCAGGAGGGGCCGCACGCGCTCTACAGCGGAGCGATCGCGGAGGAGATCGTGCGCGTGACGCACCTCGAGCCGCAGCCGGGCACCATGGCGCTCAAGGACCTCGCGGCCTACAAGACCGGCTGGTCCGAGCCCCTGTGCCGGCCCTACCGGGGCTTCACCGTTTGCGTGCCGCCGCCGCCCTCGAGCGGCGTGTCGCTGCTGCAGATGCTCGGGATCCTGGAGCACACCGACATTGCCGCGCGCTCACCGAATGACCCGCAGGCCTGGTTCCTGTTCGCCCAGGCGAGCCGCCTCATGTACGCGGACCGCGATCGCTACGTCGCCGACCCGCGCTTCGTGCCGGTGCCGGTGCAGCGCATGCTCGACCCCGCCTACCTGAAGCTGCGCGCGCAGCTGATCGGCACGCGCGCAGGTCCCGCGCCCGAGCCGGGCGTCTTCAGCAGCATGCGCGGGCGTGATGCCACCAACGAATCGGCGGGCACCAGCCACTTCGTCGTGGTGGATACGGACGGCAACGTCGTGTCCATGACCACCACGGTGGAGTCGGTGTTCGGCTCGGGGCGCACGGTAGGCGGCTTCGTTCTCAACAACCAGCTCACCGACTTCAGCTTCAACCCCAACGAGGGCGGCAGGCCGGCGGCCAATGCCGTGCATCCGGGCAAGCGGCCGCGCTCCTCCATGTCCCCGATCATCGTGCTCGACCACGCCAACCATTTCGTGGCGGCCCTGGGGTCCCCGGGGGGCTCGGCGATCCTCGAGTACAACGCCAAGACGCTCGTCGGTCTGCTCGCCTGGAAGCTCTCGCTCAAGCAGGCAGTGGAGCTGCCTAACCTGATCGCGCGCGGCGACGGCTTCGCGGGCGAGGCCGACCGCTTCACCCCGGCACTGCTCGAGGGGCTGCGCGAGCGCGGCATCGACCTCAAGGCCGGGCATGCGGAGAACTCGGGACTGCACGCCATCCTGCGCCACCCCGACGGCACCTACGAGGGCGCCGCCGACTCGCGCCGCGAGGGCGTGGCACGCATGCTGCCGCCGCCGCAGAAGGCGAAGCGAGCCGCGGGGCAGAACTAGGGACGCGGGCGCTAGTCAGCGCTGCGTGGGCAGCTTCGGGAAGCCGAGGTCATCCGCGCCGCCCCAGCGCGTCCAGCGCCCGATCACCAGATCCGGGTAGTCGCGACGGCCGACGCTGCCGTTGTAGCGCGCGAGCGCGCGGCGCACGTCGTTGTGCTCGTAGGTCATGTAGAAGCGCAGGATGGCGCAGCCCATGCGGATGTTGGGCGCGACGTGCACCAGCTCATAGCGGTGCAGCCCGAGCTTCTCGGGCCAGAACGGCATCACCTGCATGAGGCCCACGGCACCGGCGCTGGAGACCGCCCAGCGGTCGAAGCGGCTCTCGACGTCAATCAGTGCCATGACGAGCCCCGGCGGCAGGCGCGCCTCCCCGCTGCGATGGGTCTCGCAGTACACCTGCCGCAGGATGTCGACGCGCTCGTCCTTCTCCTTGACGAGGTTGCGCAGGCGCGGCTCCATGAGCGTGTACCACACCGCCGAGTCGTACTGGTCGGTGAAGCACTGCGCCTGCGCGATCGCCTTCTCGATGACCGCCTTGAGCTCCGGATCGCGCTGCTGGTCGGCGTGGGCGCTCAGGGCGAGCAGGCCCGCGGCCGCGAGCAGCCAGGCGCTGAGCCGCGAGCGCATCGGCAGCACTGCCCCTTCAGCCCTGCAGGCGTGCGCGGATGAAGGGCAGCGCCTCGGCGAGCGGGAACTCGGTGCTTTCGGTGTCGCGCCGGCCACGGTACTCGAGCTTGCCGGCATCGATGCCGCGCTCGCCGATGACCAGGCGGTGCGGAATGCCGAGCAGCTCCGCGTCGGCGAACTTCACGCCGGGGCGCGCGTCGCGGTCGTCGTACAGCACCTCGATGCCGGCGGCCGTGAACTCGGCGTACAGCCGCTCGCTCAGCTCGCGGACACGCGCGGATTTCTGCAGGTTCATCGGCACCAGCACCACCTGGAAGGGGGCGATCGGCGCCGGCCAGATGATGCCGCGCTCATCGTTGTTCTGCTCGATGGCCGCGGCCACCACGCGCGTCACGCCGATGCCGTAGCAGCCCATGAGGAGCGTGACTTCCTTGCCGGACTCATCGAGCACCGCAGCCTTCATCGGCTCGCTGTACTTGCTGCCGAGCTGGAAGATGTGGCCGACCTCGATGCCGCGCGCGATGTGCAGCTGCCCCCTGCCGCTCGGGCTGGGGTCACCCTCGACGACGTTGCGCAGGTCGGCCGCGATCGCGCCGCTGACGTCGCGCTCCCAGTTGACCCCGGTGAGGTGCACGTCGTTCTCGTTCGCGCCGCACACGAAGTCGGCCACCGCGAGCGCGGCGTGGTCGGCGTACAGGCGGCACTTCAGTCCCACCACGCCCACCGAGCCGGGGTCGGCGCCGGTCGCCTGCCGCACGCGCTCGGGCGTCGCCATGCGCAAAGGACTCGCGACGCCGGGCAGCTTCTGCGCCTTGACGGCGTTGAGTTCATGGTCGCCGCGCAGTGCGAGCGCCACCACCGAGCCCTCGGTGCCATCCACGATCAGGGTCTTCAGGCAGCGTGTCGGCTCGACCTTGAGGAACTGCGCGACGGCGGCGATGGTGTGCGCTCCGGGGGTTGCGACGCGCTGCATTGCCTGCGCCGGCGCCGGCCGCGCGCTCTTGGGCGCGACGGCCTCGGCGGCCTCGAGGTTGGCGGCGTAGTCATCGGCGTCGGAGAACACGATGGCATCCTCCCCGGAGGAAGCCAGCACGTGGAACTCCTGGCTCACGTCGCCGCCGATGGCGCCGGAGTCGGCGCGTACCGCGCGGAACTTAAGTCCAGTGCGCGTGAAGATACGCACGTAGGCGTCGTACATGGCGCGGTAGCCGGCGGTGAGCGAGGCCTGGTCGATGTGGAAGGAGTAGGCGTCCTTCATGATGAACTCGCGCGCCCGCATCACGCCGAACCGCGGCCGCACCTCGTCGCGGAACTTGGTCTGGATCTGGTAGAAGTTCACCGGCAGCTGGCGGTAGCTCTTGAGCTCGCGGCGGGCGATGTCGGTGATCACTTCCTCGTGCGTGGGGCCGGCGACGAAGTCGCGCTCGTGACGGTCCTTGATGCGCAGCAGCTCCGGGCCGTAGGCGGCCCAGCGCCCCGACTCCTGCCACAGCTCCGCGGGCTGCACCACCGGCATCACGAGCTCGAGCGCCCCGGCGCGGTCCATCTCCTCGCGGATGATGCGCTCCACCTTCTTCAGCACCCGCAGGCCGAGCGGCAGCCAGCTGTAGAGGCCGGTGGCCTCGCGGCGGATGAGGCCGGCGCGCAGCATCAGCTGGTGGCTCACGACCTCCGCATCCGCGGGGGTCTCCTTCATGGTGTTGATGGGGTACTGGGACAGCCTCATTTTCGGGACGCTTCGCTTTCCGCAGCCAGGTCAGAGGGAAGCTCGCATCTTAACAGGAGGCCCCTGATAAGATTGCAGGCGTGACACCCGAGCTCCCCGAACCGCTGCGGCCCCGCCGCAAGGGCATCTATCTCTTGCCGAACCTGTTTACCACGTGCTGCCTGTTCTCGGGCTTCTACGCGGTGGTGGCGGCGATCGACAAGCACTTCGCCAACGCCGGCATGGCGGTGTTCGCGGCCATGGTGTTCGATACGCTCGATGGGCGCATTGCGCGCCTGACGCGCACCGAGAGCGCCTTCGGCAAGGAGTACGACAGCCTGGCGGACATGGTGGCCTTCGGGCTGGCGCCCGCGATCGTCGCCTACCAGTGGGGCGTGGTGCGCATCATGGAGTACGGCAGCCACTGGGGACGCTTCGGCTGGCTGGCGTGCTTCTTCTACACGGCGGCGGCGGCGCTGCGCCTGGCGCGCTTCAATGCCCGCTCGGCGACCGCCGACAAGCGCTACTTCGAGGGCCTGCCGAGCCCCTCGGCGGCCGCGATCGTCGCTGCGTTCGTGTGGTTCTGCAGCGACTGGCGCGAGCCACGCCTCACCGGGCTCATCGCCGCCTTCATCGTCACCGCCAGCGCCGGGGCCCTCATGGTCTCGGGCTTCGGCTACCCGAGCTTCAAGCAGTTCCACCTCGACAAGCGCATCCGCTTCGTCTACCTGCTCCTGGTGCCGCTCACCTTAGCGCTGATCGCCGTCGACCCGCCGACGATGCTCTTGTCGATGTTCGGTACCTATGCACTGTCAGCTCCGGTGCTGTGGGTCGGGCGGCGCCTGCGGCGCCTGGTGCGCGGCACCCCGAGCCCCGGGGTGTCCTGAAGGGGCGGCATGGACTCCGAGCGCCGCCGCGACTATCTGCACACCCTCGGCATCGACCTGTGGCTGCCGCGTGGACAACCCGCCGCTGCCCCGGCCGCCGCTGCCCCGGCCGCCGCTGCGCCGCCGCCCGTGGCAGCGCCACCGCCGGGCGCCGCCAGCACTGCCGGCTGGGAACGGCTGCGCCAGGAGGTGCGCGACTGCACGCGCTGCGCGCTGCATACGAGCCGCACCCAGGGCGTGTTCGGGGTGGGACCGGAGCGCTGCGACTGGCTGGTTATCGGGGAGGCGCCGGGGGCGGAAGAGGACCGCCGCGGCGAGCCCTTCGTCGGGGCGGCCGGACAGCTGCTGGATGCCATGCTCAAGGCGATCGGCCTTGACCGCAGGAGCAACGTCTACATCGCCAACGTGCTCAAGAGCCGCCCGCCGGGCAATCGCGATCCGAAGCCCGAGGAGGTGGCGGCCTGCCTGCCCTTCCTCGAGCGCCAGATCCAGCTGCTGCAGCCGAAGATCATGCTGGCAGTGGGGCGCATCGCGGCGCAGAACCTGCTCGGCACCGATACCCCGCTCGGGCGGCTGCGTGGCCAGGTCCACCGCTTCGGTGCGACGCCCCTGGTGGTGACGTATCATCCGGCCTACCTGCTGCGCACCCCGTCCGATAAGAGGAAGGCGTGGGAGGACCTGAAGTTTGCCCGCAGCGTGTACCAAGACCTCACGCAAGGATCTGCGACAGATGGCGACCGCGCCTGAGCTCTTTGCCAACGTCCAGGAAGTCATCATCCGGCCCATGCGCGCCGCGGACGTGCCCGAGGTGGTGGCGATCGAGCGGGCCTCCTACCAGTTTCCCTGGAGCGAGGGGATCTTTCGCGACTGCCTGCGCGTCGGCTATGTGTGCCGCGTGGTGACGGTGGGACGCCAGGTCATGGGCTACGGCGTCATGAGCGTCGGCGCGGGCGAGGCGCACATCCTCAACCTGTGCATCGCGGAGGAATTCCGCTGCCGCGGCGGCGGCAAGAAGATCCTCATCTGCCTGCTCGAGCGTGCGCATGCGGCCGGCATGGCCGAGGCCTTCCTCGAGGTGCGTCCCTCGAACGTCATGGCAATCCGGCTCTACCAGTCACTCGGGTTCGAGCAGGTGGGCACCCGGCGCGGCTACTACCAGGCCGTCAGCGGGCGCGAGGATGCCGCGGTGCTCAAGCTTTCCCTGCCCGCGCCCGCCCCGCCGCTCAGCTAGGACCCGGATTTATCCATGACTGACCTCGCTGCCGAGATCCAGCGGCGCCGCACGTTCGCGATCATCTCGCACCCGGATGCCGGCAAGACGACCCTCACCGAGAAGCTGCTGCTGTTCGGGGGCGCGATCCAGATGGCCGGCACCGTCAAGGGCCGCAAGGCGGCGCGCCACGCGACCTCAGACTGGATGCGCCTCGAGCAGCAGCGCGGCATCTCGGTCACCTCCTCGGTGATGCAGTTCCCCTACCGCGACTGCATCGTGAACCTGCTCGACACACCCGGGCACGAGGACTTCTCAGAGGACACCTACCGCACGCTCACCGCGGTCGACTCGGCGCTCATGGTGATCGACTGTGCCAAGGGGGTTGAGGAGCGCACCATCAAGCTGATGGAGGTGTGCCGCCTGCGCGACACCCCGATCATGACCTTCATCAACAAGCTCGATCGCGACGGGCGCTCCCCGATCGAGCTGCTGGACGAGATCGAGAGCGTGCTGAAGATCAGCACCGCCCCCATCACCTGGCCGATCGGCATGGGCCGCGAGCTGCGCGGCATCTACCACCTCACCGAGGACCGCATCTACTGCTACAGCGCCGGCGAGCGCGGCCGCGTCGGTGAGAACCTCATCATCGATGGCCTGCACAGCGCCGCCGGGCGCGAGTTCCTCGGGGCGGAGGCGCGCGGCTTCGACGAGGAGATCGAGCTGGTGCGCGGCGCCACCGAGAACTTCGACGCTGAGGCGTACCGCGCCGGACAGCAGACGCCGGTGTTCTTCGGTTCTGCCATCAACAACTTCGGCGTGGAGGAGCTGCTGGCCGCCTTCTGTGCGCACGCCCCCGGGCCACTGCCGCGCAGCGCGCGCGAGCGCCTGGTGGAGCCCCCGGAGTCCCAGCTGGCAGGTTTCGTGTTCAAGATCCAGGCCAACATGGATCCCTCGCACCGCGACCGCATCGCGTTCCTGCGCCTGTGCTCGGGCAAGTACAGCCGCGGCATGCGCCTGTTCCACGTGCGCCTGGACAAGGAGGTGCGGGTGGCGGATGCCCTCACCTTCATGGCCGCCGACCGGGCGCAGGCCGAGGAAGCCTATGCCGGCGACATCCTGGGACTGCACAACCACGGCACGATCAACATCGGCGATACCTTCACGCAGGGCGAGCGCCTCGCCTTCACCGGCGTGCCGAACTTCGCACCGGAGATCTTCCGCCGCGCGGTGCTCAAGGACCCGCTGAAGATGAAGGCGCTGCAGAAGGGCCTGTCGCAGCTGTGCGAGGAGGGGGCCACGCAGCTGTTCCGGCCGCTGCGCAACAACGACCAGATCCTGGGAGCCGTCGGGCAGCTGCAGTTCGAGGTCGTGGCGTTTCGCCTGGCGGACGAGTACAGCGTGCAGTGCGTCTTCGACCCGGTCACGGTGTATACCGCCCGCTGGATCGATGCGCCGGATGCGAGGAAGCTCGAGGAATTCCGCGCCCGCGCCTTCGAGCACCTCGCGCTCGATCACAGTGGCGCACTCGTCTACCTCGCCCCCTCGCGCGTCAACCTGCAGCTGACGCTCGAGCGCTGGCCCGACATCCGCTTCCTCGAGACCCGCGAACACGCCACCGCTTGACAGCTGGCGTACGCTTGAGGTGAATGGCACGCGAACGGCGACCCGGCGCCGCGGCGGCCGCGAGGAGGTCTCATGAACGATGTTGATGCCGAAAGCCCGCTGCTGCAGCGCGAAGTGCTCATCAACGCCCTCTACGAGGCGGCGGAGCTCGAGCACAACCTCATGTGTACCTACCTGTACGCCGTGGCGAGCCTCAAGGACGGCGTGGCGGAGGGACTGAGCGCGCCGGAGGCTGCCGCGGTCGGCCGCTGGAAGCAGGTGCTGCTGTCGGTCGCCATCGAGGAGATGGGGCACCTCGCGGCGGTGTGGAACATCACCGCAGCGCTCGGCGGCAGCCCGCGCGTCGGACGCACCAACTTTCCGCTCGACCCGGGTTACCTGCCGGCGAGCGTGGTGGTGAAGCTCGCTCCCTTCAACGCCGACACCCTGCAGCACTTCGTGTTCCTGGAGCGCCCCCACGGCTCCTCCGAGCCCGAGGGTGCAGGCTTTGCCTACGAGCGCATCTACCGGCGCGGCGGTCAGGCGCCACGGCTGACGCCGATGGGCATCGACTACGACACGGTCGGCACCTTCTATGCCGCGCTCGGGGAGGGCCTGAAGGCCTTCGTCGCGAAGTACGGCGAGCGCGCCACCTTTGATGGCGATCCGGCGCTGCAGCTGTCAGCGGCCGAAGTGAACCTCGGCGGGGCGCGGCCGGTGCGCTGCCTGAAGACCGCCCTTGCCGCCTTCTGCGCGATCGTCGAGCAGGGCGAGGGGGCGCCGCAGGACTCGCTGAATTCGCACTACCAGAAGTTCATCGCCATACGCCAGGAGCTGCGCGACCTGAGCGCCGCGAACCCGCACTTCGCGCCCGCGCTTGCCGCCGCCACCAACCCCGTGCTGCGCCGGCCGCCGCGCCCGGAGGGGCGCGTGTGGCTCGAGACCCCGGCGGCGGTGGCCACCGTGGACCTCGCCAACGCCTGCTACGGGCTCATGCTGCGCCTGCTCGCCTACGCCTACGCACTGCGCAGCCCCGATGCGCAGAAGAGTCTCATCGTCGATCTGGCCATCGGGCTGATGCGCGCGGTGATGCCGCTCGCCGAGCGCGCCGCACGGCTGCCGGCCGGGCCCTCCAACCCCCACTGCAACGCCGGCATGTCCTTCACGACCCTGCGCGATACCGCGGCGCTGCCGGCAGGGCCCGCAGCACGGCGCATGTTCCTCGAGCGCCTCGGGCAGCTCGCCGCCGCCGCTGCCGCGCTCGCCGCCGACGCCGATCCGCGCGCGCGTGCCGCGGCCGAGCAGCTGCAGGCGCTCGAGCGCCGCGCCGCGCGCAGCTTCGAGCTTGCCACGGCGACGGCCGCGGAGCCCGCAGCGCCCGGGCCCGGGGCGGCGGCTGGCGTCGCAGCGCCGCCCGCGCCGCTCGCGCCGCTCGTAAGCAGTGACGTCGAGCGCATCGCCGGCAGCGCGCTCGACCTGATCTACGAGGGCAAGCGTTGCATCCATTCGCGCTTCTGCGTGACGCTCGCCCCGCAGGTGTTCCTCGCCAACGTCAAGGGTCCCTGGATACATCCCGATGCGATGCCCGTGGAGCGCCTGGTCGACATCGCGCATGCCTGCCCTTCGGGAGCGATCCGTTACCAGCGCCGCGACGGCCAGCCCGAGGAGGGCGCACCGCCGGTGAACCTTGCGGGCGTGCGCGAGGCAGGACCGTATGCGTTCCGCGGCGCGCTGGTGATCGATGGGACGCCGGCACCGTTTCGCGCCACGCTGTGCCGCTGCGGGGCATCCAAGAACAAGCCCTACTGCGACGGCTCGCACCACGAGATCGGCTTCAGCGCCACCGGCGAGCCCCCGAGCGGCGTAACCGACATGCTGACCGCCCGCGACGGGCCGCTCGCGATCGACCCGCAGCTTAACGGCCCGCTGAGCGTACGCGGCAACCTCGAGATCACGAGCGGCACCGGGCGCGTGGTGGCGCGCGTGACTTCCGCGACGCTGTGCCGCTGCGGCGGCAGTGCCGCCAAGCCCTTCTGCGACGGCACCCACGCGCGCATCGGCTTCCGCTCGACCTAGCCGCCGGTGCGGGCGGGCAGCGTCAGCTCGCGCACCGCGCGCGCGAAGTCTGCCACCTCGGCGGCCCCGGCCCCCGCCGGGCCGAAGCGCAGCTGCGCATAGCGCGCAAACAGCGCATCGACCGCTGAGCGCAGGTCCGGGCGTGCGACGAGCACGGTCTCGGCGTAGGCGAGGGGTCCCTGGTCCGGTGTACGCGGCGGCGCGACCCGCGCGAGCTTCCCGCACAGGCGCCGGTAGGCGCGCGAGAGTGCATCCGGGCGCGGCGGGCGCCCCAGATGCGCGCTGCTCCACGCCATGAACAGCAGCCACCCGCACAGTGCGGCCGTGAAGCCCCACCCGAGGTAGCGCGCATCCGGGGCACGAATACCGAGGCGCGTGAGCAGGTCGAGCTGGCTGGTGTAGTCGAAGCGCACCACGTGATCGGCCCACCAGGCGTTGGCGGCCTCCCAGCGTTGCAGCAATCCGCCCAGCCAGCCCGGGCCGTACAGCAGCCGCTCGGAGGCGGAGAAGGCCCCGGGCATCAGCTGCAGCATGCCCCGGGTGAGCCGCTCGGGAGCCACCACCGCCGTCGGGTCGATGCGCGTCCAGCCGCGGCCCTGAAGCCATGCCTCCGCCCAGGCGTGGGCGTCGGCCTGGCGCACCTCGAGGAAGTCCCCGATCGGGTTCCACTCGCCCCCGAGATAGCCGGTGACGACGCGCGCGGGGACGCCTGCGCCGCGCATGAGCGTCACGAACGCGGAGGCGTAGTGCCCGCAGAAGCCCTCGCGCGTGCGGAACAGCAGCTCATCGACCGCATCCGCGCCGAGCGGCTGCGGCTCGAGCGAGTAGACGAAGCCGCCGCGGCGCAGGTAATCCAGCACCGCAGCGACGTAGGCTGAGTCGGTGCCGGCCTGCGCGTAGAGGCGCTGCGCGAGCTCACGGGTGCGTGGATTGGCGCTGCCCGGCAACGCCGTGTCCTCGCGGCGGCTGCCCGCGCTGAGGGGATCAAGGGCGCGGCTGCCGAGAAAGGAGACGCCCTCGTAGGCGATGGGCTCGTTCACCGCGTCGGCCGCCACCAGGGTGTAGTCGTAGCTGAGCGAGGTGCGCGCGCCTGCGCTCTGTGCCGGCAGGTCGAGCACGAACCAGAAGCGGCGCCGCGTCGGCTCGAGCGCCACGCGGTAGTGCACCGGCTCGCCAAGGAACTCCACGCGTGGCCGCGCCCGCAGCGCGGTGTCGGCACGCCGCCAGGTGCGGCCGTCGAACTCGTGCAGCACCGGCCCGCGCCAGTAGAGGAGCGCTGCGGGCCGCGGGCCCTCAAACCTCACGCGAAAGGCGGTGCTGTAGTCGGCCACCAGCTGCGCGATGCCGCCAGGCGTCATCGAGTCTGACAGGCCAGTCAGGGCGGCGTTGCCGCGCGGAATCGCCCAGAAGGATCCCGGCAGTCGCGGGAAGAAGATGAACAGTGCGAGGGCGAGCGGCAGCGCGATCAGAAGAGTGCGTGCGGCGAGGGTGAGTGCGGCGCGCGAGGTGAGCGATGGGGTGGCGAGCACTGCGAGCGCGGCGCAGCACAGCCACGCCTGCAGTGCATACAGCGGCACGCGCGCGAGCTCCTGGCGATCCAGGCACCCGGCCAGGAGCAGGAACAGGCCCGCACCGATCAGCACCAGCTCATCGCGGGTGCGGCGCGTCTCGAGCAGCTTCAGCGCCGCCATCAGCAGCAGCAGCGTGGTGCCGGCGGTGAGCCCGTTGAGCGTGTGAAAGCGCGCCAGCACCACGCCCGCCATGCAAAGCGCGAGCAGCGAGCGGGCGATGGGCCCGGGGAGCCACAGCCCGCGGCGCGCCGCGGCGAGCCGCCAGAGGATGAGCGCAAGGCAGGTGAGGCTCGCCCAGGGCGGCACGCGATCGACGTGCAGCAGCACGCCGCCGCCGAAGGCGGCGCACGCCCAGGCGAGTGAGCGCAGCGCGAGCGGCGCATCCTGCTCCTGTGCCGCGTCCACTAGGGTGCCGCCCCGAAGCGCGCCAGCAGCGCGAGGCAACGATGGCGGTGCTCGGGGCCGCGGTCGCTTGCGGTGCGCACGCCTGCGAGCGCGAGTCCGTAGCGCTCGCCGCCGGCTTCCGCGTCCACCACCCAGCGCGCGAGCTGCTGCAGGCGCGCCTCGGTGTCCAGCCCGGGCAGTTGCGCAAGGTCGAACCAGCGCAGGTCCGAGCCGACCGGCTGGTATTCCTTCACCAGGAGCGGTGCCTCGCGCGCGTAGGCCTTCCAGTCGACCTGGCGCGGGGAATCCCCGTCACGGAACGGCCGCAGGCCCTGCCACTCATCGAGCGCCGCGCCCCCGCGTGCGCGCGTCCCGGCGTGCTGCGTGCCCTCGTACGGCATGGGCAGCGTGCCGAGGGCGGCCGGGTACACGAGCAGCTCGAGCGGCGCGTGCACCCACGTCCAGGCGCGGAACAGGCCGAAAGGGTGTGCAGTGCTGATGCGCACACGGGGGATGTGCAGCACGCCGCGCGGCTGCGGATCGAGTGGCACCGCGAGCAGCGCCTGGCTCTCGCCCGCAAGGTCCGCGCGGCTGCGCGGCGCGCCCTCGAGCCCCGCCTCGAGGCGCGGGCGCGGCGTCGCGGCGTCATTGGCGAGGCTCACGAGGAGCCTCGCCGGACGCTGTGCGAACACGGCTGGCGCTTGCAGCGCCGTGACCCGCACGCCGAGGAGGTTGCGGTGGCACAGCTGCATCGCCACCAGCGCAAACGCCGCCAGCATGAAGGTGAGGAACAGGGCGAGGCTGTTGGTGTAGTTCAGGCCCGCGAGCAGCATGACAAACACCAGCGCGCCGAAGGCCACGCCGCCCCTGGTGGGGAGGATGTAGAGGCGCCGGCGCCCGAGCTGCACCGGCAGCTGATCCTCTCCCTGGCGGCGGCGCACCCAGGCGGCGGTGCGCGCCCGCAGGGCATTGCGGAGTGGTTGCAGCGGGTTCAGGCGCCGCCAGGATCCCTTTGCCGCCGCCGTGGCCACGGCCGCCTCAGGTCGGTACCGGCACCGCGCGGATCATCTCGCGCGCGAGATCCTCGTGCGCTGCCGAGGCCTCGCGGCGCTCGAGCCGGTGCGCCACCACCGAGGGCAGCACCGCCTGCACGTCCTCGGGCAGCAGCGCGCCGCGCCCACCAAGGAACGCCCAGGCCTGCGCTGCGCGGATCAAACCCTGCCCGGCGCGCGGGGACAGCCCGAGCTTCAGGTCGCCGCGCTCGCGGGTGCGCGCGATGAGGGTCTGGGTGTAGTCGAGGAGCGCGTCGGCGATGTGGATGCTGCGCACCTGGCGCTGCAGACGCACCACGAGCGCCGGGGTGAGGACCGGGGCGATGCCGGCGAGCAGCTCGCGGCGCTCCCCGCCGCGCAGCAGCGCGCGCTCGTGGGCGGCGTCCGGGTAGCCGAGCGTGACGCGCATGAGGAAGCGGTCGAGCTGCGACTCCGGCAGCGCGAAGGTGCCCAGCTGCTCGTGCGGGTTTTGTGTGGCCACCACGAAGAACGGCTCGGGCAGCGCGTAGGTGGTGCCGTCGGCGCTCACCTGGCGTTCCTCCATCGCCTCGAGCAGCGCGCTCTGGGTGCGGGGGCTGGCGCGGTTGACTTCATCGGCGAGCAGCAGTTGGGTGAATACCGGGCCCTGGCGGAAGTTGAAGCGCTGACTCGAGCGGTCGAACACCGACACGCCGATGATGTCCGCGGGCAGGAGGTCGCTCGTGAACTGCACCCGCTGCCAGGCAAGTCCCAGCACGTGCGCCAGCGCATGCGCGAGTGTCGTCTTGCCGACCCCGGGCACGTCCTCGATCAGGAGGTGCCCGCGCGCCAGCAGGCAGGCAAGGCACAGGCGGATCTGCTCGGGCTTGCCGAGGATGACGGTCTCGAGCATCTCGAGCGCCCGCCCGAGGATGGCAGCGTCCGCGCGCGCCTCGGCGTTGCCCGTCACGGGGTGGACGCGCCGCGCAGCCGCGCGAGCTGCGCCCCGAGGTCGGCCGCGGCGCGCCTAAGCTCCGTGGCACGCTCGCGCTCGGTGCTCACCACCTGCGGCGGTGCATTGCGCACGAAGCTCTCGTTGGCGAGTTTGGCCTCAGTCTTGGCAAGGTCCGACTGCGTCTTGGCGATCAGCTTGCCGAGGCGTTCGGCCTCGGCCCCGGCATCGATCAGGCCGGCCATAGGCACGAGCAATGCGAGCGTGCCGACGAGAGCTACCGCGGACTGTGGCGCCGTCGCTCCGGCGCCGAGGATGGTGGCACTCTCAAGTCCCGCCAGGCGCTCGAGCAACGCGCGGTGGCGCGCAATGTAGAGCTCATCCTGCGCGCTGGCGTCGCGGAAGATCAGTGGAATGCGCCGGCCCGGGCTGATGTTCATCTCGCCGCGGATCTGGCGCACGCCGAGGATGACGGCCTGCATCCAGGCCGCCTCGCGCTCGGCCTCCTCATCGACGGGGAATGTGGCGGCGCGCGGGTAGGGGGCGAGCATCACGCTTTCACCCCCGACGCCTGCCAGCGGGGCGATGCGCTGCCAGATCTCCTCCGTGATGAAGGGCATGAAGGGGTGTAGCGCGCGCTGCAGTGCCTCGAGCACCTGGGCGAGCGTGCCGAGCGTGGCCGCGCGTGCGGCGGCCGGGGAGTCGGGTGACTGCAGCACCGGCTTGGTGAGCTCCAGGTACCAGTCGCAGAAGTCATACCAGGCGAACTCGTAGAGGGCGGTGGCCGCGAAGTCGAAGCGGTAGTCGCGCAGTCCCGCCTCGACGCTCGCCAGCGCCCGCCCGAGGCGCGAGCGGATCCAGCGGTCGGCCACCGAGAGCGCCGCCGCAGGCGCTGGCGGCGGTGCGGTCTCGCCGACCGCGAGCGTGACGAAGCGCGCCGCGTTCCACAGCTTGTTGCAGAAGTTGCGATAGCCGGCGACGCGTGCCAGGTCGAAGCTGATGTCGCGGCTCGGGGAGGCAAGCGCTGCGAAGGTGAAGCGCAGGGCATCGGTGCCGTGCGCGGCGATCCCCTGGGGGTACTGCTTGCGGGTGGCGCGCTCGATGGCGGGCGCGAGCTTCGGCTGCATCAGGCCGCTGGTGCGCTTGGCCACGAGCGCCTCCAGCGTGATGCCATCGACGATGTCCAGCGGGTCGATGACGTTGCCCTTGGACTTGGACATCTTGTCGCCGTGCTCATCGCGGATGAGGCCAGTGATGTAAACGTCGCGGAACGGCACGTCGCCCATGAACTTCAGTCCCATCATCATCATGCGGGCGACCCAGAAGAAGATGATGTCGAAGCCGGTGACCAGCACGCTGCCGGGGTAGAAGCGCGTGAGCTCCGAGGAGGACTGCGGCCAGCCGAGGGTGGAGAACGGCCACAGCGCCGAAGAGAACCACGTGTCGAGCACGTCAGTGTCCTGGGTGAGCGCGACATCGGCGGCGAGCCCGTGCTGCGCGCGCACCTCCGCTTCGCTGTGTCCCACGTACACCTGGCCGCGCGCGTCGTACCAGGCCGGGATGCGGTGGCCCCACCACAGCTGGCGGCTCACGCACCAGTCCTTGATGTTGCGCATCCACTCGAAGTAGGTGCGCGACCAGTTCTCCGGCACGAAGCGCGTGCGGCCGCTCTCCACCGCGGCGATCGCCGGCGCCGCCAGCGGCGCGATCTTCACGTACCACTGGTCGGTGAGGTAGGGCTCGAGCACCGCGCCGCTGCGGTCCCCGCGCGGCACGTGCAGGCGGTGCTTCTCGATCTTCTCGATGAGCCCCTGCGCCTCGAGCTCGGCCACCACCGCCTTGCGGGCCGCGAAGCGGTCGAGGCCGCGGAAGCGCTCCGGCACGTTGTCGTTGAGCGCGGCGCGCGGGGTGAGGATGTTGATGATCGGCAGGTGGTGGCGCGCGCCGACCTCGTAGTCGTTGAAGTCGTGCGCCGGGGTGATCTTGACGCAGCCGGAGCCGAACGCCGGGTCCACGTAGGTGTCGGCGATCACCGGGATCTCGCGCTCGGCCAGTGGCAGGCGCAGGCTGCGGCCGATGAGGCTGCGGTAGCGCTCATCTTCCGGGTGCACCGCCACGGCAGTGTCCCCGAGCATGGTCTCCGGGCGCGTGGTCGCCACCGTGAGGTGCGCGCTGCCATCGCTCAAAGGGTAGCGCAGGTGCCACAGCTGCCCTTCCTCCTCCTCGGCCTGCACCTCGAGGTCCGAGAGCGCCGTAAGCAGCACCGGGTCCCAGTTGACCAGGCGCTTGCCGCGGTAGATGAGTCCCTCCGCGTGCAGCCGCACGAACACCTCGGTCACGGCGCGCGACAGGTCCGGATCAAGCGTAAAGCGCTCGCGCGACCAGTCGACCGACTCCCCGAGCCGGCGCATCTGGGCGCTGATGGTGCCCCCGGACTGCGCCTTCCACTGCCACACGCGCGCCACGAACTCCTCGCGCGACAGGTCGGTGCGCTTGACTCCCTGCGCGTTCAGCTGCCGCTCGACCACCATCTGCGTGGCGATGCCTGCGTGATCGGTGCCGGGCTGCCACAGCACGTCCTGCCCGAGCATGCGGTGATAGCGGGTGAGGGCGTCCATGAGGGTGTGCTGGAAAGCGTGCCCCATGTGCAGCGTCCCGGTCACGTTCGGCGGCGGGATCATGATGCAGTAGGGAGTGCCGTGGCCGCTCGGTGCAAACCAGCCGTGGGATTCCCAACGCTCGTAGATGCGCCGCTCGATCTCAGCGGGCGCGTAGACCTTATCCATCAGGGGGTTTCGTGACTCGCAGCAAGGGGGCCAGGGGATTATAGCGGCAAGGGGCCGCGGGAGCCGGGCACTGGCCGCCGCCAGGGGCACGCCGGGACCCCCTGCCAGCGCCGGGGCGAGGCCGCCTCCCTCAGCGCACGCGCAGCAGGCGCGCGCTGAAGCGCTGCAGGCGGCGGGGCCGGCAGAAGCGCACGTGGCGGAACGTGCGCTCGTGGCTGGCGCCGTGCCGGCTCAGTGAGAGGCGCGCTGGATCAGGAAATCCGCGAGCAGCGGCGTCGGCCGTCCCGTGCTGCCCTTCTGCGCACCGCTCTGGTAAGCGATGCCCGCGACGTCGAGGTGCGCCCATTTGAGTCCCTGGGTGAATTTCGCGAGAAAGGCGGCCGCGGTGATGGCACCGCCGTCACGGCCGCCGACGTTGGCAAAGTCGGCGAAGTTGCTCTTCAGTGATTCGGCGTACTCCTCCGTCAGTGGCAGCTGCCAGCAGCGATCATCGGCACGCACGCCGGCGGCCAGCAGTTCCTGCACGAGCTTCTCATCGTTGCCCATGACGCCGGCATGGTGGTGCCCGAGGGCCACCACGCAGGCCCCGGTGAGGGTTGCGATGTCGATGACCGCCGCCGGTCGGAAGCGGCGCGCGTAGTGCAGCGCGTCGCAGAGGATGAGCCGCCCCTCGGCGTCGGTGTTGAGGATCTCCACGGTGAGTCCGGCGGCACTGGTGGCGATGTCGCCCGGCTTCACGGCCCGCCCGTCGGGCATGTTCTCCACCGCGGCCACGAGGCCGACGACGTTGATGCCGAGGCGCAGCTGCGCGGCAAGCGTCAGGGAGGCGATCACGGCGGCCGCCCCCGACATGTCGAACTTCATCTCGTCCATGCCCGGGGGGTCCTTGAGCGAGATGCCGCCGCTGTCGAAGGTGACACCCTTGCCCACCAGTACCACGGGCGCGTCGCTCTTCTTGCCACCCTGGTACTCGAGCACCAGGAAGCGCGGCGGTTGCGCGCTCCCCTGGGCCACCGCCAGCAGGCACCCCATTTTTTCGCGCCGCAGCGCCGGCTCATCGAGCACCTTGACCTTGAGGCTCGCGTAGCGCTTGGCGAGCGCGCGTGCCTGCTCGGCGAGGAAGATCGGCGTGCACACGTTGGGCGGCAGGTTCGCAAGATCCTTCTGGATCACCTGCGCGGCGGCCACGGCGGCGCCCTGCGTCAGGCCCTGCTGCGCGGCCGCCGCCTTGCGCACCGGCCCCGCGAGCACCTTGCGCAGTGCGACAGGCGCGGGCTTCTTGCCGGTCTTCAGGTCATTGATGCGGTAGAGGGCGGCACCCGTGAGCTCCGCCACCTGGCGTCCGAGATAGTAGTCGTCGAGCTGCTTGGTCTCGGGGCGATCGAGCGCGATGGCGCAGCTGGGGATGCGGGTGCGCGCGATGGCCGCCAGGGCCACCTGGCAGGCGCGCCGCCACGCCTTGCGCTGGAAGTGTTTCTTGCTGCCAAGGCCGGTGAGCAGCACGTGCGTGGCGGTGATGCCGGGCAGCTCGCCCACGAGCAGCGTGTCACCGGGGCGGCCGGCGAAGTCGCCGCGCTCCAGGAGCTTCTTCAGCCGCCCACCGCAGGCGCTGTCGACGCTGCGCGCCTCGCCGCTGAGCTCGCCATCTTCGAAAACGCCAAGCACCAGGCAGTCCACCGACAGTGTCGCCAGGCCCTTGGTCCAGACGCCGAATTCCATTGCGTAACCCCTTCCCGCTGAGGCGCGTTAGACTGTCACTTACCTTATTGAGCGCCTCGCTCCGTCGCGTGCTGATGCAGCCTTACGCTGCGTGCCCACGGGTGCAAGCGATGGCAAGTGTAACTCAAGAACCTGTCGGTTTTCCGGCGGGCGAATGGATGGTCGCGCGTTGGGGAAGATCCTCGGACGTTACATTTTGCGCGAGGTCATACTGGCCTGGCTGCTCGTAACGGGCGTGCTGCTCGTCATATTGCTGGCTTACCAGGTGGTGGGCGTGCTGGAACGGGCCGCCGCTAACCAGTTCCCCCCCGGGGTGGTGCTTGAGCTCGTCTGGCTCGGCGCCCTGCAGTACCTCTCGATCCTCCTGCCGGTGGGGCTGCTCTTGGGCGTGGTTCTGGCCTTCGGCCGCCTTTACGCCGACAGCGAGATGGCCGCGGCGCTGGCCTGCGGCGCCGGGCCCGCCAACGTCTACCTGCCGGTGGTGCTGCTTGCGCTGCTGGTGGCCGCGGGGCTCGCCTGGCTGACCCTGGTGCTCGCGCCCCAGGCAACCGAGCAGGCCCTGAGCCTGCGCCAGCAGGCAATCCGCGCCGGCCAGTTCGCGCCGATCGCCGCCGGCAAGTTCCGCGCCTTCGGTGGCGGCACCGCGGTGGTCTATGCCCAGAGCGTCAACCCCGACGGCACGCTGCACAACGTGTTCGTGGAGCGCAACCACGGTGCCATCGTGCAGGTGGCGCTCGCCGAGCGCGCGCGGCACAGCGTCACCCCTGATGGCCTGACGCACATCCTCACCCTGTACGACGGCGAGCGCTTCGAGGGCGTGCCGGGGAGCGCGGAGTTCCGCATCGTGCGCTTCGCCGAGCACGTGGTACCGGTGCAGATGCCCGTCAGCCGCGACAGCGTCCGGGATCTTGAGGCACGGCCGAGCGCGGTGCTGGCACAGTCGGCGGACCCGCAGCAGCGCGCCGAGCTGCAGTGGCGCATCGCGACGCCTCTGATGTGCCTGGTGCTGGCGCTGATCGGCGTACCACTGGCGCGGCTGAAGCCGCGCCAGGGACGCTATGCGCGCGTGTGGGTGGGGCTGCTGATATTCCTGCTTTATTCGCAGTTGATCTCGGTCGGCAAGGTGATGCTTGGCCGTGGCACGCTGCCGCCATTCCTCGGCCTGTGGTGGACGCACGCGGTGGTGGTGGCGCTCGCGCTGCTGGTGATCTTCGGGCCGACGTTCGCCAACCGATTGCGTTACCGGGTGCGCGGCCTGTGAACATCCTCGACCGCTACATCGTGCGCACCATCCTCGGCTCGGTGCTGATGGTGGGGGCAGCGCTGCTGATGCTTGGGGCGCTGTTCATCTTCATCGGCGAGCAGGACGACATCGGCAGTGGCGGCTACACGGCGCTCGGGGCACTGTGGTACACGCTTCTCAACCTGCCGATCTTCGCCTTCGACCTGCTGCCGATCACGGCTCTGATCGGCTCGCTCATCGGCTTGGGGTCCCTGGCACGCAGCAGCGAGATCACCGTGGTGCGCGCTACCGGCATCTCGATCGCGCACCTCGCCGGGATCTGCCTGCTGGCGGCCCTGGTGCTGGTGGGGTGCGCGGTGGTGCTCGGAGAGTTCCTCGGCCCGACGCTGCAGCAGACGGCGCGCGAGCAGAAGGCCTTCAGCCGCTTCAACGACGTGAGCTTCGGCGGCGGTGGCGCCTGGGTGCGCGACGGCAACCTGATCCTGCACGTGGCGCGGCAGTCGAGCGAGAGCCAGTTCGGCGGCATGCAGATCTTCGAGCTGTCGCCCGACCACCGGCTGCTCGCGCTCGGGCAGGCGCAGCACGCAACGGCGGCCAGCTCCGGCAGCAAGGGCAAGTGGATGCTCACCGACTACGCCGAGTCGCGCTTCAGCGGCGACTCGGTCAGCAAGAGCGCCCCGGCGCAGCGCGTGCTGCGGTCGAACGTGACCGCCGGGTTCCTCGGCCTTGCGATCGAGAATCCCGACCAGCTTACCAACCGCGCGCTATGGCGCCTGATCAGCTACTACCGCGCCAACAGCCTCGATGACCGCGAGTACAGGTTCGCCTTCTGGTCGCGCATCGCACGCACCGTGGCGGTGATCTTCACGGTGCTGCTGGCGATCCCGTTCGTGCTCGGCTCGCTGCGCTCCACCGGCACCGGCACGCGCATGCTCATGGGGCTGGTGCTCGGCATCGGCTTCTTCCTGCTGGAGAAGCTGATCGAGAGCGGCACGGTGGTCTTCAACCTCAACCCGGTGGTGCTCGCCTGGCTGCCGACGGCGCTGCTGGCGCTGGTGACCGTGGCGCTGCTGGCGCGCGCCCGCTGAGGCTCCTGGCCGCTTCTCAGGGGTTCACGCCGGCCGCGTACTGCGGCAGCTCATCGCCGATGTGCACCCAGGGGAGCCTGTCCGACACCCACACGTGGCTCGCCGGCGCCAGTAGCGCGGGCTGATCGAGCGAGGTCAGGATCACGTCGACCTCCGCGGGGCGCGCCTCGTTGCGGTAGGTGAGGGAGCTGCCGCAGGTGCCGCAGAAGCCGCGCAGCACGTGGGTGGAGGAGCGGTATTCCACCGCCGCCGCCGCGGTGAACTCGAAGCCCTGCCGCGCAAACGTGGCCCACGGCACGCTCGCGGCGCCGGCGGCGCGCCGGCAGCTCTCGCAGTGGCAGTAGCACAGGTAGCGCGGCGCGCCGGTGGCGCGGTAGCGCACCGTGCCGCACAGGCAACCGCCAGTGAAGACCGGCTCTGACATGGGCGCCAATTTACCATCCGTTGCCTCACTGTGACATTTCGGGGAACATCGGCGCCCCTTGTTGTGTTGCGGCCGAAAGGTTCACCCGATGCGAATGGCTCACCAGCTCAGCGCCGCCGCGGCCCTGGCGCTCTTGCTCGGCTGTGCGTACGGGGCGGATCTGAACGTGCGCCTGGACGCGCGCGAGATCGCCCGCAAGCACATTCACACCGACCTCAGCCTCGCCGTAAAGCCCGGTCCGGTGACCCTGGTGTTCCCCCAGTGGATACCCGGGGAGCACGGCCCGACTGGGCCGCTCAACACGCTCATCGGCATGACCATCCGCGCCCGCGGCCAGCAGCTCACCTGGCAGCGTGACCCGCGCGAGATGTTCGCGGTTACGGTGAACGTACCGCCCGGCAGTACGCGCCTGGAGATCAGTCTCGAGACAGGGCTGCCGACGGAAGGCGGCGAGTTCACCGCGGGGCCCACCAGCAGCGCGCAGCTGGCAGTCATCTCCTGGAACCAGTTCGTGCTGCTGCCCAGGGGCCGCGACGCCGCCGCCATCAGCACCGAGGCCTCCCTCATCGCGCCACCGGAGTGGCAGCTGCGCAGCGCGCTTGCGCTCACGCCGCAGGCCGACGGCAGCGTCAGGCTCGAGGAGGCGTCGCTGGCGCGGCTGATCGACTCCCCGGTGCAGATGGGGCGCTTCACCAAGCTCGTCGAGCTGCCAGGTGCGGCGCCAATTCCCGAGCTCAGGCACGCCATCTCACTCGCCGCCGACAGCGAGGAGGCCCTGAGCATCCCGGAGGACTTTGCGGCGAGCTACGGGCGCCTAGTGGCGCAGGCGGGCATGCTCTTCGGCACCCGCATGTACCGCCATTACACCTGGCTGCTGACGCTTTCGGACCACGTCGCGCACTTCGGGCTCGAGCACCATGAGTCCAGCGATGACCGCGTCGATGAGAACTCGCTCTCGGACGTGCCGCTGCGCGAGGGGGTGGCGGAGTTGCTGGCGCACGAGTACGTGCACAGCTGGAACGGCAAGTATCGCCGGCCGGCCGGCCTGCTCAGCCCGGACTACCAGCAGCCCATGGATGGCTCGCTGCTGTGGGTGTACGAGGGCATGACGCAGTTCTGGGGCACCGTGCTGCCGGTGCGTGCCGGTCTCGTGCCCCAGGAGAGTTACCGCGAGATGCTGGCGAGCGTCGCTTGTTTCTATGACATCCAGACCGGCGCGCGCTGGCGGCCGCTCGCCGATACCGCGGTCGCGGCGCAGATCCTCTACGACGCGCCCGAGAGCTGGTCCCTCAGCCGCCGCGACGTGGATTTCTACGATGCCTCGGAGTTCCTGTGGCTGAATGTGGACACCGAACTGCGGGCGCGCTCAGGCGGCAAGGCCTCCCTTGATGACTACGTCAAGCGCTTCTACGCCGGCGCCGGCGGTGCCCCGGCCCTGAAGCCCTTCGTGGAGGCTGACGTGTACGCAACGCTTGCCGGCGTGGTGCCCGCGGACTGGCGCGCGATCATCCACCGGCACCTGGACTCCCTCGGGCCGCAGACGCTGCTCGAGGCCCTCAAGGGCAGCGGCTGGCAGCTGAGCTACTCGGCGGAGAAGAACACCTACCTCGAGGCGCGGCAGAAGCGCCGCAAGGTGACCAACCGCCTGTGGTCGGTCGGCGTCGAGGTGGATGACAAGGACACGGTGCTCGAGACGGTGGAGGATCGCGCTGCAGCACGCGCCGGCGTCGGCCCGGGCATGAAGCTGCTGGCCGTCAACGGCCGCAAGTACAGCGCCGATGTGCTCGATGCCGCCATCCTCGCCGCGTACTCGAGCAAGAAGCCGATTGAGCTGCTCATCGAGAGCGGCGATTACTTCAGGGTCATCAGTGTTGCCTACACCGACGGCCCGCGCTGGCCGCACCTGAAGCGCATCGAGGGGCACGCTGACCTCCTCGGCGAGACCCTCAGGGCGCGCACTAACTGAGTCCTCATCTTGGCTGTTGGCGGCTTGGGTCGCGGGGCATAGACTCGCCCCGCGCGCACCTGGGGCGCGCGCAAAACCAACACTCAAGGGGGAGACTTCCATGAACAGACTTCTACTGTCGGCGCTGCTGCTCGCGCCTGCCGCGGCGTTCGCCGCGAGCGCCTTCGATGGAACCTGGAAGGCGCGCCTCGACTCCATCAAGGTCAGCGGCAAGCCGGACGTCTTCGTCATCGCCAACGGCACCTGGAGCTGCCCGAGTTGTGATCCGCCGATCGACAAGGTGCCCGCCGATGCCGCCTGGCACAAGCTCGGCGGCCATGCCTACTTTGACGAGATCATGGTGCGCGTGGTCGACGCGCACACCGTCGAGACCTCACAGAAGCAGGGCGGCAAGCTCATGGGTGTGAACACCATGACCGTCTCTGCGGATGGCAACACCGTGGCCGGCAAGTTCACCGGTTACGCCGGCGCCCAGCCAACTACCGGCAGCTATACCGAGAAACGCGTCGCGGCGGGTCCGGCAGGTGCCCACGCCCTGTCGGGGTCATGGCTGCAGGACCAGCTCAGCAACGCCAACGATGCGACCACGGTGGTGCAGTATGCGATGACGCCCGAGCAGTTCAGCATGCAATCCAACGGCCAGAGCTATCAGGCCAAGTTCGACGGCAAGCAGTACCCGGTGACGGGCGACCCGGGGAATACGCAGGTGGTGCTGAAGAAGATCAATGCCCGCACCGTGCATGAGACGGACTATCGCCAGGGCAAGATAGTCGATGAGATTGACATGGTCGCCGCCGGCGATGGCAAGAGCATGGTAGTCACCGACAAGGACGTGGCGCACGGTCAGACCACCACCATGATCCTCGACAAGCAGCCCTGAGGCGCTCCTGCGTCGCGGCCCAGCCGCCTCAGTGGCGGTGCTGCGGAAACAGGCGGCAGTAGATGCAATCCGCGCCCGAGGGGTTGGCGGGCGCGAGATGGCTGATCCACGTGCCCTCGCTCGGGGCGGCGGCGTGTTCGAACGCCTGATGCTCGAGATCGTGCCCGACGAGCTCCAGAGCGCCGGCACTCCCGAGCAGCTGTGCCGCGCGCGCGGTCTCGATGTCCCCGCGCGGGTGTACCGCGATGGTGCTCGCCTCACCCTCCTCGACACGCCCGGCAAGCAGGTCCGCGAAGGCGTGCTCCTCGTCGCGGCTGAAGAGCGTGCGGAAGTACTGCCGCAGCTGCGCGTGACGGGTGGCGGCCGGCTGCAGCCCGGCGCGCCCGATCTCGCCCCGCGCGGTGAGTTCGACGCGGTCGGTTGGGAAGCCATCGCTCACCAGCCGGGTGCGAACCTCCTCGGCCTGTGCGCTGCGCTCGAAAACGGCCAGTAAAACCGCGCTCATGTGCCTGTCCTCGTTGCTGCTGCCCTGTCCCTGGGTGCACCGGGCGAGCGATGATGTTACCGCCGCGGGCGCCGGGTGCGCACCGCGATCAGTCGTAGGCACAGGACGACAGGCACGCGCTCTCCGCCGCCGCGCGCGGATGAGCTAGCGGGGCTTGGGCGCCTGGGGCGCCGCGGCGGGCTGCTTCAGCGGCGGCGCTGGCGGCGGCTTCAGCAGCGCCGTGAGCGGCGGGAAGATCGCGGCGTACTTGTAGTCGGGGATCTCGAACTCCCAGCCCGCGAGGTGCGCCTGCAGCCTTTGCGCCTCCGCTTGCGCGCCAGGCGCTGTGGCCCGCGCGCTGAGCGTCACGAGGCTGTGCGCGCCGTCCTTGCGGCCGCTGGCCTCGACCTCGAGGTCGTCGAAGGTGCGGAACACCGCGCGCGCGCTGGCAGGCGCAGCCGCGGGCGCCGCGCGGGCGACGTCCTCGAGCGTCAGTCCCGAGAGGGCGGCAGCGAGGGAGTCAGCGGCGCCCGGGCCATTGAGCTCGCGTCCCTTCGGCAGTGCGGTGACGCTGAAGTGCGCATCGTCCTTCTTCTGGCGCGCGGCACCGTAGGCGGGGCCCTCCGCGGGGTGCTCCTCGATCTCGCGCAGCCGCTCCGGCGGCAGGTCGATGACGGCCGGCTCGAGCCAGCTTTTCAGGTCGGCGCTGGGCATCAGCAGCGGCGCAGCCAGCAGGCTCTTCTCTGCTGCGCCGACCCGCACGAAGCCGGACTTGCCCCCGGAGGGCTTGCCGACGATGAGTGTCCACTTCTGCGCCGGGGAGATCACGGTGATCTCGGTGCCGCTGGCCTTCGGTGAGCTCAGCTCCTCGACGCCGAGCGCCGGGTAGTTGGCCGGCAGGCGCGTCTTCTCCTCCACCACATTCAGGGCGCCGAGGTCGAGCAGCAGCTTGCGCACCTTGCTCACCTGCGCCGGCCAGTCGCGTTCGCCGACGAACCAGCCGCCGGTATCGGCCTTCTTCAGCGTCACGTGGGTGTCGTCCGCCTTGCGCAGGCGCACCTCGCTCACGTTGTTGACGCCGTGCTCCAGGCCCGGCAGCACCAGGTCGCCGCTGAGCGTGGCACGCTCCAGGTGCCGCAGCGAGGACAGCCAGATGGCGAAGGCGATGACCAGGATCCCGGCCAAGAGGAGCCAGGTGACGCGACGGGCGTTCATGGGTGAGCTACCTCGCTGGCGCCCGCGCGCGTGCGGCGCCGGCGCCACAGGGCGATGAGCAGCGCCAGGGCTGCGAACAACAGCGGGAACACGCCGATGTTGAGGATCTTCAGCGTGGTGCCGAGATTCCTGATGTCCTCGTCGAGCCCCGCACGTACCGCGCGCAGCTCCTTGCGGATGCGCAGCTTCTCCTGCTGGAAGTGCTCGATCTCCTGCTCCTGTTCGGGCGTCACCAGCAGCGTCGCGGCGGCGGAGTTCTTGTCGCCGCCCTTGGTCTGCAGGCTCGTGAGCTTCTCTTCCGTGCTCTGCAGCTGCTGCTCGAGCTCCTGCTCCTTGGCGCGGAAGCGCTCGTTGGCGACGCGCCGCAGTTTCTGTACGCGCTCAAAGGGTCGGTCGAAGGAGGCGCGGCCGCGCACGCTGATGAGATCAGCACTGCCGGCGAGGTTGTCGAGGGCGTTCTGCACCAGGTCGCCGTTGCTCGCGAACGCCTGCGTCATGCGCTGCCCGAAGAAGCTCTGCGCCTGCAGCCACAGGAAGTCCGAGAGCATGTCGGCGTCGGCGAACACGATGAGGTTCAGCGGCCGGCTGGAGCTCTTCAGATCCAGCTGCCCGGGGGCGAGCGTCACACCCGCCGGCGGGCCGGCGGGGAAGGCGCTGTGCACCGTGCCGGTGACGCGCGCGGCGATGGTGTAGCGGCGTCCGGTGGGCTTGAAGTCATCGAGCAGGGTCGCCGGGTCCATGAGCATGCGCAGGCGCTCCGTCGGCAGCAGTTCCGAGTCCGTGCTCGACTGCAGCAGGGGCTCAAAGTGCACCTTGGCGTCCTTGATAGGCTCGAGCGCGCCCGCGGTGGCGACGTTGACCTTGGTGAGGCCGGCGGTGATGACGTCATCGGCCGTGAAGCTGTCCTTGTCGAGCCCGAGGATGCCAACGTGCATGACCGGCTCCTGGTTCTCGCGCATCGTGACCGAGAGCGCATGGCCGCGGTCGGCCACCACCTTGCCGGGGTCAAACTGCACGCCCCACGCACTTAACAGCGTGCCAAAGTGCGAGGACTTGTCCGCCGTCATGGCGGCCATCGGGTTCTGCGGATCGGCGCCGGCGCTGTCGTTCTCCGCCAGCGGGTCGACGAACAGCAGGATATGGCCGCCGCGCAGGGCGTACTGGTCGATCGCGTACTCAGTGGCAGGCGAGAGGTTCTTCGGGTGCACCAGCACCAGGACGTTGGTATCCGGGTCGATCTTGGTGGCGTTCACCTCGAGGGGCCGCACGTCGAAGAGCTGCTTGGCCTCGCTGTACACCACCCACGGCTCGCGCGCGCCGCCGCTGCGCGGATCCATGCCGCCCTCCATGGGCAGCGTCGACAGCCAGCTCACCACCGGCTTCTTCGGATTGGCGAGCTGATAGATCAGCTTGACCACGTCGTATTCGAGGAACTGCTCCTTCTTCGGGTCGAAGAACTCGATGGCTGCGTGGCCGTCGGTGGCGTTGGTGCCGGCGAGCCCGAAGTAGAACTGGCCGCTGCCGCCCAGGGGTACGCCGCGGACCCCGAGTTCCGCGGCGCGGTCCTCTTCCTCGGAGAAGGGCTGCGGGTCGATGATGTGCAGGTGCAGCTTGCCGTTGGAGCGGGCTACCAGCTCCTCGAGGAAGTCGCGCACCCGCGGGCCGTAGACCTCGAGGTCCGGCATGCGCTGCGCGGCCTTCTCCGAGTAGAAGAAGTAGAGGTTCAGCGGCTCCTTGATGCCGGCCAGGATGCGATCGGTGCCGGCGGCGGTCGTGTAGAGGCGGTTCTCGGTGAGGTCGAGCCGCCAGCCGCGCAGTGTGTGGTTGAAGAGCAGCGTGAAGCCGACAAACAGCAGGGCCAGCGCCAGGAGTGCACCGCCGCCTAGGGTTGAGCGTTTGTTCATGGTTCAGTCCGCCTTGCGCAGCTCGAGCGCGATCGCGGTCGCGTACAGGAACAGGCCTATCAGCATCGCGAAGTACAAAAGGTCGCGCAGGTCGATGACGCCCTTGGCGATCGACTGGAAGTGGCTCAGCAGGGACAGCGAGGCGATCGCGTCCACCAGCGCACCGGGCACCCAGGTGCGGAACACGTCGAGCACCAATGGGAAGCCGGCCATCACGAAGAGGAAGCACACCACCACCCCGAGGATGAAGGCGACCACCTGGTTGCGGGTGAGCGCGGACATGCACGAGCCCACCGCGAGGAAGCCACCCGCGAGCAAGAGGCTCCCGAGGTAGGCGGCGAGGATGGCGCCATTGTCGGGCCTGCCGAGGTAGTTGACCGTCAGCCACAAGGGGAAAGTGAGGGCGAGCGCGATGCCCGTGAACAGCCATGCGGCCAGGAACTTGCCGAGCACGGCGTCCCAGAGCGTCACCGGCTGCGTCATCAGCAGCTCGATGCTGCCGGTCTTGCGCTCCTCGGCCCACAGCTTCATGGCGATCGCCGGGACCAGGAACAGGTAGAGGAAGGGTATGAAGCCGAAGAAGGCGCCGAGGTCGGCCTGGCCGAGTTCGTAGAAGCCGCCCAGGTAGAACGTGAAGGCGTTCGCCAGCAGCAGGAAGATCAGTATGTAGACGTAGGCGAGCGGCGTGGCGAAGTAACTGGCCAGCTCGCGGCGCATGATGATGCCCACGGTGCGCATGGTGCGTGTCGTCCCCTCAGGCGGTGATGGTGCGGAACACCTCATCGAGGCGTCCGGATTCGAGGTGCAGTTCCTTGAGCTTCAGACCCTGGTGCGCGGCAAGCTCGGATACCGCGGGCAGGATCATCCGGCCGGCGCGCGGCAGCGCGGTGAGGCGCGCCTCGCGTTCGCTCACCTCGACGCTCTCGACGTCCGGCACCGCGCTCAGCGCGGCGCGTGCTGCGGGCAGCTGCGCGAGCTCCTCGAGCTGCATCGAGACCGCGTTGTGGTAGCGCGAGCGCGCCGCGAGCGCAGCCGGCGTGTCATCCGCCACGATGCGACCGCGGGCGATGATGATCGCGCGCGTGCACACCGCCTGCACCTCCTCGAGGATGTGTGTGGAGATGACGATGATCTTGTTGCGCGCCATTTCCTCGATGAGCGTGCGCACCTCCTGCTTCTGGTTCGGGTCGAGTCCGTCGGTGGGCTCGTCCAGGATCAGCACCGGCGGGTCGTGCACGATCGCCTGCGCCAGGCCGACGCGGCGGCGGAAGCCCTTGGAGAGGGTGTCGATGTTCTGCTCGAGCACCCCTGCGAGCTGCAAGTGCTCGATGACGTGCGCGAGGCGGGCGCCGCGGCGCTCACCCTCCAGGCCACGCAGGTCGGCGATGAAGTTGAGGAAGCTCCTGACGCTCATCTCCCCGTAGAGCGGTGCCCCTTCGGGCAGGTAGCCGAGCGCGGCCTTGGCTTCCAGGGGGGCGCTGATGACGTCGTGCCCGCAGATGCTGGCGGTGCCCGAGGTCGGGGCGATGAAGCCGGCGAGCATGCGCATGGTCGTGGTCTTGCCTGCGCCGTTGGGTCCGAGGAACCCCAGCACCTCTCCCGGGTTTACCTGGAAGCTGACGCCATCGACGGCAGTCAGGGAGGGGTATCGCTTGGTCAGTTGCTCGGTCTTGATCATGGCTGCTCTAGAGACGGCTGCTGGCGGGAAAGTTCCCGCCATGTTTCAAAGGCGCGCGATTGTGACCGTGAGCCCGGCAGGAATTCAACTTTATGGAAATTCTTTCGTAATATCGGACTATTAAGCTTGATACCTTAGGTGCTACCGAGGAGCGCCCGTGCGCGGGCGTCATCGCAGCGCCATGCCTTGTTCATGCGCCGGTCAAGCACCCCACCGAGACTGGTGCCCCGGCAGGCCCATCACGGGCCTTAGCGGGTGTACCGATGCGGCTGCTTGTGTTCCCGGGACCTGTGGTTTCACGCCGCCGCGGCTCGGACGATGCATTGTCGGTGCATCTGGAAGTCGAGCGCGGCGCACCCTTCTGTGCCAACCCGCGCTGTGCCCTGCACGTGCGCCTCGTCGATCAGCAGGTCGAAGGCGGGGGTAACTGGGTCACGCTCCCGGACGGGCGCATCTTCGGCCGCGGGCGCTTCGGCGACACCCTGCTGTGCGATGCCTGCGGCACGCACCGCGGCCCGGTCCGTATCGCCTGCGCCTCTAGGAACTGAAGCGCCCGCGGGCGCGCCAGTAGAGGATGCAGAGGATCCCCCCGAGCATCCCGCCCAGGTGCGCAAAGTGCGCCACGCTCTGCTGGCGCGCCGTGACGCCGAAGAACAGCTCGAGGACTGCGTACGCGGCCACCACCAGCCATGCCGGCAGCGGGATCGGGATCGGCAGCACGATCAGCTTCTGGCGCGGGAAGAACCAGGCGAACGCCAGCAGCACGCCGAACACGCCGCCCGAGGCGCCCACCGTGAAGCCGGCATCGGGGGTGAAGCGCGTGACTATGACCTGCGTGAGCCCGGCGGCGAGCACGCACACCAGGAAGTAAATGAGGAAGCGGCGGCTCCCCCAGAAGCCCTCCAGCGTGCGCCCGAACATGTAGAGCGCGAACATGTTGAAGAAGATGTGCCAGAGGCTGTTGGGGTCGTGCAGGAAGCCGTAGGTCAGCAGCTGCCAGGGGCGGAATGCCTCGGAAGCGAGCGGCCACAGGGCGAAGTGCAGCAGCATGAACGGAGCGGCAACCAGCTCCACCAGATACAGGGCAACGTTGGCGAGGATCAGGGCGCGGGTGACGGGCGGCATGGCGAACATGGCGCCATCTTACCGGTGTCAGATACGGCGCTGCAGAAAGACCAGATCCAGCCAGCGGTCGAACTTGTAACCGACCTCGCGCAGGTGGCCGCTCTTCTGGAACCCGAGCCGCTCGTGGAAGCGGATCGAGGCGGCGTTGGCGGCATCCACGCCGGCGATCATGACGTGCTTGCCGAGCGCCGCGGCGCGCGGGAACAGCGCCTGCACCAAAAGCGTGCCCAGGCCCTTGCCGCGGCCGTCGGCACGCACGTGCACCGAGTGCTCGACCGTGAAGCGGTAACCGGGCCACGCGCGGAAGTCCCCGAAAGTGGCGAAGCCGGCGACGCCGTCCGCATCGCGCGCCACCAGCACCGGGTAGCCGGCGGCGGTGCGGGCCTGCCACCACTGGCGCCGCTCCTCGACCGTCACCGGCACGCTCGAGTAGATCGCGGTGGAGGTGGCGATGACCTCGTTGTAGATCGCCGCCAGGCCCGGCAGGTCCTCGTCCCTGGCATCGTGGATTGCAGGCGGCGCTTCCATGCGCGCCAGTTTAAGCCGCGGCCAGGGATTCGCGCAGGAACTCGATGAGGGGCGGCCGGTTGCTGTGGCAGACGTTGAAGCGCAGCCACTGCTGGCACCCGCCCGCCGCGGAAAACAGCGAGCCGCGCGCCAGCAGGATCGAGCGCGTACGCGCCTGCCGCACCAGCTCCTCGACCGCGACCGCCTCGGGTACCCGCCCCCACAGGAACATCCCCTCCCCGAGGGCTCCTTCGAAGCTGATGCCGGCCGAGCCGAGCGCCTGGTGCGCATCGCGGCGCATGCGCGCCAGGCGCGCTCGCATGCGTTCCACATGGCGCTTGTAGCGGCCACCGTCGAGCACTTCCGACACGAAGCTCTCCAGCAGCGCGGAGCCGGAGAGCACCGAGAGCACCTTGCGCTCCACCAGGCGCGCGATCAGAGCACCGTCGGCGGCGACGTAGCCGACGCGCAGCGCCGGGCCGATGAGCTTGGTGAAGCTGTCGACGTAGATGACGTGGCGCAGGCCGTCGATCTGCGCCAGGCGCACCGCCGGGCCCTCGTGCAGGTCGCCATAGACATCGTCCTCAACGATCGCGAAGCCGAACTGCTCGGCCAGCGACAGGATGCGGTGGCAATGGGCGGGGTCGGCGCTCGAGCCCGTCGGGTTGTGCAGCAGGGTCTGCATGAAGAAGGCCCGCGGGCGGTGCGCACGGCAGGCGGCCTCCAGGGCCTCCAGATCCGGGCCCGCGGCGCTGCGCGGTATCGGTACGAGGTGCACGTGGTGGGCGCGCAGCTGCTCGAACAGCACGAAATAGCCCGGGTCCTCGACCAGCACCGCATCCCCGGGCGAGAACAGGATGCGCGCCAGCAGGTCAAATGCCTGCGAGGCGCCCGCGGTGGTGACGATGTTGGCGGCGCTCGCCGCGATGCCGTTGTGCACCAGCCTGGCCGCGATGTGCTCGCGCAGCTCCAGCAGCCCCTGCGGCGGGCAGGGCAGCCACGGCTGCATGCGCCGGTTCTTCATGAGGCGCGCGAGTACGCCCGCGGGCACCGCCTCGAGCAGCCAGTTCTCGGGCAGGAACCCGGAGCCTGCCGGGATCAGGTCAGCCCCGAGTGACAGCGTCATGCTCGCCAGCGCGAGCGCATCGCTGCCCGGGTCCGGCAGTGCCTCCACTGCTGCGAGCGGCGCAGACGGGCGCCGCTGCGTGACGAAGAAGCCGCGCCCGGCACGCGACTCGATGAGGCCGCGCGCCACCAGGCGCTCATAGGCGTCGACGACCGTGAAGGGGCTGGCGCCGATCTGCCGGGCGAGCCGGCGGATCGAGGGCAGACGGGTGCCGGCGCCCAGCTGGCCGTGGCGTACCAGCTGCGTCAGGCGCTCGCAGATCTGCTCCACGAGCGGCACGTCGGATTCGCGGCTGAGTTCGAACATCGCGGGCCTATCTCACCATGAGGACCGCCGTCACGAGGAGTGCCGCGGCCATGGTGGCATTGAACAGCAGCCGGGCGCGAGCCCCGGCGAGGAAGCGCTTCAGCGCGCTGCCGAACAGCGCCCACACCGTCATGCACGGCACCCCGACCGCCTCCATCACCAGGGCCATGTAGAGCCCGGCGAGCAGCGCACCGAGCTCGTGGGGCAGGAACAGCGTGGCGGCCGTGATCGTCATCACCCACGCCTTGGGATTCAGGAACTGGAAGGAGGCGGCCTGAACGAAGCTCACCGGGTGGCTGCGCGCCTGGCCGCGCGCCACCGTGCTGCGCAGCAGCTGCCAGCCGAGGTACACCAGGTAAGCGGCGCCCACCCAGCTCAGGGTCGTCTGCAGCGCCGGGAAGCGCGTAAAGAGGGCACTCAGCCCTGCGCACACGGCCAGCAGCTGCACCACGAAGCCGAACACGATGCCGACTATGTGCGGGACCGTGCGCCGGAACCCGAACGCTGCGCCCGATGCGGTGAGCATCACGTTGTTGGGCCCGGGCGTGATCGACATGACGAACGTGTAGGTGATGAAGGGCAGGGGATCGGGCACGGCAGGCTCCGTCGGTGGGCGGCAGGCAGTGCCAGCATCGCGCCCGGGCGATGCCGCGGCCAGATACGCGCAGCGGCCTGCCTGCGCGCACTGTACCGGGGTGCGTGCCGGTACGGTGCCCATTATGATGCGCGCATGACCGACGCCTTCATCTGCGATGCCGTGCGCACACCCATCGGCCGCTACGGCGGCGCGCTCGCCGCGGTGCGCGCAGATGACCTGGCCGCCGTGCCGATCGCCGCGCTCCTGAAGCGCAACCCCTCCCTCGAGGCTGCCGCCGTGGAGGAGGTGCTCCTGGGGTGCGCCAACCAGGCGGGCGAGGACAACCGCAACGTCGCGCGCATGGCGGCGCTGCTCGCGGGACTTCCGGTATCGGTGCCCGGCGCCACCGTGAACCGCCTGTGCGGCTCGGGCCTGGATGCGCTCGCCATGGCGGCGCGCATCGTGCGCACCGGGGAGGCCGAGGTGGTGATCGCAGGCGGCGTGGAGTCCATGTCGCGTGCGCCCTTCGTCATGCCCAAGGCCGACAGCGCCTTCAGCCGCGCGGCCACCATCTACGACACGACGCTCGGCTGGCGCTTCATCAACCCGCGCCTGGAGAAGCTTTACGGCGTCGACTCCATGCCCGAGACCGCGGAGAACGTCGCCGCGCAGTACCACATCGGCCGCAGCGACCAGGACCACTTCGCCTGGCGCAGCCAGCAGCGTACCCAGGCCGCCTACGCGCGCGACTTCTTCGCCAGCGAACTCACCCCGGTGGAGATCCCGCAGAAGAAGGGCCGCACCCTTGCCGTCACGCGTGATGAACATCCGCGCCCGGAGACCACGCTCGAGCAGCTGGCCGCCCTGCCCACCCCGTTCCGCGACGGCGGCAGCGTCACCGCCGGCAACGCCTCGGGGGTCAACGACGGTGCCTGCGCGCTGCTCGTGGCTTCCGCCGAGGCAGCGCTGCGCTTCAACCTCACCCCACGCGCGCGCGTGGTCGCGGCCGCCACCGCCGGTGTCGAGCCGCGCATCATGGGCATGGGTCCGGTGCCGGCGACGCGCCGCGTGCTCGCGCTCGCGCGCCTGACGCTCGAGCAGATGGACGTGATCGAGCTCAACGAGGCCTTCGCCGCGCAGGCGCTCGCGGTGCTGCGCCAGCTCGGGATCGCGGACGATGCCGAGCACGTCAACCCGAACGGCGGGGCGATCGCGCTCGGTCATCCCCTGGGTATGTCCGGGGCGCGCCTCGCGACCACCGCCACCTGGCAGCTTGCCTCGAGGCGCGGTCGCTATGCGTTGTGCACCATGTGCATCGGCGTCGGGCAGGGGATCGCGCTGGTACTCGAGCGCGTCTAGGGGCGCCGGCGGCGCCTTACGGCGCCCAGGGAAGCCGCTCGAGGTCGAGGTTGCCCCCGCTCAGGATTACGCCGACGCGCCGGCCGCGAAGCTGCGCGGGGGCGGCGCGTGCCGCCGCATACGGCACGGCCGCCGAGGGCTCGGCGATTACCTTCAGCACCTCCCACAGCTCGCGCATGCCGCTGATGATCGCTGCCTCCGGCACGGTGAGGATGTCGCTCACGCCGCGGCGGATCTCGCTGAAGGTGCGCGGCGCCAGCGCACCGCGCAGGCCATCGGCGATGGTGCGCGGGTGCCCGGCGCCCTGTAGCTCCCCGGTGTGCAGCGAGCGCGCGGCGTCATCGGCGCCCGCGGGCTCGGCGCCAAACACCTTGATGCCGGGCTTGAGTGCGTGCGCCGCCACCGCCGTGCCGCTCAGCAGGCCACCGCCGCCGACCGGGCAGATGAGCGCCTCGAGGTCGGGCACCTCCTCGAGGAACTCCGCCGCCGCCGTGCCCTGGCCGGCCATCACCATGAGGTTGTCGTAGGGATGTATGAACGCCGCCCCGGTGTCCGCCACGAGCTGCGCGGCGGCTGCTTCGCGCGCCGCGAGCGTCGCCTCGCAGTAGGTGACCCGGCCGCCGTAGCGGGCTACCGCATCGCGCTTGGCCTGCGCTGTGTTGTCGGGCATGACGATGTAGGCGGGGATGCCGCGCAGGCGCGCGGCGCGCGCCAGTGCCGCGGCGTGGTTGCCGGATGAGTGGGTGGCGACGCCGCGCCGCGCCGCATCCTCGCTCAGTGCGAATACCGCGTTCGCCGCCCCGCGCGCCTTGAAGGCACCGCAGGTCTGGAACATCTCGCACTTGAAGTAGAGCGTCGCTGCGCTCAGCTCATCGAGCGTGGCGCTGGTCAGCACCGGGGTGCGGCGTACCCGCCCTGCCACGCGCGCGCGCGCGTCCTCGATCAGCTGCCAGGTCAGGGGTCCGGCGGTGTCGTTCATGGCGGCGGCAGCATGGGCAGCCGCGCGCGCGCGGTCAACTACGGGGCGGGACGCGCGCCCGCGAGCCGCGGCGAGGACAGACCGAGGCGTGCCAGGGCGGCGGCCGCATCGACGCCCGCCTGCGCCGGCGGCGCGGCCGCGGTGCGCGCGCCGAGGAGCCCCGGGATGGCCGCCGGCGCCAGGCGCGTCGGCGAGGCCGACATCAGCAGCGCTATGACCCCGGTGATCTCCGCGGCCGCGACCGAGGTGCCGGACTCGAAGTCATACTGCGCGCCCGGGAGCGTCGTCAGCACGTGCTCGGAGGGTGCGCCAAAGGAGCCCGCGGGCAGTGGCCGCTCGCTGGCGCCGGCTGCGATCACTCCGGGCACCGCGCTCGGGAAGCCCGCCTGCGCACCGGCGAGTGCGCCGACGAAAGTGACGCCGCGCTTCTGCCCCTGTTCCACCAGCGCCGCGAGCAATGCATCGGGCGGGCCGCCGATGCTGAGGTTGACCAGCGGTGCGCCGGAGGCGATTGCTGCGGCCAGTGCCTGGGCGAGCGTGAAGGTGTTGCAGGCCGCCGCATCTGCCTCGGGGGCGAGCTGCCAGCAGGCCTGGAAGATCTCCAGCTGCGCGAGCGGCGCGATGCCGACGATGCCGATGTGGTTGTTGGCCGTCGCCGCGATGATGCCCGCCATGGCGGTGCCGTGACGCATCCCCGCCGGCGCGCCCGCAACGAAGGAGTGGCTGCGCAGGATGCGGCCGCGCAGGTCCGGGTGCTGCTCGTCGACTGCGGTGTCGATGAGCGCCACCTTCAGGCCGGCCCCCTGGCTGCGCGCCTGCGCCTGTGGGACGTTGAGCGCGGAGAGGTTGGTCTGCAGGTCATAGAGCGGGTCGTTGTAGCCTTGGGCGGCAGGCTCGCTCAGGGTGCGGAACTCCTGCAGCGGCTGCGCCAGCACCACGCCAGGGTCGGACTTCAGCAGCGCAAGCACCTCCTCGATGCTGCGGCCATCGCGGATCTCGTACACCACGCAGTGCATGGAGAGCGCCTGGATGGGCCAGCTGCTGAGTGCATGCAGTGCGTAGCGCTCACTGACGCGGTGCGCCTCGCGCTGCGCATCCTGCGCCACCCGGTAGCCATCGCCGCCGTAGCGCGTGCCTGTGGTGCCGGCGGGTGCTGGCGCCGCGTGCTCAGGATTGGCGAAGGCGACCACGATGCGTGGCCCCTGGGCGATGGCCGGGAGCGGCGGCGGGGCGGCGCGCAGCGCGGGCGCCAGCGCCAGCAACCCCAGCAACAGGAGGCTCGCGCCGTAGCGCATCAGGGGTTCCCGGGGGGTGTTCCCTGGGCCTCAGGGGTCGTGCCGGTGAGCGGCTCGACCCAGCGCACCCGTGGGTCCGAGCGCAGGCGCGCGGCAAGCGCACGCATCCCGGGAGCTGCGCCGGCGGCCGTGGCGCCTTGCGCCACCGTCAGCGGCGCGACGCCGAAAATGCCGCGGCTGTCGGGACCCTCGACGACGCGCGCGCCGGCCGCGCGCAGAGCCTCCTCCACGTCCCCGACGGGCAGCGTGCGCTCGAAGGCGATGTGCAGCACCTGCGCCGGCTGGCGCGCAGCGGCCGTGTAGGTGGCGTAGAGCGGCTGCGTCCAGCGGTAGGCCGTGGCGCCCAGCAGGCCAAGTCCCATCGCGAGGGTGAACGTCGCCGCCCAGGCAAGCCCCGGCGGCCGCCAGGAGGGCGGGGAGCGCCGGCGCGCGGCGCGCGGCTGTGGCACGGCCGCGCCGCTCGCCTCGGCGTCGATGCGGCCCAGGAGTTTGCGCAGCGAGGGCCCCGGCGCGTAGGTCACGCGCTCTGGCGCGGTCAGCAGTGTGGCGATGCGCCGCTGCGTGGCGGCCTCGCATCGGCACTCCTCGCACTCACGCAGGTGTGCTTCCACCTGCGTGCGCTGCGCGCCCGTCAGGCGCCCGTTGGCGAGCCAGGGCAGCAGCAGCCACACTTCCTCGTGGCGTGAGGCGGAGGCGGTGTTCATTTCAGTTGGCCTTCGCCGGCACCCGTGAGCCGGTCCGCGTGTGGGGCGGCGAGCTGTGGCAGCAGCTTCTGCAGCTTGGCACGCGCGTGGAACAGGCGCGTCTTCACGGTGTTTACCGGGCAGTTCATGATGGCGGCGATCTCCTCGCACGAGTACCCGAGCTCATAGCACAGCTCAACCGCCATGCGCTGCTCGGCGGGGATCTGGGCCAGCGCCTGGCCGAGCCAGTCGCGCAGTTCCTCGGTCCCCGAGGGTGTCTCGGCCGTGAGTGGCTCGGAGGCGACGGCCAGGTTCTTCGCGGTGAGGCGCGCGGAGGCCCGGAATGCACTGCGCGCCTTGCGGTAGGCGATGCCGAGGATCCAGGTCGAGGGCTGGGATTCGCCGCGGAAGCTCTTGGCGTTGCGCCACACCACCCAGAAGGTGTCGTTGATGACCTCCTCGGCGATGTCATAACGCCGGGTGAGGCGCGTCAGGAAGCGGGCCATGCGGCGGTGATAGAGGTTGTAGAGCTCCTCGAACGCGCGGCGGTCGCCCTCGCCGATGCGCGCGATTAGCTCTACCTCCCGCGCCACCGAGGCTGCCCCGCGATATGTCGGCTCCGCCATGCTCCTGCCTGTCACCTGTATACCCGTCACTGCGGTAAGTGTCCGCAGCAGGGCGCGCCGGTTCATTGGACCACCCTAGTCTTCGGGGGAAGCCCTGGTCAAAACCGCCAGGCGAGGGTCGCGGCGAAGCGGGAACTGGCGATGGGGTAGGGGAAGGAGCGGCGGGCGGCCTCCTGGGCGAGGAAGTAGCCGAGGTCGAGCCTCCAGGAGCGCAGCTCGTAGGCTGCCCCGAGGTTCCCGTAGGCGTAGCCCGTGGAGCGCTCGATGCCCGGCCCGGTGCCGCTTGAGTAGTAGTAGCCGGCTCCTCCGGTCAGGAAGAAGGCCCGGCCGATCAGCCACTGCCCGGAAGCGTCCGCGACATAAGCCGGGGAACGGCTCAGGCGCGTGTACACCCAGTAGCGCACGGCATTGGGAATGGCGGTGAAGCTCAGCGACCAGCGATCGAGGTAGCTGAAGGCGGCGCTGAGTTCCTGGTAGTCCGCGGAGGGCTCGTATTCGCTGGCCCCGGGGTAGTAGTGGCTGCGCGCCCCGAGGGTGGCGCTCCATGAGCTTCCGAGCTCAAAGCGCTGCCCGAGGTAGACGTCCAGTACCGCCGGGGCGCCCGGTTGCAGATCGCTGTCGCGGCTCGAGGCCCACAGCCCGAGGAAGCTGCCCTCGGAGCCTGACACGTGCAGGTCGGCCTGCACGGCGCCGTGGCCATCGCTCTCGGATACCCCGCGGTAGATGTAGTCGCTGGTGAGGGCGGCACCGCCGCCCACGCTCACGCCGGCCAGCGGGGTGGGAACGTCGGCGCGTGCCGCCCCGGCCGCGAGCAGCAGGCAGCCGACGAGCTCCAATGCCGTGCGCAGGTTGTCGATGGGTGCACTCGGCACGGATGTTCCGATCTTTCGCGGCGACGGCCCGAGTGTAGAGCGGCCGGGTCTTTGCGGGTATCAACGCTGCGGCTGCCGGAAGGTTACCGAAGCGTGGCGCGGGGCGCGCCGGCCCGTCGCGTTCCCAGGACGTATACTCGATCCTTATGAACCACCTGGCCAAGCACGGCGTGCCCGCGGCGCCCGGGAAGCACCGATGAGCGCGGATGCGGGCGCGGCGACGCCGGCTGCCGCGGCCCTTGCCGTGAGCTCGGAGGTCAAGGTCGAGCGCTGGACCCAGGGCACGCTGAGCCAGGCGAGCGACCTTGTGGCCGAGGAGGTGCCGGTCGCGCTCGTCTACCACGACGTGCCGCACGTGGTCATGCTGGCGACCCCGGCGGACCTCGAGGACTACGGTGTCGGCTTCACCCTCAGCGAGGGACTGGTCGAGCGCAAGGAGGAGATCCGCGGCGTCGAGGTGGTGCGCGGGGAGGGCGTGGCGGACGTGCACATCACGGTCGCCTGGGAGCGCTTTTCGCAGCTGCTGCAGCGCCGCCGCAACCTCGCCGGGCGCACCGGCTGCGGCCTGTGTGGTGCCGAGACCGCCGAGGATGCGATCCGCAAGGTCCCGCCGGTGCCGGCGGGCGTCACGCTGTCGGCGCTCAACATGCACGCGGCGATCCGCGAGCTGTCCACGCGCCAGCCGATCAACGAGCGCACGGGGAGCGTGCACGGGGCGGCGTGGGTGTCGCCAGATGACGGCATCCAGCTGGTGCGCGAGGACGTCGGGCGCCATAACGCACTCGACAAGGCGATCGGCGCGCTCGCGCGCGGCAACGTCGATTTTGCATCCGGCTACATGCTCATCACGAGTCGCGCCAGCTACGAGATGGTGCAGAAGTGTGCGACCGTCGGGGTCCCGATCCTGGTGGCGTTCTCCGCCCCGACCGCGTTTGCGGTGCGCATGGCGCAGGAAACCGGCCTGACCCTGGTAGCCTTCGCGCGGCCCGACCGCCACGTGGTCTATACCCATCCCCAGCGACTGACTTAGCCCCACGACATGAACAACGAGCTGAAGAAGAGCGGCACCGGCCGCGCGCTGATCTGCGGATCGGTGGCCTACGACACGATCATGGTATTCGGCGATCGCTTCGCCAATCACATCCTGCCCGACAAGATCCACATGCTGAATGTCTCCTTCCTGGTGCCGCAGCTGCGCCGGGAGTTCGGCGGCTGCGCCGGCAACATCGCCTACAACCTCAAGCTCCTGGGGGATACCGGCTACCCGATGGCGACGGTGGGCAGTGACTTCGCTCCGTACCGCGAGTGGCTGCTCCAGTGCGGGGTGCCCACCGATCACGTGAAGGTCATCGACTCCGAGCTCACCGCCCAGGCGTTCATCACCACGGACGTGGATGACAACCAGATCACCGCCTTCCACCCCGGCGCCATGCAGCACTCGCACCTCAACCAGGTGAGCGCAGCGCAGGGCATCGCGCTTGGCATCGTCGCCCCGGACGGGCGCGACGGCATGATCGCGCATGCCGCCCAGTTCAGCGCGGGCCGGATCCCGTTCATCTTCGATCCGGGGCAGGGACTGCCGATGTTCTCGGGCGAGGACCTGAAGGGCTTCATCGCCCAGGCGCGCTGGGTGACCTTAAATGACTACGAGTGGCAGCTGGTGCAGCAGCGCACCGGCTGGGGCGTGGCGGAACTCACCGAGCGCGTTGAGGCGCTGATCATCACGCGCGGCGCCGCGGGTTCCTCGATCTACACGCGCGGCGAGGAACTCACGATACCGGCAGCGCCGGTCGCGCAGGTAGTGGACCCTACCGGCTGCGGCGACGCCTACCGCGCCGGCCTGATCCACGGCCTGCTGCACGGGCTCGACTGGCGGGCCACCGGGCAGATCGCCTCACTCCTCGGGGCGCTGAAGATCGAGTCGCGCGGCACCCAAAACCACACGGCGACGCCGGCGCAGATCGCCGCGCGGCTGCGGCAGAGTTTCGGCTAGCTGGCTGCCGCGTCCCGGCGGCGAAGCCGCTGAAGCACTGGGGCCCGGGCAGAGGCCTCAAGGCCGGCGCAAATGCCCCGCGCGCTCATGTACTTAGATCTCCCGGACATATTGCCCAGGGGCCAGCACGCAGCAAAGGACCTGAGTTAAACTAGGAGTTTGACCCCCACGCACGCGGACGAGAACTCACCCCATGGCGCATGACTATCTTTTCACCTCGGAGTCAGTTTCCGAGGGCCATCCCGACAAGGTTGCCGACCAGATCTCGGATGCGGTGCTCGATGCCATCCTCAAGGAGGATGACCGCGGCCGCGTGGCCTGCGAGACCCTGGTAAAGACCGGGGTGGTGATCGTCGCCGGCGAGGTGACGACGCGTGCCTGGGTGGACGTCGAGGCGCTGGTGCGCAAGACCGTGCTCGACATCGGCTACAACTCCTCCGACATGGGCTTCGATGGTGCCAGCTGCGGCGTGCTCAACATCATCGGCAAGCAGTCCCCGGACATCGCCCAGGGCGTCGACCGCAAGGACGAGCGCAAGCAGGGTGCGGGCGACCAGGGACTGATGTTCGGCTACGCCACCAACGAGACCGACGTGCTGATGCCGGCGCCGATCACGCTCGCCCACCGCCTGGTGAAGCGCCAGGCGCAAGTGCGCAAGTCCGGCAAGCTCGAGTGGCTGCGCCCCGACGCCAAGAGCCAGGTGACCCTGCGCTACGAGGACAACAAGCCCGTCGGACTTGAGGCCGTGGTGCTTTCAACGCAGCACAGCCCCGAGGTCTCGACGCGCGTACTGCGCGAGGCGGTGATGGAGGAGATCCTGAAGCCCGTGCTCCCGGCCAAGTGGGTCGACAAGCGCACCAAGTACCACATCAACCCGACCGGGCGTTTCGTCACCGGCGGTCCGGTGGGCGACTGCGGACTCACCGGGCGCAAGATCATCGTCGATACCTACGGTGGCTACGCCCGCCATGGCGGCGGCGCGTTCTCCGGCAAGGACCCCTCCAAGGTGGACCGCTCGGCCGCGTACGCGGCGCGCTACGTCGCCAAGAACATCGTAGCGGCCGGCCTGGCGGAGCGCTGCGAGGTGCAGGTCTCGTACGCCATCGGTGTCGCCGAGCCCACTTCGATCATGGTGGAAACCTTCGGCACCAGCCGCCTGTCGCGCGAGCGCCTGACACAGCTGGTGCGCAAGCACTTTGACCTCACTCCCTACGGGCTGCGCGAGATGCTCGATCTGGTGCGCCCGATCTACCAGAAGACCGCCGCCTACGGGCACTTCGGGCGCACGGAGCCCGAGTTCACCTGGGAGCGCACCGATCTTGCCGAGACGCTGGCCGCCGAGGCAAAGGGTGTGCGGGCCGCGTAAACTCTCATCTATGCGCCGCGCAAGCGGCAGCCGCGCCTGCTGAGGAGCGTTGCGACAGGTTGCCCGGGAGATCCCCGGGGCGCCTGCCAGGCTCAGCAGGGACGGAACATCCATACGGCGCTCACTCTGTCATTCGGAGTTATCGAAGTATGAACGCCACACTGAAACCCGCCGCCAGCAACGACTTCAAGGTTGCCGACCTCGCACTTGCCGCCTGGGGCCGCAAGGAAATCGCCATCGCCGAGACCGAGATGCCCGGCCTCATGGCAATCCGCGAGGAATACGCGCGCACCCGCCCGCTCAAGGGCGCCCGCATCACCGGCTCCCTGCACATGACGATCCAGACCGCGGTGCTCATCGAGACGCTGCAGGCCCTGGGCGCGGAGGTGCGCTGGGCCTCCTGCAACATCTTCTCCACGCAGGACCATGCCGCCGCGGCGATCGCCGCCAATGGCACCGCCGTGTTCGCCTGGAAGGGCGAGTCACTGGCGGACTACTGGGACTACACGCACCGCATCTTCGAGTGGCCGGACGGCGGCTACACCAACATGATCCTCGACGACGGCGGCGATGCCACGCTGCTGCTGCACCTGGGCACGCGCGCGGAGAGCGACCCGAGCGTGATCGCCAAGCCCACGAGCGAAGAGGAGACTGAGCTGTTCGCGGCCATCCGCGCCAAGCTCAAGTCGGACCCGAAGTGGTACTCGACGCGCATCGGCAAGGTGCGGGGCGTAACCGAGGAGACCACCACCGGCGTCAAGCGCCTGTACCAGATGGCCAAGGAGGGCAAGCTCGCCTTCCCGGCCATCAACGTCAACGACTCAGTCACCAAGAGCAAGTTCGACAACCTCTACGGCTGCCGTGAGTCGCTGGTGGATGCCATCAAGCGTGCCACCGATGTCATGGTCGCCGGCAAGGTGGCCGTGGTGTGCGGCTACGGTGACGTCGGCAAGGGCTCGGCGCAGGCGCTGCGGGCGCTGTCTGCCCAGGTGTGGATCACCGAGATCGATCCGATCTGCGCGCTGCAGGCGGCCATGGAAGGCTACCGCGTGGTTACCATGGACTACGCGGCCGACAAGGGCGACATCTTCGTCAGCGCCACCGGTAACTACCACGTCATCACGCACGAGCACATGAGCCGCATGAAGCACAACGCCATCGTGTGCAACATCGGCCACTTCGACAACGAGATCGATGTCGCGAGCCTCAAGCAGTACAAGTGGGAGAACATCAAGCCGCAGGTCGATCACGTGATCCTCCCCGATGGCCGGCGGCTGATCCTGCTGGCCGAAGGGCGCCTCGTGAACCTCGGCTGCGGCACCGGGCATCCGAGTTACGTCATGAGCTCGAGCTTCGCCAACCAGACGATCGCGCAGGTCGAGCTCTTCACGCACACCGCCAAGTACCCGATCGGGGTCTACGTGCTACCCAAGCACCTCGATGAGAAGGTGGCGCGGCTGCAGCTGAAGAAGCTCAACGTCGAGCTCTCCGAGCTCACCGATGCGCAGGCGCGCTACATCGGCGTGGACAAGTCCGGCCCCTACAAGCCCGACAGCTACCGCTACTGATGAGCACGCCACCCGTGGAACGCGCCGCAGGCGGCGCGCGGATCCTTGACGGCAAGGCTGTTGCCGCCAAGGTGCGGGCACAGGTTGCCGAGCGCGCCGCGGCCTTCGCGGCGCGCTCGGGTCGCCGACCGGGGCTTGCCGTGGTGCAGGTGGGCGAGGACCCGGCTTCCAGCGTCTACGTGCGCAACAAGCGCAAATCCTCGCTCGAGGCGGGCATCGAGTCCTTCGCGCACGACCTGCCGGTGAGTACCAGCGAGGCGCAGATCCTGGCCCTGGTCGAGGCGCTCAACCGCGACCCGCGGGTCGACGGCATCCTGGTGCAGCTACCGCTGCCCAAGGGGGTCGATGCCAACCGCGTCATGGACGCGGTGGATCCGGCCAAGGACGTCGATGGCTTCCATCCGGCCAACACCGGGCTGCTCGCGCAGAAGCGCCCGCGCCTGCGGCCCTGCACGCCTTTCGGCGTCATCCGCCTGGCGCACGAATACGGCATCGACCTCACCGGGCTGCGCGCCTGCGTGGTGGGTGCATCCAACATCGTCGGCCGCCCGATGGCGCTCGAGCTGCTGCTGGCGCGCGCCACCGTCACCGTCTGCCATACCGGCACCCGCGACCTGCGTGCGGAAGTCGAGCGCGCTGAAGTCGTGGTGGCGGCGGTGGGCAAGGAAGGCTTCGTGCCGGGGGAGTGGATCCGCCCTGGAGCGGTGGTGTTCGACGTCGGCATCAACCGCAGCGCTTCGGGCAAGCTCGTCGGCGACGTCGAGTTTGAAGGCGCCGCGCGGCGCGCGGCCTGGATCACGCCCGTGCCCGGGGGGCTCGGGCCCATGACCATCGCCATGCTGTTGTCCAACTGCGTGGACGCCGCCTACCTGCGCGCCGGACTCACGGAGTAACACTCCGCGCTGACACGGCCCGTGTCGGCATTCGCCGACGCGGCGAGTTCCCCTGAGCCGTGGTTGCCACGACACGCGCCGGCTGACGTTCCGGCGCGGCAGCGCGCTGCGGGCGGCGCAGACGTTCCGCGCCATCCCCCGTCGCCGCGCACTGAAGCGCGAAAAAGCCCGCCGCGGCACGGTGTTGCCACGCTTTAGTTTCGTGCCGCGTGAGGCTCCCGGCGCGCCAACATCCGCGCGGGGCACCCCGCCGCGGCGCGAGTTACAAGTTGAATCGCGGCGGCGCCGCGGAACAACACCAGCCCTAAGACACGCGAACTAACATGTTTCAGATCGTTAGCGGGTGCGCGCGTGCAGTATTGCCGGTGTATGATCGCCGACCCCGGTTACTGCGATCACGGAGTTACAACATGGCAAGACGTCCACCGAACGACGGCGCTTCCTGGAGCGCCAGCGAACTTAAAACTCTCAAGGCACTCGCGAAGGCGGGCACGCCGACGGGACAGGTTGCCAAGAAGCTCGGTCGCACCGCGGCTGCGGTTCAGCAGAAGGCAATGCGCTCGGGCATCTCCTTTCGCGCGGCGAAGCGTTCCGGAGCGCGCCGCAAGAAGTAAGGCACGCGCGGGCTGGGGCTTTCACCGTGCGGTTTGGGGCCAATCCGCGGCTCGCGTTGGGTGCGCGGCGCGCGGGTGCACACTGCGGCCCGACGGCGGCGCAGCCTGTGCCCGGGCTGCTGCGTGCCTGGGCGCTTGCAGCCGCGCTGCTGCTGGGCTCGGGCTGGGCCTGCGCAGGCGCGACCGCGACGCCGCAGCCCCTGCGGATCGGGATCATCGGCACGGGCCACATCGGTGGTGCCCTGGCCAAGCTCTGGGTGCAGGCCGGCCACGAAGTCCTCATCTCCTCGCGCCACCCGGAGGAACTGAAGTCACTGGCCGCAGCGCTGGGACCTAAGGCACGGGTCGGAACGCCACGCGAGGCGGCGCTGTTCGGCGACGCAGTGCTGGTGTCGGTGCCCTACAAGGCCCTGCCACAGCTTGGCCAGGACCTACGGGCCGAGCTCGCCGGCAAGATCGTCCTCGATACCTGCAATCCCTACCCCGAGCGCGACGGGCCGATGGCGCTGGAGGCGCGGGCGCAGGGTACGGGTGTTGCCTCCCCACGATTCCTGCCCGGTGTGCGCCTGGTGCGCGTCTTCAACGCCATCAACTACGGCGACCTCGAGCGGCTCGCGCATCGCGCCGGCGAACCGGTCGCGATACCGCTTGCGGGCGATGATGCCGAGGCGCTCGCCGTGGCGCAGGCGCTGGTGAAGGACGCAGGCTTCGAGCCCGTGGTCGTGGGTGGCCTCGCCCGTGCACGCGAATTCGATGTCGGCACGTCCACCTACACCCGCACCATGACGGCCTCGCAGCTGCGCGCCGCGTTGAACCTGCACTAGGGGCGTCGCCCTTCAGGCCGCCGGCGGCGGCTGCCCGGGCACCCGCGGCAGTTCCGGGCTGATGCAGGCCCAGCTCGGTGCTGCGGCCGTCCAGATGGTCATGGCGGGGCGGGCGACTTCCGGGTCATCCAGGGTCCCGGCGCGCACGAACACCAGGTGCGGCCGTGCTTCGGCTGCGCTGAAGATATGGGTGCCGCAGGCCGGGCAGAAACGCCGGTGCATGAGGTTGCCGCTGTCGGCGGTGAGCGGGAAATCCCGCAGCTCCCCGTGCACCTGCAGCCCGGAACTCGCAAAGCAAACGTTGACCGTGCCGCTGCCAGCGCCAATGTACTGGCAGACCCGGCACCAGCAGGCACGCGTGACGATGGGCGCAGATTGCGAGGAATAGCGCACCGCACGGCATAGGCAGCCACCGGTGATATCCATGGTGAAGACTCCCGAACGTGTCCTCGGCAACCGCGTCCGCGGGAGCCGGTGCGGCTAGTCTAAGAGGGAACGCACCGGAGAAGCGCCCAAATCCTGGACCTTCATGCCGCTAATGTGCCCGCGCTTTCGAATGTGGGCGGTCCGGGGGAGCATTCATCCGGTGCGCGGCCAGTATCGCCAACACCCGCTGAATGCGATGTGAACGGCCGCGCCCCGGTCACGCGCGTCCCTTGGTCTAGGAACGCAGCCGCGCACGCAGCGCCGCGACCTGGGCATCGGTCAGACCGATGTCGTGCAGGTAGGCGCGGATCCCGCCGGCGCCGGCGAGGAACTTCAGCATGTTGTGCGCGCCCTGCTCGGGGCAGCGCAGGGCCTCGAGGATGCGCTCCGGATCGGCGTCCGCGTAGCGCTTCAGGTAGGTCGCGCGCAGGTTCGGCCCGCTCACCGCGTAGTCGCTCGCGATGGCGTCCGGCTCCACGTCCGCGAGCGCGAGCAGCAGCGCTGCGATCAGGCCGGTGCGGTCCTTGCCGGCCACGCAGTGGAACAGGAGCCCGCCGGGGGCGGCATCCGCGATCGCGGCCAGCACCTGACGCAGCTCGCGCCGCACCCGCTCCAGTACGGTGCACTTCCACAGCTCCTTGACGACGTCGCGGCTGCGCAGGCGCCACTCGTCCTCGGTGTGGGTGAGGAGCGAGATCGGGAGGAAGCGCACCCCGGGCAGCGCCCGCGGCACCGGATTGGGATTGCGCGCGGCTTCTTCCGGCCAGCGCAGGTCGATGACCGTGCGGATGCCGTAGCCCTCGAGCGCCGCGAGCCCCGCTGGGGTGAGCTGCCACAGGTCATCCGCCCTTACCAGCGAGTGCAGGCGCGTGAGGCCGCCGTCGCGGGTCGGATAGCCCCCGAGGTCGCGCACGTTGACCAGACCCTCGAAAGAAACCGCCGGCATCAGCGCTTCGCCGGCTGCTGGCTGAGCGCGACGCCCGCCAGTATCAGGAGGCCGGCCACCGCCATGGTGAGCGTGAGGGGTTCCCCGAGGAGCAGCCACGCCCACACCACCCCGAACAACGGCACGAGGTAAGTCACCGTCGAGGTGCGTGCCGCGCCGATGCGCGCGATCAGCCGGTAATAGAAGACGAACGCGATGCCGGTGCACAGCACCCCGAGCAGCACGGCACTCACCCAGGCGTGCGCGCCGGGTGGCTGTCGCGGCCAGCTGTAGAGCGCAAGCGGCGCGAGCAGGATGCTCCCGGCGAGCAGGTTGGCCGCAGCGATGGCACCTGCGGGCAGTCCCGAGAGGTGGCGCTTGACGAGGTTGATGCCAAAGCCATAGCACAGCGAGGCCGCGGTGCCGGCGAGGGCGGCCGGCCACACCTGCACCCCCCCGGTGCGACCGCTGGCGAGCACCGCGACGCCGATGAACCCGGCGGCGAGCCCGATGAGGCGGCGCTGGCCGATGTGCTCCTTATAAAGGAAGTAGGCCACGAGGGCGGTGAACATCACCGTCATGGCGTTGGTGATGGCGCCGATCCCGGCGGGAGCGCGTTCGGCGCCCCAGGCGAACAGGCAGAAAGGAATCACCGAGTTCACCGCCGCGATGCCGGCGATGCGCAGCCACAGTGCCGGGGTGAAACGTGCGCGGGCCTGCCACAGGAACGGCAGCAGGATGAGCGCGCCGAGCGCGAGGCGCGCCTCCACCAGCGGGAACGGCCCGAAGGCCCCGGCGGCCACGCGCATGAAGAGGAACGATCCGCCCCAGATCGCGCCGAGCACGGTGAGCTCGAGCGCGGTGCGTCCAAGGGTGTCCTGCGGGCCGGCGCTGGCGATCGTGGTGGTCGGTTCGGCTGTCATGAGCTGTCGTTGGGATGGTCCGGGCGAGGGGGCGCAGTGTGCCCGGCCTTGGGCACACCCGCCACCCGGAGCTTGCGGCGCGGCTCTAGCGCAACGCCTGCGCCAGGTCCTCGAGGAGATCCTCGGTGGCCTCGATCCCCACCGACAGGCGCAGCAACCCGTCCGTGATGCCCAGGCCGGCACGCTCCGCAGGGCTCAGTCCCGCGTGCGAGGTGGTGGCCGGCCGCGTCAGCAGGGTCTGTACGCCCCCGAGACTGGGCGCCAGCGCCGGGATGCTCAGGCGCGCAGCGAGCGCGTCGGCCTCGCGCGCACCGCCCTGCAGCTCGAAACTCAGCACACCACCGCAGCCAGCGAACAGCTCACGCGCGCGGCCGTGCTGCGGGTGACTCTCCAGTCCCGGGTAGTTCACGCGCACGACGCGCGCCTGCGCGGCCAGAAAGCGCGCCAGCGCGAGGGTGCTCTCGTTCTGGTAGCGCACCCGCAGCGCCAGCGTCTTCAGTCCGCGCTTGAGGAGGAAGGCCGCGTGCGCATCGAGCGCACCGCCCAGCAGGTTCAGCTTGTGGCGGATGCGCTCGATGAGGGCTGTGCTTCCGGCCACCGCGCCGGCGACGATGTCGGCGTGGCCGTTCAGGTACTTGGTGGCGCTGTGGATGCACAGGTCGAACCCGAACGGGATGGGGCGGAAGTTGACCGGACTGGCGAAGGTGTTGTCGATGATCGCGATCAGGCCATGCGCGCGGGCGAAGGCGACCACGGAGGCCAGGTCCGCAACCGCCAGCAGCGGGTTGGTCATCGATTCGACGTAAATGGCGCGCGTGCGCGGGGTGAGTTGCGCAGCCCAGCTGCCCGGCTCACCCGCATCGATGAACGTGGCGCTCAGCCCGAAGTTGCCGAACTGCTGGGCGACGAGCTCATGCGTGCCACCGTACAGCCCGCGCTGCGCCAGCAGGTGATCCCCGGGCGCGAGCACCGCGAGCAGCGTGGTGGAGATCGCCGCCATGCCGCTTGCGGCCACGAGCGCCGCCTCGGCCCCCTCCAGGACCGCGAGCTTCTCGTGCAGCGCGAGCTGGCTCGGGGTGTTGTTGTTGCGCAGGTAGCGCACGTCGTCATAGCGGCCCTCGCCCGCGTAGGCGTAGGTGGCCGACTGGAAGATCGGCATCTCGATCGCGCCCAGGATGCGCGGCAGCGGCTCTCCGGCATGCACCAGCTGCGTCTCGAGGCGGCGATAGGTATCGGGCATGGCGGTCTCCGTGAGTGGGCTTGGCGCTTCGGATAAGCTAGCGCGTCGGGCGGTTTTGTTGGAGTGATGCCGGCGCCCGGTGCTGCCGGCACTGTGCCGGTGCCGCTCCCAGTACAGGCGCACCGAGCGCGATGATGGAGAGACGATGACTGCCACGCCCCGCGACCCGACCGGACGCTTCTCCAGCCGGGTCGAGAACTACGTCCGCTACCGCCCGAGCTACCCGCCGGCGGCCATCGCGCTGCTGCAGGAGCGCTGCGGACTTCATCCGGGCGCGGTGGTGGCCGACATCGGCTCGGGCACCGGGATACTCACGCAGCTGTTGCTCGCAAGCGGGGCCGAGGTGTTTGGCGTCGAGCCGAACGATGGCATGCGCGGCGCAGCCGAGGTGCTGCTCGGCGCGGCACCACGCTTCCACAGCATCCGCGGCAGCGCCGAGGAGACGACCCTGGATTCCGGGAGCGTCGACCTGCTGGTGGCGGGCCAGGCATTCCACTGGTTCAAGGTAGAGCCCGCACGGCGCGAGGCGCTGCGCGTGCTGCGGCCGGGCGGCCACGGGGCGCTCCTGTGGAACGAGCACCCGAGCCAGGGGAGCGCCTTCCTCCAGGACTTCGAGCGCGTAGCACGTGCGCACGCGCCCGAGTACGACCAGGTGGTCGGCAGCCGCGCGGACGAGGCCGCCATGCGCAAGTTCCTCGGTGGTGCCATGGAGCTCGCCACCTTCCCCAACCAGCAGGTGTTCGATTATGCGGGCCTGATCGGGCGGCTGATGTCCTCCTCGTGGGCACCTGAGGCGGGCAATCCGCAGCATGAGCCGCTGCTCGAGGGCATGCGCTCAGCGTTCGAGCGCCACGCGCACGGCGGCCAGGTGATCTTCCCGTACGTGACGCTCGTGTACTACGCAAAGATGCGAGCGGCGGCGCGGTGAGTGCCCGCGGCGGAGCACTGCGCTGCGGCCTGATGGCCGCAGCCGCACTCCTTGCGGCCCTCGTGCACGCAGACGAGCCGGCTGCGTTCGACCCGCTCGCCGCCGACCCGCCGCCGATGCAACCGCCGCCGCAGATGCTGGAGATGAGCATCCCGAGTGGCGGCGCGCAGCTGTACGGGGTGTTCTACCAGGCTGCCGGCCCGGGCGATCACCCGACCGTCGTGCTGCTGCACGGCTTCGCGGGCTTTGAGCAGAACGGTGACCTTGCCCAGGCACTGCGCCGCGCTGGCTTCAACGCGCTCATCTTCCACTACCGTGGCAGCTGGGGAAGCACGGGCACCTTCTCCTTCACCCATTGCATCGAGGATACGCAGGCAGCGCTTCAGTACCTGCGCGCCCATGCGCAGCAGCTGGCCGTCAACCCCCAGCGCATCGTGCTCGTGGGCCACAGCGTCGGCGGCCAGGTTGCCGGCGTGGTGGCGGCACGTGACCGCGAACTCGCAGGCCTCGCCCTTATCTCCGCTGCCAACCGGCGCCTGGCGATGGCGCGCCCGGGCTGGTTCGAGGAGACCCGCGCCCGCTTCCAGGGTGAACTCGGGCCGCTGCGCGGCACCTCCGCCGCGACGCTGGTGAAGGAGCTCAAGTCCCACGCGCGCGCATGGGATCTCGTGAACCTGGCGCCGCTGTGGCGGGGACGCTCGTTGCTCGTGGTCTCCTGCGATGATCGCTTCCGTGACGAGGACGATGCCGTGGCGGCAGCCGCCGATCCGGCGAGCCTCACGGCGGTGCACCTGAGTAGCGATCACGCGTATTCGGGCGCGCGCGTGGCTCTGACGCGGACGCTGCTGCGATGGATGCAGCAGCCCTGAGGCATGCCCTTCAGTCGCCGGTGGTAATCCGGAGGGAGGCGGCCTGCTGGGTGCGGATCAGGGGTTCGGCAATCGCCAGCGGGACCAGCCAGCACAGCCATGCGGCAATCGCCACGCTCGTGTCCTCGTCGGCCCACTCCATGCCCATGATGACATTCTGGATCACCCGCAGGCTCACGAAGCCGAAGGTCACGACATAGCTGCGAAGCATCCAGGCGCGGTGCTCGGCGAAGTCGCCGCGGCGCACGGCGCGATACCCCATCGAACTCGTCACGACCCAGCAAAGCGCGAGCCCGAGAAGACCTGCCGAGTAGCCGGAGAGCGGGATGGTAGTCACCAGGTAGAGGGCGGCGAGAGCAGCGGTCATCACAGCTATGAGGTAGAGCCGACCGAGCCAGCGATGCGCCCGCTGCGTGCGCCCGGTGAGCCCGAGGAACAACTGCGCCAGCCCGGCCGTCAGCGCCAGGAAGCCGCCACCGATGTGCAGCAGCAGCGGGTGGCGGCGTGGCCAGTAGTAGGGCGTGAACTTCTCAGGATCGAGCGTGACGAAGTCGAGTGCGTCGCGCCTGACGAACCAGCCAATCCCGGCTGCGGCGGCGAGGAGAGCGAGTCCGAGAGCCACGGCACGTACCCGCGTGCCTTGGAGCGTCGTCTGATCGGGCGTTGGCGCGGTCATGCGGCCTCCCGGAAACGTGCGATCAAGCGAGTGTTCTTGATTGGGCAGCCGGGGTCAAAGAGATTCATTGTCGCGGCGCAGCGGTCTGCTCGCAAACTGCTGCCGCTGCCGCGATTAAGGGTGTCTCTTGACCGTCCGCCGAGCTTGCGGTGTATCTTGCCGGGGTACGAGTCCCACAGCGCGGCAAGAAACAGAGCTAAGACGTGTTCAGACTGACTGTTGGTTTGTTGTGCGGCCTGAGCGTTGTCTCGGTTGCCCGCGCCGAAGCGCCCCACCGGCATTTCGACGGCACCTGGACGACGGTGCTGTCGTGCCCGAATGCAAGGGGCGCGCTAGGCTACTCCTTCGAGTTCCCCGCCACTATCAAGGATGACGTGCTGCACGCGCAGAAGGGCACGAAGGGCGAGCCTGGCTGGCTGCAGATCGATGGCGTGATCGGCGCCGACGGCGCCGCGAACCTCTACGCGAAGGGCCTGGTCGGCGCCGCCCCGTACGCGGTCGGCGACCGCCCGGCCGGCACCGAGTACGGGTACCACATCGACACGCACTTCGCTGCTGCCTCGGGCAGCGGCCAGCGCGTGGAAGGGCGTCCCTGCAGCGTCACCTTCACGCGCAGGGACTGACGCCCACGATTCCTACCAGACGCGCACGCGATCCGCCGGCGCGAGGTAGAGCTTCTCGCCCGCCTGCACGCTGAAGGCTGCGTACCAGGGATCGAGGTTGCGCACGGTGTCGGCGCGGTACTCATCCGGGGCGTGACCGTCCGTGACGATGCGCCGTCGCAGCGCCGCCTCACGCACCTTCTCGCGCCAGCTTTGCGCGAAGCTCAGGAAGAACAGCTGCTCGGCGGTGAAGCCATCGGCCCCGGCGGCAGGCTTGCCGTGCAGCGTAAGGCGCCAGCCGTCATAGGCGGCCGAGAGCCCCGCCACGTCGGCGATGTTCTCGCTGAGCGTCTGCTTGCCGTTGACGTGGATGTCGGGGTAGGGGTGGTAGGCGTCGAACTCCTCCGCCAGGCGCTTGCCGGCGGCCTCGAAGTGCGCAAAGTCCTCCTTCGTCCACCAGTTCTGCAGCCGCCCGCTGGCATCGAAGAGCGCGCCCTGGTCATCGAAGCTGTGGCTGATCTCATGCCCGATCGTGGCGCCGATCGCGCCGTAGTCCATGACCTGCGGGCGCTTGGGGTCGAAGTAGGGAGGCTGCAGGATCGCCGCGGGGAAGTTGAGCGCATTCATGGCCGGCAGGTTCACGGCGTTCACCAGCTGCGGCACCATCACCCATTCGCCGCGGTCCACCGGGCGGCCGAGCTTCTTCAGGTTGCGCTCCAGTTCGAAATGCTCGGCGCGCTCGGAGTTGCCGAAGGCGTCGTGCGGCTCGACCTTGAGTGCGGCGTAGCTGCGCCAGTGGTCCGGGTAGCCCACGCCCACCTTCAGGGCCGCGAGCTTCGCCTTGGCGCGCGCCCGGGTCTGCGGCGCCATCCAATCGAGGTGATCGATGCGCTGGCCGAAGGCGGTGAGGAGGTTCTTCACCATGGCCTCGGCGCGGGCCTTCTCGCTCGCCGGGAAGTAGTGCGCGACGTAGAGCTTGCCCACCGCCTCCCCTAGGGCATCGCTGGTCACGTTGACGGCGCGCTTCCAGCGCGGCTCCATCTGCGGCGTGCCCGAAAGGATGTGGCCGTGGAAGCTGAAGTGCTCGGCGGTGAAGGCCTTCGACAGGTACGGGGATTTCGCCTCGATGAAGTGGAAGCGCAGCCAGTCCTTCCAGGTCTCGATCGGGATGCTGGCGGTGAGGGCTGAGATACCGGTGAGGGCGCTCGGCTGCCACACCACGAACTCCTTCTGCTGGCCAAGTCCCGCGGCCGCGAAATACTCACCCCAGTCGAGCCCGGGCGCCTTCTGCGCGAAATCCGCGATCTGCCAGTGGTTGTTGCCCTTGAGGACTTCCTCTGAGTCCGCGCGGCTCCAGTGCACCTGCGCGATGCGCTTCTCGAGGTCGAACACGCGCGCTCCGCGCGCCGGGGCCTGGTCGATCTGCGCCAGCATCAGTACCTTGGTGATGTGCGTCTGGTACTGCACGCGGATGTCGGCCATCTTCTGCGAGTCATTGAGGTAGTAGTCGCGGTCCGGCATCACCAGGCCGCCCTGCAGGAGGAACGGCAGGTAACGCTTCGGGTCGCTCAGGTCCTGGGCCACCCACAGGCCAAAGAGGTTCTCGGTGTGCAGGTTGGTCGCATTCAGGACGTCGACGTCCGCGCGCAGCGTCGCGCCGAGCGCGCGCGCGAGAGAGGCACGGTCCTTGATCGCATCGATGCGCGCCAGCTGCGGCTGCAGCGGCGTGAGGCCGGCGCCCTCGATCGTTGCCTCGTCCATGTACGCCGAGTAATAGGCCCCGACCTTGTAGGCCTCCGAGCCCGGGGCCGCGCCCTTGCCTGCGCCCTGGATCAGGTCCGAGGTGCGCTTGCGGGTGAGATCATCAAGAATCTCCGCCGAGCCCCACGAGGAGCGGTCGGGCGGGATCTCGTTCGCCGTCATCCAGCTGCCATTGGCATAGCGGAAGAAGTCATCCCCGGGGCGCACTGCGCGGTCGAGGCCCGCAAGATCCAGGCCCGAGGCGCTCGGGGCAGGCGGTGCGGCGCTGGCGGTGAGGGCAGCGGCAGCGCTCAGGGCAAATACGCAAACGGGCAGGAGGGTTGGCGTGCGGTTCATGCGCGGGTTTCCCGATAGTGTGTGGCGCGCTTCTCGCGCGGCGAGGCGCCGCAGTCTACACGAGGGGCGCACCACCCGGCCCGAGGCCGCGGCCGGCCGCCGCCGCGGCCCCTAATAAAGAGTAGGGCAGCGCCCGGCCTGCTCGGGCTCTGCCTGGCGTGCGGTCCTCTCGCCCTGGCGTGGGCGCCGCAGGGGCACCGCACCGTCGGGGCACTCGCGGACCGGCTGCCCACGCCGGCCGCGCGCGCGCAGGTGGCGCTGTTGCTGGCCCAGGATCTGGACAAGTTCGGCCGGCCCTCCGGGCGCACCACCCTGGAGGCGGTCTCGGTGTGGGCGGACGAGGTCGACGGCACCGGCACTGCACACCCGCGCTGGCACTACGACAACGCGCCGCTCTGCGGCACGGTTGTCATGGCTCAGGTGTGCCGCGGCGGGGAGTGCGGCAGCGAGCAGCTGAAGCGCCTGATCAGGGTGTTGGGCAATGCGCGTGCGCCGCTGCGCGAGCGCAACGAGGCGCTCGAGTGGGTGGTGCACCTCACCGCTAACCTGCACCCGCCGCTGCCCGCGGCCGACAACGGTGACCGCGGCGGCAACCTGCTGCGGGTGGGGTGCCTTGGCGCGCGATGCGCAGATTCTGCTCGGGAAGGCTGGCCAGGGGACCCCCGACAGCTGGGTGACCGATACCAACAACCTGGCGCGCAATGTCGCCTACCGCTACCCCGGATTCACCTGCGGGCGGCCAGCGCCGGACACCGTGGTGCTCGACGCCGGGTATGTGCGTCTGGGGGCTGCCCTGGCACGCGAGCGGTGGCTGCTTTAGTGGTGCCCGGCTCGCCAACCTGCTCAACCAGAGCCTCGGCGGCCGTTGATTTTGTTGCATTTTGGGGGTCATGCGGCACCCGGCCGGTGCGTGCTAGATTAGACCCTCAATCGCAAGGGGTGCTGAGCCGTGAACGCCGTTGACGAGACCGTGGCATCGAACCCGGAACGCAGCGCAGGAGCGCAGCGGCCGCCGTTTGGCGAATCCGCCGAGTCGCAGGCGCTCGCGCCAGGCTCCTCGATCGACACCTGGCTCCTGACGCGGCTGCGCTCCTTCCTCGGCGACCCGCCGCTGGAGTTTGCGGTGCGCGACCGCGCGCTCGTGGGCCCGAGCGACGTGCCGGCGCTGGCACGGGTGACGTTCGCCAACCGCCGCACCCTCATGACGATCCTGTCCGACCCGCCACTGCGCTTCGGCGACGCCTACAGCGAGGGCACGGTCGCGATCGACGGGGACCTCGTGAGCCTGCTCGAGAGTATCTACCGCTCCGGCGTCGCGGCCGGCAAGACCGATTCGTTCCTGCGCCGCGCGCGCGGCGCGCTGCGCCGCCCGCGCCGCAACACGCTGTCCGGCTCGCGCGACAACATCCACCACCACTACGACATCGGCAACGAGTTCTACTCACTGTGGCTCGGCAGCACGATGGCCTATACCTGCGCCTATTACCCGAGCCCCGCGGCGGGCCTCGACGAGGCACAGGTCGCCAAGATGGACCACGTGTCCCGCAAGCTGCGCCTGCGCTCGGGGGAGACCGTGGTCGAGGCGGGCTGCGGCTGGGGGACCCTGGCGATGCACATGGCGCGCAACTACGGCGTGCGCGTGCGCGCCTTCAACATCTCGCGCGAGCAGGTCGCGTTCGCCCGCGAGCGCGCCGCGCGCGAGGGCCTCGCCGGGCAGGTCGAGTACGTGCTCGATGACTACCGCAACATCAGTGGCCACTACGACGCGTTCGTCTCCGTCGGCATGCTCGAGCACGTGGGCGTCGCCAACTACGCCGCCCTCGGGGACGTGGCGCGCCGCGCGCTGAACGGCCGCGGCCGTGGCCTGATCCACACCATCGGCCGCAACCACCCCGCGCCGCTGCAGCCGTGGATCGAGAAGCGCATCTTCCCGGGGGCCTACCCGCCCTCCCTGAGCCAGATGATGGGCATCTTCGAGCCCTGGAACCTCTCGGTGCTGGACGTGGAGAACCTGCGGCTGCACTACGCGCAGACGCTGCGCGACTGGCTCGCGCTCTACGAGAGCGCGAGCGAGAAGGTGCGCCGAATGTTCGATGAGCGTTTCGTGCGCATGTGGCGCCTGTACCTGGCAGGCTCGGTGGCGGCCTTCACGACCGGCACCCTGCAGCTGTTCCAGGTGGTGTTCGCCCCGGGCGAGAGCAACGACGTGCCACTCACGCGCGCGCACCTGTACACGCGCTGAGGGGCCGCAGGCGGTGCGCTCAGTCGAGGTCCTGATCATCGGCGGCGGCCCGGCCGGTTCCACCGCCGCCTGGAAACTGCGGCGCGCCGGACGCGAGGTGCTGCTGCTTGATCGCGAGCGCTTCCCGCGTCTGAAGCTGTGCGCCGGCTGGATCACCCCGGAGGTGGTCGCCGACCTGGGCATGGACGTGCGTGCCTATCCGCACAGCCTCATCACCTACCCGCGGCTGCGCATGCACTTCGGGCGCCTGCAGGTGCCGGTGCCGTGCGTGCAGCACTCGATCCGCCGCTTTGAATTCGATGCCTGGCTGCTGGAGCGCTCCGGCGTCGAGGTGCTCGAGCACAACGTGCGCCAGATCGTGCCCGACGGGGAGGGCTACGTGATCGATGATGCGTTCCGCTGCCGCTACCTCATCGGTGCCGGCGGCACCCGCTGCCCGGTCTACCGCACCCTGTTCCGCGAGCCGAACCCGCGCGCCAGCGAGCTGCAGCTGGTGACGCTCGAGCACGAGATCCGCTACGACTGGCAGGAGCGCGACTGCCACCTGTGGTTCTTCGGTCACGGGCTGCCCGGATATTCCTGGTACGTGCCCAAGGAGCGCGGCTGGCTGAACGTCGGGGTCGGCGGGATCGCCGCGCGCATGAAGAACAGCGGCCACGACATCCGCGAGCACTGGGGTTACCTGACGCAGTCACTGGAGGGCGGACTTGCGCCCGGGGCGCAGTACGATCCCACCGGCTACAGCTACTTCCTGCGCGGCAACGTCGAGGTGGTGCGCCGTGGCAACGCCTTCATCACCGGGGACGCCGCCGGCCTTGCCACCCGCGATTTGGGGGAGGGCATCGGTCCTGCGATCCGCAGCGGGCTGCGCGCCGCGCGGGCCATCACGGACGCCACTCCCTATGAGCTCGGCGACGTCACCGGCACGAGCCTCGGGAGCATCGTGCGCAGCATGTTCGACCGCGCCGCGCGCGCCGGCGCGCTCGCGGGGTTGCGGGGCCACGCGCCGGGCTGACCGCCTTTCGTCCCACCTTAGTCAAGGAGCTGCGCCATGGCCCACGTGACCGTCATCAATGAACACGCTCACCTGCAGCAGATCGTCTCCGGGCATCACCACCTCACGGCGGACGAGCCGGTGGCCGCCGGTGGCAGCGATGCGGGGTTTGCGGCACGTGAGCTGCTCCTGGCGAGCCTCGGCTCGTGCACCGCGACTGCGCTGCGCCGGGCCGCCGCCCACAACGACTGGCAGCTGGGCAAGATCACCGTCGGGATGCGCTGGTCGCGCGATGCCCAGGGGCACGAGCACATCGAGCGGCGCCTGTCCTTCGCGCGGCCCCTGAGCGAGCAGCAGAAGGCGCAGCTGCTGAAGGTGGCCGAGGAGTCGCCGATTTCCGCCGTGCTGCGCCCGACGATGTCGATACAGTCGGCCGTGGTCGACTAGGGCCAACCCCTACTTCAGCCTCTGTGCCCCGATGTCGACCTCGGTGCGATCGCGGGTGCCGACGTCCACCTCGGTGCGGGACGCGGCGCCGAGGGTCCAGGGCAGCGGCAGGTTGTCGGACTCCACCGTGATGACGTGGTGGCCGGCCGCGACTGAGGCGAAGTCAAAGCGGCCGCTGGCATCGGTGCGCACCGAGAAGCGCCCGTCGAGGATCACCGTCACGTTCGGCGCGCCGGCTTCCCCTGCGTCATAGCGCCCGTTCTCGTTGCTGTCGAGGTAGACGACACCGCTCAGGCGTCCGGAACCGGAGCCCGGCGCGCCCCCGAGCGGAATGAAGTGTGCACCGCGCGACTCCTGGTAGCGCAGCGTGAGGAAGATGCCGCGCTGCCCCTGCGAGGCCTGGGGGGTGGGCACCGCCGGGGTCAGCGGTGAGGTCACGATGAGGGGCGTCCAGGCGCCGACGCGGTTCTCGTAGTAGCTGAACAGCAGTCCCCAGGAGCGCGCCAGCTGGTAGCTCAGGGTGACGTCGGCGGACGTGGAGGGCGCGGCGCGCCCGGAGACCGCGTCCGCCCACTGGATGCTGCCGTCGAGCGACAGGCGCGAGGTGAGGTCGCCGCCGCCGTACACGGACAGGCGCACGATGGTGCTGTCCTCCTGCGGCAGTCCCGGCACCGCGCTCACGTGCACGCGGTCGAGCGCCGCGGAGGTCGCCAGGCGCAGTCCCGGGCGCAGGGTCCAGTTCTGCTGCAAGGTCAGCGTCGAGTCCTGCGTGGTCGGGTCGGTGGCGTAGTCGAGCTGCACGCGCCCGGTGCCGTAGGAGTTCACGTTGTCGAAGTAGCCCTCCAGCGACCAGGCGGTGTTGTGTGAGCCGTCGCTGGTGAGCAGCACGTTGGCCACCGCGCCGACACCGGTGTCACGCGAGAGCTGGTAGCGGGTGTCACCGTTGATGAAGGTGCTGTCGGCACCGTGCCCGGAGACCGAGACCACCTCATCGATGCCGAGGTCAGCGGTCACGCGGCGGCTCTGGTAGCCGACGCGGTAGTAACCCCCCTGCACGTCGCTGGTGATCAGCTGGTTGCCCCAGGCGAGGTTCGGGTCGATGCGGAAGGCGCCGAAGCTCTGCGTAAAGGCGCCGTGCGTGTGCGAGGCATCCGCCCACACGCCGAAGGCGTTGCTGTTGCCATCGAGGGTGCCGTCGATGAAGTTCAGCTGCGCCCGGGTGCCGGGCTGCTGCCAGGCCGCGCTCAGGAGCGCCGTGTTGGAGGAGATGCGCTCGCTCGAGACATCCTGCGGCAGGAGCGTCGAGTCGAGCGGCTGGTAATAGATGTTGGCATCGCGCGCGCCGGCGTACTCGCCCCCGAGCGTCCAGTTGGCGGCCGGCGACCACTGGGCGCCGAGGGTCGCGGTCGAGCCGCCGAGGGTGTCGAAGGTGGGCACCTTGATGCCATCGAACACCCCGGGCTCACCGCCACCGGCCACGATCTGCAGGCCCGAGGGGCCGCGCCACTCGGTCTCCGCGCCGAGCATGGTGCCGGAGGCGAGCAGGAAGCGCGGCTGCGAGCGCGCAAGAGCGATGAGCGGGGCATTGAGGTCGCCCAGGGCGTTGTCGGCCTGCCAGCCGCCATCGAAGGGCATGGCGCGCTGGTGGATGGCGAAGGACAGGCGGTCATCGCCCGTGCCCGCGAAGCGCTGGTCCGGAGCGCCGAGGAGGCCGGCGAGGTTCGCCGACCAGTCCCCGTAGGTGGCTGTCTCCCACTGCCCGTCAGCGACGATGCCGTTTTCGTGGATGGTGGGCCCGGCATTGGCGCCGGTCTGCTGCAGCACGCTCGCCACGGCGTCGATGCGCACCGAGCGCGCGAGTCCCGTCGTGTCCTGGGTGCTCTGGTAGTCGCCGAGTGAAATGTCGGGGGTGAGCGAGCCGCCGCCGATGAGGCGATCCTCGTAGGCGGGCGGCGGCGACGCAGGGGCGGCCGCAGACTGCGCGCGCAGGGAAGGCGCTGCGGCAGCCATCATGGAAAGACCGCACAGGCACGCCGCCCTGCGTAGAGCGTGCGCTGCGCGCGCATTCATTTGAAGTGCTCGTCGAGCTGGGTGCTCTGGTTACCCCACTCCATCGTCCCCTGCACCGAGACCGGGAAGGACAGGGTCGGCGTCGGGTTGTCGCTGGTTGAGGGAGTGAGCACCACGTCGCGCGTCTCGCCGGGCAGGATCGGCAGGTCCGAGGGCGTGAAGTCGTACTTCTTGCCCGAGGCATCCTTGCCCGTGAGGAAGCCGCTCATGCGGGTGTGGGCATTGCCGGTGTTGTGCACCTTCAGCGCCGGCACGCGCTGGCCGTTGAGCGTCACCACTTCCGGCCCGAACACCTCGATCTGCGGCGCGGCATCGCCGACCGTCACGTAGACGATGACGGCAATGCGACCCACGATCGGCAGCTGCACGGCGCCGGCCTTGGTCATCGAGGGCTCATCGGCCTCGATCATGATCGCGAAGCGGCACTCCACCGGCTGCGTGTCCGGGGGCACCTGCACCTCGAAGCGGTAGTGGATGGTGCCGCCGGCAGGCAGTGTCACGGTGGGGCGCTCGATGGCGACCCACGGGCGGCAGCTGTCCGGCATGAGTTCGTCGTGGAAGTTCACGCCGTAGTCGGCGCCAAGCACGAAGTCCGCAGTGTGCAGGCGGTACTTGCCGGGGGTGTTGGAGCGGTTGGTGAGCTCGATCACCTGGCGCAGCTTGTCGCCCGGCTTGCTCGCGACCTCGAAGCGCGGCGGCGACACCAGCGCGGCAAAGCCTTCGGCGCGCACCTGGGGTGCGGCGAGCATGGCGAGTACGAGAGTGGCAGCGATGATTGGGGTTCGCACGGGTCAGTCCTCGTCGATCTCGAAGCGGAAGTTCACCGGGTAGGTCTGCAACATGCGCCGGCCGTCGACCGTGATCGTCAGTTGCACCATGTCTTCCATGAAGGGTGTCGTGATGGGGCCGGCGTACACGAGGGTGCGGCCGCCGGAGCTCACCTGCCCGGGCAGCAGCCGCCCCTGGGTGGTCCAGGAGGCGTTCATGGCGCCGGGTTGCTGCGCGGGAAGGACGAGGTAGATGCGTCCGGTGTGGCGCAGGAACGGCGCGACGTTGAGGCGCACGCGCAGCTGCAGTGTCCCGACCATGAGGTTGCCGGCGGGGCCGCGTGGAGCGAACTCCTGCCAGCGCATCGCGAGCGCTGCGTTGTAGGGCAGCGTGCCGGAGTCGTCGATCACCGTGGTCTTGGCGAACGCCGGCAGGGCGATGAGCCAGATTATGCAGAATGGCAGCCGGTAGGTGAGGCGCATGGCGTCAGTGCCTGGGTGCGCCGCTAGGGCGCCGTCAGCGTGTACAGCACGACGCCGGTGTAGGTGCCGGCGGGAGGAACCGTGCTGTTGGCGAACGAGAACGTCCAGCAGCTCTCGTCCCAGGTGTTCTGGCCGAAGCTGCCGACGTTGACCGAGGTGCCGCTGAAGCTGCCGGCGGGGAAGGGCTGGGCCGTGGTGCCGTCGCCATTGCCGCTGCTGGTCCAGCTGATCTGCGAAAACGGGATCGAGTCGCCGGCGCCATCGGTGAGCGAGGCCGGCACCGTCGCGATCACCGAGATCGTGCCGTTGCCGTTGCCGGTGGTGCGGTAGAAGCCGCCGATGTACAGCTGCGCCGGCAGGTTGCAGAACGCATAACCGTCCCAGAAGCTGTTGGAGGCCGTGCTGTTGGTCGTCATGGCCTGCGCCGCGCCGTTGCCGACGCTGGCGGCCGGCACGCTCACGCTCACCGTGTTGATGGTCGTGTTCTTGCCTGGACTGCCACCTGGGGATCCATTGGCGTTGGTCGGCGTGTAGTTGCCGCCGGTGAAGGTGCCGTTGCCGATCTGCAGGTAGATCGTCTTGGGCGCGACCGGCGTGAGAGTCGCCGTGAAGGCGCCCGCCGCTCCGCTGAGCACCAGCAGCGCAACGCCGCTGAGTGCCTGGCGGGCAGCGCGGGCCGCCCGGGGCTGAACTTCAGCCCCCCGGGGGCGCATGTGCATGTCGCGCCTCCCGGGGAACATGTGGCACCGCTTGATCGCTGCCGCCGATGGTTACGGGAGCGAGGCGGTATAGGTGACGCGGCCACCGTTGGTGTTGACGCCACCGTAGGTGCCGGCGGGCGGGCTGGTCGCGTTGGCGTACGTGTACGCCCACTTGGCGTCCTGCTGCACGACCTTGCCGACCGCGGTCAGAGTGGTCGTCGTGGTCGCGCCGTCAGCGAGCGCCGGGGCCGCCAGGGTCGTGCCCGTGGTGTTGTGGCTCGCGGTGGTCGTGATCGTCGTGTAGCTGATGGTGTCGCCGGCGCCGTCGCTGAGCGCACCGGTGGTCGTGGAGCTGAGCGTGACGTTGCCGTTGTTGGCGACCACCACCGCGGTCTCGGTGCCGCCGTTGAGGTCACCGCCGGTGCCGGCGAGGGAGCCGCCGCCAACCTGCGCCGCGGTCGGCGCCCAGGTGATCTCATCGATGGTCGCCAGGGTGGCGTAACCGCCCGCGGCCGTGCCCGTTCCCGTGCCGACGCGCAGGAACAGGAACTTCGGGATGGTGATCTGGAAGTCGACGTGGGCCGTGGCGGTGAGCGCCGTGGTGCCCGTCTGGAAGTTCGACTCGGCGTTGCAAAGCAGGGGCACGGCAACGGCCGTGGCCGCCAGAATGCCCTTGACGACAGTAGAGGTCCGCATGATTTGAGGTTCCTAACTTAGAGAGATACGGGTGCTGCAATACTTGAGACTGATACGGGTGCTGCAATAACTTGAGCGGATATTACGGATTGGATCTCAGGGGATTCCGTGCTTATGTCACGCTTCCGAACGCTGCCGAGTAGTGATACGCAGGCCGCCGGCGCGAGCTGCCAAATGACGCACGGGGCAAATGTGACGGGCTCCACAACTCAGCGCCGCAAAACGGGGGAATTACAGTGCCTGACAAGTCGCAGATAGCAGCGGATTACGGACCGTGCGCGCTCGTGCTCGGCGGCTCCGAGGGCATCGGGCGGGCCTTCGCAGAGGAGCTCGCGTGCGCCGGACTCGACCTGGTGCTGGTGGCGCGCAATGCCGCGCCGCTCGCGGCGGCGGCGGCGCAAATCCGCGCAGCCCACGGGGTGCAGGTGCACACCCTGGTGCACGACCTCACCGCACCGGGGCTCGAGGGGTTTGCCGATGAGGTGCTGGCGGCGCACGACCCCGGCCTCGTCATCTGCAACGCCGGCGCCACCCACGGGGTCGGTCGCTTCCTCGATGAGCCGCTCGAGAAGGCCCTCGCCCTGGTGCGCCTCAACTGTCTGGCTCCCCTGACCTTCGCGCACAAGGGCCTGGCGCGCCGCCGCGGGCGCCGTGGCGGACTGATCCTGGTGTCATCGATGTCGGGCCTGTGCGGCAGCGGCCTGGTGGCCGCCTACGCCGCCGCCAAGGCTTTCGAGATCTCCCTGTGCGAGGGATTGCACTGGGAGCTCGCAGCGCAGGGACTGGACGTGCTGTGCGCCGTGGCAGGCCTCACCGACACGCCGGCGATGCGCCGCTCGGGCCTGTCCTTCAGCGCCGCGGAGGCCAGGGGCTACCCGGCGATGTCCGCGGCTGCCGTGGCGCGCGGCGCGCTCTCGCACCTGGGCCGCGCGGCGGTGTGGTATGCGGTGGGCGAGGCGGTCGCGCAGGGCATGCGCCAGCTGCCGCGCCCGCAGCTGACGCTTGCGATGAGCGAAGCGTCCGCGGCGATGTACCAGGTGCCACTCACCTGAGGCGAGCGGCGGATGCGCTAGGATGGCGCCCGCGGTGCCCTCTTCAGCGCGCGAACAGCTGCGCGAGGTCGGCGAAGGCCTTGAACTCGAGTGCGTTGCCGGAAGGATCCAGGATGAAGAGCGTGGACTGCTCGCCCGCGAGGCCCTTGAAGCGCACGCACGGCTCTATCACCCACTCGACCTCGCGGGCCCGCAGCCGGGCGGCCAGCTCCTGCCACTGCGCGGGAGTCAGCACCACGCCACAGTGCGGCACCGGCACGCCGTGTCCGTCGACCGGATTGAAGTGGGCGGGTATGCGCCCCTGCGATCCGAGGTGCGGGTTCAGGTGGCAGACGAACTGATGGCCATACATGTCGAAATCGACCCAGTCGGGGGCGCTGCGCCCCTCGGCACAACCGAGCGTCTCGCCATAGAAGCGGCGCGCTTCCGCAATGTCCCTGACCTGGATGGCTACATGAAAAGGCGTAAGTCCCACGAAGTTCCCCGCTCGCTGCCCGCCGCGCGTGGCCCTGCAAGGATAGCAGCCGCGCCATGCCGCCCGGCAGGCGCCGCCTTTGCAGCAGTTGCATGCCTGGCGGTGGCGGCGGTACGTGCCGACAGCGACCTCACCGACCCGCCGGCGACGTTCCTCTCGGCCGGACCTGCGGTCATGGTGACCCCGAGCTATCCGGGGGCGAGGACGCAGCGCACCTTCGCGCTGCCGGACATCGAGGGCCAGTATCACAACTGGCTCTATATCAGCGGCACCGACCTCGTGGGGGTCTATGCCTACAACCGCCAGGGCAGCAAGGCGGGTGCGGCGATCACCTATGACTTCACCGAGCGGCTGCAGAACGACTCACGCCAGCTCGGGCCGCTGAAGGACGTCGAGCCCACCCCGCGCTTGAAGCTCTTCATCGAGCAGCGGGTGGCCATGTTCGTGGGCGGCCTGCGCGTGGCCACCGACATCGGCGGCCACGACGAGGGCACGGTGGCGCAGGCCTACTTGAACCTGCTGCTGCCGCTGACGGCGCGCGGCTTCGTGACGCTCGGGCCCGGGATCACGTGGTCGGACCGTCACTACATGAACGCCTTCTACAGCGTCAGCGCCGAACAGAGCGCCATCTCGGGTCTGCCGCAGTACCAGGCACGCCCGGGAGTCTCGGATCTCTATGGGGAGCTGCTGGCCGGTTACGAGCTCTCGAGCCGCTGGGCGCTGGCCCTGGATGTCACCTGCACAAGACTGCACGGGGATGCCGCCGACAGTCCCTTCACGCTCGCCCGCGCGCAGACCACCTGGTTCGCCTCGGTGCTCTACAAGATAAGGTAGGCAGGCGCGCCTCAGCTCTTCTCGGGGGCGCCCTTGCCGCCCTTGGCGCCCATCTTCGCGAGCGCCGCTTCGGCACTGTCGGTGGTCGCGGTGCGCGCCGCGGCCGCGCGCGCACGCACCGTGGCTATGAAGGCACGCCGTTCCTTGAGGCCGCGCACGGTGTTCATGAGGAGCGAGGTCAGGGTCACGATCCCGAGCGGCGGCGGGTTGATGGCGACGCGCAGCGAGCGCGCGTAGTCGAGCACCAGGCCCGGCGTCCAGGCCATCGACTGCGCGTGCTTGCGCAGTTGCGCTGCCACCCACAGCTCCGGGTTGCACAGCGAGCTCAGGAAAGCCGCGATGCTCGGGCCGTTGCGGCCGAGCGTGCCCTCGAGTGAGGCCTCGAGCGCGGTCGCGACGGTGCTCGAGCAGTTGCGCTTGGTGAGGTTGTAAGTGGTGTCCTCGCTGTAGACCTTCCAGAAGGCGCGCAGCCGCGCACTATCGTAGCGCTCGAAGTGCACCTGCGCTGTTGACGGGCACCAGCCGGCGGACTCGATCGCGTAGCTCGGCTGGAAGCGCCCCGGGACGTTGTTGTCCTCGGTGGCGCGCAGCAGGTGACGGAAGTCATCCGGGGAGTGGTCGATCTCCTGCGCCGGGTAGTGGCTCACGTACAGGTCGGGGGCCACCTCGAGCGCCGCATGCCCGGTCGAGATGACGCCGTTGGCGTCGACGCCGGCAATGTAGCGGTCGACCAGCGGCTGCGGCAGCACGTCCTTGGCGGAGCCGACCGGCGTCCATACGTGGATGGTGAGCGGCGGGCCGTTGGTGACCGGTCCCTCGTGCTCGTGCGTCGCATGCCGTGGCGGCATCATGATGTCGGCACCGGCGACCTCGCCGCGCGAGAACAGCAGCGACAGGATGGTGCCTCGCGGCAGGCGCCGCAGGCGCAGCGCCATCAGCAGTGCGCCGATGCCCGACATCAGCATGCCCGCGCCCAGGCAGTACTCGACCGTGGCCATGTACACCAGCGGGTGCGGCAGGAAGATGAGCACCGCCGAGACCAGCTCGAACACTCCCATGAGCAGCGATACGCGCCAGTGCGGGAAGCGCACTACCCAGGCCGCGCTGATGCGCAGGAAGCCGTCGACCAGGAACACGAGGCCGAAGGCTACTGACACGATGACGTCGGTCACGGGTCGCGGGTCGATGATCAGGAGCCCGATGATGAAGAACACCACGCCGCGGGTCTTGCGCAGCACCGTCTGGGTGCCGAGGTTGGAGGTGGTGGCGACCAGCGTCACCAGCGCCTCGAGCACCAGCAGGTAGCCGAACATGTGATACGGAAACCAGCGATCGCCCTCGAAGGCGTCATAGAGGAGCGCGACGCCGATGAGCGCCCACAGGAGGCCGATCGCCGCGAGGCTCTTCCAGCGCAGGCGGATGAACTCGGGGCCGAGGAGCAGCAGGGCAAGACGGATCATGGTGAAATTCTGCGTTCTGGCGCGGGCACGATCAATACTAGGTCTTTCCGATGGTCTTGGTGGCTGCCGCCTGCGCAGCGCTTGCCCGTGCGCGCACCTGCGCGATGAAGGCGCGGCGCGCGCGCATCCCGCGCAGCGCATTCACACCGAAATGCGTGAGCGTCACCAGGCCCAGGGGCGGAGGCTCGATCGCGACCCGCAGCGCACGCGCGTAGTCGAGCACCAGGCCCGGGGTCCAGGCCATCGACTCCGCATGGCGGCGCAGCTGCGCCGCGACCCACAGCTCCGGGTTGACGAGCGCGCTGAGGAAGGCACCAAAGCTCGGCCGCTGCCCGAGCGTGCCTTCGAGGGCCGATTCCAGCGCCGCGGCCACCGTGCTCGAGCAGTTGCGGTTGGTGAGGTTATACGTGGTGTCCTGGCTGTAGAGCGCCCAGAAGGCACGCAGGCGCGCGCCGTTGAAGTGCTCAAAGGATACCTGCGCGGTGGATGCGCACCAGCCGGCCGACTCGACCGCGTAGCTGGGCTGGAAGCGTCCCGGGACGTCGTTCTCGCGCGTGGCGCGCAGCAGCCGGCGGAAGTCATCCGGGGAATGCTCGATCTCCTGTGCGGGGTAGTGGCTGATGTAGAGGTCCGGTGCCACCTCGAGTGCCGCGTGGCCGGTCGAGATGACGCCGCTGGCATCGACGGCGGCGACGTAGCGGTCGATCAGGGGCTGCGGCAGTGCGTCCTTGGCGGAGCCGGTAGGCGTCCATACCCGCACCAGGAGCGGGCCGGATTCCCGCGCCGCGTCAGGCGGCAGCGGCAGCAGCGCCCGTGCCGTCCCGGCGCCCGCCACCCGGCTGCGGCCAAACAGCAGCGTGAGCGAGGTGCCCGGCGGCAGGCGGCGCAGCCGCAGCGCCAGCAGCAGGGTGCCGAGGCCCGAGAGGAACAGCGAGATGCCGACGCAGTAGGCCACGGTGCCGGCATAGAAGGTCGGGAACGGCTCGATCATGAAGGCCGCGAAAACCAGCTCGAGCAGCCCCATCAGGAGCGATGCCTGCCAGCCGGGGAAGCGCACCACCCAGGCGGCGCTGGTGCGCAGCAGGCCGTCGACGCCGATGGTGAGCCCGAACAGGAGCGCGAGGATGAAGCCCGCGCTGCGGTAGGGGCTGACCATCAGCAGCCCCACGACGAGGAACAGCGCGCCGCGCGACTTGCGCAGCACCGTCTGGGTACCGAGGTTCGAGGTCGTGGCGATGAGGGTGACGAGCGCCTCGAGGATGAGGAGGTAACCGAACACGTGCACCGGGAAGTACACGTCCCCGTCCAGCGCGTCGATGAAGATGCCGACCCCGAGCGTGCCCCACAGGGCCCCGAGGAGAGCGAGCACGTGCCAGCGCGCGCGGATGAACTCAGGTCCGAGCAGCAGCAATGCGAGACGGATCATTGTGGCCGCCCCAAGGCTACGCGCGGCTGCGCGAGCGCCATATGTAGAGCGCGAACAGCGCACAGGCGAGCGCCACGAAGCCCGGCAGCCCGAACAGCGGGCTCGATTTCATGGCCGCACCGGCGAAGGAGGGACCCAGCAGTGCGCCGGCACCCCAGGCGAAGCCCATCGCCCCGTAGATGCCCACGAGCTCCCCGCCCTTGAAGCGCTCGCCCACCATCGCGAGCATTACCGTGTAGATGCCGACGAACAGGCCGCCCCATACGAAGATCACCGCATAGGTCAGCCACAGCGTGCCGAGCACGTAAGGCCACAGGAGCGCGCCCGCGGCCGACAGCAGCGCCAGGGTGAGTGCGAGGCGCCGCCGGTTGACCCGGTCCGCAATCCAGCCGATCGGGATCTGCAGCACGATCGCCCCCAGCATGAGAGTGGAGATCAGCCGCATCGCACCCTGCTCGCTCCAGCCCTGGCCGGCAGCGTACAGGGCGATGAAGGACAGTCCCGCGGTCTCGATGGCCGCGTTGAGCGCGGTGGTGGCCATGGCGATCGGGGCAAGACGCATGTAGCGCAACGGGTTCGTGCCGCTCGACTCGAAGCGCGGCGGAGTCTTGAGCCCCGGGAGCACCAGCAGCACGCAGGCCGCTGCCGCGATAGCGGCGCCGACGAAGTAGGCTTCGCGCCCCGTGCCGATGAGCGACAGCACGCTCGGCCCGCACACCATGCCGAGGGAGAGCGCGGCGGTATACACCGCCATGGTGCGCCCGCGCGTGGCATCGGTGCTGAGCTCGTTGGTCCAGGTCTCGGTCATGACGAACAGCGCCTCTGCGCCGACGCCGAGCAGCAGGCGCAGCGGGAACCACCAGTACACGGAGGGCGCGAACGGGAACAGTGCCAGCACCAGCGCGCTCAGGAGCAGCGCCGCGAGCGTCAACCCGCGGGCGCCGACCGCGGCGGCCAGGGCCGGCATGAACGGGGCGATGAGCAGCACGCCGATGGCGTGCATCGCCGCGTTGAAGCCGATGAAGGTCTCCGAGTAGCCCCGGGCATCGAGGTCCAGCGCAATGAGCGGCGCGGAGAGGCTGTAGGTCAGCCCGAAGATGGTCGCCGCCCCGACCACCGCTGCGGTGGACAGCATCCTGCCTGCGCCCGGGCTGCGGGCGCTCTCCCTGCTACTCGCCATGCGGTGGTTGTGCTCCCCGGGCCCAAGCGTAGCACGGTGGACTTGGCGCACCGGGCGCCCGAAAATGCGCGCGCCACGGAGCTTCGCAGCCTGAGCAAAGAGCCACCCATCTCCCCCGAGCCGCGCGCCGCGGTAACTCCGCGCACGGCGGCGTACGTGCGACCCCTGGTGCGCGGTGCCGACCTTGCCGGCACCTTCGTGTTCGCCTTCCAGGGCGCGCTCGCGGCTATCGCCGGGCACCTGGACCTGTTCGGGGACCTGGTGCTCGCGTTCGCGACCGCACTCGGGGGCGGGGTGATCCGCGACGTGCTGATGGGAGACCTGCCGCCGAGCGCGCTGCGCGACTGGGCGTATCCGACCACCGCTTTCCTTGCAGGCGCGCTGGTGTTCACGCTCGAGGGCTACATGCACGTGCCGCGGCAGCTGCTGCTGACGCTCGATGCGGGCGGCCTGGCGCTGTTCGCCGTGGCCGGTACCGAGAAGGCGCTCGATGCGCGCATCCACCCCTTGAGCGCGGTGCTGCTCGGCACCATCACGGCGGTCGGCGGCGGCACGATCCGCGACTTACTGCTCACCCAGGTGCCGGCGATCCTGCGCGTCGACGTCTATGCGACGGCGGCGCTCTTTGGTGCACTGGTGCTCGTCGTTGCACGCCGTGCCGGTGTGCCGCGCACGCTCGCCGCCGTCCTCGGCGGCATTGCCTGCTTCGGGCTGCGCATGCTGGCCATCGCACACCACTGGCAGCTGCCCGGTTCCGTGGCCGCCGGCTGACGGCGGCCGCGGCGCGCCGCGCTCAGCGCAGTGTCCAGGTCTCCGCGCTCGGGCCCTGCGGGAAGTGCTTGGCGAGGAAGGCCTCGCCGGACTCGAGCACGAAGTAGCGGAAGGCCTCGGCGGCGGGCGAGAGCGTCTTGGCGAGGTTGTTGACCACGTGCCAGCGGCGCATCACCGGCAGGCCCTCGGTCTCGGGCGCGGCGATGAGGTTGTGATCGAGCTCGAGCCCCACGGTGTGCAGTGACAGCAGCGCCACCCCCATCCCCGCCATCACCGCCTGCTTGATCGCCTCGTTGCTCGACATCTGCATCACGACCTGCGGGCGCATCTGATGCGCCTCCATGTACTCATCGAGCGCCGCGCGCGTGCCTGAGCCGGGCTCGCGCACGATGAAGCCCTCGTTCTGCAGGGCGCGCGCGGGCACCTTCTCGGCGCGCGCGAAGGGGTGCTCGATGGAGGTGACGAGCACGTGCGGGTGCATCGCGAAGGGCTCGGCGCGCGAGGGCCAGTTCTTCGGCGGCCGACCCATGATGGCCAGTTCCACCACGCCCTCGCGCATGAGCGACACCACCTCGTCGCGGTTGTTGGCTACCTGCAGGCGGATCTCCACTCCCGGGTGTTCGTCGCGGAAGCGCGCCATCAGGCGCGGCAGGAAGTACTTCGCCGTGCTCACCATGGCCACATCCAGCACCCCGGTCTTCAGCCCCCGGAAGCGCGCCACCATGTCCTCGGCATCGCGCATCGCTGCCAGCACCCGCTGGGTGTAGGCGAGCACGTATTCCCCGACCATCGTCAGGGACACTTTGCGGCTCGAGCGGTCGAAGACCGGCAGGCCGACTTCGCTCTCCAACTCCTTGATTTGCATGGAGACAGCGGGCGCCGTCAGCCCCAGCTCCTCGGCCGCACGCACGAAGCTCAGGTGCCGGGCCACCGCCGAGAATACCCGCAGCTGGCGCAGAGTCGCGTTCTTCATTAAGAGATTCTTATCGTGTCGGTAATTTAAAGTGACTTCTCTGAATAATATCCTGCCGCTAGAGTCCCCTCAACCCACGGAACACAAAGGCGGGAACGATGGAAAGCGGGACGAAATCACGGGGCAATGCCAGCACGGCAATCACCGACGGCAAGAAGCGCTACAGCGCCGGGGTACTCAAGTACAAGCAGATGGGCTACTGGGAGCCGGACTACGTCGTCAAGGAAACCGACGTCGTTGCGCTGTTCAGGATCACCCCGCAGGACGGTGTGGATGCCGATGAGGCTGCCGCGGCGGTAGCGGGCGAATCGTCCACCGCGACCTGGACGGTGGTGTGGACCGACCGGCTCACGGCGTGCGAGCTGTACCGTGCCAAGGCATACCGCGTTGACCCGGTGCCGAACTCGGGCCCCGGCACGAGCACCCCGCAGCAGTACTTCGCTTACATCGCCTATGACTTAGACCTGTTCGAGCCAGGCTCGATAGCCAATCTCACGGCCTCGATCATCGGCAACGTTTTTGGCTTCAAGGCCCTGAAGGCGCTGCGCCTCGAGGACATCCGCATTCCGGTCGCGTACTTGAAGACGTTTCAGGGACCGGCGACCGGCATCGTCGTCGAGCGCGAGCGGCTGGACAAGTTCGGCCGACCGCTCCTCGGTGCGACCACCAAGCCCAAGCTCGGCCTCTCGGGTCGCAACTACGGCCGCGTCGTTTACGAGGGACTCAAGGGCGGCCTCGACTTCATGAAGGATGACGAGAACATCAACTCGCAGCCCTTCATGCATTGGCGCGACCGTTTCCTCTACTGCATGGAGGCGGTGAACCGGGCGAGTGCCGCGACCGGTGAGATCAAGGGCCACTATCTCAACGTCACGGCGGGAACCATGGAGGACATGTATGAGCGCGCCGAGTTCGCCAAGAGCCTCGGCAGCGTCATCATCATGATCGATCTGGTGATCGGCTATACCGCGATTCAGTCGATGGCGAAATGGGCGCGCAAGAACGACATGATCCTGCACCTGCACCGCGCTGGAAACTCGACCTACTCGCGCCAGAAGAATCATGGCATGAACTTTCGCGTCATCTGCAAGTGGATGCGTATGGCCGGAGTCGATCACATCCATGCCGGCACTGTGGTCGGCAAGCTCGAAGGCGATCCACTGATGATCAAGGGCTTCTATGACACATTGCGCGAGCCGCACGTGCCGCTGAGTCTCGAGCACGGTATTTTCTTCGAGCAGCCCTGGGCGTCGATGCTCAAGGTAATGCCCGTCGCCTCGGGTGGCATTCACGCTGGACAGATGCACCAGCTTCTCAGCTATCTCGGCGAGGACGTCGTGCTGCAATTCGGCGGCGGCACCATCGGACACCCGCAGGGCATTCAAGCCGGTGCCACTGCGAATCGCGTCGCGCTCGAGGCGATGGTGCTCGCGCGCAACGAAGGCCGCGACATCTGGCATGAAGGCCCGGATATTCTCAGGGCCGCCGCGAAGTGGTGCTCGCCGCTGCGCCAGGCGCTCGATACCTGGGGCGAGGTCTCGTTCAACTACGAATCGACCGACACGGCCGACTTCGTCCCCACCGCCACGGTGGCTTGAGAGGAGTTCCTGACATGATGACCAACACCGGCAACCGCTTGACTCAGGGTCAGTTCTCGTTCTTGCCCGACCTGACTGATGCGCAGATCACCACGCAGATCGAGTACGCACTGAAGAATAACTGGGCGGTGGGAATCGAATACACCGACGACCCGCACCCACGCAACACCTACTGGGAGATGTATGGCAACCCGATGTTCGACCTGAGGGATCCGGCGGGTATCCTCAGCGAGATCCAAGCGTGCCGCAAAACGTTCCCTCGCCACTACGTCCGCGTCACGGCGTTCGATTCGGCGCGCGGATGGGAGACACCGCGGATGTCTTTTATCGTCAACCGCCCGGGAAAGGAGCCGGGATTCGGCCTCGCGAGGCAAGAGGGCGAGGGCAGGACGATTCGCTACCGCATCTCTTCCTACGCTACCGACAAGCCTGAAGGCGAGCGCTACTGAGCTCACACGCCCGGGCGCATTGTAAAACCCATGCACGTCATAGCCCCCTCCATCCTATCCGCGGACTTCGCGCGCCTCGGCGAGGAAGTGAAGCGTGTCATCGCCGCGGGCGCTGACTGGATCCACTTCGACGTCATGGACAATCACTACGTCCCGAACCTCACCATCGGGCCGGCCGTGGCGCAGGCGCTGAAGCCGTATCTCGGCCGGCCGCAGGGCGGGCAGGCACTGCTTGACGTGCACCTGATGGTTTCCCCAGTGGATGCCCTGGTCGAGAGCTTCGCCGCCGCAGGCGCCAACCTCATCAGCTTCCACCCGGAGGCCTCCCCGCACGTGGACCGCACGCTGCAGCTGATCAAGGCGGCGGGCTGCCAGGCGGGCCTCGCCTTCAACCCGGCGAGCAGCCTCGAGGCGCTCGAGTACGTGATCGACAGGGTGGACCTGGTGCTCATCATGAGCGTCAATCCGGGCTTTGGCGGACAGAGCTTCATCGAGTCCGCGCTGCGCAAGATCGAGCGCGCGCGGCGCCTCATCGAGTCAACGGGGCGCGACATCCGCCTGGAAGTCGACGGCGGCATCAAGGTGCAGAACATCCAGCGCGTGGCGGCCGCCGGCGCCGACACCTTCGTCGCCGGCAGTGCCATCTTCGGCTGCGCCGACTACCAGGCGGTGATCGACGCCATGCGCCACGAGCTGCGCCGCGTCACGCCCGTGAGCAAGGTGGCCTGAAGGTCATGGCCTCATCCCTCTATTCGATTCCCGGGAGCCCGTCGCCGGCTGCGGAGGGCGTACCCCCTGCGCCGTCGCAGCCGGCGGCCGGGGCTGGCGCGCGCACCGTGGCCGAGGTGCTCTCGCAGAGCCAGGCCGACGCCGTCATGAGCGAGCTCGAGCAGGACCTCATCGGCCTGGCTCCCATCAAGGCGCGCATCCGCGACATCGCGGCGCTCCTGGTGATCGACAAGCTGCGCATGAACCTCGGGCTGCAGGCGCAGGCGCCGAGCCTGCACATGTCCTTCACCGGCAACCCCGGCACCGGCAAGACCACCGTGGCGCTGCGCATGGCGCAGATCCTGTTTCGCTTGGGGTACGTGCGCAAGGGACACCTAGTCGCGGTCACCCGCGACGACCTCGTGGGGCAGTACATCGGCCACACCGCGCCGAAGACCAAGGAGGTGCTCAAGCGCGCCATGGGCGGGGTGCTCTTCATCGATGAGGCCTACTACCTCTACCGCCCCGAGAACGAGCGCGATTACGGCCAGGAGGCCATCGAGATCCTGCTGCAGGTGATGGAGAACCAGCGCGACGACCTGGTGGTGATCCTCGCCGGTTACAAGGACCGCATGGACACCTTCTTCCGCTCCAACCCCGGCATGAGCTCGCGCATCGCGCATCACCTGGATTTCCCGGATTACCCGCCGCAGGACCTGCTGCGCATCGCCGACAAGCTGCTGACGCAGCAGAACTACCACTTCACCCCCGAGGCGCGCGCGGCGTTCGAGGAATACCTCGCGCACCGCATCCAGCAGCCGCACTTCGCCAACGCCAGGAGCGTGCGCAACGCGCTCGACCGCGCGCGCCTGCGCCAGGCGAGCCGGCTGTTCGCCGACCGAGATCGCGAGTTCACGCCCGAGGACCTGACCACGATCGCTGCGGCCGACATCCGCGCGAGCCGGGTCTTCCAGCCTGCCGCCCCCCCGAACCATTAATAAGGAGTCCGATACCATGCATCTCGGGCGCACGACACTTTCCAAGTTCCTCATCCAGCAGCTGAACGGCATCCCGGAGTCCCAGGACCTCGGTGCGCTGCTGGTGGACGTGGCCGCCGCGGTCAAGGCGATCTCCGCCATGACCGCCAAGGGGGCGCTCGGCGGCTATCTCGGCGAGCACGGCGGGAAAAACGTGCAGGGCGAGATCCAGCAGAAGCTCGACGTGCTCGCCCACGAAGTCATGGTGCGCAGCTGCGAGTGGGGCGGCCTGCTTGCCGGCATGGTCTCCGAGGAACTCGAAGAGCCCTATGCGGTGCCGGGTGAGTACACGCGCGGGCGCTACCTCTTGGTGTTCGACCCGCTCGACGGCTCCTCCAACACCGACGTCAACGTCTCGGTCGGCACCATCTTCTCGGTGCTGCGCCACGAGCACAGCGAGGCGCCCTGTGCGGGCGATTACCTGCAGCCGGGGCTCAAGCAGGTGGCCGCCGGCTACGCGATCTATGGCCCGGCAACCATGCTCGTGATCAGCGTCGGCAAGGGCACGCATGGCTTCACGCTCGACCGCGAGATCGGCAACTTCATCCTCACGCACCCGGAACTGCAGATCCCGGCCGACACCAGTGAGTTCGCCATCAACACCAGCAATGCGCGCTTCTGGGAGCCCCCGGTGCACCGCTACGTGACCGAGTGCCAGGCCGGCAAGAGCGGCGGGCGCGGCCGCGACTTTAACATGCGCTGGATCGCCTCCATGGTCGCCGAGGTGCACCGCATACTCATGCGCGGCGGGGTCTTCATGTACCCGAAGGACACCAAGGACCGCACCCGCCCGGGGCGCCTGCGCCTGCTGTACGAGGCCAACCCGATCAGCCTTCTGGTCGAGCAGGCCGGCGGCCGTGCCAGCACCGGCAGCCAGCGCCTGATGGAGGTCAAGCCCGAGGCGCTGCACCAGCGCGTGCCGCTGATCCTGGGCTCGCGCAACGAGGTGGAGCGCATCGAGCGCTATCACGCGGAGTGGGCGAGCGGCGCCGACCGCCCCTTCAGCTCGCCGCTCTTCAACGAGCGCTCGCTGTTCCGCCCCGAGGCGCGCCTCTAACGCGCTGCGCCCGCAAGGCGCAGCCCCGCCCCGTTCCTCGAGCACGCAACACATGTCGATCAAGCACCCGGTCATCGCGGTCACCGGCTCCTCGGGAGCCGGCACCACCACCGTCATGAAGAGCTTCGCGCACATCTTCCGGCGCGAGGGCATCAAGGCACAGGTCATCGAGGGGGACTCGTTCCACCGCTACGACCGCAAGGAGATGCGCGAGCGTGTCGCCGCCGCCGACAGCGGCACCGGCGAGGCCATCAGCCACTTTGGTCCCGAGGCAAACCTGCTCGCGGAGCTGTCGCAGACCTTCCAGGAGTATGGCGCCAGCGGCAAGGGTCGCGTGCGCCGCTACGTCCACGATGCCGCCGAGTCCAAGGAGCTCAAGTCCGACGCCGGCACCTTCACTGACTGGCAGCCGATGGACGCAGACACTGACCTGCTCTTTTACGAGGGGCTGCACGGCGCCTATGTGGATGGCAAGGTCGACGTGGCGCGCCACGTCGACCTACTGGTGGGCGTGGTGCCGATCATCAACCTTGAGTGGATCCAGAAGCTGCACCGCGACCGCACCCACCGCGGCTACAGCCAGGATGCGGTGGTCGACACCATTCTGCGCCGCATGCCCGACTACGTGAACCACATCTGCCCGCAATTCAGCCGCACGCACGTCAATTTCCAGCGCGTGCCCACCGTGGACACGAGCAACCCCTTCATCGCCCGCGACATCCCGACGGCGGATGAGTCGATGGTGGTCATCCGCTTCGCCAACCCCAAGGGAATCGACTTTCCCTACCTCGTCTCGATGCTGCACAACTCCTGGATGAGCCGCCCGAACAACATCGTGGTGCCGGGGGGGCAGATGGGGCTTGCGATGCAGTTCATCTTCACGCCCATGATCCTCAGGCTGATCGACCTGAAACGACGCGCCCAGTAAGGAGGCTCAAAGCGCATGAACGCCCAAGTCAGGCCCCTGTCGGCACCCCGCGCGCAGCTGTGCAACGCGCTGCGCATGCTCGCGGTGGATGCGGTGGAAGCGGCCAAGAGCGGCCACCCGGGCATGCCGATGGGCATGGCGGAGATCGCCGAGGTGCTGTGGAGGGGCTACCTCAGGCACAACCCCGCAGACCCGGCCTGGCCGGACCGCGACCGCTTCGTGCTCTCCAACGGCCACGGCTCGATGCTGCTGTACGCACTGCTGCACCTGAGCGGCTACGCGCTGCCGCTGGATGAGCTGCGGCGCTTCCGCCAGCTGCACAGCAAGACCCCGGGCCACCCGGAGGTCGGCGTGACGCCCGGGGTCGAGACCACCACCGGTCCCCTGGGGCAGGGGCTGGCGAACGCGGTTGGCATGGCGCTCGCCGAGCAGCTGCTCGCCGCCGAGTTCAACCGTCCCGGGCACACGCTCGTCAACCACCGTACCTGGGTGTTTGTCGGCGATGGCTGCCTGATGGAGGGCATCAGCCACGAGGCGTGCTCGCTCGCCGGCACCCTGGGGCTCTCCAAGCTGATCGCGGTCTACGACGACAACGGCATCAGCATCGACGGGCACGTCGAGCACTGGTTCGCCGATGACACCCCGGCGCGCTTTGAGGCCTACGGCTGGCGCGTCATCAGGAACGTCGCGGGGCACGATTCCGCGGCGCTCGAGGCAGCCTTCAAGGAAGCCACCACCGAGAGCGGCAGGCCGACGCTCATCTGCTGCAAGACCGTCATCGGCCAGGGCAGTCCCAACAAGGCCGGCTCGCACGACGTACACGGCAGCGCCCTCGGTGCGGCCGAGGTGGCGGCGACGCGCGCCGCGCTCGGCTGGAGCGCCGAGGCGTTCGTCGTGCCCGAGGACATCCGTGCCGCCTGGGATGCGCGCGCGAGCGGCGCGTTGTTGCAGGCCGAATGGCAGCACCGCCTGAGTGCCTACGCGCAGGCGTTTCCGCAGCTTGCCGCCGAGTTCCAGCGGCGCGTGTGCAAGCGTGCGCTGCCGGCTGACTGGCCGCGCATCAGCGCTGCCGCGCTCGAGCAGGTGGTGCAGGCCCACCCGGGGATCGCCTCGCGCAAGGCCTCGCAGAACGCCATCGAGCTGCTGCAGCCGCACCTGCCGGAGCTGCTCGGGGGGTCGGCCGACCTCACCGGCTCGAACCTGACTGCCGCGGCGGCGGCCGTGGCGGTGCGGCGCCGCCGCTGGGGCAACCACATCAACTACGGCGTGCGCGAGTTCGGGATGAGCGCGCTCATGAACGGCCTTGCGCTGCACGGCGGCTATATCCCCTACGGCGGCACCTTTCTTACCTTCTCCGACTACAGCCGCAATGCGGTGCGCATGTCCGCACTCATGCGCCTGCGCGTCATCTACGTGTTCACCCATGACAGCATCGGCCTCGGGGAGGATGGCCCGACGCACCAGCCCATCGAGCACGTGAGCAGCCTGCGCCTGATCCCGAACAACGCGGTGTGGCGTCCCTGCGATGCGGTCGAGACGCTCGCCGCGTGGCTGGCCGCCATCGAGCGCCGCGATGGCCCCACCTGCCTCGTACTCTCGCGTCAGAACCTGCCGCACTGTGAGCGCAGCCCGCAGCAGCTCGCCGACATGCGCCGTGGCGGTTACGTGCTCGCAGACGGCCCCACGCCTGCGGCGCTGACGCTGCTCGCGACCGGCTCGGAGGTGGCGCTGGCACTGGCGGCCCGCGAGACTCTCGCCGCCGAGGGCATCGCCGCGCGGGTGGTCTCGATGCCGAGCTGCGAGGAATTCGCGCGCCAGGACAGCGCTTACCGTGCCGCGGTGCTGCCGCGCGCAATTCCGGTGCTGGCGGTGGAGGCGGGGGTGAGTTCCTACTGGCGTGCCTACACCGGCTTTGATGGCGACGTACTCGGGATCGACCGCTTCGGGGAGTCGGCCCCGGCAGGGGAGGTCGCTCGCGAGCTCGGGTTCACGAAAGAGGCTCTGTGCGAGCGCGCCCGGGCGCTGCTGCGGAGGCAATGATGTCCCTGAAACTGGTGCAGCCCGGTCCCCCCGCATGGCTCAAGGCGCCGGTGCGCGCGGTGCTGTTCGACCTCGATGGCACGCTCCTCGACACGGCAGGCGACATCACCCAGGCGCTGAACCTTGCGCTCACCGAGCAGCAGAGCCCGCCCTTCGAGCTCGAACGCGTGCGGGAGCTGATCGGCCGCGGCGCACCGGTGCTCATCCAGCGTGTCATTGCACGTCTTAGCCCGCGCCCCTGGCCGGTTGATCCCGTGCTGCTGCTGCAGCGCTTCTACTTCCACTACGACCGCATGCACGAAGGCCAGGAATTCCAGGCACGCGCCTATCCTGGCGTGGAGGAGGGCCTGGCGCAGCTGCATGCGCGCGGCCTGCGGCTCGGTGTCGTGACCAACAAGGCCCGCTACGCCGCCGCGGCGCTGCTGGTGCACCTCGGCCTCAGCGCCTGGATCGACGTGGTCGTCGGTGGTGATACTGCCGAGCACCGCAAGCCGCACCCGCAGCCGCTGCTGCATGCCTGCAGGGAGCTGCAGGTGTTGCCCGCAGAGGCCCTCATGGTCGGGGACTCGGCGACCGACGTGCAGGCAGCGCGCGCGGCCAGCATGCGCATCGTGTGCGTGCCCTACGGTTACAACGAGGGTGCCGACCCGCGCATGCTGCCGTGCGATGCCTTCATCGACTCACTCGCCGAGCTGCCGTTGCTGCTCGAGGGCGTCATCGCGCGCCGTCCCGCCGTGCACGCCGTGCCCACCCACCCCGGGGAATGATCCGCGCGCTGCTGTGGGACGTCGACGGCACGCTGGCCGAGACTGAACGCCACGGGCACCTGAGTGCCTTCAACCTTGCCTTCGCGGAAGCCGGCGTGCCGTGGCGCTGGAGCGAGGCGCGTTACGGGGAGCTGCTGCGCGTCACCGGCGGGCGCGAGCGGTTGCTGTTCGACATGGACAGCCAGGCGGCGGCGCCCGCCGATCAGGGCTCGCGCAGAGCGCTGGCAGCCGAGCTGCACCGCCTCAAGGGGCGGCACTACGAGGCGATCGTTGCGACCGGGCAGCTGCCGCTGCGCCCCGGGGTGATGGCGCTGCTCGATGACTGCGCGCGCGCCGGCACCACGCTTGGCATAGTCACCACCACCAGCCGCGGCAACGTCGAGGCGCTGCTCGGCCGGCACCTGGGGGCGCGGTGGCACGAGCGCTTCGCAACCCTGGTATGCGCCGAGGAAGCCCCGCGCAAGAAGCCCGATCCCCAGGCCTACCAGCTGGCACTCTCGAACCTCGCGCTGCGGGGCGATGCGGTGATCGCCATGGAAGACTCCCCCGCCGGGGTCGCGGCGGCACGCCGGGCGCAGGTGCGCGTGGTGCTGACGCGCAGCCACTACTTTCCCGACACACCTGCAGGCGAGGGCGTGCTGGCCGCCGGAGCCTCACTCGGCGATCCGGGCGGCTGGAGCCCGGCACTTGCAGCGGGGGCGGCACGCGTGTCGCTTGCCGAGATTGAGCGCTGGTGCGCGGCCCTGGGCGAGCGGCCAGCGCGGTGACTGAAGACTTCTTGATGTTGGAATAAAGCACCCCGCCGCGGTCGGCGCGTTGCCCGCGGGCAGCCGCCGGTTCTATATTGCCCCGCACGGTCAGGGGCGGCGTTGCGGGGAAGCCATGCGCGGTGGGGGGGGCGGATCAGACAGACGGCGGCAACGCTGGCTTGCGGCGCTCGCGGCGCTCGCGCTCGCCGGCTGTGCGGGCACGCCCGCGCCGCAGCCCGTGGACCCCGCCCGGGCGCTCGCCGACTTCAGTGCGCGGCGCCTCGAGTCGGTGGCGCAGCTGCCGCCGGCCGCCGCAGGCTGGGACCGCTCGCAATGGTTCGCCGCCGCGCTGGCGCTCAACCCGGAACTGGCGCAGCAGCGTGCCGAGGTGGCCGCAGTGGCTGCCGCCGAGCGCACCGCCGCGGAGATACCGAATCCCAACATGGAGCTGTTCGCGGAGTACCTGAAGACGGCCGCGGAAAGCCCGGCGTGGCTCTACGGGGTGTCCCTCGACTTCCTGCTGCGCCGGCCCGGCGAGCGTGCCCGCGCGCGCCAGCAGGCGGCGCTCGAGACGGCGCTGGCGCAGTCCGAGCTCAGTGACTCGATCTGGCAGGTGCGCGCGAACCTGCGCCAGGCACTGCTCGACGTGGTGTCCGCGCAGGACGAGGCGGCGCTGCTTGGCGCACTCGTGAAGGACAGGCAGGCGCTGCTCGACAGCGACGGCGCGCGCCTCAAGGCCGGGGATCTCGGGCGCGCCCAGCTGCTGACGGATGAGCTGGAGCTGACCCGCGACCGGCAGCGCGAGCAGCAGGCAGGCGCGCGCGGTGTCGATGCGCGCGCCCGCCTCGCGGCCGCGGTGGGCGTGCCGCTCGCCGCGCTCGAGGGGGTGCCGGTGCGCTGGGACGGCTGGGCACAGATCGATGCGCTCCCGAGCCTGACACCGGAGCGCTGGCGCAACGAGGCGCTCATCGCCCGCCCGCAGATCATCGGCGCGCTGCGCGCCTATGACCTGGCCGAGATCAACCTCAAGGGCGAGGTTGCCAAGCGCTGGCCGCAGGTGCGCATACAGCCGGCTTATGCCTGGGGGGGCCAGGGCGTACGCGAGGATACGCTCGATCAGATCGCCAGCGAGAGCGCGCTCGGGGTCTCGTTCGAGCTGCCGATCTTCAACCAGCACCAGGGCCCGATCGGCGAGGCGCTGGGACGGCGCACCGCGGCTGGTGAGCACCTGAAGGCAGTGCAGGCCGCGATCTACGGGCAGATCGATCGTGCCGAGCTCGGGTGGCCCACCGCGCAGCGCGCCTGGAGCGACACGCGGCGGCTCGCAGAGCTCGCCGATGAGCAGCAGGGCGCGCAGAGCCGGGCGCTGCAGGCGGGCGCCAGTGACCGCAGCGAGACGCTCGGCGCCGGCATTGCCGCCCGCGAGGCGCGCCTGGCGCTGCTCGAGGCTGCGTACGCGGCACAGGTGGCCTTCGGGGCGCTCGAGGACGCCTACCGCCGGCCCCTGGAGGATGAAGAGGAGCCGCGCGCGTGAGGACACTGCACTACCTGTTGCCCTGGATGCTCCTGATCGCGACCGTGGATGCCGCGGACCCCGTGCCCGCACCGTCCGAGGCGCGACCCACTCCGGCCGCGGCCCAGGAACAGACGGACGAGGCGAAGGAGCGCAACGAAGAGCGCGCCCGCCCGGCGCGCGCGGCCACGGAGAATGAGGCGGGCGAGCGCAAGGATGACGGCGGCGGGAAGGACGATGACGGCAAGAAGGAGGATGCGGGCAAGCCACCGGGCGCGGCTGAACCGTCCGGTGCGGATGACGACGATGCGAAGAGCGAGGAGTCGGCGAAGCTTTCCCTGACTGCCACCCAGCAGGAGGCGGTCGGGATCCGTATCGAGAGCCCGCAGGCGCTGCTCGGCGCGCCGCAGATCCAGGCCTATGGCACGGTGCTCGACCCGGTTGAGCTTTTGACCGAAGCCGGGCGCCTCGACAGCACGCGCGCCATCGCCGCTGCCGCGAGTGCCGACGCGGCGCGCCAGGCCCGGCTCTATCACGATGGCGCGCAGGCGTCGCTGCGCACGGTACAGGCCGCGCAGGCCCAGTCGGTGGAAGCAAACGCGCAGGCGCAGGCCGCGGCGCTCTCGTTCCGGCAGCAGTGGGGACCGCTCGCGCAGCTGAGCGAGCCGCAGCGGCAGAGCCTGCTGGCCGCCGTGGGCCGCGGCGAACGCCTGCTGGTGCGCGCCGACGTGCCGGGACGTCACTTCGGGGAGGTCGGCCGTGAAGCGTTGGTGGACGTGGATGGCGTGCACATAAGCGCGCGCGTGCTCGGCGTCCTGCCGCGCGTGGATGCGCAATCGCAGAGTGCGGGGTGGCTGCTGGAGCTGGAGCGCAGCCCGCCGGGCCTCGGGGCGGGCGCCCGTGCCGCCGTGCGGCTGCAGGCGCCGGGCGTGAAGGGGCTGCTGGTGCCCGCCGCGGCGCTGGTGTACGCAAGCTCGGGCACTTACGTCTACCGGCGCATCGCGGGCGGCAACGCCGACACGTTCGCCTACGAGGCGGTCGCCGTGCATCCGCTGGCGCGGGTCGGCGAGGGGTGGGTAGTCCAGGGTCTCGGGCACGCCGACCAGATCGTCGTACAGGGCGCAGGCGTGCTCTGGTCGCTGCAGGGCATCAGCAGCTTCTCGGCGGCCGAAGAGGACCACGACTAGCCACATGCTCGCCGCCATCGTCCGCGGGTCCCTGGCGCATCCGAAGATCGTCACGGCTCTCTCGCTCCTCGTCGCGCTGCTCGGTGGCGGGGCGCTGCTGAGCGCGCGCCTCGACGTGTTCCCCGATTTTGCCCCGCCGCACGTGCTGGTGCAGGCCGAGGCGCCGGGCCTGGATGCGACCCAGGTCGAGTCCCTCGTCACGCGTCCGCTCGAGGACCTGCTCGCCGGCGCGGAGAACGTCGAGGCGGTGCGCTCGACCTCCAGCCAGGGACTGGCGGCCATCCAGGTGGTCTTCGGCCGCAACAGCGATCCTTACCTGCAGCGCCAGGTGATCACCGAGCGCCTGGCGGATGCCAGCGCGCTGCTGCCGGCGGGCGTGAGCCCGCCGCAGCTCTCCCCGCTGAGTTCCTCCATGGAGTACCTGCTGCACTTCGGGTTCACCAGCGAGCGCCTCTCCCCCCTGGAGCTGCGGGATCTGGTGCGCTGGACGATCAAGCCGCAGATCCTGGCCGTGCCGGGCGTGGCGCAGGCACAGATTTTTGGCGGCGACGTGCGCGAACGGCAGCTGTGGGTCGATCCCGCGCGGCTGGATGGTGCGGGGCTCACCCTCGAGGACGTGTTCGAGGCGGCGCGCCGCGGCACGCAGATGACCGGCGGCGGCTACCTCGAGACGCCGACGCAGCGCATCGTGCTGCAGGCGCAGGCGCCGGGGGAGTCGGCGCAGGCGCTCGGGCAGACGGTGGTGGCGAGCCACGGCGGAGTGCCGGTGCGCATCGCGGACGTCGCGGAGGTGAAGGACGGCTCCGCGCCGCGCTTCGGGGATGCGATCATCGGGGGCAAGCCCGGGATCCTCGTGGAAACCTCCACACAATACGGCGCCAACACCCTCGATGTGACGCGCGATCTGGAACATCGCCTGGAGGTGCTGGCACCGGCGCTCGAGCAGCACGGGGTCAAGTACCACCCGGCGCTGCTGCGGCCGGCGAGTTTCATCGAGAGCGCCATCGCGAAGCTGCGCAACTCGCTCCTGATCGGCGCGGTGCTCGTGGTGGTGCTGCTGCTCGCGACGCTGCGCGACTGGCGCGGGGCGCTCATCTCCTTCAGCGCGATCCCGGTGTCGCTGCTGGCGACGGTGTGGATCCTGGGCATGTGGGGGCTGTCCCTGAACACCATGAGCTTGGGCGGCCTGGTGGTAGCGCTCGGGGTCGTGGTCGATGATGCGGTCATCGACGTCGAGAACATCACGCGCCGGCGCCGTGGCTCGCGCACGCGCGGCGGCATGCGCGAGCTGTTGCTCGCCGCCTCCCTCGAGGTGCGCCGCCCGGTGTTCTACGCCACTGCCGCGGTGGCGGTGGCGTTCCTGCCGATCCTCATGCTGTCCGGATTGCAGGGGGCATTCTTTCGTCCCCTCGCCACCGCCTTCCTGCTGGCGGTCGGCCTGTCGCTGCTGGTCGCGATGAGCGCAACCCCGGCGCTGTGCGCACTGCTGATGCAGGACTACGCACCGGCCCCCGAGCCCGCGTGGCTGACCCGGGCCAAGCTGTGGCAGCAGCGGGTGATCGCAGCGCTCGCGCCGCGCGCGCCGCTGGTGCTGGCGCTGCTGCTGCTGAGCGGCCTCCTCGGGCTCGCGCTGCTGCCGGTGCTCGGGGCGCGCCTGCTGCCAGACTTCCGCGAGAACTACCTGATCGCGCACGCAGCGCTGCGCCCCGGCATCTCGCTCGAGGAGACCTCGCGCGTCGGGCAGCGCATCGCGGCGCGCCTGGCGGCGCTGCCAGGCGTGAAGAGCGTCGCCGAGCAGATCGGGCGCGCCGAGAACGGCCAGGACCCGGATGCGCCCAACAAGAGCGAGTTCGAGATACAGCTCGACCCGGTGCAGGGACTCACCACGGCGCAGATGGAGGCGCGCGTGCGTGAGGTGTTCGAGGCCTTCCCCAACCAGCTGGTCGAGATCTACTCGGTGCTCGCCGAGCGCATCGGCGAGACCCTCTCCGGTGAGGTATCACCGTTCTTCGTCAGCGTGTTCGGACCGGACCTCGATGTCGATGACAAGGTCGCCGGCGAGATCGCCACGGTCCTCAAGCAATGGCCGCAGAGCGGCTCAGTGCACCTGGAAGTCCCGCCGCGCCAGCCGGAGCTCGAGGTGCGGCTGCGGGAGGACCAGCTCGCCCTCTACGGGCTGCAGGCCGCCGAGGTGCTCGGGATGCTCAATGCCGCCTACCACGGCACCGTCGTGGCGCAGCTCAATCAGTCCGACCGCGGCGTGCCGGTCGTGGTGCGGCTCAGCGGCGTGGGTGCCACCCCTGCGGATGTCGGAGCACTGGTGCTTCGCGGGCGTGAGGGTGCGCGCGTCCCCTTGGGTGCCGTGGCCGAGCTCACGATGGTCTCGGCGCGCAGCCTGGTGGAGCACGAGGATGGGTTGCGCCGCCAGGTGGTCGTGGCCAATCCTTCCGGGGCCGACCAGGCCGGCTACGCGCGCAAGGCGCAGCGGGCGATCGCCGCGCACGTGAAGCTGCCGCCGAACGTCTACCTGCGCTACGGCGGCGCCGCGCCCGAGCAGGCGGCTGCGGCGCGCGAGCTCATCTGGCACTCCCTTGCCGCGCTGATCCTGATCGTGCTGCTGCTGGCGCTCGCCTTCGGCAGCAGCCGCCATGTGCTGCTGGTGCTGGCGGCGCTGCCGAGCACCCTGATCGGCGGCGTGCTCGCCGTCGCCCTCACCGGCGGCACGCTCTCACTCGGGGCCATGGTCGGGTTCGTGGCGCTCTTCGGCATGGCCGCCCGCAACACCATCCTGCTCATCTCCCACTATGAGCACCTGGTGAGCGTCGAAGGCGAACGCTGGGGACTCGCCACGGCGCTGCGCGGTGCCGAGGAGCGCCTGACGCCCGTGCTCCTGACGGCGCTGCTCACCGCGCTTGCGCTGCTGCCCGTGGCGCTGCAATCGCGCGAGGCCGGCCACGAGATCGAAGGTCCCATGGCAATCGTCATCCTCGGTGGTCTGGTGTCCTCGACCTTCGTCAGCCTCATCTTGGTGCCCCCGCTCGCGGCGCGCTGGCTTCGGGGCACCCCCTGACACCTGTGGCACCGACGTCCCGGCACAGTGGGACGTTTTCGTACCACTCGGGCGGCACACTGTGACCTTTCTGGCGGCACACTGTCGCCCTGGAACTATTAGATGGCCTAAGCTCTTGATCCGTGTAAGCTAAATATGTTGTCTGGACCCAACATTTGCTGGCACGTACCTTGCTCTGCCGGTGATCAGGTTCCTGGCATCTGACAGCTATAAGGCGGGTAACCGCCATTTGAAGGCATCTCACACACTGCGGGAGTCATTCGATGAAGCACATGCGCGTAACTCAAAGGATCCTCGGGCCGTTGGTGGCCGGCGGCGTCTTGGCCGCACTGGCACTGCCGGTCGAGGCGGCTGACTTTACGACCTCAGACGGCAACTGGACCTTCTCGGTCAATGGCGAGATCAACGTCGACTACATCTGGTCGAACTGCCAGAGCGCCGCGAGCGCGGCACCCGTCGCCGGTGGAACCACCTGCGTGGGTTCTGCCAACGGCAACAGTAACGTCTCCAACATCGGCAACGGCCTGCTGCCCGCCTCCATCAGCTTCGGCATCAAGACCACCCAGAACGGCATCGACATCGCGGCGCACTTCGGCCTGTTCCCGGGCATCGCCACCAACGACGGCGGCAGCCCGAACGGCGTCAACAGCGGGTCCCTGGCCACCAACACCGCGCTCGGTACCACGAGCCTCGACATCCGCCAGGTCTACCTGACGTTCGGCAACAAGGACATGGGAACCTTCACCTTCGGCCGCAACATCGGCCTGTTCGGTGCGGACGTGATCCTCAACGACATGACGCTGCCGGGCGTAGGTGCCCCGGGCAGTGCCGCAGGTCCGTCGCCAACCAACACGACGCTCGGCGGCATCGGCTTCGGCTACATCTACACCGACTGGCTGGCGCAGATTGACTGGACCAGCCCGGACTTTGCGGGCTTCAACGTGACCGTAGGTGCGTTCGATCCGCTCAACTCGCTGAGCGACGATGGTGCCACGCAGGGCAAGAAGGCACCGGGCTTCCATGCGAAGCTGACCTACACGCTGCCCTTCAACGACACCACCAAGCTCTACGTCTCCGTGGCGGGCCTCACGCAGAAGCAGAACTACATCAATGAGGATGGGGCCTACGACTACACCGGCAGCGGTATCGACGCGTTCGTGAAACTGGACGTGGCGGACCTCGAGGCGTTCATCTATGGCTACTACGCCAAGGGCCTCGGCACGACGGCGTTGTTCGACGGCGGTGCCTACAACGGCGGCGTTGGGTTCGGCGGCGACGGCCAGACGCGCAAGTCCGACGGCGGCATGGCGCAGGTGACCTACAAGCTCGGTGCCGTCAAGCTCGGCGTGAACTACGGCATCAGCAAGCTCGACTTCGCCAGCAACTTCGACGAGGTCGCCAATCCGTTCCTGGTGTCGAAGAACGAGAAGGGCACCATCGGTGCCTACTACTCGCTGACCAAGAACCTGACGCTGCTGCTCGAGGGAACCCGCGCGAAGAGCACCTCGCAGGCCGGTGGCAGCAACAGCGCCACGACCGTGAACATCGGCGCGTACCTGGGGTTCTAAGGGCCCGCAAAGGCACCCTCTGGAGCTGGTTAACATTCTCACGGCTACGCAAGTGCGTCGGCGGCCTCCGGGCCGCCGACGCTTTTTTTTGGGTGCAGGACGTGCGGCGGCCGCCGCCACGGACCTCGCACCGCGTGGCGACGCAGGAGGCGCGGCTGTCCTGCGCCTGTGGCATGTGGCCGTGCGGGCAAAGTTTTCTTAAGGGCGCCGCCTCAGCGCGTCACCTGCGCGTGCTCCGGGCACGCGATGTGGCGCTCACCTGGCGCACGCGCCGATGCGATGCTGGACTCGTGGCAAGGCACGGGAAATTCCGATCATGCGGCGCCGCAATTGGCTTGCGGCGGCGCTGCATGGTGCGGCTGGATTACGGCAACTCGCCACCGAACTGTGTCATTTGTGGCACAGGTTTGTGGCGAACTCGGCGTACTGCACAGGAATGCGAGTAAGACTATGATATTCGCCGCGATTTTGATCAGGGTGATAAGCAAGCACGAGGTCTGATTTGGGGAACGTGGTTGCGAGGCCGATAAGGCGCATATGCATGCTCAATAAAGAATGCGCGGACAGCGGTGCTCACGACGAACGAACGATTCGAAATTCCATCTGAGGAGAACTGCGTATGCGATTCGAACGCAAGAAAACTCTATGCGCCATAAGTGCCGGCCTGGCACTTGGAGCGTTCTGCGCAGCGGCATTCGGCGATGAAGTAACCGACCGCTCAAAAGATCCTAATCTCTGGGCCGCCCCTGGCGGCGATCAGTCTCTGACGCGCCACAGCGGCCTCAAGGACATCAACACCGGCAATGTCGGCAAGCTGCAGATGATCTGGTCACAGTCATCCGGCACGCTGCGTGGCCATGAGGGACAGCCCCTCGTCGTCACGGTGAACGGCAAGCCGATGATGTACATGGAGAGTGGCTGGCCCAACATCATCCAGGCGCTCGACCTGACTGATCCGGACCATCCGAAGGAAACCTGGAACTACAAGAAGACCACCAATCGCGATGATTCCGCGGTGCCGCGCGCCTGCTGCGACACGGTCAACCGCGGCATGTCCTATGCCGACGGCAAGCTGGTATTTGGCACCCTCGATGGCTTCGTGATTGCACTCGATGCGGTCACGGGCAAGGAAGTCTGGGTCGTCAAGCACGCCTATCCGGACAAGGGCGAGACCATCACCCCGGCGCCGATCATTGCCGAGGGCAAGGTCCTCATCGGCTTCGGTGGCGACGAGTTCGCGGCCCGCGGGCGCTTCACGGCGTACAACCTCGCGGACGGCAAGAAGGTCTGGGAGTGCTACAACACCGGGTCTGACAAAGACGTATGTCTGACGAAGGACTCGAACAAGAAGCATCCCGAGTACGGCACTGCCGGCCATGACATCGGCATCTCCAGCTACCCCGGCGACGAGTGGCAGCGTGGTGGTGGCGCGATGTGGGGTTTCTACAGCTACGACCCGCAGCTGAAGCTGGTGTATGCCTCGAGCGGTAACCCGGGCCTCTGGAGCCCGTCCTACCGCTGCGGCGCGACGCCTGTAACGCAGGAAGCCTGCAACAGCGGCAAGTGGGACAACAAGTGGTCGATGACCATTTTTGCCCGCAAGGTCGACACCGGCGAAGTGGTCTGGGCCTACCAGATGACGCCGTTTGACCAGTGGGACTATGACGGCATCAACGAGAACATGCTCGAAGACCTGACCGTCGACGGGAAGATGCGCAAGGTGCTCATCCACTTCGACCGCAACGGCTTCGCGTACGTGCTCGACCGCGAGGACGGCACGCTGCTGCGCGCGAACAAGTACGTCACCACCAACTGGGCGGAAAAGGTCGACATGAAGACCGGCCGTCCCGTGAAGGTGTACGAGCACTCGCCGCTCAAGCCGCACGGCAACACCCAGGCCTGCCCGTCAGCGATGGGCGGCAAGGACCAGCAGCCCTGCGCGATCGACCCGAGCGAGCCTGGCATGGCGTACTGCCCGACCAACAACTGGTGTATGGAAGATGAGCCGCAGGAGCGCTCACATACCCAGCAGGGCATCGTGTACGTGTTTGCCAACGTGTATATGTACCCGGAGAAGCCGGGAATTACGGGCAAGTTCAAGAAGTTCAACGTGCTGACCGGTGAGACGGTCTGGGAAATCCCGGATCCGTATCCGAACTGGGGCGGCGCGCTCGTCACTGATGGCGGCGTGGCGTTCTACGGCAGCCTCGGCGGGGACTTCCGCGCGGTGGATCGTGCCACCGGCAAGGTCCTGTGGCAGCGCCGGCTGGGTTCGGGAATCATCGGCAACCCGATCACCTACAAGGTGAACGGCAAGCAGTACGTTTCCGTCTGGAGCGGCATCGGCGGCTGGATCGGCCTGCCGGTCACTGCTGGCCTGGACCTGAACGACAAGTTCGGCGCGATCGGCGCCACCGCCATGACCAAGGCGGCGAACCTGAGCATGATCCCGCAGGGCGGCACGCTCTACACCTTCGCCGTGGGGAATTGACGGATCGAGTTTGAGTTCGATGGAACAGGGTGCGCCCGGCGGCAACGCCGGGCGCATCCCTTCTTCCGGGGCGAAGGCGCCACAGGGAACGCGGAGCCGAGGAGCCGAGTCGAAATGACAATGAGAATGAGGATGCGAAGCGGACCCCTGCTGGCCGCTGCCCTGGTAGCGGCTGCGCTGACGTTCGCGGTGGCCCCCGCGCAGGCGGCGCTCCGGGTGTGTGCCGACCCGGGCAACATGCCGCTCTCCAACAACAAGGGCGAGGGCTTCGAGAACAAGATTGCGGTCGTCCTCGCCAAGGCGCTGGATACCTCGGTCGAGTACTACTACCGTCCCGGCGTGGAACGTGGGCAGACCCGCACCACGCTCGATGCCGAGCAATGCGACGTCATGATCGACATGCCCGTCGATGCGGATGACGTCATCACCACCGCGCCGCTCTACCGCACGACCTTCGTGCTCGTGTACCGCAGCGAGCGCGCCTACGATTTCAAGAACCTCGACGACCCGCGGCTGAAGAAACTCAAGGTCGGCGTGTACCAGACCTCCGCCGTGCGCGAGGCGCTCGCCAACCACGGCGTCGGCAGCGTGCAGATCCATTACCTGAGCCACGACGCTGACCTCGTCGCCAAGGACCAGCCGAGCTACCAGGTGCAGGAAGTCATCGACGGCAAGCTCGACGTGGCGGCCGCCTGGGGGCCGATGGCGGGCTACTTCAAGACGATGCAGCACGCGCCCATCACGCTGCAGCCGGTCAACATCCTCGATGACTCGACCCCGCTCGAGTTCGACATGGCGGTCGCCGTGCGCCGCAACGACAAGGCCCTGCAGCAGAGCCTCAACAAGGCGCTGCACGAGCAGAAGGACGCGATCCGCGCCATCCTGGTGGAATATGGCGTGCCGCTGGTGAGCTGCGATGACTGCGTCATCAGCGGCGAGCTTCCCGCCCACGGTCCGTACAAGGAGGCAGCGCCCGAGCCCAAGCGCGCGGTTGCAGCCGTGAGCATCGCGCAGCTGAACGAGTGGCTTGCGCACGGCGCCGATGTCAACACCGAGCTCAACAACGCGGTGATGGCCAACGACCAGAAACGCGTCGCCTATCTTCTGGAGAAGAAGCACGCTTCCGTTGCCGCGCAGGACCTGCAGGGGGAGACCCCGCTGCACCACGCCATCATCATGGCGGATGCGTCGATGGTGGAATTCCTGCTGGCACACGGCGCTGATCCGAACGAGCGAGACCGCGATGGCTGGACACCGCTCATGACGGCCGCCTACCTCGACAATGCCGAGGATGTGAAGGTCCTCGCCGCCAAGGGCGGCGATCCGAATGCGCTCAGCAAGCAGAACCTCAGCCCGCTCGGGATTGCGGCCCAGTACGGCAAGAACGACGCAGCCGTGGCGCTGCTGCAGGCCGGTGCGGACCCGGCCCGGCCGATCGGGGAAGGTGGCTACACCGCGCTGATGCTCGCCACCGCGAATCACTCCGAGCCCCTGGTGCAGGCGCTGCTCCAGAAGGGCGCCGACGTGAACGCCAAGAACAGCGGCGGCGTGACGGCCCTTATGATTGCCGCCGCCAACGGGCGTGCCGACATGGTCGAGCTGCTGGTGCATGCCGGGGCCAACGTGAAGGCACAGACTGAGCGGGGCGACACCGCTTTGTCGATCGCGCGGGATAAGGGAGATCCGAAGGTGATCAAGCTCCTGGATGAGCCGGCGTCGCGGCCGGGAGCCTAGAACGGACGCAATTGCGAGTAGTGAAACAGAGGCGCGTAGTGCTTAAGAGAACTTTGATTCTTTGCCTGGCAGGCCTGACGTCTTCCCTTGCTTACGCACAGCAGACTCCCCCCGCGGCGGCACCCGCCCCGGCGGCCGGGGCGCCAGCTGCAGCGGCGGCCCCTGCCGGGGGCACCATGACTCCCCCCGCGAGGGCGGACACCTCCCCCCAGGGCACCCTGAAGAATCCCTACAAGGACACCGACGCGGATGCCGTGGCCGCGGGCGGGAAGCTTTACCTTAACTATGGCTGCAACGGCTGCCACGGGGGCACGGGTGGCGGCGGCATGTGTCCGCCCCTGACCAATGACACCTGGGTATACGGGGGAGACGACGACACCCTGTTCCGTCTGGTCGCCTACGGCACTCAGATCCTGCAGAGCAAGGGGTACAGTCGCAAGGCCCAGGAGAACGTTGTTGGGCCGATGCCACAGATGGGGATGGTAGTGAAGACGGATGACGATTTGTGGCGCATCCTTGCGTTCGTGCGGTCCAACTACCACGGCGCGCCGGAGTGCAAGTTCGGCTGTCCGCCACCGTAGCCGGGCCGTCGATCCGGCTGGTTGAGGGGGAGTCTTGGTTATGATGCGTGCGCGACCCGCGTCCCACACTCATGCGGACCACATTGGCAATCTGGTCCGACGACACGGGGCAGAGCTGCCGATCACCGATCTGGTGCGCTCCTCCTGGAGCCGTTGCCTCAACGCCTATGCCCTGGATCCCCAGGAGATCAAGCGCCCGAACAGCGTGGAGGCGGCCGACCTGCAGGCGCGGCGCGACCGCCTCGGCGTGCTGCTCGGCATCGCGCGCATCGAGATGGAGGCGCTCGGCAAGCTCATCAAGCACTCCGAATACAGCATCATGCTGACCGACCGCGACGGGGTGATCCTCAGCTACGTCGGTGATACCGGCTTCTCCGCCACCGCGCGGCGCAGCGGCTTCCGCGAGGGGGTCATGTGGAGCGAGCGGGAGATGGGCACCAATGGCATGGGTACCTGCCTCACCACGGGCCGCTCCGTCGTCATCCACAGGACCGACCACTTCCTCGCGCAGAACACCGCGCTGACCTGTTGCGCCGCGCCGATCTTCGACATGCGCGGCGAGCTGCTCGCTGCCTTGGACATCTCCGGTTCCTCCTCCAACCCGCAAAGCCACACGCTCGCGCTGGTGGAGATGGCGGCCACCAACGTCGAGAACCGTACGCTCCTGTCCGCCTGCCGCGACCTGCATCTGGTGCGCTTCCATCGCTGCGCGGAGTTCGTCAGCACCCCGGGCGAGGGCGTGCTGGCGTTCGATGACCAGGGGATCATCCGCGGCGTCAACCGCTCGGGCCTCACGCTCCTCGGGCAGCGCAGCCACGAGGCCGTGTGCGGCCAGCGCGTGGAGCAGGTTCTGGAAACCACGCTGGCGACGCTGACTCGCCTGGCCGCACAGCGCGGCTACCGTGCTGAGTCCCTCTCGACCAAGGTCGCCCAGCGGCGCTGGTTCGCCACCGTGCACCCCCCGGTCGATGCACCGCGTCGCGCACAGGTGAGTGTCGGTGGCGTCGAGGCCGCTGCCCCGGTCGTCGCGCGCGACACGCTCGAGTGCCTGCAGTCGGCCGACCCGGTCATGCAGCACAACATCGAGGTGCTGCGCCGCGTGGTCGACCGCGACATCTCGGTGCTGCTGCTCGGGGAGACCGGGACCGGCAAGGGCTTCTGTGCGCGGGCCATCCACAATGCCAGCAACCGCGCCGACAAGCCCTTCGTCACCGTCAACTGCGCGGCGATACCCGAGACCCTCATCGAGAGCGAACTGTTCGGCCACAGGCCCGGCGCCTTCACCGGGGCGGCGCGCGAGGGCGGCATCGGCCGCATCCTGCAGGCCAACGGCGGCACCCTGTTCCTGGATGAGATCGGCGATATGCCGGTCACCCTGCAGACGCGCCTCCTGAACGTCATCGAGGACCGCGAGGTGATGCCGCTCGGGGCCAGCAAGGTGGTCAGTGTCGATGTGCGCGTCATCAGCGCCACCCAGCACCACCCGCTCGACCTGATCGCCAAGGGCCAGTTCCGCGAGGACCTCTACTACCGCCTGAACGGCATCACCGTGCGGCTGCCGCCGCTGCGCCAGCGCACCGACAGCGCCGAGCTCATCATGAAGCTGCTGCGCAGCGAGGCCGGCGCCGAGGCGGTCGAGATCGAGCCGGCGCTGCTTGAGCGCCTGGTGCGCCACACCTGGCCCGGCAACGTGCGCCAGCTGCGCAACGTCGTGCGCACCATGCTCGCCCTGCGCCGCGCGGAGCACCTGACGCTTTGCGACTTCAACGAGGAGTGGCTGGCCGGGTGCGCAGCCGAGGAGTCCCCGCGCACCGACGCGGACGCCGCACTCGACGTCGAGGGCGAGAGCGTTCTCAGCGGCGCCGAGCGCGACGCCCTGCGCCGCATGCTCGAGTCGTGCCAGTGGAACGTGAGTGCCGCCGCCGCGCGGCTGCACATCAGCCGGCGCACGATCTACCGCAAGATTCATCGCCACGGGCTGCTGCGGCACGCGCCGCACCTGGCCGCGGCCATGCAGGATTCCGACTGAAGCGCGCTGCGGGGCAGGCGCCAAGACCAACAAACCCAAGTGATGAGGCACGATTACCATGGCAACCAAGATCCATCCGTCGGTTGATAACGGAGTCAAGAAGGGCGCCGCGAACTTCGGCGGCGGCACGCTCAGCTGCAAGTGCACCAGCAACCCGGTGACGGTGAAGATCGGCGGCAACGTCGCTTTCAACCACGCCTGCGGCTGCACCAAGTGCTGGAAGCCCGCCGGGGCCACGTTCTCGGTCATCGGCGTCATCAGCCGCGACAAGGTGACGGTCACGGCCAACGGCAACAAGCTGAAGATCGTCGACGAGAAGGCGCCCATCCAGCGCTACGCCTGCACGGGGTGCGGGGTGCACATGTACGGGCGCATCGAGAACAAGGCGCACCCGTTCCACGGGCTGGATTTCTTCCATACGGAGCTCTCGAAGGAAGAGGGCTGGGAAGAGCCCCGCTTCGCCGCTTTCGTCTCCTCGATCATCGAGTCCGGCACCAAGCCCGACCAGATGGGTGCCGTGCGCGCGCGCCTGAAGGAGCTGGGACTCGAGCCCTACGACTGCCTGTCGCCGCCCCTGATGGACCTCCTGGCGACGGATGCCGCCAAGAAGAAGGGCGTCCTGGCCGCCTGAGGCCCCAAGGCCATCCCCCCAAGGCCCCGCGCAGCGCCCTGCGCGGGGCCTTTATTTATCGGCTGCCGGGCCGCATTTATGCCTGACCTCATTTCCCTTTCGTACCAGGAACCGAACCCATGAAAACACGAGCCGCGATTGCCACCGGAGCCGGGAAGCCCCTTGAGATAGTGACGCTGGACCTGGACGGGCCGAAGGCGGGGGAAGTGCTGGTGGAGCTCAAAGCCACCGGGGTGTGCCACACGGATGAGTTCACGCGCTCGGGGGCGGATCCGGAAGGGCTGTTCCCCTCGGTGCTCGGTCACGAGGGAGCGGGGATCGTGGTGGACGTGGGCGCCGGGGTGACGTCGGTGAAGAAGGGCGATCACGTGATTCCGCTGTATACGCCCGAGTGCCGCCAGTGCAAGAGCTGCACCTCGCACAAGACGAACCTGTGCACGTCGATCCGGGCCACCCAGGGGAAGGGCGTGATGCCGGACGGGACGACGCGCTTTCACTTGGGCAAGGAGCCGGTGTACCACTACATGGGGTGCTCGACCTTCTCCAACTACACGGTGCTGCCGGAGATTGCGGTGGCGAAGATCCGCGAGGACGCCCCGTTCGAGAAGGTGTGCTACATCGGGTGCGGGGTGACGACGGGGATCGGGGCGGTGATCAAGACGGCCAAGGTGGAGCCGGGTGCGAACGTGGTGGTGTTTGGCTTAGGGGGCATCGGCCTGAACGTCATCCAGGGGGCCCGGATGGCCGGGGCCAACAAGATCATTGGCGTGGACCTGAACCCGAAGCGCAAGGCGCTGGCGACGCAGTTTGGGATGACGCACTTTGTGAACCCGAAGGAAGTGGAGGGGGACCTGGTGGCGCACCTGGTGGCCCTCACCGATGGGGGCGCGGACTACAGCTTCGAGTGCGTCGGCAACGTGAAGCTGATGCGCCAGGCACTGGAGTGCTGTCACCGCGGCTGGGGGGTGTCGGTGGTGGTAGGAGTGGCCGGGGCGGGGCAGGAGATCGCGACGCGCCCGTTCCAGCTGGTGACGGGCCGGGTGTGGAAGGGCACCGCCTTTGGCGGGGTGCGCGGGCGCACCGAGGTGCCCGGGATCGTGGACTGGTACATGGACAAGAAGATCTCCATCGATCCTTTGATCACGCACGTGCTGCCGCTGGAGAGGATCAACGAGGCCTTCGACCTGATGCACTCGGGTGAGTCCATCCGCACCGTCGTCACTTACTGAGCCTGAGCGGCGTGCGCAGGCTGACCGGCCTGCGCGCGATCGCGGCAGCCCACACAGGAACCCTCGCATGACCCAGTCCTCCCTCACCCGGCGGCCGCTCCTGACAGCGGCTGCCGTACTCGCCCTGGCGGTCGCGACCGCCGCTGCCGCCGCGGATGCGGCCGTGTCGCCCGAGCGCGTGTATGTCTCGGACGAACGCGGCGGCAACCTCGTCATCGTCGACCCGCAGGGCGCCGCGGTACTGGCCCGCATACCGGTGGGCAAGCGCCCGCGCGGCATCCAGGTGTCCCCGGACCGCAGCCGTGTCTACGTGGCGCTCTCAGGCTCCCCCATGGGCGGACCGAACGTGGATGAGTCGAAGCTGCCGCCGCCGGACCGCCGTTACGACGGCATCGGCGTCGTCGAGCTCAAGTCGCAGCAGCTCGCCGGCACGCTTCAGAGCGGGGCGGATCCTGAGACCTTCGCGCTCAGCCGCGATGGCAAGAGCCTGTACGTGTCCAACGAGGACACCGGGCAGCTCTCCGAGATTGACCTCGCCAAGGGTGCGGTGGCACGCACCGTGGCGGTCGGATCGGAACCGGAGGGCGTGGCGGTGAGTGCGGATGACCGCATCGTCTACGTGACCTGCGAAACCTCCAACAGCGTCTACGTGGTGGAGGCCAAGGGAATGAAGGTCCTGGCGCAGATCCCCACCCAGAAGCGACCACGGGCCATCCTGCTGCTGCCAAGGAGCCATCGCGGCTATGTGACCAACGAGTTCGGCGGCTCGCTCACCGTCTTCAGCACCGATGACTACAAGGTGCTGCGCACCATCTCGCTCGGGGACCCCTCGGTCGTGAGGCCCATGGGGATCGTCTCCCCGGACGGCAGGTACCTCTACGTGACCACCGGTCGCTACGGGGCGGTGCTCGAGGTGGATGCCGAGGACGGGCGCGTCACGCGTACCTTCCCGAAGGTCGGCCAGCGCCCCTGGGGTATCGCGCTCAGCCACGATGGGCTCAAGGCCTACACGGCCAACGGGCCCTCCGGGGACATCTCGGTCGTGGATCTGAAGACCGGCCACGTGGATGCCCAGATTGCGGTGGGCGGCAGCCCGTGGGGAGTCGCCGTCGCCCGCGCCCCGGACTGAAGGCGCCGCCGCCCGGGCGCCGCTGGCGGCGATGCAGTTATGCTAGTGGCCGTGCAACGCTTCAGGCGGCGGTGACATGAGTGAGGAAGCTTCCGGGACTGCGCCGCGTGGGGCGCCGGGGAGGGGTGGCGCGGCCGCAGCGCGCGGCGCATTCGCCTCGATCACCACGCTGTTCTTCGCGTGGGGCTTCATCACCGCCTCCATCGACCCGCTGATCGCCGCTCTCAAGGCGATATTCGGCCTCTCTTACCGCGAGGCGGCGCTCACCCCGTTTGCCTTCTTCATCGCCTATGGCGTGGTATCGCTGCCCGCGGCCGGGATCGTGCGCCGCGCGGGCTACCCCGCCTCGATCGTGCTGGCGCTCCTCATCATGATCTGCGGCTGCCTGCTGGTGCCGGTGGCCACGCACTTCGAGACCTTCGCCATAGTGCTGGTCGCACTCTTCATCATCGCCAGCGGCATCACCATCCTGCAGGTGGCCGCCAACCCGCTCGCGGCCGAGCTCGGGCCGCCGGCCGGTGCCCACTTCCGGCTGACGTTCTCGCAGGCCTTCAACTCCCTCGGCACCACCATCGCCCCGTTCCTGGTCGCCTCGCTGGTGCTGGCGGGGGGCATGTTCGCCGCGCGCTCCGGGGTCGCCGCCACGGCGGCTCAGCGTGCCGAGTCGCTCGGCCGCATCGATACCGCCTTCTTCGGCATCGCGGTGCTGATCGGGCTGCTGGCGTTCTTCATCTGGCGGGTCCGCGGGCGGCTCGAGGCCGCCGCGCCGCTCCTGGCTCAGAGCGAGGACGACTCGATCGGCCGGGCGCTCGGCTCGCGCTGGGCACTGCTTGGGGCGCTCGCGATCTTCCTCTACGTCGGCGCGGAGGTCTCGATCGGCAGCTACCTCACCAACTTCCTCAACCAGCCGGACGTGTTCGGCGTGCCGCTGGAGAGGGCCGGCAGGCTCGTGAGCTTCTACTGGGGCGGCGCGATGGTCGGGCGCTTCATCGGCAGCGCGCTGCTGCGCCGGATCAATGCCGGTCAGCTGCTGGGCGCCGCTGCTGCCTGTGCGGCGCTCCTGTGCCTGATCGTGCGGCTCGCCCCGGGGGAGGCGGCGGGGGTCGCGGCCCTCAGTGTCGGGCTCATGAACTCGATCATGTTCCCGGTGATCTTCACGCTCACGCTCGAGCGCTCGAGCGCCTCGGAATCTGCGACCTCGGGCCTGCTGTGCATGGCGATCATCGGCGGCGCGGTGCTGCCCTACATCGCCGCCCACATCGCCGATGTCATGTCGAACCTGCGCCCCTCGTACGTGGTGCCGCTGGGCGCCTACCTGTGCATCAGTGTCTTCGGCTTTGCCGCAGCGCGCGCGCTGCCCGCGCAGCGCCACTCCGGGGCGGGCGTCGTTGCCGCCTGAGGGCTCTCCGCTGGCGGACGTCGACGCACAGAGCGCCGCGCGGCAGCTGTACGCGCAGCTGAGCGCCTGGCTGACTCAATCAGCCCTGCCGCGCTGGGCCCAGGCGGGTTACGACTGCGCGAACGGCGGCTTCCACGAGCGGCTCACGGCAGAGGGCCCGCTGCCCGCGGACGCCCGGCGCGCGCGCGTGCAGGTGCGCCAGGTTTACGTGTTCGCGAACGCCACGGCCCTCGGCTGGAGCCAGGACCCGCAGCCCCTGGTGGCGGGCGGCCTTGAGCACTTTCTGCGGTATTACCGTCGTGCCGATGGCCTGTTCCGCTGCCTGTGTGCCCCGGGGGGCCGGGCGCTCGATGAGCGCGCATTCCTCTATGACCAGGCGTTCGTGCTGCTGGCGCTCGCGGAGAGCCAGAAGGTGCTGGGTAACGTCGCGCGCCTCACCGAGGAAGCCGAGCAGCTGCGGGCGGCGCTCGAGCGGCTGCTGCGGCGCAGCGGTGCCGGGTTCTACTCCGGCGCGCCCGAGCGGCTGCCGCTGCTCGCCAACCCGCACATGCACCTGCTGGAGGCGGCGCTGGCGTGGCGCGAGGTCAGCGACGCGCCAGCCTGGGAGCGCCTGGTGGCCGAGCTCACCGAACTTGCGCTGCAGAGTTTCATCGACCCCTCGAGCGGCGCGCTGCTGGAGCATTTCGGCGAGCACTGGCGCCCGGTCGGTGCCGCTGAGCAGCTGGTGGAGCCCGGTCACCTCTTCGAGTGGTCATGGCTGCTGCAACGCTGCGGGGGGACGCGCGCCCGGCAGGCCGCGGTGCGCCTCATCCAGGTCGGCGAGCAGCATGGCGTGCACCGCGGCATCGCCATCAACGGGCTGCGCCAGGACCTGAGTGTCCGCGACGCCGAGGCACGCCTGTGGCCGCAGACCGAGCGGCTGAAGGCCAACGCACGCCTGGCGGTCAGCGAGCCGCGCTGCTGGCCCGCGGCGGTCGAGGCCGCCACGGCACTGCTGCGCTACCTGTCGGACGTGCCGCCCGGGCTGTGGCACGACCGCCTGACGGTGCAGGAAGAGTTCGTGGAGGAGCCGGCGCCGGCCAGCAGCTTCTACCACATCGTGGCGGCCATCAGCGAGCTCAAGACCGCCGTCGGCAGCCTGCGTTAGAGACTCGCGCAGTACGTGCCTGCCGCGGCGGAACGTGACGCTGTTTCAGGCGAAGATGCGCCGCAGCGGGTAGCCGGCGCGCGGCAGCAGGTACCCCAGGAGCGGTCCCGTCATGAGCGTCGTGATCACCGCCATGATCACCAGCATGGTGAATACTTTCTGCGGGATGAAGCCGAGGTCGAAGCCGATGTTGAGCACGATCAGCTCCATCAGCCCGCGGGTATTCATCAGGCTCCCGAGGATCCAGCCGTGCAGCGCATCGAAGCCGCTCAGGCGCGCCGCGGCGAACACCGGCACGATCTTGCCGAGCGCGGCCGCCCCGACCAGCAAGGCAAGCCACGCGCCGTCCGCCGGCGCGGTGAGACCGAGCGCGTTGGTGCGCAGCCCCGTGAAGGTGAAGAACACCGGCAGGAAGAACACCAGCACGAACTGGCCCACCTGCGCGTGCCAGGCGCGCACGAAGTCCGGGTAGCGGTGGAAGAGCAGGCCGGCGGCGAAGCCGCCGAAGATTGCGAAGATCCCGAGCGCATAGGTGCATACGCCGATGAGGAACATCAGGCAGATCACGGCGGCCATGAGGTTTGGGGGCACGAGCCCCTCGCGCAGCGGGGCTGACGCGATGAGACGCGCTACCAGCGGGCGCACGGCGAACCACAACACGAGCGCGAACAGCGTGAGGCCCGCGCACTGCAGCGCCAGATGCGTCGCGGAGAAGCGTGCCACGGCGAAGCTCGACACGCCTGCGAGCAGCACCCACCCGAGCACATCGTTGAGGGCCGCGGCACTGATCGCCACCACGCCTGGTTCCGTGCGGGTGAGCCCGTACTCGCGCAGGATGCGCCCCAGCACCGGCACCGCGGTGATCGCCAGTCCCACGCCCAGGAAGAGGCTGAAGACCGCGGCATCGATTCCGGGAGCAAGCCGCGGCGCGGCGGCGAGTCCGATCAGCACGCCGATGAGCAGCGGTGCACCGACCGAGGCGAGCGTGACCGCCAGCACCGCACGGCGGTTGCGGGGGGAGTTCAGGTGCGCGAACTCGAAGTCCATGCCGATCTGGAACATCAGCAGGATCAGGCCGATCTGGCTGATGATGACGACGGGCGTGGCGGCCCGCTCGCTGAAGAGGCTGTGAAAGGCCTGCGGCCAGAAGTGGCCGAAGAGTGACGGGCCGAGCAGCAGCCCCGCCAGGATCTCCCCGGTGACTCCGGGCTGTCCGAGCCGCCGCAGCAGCGTGCCGCCGATGCGGGCGGCACCGATCATGACGATGACCTGCAGCAGGATGAGGAACAGCAGTTCCTCGGTCTGGTTCACGCTCTATCCTGAGCGCGCCGGGTTCAGGGACGGGCGCGCGCCAGGCACTCGAGTTCCACCTGCGCCCCGCGTGCCAGGCCATTGGCCCCGATGGCGCTGCGGGCCGGAAGCTGGCCGGCCTTGAAGTAGCCGACATAGACCCTGTTGAAGTCCTCCCAGTGCGACATGTCGGCGAGCATCACCGTGCACTTGAAGACGTCATCGAAACTGAGGCCCGCCTGCTTCAGGGCGGCCGCGACGTTGGTCATGGTCAGCTGCGCCTGCGCGGTGAACTCCGGCGGCAGCTTGCCGTCGGCACCGATGCCGATCTGGCCCGAGAGGTAGACGATGTCACCGACGCGTACCGCAGCCGAGAATGGTGCGTTCGGCACGTTCGACGGAAAGTACTGCGTCTGCGCCTGAGTCGCGGCCTGCGGCGCGGTGGGCGCACTGCACCCGCAGGCCGCAGCGAGCACCAGAACGCTCAGCAATGTGGTGGCGCAGCGCCGGGCCGTACGTGGGGCAGTGTTGTCAGGCATCGGGAGGTCTCCGGCGGGGGCGGGGATGAGAGGCGGCAGGCGCTCGGGCGCGCGGTGTAGCGTAGCCATTCGGGGTGCATACGCCAATGCCGCCGCGGCGGCGCCTTTGCGCGCCGCGCGTCCTGACCACATAATGCCGCGCGCCCCCCGCATTGCGCGGCGGGCCGCCCGACCCAGTTCCGCGGCAGGGAGCTCCGGACAGCAGATGACACCCCAGGCAACCCACGCACTGACCACCGCGGTCATCATCGCCCTCATCGCCTGGCGGCTGTACGCGCGCATCCGCCGCAACATCGGGCGCCAGCAGTTCCGCCCGACGCGTCCCTGGATCACGCTCAGCATCTTTCCGCTGCTGGTGGCGCTGCTCGGCTTCGCCACGATGACGCGGCCGCTCTCGGAAGGCATGCTGTGGGCCGGAGTCGCGGCGGGCATTGGCCTCGGCATCCTCGGCAACCGCCTGACGCGCTTCGAGGTGACGCCGGAGGGCTACTTCTACACGCCGAGCGCGCACTTGGGCATCGCCCTCTCGACGCTGTTCGTGTGCCGCATTGCCTATCGCTTCATCGTCACCGGGTTCCCGGGAAGCGGCAGCGCGCCGCCCACCGGGCAGTCACTGACGCCGCTGACGCTCGTGCTCCTTGGGACGCTGGCCGGCTACTACTGCACCTATGCGGTCGGGCTGCTGCGCTGGTACGGGCGGGTGCGCCAGGAGCCGCAGGCGGCCACGCCCCCGGCCTAGGGCTTCAGCGCTCGTAACGGATGAATGAGGTGCGGCGCGCCAGGGTGTCGTAGAGGGCGCGTCCATCGGCGTTGAATTCCTGGGTCATCCAGTAGACGGATGCGGCCTGTGCGGCGTCGGCGGCTGCATACACCGCCTGGATGAGGGCGCGGCCCGTCCCCGTGCCGCGCGCGGCCGGGTCGACGAACAGATCCTCCAGGTAGCAGATGTCCTGCACCGACCAGGTGGAGGAGTGGAACAGGTAGTGCACGAAGCCCACCAGCCGCCCCTCGTGCTCCGCCACCAGGGCGTGCGGCGCCGCACCCGGCTTCACCAGGCGCTCGAAGGTCGCCGCCGTGACTTGCTGCGGCAGGTGCTGCCGGTAGAAGCGCAGGTAGCCCTGCCACAGGCCTTCCCACGCCGCGCGATCGCTGTCCTGGAGGGCTCTAATCTGAGTCACGGCGGGCCTTTCGCAGCGGGTCCGGGCCTCAAGTGTACCCGCCCGCCGCGCAGGCGCGCGATGCGCAGTGCGTGTCAGGGCGCGTACTGGGCGATGCCGTTGCCGAAGGACCAGTTTTCCTTCTTTACCTCGACGAGGCTGATGAAGACATCCTCGGGCCGCACCCCGAGCCGCTGTTGCAGCCCGGCTGCGATGCTGCGGTAGAGGAGCTTCTTCTGCTCGAGGGTGCGTCCCTCGTTGAGCGTGATCTGCACGATGAGGAGCGCATCAGTGCGCGCAATGCCCAGGTATTGCGGGTCATAGACGAGGTGGCTGCCGTCGTGCTCGGTCAGGACCTGGAAATTGTCGTGCTCGGGCACGTTGATCGTCTCGCGCATGGCCGCGTAGACGACTTCCCCGGCACGCCGTGCGAAGTCAGGGGCGGGGTTGCTGCGAAGATCGATGCGGACCAGGGGCATGGGGACTCCTTAAATCATTGTTGCGCGGTGCACCGGGACTTGCCGCTGCAGGCCATATAATAGATTATATACGTAATCTATTTTGGATGCCCGGAGCCTGCATGCCGCGAGTCTCGCGCGCCCAGACGCAGCATAACGACGCCGCCATCCGGCGCGCCGCGGCGGCGCTGCTGCGCCGGCAGGGGCTCAAGGTGAGCGTAGCCGACGTCATGGCCGCAGCCGGGCTCACCCCCGGGGGCTTCTACGGGCATTTCGCTTCCAAGGATGAGCTGCTGGCGAGCGGCTGCGCGGCCGCGTTCGAGGAATCGGCGCAGCGCTGGGAGAAGCGCGTGGCGGCAGCGCCGGATGCTCCCGCTGCCCGTGCGGCCCTCACCGATGCCTACCTTGCCGCGGACGGACCGGTGCTGAGCGGTTGCCCGATCGCATCGCTCGCGACCGACGTGGCCCGTGAGTCTGCTGAGCTCCCGGTGCGCCGCGCCTTCGCCGCGGGACTCGAGAAGCTGCTCGGGATCCTCGCCGGGCAGCAGGGCGCTGCGGGAGGTGCGGCGCGCGAGGCGGCGCTGCTGCAGCTGTCGGCCATGGTCGGAGCGGTGACCCTGGCACGCGCCACGCGCGGCGCGCCACTCAGCGGTGAGTTACTGGAGGTGGTGCGCCGCGGCCTGGGCGCGGGGCGCGGCACGCGCCGGCGGCGGGCTCGCAGGGGAGCGTGAGCCAGTGAAGGCACGCGCAGGCCTGCCGCCAGTGGCGCTGATGCTCGCCGCGGCGGGCATCCTGCTGGTTACCATGGGGATCCGGCAGTCGCTCGGGCTCTTCATCCTTCCCATCGTGGCGACGACCGGCCTGAGCATCGTATCGATCAGCTTCGCCCTGGCGATAGGCCAGCTGATCTGGGGCGTGGCGCAGCCGCTGCTCGGAGCGATCGCCGATGAGTATGGCGCCTACCGCGTCATGATCGGCGGCGCGCTGCTGCTCGCCGCGGGCTGTGCACTCGCGCCCTTCAATACTTCCGAACCCGGGTTCGTTGCCTCACTCGGCCTGTTGCTGGCGGCGGGCGCCGCCGCGGGCAGCTTTGCCATCCTCATCGGCAGCACGGCGCAGTACCTGCCTGCCGAGAAGCGTTCCATGGCGGCCGGCATCATCAATGCGGGCGGCTCGCTCGGGCAGTTCCTGTTCGCGCCGCCCGTGCAGCTGCTCATCGGCCGCTCCGGCTGGGGCAGCGCGATGTTCGCGCTCTCGGCAGCAGCGCTCGTGACAGTACCGCTCGCGTGGTTGTTCCGCGCCAATGACCGCAGCGCCCGCGCGCAGCGTCGCTCGGGCCCGCTTGCCGCGGGCCCGGCCCTGCGAGCGCAGCTGCACGCGGCGCTGCGCGACAGGAGTTACTGGTACGTGCACGCCGGTTTCTTCACCTGCGGCTTCCACATCGCCTTCCTCGTCACGCACCTGCCGGGGGACCTGCAGATGTGCGGGTTGCCAGCAAGCGTGGCAGCGCGTTCGCTGGCGCTGATCGGGCTGTGCAACGTGGGCGGGAGCCTCACCGCCGGGTGGCTGGGCGGGCGCTTTCGCATGAGGAACATCCTGGCGCTTACCTACGCGGCTCGCGCCGCGATCGTGGTGTGCTACCTCGTGATGCCCAAGTCCGCCGCCAACGTCTACCTGGTCGCGGCCGCCTTGGGCTTCACCTGGCTTGCCACCGTGCCCCCGACCGCAGGGCTCGTCGGCAAGCTGTTCGGTCCGCGCTATCTCACGACGCTCTTTGGCCTGACGCTGCTGTCGCACCAGCTGGGCGGCTTCCTCGGCGCATGGCTCGGCGGCGTCGCCATGGCGCGGCTCGGCTCCTACCAGTGGGTGTGGTACGCCGACATCGCGTTGGCGCTCGCCGCGGCGCTCATCAACCTGCCGATCCGGGAAGCGCGCCCGCGGCTCGCGTCTGCGCAACCGGCCTGAGGCTCACCGACGCCACCGGACATGCAGCGGCGGCTATTGACTTGTCCGGCACCCTACGGGATGTTTGCCGCGTGGAGTGTCCTGGCAGGCCCGCGGCGGACCCAACAGCACTAACGATGTAACTGCTCAGGCGCGGGATGCCTGGCGCACTGCCCGACAGGGAAGGATTGCGGAATGAAGTTCATCCGGTCGGCCGGCGCGCTCCTCGGCCTGCTGCATCTGCTCAGTGCGCAGGCGGGCAGCGACCCTCCGACAGGACTCGCTGACTCGGCGGCCCTGCGTGCCACCGTCTACGGCACGCCTCCCCAGGACATCGCGCCGCTGCCGGCGCTGGTGCCGCTGCAGGAGATCGACATCAAGCTGCCGTGGGCGCGACCGCTGCCGGGGGTCCTGTGGTTCGATCGCCGCCTGCGGGTATGGTTCTCCGCGCAGAAGCAGCCCGCGCCGCTGGCGATCGTCATCGCCGGCACGGGAGCGGAGGGTAATACGGCCAAGCAGGCGCTGCTGCGCGCGACGCTCTACGCCGCCGGCTACCACGTCCTCACCATGCCCTCGCCGACGAATCCGGGCTTCATCGCCGCGGCCTCCAGCACCGGGGTGGCGGGCGACCTGATGCAGGACAGCCACGACCTGTACGCCGCGGCCGTCGAGATCATCGCGCACCTGCCCAGGAAAGTGCGCATCACCGAGGTCGACATCCTCGGCTACTCCCTCGGCGGCGCGCACGCAGCCGTGGTCAAGGCGATCGATGCCAGGGAACAGCGCCTGAAGATCCACCGCGCTGTGATGATCAACCCGCCGGTCAGCCTGTTCGATTCCATGGGCCGCCTCGACCGGCTGTTTACGGTGAGCATCGGCAATGGCTCCGAGGATGTCGATCGCCTCTACCGGCGCATGTTCGTGCGCCTCGCCAACTATTATCGCGCCTCCGACCAGGTGCGCCTCGAAGACAGCAACATCATGGCGGCGGCGGCGGCGGTGCTGCGCACGGACACCGACTTTGCGGCGGCCATCGCGCTCACCTTCCGCCTGGCGCTGGTGGACTTCTTCTATGAGGGGGACCTGTACGCAGGCACGGGCATCGTCACCGATCCCAACCACCCGCCGCAGCCGGGCGATGCCACCGCGGCGGTTGCCCAGAAGCTGCTCGGCAAGTCCTTCGATGACTACTTCAACGAGGTGTTCGCGCCTTACTACCTGGCTCACCGCGCCGGCGCGACCCGTGATTCGCTGGTGGCCGGCAACCGCCTGTCGATCATCGGCGAGGCGCTGCGCACCGACGCTGACTACTACGCGCAGACCAACTCGGATGACCTGATCCTGGATGCCGCCGAGCTCGCGTGGCTGCGCTCGACGCTCGCCGGCCGCATCGCCGTTTACGACCACGGGGGGCACCTGGGTAATCTCGGTGACCGCCAGCAGATCGCCGACATGCTCGACATGCTGCAGGGACGCTGGCATGGAGCTGCGCCGTGAGCGCGACACCTGTGCGCCTGTGCCTGCTGTTCGCCGTGCTGCTGCTGGCAGGATGCGCCACGCGCGATTTCTCCATGCGCACGCTGCCGCCTGACACCCCCGCCGCCGACAACGCGGCAGCCATAAAGCAGATGCAGGCGATGCAGGCCGAGGCCGCCGCGGCCGCCAAGCGCGCTGCCGCGGGAGGCAGCGCGGACCTCGGGCCGCCGCTGACGGCGGCGGACGTCCCCTCGCTTGTCACCTACGACCCGTGGGAGCGGCTGAACCGCTTTACCTACCGCTTTAACGCCCGCTTCGACGACTTCATCTTCCTGCCGGCCGCGGACACCTACCGCCGTCTGCCAAGCATGGTGCGCAGCGGGGTGCACAACTTTTTCTCCAACCTCTCCGAGGTGGTGAGCACGCTCAATTACGCGGTGCAGCTGCGTCCGGCACCCGCGGTGCGCAGCCTCGGCCGCTTCGCGATCAACAGCACCATGGGGATCGGCGGCTTGTTCGATGTCGCGACTGCCGCCCACATCCCCGGGGTGCGCACCGGCTTCGCACAGACCATGTCGCGCTATGGCGTGCACCCGGGGCCCTACTTCGTGGCGCCAATCCTCGGCCCGTCGAACGTGCGTGACACCAGCGGCTTCGTCGTCGACTATGGCGTCAACTACGGCATCAACATCCTCGACCTCTACCGCGGGCTTGCCGGGTGGGCACTCACGCCGCTCGACATGGTCGACATCCGCGCCAATACCAGCTTCCGCTACTACTCCACGGGTTCGCCATTCGAATACGACGCGGTTCGCTTCCTGCTCGTGCGCAAGTCCCTGATCGAGGACGACGCGCAGCGCATCTGGCGCACCACGAGGCCCGACCCGCAGCTGCCGGCCGGCCAATGACGGCGGCTCCCCCTGAGCTGCCGCCGGCGTCCGGGCCTTGCGCACCGCTGTCTTGATCCTCGCCTCCTGCCTGATGGTGCTGCTGGGCGCGTGGGCTGCGGCTGCCCTGGGCTTCCAGGCGCCGGGGGGCGCGCCCGGGCGCACCGCCCTGGTGGCCCTGTGGACGCTTCTGACGCTGGCGCTCCTGGTGGCGGCGTGGCGGGGGCATGCCGCGGCGGCGCTCGGGGGATTCGCGCTCGCCTTCTGTGCAGTGCTGCTGTGGTGGCACGCCCTCAAGCCCTCCAACGAGCGGGCGTGGGCCGATGATGTTGCGCGGACCGCCACCGGTGAAGTGCACGGCGACACCGTCACGCTGAACGGCGTGCGCAACTTCGACTGGCGCACCAATGATGACTACACGCCCCGCTGGGAGACGCGCAGCTACGAGCTGGAGAAGATCGAGTCGCTCGACCTGATCACTTCCTACTGGTCGGGCACCGCGATCGCCCACGTGCTCATCTCGTTTGGCTTCAGCGACGGGCAGCACCTGGCGTTCTCCGTGGAGATAAGGCGCGAGCGCGGCGAGAAGTTCAACGAGATCGGCGGCTTCTTCAAGGAGTTCGAGCTCTCGATCATCGCGGCGGACGAGCGCGACATCATCCGCGTGCGCACCAATGTGCGTGGCGAGGACGACTATCTGTACCGCGTGCGCCTGCCGCGCCAGGACATCCGGGCGCTGTTCCTCGCCTATGTCCAGCAGATGAATGACCTGGCGCGCACGCCGCGCTTCTACAACACCATCACTGTGAACTGCACCACGCTCGTCTACCACATGGTGGAGCGCATCGTCGGGCACCTGCCCTTTGGCTACGGCCTGGTCCTGTCCGGCTACCTGCCCGGTTACGTGTACTCGCTCGGGGGCCTGGACACGAGGTATACGCTGGAGCAGCTGCGCAGCTTCGGGTGCATCACCGGGCGGGCGCGCGCTGCCGACCGGAGCGGGGATTTCTCGCGGCAGATCCGTCGCGGCATCCCGCCGCTGCTGGACACGCCACCGGCCACCCCCTGAAGCGCCGCCTGCTGGCGCGTCAGTGCGGGTGCGGGGCTAGTGCACCTGCCACTGCTGGCTGGGCGCCCCGGTACAGGTCGTGATGATGAGGGGCACGCCGTCTTCCTCGGTGCCCGCGAGCGAGTCGAGGCACTTGCCGCCGATGCCGACCACCTGGCCGTTGGCGAACGTCCAGTGCTGGCTCGGGCTGCCGTTGCAGCCGACCGTGATGACGCGGGCGCCATCGACCGGCGCGCTGCCCTGAACGTCGAGGCAGCTGCCGCCGATGCCGGTGATCTGACCATTGGCGAGGTTCCAGTACTGCTGCTGCTTGCCGACGCACTGGCGCAGCCGTACCTGGGTGCCATCGATCGGATAACCGTGCCAGGGGACCAGCATGCATTCGTTGGTGTTGGCCACCACCAGCATGCTGCCGCTGGCGCACGCCGAGAGCATCACCGTGAGCGCCAGCGCACCGAAGGCGCCCCCGAGCAGTGCCGACAGGCGCGCGCTCATTGTACTGACCATTGCTGGCTGGGCGCGCTGCCGCAGGTACTGAGGATGAGCGGGGTGCTGTCCGCGCCGCCGCCGCCCTGCAGGTCGAGGCACTTTCCGCCCAGGCCCACGATCTGGCCGTTGACCACCTGCCATTTCTGGCTGGCGCGCCCGTTGCACTGGACGACGATGATCTGGGCACCGTCGCGCGCAACGCTGCCCATGACGTCGAGGCAGGTGCCGTTCGCGCCGCTGACCGTGCCGCCGATCAGGATCCAGTTCTGGTTCGGGCTGCCGTGGCAGTGAAAGAGGATGAGCGGCGTGCCATCGGAGGTGTCCCCCCGCTGGATGTCCGCGCAGCCGCCGCCATTGCCGATCAGCTGGGCGCCGAGCGCGACGCCAGGAGCGGCTCCAGCGCCGAGCGCCGCGAGGGTGAGTGCCATCAGGAAAGTCTTCATTGGATGTCCCGGATTGCGCGGTGTCGCAGGGGAGGGCGGGCTATTCCCAGACCGCAGAGGTGATCCTGCCGTCCTTGTTCAGTATCAGCGTCAGGCGGTTGGGGTTCGAGTCCGCCGATGCAATGCCGTCGTTCGGCCGGATCACGCGCACCGTCCCGGCCGGCAGGTGTTCCTCGCGCACTACCTCGGCAGCGGACTTACCGGCCGGGAGACTTGCACCCTTGGGCACGAAGGTCTTGCCGACGCACTTGCCGCAGTCCTCCCCCGGTGCCTTGCTTTCCGCGTAGCCGGGCAGCGTCGTCACGGCGACCGAGTCCGAGGCACTGTGGACGTTGACACCCTTGAAGGGATGGTTGGTCTCGAGCGGAAAGATGGCCTCGATCGGCTCGAAGCCGCTCGCGTCGGCGGCTTCAGACGGCGCGCGCGCCACGAAGATGAGTTCCAGCACCCCGTCCGCGGGGACGCCGTGGGTGAGGGGCACGAGCTCGGCCTCCTCCCAGCCCGGGCTGCTGGCGAGGCCGCGCACGCGGATGATGTCCATCACGGGTGCGTGCGCGCTGCGCATGACCTCGACGCTCGTGATGCGCAGCACCGGTGCACGCGTGCCGCGGTCATCGGGGGAGCCGTTCACGGGCGGCACCTCCATCGGCGGAGAGCCGGTGCGCTGCGCCTGCTCCGGGCCTGGCGCGGGTGCCTGCGCTGCCGCCAGGGCCCCAAAGCCAGTCAGCGCGAGGAGGGCGGTCGCCGCCGTGATGTTTCTTGCTTTCATGGTCTCACTCTCCCAAGAACCGTCTGTGTTGCCTTGCACGGGGACGGCTGCGCGCCACCCCGTCGTAGTATTCAGGGGCGCCGGGCGCCGGCGCCCGCAAGCTCTCCGCCGCGCCGCTTGAGGTCCGCGAGCAGGGCGGCCGCGTCGTCGTTATCGACGCCGCGCTCGACCTGCTCGAACGCGGCGAGTATCAGATCCGTCGGCACCATCTGCGTCAGCGCGCAGAACGTGGTGCGCGCACTCGCGAAGCTGCCGTTCTCGGACAGCTTGTTGACCGGGGCGCCGCCGCCGCAGGCGGAAAAGTACTCGCACTCGCGGCGGCAGGTTTCTACCCCGGCGGCGATGTCGCGCGACATCGCCTGCATCGCGGCGCTGCTGCGCATCTGCTCGAGGGAGTCCGACAGGATGTTGCCGATCAGGAAGTCCCCGTAGCGGGTGTTCTTGAGACCCAGCAGCTCCGGCGAGAAGCTCGAGACATTGCCATGGCAGTCCACGTTGAGCATGCCGAAGGGCTCGACCTGGATGTTTTTCAGCTCCCCGTCACCAGGGCGGAACACGCGCGGCAGCATGCCGTCGATCTCGCGGATGAAGCGGATGCGGCCGTCCTCGCGGGCGAGCTTCCAGAAGCGCTCGAGAAAGCCGCGGAACAGCTTCTGTGGGTCGGCGCCCGCGAACAGGTCAGAGACATGGCTGCCTTCGGATTCCTCGACGTTGAAGCACACGTCCTCGATGCCTTCGGCAAGGTAGAAGTCGAGCATTTCCTCAGGAGCCTGCAGACTCCTGGCCGTGAGCACCGAGATCACGTGAAAGGGGACCTTCTCGCGTTGCAGCATGCGTATGCCGGCAAGCGCGCGCTCGAAGGTGCTGCGTCCGGCGCGCGAGACGCGGTGGGCGTCGTTGAAGTGCCGTGGTCCGTCGATGCTCACGCCGATCCCGACCTCAAAGGCCCTGAAGAGCTCACACCACTCGGGCGAGATCAGCATGCCGTTGGTCTGGATCGAGTGCCGCAAGCGCACCCCTGCGGGTCGCAGGGCGGCGATGGTCTCGAAGGCCTCGCGGTAGAAGGACGGTGCCACCACGAGCGGCTCGCCGGCATGCCAGATCACGGTGAGGTCGGCGGCCGACCAGCCGGAGGCGAACACCTTCTCGAACAGCTCACGCACCGTGGACTGCGCCATGACGGACTTCACGTCGCGATCGGGCAGGTAACAGTAGGTGCAGCTGATGTTGCAGAAAGGCGTCGGCTGGACGACGACCACTCCGATCGACGGGCTCGGGGCCCCCAGCGGCGGTTGCATCGGGCGACCGGGCCCAGGGCTTACCAGTTGTGCCAGAAGTTATGCCAGCCGTTGCCCCAGTTGTGCCAGCCGTTGCCCCAGTTGTGCCAGTTCGGCCAGCCCCAGCCGCCGTTCCCCCATCCCATGTGCCAGCGGCCCCAGCCACCGTTGCCCCACCAGGTCTGTCGGGCGCCCGGGGCATCGCCCTGCTGCGGCTCTGCCGACCCTGGCCCCGCCTGGGTGCGCAGGTCGTCCACGCCGGCGCGGATCGCGCGCAGGCGCTCGGCCACGCTGCCGACGGCGGCGCTCTGAGGGATGGCTGCGGGGTTCACCTCGGCGGAGGCCTCGGTGGAAGACAGGGCCAGAACCAGGGAGGCTCCGAGTGCGCCGCCGGAAAATACGACGCTGAGCGCCCGTGCCACGCGACCTTTTGACGCCATGAGAACTCCCCGATTGTTTTTGGAAATCAGCCGCCAGATGAGCGCTGCGGGTGCAGCCCACGCCACTGGCCCCACGCGCTCACCCTCTGGCTCGCTACTATAAGAGTAGTCCGGCATGCAGCCAAGCACCGCAAAAAGGGAAGCCCGGGCGCTCGTGCCCCGCTCGCGCACGGGGCTGCTCGGGCGCGGGCCTTGCGCAATTTCGCGGTGTCGTCTGAGAATGCCGCCGGCGCATCACCAAGAACGAGACCAACCCGATCGCGCTGCAGACAACCCGTGAAGCTATCGCTGACGCAAAACATCCTCATTGCCGTGCTCGTGATGGCGCTTGCCCTGACATTCATGGCGCTCGTCAATCGCCTCTGGCCCGCGAACGAGCGCTACGCCAAGGAGGACCTGATCGGCTGGCAGCTGAACATTCTCGCCACCACCCACGCGGTGATCCTCGGCTTCATGCTCTACACCGAATGGACTAACTTCACCGCCATCAAGCTGAACGCGGAGCTCGAGGCCAGTGCGCTGCGCAACGTGTTCCGCCTCGCCGAGGGCCTGCCGCAGCCCTCACGCGCCCGGCTGGAAGGGCAGTCCCGCGCCTACGCGGACGCGGTAGTGCAGGATGACTGGCCGATGCTCGAGCGGGGCGAGACGCCCGAGCTCAGCCACCTCATCAATCGCTCGATGTGGAGGACGCTCATGTCCGTACGGCAGGGGTCGGCGGCGGAGCTCACCGCGCTCGATCATGCGCTGACGGAGCTTGCCACCCTGACGCAGTGCCGCCGCACCCGCCTGCTGCAGGCCGACTCGCGGCTGCCGGGGATCTTCTGGTGCGTGCTGCTGGTGGGGGGCATCCTCACCGTGGCCTCGGTGGCGATGTTCGGCTCGCGCAACCCCCGCCTGCACGCCTTCCAGGTCTTCTCCCTGACGCTGCTCATTACGCTTGCGATGCTCGCCATCGCGGACCTAGACCGCCCGTTCGCCGGCTCGGTGCACATCGACAGCTACCCCTTCCAGCGGGCGCGCGACAACATGAACGAGGCCAGCTGATGCACGACCGTGGTTCCCTGTGGCGCCGTGGGCGCGCGCTCTCGCGGCGCCTGCAGGTGGCATCGCTCAGCCTCGGCTGCGCCGCGGCGCTGTGCGCCTGTTCCCTCGCCGGCTCGATCCAGCGCAACGCGCTCGAGTACAACGCGAGCGTCGCCAACTACAACGACCAGATGCTCCTCTATACCATCCTGCGGGCGCGCGACGAGGCGCCGATCAACATCCTGGCACTGAGCACCATCAACGGCGCAGTCAGCCTGCAGGAGACCCTCGGCGCAACCACCAGCTACGAGAATATCTCCGGCTTCGCCGGTGCCCACGACTTCAGCGCCGGTCTTGCCCCGGGGGTGCAGGCGACGTCCTCGCCTACCTGGAGCATGGCATCGCTCGATACCCAGGGCTTCATGCTCGGGATCATCCAGCCGATCTCCCCGATGTACGTGGTGAGCAAGTGGAGCACCGGCGCCGACCGCGAGTTCCTGCTGCGCCTGTTCGTGAAGTCGATCCAGGTAAAGGAGGCGCGCGGTTACCACGAGTACCTGAACGATCCGGACTCGCCTGCGGCGATGGCCGAGTTCTCGGCGCGCCTGCATGCGTGGTTCCCGAAGATCAGCATGCGTGCGCTGACCGTGCTCGAGCCGCTCGGGCCGCCCTTCGATCCCTCGACCGTCACGACCACCAGCACGACCTGGGACAACACCCGGAAGCCCGCCGTCGAGAGCCGCGTGGAGAAGACCGAGGCGGCCAACGCGAGCAACCCGGCCCTGATCGGCGCCTATGAATACCTCGTGCCGCTCAGCTCCGGCCCCTACCACGTCGGCAATGCAGCCCCGACGCTGGCCGGCGGTAGCCAGAAGCTGCAGCTGTACCGGGAGTACCCGCAGCAGGTGGTGCTGTGCGTGCCGCGCAGCACGCTCGGGCCTGAGCTCGTGTCCTCCTCCTCCGCGCCCATGGGGGAGGTGGACCAGGAGGAGGAGAACGCCATGAGTTCCTACGCGCTGGCGCTGAAGTCGGCGGCCAAGGGCGGCGCCGGACGGCTGAGCCAGCCGCCAGCGGCAACGCCGGGCGGTGCCACCGGCGCACCCGGCCTCGGCCAGAACCCGCACACCCCGCCGGCCTCTGCGACCTCCCTGGCGAGCAACCTCAAGATCGACCGCGTGGCGGCCATCCTGCCCCTCGGTGCCTGCGGCCAGGACGAGCTGGTGCTGCCTGCCTATACGGAGGAGGAGAACGCGCGCAACTCAGGCAGCTACAGCCACGTCGAGTGGCGCTCCATTGCCGAGGTCATCCAGTACCTCGGGGCGCTGCTGCGGGCGCGCGATGCGCAGGCGGTTCACTGGAGCAGCGCCGCCGCCGACGGCCAGGTCACCACCCACACGCTGTTTGCGATGTCCACGGAGGCGCGCGCCGGGTTCGCGCGCGTGCAGTACCGCGGCAGCGCCTACACCGTGCTGACCGATGCGGACGGGCAGGGCGCGCCGGGCACCCGCAACCACAGCATGCAGGCGCTGTCGCTCCTGAGCGAGCTCATCAGCACCGCGAAGATCTCGAGCGACATCCCGAACACCCAGTCGATCCAGATCGTGCCTTAGGCGCTGCCCAGGCACGGATGCGCACTAGGGTGAGCGGGCCGGCTCCAGGTCCGCACGGCTGCCGCGCACCATCAGGACGAGACAGCCGAGGGCGCCGGCCCCGACGAACAGCATCAGCCCCTGCGGCTGCACCGCCGCCATCGCGAGGCTTCCTGCCACCGGCCCGCACAGCGCGCCGACACCCCACAGCATGCCCACGAAGGCGTTGGCCGAGATCAGGCGCGAGCCGCGCAGGCGGTCCCCGAGCCTGACGATCGCCAGGGTGTAGAGCGCGCCCGCGGTGCCGCCCATGAGGAAGAGGCACAGCCACAGTGCAGGCGTCGCGGCGGCCCCTGCGCACAGGGCGAACGCCATGAGCGCCGTGATGAGTGCGCAGGCGCGATGCGCGACGGGGCGCCCGAAGCGGTCGGCCGCCCAGCCGATCGGGATCTGCAGGCAGGCGTCCCCGAGGAAGACCACGGTGACGAGCAGGATCGCCAGGCGCGTTGCCATGCCGATCTTCAGCCCGTACACCGGCAGCAAGGACAGCACGGCGCTGTCGAACATGGCGAAGAACAGCACCGCGCCGGCCAGCGCGAGCGAGCTGTGCAGGAAGGCGCGCAGGGTGAGCGCGGCCTGCGCCACTGCCGGGGCGCCGTCGCGCCAGCGGCTGCCGACCACGAACGCGCCCGATACCACGTGCAGCGCCGCCGCCACGTAGAGGGGCAGGGCGGTCGCGGTGCCGAGCACCGCGAGCATGGCAGGACCCGCGAACTGGCAGGCCGTGAGGGTCGTCGCGTACAGGCCGGTCCAGCGCCCGCGCGCCCCATCGCTGCTGATCTCCAGGATGCGCGCCTCCCCGAGGCCGAAGAGGATGCTGGCGGAGACCCCGGTGCCGAGCCGCGAGAGCAGCCACGGCAGCGGCGCGTACGGGGTCGCGAGGACGAGGACGCACAGCCCGGAGAGCACGATGGCGCTCACCATCAGGGTCTTGGCGCCGAGGCGGCGGGTCAGCCCCGCGAGGCAGAAGGACATGCCGATCGTGCCCAGTGCTGGCAGCGCCGCCATGACGGCGATCGCGGTGGCCGAGGCGTGCGCATCGACCAGGCGCAGCGACACGAGTGGCAGTGTGACGCCGGTGGCGAGCCCCATGACGGAGATCCCGGCGATCGCGCCCACGAGCGCCCGCAGCGTCGCGGTGCCGGGCGGCTCGCGCGAGCCCGCGGCGAGGTTGGATTCGGTTTCCATCGGCCGGCGATGAGTGACTGGCGGTGATCAGCGTCCGTAGTGGCGCTGGGCAGTATAACCCATTGATTTAGCGGGGTTAGCGGGATGATCCCACGGTTCGCTTCAGGTGGCGCAGTTTAAGGTCTACCCTTGCGCGCTGTGCGTCGCGCCACCCTTGCGCTGCGCGTACCCGAAGGCACCTGAAAGAGACTCCCGACGTGTCGCAACTGAGTGCAAAAGCCGCCGCCTTCGATCACTGGATCCGCACCGGGTTCGTGCAGATGAACACGTCGCTCGAGAACCTCTACTTCGCACAGGAGCAGCGTGCGCGCGTGACGGGGGTCGGCGAACCCATCAAGGCGCAGTTGCGCGACGAGGGGCGGGTGCACGTGCAGGCGTTGCTCGCCGAGGGCAACACCGGGGACGGCTTTGACAGCGCCTTTGGCGTGCTCGGCAATGTCGGCATGTACCTCGGGGCACTGCGCCGCCACGAACTCACCAATCCCGCGCGCGAGGAACGCTCGCCCTTCGCCGAGGCCTCCTCGCTCGCGCTGCACGTCGGGGCCTCCCTCGGGATGGCGCCGCGCTTTGCCACCAGCCACCTGGCCAACCGCAACCGCGCGGTCGCCGGGCTGCGCAAGAGCTTCACCACGCTCCCCGATGAGTACCTGTTCATCGATGAGAACACTCGCGGCATCCTCGCGCTGCAGCGTGCCGCGGATGCCCTCATGCAGGTGGTGTACCTCGGGGTTTCCAACCCCGTGACCGACGTGTGCTTCGCGGCCGCTGCCCAGGCGCTGCGCGAAGTGTTCGAGTTCAACCGGCGCCTGTTCGAGCGCCTCGACGTCGAGCGCTTCTTCTATTGCGTGCGTCCCTACTACAAGCCGTACCGCGTCGGGCGCCAGGAATATCGCGGCGCCAATGCCGGGGACTTCTCCGGCATCAACGAGATCGACCTGCTGCTCGGGCTGTGCCGCGCGAGTGACGCCTACTACGCGCAGCTGCTGGTGGACAAGATGCTCTACATGCTGCCCGCGGATCAGCAGCGGCTGCGCGACTGCATGACGCGCATGAGCCTGCTCGATGAACTCCTGCAGCTCGCCCCGGCATACGCCGTGCAGCCGTGGTTCCAGAGGAGCGCGCGGGCGTACCTGGAGATCGCCGACCTCTTTGGCCGCACCGCCGCGCAGCACCATGACCAGCTGGTCGCGCGCTTCATCGAGGCCCCGGCGGCGCGCCTCGCGGAGGCGGAGCTCGAGGGCGTGACCGCGAGCGGGCCGCCGCTGCCGGTGCTGCTGCGTTCCCTCGAGGTGCTGCGCGACATGCGTATCGCGGCCCCCCGCGCTGACCTTGCGACGCGGCATGCAGACCTCGCCCGCCTGCGCAGCCTCGTGGCCGCCGGCACGGCCTGAAGGATCGCGCACGGCAGAACCTGCCGGCCGGTCTTCGCATCTAACCGCAGGCCGGGGTGACTTAAGGCCCCGGGGGCGCCGCAAACCGGGCCCGGAGTGCGTGGCAGGCAGGGCCCGTTCAGCTATCATTCACGAACACCGAGTCGGCGCATCGCAAACTCCCCCCGACGACCTATTGGCCTTGCATAATCAAGCCTGTATACGGTGTAGGAGTATTCAGCCTGAATTCGATCAGCCCCGCGATGGCCTACGACGACGCCCCTGATGCCGAGCAACTCATCCTGGTTGACGCCACTGACCGCGAGGTCGGCTACCTGGGTAAGAGCGCCTGCCACGATGGCAGCGGCGTGCTGCACCGCGCCTTCTCGCTGCTGATCTTCAACGAGCGCGGCGAGCTGCTGCTGCAGCAGCGCGGCGCCGCCAAGCGGCTGTGGCCGCTTTACTGGTCCAACAGCTGCTGCAGCCACCCGCGGCGCTCGGAATCGCTGGAGACGGCCATCCACCGCCGCCTGCGCGAGGAGCTCGGGATCAGCTGCCCGCTGCAGTACCTCTTCAAGTTCCAGTATCAGGCGCGATTCGATGATGAGGGGGGCGAGCAGGAGCTATGCTCGGTGTACATCGGCCGCTCGAGCGAGCCGCTGCGTATCGACCCGGAGGAGATCCACGCCTGGCGCTGGATCACCCCTGCGGCGCTCGAGGCCGAACTGGCCGAGCCGGGCGTGGAGAAGTTCACCCCCTGGTTCAGAATGGAATGGGAGCGGATCTGGCGCGAGCACCGCGCGGACCTGCAGTCTTTAAGGTAGGAGAGGCGGATTGGGCGTACCACTGATTCAGGCGTATCGGGTCGGGCGTTATATCGCCGGCCGCAGGCTGCGCGGCGTAAAGCGTTATCCACTGGTCCTGATGCTGGAGCCGCTGTTCCAGTGCAACCTCGCCTGCGCGGGTTGCGGCAAGATCGACTACCCGAAGGAGATCCTGCAGAAGCGCATGACGGTCGCCGATGCGCTGCACGCGGTCGATGAGTCCGGGGCGCCGATGGTGTCCATCCCCGGCGGCGAGCCGCTCATCCACAAGGAGATGCCCGAGCTCGTGGCAGGCATCGTGGCGCGCAAGCGCTTCGTGTACCTGTGCACCAACGCCATCCTGCTGCCCAAGCACATCCACGAGTACCAGCCCTCGCCCTACCTGACGTTCTCCATCCACCTCGATGGCAGCCGCGAGCGCCATGACGAGTCGGTGTGCCAGGAGGGCGTGTTCGACAAGGCGGTGGCCGCGATCCGCCTCGCGCGCTCCAAGGGATTCCGCGTCACGGTCAACTGCACGCTCTTCAGCGGCGAGAACCCGGACCACGTGGCGGAGTTCTTCGACGAGGCGATGACGCTTGGCATCGAGGGCATCACAGTGTCTCCGGGCTACAGCTACCAGCACGCTCCGCGCCAGGACGTCTTCCTCGGTCGCAGCGCGAGCCGCAACCTCTTCCGCGAGATCTTCAAGCGCGGACGCCTGCCCGCGGCGGGTACCCCGAGCCGCCGGCGCTGGTCGTTCAACCACTCCAGCCTGTTCCTGGACTTCCTCGCGGGCAATCAGGCCTACCAGTGCACGCCCTGGAGCACCCCGACCTACAACGTCTTCGGCTGGCAGCGCCCCTGTTACCTGCTCACGGATGAGGGTTACGCAGACACGTTCCGCTCGCTCATGGAGGACACCAACTGGGAGGCTTACGGCGTCGGCCGCAATCCCGCCTGCGACAACTGCATGGCGCACTGCGGCTTCGAAGGCACGGCCGTCAACGATGCCTTCAGCCACCCGCTGAAGGCGCTCAAGGTCGCCCTGCTCGGACCGCGCACCAGCGGCCCGATGGCGCCCAACCCACCCGTCACCTACCAGGACCGGGCGCGGACCGTGGCGACCATACCGGTGTCTGCGATCACGCGCGCGAACCGCGAGCCCGAAGTCGAACGCGTTCAGTAGCCACTCCCGAGGCCGGCCCGTGAAGAGCGCACTCGCAGCCCCGCTTTCGTCCGCGGACGTCGCGCAGTTCCCCGAACTGCTGAAGTCCTGGCAGGCGCGCATGGAGGAGGCGCTCGCGCGCCGCCTGCCCGACCCCAAGGCGGTGCCCGCCCGGCTGCACGAGGCCATGCGCTACAGCGTGCTGGGCGGGGGCAAGCGCATCCGCCCGGCGCTGGTGTTCGCCACCGCGCGCACCCTTGGGCTCGGCGATGCGGAGGTCGAGTCGGTCGCCTGCGCGATCGAGTTCGTGCACGTCTATTCGCTGGTGCACGATGACCTGCCCGCGATGGACGATGATGACCTGCGCCGCGGCCGGCCGACATGTCATAAGGCTTTCGATGAGGCGACCGCCATCCTCACCGGGGATGCGCTGCAGTCACTGGCCTTCCAGGTGCTCGCCTGCGATCCGACGCTTACCGCAACACCCGGCACCCGCCTGCGGCTCATCGAGCTGCTGGGGGAGGCGAGTGGCACCTTCGGCATGGCCGGAGGGCAGGCCATAGACCTTGCAGCGCAGGGCACGGCGCTCAACATCGCCCAGATCGAGGAGATGCACGAGCGCAAGACGGGGGCCCTGATCCGCGCCAGCGTCCTCATGGCGGCCACCTGCGTGCCCACGCTCGAGCCGCGCCTGTACCAGGCGCTCGCAGGCTTCGTCGACCCGATCGGTCTTGCGTTCCAGATCCAGGACGACCTGCTGGATGTGCTGGGCGACGTCAGCACGCTCGGCAAGGCCGTGGGCGCGGACAGCGAGCGCGCCAAGCCGACCCATCCGTCCGTGCTCGGGGTCCCCGCCTCCCAGGAGCGCGTGCGCCTGCTGCACGCGCAGGCCCTGCAGTCGCTCGAGCCCTTCGCGGCCCGCGCCGAGCCGCTGCGCCAGCTGGCAGGCTGGCTGCTCGCGCGCAGTTACTGAAGAATTCGGGGGCGGCGGGGCAGGCCCCGCGGGCTCATTCGGCGGGTGCCGCGTTGTGGGTAGTATACCCGCAACGTCCCTCGGGCCCGCCTCCCGGGGCCGGCCAATTGCGACCCGCTACCTCATGCGAGACACTGTTCCCATGGATTCCACCGCATCGGACGAGGCCTATCAGGATCAGATTCTTCCGCACGTCTCGCGCACCTTCGCGCTGACGATCCCCCAGCTCCCCCCGGCCCTGCGCATCGGGGTCACCAACGCCTACCTGGTGTGTCGGATTGCCGACACCATCGAGGACCAGACGACCTCCTCGGCCGCGGCCCGGCTCGGGCTCCTGCACCGTTTTGTGGCAGTGCTGACCGGGCGCGAGGAGGCCTCGTTGCTGGTGCGGGACCTGCTGCCGCGCCTGTCCGAGAACACCCTGGCGGCGGAGCGGGAGCTGGTCCTGAACATGGGCCGGATCGTGCGCCTGACTGCCTCGCTTCCGGCCCCGCAGCGCCTGGCGATCGAGCGCTGCGCCGAGGTCATGTGCGAGGGCATGCACCAGTTCCAGTGCATCGCCAGCACCAACGGGCTGGCGCGCATGAGTGACCTGGATGACTACTGCTATTACGTGGCCGGCGTGGTCGGGGAGATGCTGACGCAGCTCTTCTGCGCCTACTCGCCGGCGATCGAGCGGCAACGCGCCGGGATGGAGCGGCTCGGGGTGTCCTTCGCACAGGGCCTGCAGATGACCAACATCCTCAAGGACGTCTGGGAGGATCGCGAGCGCGGTGCCTGCTGGCTGCCGCGCGAGGTGTTCAGCCGCCACGGCGTGGACCTCGCAACCGTCAGGGTCGAGCAGCAGCCGCCGGGCTTTGCCGCCGGCATGAGCGAGCTGATCGGCGTGGCGCACGCGCACCTGCGCAACGCGCTGTCGTTCACGCTCCTCATCCCACGCTCCGAGGTGGGCATCCGCCGCTTCTGCCTGTGGGCGATAGGGCTCGCGGTGCTCACCCTGCGCCGCATCGAGCGCACGCCCGGCTTCAGGAGCGGCGCACAGGTGAAGATCTCGCATGCCGCGGTGGGCATCACCACCATGCTGAGCAACGCGAGCGTGCGCCAGGACTGGCTGCTGCGCCGCCTGTTCGACCTGGCTGCCGCCGGCCTGCCGCTGGCGCAGCTCGGCACACCGTACGTCCCGGGGCGCCTGCCGGTCGCCGCGCCACGCACCGATCCTGATTTCTCTCACAGTGTTTCGCATCTCGCGCATGACCTGCGGCGCGAGGGGAGTTCCGGCCGTTGAATCGCACCTCACCCCTGTCCGCCGCTGAGGCCGCCGAGGCCCTGGCTTCGACGCCTGCCCGCTCGAGCGCCCGCCTGGTGCAGGGCTCGGCGCTGGATCGCACCATCGCCGCCGCGCGCGCCGCGCTCGCCGCCCTGCAGGGCCGGCAGGGCTACTGGGTATTCGAGCTCGAGGCGGACTGCACCATTCCTGCCGAGTACATCATGATGCTGCGCTTCCTCGGCGAGTCCGAGCCGGCGCTGGAAAAGAAGATCGCCACTTACCTGCGGGCGCGCCAGGCGAGCCACGGCGGCTGGCCGCTCTACCAGGGCGGGGATCTGGACATCAGCGCGACGGTGAAGGCGTACTACGCCCTGAAGCTCGCCGGCGATGACATCCATGCGCCGCACATGGTGCGGGCGCGCCAGGCGATCCTGGCCCGCGGCGGCGCTGCGCGCGCCAACGTGTTCACGCGCATCGCGCTCGCGCTCTTCGGGCAGGTGCCATGGCGCGCCGTGCCCTACATCCCGGTCGAGATCATGCTGCTGCCGCGGTGGTTCCCGTTCCACCTGGACAAGGTGTCCTACTGGTCGCGCACGGTGATGGTGCCGCTGTTCATCCTGTGCACGCGCCGGCCGCGCGCCCAGAACCCCGGTGGCGTCGGGGTGGCGGAGCTGTTCGTGACGCCGCCCGATGAGGAGCAGCACTACTTCCCGGTGCCCGCCGGGCGGGCCGGCAGGCTGGCGCGCGCCTTCCTGCTGCTCGACCGCTGCGCGCGCCGCATCGACCCCTTCATCCCGAAGGCCATGCGCCGCCGCGCCACCGCGCGCGCCGAGGCCTGGACGATCGAGCGGCTCAACGGCGAGGACGGGCTCGGCGCGATCTTCCCGGCCATGGTGAACGCGCTCGAGGCGTTCGTGGTGCTCGGGTATCCGAAGGACAACCCGCACCGCATGATCGCGCGGCGCGCGATCGACAAGCTCCTCGTGGTGAACGAGGACAGTGCCTACTGCCAGCCGTGCCTGTCGCCGGTGTGGGACTCGGCGCTCGCGGCACTGGCGATGCAGGAGGAGGGCGGCAACGACTCGGTGGGAGCCGCCGAGCGCGCGCTGCAGTGGCTCAAGGGCGAGCAGCTCCTGACCCAGCCCGGGGACTGGCGGCGCAGTCGCCCGCACCTGGCCGGGGGCGGCTGGGCGTTCCAGTACAAGAACGACTTCTACCCCGACCTCGATGACACCGCCGTGATCGCCTGGGCGATGCGGCGCTCGCGCGACTACCCCGCCTACGCACACTCCATCGGGCGCGCACTCGACTGGCTCGTGGGCATGCAGAGCAGCAACGGCGGCTTCGCGGCCTTCGATGTCGACAACACCCACTACAACCTCAACCAGATCCCCTTTGCCGACCACGGGGCGCTGCTTGACCCGCCCACGAGCGACGTCACCGCGCGCGTCGTCACGGCGCTCGCCGTCTGCGACCGCCCGCAGGACAAGCCTGCCCTCAAGCGGGCGCTCGCCTACCTGCGCGCCGAGCAGGAACCTGATGGGTCCTGGTTCGGGCGCTGGGGGAGCAACTACATCTACGGCACCTGGTCGGTCCTCATGGCACTCGCGCAGGCGCGCGTGCGGCCCGAGGACGAGGCCGTGGCGCGCGCGGTGCGCTGGCTCAGCGACTGGCAGAACAGCGACGGGGGCTGGGGCGAGAGCAATGACAGCTACGCGCAGGCTGCCGCGAAGCGCGGCCCGGCGCCGAGCACCTCCTTCCAGAGCGCCTGGGCGCTGCTCGGGCTCATGGCGGCAGGCCAGGTGCGCTCCGAGAGCGTGCGCCGCGGCATCGAGTACCTGCAGCGCACGCAGAATGCGCGCGGCCTGTGGAGCGATGCCGGCTTCACCGCGCCCGGTTTCCCGCGGGTGTTCTACCTGAAGTACCACGGCTACAGCGCCTACTTCCCGCTGTGGGCGCTGGCGGCCTACCGCAACCTCATGCGAGCCGGGGACACTCATTGACGGACCCGGTCCTCGGCGTGGTCTGCGCCCTGCGCAGCGAAGCGCGCCACCTGGGCCGGTCGGTCGCAAGTAACGCCGGGCTCGGTTCACTCCCCGACGGCACCCTCATCGCGGTCACGGGCATGGGCCTCGAGGCCGCCGCCGCCGGCACCGCGCGGCTCATCGCCGCGGGCGCCGGAGCGCTCGCAAGCTTCGGCATGGCCGGCGGTGTTGATCGGGAGCTCCCCGCCGGGTGCCTGTTCCTGCCGCCCACGGTGAGTTCACCCGATGGCACCCCGTTTGCCTGCGATGCGCAGTGGCACGCGCAACTGTGCAGCGCGCTCGGGGGCGCGGTGACGCAGGGCCTGCTTGCCACGGTGCGCGCGCCGCTCACGAGCGCCGCCGCCAAGGCGGCGCTGCGCGAGGCGACGGGGGCGCGCGCGGTCGACATGGAAAGCTGCGCGGTGGCCGAGCTCGCGAGCCGCCACGGGCTGCCCTTCGTGGCGGTGCGCGTGATCATCGACGATGCGCAGGCGCAGCTGCCGGCCGCGGTCGCCGCCGCCACCGCAGCGGACGGGCAGGTTGCGGCCTGGCGGCTCGCCGCGCACCTGCTGCGCCACCCGGGGGAGCTCGCCGCGGTGTGGCGCCTGGCGCGCGCTTACTCCGCCGCCAATGCCTCGCTGGCCGCGGTTGCCGCCAGCGGTGCCCTCACGCGGCGGGCGGTGCCGCGGCAGGCGGCGCTGGCGTGAGGGCGCTGGTCACCGGTGCCACCGGCTTCGTCGGGGCTGCGGTCGCCCGCGCGCTGCTGGCCGGCGGGGCCGAGGTGCGGGCGCTGGTGCGCCCGCGTTCCGACCGGCGCAACCTCGCGGGGCTGCAGCTTGAGTGTGTCGAGGGTGACCTCACCGATGCCGCCTCGCTGGCACGCGCGGCGCGCGACTGCGAGGCGCTCTTCCACGTCGCCGCTGACTACCGCCTCGGTGCACCGCGTCCGCAGGAGCTCTACCAGGTGAACGTCGAGGGCACCCGCAACGTGCTGAACGCGGCGCGCGCCGCGGGCGTGGGGCGCATCGTCTACACCAGCAGCGTCGCCACCATCGGCATCCCGGCCGATGGCACGCCCGGGAACGAGGCCACCCCGGTGAGGCTCGCCGACATGGTGGGTCACTACAAGCGCTCCAAGTTCCTCGCCGAGGAGCTGGCACGCACGGCCGCGCGCTCGGGCCTCCCGGTCGTCATCGTCAATCCCTCGACTCCGGTGGGACCCGGGGACGTCAAGCCGACGCCCACCGGGCTCATGGTGCGCGATGCGGCCTGCGGGCGCATGCCCGCCTACGTGGACACCGGGCTCAACATTGTGCACGTCGATGATGTCGCCGTCGGGCACCTGCTGGCGCTCGAGCGCGGGCGCACCGGGGAGTCCTACATCCTCGGTGGCGAGGACATGACGCTGCGGGCCATTCTTGCGGACATCGCCCGCCAGGTGGGGCGCCGCCCGCCGCGCGTGCGCCTGCCGGCGCGGGCGCTGCTGCCGGTGGCGATGATCGCCGAGGGAGTGGCGCGACTGACCGGCGGCACCACCCGCATCACCGTGGAGGGCGTGCGCCTCGCCCACAAGCGCATGTTCTTCTCCAGCGACAAGGCGGTGCGCGAACTGGGCTACCGCTTTCGACCGGCGAGTGAGGCCTTTGCGGACGCGCTCGCGTGGCTGCGCGGGCAGGGGCTGCTCTAGGGAGAGTTCGCGCGCCCCGGGTACCAGTTCCAGCGGCCGGCGATCGCCATCACCGCGGGCACGATCAGGGCGCGTATCAGGGTCGCATCGACCAGCACCGCGACGCACAGGCCGAGTCCGGTCATCTTCAGCACCGGCAGCTGCGCGCCGACGAAGGCTCCGAACACCACCACCATGATGAGGCCGGCGCCCGTGATCACCGGCGCCACGGCCGCCAGGCCCTCGACGGTGGCGCGGTTGTTGTTGAGGTCGCGCCGGTACTCCTGCTGGATGCGGAACAGCAGGAACAGCTCATAGTCCATCGACAGGCCGAAGCTCAGGCAGAAGATCATCAGCGGGATCTCCAGCGGGATGGCCGCGATCGGATGCTCGAGCCCGACGAGGCCGTTTGCCCAGCCGAGCTGGAATACCGCCACCACCGCGCCGATGCCGGCACCGACGGCCAGCAGGTTCATGAGCACTGCCTTCAGCGGCAGCAGCAAGGAGCGGAAGGCAACGAACAGCAGCACGAGAGTCGCCGCCACCACGAAGCCGAAGATGCGCGGCAGGCTGCGGTGCATGTATTCGCTGAAGTCATTGTGTTCCGCCGGCGTGCCCCCGACCATGACGCCGAAGGGGCCCGCGGGTGCGCCGCGCGCCAGTTCGCGGGTGAGCACGCCGATCTGCGCGACGTCCAGGCGGTCAGCGGGCGTCACCTCGAAGAGGGCGGCACGGCGGTCCGAGCTCACGTAGAGCTCGGCAATCTGCGGATAGTCGGTGAGTGCCGCCTGCGGGTCGGCGTAAAGCGTCTGGTAATCCTCGAGCGATACTCCCTTCTCGAGGCTGAAGGCGGAGGCGACGCTCGCGATGCGCGGATCCGCCTCCAGTCGCTGCGTGTAGGCGAACAGCGCAGGCACGTGCGAGGGGTCCAGCAGCGGCTTGCCGTCCCTAGCCGTGACGATCACGTAGATGTCGAGCGAGGCATTCTCGCTGCGCACCGCGGTGAGCATGTCCGACCCCTGGCGCGATTCCATGCCCTGCGGCAGGAACCAGCGCTCGTTGGAGAAGCCGGTGTTGGCGCGCAGCGCCGGGGCGGCCAGCCCCAGCACGCACCCGCCCGCGAGGAGCAGCGTCAGCCACGGATGGCGCACGATCCAGCCGCCGAGGCCGCGCCAGAAGGCGAGCAGTCCCGGGCGCCCCGGCCGGCGCTTCAGCAGCGGCAGCCAGTCGATGCGCGGCCCGAGGAGGAACAGGGCCGCCGGCAGCAGCGTCAGGGCCGCCAGCACCGACACGCACACCACCAGGGCGCCACCGATGCCGACGCTGCGCGTCTCGAGCAGCGGGCTGAAGAGCAGGCCGAGCAGACCGATGATGACGGTGAGCCCGGACCACGAGATGGTGCGCCCGGCGAGCGCCACCGTGCCAGCCACGCGCTCGGCGAGTCCTTCCCCGGCCGGGTGCTCGCGGTAGTGGGTCACCATCAGGAGCGAGTAGTCGATGCCGATCGCAAGGCCGATCATGGTGACGACGTTACCCAGCAGGTTCGAAACGGGCATCAGCCGGGCGAGCACGAACGCCAGGCCGAGCGCGACCGTCGTGGTCGACAGCCCGGTGAGGAACGGCAGCATGGCGGCGGCCACGGTGCCGAAGGCGATGAGCAGGATCGCGAGCGTCAGGGGCAGCGCCCGCTTCTCGGCGCGGTCGCCGCCCTGGGCGCTCCAGGTGTTGATGTCGAGGTCCGCCGCGGCCCCGCCGGTGACCGCGACGTGCGCCTGCGGGTCCTCCCGCGCGAGCGCGGCGGCGAGCGGCGCGAGCGCTGCGCGCACCGCGAGCACCCCGCGCTGGCGGCCGGTGATGTCGGCGGCGCGCAGGCCCACGAGCAGCATCGTCACGTGGCCGTCAGCCGAGCGCAGCCGTGGCTCGCGCTCATCCGCGTACGAAGCCACCTTGCGCACGCCCCCGAGCGCTGCCAGGGTGTGCGTCGCCTGTTGCAGCCAGGGCAGGTAGGGGGCCTGGTCGACCTTCAGGTGCGGCGCGCTGACCGCGACTACCAGTGGATCGATGAAGGGGTTGCTGAACTGGGTGCGCAGCGCATCGTTCGCCCGGCGCGAGGGGCTGCCGGGCACGCCCCCCTCGACACCCAGGGACACCTGCCCCAGGCGGTGCGCTCCTACGGCGCCGAGCGCGATGGCCACCACCCAGGCGGCAAGCACCCACCAGGGGTGGCGCACGACCGCGCTGCCGAGCCGCATGAACGGGTCGCGCGGGCGCGCCGCGGCGCGGGCCGCGGGTGCGCCCAGCTGCTCCCTGCGAGCGATGCGCTCCTCTGCCAGAAGGCGTACTCCTTACGTCGGCGTGCGCCGTCGGGTGCCGACAGGGTATTTCATTTTGGTGACGTGGCAAGGACACGGGTAAAATGCTTACAAACGCTGGCGCCGGCCCCTGAACCCCCTCATGTCTGATTCGTCTCCGGTTTCCGCCGTGCCCGACGCCGAGCTCCCCTGGGATGCCCGTCTGGCGCGCCACCTGGTGTGGCCGCTGCGCCACGGGCCGGTCACGCCCAATCACCTGACCACCGTGCGCCTGGGCGTCGGGGTGGCCGCGGCCGGGGCGTTCATGCACGGCGGTTACGCGTGGATGAACCTCGGGGCGCTGTTGCTGGTGATCTCCAACTTCCTCGATCACACCGACGGGGAACTGGCACGGCTGAGCGGCAAGACGAGCCGCCTCGGCCACTGGTATGACCTCGGCAGTGATTTCCTGGTGACGATCCTGCTGTTCACCGGCATCGGTGCCGGCGTGGCCGCAGGGCCGCACCCTGCGTTCCTGGTGGCGCCGCTCGCGCTCGGAGTCCTCGCCGGGCTCGCCGTGGCGCTCATCTTCTATCTGCGCATGCGCATCGAGGGCGTGGCCGGCAAGGCGGGGAGCCAGCAGGGCTCGCTCGGGGGCTTCCAGACCGAGGACGTGCTCTACCTCATGCCCCTCGTCACGCTCTGCAACGCGGCCGCGCCGTTCCTCATCGCCGCCGCCATCGGGGCGCCGCTCTATGCGCTCTGGGTGGTGTTCGACTTCCGGCGCGTCACGCGCCCACAGCCGCGATGAGCGCAGCTCTTGGGGCGCGCCTGCAGGGCCTGGACCTGCCCGAGCTGCGGCGCGAGTTCCGCGAGCAGGGTGCGTTCCTCTACCTGCCGCAGTTCCTGCCCGCGGCAACCACCGCCGAGCTCATCGCCGCGGCGGCGGACGTGGCGCCGGCCATCAACCGCAATTACCTTCCCGGGCACAAGCAGGGCGGCAGCGTCAGCCGTCACGCCATCGACGAACTCGCCCCGGGGATCGCCGCGCTGTACCGCTCGCCGGCGCTGCTGACGTGGCTGAGTGCGGTGGCCGGGGAGCCGCTGCAGGTCTCGCCGCTCGATGACCCGCACGCCTATGCCCTGTACTTCTACACCGAACCCGGCGATCACATCGGCTGGCACTACGACACTTCCTACTACGCGGGCCGGCGCTACACGGTGCTGATCGGGGTCATCGATCAGTCCGGCTGCCGCCTGGACTACCAGCTGCACACGCGCTCCCGCGGGCGTGCGCCGCAGGCGGGCTCGGTGCAGATCGCCCCGGGGGGACTCGTGTTCTTCGACGGCGACGCGCTGCGCCATCGCATCTCGCCCCTGGCCGCGGGCGAGCGCCGCGTCTCGCTCACGTTCGAGTACCTCACCGACCCGCGCATGCACCGCTGGGGCCGCTTCGTCTCCAACATGAAGGACTCGGTCGCCTATTTCGGTTTCCGCCAGGTGTTCGGCGGCCGGCGTGCGCGGCGCCAGAGCCAGCCGCGCGGCGCGGGCTGAACATGACGCGGGCGGCGCCCTGGCTGCTGGCGGCCGGAGCTCTTCTGTTCGTGCTCGTGCTGTCCTCGCACGACCTTGGCGTGGTCTTCGGCATCCTCGCACTGGCTGGCTTCGGGCTCCTCGGCGTCACCCTGTTCCACCTGCTGCCGCTGTTCCTGGATGCCGCGGCAATCCGCGTGCTGCAGAGCGGGACGCGCGCCGGGGCGATGCTCGATGCGATCCGCGTGCGCTGGATAGGGGAGTCCGCCAACAGCCTGATGCCCGCCGGCCAGATCGGTGGCCCGCTCCTGATGATCCGCCAGCTGATCCAGCGCGGCGAGGCCGCGCCCGCGGCGGTGGCGGCGATCACCGTCAGCACCACGCTGCAGAGCTTCGCCCAGGTGGTGTTCGCGCTGATGGGCGTGGCGCTCATGGCGACGCACCTGGTGGGGATTTCAGCGAGTGCATCCTGGTCAGCCGTCCTCATCGCCTGCGCCTGTCTGATCGTTCCGATGGTGGCGTTCTACGTCCTGCAGCGGCGCGGCCTGTTCGCCGGTGTGATGCGGATCGGGCAGCGCTTCGCGGGCGCGCGCGACTGGTCGCACCTGGTCAAGCATGCGCAGGACATCGACGCAGCGCTCACCGACACCTATGCCCGACGTGCTGCCGTCTGGCACAGCTTCGCGCTCAGCCTGCTCGGCTGGGTGGTGGGGACCGCGGAGGTATGGCTCATCCTGCGCCTGCTCGGCTCGGCGGTCAGCTGGAGTGATGCACTGATGCTCGAGAGCCTGGGGCAGGCGATCCGCGGCGCGGCCTTCGCCATACCCGGGGCGCTCGGCGTCCAGGAGGGCGGCTACCTGCTGCTGGCGCCGCTGGCCGGACTGCGGCCGGACGTGGCGCTGGCGCTGTCGCTTGCCAAGCGCGCCCGCGAGCTGCTGCTCGGCATTCCGGGGCTGGTTTATCTGTACTTCTCCGAGCGCGCCTTCCGGCGCCGCCTGCCGGCCGCGTCCCTCACGCCCTGAGGTGAGGTGGCGGCGGCGCCTCGCAGGAAGGACGCGGCGTATGCCGCAATTTTGTACTATGCGCACCTCTTTACTTCGCCCAGGACACACGTGCGAGCCATCATTCTCGCCGCCGGACGCGGCTTACGCCTCAAACAGCCCACCGCCCAGGAGCAGCCCAAGTGCCTGCTCGAGTTCGGCGGCCACACGCTTCTTGAGCGCCACCTGCGGCTTCTCAAGGCCGCGGGAGTCAGCGAGGTGGTCCTCGCCCTGGGCTTCCTGCACGAGGTCGTGGAAACGTATCTTGCGGGCCTGCAGGACCTGCCGCGCCCGCAGATCGTCCTCAATCCGCAGTTCGAGCTTGGCAGTGTCCTCACCTTGCACACCGCCGCTGACGCACTGACGCGCGGCGGCGACGTGCTCGTCATGGATGCCGACGTGCTGTATCACCAGGGCATCATGGCGGCGCTCGTAGACCCGGCGGGTCCCGCCAACAGGCTGCTGATCGACCGCGACTTCGAGGCCGGCGATGAGCCGGTGAAGGTGTGCGTGCGCGGCGGCGTGCCGATCGAGCTGCGCAAGCAGCTGCCAGCGGGGCTTGAGTACGACACCATCGGCGAGTCGGTGGGCTTCTTCCGCTTCGATGCGAGCGGCGCGCGCCGCCTGGCGGCGATCGTGGCCGACTATGCCGGCAGCGGCCGCGGCGCCATGCCGCACGAGGAGGCGGTGCGCGACCTGCTGCAGGAGAAGGGCTACGGCTTCGGCGTTGCCGATGTCACCGGGCGCCCGTGGATCGAGATCGACTTCCCGGCCGACGTCGAGCGTGCCGCGCGCGAGATCCTGCCGCAGCTGTGAGGCTCACCGTGCCATGAACGACTCCGGCGACAACATGCACACGCCCGATGCCGATGCGATTGCAGCGGGCGTGCCCGCGACGCGCAGCGCGCGGCTGCGCGAGATGCTGGTGAGCCCGCGGCTGGAGTTCCTGATGGAGGCGCACAACGGCCTCTCGGCGCGCCTGGTGCGCGAGGCGGGGTTCAAGGGCATCTGGGCCTCGGGCCTGGCGATGTCGGCGCAGTTCGGGGTGCGCGACAACAACGAGGCGAGCTGGACCCAGATCGTCGACATGCTGGAGTTCATGGTCGATGCCAGCGACCTGCCGATCCTGCTGGACGGCGACACTGGCTACGGCAACTTCAACAACCTGCGGCGCCTGGTGCGCAAGCTCGAGCAGCGCGGCGTCGCCGGCGTGTGCATCGAGGACAAGCAGTTCCCCAAGACCAACAGCTTCCTGAATGGTGAGCGTCAGCCGCTGGCCGACATCGATGAGTTCGTCGGCAAGATCGCCGCCGGCAAGGATACCCAGCGCGACCCGAACTTCTGCATCGTCGCGCGCGTCGAGGCGCTCATCGCCGGCTGGGGCATGGATGAGGCGCTGCGGCGCGCGGAAGCCTACCGGCGCGCCGGGGCGGACGCGATCCTGATCCACAGCAAGCTCTCCAAGGCGGACGAGATCGTGACCTTTGCGCGCGAGTGGGCGCGGCGCGGGCCGCTCGTCATCGTGCCCACCCGCTACTACGGCACCCCGACCGCGGTGTTCCGCGAGGCCGGCGTCAGCGTCGTGATCTGGGCCAACCACATGGTACGCGCGGCGATCTCCGCCATGCAGGCGCTGGCGGCCGAGGTGCACGCCAGCCAGACCCTGGTGCACGTGGAGGATCGCATCGCGCCGGTGAGCGAGATCTTCCGCCTGCAGGATGCCGAGGAATACTCGGCCGCCGAGGAGCTCTACCTGTCCGCCGCCAGCGCCTCGCGCGCCGCGGTGGTGCTGGCCGCTGGCCGCGGCAAGGGCCTGGAGTCCGTCACCGCCGAGCGGCCGCGCCTCATGCTGGAGATCGGCGGGCGGCCTCTGCTGCGCTGGCTGCTCGATGCCTTCAAGAAGGCCGGGATCAACGAGGTGACCGTCGTCGGGGGTTACCGGGCGGACGCGATCGAGCGCTCCGGCATCAATCTGCTCCTCAACGAGCGCCACGCCGCCACGGGCGAGCTCGTGAGCCTCGACTGCGCGGTGCCCACGCTCAGGAGCGACACGCTCATCTGCTACGGTGACCTGCTGTTCCGCAGCTACCTGGTGCGCGAGCTGGTCGATGGGCGCGCGGAATTCTCGGTCGCGGTCGATTCCTCGCAGGCCACGCTGAGCAACAGCACGGTGCGCGACTTTGCCTACTGCTCGCGCGCGGACGACCGCGACCTCTTCGGCACGCCGGTGCTGCTCGAGCGCATCAGCGAGGGCGCCAGTGCTGCCGGCGCGCCGTCTCCCCAGGGACGCTGGATCGGGATGCTGTACGTGCGGCGCGCGGGCCTCGAGCGACTGGGGCGCGTCATGGACCTGCTGCGTGCGCGCGCGGACTTCGAGGCGCTCGGCGTGCCCTCGCTCATCAATGCGCTGCTCGCGGACGGCGCGGCGATCGAGGTGCTGTACGTGCACGGCCACTGGCGCGGCGTCAACGACCTGGCGGAGTTCCGCGATGCGGTGGACTTCGCGCATGGCCACGCGGCCGAGGGGGCGGCAGGCGCCGGCTACGGCCGCGGCGATGATTGAGGCACGCGAGTTCGTCGAGGCCGCACGTGAGCGCGGCTTCCACTGGTATGCGGGCGTGCCGTGCTCCTACCTGACGCCCTTCATCAACTACGTGCTGCAGGATGAGTCACTGCACTACCTGTCGATGGCGAACGAGGGTGACGCGGTGGCGCTGGTGGCGGGGGTGAGTCTCGGCGGTGCCCAGCGCGGCGTTGCCATGATGCAGAACTCCGGCCTCGGCAACGCGGTCAGCCCGCTCACCTCCCTCACCTGGACTTTTCGCCTGCCGCAGCTTCTCATCGTCACCTGGCGCGGACAGCCCGGAACTGCAGATGAGCCGCAGCACGCGCTCATGGGCGCAGTGACGCCGCAATTGCTGGAGCTCATGGAGATCCCCTGGGAGCTCTTCCCTGCCGAGCGCCCCGGGATCGCACCGGCGCTCGAGCGCGCCGTGCGCCACATGGATGGCAGCGGACGCCCCTACGCGCTCGTCATGCCCAAGGGCACGGTCGCGGACTTCCCCCTGGTGCGCTCCGCGGCGGGCGCGGCGTCGCGGCCACGGTGTACGCCCGAGACTGAGGCGCTCGTCGGGGAGGGCGCGCGTCCGACGCGGAAGCAGGCGCTTCAGGAAGTCCTGGGACGTACCGCAGCGGGAAGCACCGTGGTGCTCGCCTCGACCGGCTTCTGCGGCCGCGAGCTCTACGCGCTGGATGACCGTCCCAACCACCTCTACATGGTCGGTTCCATGGGCTGCGTGACCTCCCTCGCACTCGGACTGGCGCTCGCCCGCCCGGACCTGCGCGTCGTCGCCATCGACGGGGATGGGGCGGCGCTGATGCGCATGGGAAACTTCGCGACCCTCGGGGCCTACGGGCCCCCCAACCTCTGGCACCTGCTGCTCGACAACGGCGTGCACGATTCCACCGGTGCTCAGGCGAGCGTCTCGCCGCACGTATCGTTCGCCGCGGTCGCAGCCGCCTGTGGCTATTCTTCCGCACTGCAGACGTCGGATGTTGCGCGCATCGGCGCCTGGCTCGGGCTGCCTGCCGCCGGCGGCGTGCGGTTCGCGTGCCTCGCGACGCGTCCGGGTACCCCCGCAGGCCTGCCACGCCCGACGCAGACGCCGGTCGCCGTGCGCGAGCGCCTCATGCGGCACCTGGGTGCCGCGCCCGGGGCCGGGGCGTGAGCGCGCGGCACGCACGGCGCCGCCGGGGTTCGCTCGGGGCATGCGCCAGCCGCGCCGGTTCGGTGCGCACGCCGCGGCAGGTGTCGTGCGCGCCTTAGCCTGCCTCGTGCTGGCACTCCTGCCCTGGGGCGTGACGTGCGCACAGCTGCCCCCTGCGGACGTGCCGCCGCAACCCTCCCCGGTGCCGCCGGATTCCCCGCTGCCGCCGGCACCCTCGCCCGCGCCGCCGGCGAAGGGGCTGGCGCGCTGGCTGAATCCTGCGACCGCACCCTTCATCCCCGTGCCGAGCATCGGCACCGACCCGAACGGCGGCACCACGCTCGGGGTGCTGCCGGTGTGGCTGCACGCCGACGATCAGCACCAGATCGATCGCATCACCGCGCCCGACATCGTGCACAACACCTACTTTGGCTGGGGCGTGCACGCGCGCGTCTACTCCTACCCCTCCGACGATGAGCAGTGGTCGGCGGTCGCGGGCATCAAGGAGCGCGTCGAGCGCGGCATTGCCCTGGCGTACCAGCGCGGCCGCGCCCGGCGCGATCTGTTGTCCTTCACGGCAACCCTCATCACCGACCGCGACGGCACGCCGCGCTTCTACGGCATCGGCAACCATACCCCGCAGTCGGCCGAGACCAACTACACCGCGCAGCAGGAGGTCGCGCAGCTGCAGATGGGATGGAACATCTCGCACATCTGGCAGCTCGCCTACACCGTGCGCGCCCGCGAGGTCGAGGTTCTCCCCGGGACGCTGCCCGGGATCGACTCGATCGAGCAGCGCTTCGGTGCCGGCGCGCTCGGTACCGGCAAGGAGTTCCTGAGCCGCATCTCGCTGACCTACGACACGCGCGATGACCTCACCATCCCGCGCCGTGGCATGCAATGGATCTTCTACACCGGGGCCGCCAGCAGCTCCGTCCTCAACGACTCGCTGTACAAGGAGGCCGGCTTTGACGGCCGCTGCTTCTGGCCGGCCTTCCACGACACCGTGCTGGCCGTGCATGTCGCATTGCGGTACCTGCTGAGCGACAACAACGCGCCGTTCTGGGCGCTGAGCACCCTTGGCGGGGATCGCTCCGACGTTGGCGGCGAGCAGCCGCTGCGCGGCTACGGCGCCGGGCGCTACACCGACAAGGACTCCTATTCGACCACGCTCGAGCTGCGCCGCCGGGTGTTCTCCTTCGATGCCGGCACGACCAAGGTCGACATCGAGATGAGCCCGTTCGTGGACGCCGGCCGCGTGTTCGCCGACTCGAACACCTTCCCGCTGTCGCACGTGCACGCGATCGGCGGCCTCGGCTTCCGCGGCATCGCCCGCCCGTTCGTGGTGGGGTATGTCGACATCGGCTATGGCAGCGAGGGCGCCGCCTTCTTCACGGGGATCAACTACCCCTTCTGAGCGCGCGTTTCCCTCAGTGAGCCGCCACCGCGCCCGCGCCACCCTTGCCGGGCCTCACCAGCAGCAAGAGCGGCAGCAGCGCCAGGAAGATCAGGCCCAGGAGCTTGAAACCGTCCAGGTACGACAGCAGCGTCGCCTGCTCGATGGCCTGCTGGTAGACGCTTGCCAGCACCGTCGGGGTGTCGGGGGCCACACCCAGTGCGCTGCCGAGCTGATGGGTGTAGTCGGGATAGGACGGGTTCAGCGGCTGCAGCTGCTCGACCAGGCGACTCTGGTGGAACTGCGCGCGCCGCGTGAGCACGGTCGAGGCGAACGCAATGCCGATGCTGCCGCCGAAGTTGCGCGCCAGGTTGATGAGTGCCGAGGCGTTGTTGGTCTTCTCCGGCGGGATGTCACGGAACGCCAGCGCGTTGATGGGCACGAACAGGAACGGCAGCGCCATCGACTGCAGGATGCGCAACCACATCAGCGTGCGGAAGGACACCCCGAGGTACACGTTGGTCATCAGGAGCAGGCTGACACCGCCGATGATCAGGCCCACGGCGGTAAGCAGGCGCAGGTCCACCTTGTTGATCGAGCGGCCGACCAGCGGCAGCAGCGCAATGGTGGCGAACCCCCCGGGGGTGAGGACCAGGCCCGCATCCACCGCGCGATATCCCATCAGGGACTGCGTGTAGGCGGGTATCAGGAAGGTACTGCCGAGCAGCATGAAGCCGAGCATCAGCATCAGGCAGAAGGTCACCGCGAAATCGGGGTTGCGCATGAGGCGCAGGTCCACCATGGGATGCTCGTGGTGCAGCTCGCGCCAGATGAGGAGCACGAACGCGACCGCGGAGGTGATCGCAAGGGCCGTGATCAGCGGGGAGCCGAACCAGTCGGCGTCCTGGCCGCGGTCCAGCACCACCTGCAGGCACCCGAGGCTCAGTGCCACGAAGCCAAATCCGAGCCAGTCGACCGACAAAGGTGCGGCCTTGCTGCGCTCGGGCCCCGGGGGGTCCTTGATGAGCGAGGTCACGAGCAGCAGGAGCACCATGCCGACCGGGACGTTGATCAGGAAGATCCAGCGCCAGTTGTAGCTGTCGGTGATGAAGCCCCCGAGGGTCGGGCCGATCGTCGGCGCCACCACGGCCGCGATGCCGTAGATGGCGGACGCCATGCCGCGCTTCTCGCGCGGGAAGCTGTCGGCGAGGATCGCCTGGCCCACGGGCTGCAGGCCACCGCCAGTAGCCCCCTGCAGCGCGCGCAGCACGATCAGGGTGGGCAGGTTGGGCGCAAAGCCGCACAGGAGCGAGGTGACGGTGAAGCCTGCGATGCAGGTGAGGAACAGGCGCTTGCGCCCGAAGGTGTTCGCAAGCCACCCCGAGATCGGCATGATGATGGCGTTGGTCACGAGGTAGCTCGTGAGCACCCAGGTCGACTCGTTCTGGCTCGAGGACAGCGCACCCGCGATGTGGGGCAGGGCGACGTTGGCGATGGAGATGTCCATGATCTCCATGAACGCCGCCAGCGCCACCACCGGCGCGATCAGCCAGGGAATGCTGGCGCCGGTGGTGCGGGCATCGCTCACGGCTGCGCGTGCCCCTCGGGGCGCGGGGCGTGTGCCCCGGCCGCGTGCGGCAGGTTGGCCGCGAGGATCTCGCCGATGGCTGCATCGGCGCCCGCCTCCTGGTCGGCGTAGACGTCAGTGCTGAGCGCCACGGGGAAGGCCGGTTGCCTGGACAGTGCCGCACCGCGCTGGTCCGTCACGTCGACGTCGATGCTCGTGGACAGCCCGAGGAACAGCGGGTGCTGCTCCAGTTCCTGGGGATCGAGCCCGATGCGGACCGGTAGGCGCTGCACGATCTTGATCCAGTTGCCCGAGGCGTTCTGCGCCGGCAGCACGGCGAGCGCGCTGCCGGTGCCGGCAGTGATGCCGAGCACGCGGCCGTGGTAGCGCACGTGCGAGCCGTACATGTCTGCGGACACGGTGGCCGGCTGCCCGATGCGCAGGCCGCTCAGCTGGTTCTCCTTGAAGTTGGCGTCCACCCACATCGAGTCGACCGGCACGATGGCGAGCATCTCGGTGGCCGGGCTCACCTGCTGGCCAAGCTGCACCGCGCGGCGCACGACGTAGCCGGAGACCGGGGCGAGCACCTGGGTGCGCGCGAGGGCGAGCCACGCGTTGCGCAGCGCGGCCTCAGCCTGCAGCACGCGGGGGTGGCTGGCGGGCGTCGTGCCCGCGATGGCGGCGCGCGTACTCGCGAGCGTGGCCTGCGCCTGCTGCAGGCCGGCCCCGGCCGCGTGCACGCTGTTCTGCTCGTGCTGCAGCGTCTCCTGCGACACGCCGCGCACTGCCAGCAGCGGCCGGTCGCGCGCCACGTCCTCGTTCGCCTGCTGCAGCTGTATCTGCTGCGTGCGTACCAGGGCCGCATCGCGGCTCTCCTCGGCGAACAACTGGGCGACGTCGCGCACCGTCTGCGCAAGATTGGCCTTGCTCTGTGCCAGCGCCACCTCGGCGTCGCGCCGGTCGAGCTGCACCAGCACCTGTCCGTGGTGTACGAACTGCGTCTCGTCCGCATTGATGGCGACCACGGTTCCTGCGACCTGCGGGGTGAGGCGCACCAGGTTGCCGTTGACGTAGGCGTCCTCGGTCGTCACGCGGCCGCGCGCCACCAGGAAGTAGTAGAGCGCCCAGCCGAGGAGGGCGAGCGCGATGATGCCCAGCACGATGAGCGGTCGCCGGCTGCGCGGCGCGGCTGCGGCTGTCGGCGGGGGCGCAGCGGGCTGCGCTGCTGGGGTGGCCTCACTCATGCTTGTCTCCCGTGGCGGCGGCCAGCGCTGCCGGATCCCGTGCCGCGCCCCACCAACCCCCGCCTAGCGCCCGAAACAGCGCTGCGGTGTCGGCGAAGCGCTGCGCGTCCGCTTGTACCTGTGTCAATGCTGCCTGCTGGTACTGCTGCTCCGCGGTCAGCACCTGCAGTTCGGTGTACTTGCCCGCGCGGTACTGGGCCACCGCCAGCTCGCGATCGGCCGCCGCTGCCGCCAGTGCCTGCCCGTGAGCGGCGTAGCTCTCGGAGTCGTGCTGCAGCGCCTGCAGCGCGTTGGCGACCTCGACGAAGGCGGCGATGACGGTACTGCGGTAGGCGGCGAGCGCCTGGCGGTAGCGCTCCTCGGCCTCGTGCTGCCGCGCGGCGAGCGTGCCGCCATGGAACAGTGGCGCGCTGGCGTTGAGTCCGAAGGACCAGATGGCCCCTGGCCGCGTGAGGAACTCGTTGAGCATGGTGGTCTGCTGCGCATACTGGGCAGAGATGCTCAGCGACGGCAGGCGCGCCGCCTCGGCTACGCCGATCGCAGCGCTCGCCTGGTGCAGCGAGTCCTCCGCCGCCAGCACGTCCGGGCGCTGCCTGACCAGGGCCGAGGGCAGCGAGAGGGGGACACTCGCCGGCAGCTTGAACTCAGCCAGCGCCAGCTGCGGCAGCGCAAAGTCCGCCGGCGCGGCGCCGCACAGCTGAGCCAGTGCATTCCGATAAGTGTCGCGCTGTTGCTCGAGCGCCGGCAACGTCGCGCGCACGTTCTCGAGCTGCGTCTGCGCCAGCAGGGTCTCACTGCGTGTGATCTTGCCGGCGTCTTCGAGCGCGTGCGTCAGGTCGAACTGGGACTGCAGCTCCTGGATCAGCGAGCGCGTCACGTCGATCTGTGCCTCGGTGGCGGCGTAGTCGAATGCCGTGAGTACGGTCTGGTCCACCAGGGTCACGTAGGTGTTGAGCACCTGGTCACGCACCGCCGCGGTCTGTGCGCGCTGCGACTCCACCTGGCGGCGCGTGGCCCCGAAGGGGTCCAGGTTGTAGGCGAGCGTGGGCCCGAGTTCCCAGCGGTTGCCGGTGGCGCTGATGGCATCCACCGGCGCATAGAGGAAGCTGCCGTTGATGTGCGCCCGGCCGATCTGCCCGGTTGCGTCGAGCTGCGGCAGCTGCGTCCCGGCGACGGCCTTCAGTTCGTACTGGGCGGCGAGCAGGCCGTGACGCGCCGCTTCCAGGTCCGGGTTGTCGGCGAGCGCCGTACGCACCAGCTGATTGAGCGGCTCGGACTGGAACAGCTGGTACCAGTCATCGGCGACCTCGCCGCCGTACTCGATGCTCGGCCCGGGGGCCGCCGGCGCCATGGCATGTTCATACGCCACCTGCGGGACGGCCGGGCGCACGAAGTCCGGGCCGACAGTACAGCCGGTGAGCAGCGCCCCGGTGCAGGCGGCGCAGAGCCACTGGCGCCTCATCGCATGGCCTCACTTTTTGGCTTGCGCAGCCGGGCGCGCGTCCGTGCCGCCGGTGCCGGGGGCCGCTCCGGGGCGGGACCCGCGGCAGCTTCCTGCAGATGCAGCATCAGCCGGTGCAGCAGCCGAATGAGGGTATCAATCTCGGTGTCGGAGAACGGGGCAACCAGCTGGTTGAGCAACTCCACCAGCACGCGGCGGGCGCTCTGGGCCTGCTTGCGGCCGCTCGCGGTGATGGCGATCTCGACTGCACGCCGATCGCGGAGGCTGCGCTCACGTTTTGCGAAGCCGCGCCGCTCGAGCTCGTCGATCACGCGGGTGAGCGCGCCCATGTCGTGGCCGATCTGAGTGCTGAGGCGGGTGGCCGAGATGTGGCCGTCGTGAGCGTTCAGCCAGGTGAGCACCAGCCACTGGGTGAAGGAAATGGAGAGTGAGGCAAAGCGCTCCTCCGCGACCTGGCTCATGAGGACCCCGCAGCGCTTGACCAGGAAGCCGACACTGTTGTCGGCCTCGAGCGATGCAAGGGTGTAATAGGGCTTGCTTTTGGACATGGTTGCCGCGGCGATATTTGCCCGAATAATATTTGCCGAGGCAAGTATAGTCAAGCATGCCCGGCCGCAGCCACGCGTGCGGGCGGATGAGTTCCCGTCCCCTGGCATCACGGGCATTGCCTGCCCGACTAGAGCGCGCACCGGCGCGGCGCCTGCTCACGAGGCGGGAGTGTCGACCTCAAGCCGAACAATGATATTCCCGAGAGCACGCCCACCTTCAGCATATGTGACACGCACAGATCGGGAGGCACTGATCGGACCTCCGTGCGAGCGGGTATTGTTGAAGCCTCCGGTGTGCATGTAGTCGGAATAGTCGAAGCAGACCTCCTGGACGCAGAAGTGCTCCATGGCGTGGCCCTCGCGGGGCATCGGTACGAACGAGGCGACGGTCCCCTCGACCACTTTGCGCGGTGCTCGACAAACCGCCGGCACGTCAGCCGTTTCGCTGACGAGGTGCGTGGATCGCGGAAGGAAGGCGTAGTAGACGAGAGCGTAGGCGCCGGTGATCAACGCGACGCCGGCGAACGTTCTCAATTCGCCGAGCCTGCGGTGCCCGAGGAATGCGCTCCCCAAGAGGAAGAGGAGCGCGACTGTCAGCGCAATTGCTGGGCCGGTTTGCACGGTCGACACGACCTGCGTCGTGACGCCCGGTAGCCGCGTGCAGTCAAAAACGACTTGGAAGCTCACGGGCTGGTTGTCACTGACCGGACTCTTCTTCCCGTTGAGCCGACGCCCGGATCCCGCCCAGGCGGCGCCCCGCAGCCCGATCCTTTCACGAAGAAGGGGGAGGGAGCGGTGGAAGAGTGGCCCAGGAAAAGAACCCGGCGGGTCCGGCTGTTCGTAAGCGATTGAATTATATGGCGCTCCCTACGGGATTCGAACCCGTGTTACAGCCTTGAGAGGGCTATGTCCTGGGCCTCTAGACGAAGGGAGCGAAGGGCGGGGCCGCAAGCAAGAGCGCGGTATTATAGGGAGTCGTCCCGATTGCTCAAGCCGAAAGCCAGCTATTGAACTCTCCTGAAGCGTCCATCGCGACGCCCACCGCCACTCCCCGGATCATCCCGCGCTCCGATCACTCGGTTTCACGCTCCCAGATCTCCCCCAACGCGCTGCGCGTGCTCTACCGGCTGCGGGATGCCGGCTTCATGGCCTTCCTGGTCGGCGGCTGCGTGCGCGACCTTTTGATAGGCATCGAGCCGAAGGACTTCGACGTCGCGACCGACGCGCTTCCCGAGCAGATCAAGCGGCTGTTCCGCAATTGCCGCCTGGTGGGACGGCGCTTCCGCCTGGCACACGTGTTCTTCGGGCGCGAGACCATCGAGGTCGCCACCTTCCGCGCCACCAGTGCCCCCTCCCAGGGCGATGAGCCGCTGCCGCCTGCGGATCCGGAGGACGGGGAAGCCCCCGAGCTCGACGAGCCGGATCTGGAGGACGAGCGCCCCCTGGTTGTAGAGCGCGGCTTCCAGGGCGGGGAGGGCGATGAATCGACCGACCGCATGTTCGATGCAACCGGCCGCATCCTGCGCGACAACGTGTACGGCACCATCGACGAGGACGTGTGGCGGCGCGACTTCACCTGTAACGCGCTCTACTACAACATCGCCGACTTTTCGATCTGGGACTACGTCAGCGGGGTCGAGGACATCGCGGCGCGCACCTTGCGTCTGATCGGGGACCCCGAGACGCGCTTCCGCGAGGACCCGGTGCGCATGCTGCGCGCCGCGCGCTTCGAGGCGAAGCTCGGATTCACGATTGACCCGGCTACGGCCGCGCCGCTCGCGCCGCTGCGGGAGCTGTTGGGCGGGGTGCCGCCCGCGCGGTTGTTCGATGAGACCCTCAAGCTCTTCCTGACCGGCCATGGCGCACGCAGCTTCCAGGTGCTGCGCCGCCGCGGGCTGCTCGAGGCTCTGCTGCCGACGGTCGAGCGCTACTTCGCCTCACACCCGGGAAGCACGGTCGAGAAGCTGCTGATCCAGGGACTCGAGAATACCGACGGGCGCGTGCTGGCGGACAAGCCGGTCACGCCCACCTTCCTCTTCGCTCTGCTCCTCTACGGGCCGATCGCCGGCATCATCGAGGCCACGCCGCCGGAGCGCTGGCACGAGATGTCGACCATCCTCGATGCCTGCGATCGCGCGACGCGCGAAGCGCAATCGCGGCTGGCCATCCCGAAGCGCTTCTCCCTGGGGGTACGGGAGATGTTCGCGCTGCAGCCGCGCCTGGAGCACCCCCGTGGCCGGCGCGCGCTGCGGGTCCTCGAGCATCCGCGTTTCCGCGCCTCCTACGATCTGCTGCTGCTGCGCGCGCAGTTCGGGCTCGCGCCGCGCGAGATGGCCGACTGGTGGACGCGCCTGCAGGAGGTCAATCCCGAGGAGCGCGGCCGCATGGCCGATGCGCTCGCCGGCGAGCCCCGCGCCTCGGCAGGTCCGCGCCGCCGCGGCCGCCGGCGGCGGCGTGGTTCGGGCGGCTCGAGCTCTTCATAAGAGGCAGTCGCCCGCGTGTCGGTCTGGCAGCCGGCCTACATCGGCGTCGGCAGCAATCTCAGCGAGCCGCGCCGGCAGGTCGAACGGGCGCTCGGCGAGCTTGCGCGGCTGCCGCGCAGCTGCTGCGTCGTGCACTCCCGACTCTATGCATCGCGGCCCTTCGGCCCAGTGGCGCAACCGGACTTCGTGAACGCGGCCGCCGGACTCCTGACGCAGCTGAGCGCGCCAGAGTTGCTCGGGGCGCTGCGTGCCCTCGAGGCGGCCTTCGGCCGACCCGCGCAGCACGAGCGCTGGGGGCCGCGGGTGTTGGACCTCGACCTGCTCGCATTCGCCCGCGAGCGGCGCACGCAACCGGAACTGAGCCTGCCGCATCCCGGGATAGTGGAGCGTAACTTCGTTCTGTATCCTCTGGCGGACATTGCCCCCGATCTCGAGCTGCCTGGGCTTGGTCGTGTGACCGAGCTCAAGGGGCGCATCACGTCCGTGGGGCTGACGTTGTTGTAAGTGCATGGCAAGCGAAACGACCCATAAGTACATCGTGGTGGAGGGGCCAATCGGCGTGGGCAAGACCAGTCTTGCGCGCCGCCTGTGCACGAGCCTTGCCGCGCAGGGGGTCCTCGAGCAGGCGGAACAGAATCCCTTCCTCGAGCGCTTCTACAAGAACCCGCGCGCCGGCGCACTGCCGACGCAGCTGTATTTCCTCCTGCAGCGTGCCCAGCAGCTCGCCTCCCTGAAGCAGGCGGACCTGTTTGCCCCGGTGCGGGTGGCTGACTACCTGTTCGAGAAGGACCGGCTGTTCGCTCGCGTCACGCTCGATGAGGCCGAGTACGCGCTCTACGAGCAGCTGTACGCCAAGCTCGATATCCAGGCGCCGAAGCCCGACCTCGTGGTCTACCTGCAGGCGCCCGTGGATGTCCTTATCGAGCGCATCGCCAAGCGTGGGGTCGACTACGAGCAGCACATCGACCGCCAGTACCTGGAGCGTCTCAACGAGGCCTACGCACGCTTCTTCCACGAGTTCGAGGCGGCCCCGCTCCTGATCGTCAACGCCGCCTCTATCGACCCCATCGCCAATGCCCGCGACTACGAGGAGCTGCTGGCGGCCATCAAGCGCATGAACCGCGGGCGCCTTTACTACAACCCGTTGCGCAGTCGCGCGATCTAGCTACACTCCTAGGCACCATGTACACGCACCTGCAGCGGGATGCGAGCCGGCCGCCGGTCACGCTCGCGACGCTTCAGCGCATGAAGGCTGACGGCGAGAAGATCGCCAGCCTCACCTGTTATGACGCAAGCTTCGCGGTGCTGCTCGACAGCGCCGACGTCGATGTCGTGCTGGTCGGGGACTCCCTCGGCATGGTGATCCAGGGCTACGACACCACGGTGCCGGTCACCATGGACCAGATGGTCTACCACAGCGCCGCCGTGGCACGCGGACTGCACCGTCCGTTCCTGATCGCGGACCTGCCGTTCATGAGCTACCCCTCCAAGGACCTGGCGCTGGCTCACTCGGTGCGCCTCATGCAGGAGGGCGGGGCGAAGATGGTGAAGCTCGAGTCCGGTGGCAAGCAGACCGAGATCGTGGAGTTCCTCACCGGGCATGACATTGCTGTATGCGCCCACGTGGGCCTCAAGCCCCAGTCGGTACACAAGACCGGCGGCTTCCGCGTGCAGGGGCGCGAGCGCGAGACCGCGGCGCGCCTGCTCGATGAGGCGCGGCAGCTGCAGGCCGCCGGCGCCGACATCGTGCTGCTCGAGTGCATCCCCGCATCCCTCGGGCGCGACATCACCGCGGCACTGCAGGTGCCGGTGATCGGCATCGGCGCCGGCCCCCATACCGACGGGCAGATCCTCGTCACCTACGACATGCTCGACATCACCACCGGGCGCAAGCCGCGCTTCGTGCGCAACTTCATGGAAGGCTCCCGGAGCAACCTCGAGGCCGTGCAGCGCTACGTGCGCGCGGTCAAAGAGGGCGAATACCCGGCCGCCGAGCACAACTTCCAGTAGCCATGGACACGGTCACCACCAATGCCGCCGTGCGCGAGCGCGTGCGCGCCTGGCACCGCGAGGGCCACCGCGTAGCCTTCGTGCCGACGATGGGGAACCTGCATGCCGGCCACGTGAGCCTGATCGAGGCCGCGCGCCGGCACGGTGACCGCTTCGTCGCCAGCATATTCGTGAACCCGATGCAGTTCGGCCCCAACGAGGACTTTGCGCACTACCCGCGCACCCCGCGGGACGATGAACGCATGCTCGCCAGTGCGGGATGTGACCTCATGTTCATGCCCGACGTCGCCGAGATCTACCCGGGTGGTTCCGAGCGCGCCACGCGCGTGGAGGTGCCCGGACTGTCGCGCATCCTGGAGGGCGAGCTGCGGCCTGGCCACTTCGAGGGCGTGAGCACGGTGGTGGCGAAGCTGTTTCACATCGTCGAGCCCCAGATCGCGGTCTTTGGCGAGAAGGATTTCCAGCAGCTCACCATCATCCGGCGCATGGTGACGGAGCTGTGCATGCCGGTGGAGATCATCGCCGCGCCGACCGTGCGCGATGCCGACGGTCTTGCCATGAGTTCGCGCAACCAGTACCTGAGCGAGGCCGAGCGGCAGCTGGCGCCCACCATCTACGTCACGCTCTCGGCGGCGGCGCGGCGGCTCGGGGCAGGCGATGCGGATTACGCGAGCATCGAGCGCGCCGGTTTCACCGCGCTGGAAGCTGCAGGGCTGCGGCCGGACTACTTCGCCATCCGCCAGGCGGCCGATCTTGGGCCGCCGGCCGCACACGAGCGTGAGCTCGTGGTGCTGACCGCGGCGCGCATGAGCAAGGCGCGCCTCATCGACAACATCCGCGTCACGCGCACCTGAGGATGCCCTTCACGCCGCGTGGCGGTGCCGCGCGAGCGCCCATTCCACGTGCTCGCGCACCAGGGCGGAAGGGTCGCCGCGACGGCTTTCCAGGGCGGCGATGATGCGTGCCGAGCTTGGCGCGTTGCCGAGGGCGACCGCGATGTTGCGCGACCAGCGCTCGAAGCCGATGCGGTAGATCGCCGAGCCGCGCATGCGCTCCTCGAACTGTGCCGCGCTCCAGCCGAACAGCTCCGGCAGCGCAGTGGCATCGAGTGCGTGGCGCACCTTGAAGTCCGGGTGGGCGGCGGCCTGCGCGAAGCGGTTCCATGGGCAGGCGAGCTGGCAGTCATCGCAGCCGTAGATGCGGTTGCCGAGTGCGGCGCGCAGCTCCTCGGGGATCGCCCCGGCGTGCTCGATGGTGAGGTAGGAGATGCAGCGGCGCGCATCCACCCGCCACGGGGCGACGATCGCAGCGGTGGGGCAGGCGGTGATGCAGGCAGTGCAGGTGCCGCAGTGGGCGCTCACCGGCGCATCCTCCGGCAACGGCAGATCGGTGAGGATCTCCCCGAGGAAGAACCAGGAGCCTGCCTCGCGGTCGATGAGGTTGGTGTGCTTGCCGATCCAGCCGAGCCCGGCATCGCGCGCGTGCGCACGCTCGAGCACCGGGGCGGTGTCGACGCATACCCGGTAGCCGAACTCACCGGCCTCGGCCTGCAGCTGCGTCGCCAGGCGCGCGAGCGCGGGCCGCAGGATGCGGTGATAGTCGCGCCCGAGCGCGTAGCGGGAGACGTAGGCGAGGCCGCCGTCGCTCAGGACCTCCTGCGCCGGCGTGGCGCCGGCCGGCCAGTAATCCATGCGCGCGCTCACGACCCGCACCGTGCCAGGCCTGAACTGCTGCGGCCGGCTGCGCTTGAGCCCGTGGCGCTGCATGAAGCCCATCTGCCCGTGGAAGCCATCGGCAAGCCAGCGGATGAGGTGGCGCTCGTCCTCGGGGATGGCGATGCCGGCCACCCCCAGGGCGTTGAAACCCAGCGCCCGCGCGCGCTCCTGGAACCGCTGTTTGAGTGAGACCAGGTCGCTGGTCGAAAGCTGCGTCATGGCGATGGCACCGTGGACAGTATAATGACCGGCATGGCTCTACCGGTCGCCATGTACTCGACTTCCCAGGTGCGGGCGCTGGATGCGCACGCCATCGAGCTGGGGGTGCCCGGCTATACGCTGATGAAGCGTGCGGGGGAGGCGGCACTGCGCTACCTGCGCACCCGCTGGCCCATGGCGCATCGCATCGTTATCGTCTGTGGCAACGGCAACAACGGGGGCGACGGCTACGTGCTGGCGCGCTTCGCGCAGGCCGCAGGCCTCACGGTCACGGCCCTCGCGGCGAGTTCCCCCGAGCAGCTCAAGGGCGACGCGCGCCAGGCCTACGCCGATTTCCGCGGCAGCGGCGGCACCGTGCACGCCTTCGCCGCCGAGCACCTGGCGGCGGGCGAGGTGATCGTCGATGCGCTGCTCGGCACCGGACTCAGGGGTGACGTGCGCGGCGACCTCGCGCCCGTCATCCGCGCCATCAACCAGAGCGGCCGGCCCGTGTTCGCCCTCGACGTGCCTTCCGGGCTCGACGGCGATGCTGGCACGGTGCTCGGCGAGGAGGCGATCCGCGCCGATGCAACCGTGACGTTCGTCGGGCTCAAGACCGGACTGTTCGTCGGCGATGGCCCGGAGTTCGCTGGTACCGTGTTCTGCGATGACCTCGAGATCTCCCCAGCGCCCTCCGCGCAACCGGTGCCGCGCCTCACGCGCATCGTCGAGTCCGAGATCCTCGAGGCGCTGCCGCGGCGGCCGCGCTCATCAAACAAGGGCGACTTCGGGCGCGTGCTGATCGTCGGCAGCGGTACCGGGATGCCAGGCGCTGCGCGCCTGGCGGGCGAGGCGTGCCTGCGTGTCGGCGCGGGCCTCACCACGGTCGCGGTGGCCCCCGAGAATGTGGCGGCGATCTCCGCGGGGCGGCCCGAGCTGATCTGCATCGGCTGGAGCGGCGATGGGGCGCTGGCCGAGGCTGTCGGCCGCGCGGACGTCATCGCGGTCGGGCCCGGGCTCGGGCGCTCGGCCTGGGCGAAGAGCGCGCTCGAGGTGGTGCTCGACTCCGGCAAGCCCCTCGTGGTGGATGCGGACGCGCTCAACCTGCTCGCCGAAGGGCGGTTCGCCGCCCGCGAGGACTGGATCCTCACGCCCCACCCGGGCGAAGCGGGACGGCTGCTCGGGGTCACCGCCCAGGATATCCAACACGATCGCCTCGCGGCTCTGGACCGGCTGCTCGAGCGTTTCCACGGCACGATCGTCCTCAAGGGCGCCGGCACGCTGGTCGGCGCGCGCGGCCGCACGCCGGGCGTGTGCGAGCGCGGCAACCCGGGCATGGCCACCGCCGGCACCGGCGATGTGCTGACCGGCGCGATCGCCGGGATCCTCGCGCAGTGCCACGACCACTGGGCGGCAGCGCGCGTAGGAGTGCTGGTGCACGCGATGGCCGGGGATGCGGCGGCCCGCGCCGGCGAGCGCGGCGTGCTGGCGGGCGACCTCACGCGCGAGCTGCATCACTGCGTCAATCTGTGACTTCCCCGCGTGCGCCTGCTCGCCCGCACTGAGAGTGACACCGAGGCCCTGGGAGCACGCCTCGCGCGCACCCGTCCGGTGAGCGGTGAGCTTGCGGTGCTGTTCCTCGCCGGGGAGCTCGGTGCGGGCAAGACCACACTCGCCCGCGGCCTGCTGCACTGCCTCGGCGCCGCAGGCGCGGTGCGCAGCCCGACCTACACGCTGGTGGAGCTCTACGCGCTAGCGGGCGTGACGGTCGTGCATGCGGACCTCTATCGGCTGCGCGATCCCCAGGAGCTCGAGGATCTCGGACTGCGCGACTGGGCGCAGCCGGGCTACCTGTGGCTGATCGAGTGGCCGGAGCGCGGCGCCGGGCACCTGCCGGCCCCGGACCTCAGGGTCTGCCTCTCAGTGCAGCCTGCGGCGCATCACATCGAAGTCACGGCAGCCTCGGCGCTGGGCACGCACTGGCTGGGGCGCCTTGCCGGCGGCTGATCTGCGCCCGCCGCCGCGGGGCGCCTTGAATTGGCGCGGCCGACGCCGTAGATTACGCGCAAGGTAGTGCTGCGAACTCAATGATTAGAAAGGTCTTTTATTTCCGGCTCGCCGCAGCCCTGGCGGCCCTCGGTGCGTTCTCGCAGCTGCCGGCCGCGGAATTGCGTGGCATCCACCTGGCGGCCGACGCCGATACGGCCCAAGTCACGCTCGACCTCGATGCGGCCGTCACGCAGAAGGTGTTCCGCCTCGAGCACCCGGACCGCATCGTGATCGACCTGCTGCGCACGCATCGCGGCGCGGGGGTGAAGGCCCCGGCTCCCGCGGGTGTCGTGACCGGCGCACGCCTGGGCTCCCAGCCCGGCGGCACGCTGCGGCTCGTGCTGCAGCTGAGTTCCCCGCTCGCGCCGCACAGCCTGTGGGCGGCAGGGGGCGGCCGGCCGCGGCTCCTCGTGAGCCTCGGCCAGGCGCCCGTGACGGCAGCCGTGGCCGCGGCGTCGGTGCCGCCGGTGCGCGCGGTGCATGCACCGGATGAGGGCAGCCGCGACGTCATCATCGCGGTGGATGCCGGGCACGGCGGGCAGGATCCGGGTGCCATCGGCCACGGCGGCACGCGCGAGAAGGACGTGACCCTCGCGATCGCACGCGCGCTCGCCGAGCGCATCAACGCGGAGCCGGGCATGCGCGCCGTGCTGACCCGCGACCACGACGAGTTCCTCGAGCTGCGCGACCGCATTCACCGCGCGCGCCTGGCGCGTGCCGACATGTTCGTTTCCGTGCACGCCGACTCGATCGCGGACCGCAGCATCACCGGCGCCTCGGTGTACGTGCTGTCGGTGCACGGTGCCTCGAACGAGGCGGCGCGCTGGCTCGCCGAGCGCGAGAATGCGGCCGACCTCATGGGGGGCGTGCGCCTCGATGATAAGGGGAGCCTCGCCCCGGTACTCCTGGATGCCACCCAGAGCGAGATCATCGGCGTCAGCGCCAGTGCCGCGGAACGCGTGGTGAGTGCGCTGGAGAACGTCGGCGAGGTGCGCAAGGCCCAGGTACAGCACGCTGGCTTCGTGGTGCTGAAGTCCCCCGACATCCCTTCCATGCTGGTGGAGACCGCCTACATCTCCAACCCCGAGGAGGAGCGCCGCCTGAAGAGCGCTCCCCAGCAGGCGCGCCTCGCCGAGGCGATCGCAAGCGGCGTGCGCAGCTTCTTCCTGCAGAACCCCCCCGACGGCACCCGCTTCAAGCAGCAGCGCCGCGAGACCCTGGCCAGCGCCGCAGACACTTCGGCCGCCGGCACCGCGACTCCCTAGAGCGAGCCCGGGGTGACGGCGCACCCGCCGCACCCGGGGGCACTCGTTCGCCTGTAAACTGCCTCGCCTGATGCCCATCCGCATACTCTCCGGCGAGCTCGTCGACCAGATCGCCGCGGGCGAAGTGATCGAGCGGCCCGCCTCCGTCGTCAAGGAAATCGTCGAGAACAGCCTCGACGCCGGCGCGGCCCGCATCGACATCGACGTCGAGCGCGGCGGGGTCGGCCTGGTACGGGTGCGTGATGACGGATGCGGCATCAGTGCCGAGGAACTGCCGCTCGCCCTGCAGCGCCACGCCACGAGCAAGATCGCCTGCCTCGATGACCTCGAGGCGGTGAGTACGCTCGGCTTCCGCGGCGAGGCGCTGCCCTCGATCGGCTCGGTGGCGCGGCTGCGCATCGTGTCGTGCGCGGCCGGTGCCCCGCACGGCGCCGAGATCAGCTGCGAGGGCGGCGCGGTGAGCGCGGTGCGCCCCGCCGCACACCCGGGCGGCACTACCATCGAGGTGCGCGACCTCTTCTACAACGTGCCCGCGCGGCGCAAGTTCGTGCGCAGCGACGCCACCGAGCTTGGCCACATCGCGACCCTCACCGAGCGCCTGGCGCTGTCGCGCTTCGACGTGGGCTTTCGCCTGCGCCACGGCACGCGCGTGCTGCTGGAGGCGCCGGCGGTCACCGCCGCGGGGCAGGATGCCGAGCGCCTCGCCGCGGTGCTGGGCAGCGATTTTCCCGCCGCGGCGCTGCCCGTGCAGCACGCCGCCGGCCCCGTGATGATCTCCGGCTGGGTAGGGCTGCCGACGCGCTCGCGCGCGCAGGCGGACCAGCAGTTCTGGTTCGTCAACGGCAGGAGCGTGCGCGATCGCCTCCTCATGAACGCCGTGCGGCTCGCCTACCGCGACGTCCTCTACCACGGGCGCCACGCCGCCTACGTGCTCTACCTGACACTCGACCCGAGGCTGGTCGACGTCAATGCGCATCCGGCGAAGCTCGAGGTGCGCTTCCGCGACAGCCGCCAGATCCACGAGTTCGTGTTCCGCGCCCTGGAGCGCGCGCTGCGCGACACGAAACCCGACTCGAGCGCGCCCGCCGCGCAGGCGGCGGCAATGGCGCTAGGGACGGGCGCCGGCGACAGGTCAGCGCCAGGCGGCGGGCCCGGGGGCGCCCTCAGCCTGCCGCTCTACAGCGTCGCGCGCGACCCCTGGCAGCTCGCGGCGGCGGTGAGTGAGGTGGACCGGGCAGCGTCAGCGCCGCGCGCCGATGCACCGCTGGGTACGCCGATTGCGCAGCTGCACGGTGCGTACATCCTGGCGCAGAGCGTGGACGGGCTGGTGCTGGTGGACATGCACGCCGCCCACGAGCGCGTGCTGTACGAGAAGTTCAAAGCCGAGGCCGCGGCGAACGCCATCGCCTCGCAGCAGCTGCTCGAGCCGATGGTGATCGAGCTGAAGGCGCACGAGCTCGCCCGCGTCATGGAGGAGCGCTCGCAGTGGCAGGCAGCCGGGTTCGAGATAGATGCCCTGGGGCCTGCGCGCCTCGCGCTGCGACGGGTGCCGGCGGCGCTCTCGGGACGCGAGATCCGCCAGGTGGTGAGTGCTCTCGTTGCCGACCTTGCCCTCGATGCGGGCACGCACCACCTGGAGGGCGCCGCCGACCGTTTCCTCGGGACGCTCGCCTGCCGCACCGCGATCCACGCCAACCGCCGCCTGAGCCTTGAGGAAATGGACGCGCTGCTGCGCCAGATGGAGGCCACCGAGCGCGCCAACCAGTGCAACCACGGCCGCCCGACCTGGACGCGCCTGACACTGCAGCAGCTGGACCAGCTGTTCCTGCGGGGCCGCTAGGTGAGCGTCGCTGGCGGGGCGGCCGGCCGCCTGCCCGTGCTGGTGCTCTCGGGTCCCACCGGCTCGGGCAAGACCGACTGGGCGATCGCACTGGCGCGGGCCGCTCCGGTGGAGATCGTGAGCGTGGATTCGGCGCTCGTGTACCGGGGCCTGGACATCGGCACGGCGAAGCCGGCCGCGGCGCTGCGTGCGACGATCCCCCACCACCTGGTGGACATCTGCGAGCCAACCGACAGCTACTCCGCGGGTCGCTTCGTGGCCGACGCCCGCGCGGCGATCGACGCCATTCACGCGCGTCAGCGGGTGCCGCTCCTGGTGGGGGGCACCATGCTCTACCTGCGGGCGCTCTTGGTGGGGCTCGCGAGCCTGCCCCAGGCGGCGCCCGGACTGCGCGCCGAGCTCGATGAACGGGCGCGGCTCGAGGGCTGGCCGGCCCTGCACGCGCAGCTTGCCCGCCTCGACCCCGTGGCTGCCGCACGCATCGCCCCGGCCGACAGCCAGCGCATTCAGCGCGCGCTCGAGGTGTGCCTGAGCGCCGGGCGGCCGATCTCGCAGCTGCAGCGCGCGACGGTGAGCCCCCTGGCGGGCTGGCCGGTCCACCACTGGGTGCTGGTGCCCAAGGATCGCGCCGTGCTGCACGAGCGGCTGGCAAGACGGTTCGAGGCGATGATGGCCGCAGGCTTTCTGGAGGAGGTCCGCGCCCTGCGCGGCCGGGGTGACCTCACGGCGCGCCACCCCGCCATGCGCGCCGTGGGCTACCGCCAGCTGTGGGGGCACCTGGACGGGGAGTACGACCTCGAGAATGCGCTCAGGCGTGGGCTTGCCGCGACGCGCCAACTGGCCAAACGGCAGCTGACGTGGATGCGCAGCGAGAAATCAGGCGAGCCGCTCGACCCGCAGCAGACCCAACCCCTGTCGTGGATTCGAGACACATGCGCGCGGCTGGCCGCCTTTGGGCTTTGACGGAGGCCGCATGTTAAGATGCAAGGCGTCGGTGCCCCGCCTTTTGTGGGGCACAAAAGCTTGTGTGGATCGCGGGAACACGGAGCGTTCGTTTGCGGTCCGAACTCTGCCTCGTCTAACAACTCGAAGCGGAAAAATAAGGAGAACACGATGGCCAAAGGCCAGTCCCTGCAAGACCCCTTCCTGAATGCCTTGCGCAAGGAACGGGTACCGGTGTCGATCTACCTGGTCAACGGCATCAAGCTGCAGGGCCAGATCGACTCCTTTGACCAGTTTGTCGTGCTCCTGAAGAACAGTGTCAGCCAGATGGTCTACAAGCACGCGATCTCGACCGTCGTGCCGGCGCGCAACGTGCGCCTGACGGCCGAGGAGGGCGGTGCCGCCCCCGAGACGCCTGCCGAGTGAAGTACCCTGCTGCGGGAAGCCTGAGTGTTCGAACGCCCACGGACTGGTGAGCGCGCCGTACTCGTGCGCCTGGGAATGGGCGCACCCGTAGATCCGGAGGACCTGCAGGAGTTCAAGCAGCTGGCCGTGTCAGCCGGCGCCGTGCCCGTCGCAACCGTCACCGGGCGGCGCGACCGTCCGGACCCGCGCTACTTCCTCGGCAGCGGCAAGGCCGCCGAACTTCGCGACGTCGCCCATGCGAGCGAGGCCGACGTTATCCTGGTCGACCACGCGCTCTCCCCGAGCCAGGAGCGCAACCTCGAGAAGCTCATCGAGCGGCGCGTGCTCGACCGCAACGGTCTGATCCTCGACATCTTCGCGCAGCGCGCGCGCAGCTTCGAGGGCAAGCTCGAGGTGGAACTGGCGCAGCTGAAGCACATCGCCAGCCGCCTGGTGCGTGGCTGGACCCACCTCGAGCGGCAGAAGGGCGGTATCGGCCTGCGCGGTCCTGGCGAGACGCAGCTCGAGTCCGACCGGCGCATTCTCGGCCAGCGGGTGCGGGTGCTGACCAAGCGCCTGGAAAAGATCCGCCAGCAGCGCGAGACCGGGCGGCAGATGCGCGCCGAGATCCCGGTACCCTCGCTGGCACTGGTCGGCTATACCAACGCCGGCAAGTCGACGCTGTTCCGCGCGCTCACCGGGGCTGATGCCTACGTGGCCGACCAGCTGTTCGCCACCCTCGACCCGACCGTGCGGCGCATCGTGCTCCCCGGGGGCACCGCGGTGGTGGCGGCCGATACCGTGGGCTTCATCCGCGAGCTGCCGCACGAGCTCGTGGCGGCGTTCCAGTCGACCCTCACCGAGGCGCGTGCCGCGACCCTGCTGCTGCACGTGGTGGATGCCAGCAACCCGCGGCGCGAGGAGCAGATCGCGCAGGTGGACGAGGTGCTGCAGGAGATCGGCGCGCAGGGCATCCCGCAGCTGCGCATCTACAACAAGATCGACCGCATCGAGAGCACCCCGCACATCGACCGCGATCCGGATGGACGCGCGGTCGCGGTCTGGATCTCCGCCCAGCACGGCGCCGGGCTCGACCTGCTGGTGCAGGCGGTGGCCGAGCGCCTCGCGCGCTTCACGCGGCGCGCGCGGCTGCGGGTGCCACCCAGCGCCGGCGCGCTGCGCTCGCGCCTGTACGCCGCGCAGGCGGTGCGCGAGGAGACCTCCGCGCCCGATGGTTCCATTGAGCTGGCGGTTGAACTTCCGGACCTGGAGCTTCTAAACCTGGCCCGCACCGAGGGCGTGCAGATACTGGAGGTACAGGGCGCGGACATGCCTTGTGCACCCGCGGACCTCTACCTACAATCGTCCGCCCTTTCCAGCGCGGCCAAATAACCCGCGCAGCGCGCACAAGCCCTTATGGCGTGGAATCAACCGAATGGTGGTCAGCAGAACCCGTGGGGACGTCGTCCCGGGCAGGGCACTGACATCGACGAGCGCCTGAAGAGCCTGCAGAAGCGGCTCGAGTCGCTGTTCCGCTTCGGGGGCAGCGGCGAGGGTGGCGGCGGCAGCTCACTCGCGGTGATCCTCGGCCTGGTCGTGCTGGTGGTGTGGATCTTCACCGGTTTTTACCAGGTGAAGCAGGCCGAGAGCGCGGTAGTGCAGCGCTTCGGTGCACTGGTCGCCATCAAGCCCGCCGGCGCCGGCCTCAACTGGCACTGGCCCTGGCCCATCGAGACCGTCACCAAGGTCAACGTCGGCAAGGTCAACTCCAGCGCCTTCAACTCGCGCGTCCTCACCTCCGACATCAATCTCGCCGACCTGCGCTTCTCGGTGCAGTACCAGCTCGCCGACCCGACCAAGGTGCTCTTCAGCGTGCGCGACCCCGAGCAGACCCTGAGCGAGGTGAGCGAGAGCGCGATCCGCGAGACCGTCGGCCGCAGCACCCTCGATGAGGTACTGGTGGGCAAGACGCGCCCGGAGATCACGCGTCGCACCAAGGAACTGATCCAGCGCACGCTCGATGCCTACAACTCCGGGATCAGCGTCGTCACCGTCAACCTCGAGGACGTGCAGGTGCCGGACGCGGTCATTCCCTCGCAGCGCGATGCCAACAAGGCGCAGGCGGACAAGGAACGCATGATTCTCGAGTCCGAGGCCTACGCCAACCAGATCATCCCGGTGGCGCAGGGCGCGGCCACCCGCATCCAGCAGGACGCCGAGGCCTACAAGGCGCAGGTGGTGGCGCTCGCCGAGGGTCAGGCCTCGCTCTTCAGCCAGGTCGAGGCGGCCTATGCGCTCGCCCCCGAGGTGACGCGCCGGCGTCTTTACATGGACACTATCGAGGGTGTCCTGAGCCACGCCCACAAGGTGCTCATCGACGGCAAGGCCGGCAGCAACATGATCTACCTGCCGATCGACAAGCTGCTCGAGAAGGGCACGGCGCGTGAGGTGGAATCAGTGCCCGGGGAGAGCGCCGCAAGCAGCGGCGCCAAGGAACCCGACCAGGTGACGGTCGAGGCCCGCGGACGGAGCGAGCGCTGATGAACCTGCGCCACCTGCCCTTGTTCCTGGTGCTCGGCGCGATCCTGATCGCCGCCGGCCTGTCGATGTTTACCGTCAGCGTGACGGAATTCGCCATCCGCAAGGAGTTCGGCGCCATCGTCGGCACGCACTACGCTCCGGGGCTGCACTACAAGTGGCCCTGGGATACCGTCACCAAGTTCGACAACCGCCTGCTGTCGCAGTCCTTCACCGGCGAGACCTTCCTTACCAACGACAATCGCGCCCTCATCGTGGATTTCTACATCAAGTGGAAGGTGAAGGACCCGGTGCTCTATTACACGGCCAGCGGCACCGAGGACGTGGCCGCCGCGCGTCTGGCGAGCTCGGTCAAGGACGGCATCAAGACCGTCGTAGCACAGCGTTCCCTGCCGCAGATTGTCTCCGCCGAGCGCGCCGCGGTCACCGGTGAGATGCTCGGCGAGGCCAGCGCGAAGGCCGCCGCGCTCGGCGTCGATCTAATCGACGTGCGCGTGCAGCGCATCGACCTGCCCGATGAAGTCGCGGCACGCGTCTACGAGAGCATGAAGCAGAACTTCGCCAAGACCGCCAACCAGTACCGCGCCGAGGGCCAGAAGGCGAGCACCGGCATCCGTGCCGCGGCCGAGCGCCAGCGCACGGTGATCCTCGCGGAGGCCGAGCGCGATGCGCTGCACACCCGTGGCGAGGGGGATGCGGTCGCGACCCAGACCTACGCCCGTGCCTACGGCAAGAACCCGGAGTTCTACGCGTTCTGGCGCAGCATGCGCGCCTACGAGCAGGCGATCGGACGCGAGGGCGACCTCCTGGTCGTCACTCCCGACGGAGAGTTCTTCAAGTACCTGAAGGACGCGGGCTCCCCGAGCGCGTCCGCCCCGCGGCACTAGCAAGCCCGCAGCACCTGCATGCCGATCAACCTTTCGGACCTGCTGGCCGCGCTCGGGCTGTTTTTCGTGATGGAGGGCATCGCGCCCTTCCTCAACCCCGCGGGGGTGAAGCGCGCGCTCGCCCGGCTGCTGGAGGTAGGTGACCGCGAGTTGCGCATTGCGGGCCTCGGCAGCATGCTGGTCGGGGTCCTGATCCTCTTTCTGGTGCGCTAGGAGTGACCGCGGGCGTGGGAAAATTCGTCATCATCATCGGTACGCAGTGGGGTGATGAGGGCAAGGGCAAGGTGGTCGACCTGCTGACCGAGCGCGCGGCCGCAGTGGCGCGCTTCCAGGGTGGCCACAATGCCGGGCACACGCTGGTCATCGGTGGCCAGAAGACCGTGCTGTCCCTCATCCCGTCCGGCATCCTGCGCGACCAGGTGCGCTGCTTCATCGGCAACGGCGTCGTGCTGTCACTCGAGGCACTGTTCACCGAGAGCGCGATGCTGATGAAGCAGGGCGTGCCGGTGTTCGAGCGGCTGCGCATCTCCCCGAACTGCCCGCTGATCCTGCCCTCGCACGTGCTGCTCGACCAGGCGCGCGAGCGCGCCCGTGGCCTGAACGCCATCGGCACCACGGGCCGCGGCATCGGGCCGGCGTACGAGGACAAGGCCGCGCGCCGCGCGCTGCGGGTCGCGGATCTGTTCCAGCGCGACCGCTTTGCCGCCCAGCTCGGCGAGGTGCTCGACTTCCACAACTTCGTGCTGCAGAACTACTACCGCGCCCCGGTGGTCGACTTCCAGAAGACCCTCGAGGCGCAGCTGGCGATGGCCGAGAAGCTCGCGCCGCTGATCACCGACGTGACGCTGGCGCTGCACCAGCTGCGCGGCACGGACGCCAACGTGCTGTTCGAGGGCGCCCAGGGCGCCATGCTCGACGTCGACCACGGCACCTATCCGTTCGTCACCTCCTCCAACACCACGGCCGGCTTTGCCGGCACGGGCACGGGACTGGGTCCGCGGGTGTTCGACGCCGTGCTCGGCATCGTCAAGGCCTACACCACGCGCGTGGGCGCCGGGCCCTTCCCGACCGAACTCTTCGATGAGTACGGCGAGCACCTCTCGCGCGTCGGGCACGAGTTCGGCTCGGTCACCGGCCGGCGCCGCCGCTGCGGCTGGTTCGATTCAGTGGCACTGCGCCGCTCGATCGTCAACTCCTCGGTATCGGGTCTGTGCATCACCAAGCTCGACGTGCTCGACGGGCTCGACACCATCCGCATCTGCGTCGGCTACCGTATCAACGGCGTGGTGACACCCGAGCCGCCATTGAGCGTCGAGGGCTACGCCGACGTCGAGCCGGTCTACGAGGAGATGCCCGGCTGGCGTGAGTCCACCGTCGGCATCACCGACTACCAGGCGCTGCCGGACAACGCGCGGCGCTATCTCGAGCGTCTCGAGCGCCTGGTCGACGTGCCACTCGACATGATCTCCACGGGGCCCGACCGCGAGCAGACCATCGTGCTGCGGCACCCCTTCGGAGACTGACCTGCCGATGCTGCCGCGCGCGCACTCCGGAGGGGCGGTGCGCTCAGGCCTGGCACTGATCATCCTGTGCGCCTGCCTGCTCGCGGCCGGCTGCTGGCGCATCTACTCGAACACCTGGGATGAGCCGGAGCACCTCGCCGCCGGCATCGAGCTTCTCGACAAGGGCCACTACGAGTACGACACCGAGCACCCACCGCTCGCGCGGCTGTTTCTGGCCGTGGGCCCGTATCTGGCCGGCGCGCGCTCCTTCGGCACCCCGCCCCCCGATGGTACCCAGGAGGGCAAGGACATCCTCTACTCCGACGGGCACTACGAGCGCTACCTGCTCCTCGCGCGCGCCGGCACGCTGCCCTTCCTCGTGCTGCTGCTGCTTGCGACCTGGCTGTGGGCCCGCAAGCTCTTCGAGTCCGACTTCGCCTCGCTCCTGGCGGTGTTGTTCCTGGTGTCCGTGCCCCCGATCCTCGGGCACGCCGCACTCGCCACCCTGGACATCGCGGCCGCGGCAACCACGCTGTTGGCGCTCTACTCGCTGGAGAACTGGCTGACCTCGGGCCGCTGGGAGGAGGCGGTGCTGTTCGGCGTCACCTCCGGGATAGCGATCGCCAGCAAGTTCTCCGCCGTGCCCTTCATTGCCCTGTCGCTCATCGTGCTCGGCATCGTGCAGGGGCTCAACAGCGGTCGCATCGCCTGGGAAACCCACGTGCATCACCCCTGGTGGGTGCTGCGCTCGCGCCTCACCGGGGCGGTTCTGGCAGGCCTTGCGGCGCTGGTGCCGCTGCTGGCTGTCTACGCGGTGCGCTCCCCGGACGTCTCGGGTGTGGAAGTGCGCTTCGACTGGGCGGTCGACTATCTGCTGTCGCGTCCGGGGGCCGATCACACCCTCGGGGTGTGGCTGTCGCACGCCTGGCTGCCGCGCGAACTGAAGGACCTCTTCAACGGGGTGATCGCGGTCAAGGCGCACAACGACGCCGGCCACCGCTCGTACCTGTTGGGGCAGGTGAGCCTGGACGGCTGGTGGTACTTCTACCTCGTGACGCTCGCGGTCAAGACGCCGCTACCGCTGCTGGCCGGCGGCACGGTGGGACTCGCATGGCTTGCGCGCAACGGCTGGCGCGAGCGCGACGGCTGGGCGCTGGCACCGCTGGTGCTGGTGCTGACGATCCTGGCATTCGCCAGCCTCTTCAGCCGCATCAACATCGGCATCCGCCACGTGCTAATTCTTTACCCGTTCCTGGCACTCGGTGCCGCCTACCTCGTGCAGCGATGCTGGCAGCTGATCGACTCGCTCGCCGAGCGGCGGCTGCGGTTGCCGGCGGCCGCGGTGCTGCTCGCCCTCGTGGCCTGGCAGCTGAGCACCCTGTGGCGTGCCTACCCGGACTACCTGCCGTACTTCAACGAGACGGTGAGCGATCCTGAGCACGTGCTGGTGGATTCGGACCTCGACTGGGGACAGGATCTGAAGCGCCTGGAAGTGCGAGCGCGGGCGCTCAACATCCCGCTCCTGCATCTGGCCTATCTCGGCACGGCGGACCTGGCGCGTGAACCGCTGCCGCCCATCGAGCCGTTGAAGCCGCGCCAGACGGTGCAGGGCTGGGTGGCAATCTCGGCCCTGGCACGTACCCGCAACCCGTCCGACTACGCCTGGCTCGATGCCTACCGGCCGCTCGAGCGCGTCGGTCACACGATCGACCTGTACTACATCCCGAAGGGGTAGGGATCAGGCGGCGCCGGCGGCCTGCAGGCGCGAAATGCGGGCGAGCGGGGGCGGGTGCGAGTAGTAGAACGCCGCGTACACAGGATCGGGGGTGAGCGTGCTGGCGTTGTCGCGGTGCAGCTTCACGAGGGCGGCGGCGAGCTCGCGCGCATCGGCGTAGCGGGTGGCGAATTCATCGGCTGCGAACTCGTGCCGCCGCGACCACAGGGCACTCAGGGGTGTCACGAAGAACATGAAGGCCGGCACCACCAGCATGAAGAGCAGGAGTGCCGCGTGGGTCGAGGGCTGCGGCACGCCGAGGGCGCTGTAGAAGCCGCTGCGGCCGGCAAGCCAGCCGAGGAGCGCGAGACCGGCGAAGCTGGTGCCGATCGACAGCAGCAGGCGCTGGCGCACGTGCCTGAGGCGAAAGTGCCCGAGCTCGTGGGCGAGCACCGCCTCGACCTCAGGGGGCGCGAGGCGCTCGAGCAGCGTGTCAAAGAACACGATGCGCTTGTGGCGGCCGATGCCGGTGAAGTAGGCGTTGCCGTGACTCGAGCGACGCGAGTTGTCCACGACGAACACGCCCTTGGAGGCGAATCCGCAGCGCGTGAGCAGCGCCTCGATGCGCTCCTTGAGCGACTGGTCCTTCAGGGGCGAGAACTTGTTGAACAGCGGCGCGATGAACGCCGGCCACGCCCAGGTCATGATGAACATCACCGCGAGCCACAGCCCCCACGCCCATACCCACCACCAGTGCCCGGCGCGCTCCATGAGCAGGAGGGTCGCGGCCACGAGTGCGCCCCCGAGGACCACCGCGAGCGCCATGCCCTTGGCGAGGTCGGCCAGGTACAGGGCCGGGGTGGTGCGGTTGAAGTCAAAGCGCGCCTCCAGACCAAAGGTGCGCCAGATCGAGAAAGGCAGGTTCACCAGCTGGATCACGAGCGCCACGCTGCCAATGACGGCAAGCCCGAGCCAGGGCTGCGACCAGCCGGTGCTGCGCCACAGGTGATCGAGGTAGGCGATGCCACCGCCGAGGGTGAGGGCCAGCGCGAGGGCCGCGTCCACCACGGTGGTGAGGCGCGCGAGGCGCGCCTTGGCGATGGTGTAGTCGGCGGCCTTGGCGTGCTCCTGGGCGCTGACGCTGCCGGCAAAGGCGGCGGGCACCGCGCTGCGGTGACGGATGACGGCCGCGACCTGCCGCCGCACGAGCCACAGCTCGAGCACGGTCGCGGCAACCACGGCGGCAACGTAAAGCGGGGTCAGCCAGCTCATGGGCGAAGTCTACGCCAGCAGGGGTGGCGTACGCGTGCTGCGCGGCGGCTCAGGCCGGGGTGGGGGCGGTGCTTCGCCGGTCGCTCAGCCACAGGAGCACGGTACACACGAAGGCGAGCAGGCTGAGCATCCCGAAAAACCACAGCATCGGGGTGTAGCCCCCGGGGTTCGCGGCGCTGGCGCCGCTGGCGTCGTTGATGAGACCCGCGCCGATGTTGGCGGCCGCGAGTCCGGCGTTCTGCAGGGTCGTCATGAGCCCGTAGGCGGTGCCGAGCTGCTCGGGGGCGGCGTAGCGGGGCACCGTGGGCCACAGCACCGCGGGCAGGAAGGCGAAGCTGATGCCGAGCAGGGCTGTGGAGATCCCGGCTGCGCCGGGCATGACGCCGAGCACCACGAAGCTCACTGGCAGCAGCAGCGCCCCGGCGCACAACAGCAGCGCATTGCGCCCGACGCGGTCCAGGAGAAAGCCGAACAACGGCGTGCCGAACGCGGCCGCGAGGAACACGTTGCTGTTGATGGTACTCGCCTGCTCGAGCGACATGCCCTGCGCTTCCTGCAGGTACTTGATGGCGAAGGTACTGCGGAACGGGAAGATCACCGAATAGAAAGCCACGCAGGTCGCCACCAGGAGCCAGTAGCCGCGCGGGAAGCGCAGCAGGTGGCTCCAGTCGATGCGCTCCGGTGGCGGCGGCAGCGCGAGCGTGCCGCGCGGAGCCTCGCGGCGATCGATGTAGAAGTAGAGGAGGGCACCGATGGAAGACAGCGCGGCGAAACCGACCGCCAGCCACAGCGGCGCCTGCCAGCCCTGCTCGTACACGTGTCCGGCAAAGGAGGGGGAGCGGTCAGCGAGGTAGGACCCGATGCGCGCCAGACATAAGTTAAGTGCCAGCTGCAGGGCGAAGTAGCGGCCCGTGAACCACTGCGCCAGCGCCACCAGCACCGCCACCACCAGGGTCTCCGCGCCGATCCCGAACAGCAGCCGTCCGAGTGCCATCACCGGGAAGTGCGCACCGAGCGCGGTGACCACGGCTCCGGCGAGGCAGATGCTGGTGGTGACGAGCACCATCACCCGGGCGCTGTAGCGGTCGACCAGCACGCCACCGACCAGCACCAGGACGATGTTCGGCAGGCTGTAGATCGCGTTCAGGGTCCCGATCTGGGTGTCGGTGAAGTGCAGCTGCTGGGTCAGCAGCTCGGCGACCGGCGCGATGGCGTCATAGACGTAGTAGTTGCCGAGCATCACCAGCGCCGCGGCGACGAAAAACAGCGCCTGCGCCGCGGCCGAAGGCTTGGGGCGCGCCTGGGCGGGAGCTGGATTCACGATTTAACGGGTGCCGGCTCGAGCAGTCCGATGTACCTGACCGTAAGACTCCGGGACGGGGCGCGAGGGCAGCCACACGCACGGCGGGCTGCATGACTCAACCCGCGCACGAGGGCCGCGCCGGCTGGCGGTGCGGCGGGCAGCACCTGGTGCGCAAGTTCGACCGGCATTCTGTCCTCGGGTCACGTAAAAGGCGCCGGGGATTGTACTCAAGTGGACGGCGCTTTTGGTGGACGCGCGCGCGCTTGCGCACGACGTTAGAAAGATTCTACTGTGGCTGCGGGTAGACCGTGTCAAAAAGGGACTGCGGCAATGGTCGAGCGCGAGCGGCTGAGCGACTTGAACACGGCACCCGAGCAGCCTGGCGCCTACGTGCTTTACTGGATGCAGCAGTCGCAGCGCGCGGCATTTAATCCCGCTCTCGAGGTGGCAATCGCGGCGGCGAACCGGCTGCACTTGCCGCTGGTGGTCGGATTCGGCCTCCTCGACCGCCTGCCGCACGCGCGGGCGCGCCACTACGCCTTCATGCTGCAGGGTCTGGCAGAGACGGCGGCCGCGCTGCGCGAGCGCGGCATCGCCTTCGTCATCCGCCGTGGCTCACCGGATGAGGTCATCCTCGGACTTGCGCCGCAGGCGGCGCTCATCGTGTGCGATCGCGGTTACCTGCGCGCCCAGCGTCAGTGGCGGCAGAACGTCGCACGCGCGGCCGGCCGGCGCGTGCTGCAGGTGGAGGGCGATGTGGTCGTGCCCGTGGCGCTCGCTTCGGAAAAGCAGGAGATCGGAGCGCGCTCGCTGCGCCCGAGGATCGCGCGCCTGCGCGAGAGGTTTCTTGCGCCGCTGCGGCGCGGGCGGCCGCTGATCGCCGCGCAGCGCCTGCGCCTGGCATCGGACGTGGACCTCGATGCGCCTGCGCAGACGCTGCAGTCCCTGCGCATCGATGGCAGCGTGGCGCCGGTCGCCGACTTTCCGGGCGGCCAGCTGGCGGCCCGGCGGCGGCTTAAGGAGTTCGTGGCACGCAGCCTCAGCCGCTACGTCGCAGCACGCGCGTTGCCGGGCGCGCCGCAGGTCTCGATGCTCTCCCCATACCTGCACTTCGGGCAGATCTCCCCGGTGGAGATCGCGCTGGCAGTGCGCGAGGCAGGCGCCCCGTGCGCCGACCGCGACAGCTATCTCGAGGAGCTCATCGTACGGCGCGAGCTGGCGGTCAACTTCGTGCTGGGCAACGAGCGCTACGATCGCTACGAGTCACTGCCCGGCTGGGCACAGCGCACGCTGGCGCTGCATGCCCGGGATGCACGCTCGCATACCTATGACTACGAGCAGCTCGCTGCGGCGCGCACCCACGACCCGTACTGGAACGCGGCGATGCAGGAGATGCGCCTGACTGGCTTCATGCACAATTACATGCGCATGTACTGGGGCAAGAAGGTGCTGGAATGGTCGCCGACGCCGCAGGAGGGTCACGCGACGCTGCTGCGCCTCAACAACAGCTACTTCCTCGACGGGCGCGATGCGAGCTCCTACGCCAACGTCGGCTGGGTGTTCGGCCTGCACGACCGCCCCTGGCCGGAGCGACCGGTGTTCGGCAACGTGCGCTACATGAATGCGGCCGGGCTCAAGCGCAAGACCGACATCGAGGTGTACGTGCGCACCTGGCAGGCGCGGGCGGCCGCGTCCTAGTCGCCTGCCGTGAGCGGCACCACCACCACCGGCAGGGGATCCTCGGGCATCCCGCCGATGCTCACCGCGGTGCGCGAGGTGAAGTTGAAGGTCATGAGCGCCACGAACATGGAGGCAATCTGCTCGGTGGAGAACTCACGCGCGAGGCGATGCGCGAGCGCCGCGTCCATGCCCGCCGGGAAGCCGAGATAGCTGTCGGCGAGGGCGACCGCGAGCTTTTCGCGCGCGCTGAGCGCACTGTGCTCGTAGCCCGCGTCGATCATCGCCGCCCGCTCCTCGGTGAGGCCATCGGCGCGCGCCACCTCGTAGCGCACGGACCTGCAGAACACGCAGTTCACCGTGCGCGCATTGCGCAGCCGCAGGGTCTCAAGCAGCGCCGGGGGAACCAGGCTGCGCCTCCAGACCGCGCTGTTGAGGGCGACGATCTCATCCACCGTCTCCGGCACCCGCGCGAGCGCGCTGTCACGGATGGGATTGCCGGTGCGCTCGGCGGGGGCGCTCGCGCGCGCCTTAGCGGTCATGCGGGCCCTGCGCCGGCGCGAAGCGTTCGAAGTCGCGCAGGCAGCGTGCGGCGCGGATGCGCCCGTCAATGCAGCCTAGCGCCTCAATCAGGAACACGAGCCCAGCCTCTCCCAGCCGTGCCTTGACCTCATCAGCGGTTTCGTCCGGAATGGACTGCGCATCGAGTCCGTAGCACTCGGCGAACTGCAGCACGGCTTTCTCCGTCGCCGAGAAGCCCGCGGCGCCGTGTACGTTGCCGGCGACGACGCTCGCGCGGAGCGCGGGCGGCAGGGTACCCGGTTCAACGTGCGGGTTGGCGGCCGCCAGTTCGTGCTCGTCCCGGTGCAGGCGCGCAAGCGTGAGCCGGCACATCTCCAGCAGCGGCGGTGCGACGTACGGTTGCACCCACAACGCCTGCCACAGGCGCGCGAAGCTCGCCGCGGCACTGCCGGCCACCGCCAGGCTGCGATCGAGATCGAGGCTGTTGGGGCTCACCGGGGTGTCCATGATCGGCACCGCCAGGGGTATTGCGGGGCGCGCCTCACGCTGCCACCCAGCCCTTGGTGATCAGGCTCTTGCGGAACTCGCGCACCACCCGCGGATCGGGCTTCTCGCCGTGACGCTCCGTGCGCCCCGGAATGCGCATGAGCAGGTCGCGGATGACGTTCAGGCGCGTCTGCTGTTTATCGTCAGCCCGCACCACGATCCACGGGGCGTCCTCGTGGTGGGTGCGCAGCAGCATGCTGTCGCGCGCGCGGCTGTAGTCCTTCCAGTGGGCCTGGGCCGCGTCATCCACCGGGCTGATCTTCCACTGCTTGAGCGGGTCCTTGCGCCGCTCGCGCAGGCGCTGCGCCTGTTCTTCGTGGCTGATGTCCAGGTAGTACTTGAGGATGAAGGTGCCCGAGCGCACCAAGAGCTTTTCGAAGTGCGGCACCGCCCTGAGGAAGGCCTCGTGCTGCTGCGGCGTGCAGAAGTTCATTACCGGCTCAACACCCGCGCGGTTGTACCAGCTGCGGTTGAACAGCACGATCTCCTGCGCCGCCGGCAGGTAGCGCACGTAGCGCTGGAAGTACCACTCGGTCTCCTCGCGGTCGCTCGGCTTGCCCGGCGCAACCACGCGTGCCTCGCGCGGGCTCAGGTGCTCCACGATGCGCTTGATCGTGCCGTCCTTGCCGGCGCTGTCGCGCCCCTCGAGGATGACGAGGATCCTCAGGTCGTGGGCGATGACGTGGTGGTGCAGCTTGACGAGCTCGACCTGCAGCCGCCGCAGCTCGCGCTCGTACTCTTTCTTGCCGAGCTTGGGGATCACCTGGCGCGTCTTGTGCTTTTTCGCCATCAGCCTGCTCCACCGCGGCCACCCGGGGGCCTCTCACCCCGTCGGGGCCTTGTCGTTCGCATGGGGAGGGTTCACGCTAGCCACCGCGTGCCGGCCCGCGGCCGCTCCCGGGAGCCATCATGACCAAGATCAGGACCGAAGTTAAGGTCGTCGTGACGAAGGACGGACCATACATGGTCTCCGGCAACGTGCCGCTGGCCAAGCAGACGATCGTAAGCGATGCGGCGGGGGATTCGCTCGAGTGGCGGGAGGGTGCGGCGCTACCCGACCAGGCGAGCTACGCCCTGTGCCGCTGCGGTCACTCCAAGAAAAAACCCTACTGCGACGGGACGCACGCCAAGGTCGGGTTTGACGGCACGGAGACTGCCAGCCGCGAGCCCTACCTGAAGCAGGCGCAGCTCAGCGAAGGGCCCGCCATGTCCCTCACCGATGCCGAGGCGCTGTGCGCCTTCGCGCGCTTTTGCGACCCGAACGGGCAGGTCTGGAACCAGGTCGAGCGCACCGATGACCCGCAGGTGGCCAAGATGTTCGTGCGCCAGGTGAACAACTGCCCCTCCGGCCGGCTGGTCGCCTGGGACCGTGCCACCGGCAAGCCGGTCGAGCACGCGCTGAAGGTGTCCATCGGGATCATCGAGGACCCGGCCGAGAAGGTCAGCGGGCCTTTGTGGCTGCGTGGCGGGATCCCGCTGGTGGCAGCGGACGGTACCGCCTACGAGGTGCGCAACCGCGTCACGGTGTGCCGCTGCGGTGCATCCAAGAACAAGCCCTTCTGCGACGGCTCGCATGCCGCGGTGAAGTTCCAAGACTCCAAGTGACCCGCGGACGCGGGTCGCCTCAGAGCGTGACTTCGCTGATCTGCAGCACCGGCGTCGTGTTGGTGTAGTTGGGGATGTCGCCCATGATCTCCGCCACGTGCGGGGCAAATGCCTGCTGGAACGCGGGCACCGAATCGAAGCTCAGGTAGCCGACCGCGATGTAGGGCGCCGGTGAACCAGGCGCCCCCCCGCCCACGCCGCTCTCGGCGGCGATCCCCTTGCAGGCGGCCCCGCAACGCTCGCGCACCATGGGCAGGTGCTTGCTGACGTAGTAGTTCATGTCGAACTTGGCGCCGGCGCCATTGGGGTAAAGGACGGTGACCTTGATCATGGCGAGCTCCTGCGGGAAAGGGGTTGGTGCGGGATTGATTCTAGGATGCGCGCGGGGGTGGGTCTCAGACCACCGAGCGGATGGTGCGCGCCGGGAAGCGGCTGAGCGCCGTTGCTGCAACCACGACAAACAGCGCCAGCACCACGAACTGCGCCGCGAAAAAGGGCAGTTCCTTCTGCGTCGGGGCAAGCGCGTGCAGGGCTCGGATCTTCTGGAACGCCTGCACGACGCCGACGAACGCGTTGAGCCACAGTGCGACGATTGCGCTCAGGATGTAGATCCAGCGGGCTGCGCCGGCGAGGTGCTTCACGTATAGGGCGACAATGGCAACCGCCAGGATCACGAGGGAGATCAGCCCGATGATGTGCGGAGGGCCGAAGGCAACGGAGTGAAACAGGAAGCCTGTCGCACTCGTCAGCACCGTCGTGATCAGGAACAGCGCGGTCCAGCGCGGCAGGCGCAACCCCTGGCACATGCCGAGCACCACGACGATGCCTGAGCCGATGCCGATGAGGCTGATGATGACATGCAGGGTCGTGAAGGCTGCGGTGGACATCCCCAGAATCATTATTGTTCTCCTGCCTTCGCGGTTACCGCGTGGTGGCACAGGCGGCGTCGGCTTACCCTACCGGCTGTCGGCCGGCATCACAACCGACGGCGACGGGCGCCCGGGGGTGAGCGGCCAGCTAGCGCGGCGCGAAACGCCGCCAGCATAGCAGCGCCGCCAGCGCCGGAATCGCAAACACCAGCAGGAAGATGGGGGCCTCCTCCCTGAAGCCGTAGCCGGCCGTGTGCACGCCAAGGTACATGTTGAGCCCGGCCGCCGCGAACCACAGGGGCAGGAAGTAGAGGGCGGCGCGCGCGGTCCCCGAGCCTGCGCCCAGGGCGTGCCCCGCCAGCAGGCATGCAGCCAGCACTGCGAGCCCGGTCGCCATTACGATCAGAGTGTGCATCCCGCGCCCCCGCTTCCATGTTTGTGCGCCCCTGGGCCGCTTCACGACGGCCCGTGGTGTAGCCCAAATCCTACAGCAGTTGGATGCGGCCCCTGATCCAACCCGCGCCGGCCTGCGGCCGATACTGCCCTCCGAGGAAGCCAAGCAACATCAGCAATCCGAAGGTCGAGGATCTTATGCTTCACTACGCAGTTATATTTTTCATCGTCGCGATCATCGCCGGCGTACTGGGATTCGGCGGTATCGCCGCCGGCGCTGCGGGCATCGCCAAGATCCTGTTCGTTGTGTTCCTGATCGGCGCGGTCGTCACGCTCCTTGCCGGCAGATCCAGGGTCTGACGACAACGCCCTGAACCGATAGCCAGACGGAAAGTTGGCGCTGCCAGGGATGGCGGCGCCGGCCCCCGCGGTCCTACCGAGTTACCCATACCCGCCCCGGGTGGAAAGTCTTAAGCTTCGCGTCCAGTTCTGCCGCGGCGCCGCATGCGCGCCGGGCCCATGCGCGAGGATTTTCCCATGCCCCGGGGCTCACACCAAAGTGCTGATGATCCGCGCAACGGATCGATACTCATCTATGTAAACGGCGAGCTGCTGCCGCGGGAGCGGGCCGTGGTCTCCGTGTTCGACTCCGGCTTCATCCTCGGTGACGGGGTGTGGGAGGGGCTGCGCGTGCATCACGGGCGGATTGCCTTTCTCGGCATGCACCTCGACCGCCTGTTCGAGGCCGCCAAGGCCATCGACCTGGACATCGGCCTGGACCGCGGCACGCTGACGCAGGCGCTCTACCGCACGCTGCAGGCCAACGAGATGGAGGAGGGCGTGCACGTGCGACTCATGGTGACGCGCGGCCTGAAGAGCACGCCCTATCAGGATCCGCGCGTATGCGTGGGCCCCGCGACCATCGTCATCATCCCCGAGTTCAAGGTGCCGCGGCCGGATTCCCTCACGCGCGGACTGAGCCTGTTCACCGTTCACGTACGCCGTGGGGCGCCGGACGTGCAGGACCCGAAGCTCAACTCGCACTCCAAGCTCAACTGCATCACTGCCTGCATCCAGGCCACCAAGGCCGGCGCCGACGAGGCGCTGATGCTCGATCCGCACGGCTTCGTCGCCACCTGCAACTCCACGCACTTCTTCATCGTGCGTCGTGGCGAGGTCTGGACTTCCACCGGCAAGTACTGCCTTGCAGGCATCACCCGTGCCAACGTGCTGCGGATCTGCCAGGAGGCCGGCATACCCGCGTTCGAGAAGGACTTCAGCCTGACCGAGGTGTACGGGGCGGATGAGGCTTTCGTGACGGGCACGTTCGCAGGCGTCGCGCCAGTGACGGTGGTCGATGGCCGCACCATCAGCAGCGCACGTGGCCCGCTGGTGGAGCGCCTGCAGCGCCTCTATCTGCAGCTGGTTGAGCGCGACGTCGGCCAGCAAACCGCATGACCACGCGGCACATCGCGATGTGGTCTGGCCCGCGCAACATCTCCACCGCGATGATGCGTGCCTGGGAAAACCGCGGCGACTGCGAAGTGTTCGACGAGCCCTTCTACGCGCACTACCTGGCGCACACCGGGCTCGACCACCCGGGGCGCGAAGCCGTCATTGCCGCCGGCGAGACCGACTGGCGCCGGGTTGCCGCGCGCCTCACCGGCGCTGCGCGCCATGGCGCTGCTCTCACCTACCAGAAGCACATGACCCACCACCTCCTGCCCCACATGGGGCGCGAGTGGCTCGCGGACCTGACGAATGTCTTCCTGATCAGAGACCCACGCCGCGTGCTGGCGTCCTACATCAAGAGTCGCCCGAACGTCACCGCCGCGGACATCGGCTTCCTGCAGCAGCAGGATATCTACCAGTACGTGCAGGCGACAACCGGTGTACAGCCGCTGGTCATCGACGCCGGTGAATTCCTGGCTGCCCCGGAGGCACAGCTGCGCGCGCTGTGTGCGGCGCTCGGCGTCAGCTTCACGCCGCGGATGCTGCAATGGCCGCCGGGCCCGCGGGCGAGCGATGGGGTCTGGGCCCCGCACTGGTACGCACAGGTGTATCGCTCCACCGGTTTCGAGCCGCCCCTGGAGGAGGACGCCGAAGTGCCGGCGGCGCTTGCTGGCATTCTGGAAGAAGTCCTGCCCGCGTTCGAGGCACTGTACGCCCGGCGGCTGCGAACATGACCCCGGAGCGCATCGGGGAGTGGCTGGCACGTGAGCAGCGCGAGTTCAGCGAGCGCCGGCCCCGTTCGCGGGCCCTGTATGCCGCCGGCGAGCAGCATTACCTCTACGGCGCGCCACTGCACTGGATGCGGCGCTGGGCCGGCGGCTTCCCGCTGTACGCCGAGCGCGCCCGCGGGGCGCGCGTGTGGTGCGCGGATGGCTTCGAGTACGTCGATCTGTGCCTGGGGGACACCGGGGCAATGGCCGGACACGCAGCGCCCGCGGTGACATCTGCGCTCAGCGCTCAGCTGCAGCGCGGCGCGACACTCATGCTGCCCACCGAGGATGCCGCGTGGGTGGGGGCCGAGCTGGCGCGGCGCTTCGGGCTGCCTTACTGGGGATTCACCACCTCGGCGAGTGATGCCAACCGCGCGGCGATCCGCATCGCGCGCCTGATCACCGGGCGTGACCGGGTGCTGGTGTTCAATGGCTGCTACCACGGCTCGGTCGAGGAGGCGCACGTCGGGCTGGCGGGCGGCCGCATGGTCATGCGCTCCGGAGTTCACCCCAATGCCATCGACCACCAGCGAGTGTCGCGCGTGGTGGAGTTCAACGACCTGCCGGCCCTTGAGGCCGCGCTCAGGGACCGCGACGTGGCGCTGGTGCTTGCCGAGCCCTGCATGACGAACTACGGCATGATCGAGGCGCAGCCCGGATTCCTCGAGGCGCTGCGCGAGCTCACGCGGCGCACCGGCACGCTGCTGCTCTACGATGAGACCCACACCTGGTCGGCGGGACCCGGCGGCTACACGGGGCGCGATCACCTCGACCCGGACCTGTTCACCATCGGCAAGGCGATCGGTGGCGGGCTGCCGGTCGGCCTGTACGGCGTCAGCGCCGAGGTCGCCGCGCGCCTGTGGGAGCACGCGCCGCGCGAGTCGGCCCGACCGGGAGTGCGGCAGAGTTCGCACCTCGGTTTCGGCGGCACTCTCGCCGGCAGCGCGCTGCAGGTCGCGGCAGTGCGCGCCGTGCTCGGGCAGGTCCTCATCCCGGAGAACTTCGCGCGCATGATCGCTCTGGCGGATGAGCTCGGCAGGCGTGCCCGCAGCGTGGTGAGCGCGTGCGGACTGCCGTGGTTCATCGCGCAAAGCGGTGCACGGGTGGAGACGCTGCTTAGCCCCCAGGCGCCGCGCAACGCCTCGGAGCTGGCCCGTACGCGGGACGGCAGCATCGAGACGCTCCTGCACCTTTACATGCTGAACCGCGGCGTCCTGATCACCCCGTTCCACAGCATGTTGCTCATGTGCCCGGACACCACGGCGGCCGACGTGGAGCGCTACATCAGCGTGTTCGAGGGCCTGTGCCGCGAGCTGGGGGCCCGCTGAAGGCGTGTACCCGCTTCGGGCTAGATCCCGGTCTTGATGCGTGTCCAGGTGCGCGTGCGCAGCCGCTGGTACTTCGCATCGAATTCGGTGGGCAGGTAAAGGCGCGCGCGGATCTGTGGCGGCGGGTAGACCGCCGGGTCGTCGCGGATCAGCGGGTCTACCAGCGGCTGGGCAGCGAGGTTGTCGTTGCCGTAGTGGATATCGTTGGTGATGGACGCGATGACGTTCGGATCGAGGATGAAGTTGATGAACTGGTGGGCGGCGTGCGGGTGCGGGGCGCCGATCGGGATGAGCAGGGCGTTGTAGGTGATGTCCGAACCCTCCTTGGGCACGGTAAACGCCAGGTCAAGGTGTAGACCCGCAGCGCGTGAGCGCACCACCGCGATCGAGTAGTCGCTCGACCAGGCCATCGCGACACACAGCTCCTTGGTCGCCAGCTGGTTGATGTAGTCACTCGAGTCGAAGACCCGGATGTAGGGGCGCACCGCCATCAGGAGCTTCTCCGCGGCCGCCAGGTCTTCGACCCGGTGCGAGTTGGGGTCGAGGTGCAGGTAGGCGAGTGCGAGCTGGATGACGTCGTCCGGGGAGTCGAGGAAGCTCACGCCGCAATCTGCGAGCTTCGCCACCACCGAGGGCTTGAAGAGCATGTCGAGGCTGTCCACCGGTGCATCGGGCAGGCGCGCCCGCACCAGCGCCTGGTTGTAGGCGAAGCCGTTCATTGCGTGCAGGTAAGGGGCCGCGAAGCGGTTACCGGGGTCGAAGCGGGCCTGCACCGCGAGCACCTGCGGGTCGAGGTACTTCCAGTTGGGCAGTTCGGCCTTGTTCAGGGGCTCGTAGAGCCCGGCACGGATCTGCCGCCCGTAGTAGTTCTCGCTGGTGCTGACGATGTCGTAACCGGAGTCGCCGACCAGCAGCTTCGCCTCGAGGGTCTCGTTCGAGTCGAAGAGGTCGTAGACGACCTTGATACCGGTCGCGCGCTCGAAGTCAGCGACCGTGTGGAAGCCGATGTAGTCATCCCAGTTGTAGACGCGCAGCACGCGCTCCTCGGGGGGCGCGCCGCCATTGCCCGAGGCGCCCGCTGATGGCGCGGAGCGCACACAGCCGCCCAGCACCACGGCCAGCAGTACGGCCGTGATGCCGAGGAGAAGATGCGTACGTGCGCCCGGGGCGCCTGGCCCAGTGAGCGGAATGCGCATGCGCCCGGTCCGCGAGCGCACTAGGGTCGCGTCAGCTCCGCTCTTACCCAGTCCTGGAACTGCCGGATCGCGTACTCCTCGGGCATCAGCACGCCACGTTCATGCGCGCGGGCACGCAGGCCGCGCTGGTTTACCTCGCTGATCTCGGCGTCCTCACTCATCACGATGTTCGTGAACTCCACCGCGCGGGAGATGTCGCGCTCTGGGTCCGCCAGTGTCTCGGGCAGGAACAGGAACTCGATGCTCATCTCGGTGAGTTCCGGCCCGAGCGGCAGCAGGCGCACGACGCGCACGTAGTCCACGTGCGTGACGATGAACACCGAAGGCACGCTCGTCAGGTACAGGTGCCCGGCCTTCTGGTCTTCCTCGCTGAGGTTCGGGAACAGCACCCCGACGGGCTTGCCGTCCATCGTCCAGGATTGCGCCCCGGCGCGCAGGCCACCGGTGTACTTCGGGTCCGGGTCCTTGGCATGGTCCTGCCAGCTGGGGTCGTCACGCGGCTCCAGGAGCGCGCGGCCGAAGATCGGCACCAGTTGCGCAAGCTTCGGGTGTACGGCCGGGCAGTGCAGGCACTCGTTGTAGTTCTCCCAGAACACCTTCCAGTTGCACTTGATCTGCTTGGTGAGGGTATGGCCCACGGCGAGCTCACCGAGCTGGTAGGCGTCGAAGCGGCTCAGCGGCAGGTCGAAGCTCTTCTCGAACGGCGGCGGATCGGGCGAGAGGGCGACGAAGATGAAGCCGTTCCACTCGCGCGCCGGCAACCCGTAGAGCGGATAGTCGGCACGATCGAAGCCGTCGGGATTCTGCACCGAGGAGGTCTGCAGGAGGTCGCCGCGCAGGCTGTAGCGCCAGCTGTGGTAGGGACAGACGATCCCGGTGGCGCCAAAGCGCCCCTCGCTCGCGCGGCACAGGGCCGCGCCGCGGTGGCGGCAGGTGTTATGGAAAGCGCGGACCACCTGGTCCTCGCCGCGCACCACGAGCACCGACTGGTCACCGATCGTGAGCGTGCGGTAGCTGCGCGGCCTCTCGATGGCGCTCGAGCGGCACACGTATATCCAGTTCCTGTGCCAGATGGCCTTCAGTTCGCGCTGGTAGTGCTCGGCGTCGAAGTAGTAGTGGGCCGGCAGCGTCTCGATCGCGGCGGTAAGCCCGGTGTAACCCGGGTCGCGCCGCACGGGGGAGGGATTTGCACTCAAGATTCGGTTCTCCGTCAGGTTCGCGGCCACTTGGGGCGCCTGGCCCGGGCCGGGCATCCGCGCGGGGCGCTTCCCGGGCGGACGTCATAGACCGGAAGCATTGTAAAGCAGCCGGGTCCCGGCCGCCGCATGCTCAGGAAGGGGGCTTCTCGAGGGCCGCGGCACGCTCTTGCGGGGGCACGAGCTGCCAGCCCCCGCCCAGGGCCCGGTACAGCTGCACCATGGACAACAGGGTATTCAGGTGGGCGGCCGAGAGTGACAGTTCGGCAGTGAACAGGTCGCGGTCGGCATCGATGACGTTGAAGTACGAGGAATAGCCCACCCGGTAGCGGGCCAGGGCAATCGTGTCGGCGGTGCGCTGCGCGTCGACCTGCGCCTGCTGGGCGGCCTGAAACTCGGCGTACTTCTGGCGCGCGATCAGCGCGTCGGAGACTTCCTGGAAGGCGGTCTGGATGCTCTTCTGGTACAGCAGGATGGCTTCGCGCTTCTGCGCGTTAGCCAGCTCGACCTGGAAGTAACTGTGCTGCGGGTCGAGCAGCGGCTGCAGCAGGCTGCCGCCGAACGCCCAGCCGTGGGCGGGGGACGTGAAGAGGCTGGAGAGCGCGGTGCTGATCACCCCGCCGCTCGCCGTGAGCGTGATGCTCGGATAAAGATTGGCGCGCGCCACGCCGACCTCGGCGTTGGCAGCCACGAGGTTCGCCTCCGCGGCGCGCACGTCGGGGCGGCGCTCGAGCAGGCTCGAGGGCAGGCCGGCCGGGGGTATCGGCGGGGGCGGGGTGTCGGACATGCGCTTGAGTGCGCCCTCGTGGTTGCGCAGCACCGCGTCGGGACTGCGCCCGAGGAGCACGCTCAGCTGATCCTCTGTCTGCCCGATCTGCCGTTGCAGGTCGGGGATGTTGGCCTCGGCGATCGCAAGCTGCGCCTGCGCGGTCGCAACATCCAGCCCCGACACCGTGCCGCGCTCGTGCTGCGCGTGGGTGAGTTCCACGAACTTCTGGCGCGACTCGACCGTGCGGCGCGTGATGACGAGCTGCTCATCGAGGGTCTGCAACGTGAAGTAGGCGGTCGCGACGCTGGCGACCAGGCCAGCCGCCACGTCATCGTGCGAGTAGCGTGACGACAGCAGCTGGGCGCGCGCGGCCTCGGAAGCACGCCGGTACTTGCCCCAGAAATCGATCTCATAGGAAAGGCTGCCCTGCACCTCGAAGACGTTGAGGATGGCAGGCTCCCCGGGGGTGAGCTCGAATGCGGAGGTGCGGGCGCGCTGCGCGCCGGCCCCGAGTGACACCTGGGGCAGCTGCTGCAGGCGCGCGACGCCCAGCTGCGCGCGTGCCTCATCGACCCGCGCGGCGGCGATGCGCACGTCGAAGTTGTTGGCGAGCGCAGTCTCGATCAGCTGCAGCAGCAGCGGGTCCTGGTAGATCTCCCACCAGCCCTTGTCACCGAAGGAATCCGGCACCGGGTTCGGGTCGAAGCGGTAGGCCGCCGGCACGCCAGTCTTCGGCCGGTGGTAGTCCGGTCCCACCGCGCAGGCGCTGGCTGCCAGCACGGCGAGCGCCAGGGTAAGCCGCGTTGCTGTCCGCGTCTTCACGCCGGCGACTGCGCCGCCGGCGCGGGTTTGCCGCGCAGACGCTCCGAGAAGCGCATCACCACGACGTAGAACACCGGGATGATGAAGATGCCGATCATCGTGGCCGTCGTCATGCCGAATACCACCGCGGTGCCCAGCACCAGGCGGGCGCCCGAACCGGCGCCGGTGGCGAGGGCGAGCGGGATCGACCCGAGCACGAACGCGAACGAGGTCATCAGGATCGGCCGCAGGCGCAGGCGCGCGCCCTCGATGGCTGCATCCACGAGCGGCTTGCCGCGCTCTTCGTACTCGAGCTTGGCAAACTCCACGATCAGGATCGCGTTCTTGGCGGCAAGTCCGATCAGCATTACGAGCCCGATCTGCGCGTAGATGTCATTTGCCATGCTGCGCAGTGTCAGGCCGATGAAGGCGCCAAGCACGGCGAAGGGAATGCCCAGCAGTACCGCCAGCGGCACCGACCAGCTCTCATAGAGGGCCGCGAGCACCAGGAAGACGAACACGATCGCCATGCCGAAGACCGCGCCGGTCTGGCCGCCGGAGAGCTTTTCCTGGTAGGTCGTGCCGGTCCACTCGTAACCGAAACCCGGCGGCAGGCCGTCGGCCAGCTGCTCCATGGCGATGGTTGCCTGCCCGGAACTGTACCCGGTGGCGGGAGAGCCGTTGATGGTGGCGGCCCGGTAGATGTTGTAGCGCTCGATGTACTCAGGCCCCTGGCGCGGTTTGATGGACACCAGTGCCGATAGCGGCACCATGTCTCCCTGGGCACTGCGCACGTACAGGCTGTTGACCGACTCGGGGGTGTTGCGCGCATTGGCCTCGGCCTGCGCCGTGACGCGGTAGGTGCGGCCGAAGAGGTTGAAGTCGTTGATGTAGGCGCCGCCGAGGAAGGCCTGCAGCGTGTTGAAGATGCTCGACAGGGGCACTCCCAGCACCTTGGCGCGGTCGCGGTCGAGGACGTACTCGATCTGCGGCGAGCGGGTGCTGAACTGCGTGAAGACGCGCGTCAGCTCGGCGCGGTGGTTGGCCTGCCCGACGAAGTCATTGAGCGTGGTGGCGAACTTCTGGATGTCATCGCCGGCCCGGTTTTCCAGCACGAACTCGAAGCCCCCGGCGGTGCCGATGCCGGGGATCGGCGGCGGGTTCAGGGTCAGCACCGTGGCCTTCGAGATGCGCGCGCCGATGCCGTTGGCGCGCGCTGCCACGGCCTGCGCGCCGTGCTTCGCGCCGCTGCGCTTGGACCAGGGCTTGAGGATCGTGAACATGGTCGCCGCGTAGGAGGAGTTCGTGCCGGTGAGGACGTTCAGCCCGGTGATGGCGAAGGTCGACTCGACCTCCGGCTGTTCGCGCATCTGCTTGCTGAAGCCGTCCGCGATCGCCTCGGTGCGCTGCAGTGAGGCCCCGAGCGGCAGGGTGATGAGGCTGATGAGGTAGCCCTGGTCCTCGTCCGGCATGAAACCGGTGGGGCGCAGGTGCATGAGCAGGTAGGCCCCGAGCGTCAGTACCACGAACAGCGTCATCGAGAGGGCACTGCGGCGTATCGCGCCGCTCACGGTGTGCGTGTAGCGCGTGGTGAAGTTGCGGAAGCCGCGGTTGAAGGCGGCGAAGGCGCGCCCCAGCAGCCCCGGGAAATGCGACTCATCCGGCGGCCGCAGCAACAATGCGCACAGCGCCGGCGTGAAGGTGAGGGCGACGATCGCGGAGATGCCCACCGAGACCGCGAGCGTCAGCGCGAACTGGCGGTAGAACTGCCCGGTCAGGCCGCCGAGGAAGGCCACCGGCACGAACACCGATATCAGCACCAGCGCGATCGCGACCACCGGGCCGCCGACCTCGCGCATGGCCGCCTTGGTAGCCTCGCGTGCCGGCAGCTTGCGGGTCTCCATGATCTCACTCACCGCCTCGACCACGACGATGGCGTCGTCGACGACGAGTCCGATCGCGAGCACCAGGGCGAAGAGCGTCAGCGTATTGATCGAGAAGCCGAGCGCGAGGAAGGCAGTGAACGAGCCGACCAGCGACACCGGCACCGCGAGCATGGGAATGAGGGTGGCGCGCCAGCTCTCGAGGAAGATGAAAACCACCAGCAGCACCAGCAGCCCTGCCTCGGCGAGCGTCTTCACCACCTCGCGCACCGACTCGGATACGAACAGCGTCGTGTCGAAGGGCACCGAATAGTGGATACCGGGCGGGAAGGTCGGCCCCAGCTCCGCCATCACCTTGCGCACGCCCCTGGATACGTCCAGCGCGTTGGCATCGGGCAGCTGGTAGATGCCGATCATGGCGGTCGGCACATTGTTGAGCTTGCCCGACAGCGCGTAGTTGGTGGCGGCGAGTTCGATGCGGGCTATGTCGCGCAGGCGCACGATCGCGCCGTCGCTGCCGGTGCGCACCACTATGTTGCCGTATTCCTGCACGGTCGAGAGGCGCCCCTTGACCGAGGCGATGTACTGCATCTGCTGGCCCGGGGGCGCCGGCTCGCCGCCGACGGTACCCGCCGGGGCGACGGTGTTCTGCTCGTTGAGGATGTCGCTGACGTCCTGCGTCGTGACGTTGAGGCTCGCCATCTTCTTCGGGTCGAGCCAGATGCGCATGCCGTAGTCGCGGGCGCCGAGGATGGTTACCTGGCCCACGCCCTTGACGCGGGCGAGGGCATCGTAGACGCGCAGCGTCGCGAAATTCGACAGGAACAAGGAGTCGTAGCGCGGGTCGTCCGAGCCGATTGACACCACCAGCAGAATCTGCGGCTGCCGCTTGGCCACCGTGATGCCCTGCTGCAGTACCTGCTGGGGCAGCTGCCGCTGGGCAATCGCCACCTGGTTCTGCACGTCGACGGCTGCGATGTCCTGGTCGGTGCCCACCTCGAAGGTGACGGTCAGCGTGTAGCTGCCATCGCTGGCGCTCTTCGAGTCCATGTAGATCATGTGCGGCACGCCATTGACCTGCTGCTCGATTGGCGCTGCCACGGACTGCTCGATGGTCGCGGCATCGGCCCCGGGGAAGGTGGTCGACACCACGATCGCCGGCGGCGTGATCTGCGGGAAGCGCGCAATGGGCAGCGAGAGCAAGGCCACCGCGCCGGCGAGCGTGATGATGATCGCCAGCACGGTCGAGAAGATCGGCCGGTCGATGAAGAAATCAATCATGAGCCGACGCCCGCGCCCGCCGGTGGCGCGCCCTGCGAGGCGACATAGGGTGAGGCCTTGACCGCCATGCCTGGCCGCAGGCGCTGCACGCCGTCGACGATCACGCGATCGCCAACCTTCAGGCCCTTTGCCACCAGCCAGTCCTCGCCGATGCGCGGGCCCATCTCGACGTCACGCTGCTGCGCCTTGGCGTCGCCATCGAGCACCCACACGTAGTTCTTGCCCTGCAGGTCCTGGATGGCGCGCTGTGGCAGCACGATGGCATCGGGGTCCTGCAGCGTTGTCACCTGCACGCGCGCGAACTCTCCGGCATGCAGGAGGCGCTCGGGATTGGGTACCTCCAGACGGATGGCCAGTGTGCCGGTGCGCGTATCCACCGCCGGGTCGATGAAATTCAGCTTTGGGCGCAGCGGATACTCGGAGCCGTCGATGAGGAACAGCCGGAACGGCGGCGCCTCCGTGGTGTTCTGGTTGGGCGCACGCCCGAGCTGCTTCTGCAGCGCCAGCAGGCGCTGTTCGCTGATGCTGAGGTTCACGTAGACGCGGCTGGTCTCGTAGACCGTGGTGAGGAGCGTCGAATTGGCAACCGCCAGACCGCCGACGCGCAGCTGGGCGCGGCCCATGGTGCCGTCGATGGGGCTCGTGATGCTGGTGTAACCGAGGTTCAGCTGCGCGGTCTTGACCGCCGCCTGGCCGGCGGAGACGGAGGCGACGTTGGCCTTGTTCTTGGCGATGGTGGCGTCCAGCTCCTGCTGGCTGACTGCATCGATCTGCGACAGCGACGTTGCGCGGCCGAGGTCGCGCTGCGACTGCTCGAGCGAGGCCTCGTTCTGTGCCAGCGTCGCGCGCGCCTGCGCCAGCGCCTCGATGTAGGGTTGCGGGTCGATGACGAACAGCAACTCTCCGGCCTTCACGCGCTCGCCCTCGTTGGGCAGCTGCTTCTCGAGCACGCCGCCCACGCGCGGGCGGATCTCGACCGCGTTGACGGCCTCGGTCTGAGCTACGTAGTCCTCCGTGTAAGTCGCGGGCGTGTGCTTCACGTCGAGGACCGTCACCTCAGGTGGCGGTGGTGCCGGAGGCTTCTTGGCAGAGCAGCCTGTCAGCAGCGCCGCGAGCATTGCGGCAGCAGGTAGTGCGGTGCGACGCGCGCGGCAGGCGAAGTGGGGCATTGGCTACAGTCCTGTTCTTCTTTAAGCGTGCACTGCGTGGTGCGAGCCGGCACGTGTTGGCGTCCCTGCGTCCCGATCCCCCCCAGGAACCGCACCAGCTTGCCGGCGGCGCCCTGCGGGGTTTACCCGCCTCCCCAACAGTGCCACCGGTTGAGATCTTGCGCCTCGCACCGGCCGCTCCACAACCATTTAGACGGCTGCTCGCACCGTGTGTCTGCAGCGGCCGTCATGAGGCGGTGACGGGTGGGGGCTAAAATTGTACGCTTGCGGCACAATGGCGGCGGCCGAGCGGCCTCGGGGCTGAGCGGCACCGCCAGAGGAGCAGAAAGTGAAGCCGGATGACGTAGCGGACGGTGGACGCGGCGCGATTGCGGCTGCCGTCGGCTGGCGTGCGGCGCTGCGGCGCGATGTGTCGCTGCTCTTGCTGTTCAAGGCGATCGCGCTGGCGCTCTTGTGGTGGCTGTTCTTTTCTCCCGCCCATCGGCCCCTCGTCGACCCGCTGACCACCGGGCGCCACCTCGCGCTCGAGACCGCGCCCCCGGACCAGGGCGCAGGCCACACTGGGGATCAACCTTGATCGATCTCGGCCTCGTGCACGTCTCGAGGATGCAGTTCGCGCTGACCGCGCTGTATCACTTCCTGTTCGTCCCGCTCACGCTCGGGCTCTCGATGATCCTCGTGATCATGGAGGCGACCTACGTCATGACGGGGCGCGAGATCTGGAAGCGCATGACGCGCTTCTGGGGGATGCTGTTCGGCATCAACTTCGCCATGGGCGTCGCCACCGGCATCACGATGGAGTTCCAGTTCGGTACCAACTGGGCGTACTACGCGCACTACGTCGGGGATATCTTCGGGGCGCCGCTCGCCATCGAGGGCCTGATGGCTTTCTTCCTCGAGTCGACCTTCGTCGGGCTGTTCTTCTTTGGCTGGGACCGGCTCTCTAAGATCGGTCATCTCATCGTGACGGCCCTCGTCGCACTCGGCTCGAGCCTTTCGGCGCTGTGGATCCTCATCGCCAACGCCTGGATGCAGAACCCCGTCGGGGCGCGCTTCAATCCGCAGACGATGCGCATGGAACTGGATTCCTTCACCGAGGTTCTCCTCAACCCGGTGGCCCAGGCGAAGTTCGTCCACACCGTTGCCGCCGGCTACGTGGTTGGTTCGGTTTTCGTGCTCGCGATCAGCGCCTGGTATCTGCTGCGCGGGCGCAACGTTGAGGTGGCGCGCCGCTCGATGGCGGTCGCGGCGAGCTTTGGGCTCGCCTGCTCGCTCTCGGTCGTCGTGCTCGGCGATGAATCCGGCTACGAGGCGAGCGCCAACCAGAAGATGAAGGTGGCGGCGATCGAGGCGGAATGGCACACGCAGGAGCCGCCGGCGTCCTTCACCCTGTTCGGCTTCCCGGACCTGGCCTCGCACTCGACCCACGCTGAGGTGCGCGTGCCCTGGCTGCTCGGGCTCATTGCCACGCGCTCCGTGGACAAGCCGGTACCCGGGATGTTTGAACTGGTGGAGCGTGCCAGGGAGCGCATCTTGAGCGGCATCCAGGCGCACGCGGCGCTGCAGCTGGTGCGCGTCGACCCCGACGACCCCACCGCGGTGGCACGCTTCGAGGCCCACAAGCAGGACCTCGGTTACGCGCTCCTGCTGCTGCGCTACGTCGACGATCCGAGCAAGGCCACGGCTGCCCAGATTGACGCCGCTGCCTGGTCCACCGTACCGAACGTGCCGGTGCTCTTCTGGTCCTTCCGCTTCATGGTGGGCATCGGTTTGTTCCTGATCCTGCTGTTTGCCGTCGCGTTCTACCTCGCCAGCCGCCAGCGCCTGCAGGTGCGCCGCTGGTTCCTGTGGGTCGCCTTCTGCAGCCTGCCGCTGCCGTGGATCGCAGCGGAACTTGGCTGGATCGTGGCCGAGTACGGGCGGCAGCCCTGGGCGATCGATGGTGTGTTGCCAACCTTCCTCGGTGTCTCGGCAACCTCGGAAACCAACGTGCTGCTCTCGCTCAGCGGCTTCGCGCTCTTCTATTCCGCGCTGGCCGTCATCGACGTGTACCTGCTGGTACGCATGATCCGTCGCGGTCCGGAGGGCCTTGGCTACTGGCCCCCGGGTGCACCGGCGCCAAGGGCTGGCTGAGGAGCCGCGCATGCCGGACTATCCAACCCTGCGCGTGATCTGGTGGCTGATCCTCGGCGTGCTGCTCATCGGCTTCGCCGTGATGGACGGCTTTGACCTCGGAGTGGGCGCGAGCTTCCGCTTCCTCGGGCACACGGACGATGAACGCCGTACGCTGATCGAGTCGATCGAGCCGGTGTGGGACGGCAACCAGGTGTGGTTCATCCTTGCCGGCGGCGCGGTGTTCGCCGCCTGGCCACTCCTGTACGCAGCCTCCTTCTCCGGGCTTTACGTGGCGATGTTCCTGCTGCTGGTTGCCCTGATACTGCGGCCCGTCGGTTTCATGTTCCGTAACAAGGTTGCCGACCCGCGCTGGCGCAACGGCTGGGACTGGGCGCTGTTCATCGGCGGTGCGGTGCCCGCGCTGCTGTTCGGGGTGGCCTTCGGCAACCTGTTCCTCGGGCTGCCGTTCCACTTCGACGCGCTGCAGCGGCCGGTGTTTGCCGGGGGACTGTTTTCGCTGCTGCGGCCCTTCGCGCTGCTCGCGGGCATCGTGAGTCTTGCGATGCTCCTCATGCACGGGACCGTGTACGCGGCCATGAAGGTCGGGCCACCGATGGCGGATCGCGCCGCGGCGCTCGGGCGTGCTGCCGCGGCCGTCTACCTGGTTGCCTTCATCGCGGCCGGGGTATGGGTGGCACAGATCGACGGCCATCACATCGCCTTCGGCGCCACGGGCACCGGGGTCTCCAACCCGGTCACCAAGCAGGTGATCCTGGTGCACGGCGGTTGGCTTGCGAATTTCCATGGCCACGGTGGGCTGTGGCTGATCCCCGCAGCTGCCGTGCTCGCAGGGCTCGCAACCTGGGCCCTGCTCGGCGCGCGGCGGGCGGGCACGGCGTTCCTGACCAGCTGCATCGCCGTGGCTGGCACGATTCTCACGGCCGGGGTCGCCCTGTTCCCGTTCCTGATGCCCTCCTCGACGCGCCCGAATCATGGGCTGACGATCTGGGACGCCTCGAGCAGCCAGCACACCCTTGGCATCATGCTCGGCGCGGTGATCGTCTTCCTGCCGATCGTGCTGGCCTATACGGCCTGGGTCTACCGGGTGCTGCGCGGTCGCGTCACGCTCGAGGAAATCCGGCGCCATACCGGAATCTACTAGGTCTCAACATGTGGTATTTCAGCTGGATTCTGGGGCTCGGACTGGCGCTCACCTTCGGGGTGCTGAACGCCATCTGGTACGAGGTACGCGAGGGCGGCAAGGACATCCAGCCCGGGCCGTGACACGGCTTTGGGTCGCGCTCCTGCAATCTGAGTCCGAAAGGGGAACATCTGATGTATCGGCTGCTGTGCGGTGCACTGCTCGCGCTCCTGCTGTGTTCCGGCGTCGCGGCGCGGGTTCAACCCTTTCCGGCGACCTTCCGCGTGATGGACATCAAGACCGACGGTGCCACGATCCACGTGCGCGTAGGTGGCAGCGGGCCGGCGGTGCTGCTGCTGCACGGCTTCGGCGACAGCGGTGACATGTGGGAGCCGCTGGCGGCCGTGCTGGTGTCGGGGCATACCGTGGTGGTGCCGGACCTGCGCGGCATGGGATTGTCCTCGCACCCGGACGGCGGCTACGACAAGAAGACCGAGGCGCGCGACATGCTGCAGGTGCTCACGCAGCTGCACATCGACAAAATACAGCTGGTAACCCATGACATCGGCAACATGGTGGGCTACGCCCTGGCCGCACAGAACCCCGGGCTCGTGAGCCGCTGGGTCGCGATGGATGCGCCGCTGCCGGGCATCGGGCACTGGGACCAGCAGCTGAGCAACCCCAAGACCTGGCACTTCAACTTCCACGGACCGGACGAGGAGCGCTTGGTGGCCGGCCGCGAGCGCATCTACCTCGATCGCTTCTACGACGAGCTGTCAGCCGACCCGAAGGGCATCGATGAGCAGACGCGGCAGCACTACGCGCACCTGTACGCGCGCCCGCACGCCATCCACGATGCGTTTGAGCAGTTCGTCGCCTTCCCCCAGGACGGTATCGACAACCGCGCTTTCCTGGCAAAGGGCAAGCTCACGATGCCGGTGCTCGCCATCGGCGGGGAGAAGTCCTATGGCGCGTCCCTCGCCGAGGAGCTGCGCTTCGTGGCCACCGACGTCACTCCGCTCGTCATACCCGGGGCGGGGCACTGGCTGATGGAGGAGCAGCCGGCGCAGACGGTCGCGGCCATCACCGCGTTCCTGAAGGGATAGCGAGCGCCCGTCTCGCCGTCAGGTTGGCCCGAGCGTCAGCAGTTCCTCGCAGAAGCCGCCGTAGCCGCGCGCCCGGTCGATGAAATGGATCTCGAGGATCCAGTGACGCACGGCGCCCCTGGCGTCGGGCTGGCGGATGCGGATGTCGTTGCCGTGGCGGATGGAGAAGGGCTTCGGCTCCCCGGGCGCGGTTTCGTGGGGGAAATGCCCGATGAGGTGACCGGCGGTCGGCGCGCCGAACTCCCAGCCGGACTCGCCCGCCAGCGCCGCGACGAAATCGTAGAGCGCCCCGGCCGTGATGTCCGGGGTGTCCATGTACAGCTGCTTGCCCTTGCGGAAGGCCGCGGTGATGTCCGCCACCAGTTGGTGCTTGCGGGCATCATCGCCGAGTACGTAGGTGCGACCGTAGTCAGCCTCCCAGGCGTTGAAAACCGGGCCGAAATCCAGATATACGACGTCATCGGCACCGATGACGCGGTCGGGCGGGTCCGCGTAGTAGCTGAGGAGCGTGTTCGGACCGGCGCGTACCACGCGCTTGTGCCAGTGGCGGCGCACGCCGTAACGGCGGCTTGCGAGCGCGTAGATTTCCTGGCTGAGCTCACTCTCGCGCGCGCCGGGCCGGATCATCCCGCTGCTGAGGATCTCGTCGAACAGCGCTTCGGCCTGGCGCTGGGCGCCGAGGAGGGCCTCGGCGACCGGCTCTGAGGGACTGGTAGTTGCGGCGGACAAGATGTCATTCCTCATTTTCACGGACGGCGGAATCGCCCTTCCGCTGCAATTGCGGCGGCCGCCGGACGGTCTCCTTCCACGTAGGGTTTTCTATCGGGCGGCTCGTCGATGACTATATCGACACTATGATTCGCGCCCAAGCGAAACCGGCAATTCAAGGACTTACCATGAGCGAGCATCGGCAGGATTCCCCCACCGGCAGGCTGGCTGACGGCGCAGCGGCTGCACTCGCCGCGCTGGGCATTGCGGCCATATTGGCTTTCGGCACCTCAGGCGCCGCCGAACCGGCCGTCGTGATCCCGCCGCCGGCCGCGGACAGCCCGAAGGCGGCAGGACCTGCGCAGACCGCGGTGCTTGCCGGGGGCTGTTTCTGGGGAGTGCAGGGCGTGTTCGAGCACCTGACGGGCGTCAAGCGCGTGCTGGCCGGCTACGCCGGCGGCGACCGCACGTCGGCCCACTACGAGATCGTGGGTGCTGGCGGCACGGGGCACGCCGAGTCGGTGCAGATCACGTACGACCCGCAGCAGGTGACCTATGGCCAGATCCTGCAGGTGTTCTTCTCGGTCGCGCACGATCCGACGGAACTGAACCGCCAGGGCCCTGACATGGGCTCGCAGTACCGTTCCTCTGTCTTCTACGCCAACGAGGAGCAGCAGAAGATCGCGCAGGCCTACATCGAGCAGCTCAACAAGGCCGGCGTCTACCGCACGCCCATCGTGACGCGCGTGGACCCGCTCAAGGGCTTCTACGTGGCCGAGGGGTATCACCAGGACTTCCTGCTGCGCAATCCGGGCAATCCCTATATCGTGGTCAACGACCTGCCCAAGATCGCGAACTTCAGCAAGGTGCTGCCATCCTTGTACGCAGCGAGCCCCGCGCGGCTCAGCCCGGGTGCCTGGTAGGCACCGCGCGCACTTCAAATCATGGTACTCGCCGTCCTCGCATTCCTGGGCGGCGCGCTGACGATCATCAGCCCGTGCATCCTGCCGGTGCTGCCGTTCGTGTTTGCGCGCCAGGACCGCTCCTTCCTGCGCGGTACGCTGCCGCTGCTGGCGGGCATGGCGGTGACGTTTGCGCTGATCGCGACTCTCGCCGCCGTGGGTGGCGCGTGGGCGGTGCGGGTCAACTCCCTCGGACGGCTGGTGGCGCTGGTGCTGCTGGCAGTTTTTGGGGTTGCGCTGCTCTCGAAGTCATTCGCCGACTGGATCGCGCGCCCGTTCGTGGCACTTGGCAACCGCCTGCTCGAGCGCCAGGGCGCCAGCGACAGCGTGCTGCCCTCGGCGCTCCTCGGGGTGGCCACGGGGTTCCTGTGGGCACCGTGCGCTGGGCCGATCCTCGGCCTGATCCTGACCGGGGCTGCAATCAGCGGGCCGAGCGCCCGTACCAGCCTGCTGCTGCTGGCCTATGCGCTCGGTGCCATGAGTTCGCTCGCGCTGGCTACGCTCGCCGGTGCGCGCGTGTTCCGCGCCTTCAAGTCCTCGCTGCGTGCCACTGACTGGGTGCGCCGCGGACTCGGGGTGGCGGTGCTCGCGGGTGTATGCGCCATCGCCCTGGGGTGGGACACGGGGTTGCTGACGCGCCTGTCCTTCGCGGGTACCAGCCACGTTGAGCAGTCCCTGATCGAGGCCCTGCGCGGCGCCGGTGGCACCCCGGTACCGGGCGCGCCGCTGGCGGTGGCCGGCAAGGACGCGACGGCGGCGGGGGGCGCGCCGGCAGCGGCGCCGCCGGTGGAGGGTGAGCTGCCGCCACTGGCGGGGGCGACGGCGTGGCTTAACTCAGCGCCCCTGGACGCGCAGCAGCTGCGCGGCAAGGTGGTGCTCATCGACTTCTGGACCTACTCCTGCATCAACTGCCTGCGCACGCTGCCGTACCTCAAGGCCTGGTACGAACGCTACAAGGACTTCGGCTTCGTCATCATCGGCGTGCACGCTCCGGAGTTCGCCTTCGAGAAGGACGAGGCGAACGTGCGGCGCGCCGTTGCGGACCTCGGCATCCGCTATCCGGTCGCGATCGACAACGACTACGCGATCTGGCGTGCCTTCGGCAACCAGTACTGGCCTGCGCACTACTTCATCGACGCGGACGGCCGCATCCGCGGCCATCACTTCGGCGAGGGCGGCTACCAGGAGTCCGAGGAGCTGATCCGCGAGCTCCTCGGCGAGGCCGGCGCAAAGAACCTGCCCGCCTTGGGCGGGGCGCTCAGGGCCCAGGGCATCGAAGTGGCTCCCGACATGCCCGACGTTGCGTCCCCGGAAACCTACCTCGGCTACGAGCGCGCCGCCAACTTCTCATCGCCCGTGCCGCTCAGGCAGGACCGGGCGACTCAGTACCGGATGGCTGCGAGCCTTGCGCTCAACCAGTGGTCCCTCGGCGGGCGCTGGACGGTGACGCCGGAATTCGCCCAGGCCGATGCTCCCGGTGGCGAGGTCGTGTTTCGTTTCCACGCGCGCGACCTGCACTTGGTGCTCGGGCCGTCCGCCGACGGCCACCCGGTGCGTTTCCGGGTGCGCATCGACGGCCGCGAGCCGGGCGCGGATCACGGTGCGGACGTGGATGAGCACGGCGAGGGGAGCGTCACCGAGCAGCGCCTCTACCAGCTCATCCGCCAGTCCGGCAGCATTGGCGACCACACTTTCAGCATCCAGTTCCTGGACGCGGGCGTGCGCGCCTATTCGTTCACGTTTGGCTAAGCGGAGGGCAGCAACATGGAAGGCAACGGGAATTTCGGGGCGCCAGGGGCGCTCGTGCCACCACTGTCGCGGCGCAGGTTCATCGCCGGCTCGCTCCTGACAGTCGCGGTCGCGGTTGCCGGCAGGCGCACGCTCGCAGTCCCGCCCCCGGCAGGTGCCAAGGGCGCGGGCAGCGTGACCATCGAGAACTTCTCCGCCTCCGGCGCGAGCTTAGGCCAGGTACAGCTCGAGCGCGTCGTGAAGAGTGACGAGGAGTGGCGCGCGCTGCTTTCCCCGCAGGCCTTCATGGTCACGCGCCACGAGGGCACGGAGCTGGCGTTCTCGGGGCAGTACGACCACTTCTACAAGGACGGCCTGTATCGCTGCATCTGCTGCGACACCGCGCTGTTCGATTCGCACACCAAGTTTGACTCCGGCACCGGCTGGCCAAGCTTCTGGCGCTCGATCTCCCGTGCCAACGTGGCCGAGGGCTCGGATCACAGCCTCGGCATGGTGCGCGTGGCGGTCTCCTGCCACCGCTGCGATGCGCACCTCGGGCACGTCTTCGACGACGGGCCGCGGCCCACGGGGCTGCGCTACTGCATGAACTCGGTGGCCCTGAAGTTCGTGCCCCGCGCCTGAAGGCGCGCGGCGCGGCAGTTGAGCCGCGAGCCCCGGTCAGGCTACGCTCGCGGCGCGCCGCGCAAAGCAGGCGCTCCCTTGCTTCTCGCCCCCGAGCCCCCGTGCCGTGATCGCCCGCTACCTCGAATACATCGTCGCCCTCGCGCGCGAGCAGCATTTCGCGCGCGCGGCCAAGGCATGTCACGTCACGCAACCGACGCTCTCGGCCGGCATCAAGCAGCTGGAGGACAGCCTCGGGGTGCTGATCGTGGAGCGCCGCCAGCGCTTCGCCGGCTTCACGCCCGAGGGCGAGCGGGTGCTCGCCTGGGCGCAGCGCATCCTCGCCGACTACCGCGGCCTCGAGCAGGAACTGGGGGAGCTGCGCGAGGGGCTGGTCGGGCGGCTGCGCATCGGCGGCATCCCCGTGGGGCTGCCGGCGCTCGGGCTCCTGAGTGCGGCCTTCGCCGAGCGCCACCCGCGCGCGCGGCTGGAGATCATTTCGCAGACCTCGGCCGAGATCCAGCGCGGGCTTGACGAATTCGCCATCGACGTCGGCGTCACCTACCTCGACAACGACCCGCTGGTGCGGGTGCGCACCACGCCCCTGTACCAGGAGCGCTACGTGCTGGTGACGCACGCCGACAGCGAGCTCGCCGGCGGCGGCACGGTCACCTGGGCCCAGGCGGCGCGCCTGCCACTGTGCCTGCTGATCGCCTCGATGCAGAACCGGCGCATCCTCGATGACTACTTTCGTGCCGCGGGCGCCGAGGTTGAGGCCAGCATCGAGACCGACTCGCTCGTTACCCTCTGGTCACACGTGCGCTTCGGGAGATGGTCGACTGTGGTGCCGCATACCTTCCTGCTGCTGCTCGGGCCGCGCGCCGGCCTCGTTGCCCTGCCGCTGGATGAGCCGCGCGGCGCGCATGCGGTGGGCCTGGTTGCCTCCTCCCGCGACCCGCTCACGCCCATGACCCGCGCGTTGCTCGCCGTCGCCGCCGAGCGCGACCTGGCGGCCGAGATCGAGCGCGAAATTGCGCACTCGTGGGCCGCGCGCCCGCAGGGCGCAGGCCTCCCCTAGGACCGCGGCGACAGCGGTGGCCGGCGCGCGGCCAGGTAGTGCGTGATCAGGGGTTCCCCGTGGACCAGCCGCAGCAGGTGCGTCTGGGCGAGCGCATCGGCCTTGGTGACGCGCTGGTGCTGGCGCAGGTGCTCGAGCCAGGAGTCCACGAAGAAGATCTCGACCAACCGCTCCGGGTGCGCGGCGTCCTGGAAGATGTCCCAGTCATAGGCGCCATCGCGCAGGCGCTCGTGCGCCACCGGCGCGAGCGCTGCGAGGAACTCGGCGCGGTTGGCGGCGCTCACCTTGTATTCCACGCTCACCATCACCGGCCCCGCATCAGCCTGCGACGGCTCAGCGAGCACCGGAGCCGGCCAGTGCATCGAGGGGGTGAGGTCCGCCTCGGGGCCCGTGCCGAGGCGCCAGCGCCGCGTGAGCACCATTGCCAGCAGCGCCCCGGCGGCGGCGGCGCACTGCGCGGGCATCAGGCCGATGCGCGAGGCGAGGTAACCCCACAGCAGGCTGCCGACACTCATGGTTCCGAAGAAGACGGCCACGTAGGCGGCAAGCCCGCGGCCACGCACCCACTCGGGCAGCGCCACCTGGGCTGATACGTTGAGGGTGGCGAGCACCACGATCCAGGAGACCCCGGCGATGAGGCAGGCGAGCACCGCGACGGTGGCGTTGGGCGCAAGGCCGAACAGCAACAACGCGAGCGCGGTGCCGGCCTCCCCGCACATGATCAGGGTGTCGGGGCTGGAGCGTGCCTTGAGCCGCGGCAGCACGAACGCCCCGCCCACCGCGCCCGCGCCGATCGCCCCGAGCAGCACGCCATAGAGCGTGGGTCCCCCGCCAAGCTGCGTGCGCGCCAGCAGCGGCAGCAGCGCCCAGTAGGCGCTCGCGAACAGGAAGAAGCCAACGGCGCGGGCGAGCGTTGCGCGCAGTGCGCGGTTGTTGCGTGCGTAGCGCCAGCCGGCGCGCATGGCGCCGGTGAGGTGCTCCGGTGGCAGGGCGTGCGCGGGGCGTGCCGGCTCGCGCCACCACAGGATGACCGCGATCACGCCGAGGTTGCTGAAGGCGTCGAGCCAGAAGGGCGCCGCGATGCCGAGGCTTAGGATGACGAGGCCCGCCAGCGCAGGTCCGAGCACGCGGCTGATGTTGACGCCGACGCTGTTGGTGGCGATGGCGGAGGTGAGGGCGGCACCCGGCACCAGCTGCGGCACGATCGCCTGCCAGGCGGGCGTCTCGATCGCCCCGAGGGCGGCGATCAGGAACACGAATACCAGGAGCACCACCGGGCCAGCCAGGTGCAGCATCACGAGTACCGCGAACAGCGCCGAGAACACGGTGGTGAGGATCTCGAGCGTCAGGATCAGCCGGCGCCGGTCCACCATATCCGCCAGCGCACCGGCAGGCAGGGCGAACAGGAACAGCGGCAGGCTGTTGGCGACCTGCACCAGCGCCACGATCAGCGGGCTTGGGCTCAGGCTCGTCATCAGCCACGCCGAGGCGGCGTCGTACATCCAGCCGCCGACGTTGGAGACCACCGTGGCGAGCCACAGGTAGCGAAACAGCGGGTAGCGCAGCGCGCTCCAGGGCCCGGGTGCGGGCGCGGGCTTTGGTTTTTTCTCGTCTGCCGGGCTCACGTGCCGGGCATGTTAGCCCGATGTCGGGCGCGCGGCACCGCCGCTGCGGCGCGTGAAAGCACCGCGGCGGGGGCCTATGCTTGCCTGCGGCGGGAAAGCCACCGTCGGGTGAAAGCAGAGGGAAAGATGGTCGCGGGAACGGCTTGGCCGGAACTTGGGTACCCACAGTGGCGCGACACGCTCATGACGCTGCAGCTGTGGACGCAGATCGTCGGCAAGGTGCGCCTGTCGCTCACGCCCTGGGTCAACCACAGCTGGCAGGTGCCCCTCTACGTCACCGCGCGCGGCCTGGGCACCTCGCCCATCGCGGTGGGCGGGGAGCTGCTCGAGCTGGAGTTCGACTTCCTCGCCCAGCAGCTGCGGTTGCAGACGAGTGCCGGCCAGCTGCGCACCCTCACGCTCGAGCCGCGCACCGTGGCCGAGTTCCACGGCCGGCTGCTGCAACTGCTGCGGGAGCTGGACGTGCCGGTCGCGATCAACGGCCGGCCCTCCGAGATCGCCGGCGCCATCCCGTTCGCGCAGGACCAGACGCACTCGAGCTACGACGCTGCCGCCGCACGGCGCTTCTGGCGTGCGCTGCTGCAGGCGGACCGACTGCTGAAGCTCTTCCGCAGCGGCTTCATCGGCAAGGTGAGCCCGGTGCACTTCTTCTGGGGCAGCTTCGACCTCGCCGTCACGCGCTTCTCCGGGCGGCGCGCGCCGCCGCACCCGGGCGGGGTGCCGGGCCTGCCGGACGCGGTGGTGCGCGAGGCGTACTCGCACGAGGTGAGCAGCGCCGGCTTCTGGCCGGGCAACGATGCCTTCCCCGAGGCCGCGTTCTACTCGTACGCCTATCCGGAGCCTGCCGGGTACCGCGGGCATTCGCTGCCCCCGGGCGCGCGCTACGAGGCGGCCCTCGGGGAATACGTGCTGCCGTATGCGCAGGTGCGGGCGGCCGCGGACCCTGACGCGCTGGTGCTCGACTTCCTCGCCGCGACCTACGAGGCGGCCGCAAACGCGGCGCACTGGGACCGCGCGGCGCTCGAGTGTCCCCTCGGGGCCCCGGGACGGGTGCGCGTCGTGCCCTGAGCGCGGGCGCCCGCTAGGATCCCGCCAGCGTGGCCTCGGCCATTTCCTTCAGGCGCACGTAGTCGGTCTTGCCGGTGCCAAGCAGCGGGATGGCATCCACGTGCTGCAGCACGCGCGGCACTGCGAGCTCGGGGGTTCCGAGCTTGCGGGCCGCGGCGCTCAGCTGCTCGCGGGTGAGGGCGGGCGCGGTGGTGAAGAGCACCAGGGCCTCGCCTTTGGCCGCGTCGCTGCGCGTGGAGGCCGCGTGCGCGTACTCGGCCGCGACGCCCTGCGCGAGGCGCTCCACCGTTTCCAGGGAGACCATCTCGCCTGCGATCTTGGCGAAGCGCTTGACGCGGCCCCTGATGTGGACGAAGTCGTCCGCGTCGATCTCAACGATGTCGCCGGTGCAGTACCAGCCCGCGCCGAGGGAGTGCGGCGGCACGAGCACCCCCGGCTGGTCGTAGAGGAAGTAACCCTTCATCACGTTCGGGCCGCGCACGTGCAGGACGCCGCCCGCCGCGATCCCCGGCACGCTCTCCAGCTGGTGCTCCATGCCCGGCACGATCTGCCCGACGCTGCCGATGCGGCAGGCCATCGGCACGTTGACCGCGATCACCGGCGCACACTCGGTGACGCCGTAACCCTCCAGCACACGGATGCCGAACTTCTCGATCCAGGTGCGCCGCACCTCCTCGGAGAGCTTCTCGGCGCCGGCCACCACGTAGCGCAGGCGGCCGAAGTCATAGGGGTGCGCGAACTTCGCGTAGTTGCCGAGGAAGGTCGAGGTGCCGAACAGCACCGTGCAGTTGCGGTCGTAGACGAGTTCGGGGATGACCCGGTAGTGCAGGGGGCTTGGGTAGAGGAACACCTTGCAGCCTGAGACCAGCGGCATGACGACGCCGCAGGTGAAGCCGAAGGAATGGAACAAGGGTAGCGCGATCATGAACTTGTCGAGCGGCGTGAAGTCCGCGATCGCGCGTACCTGGGCGATGTTGGAAAGGAGCGAGCCGTGGGAGTGCACGACGCCCTTGGGCCTGCCCTCCGAACCGGAGGTGAAGAGCACCACCGCCGCATCCTCGGGGTGCTGTGGCTGCGCCACCGCACCCGGGAAGAACTGCATCAGCAGCACCCACAGCTTGTCGGCGAGGCCGACGCCGCCCCTGAGGTCCTCGAGGTAGTGCACCTGCACGCCGGGCAGCTCGGCGAGCAGCTTCGTGAGGCGCGCCTTCTCCAGGAACGCGCGCGAGGCGAATACCGTGCGGATGGCGGCGGCCGCGCACGCGGCGCGCACCCCTTCGGCGCCGGCGCTGTAGTTCAGGAGCGCGGGCACGCGCTTCTTCAGTGACAGTCCTAGGATGAGTGCGAGCGTCGGGGCGGCGTTTGGCATCACGATCCCGACCACCTCGTCGTTGCGCGTGAAGGGTGCCAGCAGGCGTGCAAGCGCCAGCGCCATGCGCAGGAGCGAGCCGTAGGACTCCTCCTGGAATCTGACGTCCTCGATCAGGCGGTAGCGCGAGCCGAAGGTGTGCCGGGCATCCAGGAAGGCCGCGAACAGCGTGCGCTCGGGGCGCGTGGCCACCAGCATGTCGAGCAGGATGCGCCGCATCAGCTCCCCGGCTCGCCGGCGGCGCAGCTTGGCGGACGGCAGTTGCGGCATCGGGATGCGGCGCCGCGGCTGGATGGCGATGCGGATCTTGGGGAAGAGCTTGAGCGGGTAGATGCCGGCGAGGCGCCCGAAGTAGCTGCGCCCGGCACCCTCGATGCGCACCGGTACGACGGTCGCGCCAGTCTTGGCGGCAACGAACGCCGCGCCGTCGTAGACCTTCATCAGGGAGCCGGTGATGGTGAGGCGTCCTTCGGGGAATATGACGACAGGCTGGCCGGTCTCGATGAGGCGGCAGATGAGCTTGATGGCCAGCGGGTTGGTGGAGTCCACCGCCAGGTGCGGCACGCAGCGCAACAGCAGCCTGAAGTACCAGTGCGCCAGCACCTGGGTGTGCACGACGAAGGTCGCCGGCACCGGCAGGAAGGCCCCGAGGAGCACCCCATCGAGCAGCGACTCGTGGTTGGCAACGATGAGCGTGCGCGGGTTCGCAAATACCTCGCGCGCTCCGGACACGCTCACGCGGAACAGCGGCCGCAGCACCAGGCGCAGCAGGAAGCGCACCAGCGCAAATGCGGCCGGGGAGTCGTTCATGACGCGGTGAGCCTCGTGACCCTCATGCCGCATTGTCGCACTGAGGGAGGCACGCGCCTGCCGCGCCTGACCGTCGGGCGGGCGCGGCGCACGGGCGCGCGCTTCAGGCGGTGTAGGCGTTGATCAGGGCGCGGGCCGCGGGAGCCGCGTTCTCTGCCGGGCCATGCTGGCTGTGGAAGGTGAGCTGCGTGAGGTAGCTGCCCTCGAACAGCAGCAGCAGAGCATCCCCGAGCGCGCCCGGGTCGCGCGCGTGCATGTCGCGCGCGAGCTCGCGGAAGCGCCGCCGCAGTTCCTGCTTGTACTCCTCGATGACGCGCAGCGCGGGGTGGTCCTTGGTGTCGATCTCCACCGCCGCGTTCGCCAGCGCGCAGCCGCGTGAGTCACTGGCGCAGGAGCGCACCGCGTGCGCATCAAACAGCGCCTCGACCTGGGCACGCGCGTCCCCGGCGTGCGGCGCCACGAGCGCGTCCCACCACTCCCAGCCCTCGCGCACTTCCTCGCGCAGGTACTGCGCGACCAGCTCGTCCTTGGAGGCGAAGCTGCGGTAGAAGCTCATCTTGTTGGTGCCGGCCTCGCTCGCGATGGTGTCTACGCCGACGGCGCGGATCCCATGGCGGTAGAAGAGGTCGCAGGCGGTCTTGAATATGCGGTCGCGCACCCGCGGCTTGGCCGCATCGCACTCGGCGGCCTTGGGCGCGCTGATCTTGGCGTTCACTGGATACCCCCTCTTGACATGTGACTGACCGGTAACTAACATCCTACCACGCTAGTTACTGACCGGTAACACCCACAGCATCTTCGTGTTACAGCCCGGTGTCAAGGCGGCCCCTGGAAGAGGGGGTCGGGAGGCCGGGAACCGCCACTTCAAGGGAGAAGTCCGTGAGCACCGATAATCTGCGCCCGATCCGCTTTATCAAGGCGGCCCTGTACTTGAGCCCGGTCCTGGCCGGTGCGGTCCTCATGGCCCTGCATGGCCGCAGTGAGGCCAACCTGCCCAAGGCCGAGGCCGCCCCGCCCGAGGTCACGGTGGCGGAAGTCATCCACCGGCCGCTGCGCGAGTGGCAGGAGTTCTCGGGCCGTCTGCAGGCCGTCGACACGGTCGAAGTGCGTCCCCGGGTGAGTGGCTTCGTGAACCGCGTGACCTTCACCGATGGCGCGCGTGTCCGGAAGGGCGACCTGCTGTTCCAGATCGACCCGCGGCCATTCCAGGATGAGGTCGACCGGCTGGCTGCCGAGCGCACCCGCGCGGCCGCCGACCACGAGCTGGCGCGCGCCAATCATGCGCGCGCGGAAGGACTGATCGGCGCACACGCGATCTCGCGCGAGGAATACGAGCGCCTGGCAGCGGCCGAGATTTCCGCGAAGGGCGCCCTCGACTCCGTGAGCAGTTCGCTCGCCGCGGCGCGCCTCAACCGCGAGTTCACCGAGGTGCGCGCGCCGATAGACGGCCACGTCTCGCGCGCGCTGATCACCGCCGGCAACCTCGTCAGCAGTGCCAGCATCCTCACCACGGTGGTCTCGGACGATCCGGTGTATGCCTATTTCGATGCCGACGAGGCGACTTACCTGCGCTACCGGCAGCTGAACGCCGCACCCGCCGCCGACGGCAGCCGCGAGCCGGCGGCGGCCGGGGTCTTCATGGGACTGGTGGACGAGGAGGGCTACCCGCACGCCGGCAAGCTCGACTTCGTCGACAACCGCGTCGACCCTGCCACCGGCACGATCCGCGCACGCGCGGTGTTCGCGAACCCTGACGGACGCTTTACCCCGGGCCTCTTCGCCCGCATCCGCCTCGTCGGTGGTGCGGAAGCGCAGACCGTGCTCGTGGACGAGCGCGCCATCGGCACCGACCTCGGCCGCAGCTTCGTGCTCATCCTCACGCCCGAGAACCGCGTCGAGCAGCGCTTCATCGAGCTCGGTCCCGACGTCGACGGGCTGCGCGTCATCCGCAGCGGGCTCACCGGCGGTGACACGGTGGTGGTGAACGGCCTGCAGCGCGTACGTCCCGGGCAGGCGGTCGCCGCCGCGCGGGTGCCGATGAACGCCGACCGGGTCGGGCTGCACCAGATCGACGCGCCGCGCGTGCCGGCCGTGACGCCGGCGCCGGTCGCCCCGAAGTCCCCCGCCGCGGTGGTCGTGGCGCGCGCGGGCTGAACAGCAGGAAACGAGTGCGCTCATGAAACTCTCCCAGTTCTTCATCTCGCGGCCGATCTTTGCCGGCGTACTCTCGGCACTGATCTTCCTCGCCGGCCTCCTGGCGCTGCCGACGCTGCCGATCACCGAGTACCCCCAGGTGGTGCCGCCGACGGTGGTGGTGCACGGGCTCTACCCCGGCGCCAATCCCAAGGTGATCGCCGAGACCGTCGCGAGCCCGCTCGAGCAGTCCATCAACGGCGTCGAGGGCATGCTCTACCAGTTCTCGCAGGCCACCGCCGATGGCGCCATGACGCTCACCGTGACCTTCGCGCTCGGCACCGACATCGACAAGGCGCAGGTGCAGGTGCAGAACCGCGTGGCCCAGGCGCTGCCCAAACTGCCGGACGTGGTGCAGCGGCTCGGGGTCACCACCGAGAAGGCCTCGCCTGACCTGACGATGGTCGTGCACATGGTCTCGCCCGACAACCGCTACGACACGCTCTACCTCGCCAACTACGCCATCCTGCGGGTCAAGGACGAACTGGCGCGGCTCCCCGGGGTCGGGGACGCCAAGGTGTTCGGCGCCGGCAACTATTCCATGCGCATCTGGCTGGACCCGGAGAAGGTCGCGAGCCGCGGCCTCACCGCGACCGACGTGGTGCGCTCGCTGCGCGAGCAGAACGTGCAGGTGGCGGCCGGAGCACTCGGGGCGCCGGCTGCCATCGGCTCCGCCGGCAACGGCGCCGGCACGCCCAGCTTCCAGCTCGCGATCAACACCAAGGGGCGCCTGAGCAGCGCGGAGGACTTCCGCGACATCATCATCAAGACCGGGGAGGCCGGCCAGGTGACGCGCCTCAAGGACGTGGCGCGCGTCGAGCTCGGCTCGGATTCCTACGCGCTGCGCGCGCTGCTGGACAACAAGCCCGCCGCCGCCATCCCGATCTTCCAGCGCCCCGGCAGCAATGCGATCGAGGTCTCCAAGAGCGTGCGCGCCAAGATGGAAGAGCTCAAGCGCGACTTCCCCCCCGGTGTCGACTACCACATCGTCTATGACCCCACCGTGTTCGTGCGCGGCTCGATCGAGGCGGTGGTGCATACGCTGCTCGAGGCGACGCTGCTGGTGGTGATCGTGGTGATCCTGTTCCTGCAGACCTGGCGCGCCTCGATCATCCCGCTGATCGCAGTCCCGGTCTCCCTCATCGGCACCTTCGCGGTCATGAAGCTGTTCGGCTTCTCGCTGAACGCGCTGTCGCTCTTTGGCCTGGTGCTGGCGATCGGCATCGTCGTCGATGACGCGATCGTCGTGGTGGAGAACGTCGAGCGCAACATCGCCCGGGGTCTTGCGCCGCTTGAGGCCACGCGCCAGGCGATGCGCGAGGTCACAGGACCCATCGTCGCCACCGCGCTCGTGCTGTGCGCGGTGTTCGTGCCCACCGCCTTCATCAGCGGCCTCACGGGCGAGTTCTACAAGCAGTTCGCCCTCACCATCGCCATCAGCACCGTGATCTCGGCGTTCAACTCGCTCACCCTGTCGCCGGCGCTCTCGGCGCTGCTGTTGCGGGCCCACGATGCGCCCCCGGACCGCTTCACGCGCATCCTCAACCGGGCACTGGGGTGGCTGTTCCGTCCCTTCAACCGCTTCTTCGCGCGCGCCTCGCACGGCTACGTGCGCGGCGTGGGGCGGGTGCTGCGCATGGGCGGCATCGTGCTCGCGATCTACGCGGGGCTGATCGCGCTCACCTACGCAGGCTTCGAGCGCACCCCGACCGGCTTCGTGCCGCAGCAGGACAAGCAGTACCTCGTGGCGTTCGCGCAGCTGCCGGCGGCGGCGACGCTCGACCGCACCGAGGAGGTCATCCGGCGCATGGGCGAGCTCGCCCTCAAGCAGCCAGGCGTGGAGAGCGCGGTGGCATTCCCGGGCCTGAACATCAACGGCCTCACCAACTCGCCCAGTTCCGGCATCGTGTTCGTCACCCTCAAGCCGTTCGCGGAGCGCAAGGCACGAGCGCAGTCAGCGGCGGCCATCGCCCAGACCCTCAATGGCGCCTACGGCAAGATCCAGGACGCCTTCATCGCGGTCTTCCCGCCGCCGCCGGTACAGGGGCTCGGCACTATCGGGGGCTTCCGCCTGCAGGTGGAGGACCGCGGCAGCCTCGGCTTCGAGGAGCTCGCGCGACAGACCGACAACCTCATCGCCAAGAGCCACGAGTCGCCCGAGCTCGCCGGCCTCTTCAGCAGCTTCCAGGTGAACGTGCCGCAGGTGGACGCGCAGGTGGACCGCGAGAAGGCCAAGTCCCAGGGGGTGGCGCTCGAGGACCTGTTCGACACCATGCAGATCTACCTAGGCTCGCTCTACGTCAACGACTTCAACCTCTTCGGGCGCACCTACCAGGTGAATGCCCAGGCCGAGCCGCGCTTCCGCCTGCACGCCGAGGACATCGCGCGCCTGAAGACCCGCAACGCCGCCGGCGACATGATCCCGCTCGGCTCGTTCGTGACGGTGCGGCCTTCCTCGGGGCCCGACCGCGTCATGCACTACAACGGCTACCCCACCGCGGAGATCAACGGCGGGCCGGCCGCAGGCTACAGCACCGGCCAGGCGCAGGCTGCCATGGAGGCCCTGGCGCGCCGTGAACTCCCGATCGGCATGGGCTTCGAGTGGACCGAGCTCACCTACCAGCAGATCCTCGCCGGCAACACCGCGATCATCGTCTTCCCGCTGGTGGTGCTGCTGGTGTTCCTGGTGCTCGCCGCCCAGTACGAGAGCCTGCGCCTGCCGCTCGCCGTGATCCTCATCATGCCGATGGTGCTGTTCTCGGCCATCACCGGCGTGCAGCTGGCCGGCAGCGACAACAACATCTTCACGCAGATCGGACTCATCGTGCTGGTGGGCCTTGCCGGCAAGAACGCCATCCTGATCGTCGAGTTCGCGCGCGACCGCGAGGCGCACGGGGAGCGCACGCTGCGCGCGGTGCTGGATGCCTCGCGCCTGCGCCTGCGCCCGATCCTCATGACCTCGCTCGCCTTCATCATGGGCGTCGTGCCGCTGGTGCTGTCCACGGGCGCCGGGGCCGAGATGCGCCACGCCATGGGGGTCGCGGTGTTCTCAGGGATGCTCGGGGTCACCTTCTTCGGACTGCTGCTCACGCCGCTCTTCTACCTGCTGGCGCGCCGCGTCGGCGTGCGACGCGCCCCGGTCACCCCGGCGCTGCTGCCCGGGCCTCAGGGAGTCGCGGCATGAGGCACGTGCAGCCCCTGCAGGCCGTGCTCGGCGTCGGCCTGGCTGTGTTCCTCAGCGCCTGCGCCGTCGGGCCCGACTACCGCGCGCCGCAACCCGAGCCTGCGCGCATCGCCAACGCGCAGGCGGCGCAGTTCAGCACCGCGGGGCCCGAGGCCGCATGGTGGCACGAGTTCGGTGACGCCGAGCTCGATAGCCTGGTCACGCGTGCCCTGGCTGCGAACCTCGACCTCGCGGCCGCGCAAGCGCGGGTGCACGAGGCGCGCGCGGTGTTCACCGAGAGCCGCCTGGACCTGGCACCACACGTGCCCCTCACTGCCGGCTACTCCAAGGCCGACCAGCAGCAGCCGGGCTTCGGCAGGGCGCGCATCCCGGTTGAGAGTGACTCGCTCGGTTTTGACATGCAGTGGGAGCTGGACCTCTTCGGGCACGTGCGCCGCTCGGTGCAGGCCGCGCGCGCACAGCTTGGCGAGGAGCAGGCGCAGCTGCGCGGCGCCCAGGTGAGCGTGGCCGCCGAGGTGGCGCGCAACTACTTCGAGCTGCGCGGCACGCAGACGCGCCTCGATGTCGCGCGGCGCAACCTGGCGAGCGAGTCCCAGACCGAGGAGCTGACGCGCGTGCGCTACGAGGGTGGCCGCGTCACGGAGCTGGACGTGGAGCGCGCCCGTGCGCGCCTTGCGGCCACCGAGGCCAGCATTCCACCGCTTGAGGCGCTGGAGAAGCAGGCGATGTACCGCCTGGCGGTGCTGCAGGGACTCAGGCCCGGCGCCCTCGATGCCGAGCTCGCGCCGGCGAGCATGCGCGCGTTCGCGACCGCGCTGCCGGTCGGTGACACCGCAGCGCTGCTCAGGCAGCGCCCGGATGTGCAGGCCGCCGAGCGGCGCCTCGCGGCTGCCTCGGCGCGCGTCGGGGTCGCCACCGCCGACCTCTTCCCGCGGGTGACCGTGAGTGGCTTCGCCGGCTTCCTGTCCGGCAACGTCGGGCACCTGTTCAGCACCGGCGGCGGCGATGATGCGCGCGCCTGGGCGGTGACGCCGACGGTGACGTGGGCGGCACTCGACTATGGCTCGGTGCGCGCACGCCTGCGCGGTCGGCAGGCGGAACTCGACGCCGCCGGTGCCGCCTACAGCCAGACGGTGCTGGTCGCGCTCGAGGAGACCGAGAACAGCTTCCTCGGGTACGCCAAGGAGCAGGCGGCGCTTGGCAGCCTGACCGAGCAGGCGCGCGCCTCGGCGCACGCCTCCGAGATTGCCGAGCTGCAGTACCGCGCGGGCGTCACGGACTTCCTCACGCTGCTCGATGCGCAGCGCACGCAGCTCGAGGCCGAGGACGCCATGGTGCAGGCGCAGACGCAGGTCAACGTGCGCGCGGTGGCGATCTACAAGGCTCTGGGGGGAGTAGGGCAGGACGCTGCCGGCGGCAGGTTCGCGGGGCTGCGTTGAATGCGTTGACGAGGGGCGAGTGCGCTATGGTGGAGTCATGAAGTCCATGGGTAAGCGGCCCGCCGGGGCGCGCCTCGAGCGCATGCAGGCCTCGCCGCGCTTCGCGGACGGGGTATTCCGCAACCTGCACCCGATCCTGCCGGGGTTGCGCGACCCGAACGTGCCGATGCCCAGCATCGGGGAATTCTTCTGTGGCGGCGTGCGGCGCGTGCCCAAGGCAGCCCTGCCGTCGCTCAACCCGCTCGAGCCGTGGCGCAAGGCCCCGGGCAGCGGGCTGCGGGCCACCTGGCTCGGGCACTCGACCGTCCTCATCGAGATCGACGGGATGCGCGTGCTCACCGATCCGGTCTGGGGGCCGCGCGCCTCCCCCTCGCGCCTGGCGGGGCCGAAGCGCTTCCAGCCCGTGCCGGTGGCGCTGCGGGCGCTGCCGCCGCTCGACCTCATCGTGATCTCGCACGATCATTACGATCACCTCGACTTCCCCACCATCCGCGAGCTGCGCAGGAGCGAGGTGCCGATCGTGACCTCCCTCGGCGTCGGGGCGCACCTGGAGGCCTGGGGCATCGCAGCGCACCGCATCCACGAGCTCGACTGGTGGGAGTGCTTCGCGCTGCCGACGGGGGCACTCACGGTGACGGCCGCACCCTCGCAGCACTTCTCCGGGCGCCTGTTCAACAGCCGCAACACGACGCTGTGGTCATCACTCGTCATCCGCTCGCAGGACCACGCGGTGTTCTTCAGCGGCGATACCGGACTTACCAGCGAGTACCAGCTGATCCGTGAGCGCCTCGGTCCCTTTGACCTCGTGATGCTCGAGGTGGGCGCGTTCCATCCCTCCTGGGGCGACATGCACCTGGGGCCCGAGAATGCCCTGAAGGCCCACGCACTGCTCGGCGGGGGCGCTTTCCTGCCGATTCACTGGGGCACCTTCAGCCTCGCCATGCATGCCTGGGACCAGCCGGCGGAGGTGCTGTTCGAGGACGCCGGCAAGACCGGCGTGCAGCTGCTGATGCCGCGCCTGGGTGAACCGGTGGAACCCGCACACGGGCTCAGGCCCGAGGCCTGGTGGCGGACGGTCGACGGCATCGAGCTGCCCGCTCAGCCGCAGATCGCCGCCGTGCCGCGGCTGCCGCGCTCGGTCAGCTGGCCACTCGACTAAGGTAGCTTCGGTTCGCGCACCAGCTCTGCGATCTGCTCCGCCGCCAGCCCTTCCGCGCGCAGCGCGGCCGCGACCGCCACGCGCTCCTCGGCGCTGCGGTGCTGGCTCGCCTTGAACTTGCCGGTGAGCCGCGTGACGCTGATCTCAAACGGGACGATGTGCTTCAGGTTTGCCTCGAGGTAGTCCCCGGGTGCATCGGTGACCGCCCAGGGGGAGGCACGCGCGGCCTCCTGGTGCTCGGTCAGCTCACGCACCTTGGTGAGCGCCTCCGGTGCGCCCGCCAGGAAGCGGATGGCACCCTCGGCATGCACTACCGAGTAGTTCCAGGTCGGCACCACCTTGCCGTCCACCTTCTTTGCCGGATACCACGAGGGGGTGATGTAGTGGATCGCGCCCGTGAACATGACGAGCACCGGACTGCCGGGTGCCAGCAGCTTCCAGATCGGGTTGGCGCGTGCGACGTGGCCGCCGAGGATGCCCGCGCCCCCGGGCTGCGCGCGCCACAGCATCGGGATGTGGTTGGCGATGAGGCCATCGGGGCCGGTGGCGACTAGCGCCCCGAGCGGATGCCGTGCGATAAAGGCGTGCAGGACCTCGGCGCGGTCCTCGCGAAACTGCTCGGGCATGTACATGCACTGGTTCCTCGCGCCGGCGCGCGCTGGTGCCGGCCGCAGGGTCGCGGGGCCGGCAAGCGCGAACCCTGTAACAAGACGCCGCGCGCGTCAACGCTGCGGCACTCGCGCTGCAAATGCAGGCAGGCTTAGGGGGAGGGCGAGGGGATGCTGAGCTACGTCTACGTCGGCACCGGTGATCTTGCGCGTGCCACGCGCTTCTACGACGCGCTCCTCACCCCGCTTGGCATGCAGCGCTGCGTGACCGGCGATGCCGCCTGGGACCGCATCTCGGCGGGCTGGGGCCTGTACGAGGACCACGGCCGGCGCGAGCTCGCCTTCTGGGTGGGCACGCCCTTTGACGGGCGTCCCGCGAGTGCCGGCAACGGCAACATGGTGGCGTTCCGGGCGAGGAGCTGGGGCGAGGTGGACGCAGCCCACGCTGCGGCGCTCGCCCATGGTGGCGTGAGCGAGGGCGCGCCGGGCCTGCGCCCGCAGTACGACCCGGACTTCTACGCCGCCTACGTGCGCGACCCGGACGGCAACAAGCTGGCCGTGGTGTGCCGCGGCCACTTGAGTGCCACCGGGTGAAGAGTTTAAGGTCGCGCACCAACAACAAGATCCGCGGCGCTGCCCGTGCCGCGTCCCGCCCGATAGGCTTATGAAATCTTCTGCGAAGCGAGGTTTGCGCATGGCCAGGACAATCTTCACGCCAAGGGCACTCGTGCTCGGCGGGTTCCTCCTCATCGGCGCAACCTTTGCGCTCACCAGCACGGCCATCATCTCCGGAGGTACGCCGCAGATTTCCTCCAAGAAGGACAAGCCGGCCGACAAGGGGCCGAGCTCCTCCAAGAGCACCGCCTTCAGCGTGAGCTTTCCCGCCAGCCGCAGTGCCACGCCCCTCGACGGGCGCGTGATCCTGCTGCTGAGCACGGATTTCTCGCGCGAGCCGCGCGCGCACGTGGACCCTGACGATCCGCTGGTGAGTCCCTACATCTTCGGCGTCAACGTCGATGGACTCGCGGCCGGGCAGGGCGCGGTGCTCGATGAAGCCGCCTTCGGCTGGCCGGCACGCAAGCTCTCGCAGCTGCCGGCGGGTGACTATTACGTGCAGGCGGTCCTCAACCGTTACGAGACCTTCCACCTCGCCGACGGGCGCGTGCTCAAGCTGCCGCCGGACCAGGGCGAGGGGCAGGACTGGTCCAAGAAGCCGGGCAACCTCTACTCGGTGCCGGTGCGCGTGCACGTGGATCCTGCACATCCGCAGCGCACCGCGCTGATCCTCGACCAGCAGATACCCGCCATCGCGGCCAAGAGCGACTCGGAGTACATCCGGCACATCCGCATCAAGAGCGAGCTCTTGTCGAAGTTCTGGGGACGCGACGTCTATCTCGGCGCCCACGTGCTGGTACCGAAGGACTTCGACAAGCACCCCGAGGCGCACTACCCGCTGATGATCTTCCACGGGCACTACCCGGAGGACATCTCCGACTTCCGCACCGCCCCGCCGGATGCGGATCTCAAGCCCGACTACTCGCGCCGCTTCCACCTCGCCGGCTACAACCGCATCCAGCAAGCCGAGGCCTACGCCTTCTTCCAGAAGTGGACCGCGGCTGACTTCCCGCGCTTCCTCGTGGTGGAGATCGAGCACGCCAATCCCTACTACGACGACAGCTACGCGGTGAACTCCGCGAACCTCGGGCCCTACGGGGATGCCATCAACAAGGAGCTGGTGCCCGAGATCGAGCGGCGCTTCCGCGGCATCGGGGAAGGCTGGGCGCGCTTCACCTACGGTGGCTCCACCGGCGGCTGGGAGGCGCTCGCCACGCAGGTGTTCTACCCGGACATGTACAACGGCGCCTTCGCCGCCTGCCCGGACCCGATCGACTTTCGCGCCTACACCGTCATCAACATCTACGAGGACCCGAACGCCTACGTCCTCAAGGGCGAGGCGGTCAGCGTCGAGCGCCCTTCCATGCGCAACTACCTCGGCGAGGTGTTCGCCACGCAGCGCGATGCCAACTACATGGAACTCGCCCAGGGCGACCGCGGGCGCTCCGGGGGCCAGTACGACATCTGGGCGGCGGTGTTCGGCCCGGCGGCCAAGGATGGCTACCCTGCCCCCCTCATCGACAAGGTGAGCGGTGACATCGACAAGAGCATCGCCACCTACTGGCGCGAGCACTACGACCTGTCGCACATCATCGAACGCGACTGGGCAACGCTCGCCCCGAAGCTCAAGGGCAAGATTCACATCTACGTCGGCTCGGCCGACAGCTTCTACCTCAATGACTCGGTCTACTTCGCACAGGAGCGCCTGGAGTCCCTGCAGCCCGCGTACGAGGGCACGGTCGCGTACGGCGACCGCGCCGAGCACTGCTGGAACGGCGACCCGAAGCTGCCCAATGCCTACTCGCGCCTGCACTACAACGTGCAGTACCTGCCGCTCATCCTCAAGCGCATCGCGGCCACCGCGCCTGCGGGTGCGGACCTGAAGAGCTGGCGCTACTGAAGGCGCGCCGCGCATGCTGACGGGGGGCTGCCTGTGCGGCGCACTGCGCTATGAGGCGCGCGGCCCGGCGCTCTACGCCGGGCACTGCTACTGCGCCGACTGTCGCAAGGCCTCCGGCTCAGGTTTCGTGCCCTATATGGGCTTTGCGCGCGGGGCGGTGAGCTTCACCGGCGCCAGCCGCGCATTCGCGGTGCGGGCCGCCAACGGCAACCAGGCGGTGCGCAACTTCTGTCCCGTGTGCGGTTCGCTGGTGTTCGGCGGTCCGCGCGACAGCGCCGAGGTCTTCACCCTCTACGCCGGCTCCCTCGACGAGCCGGCGCTCTTTGCGCCGACGGCGGCGATCTTCACGCGCGCTCGCCCGGAGTGGGCGGTGCTGCCGGCGCACCTGAAGGCGTACGCGGCGCTGCCTCCGTGAGCCTTCAGGCGCCGAAGCACTCGGTGCGGATGTCGCGATACCAGCTTTGCGCCGCCTGCGCCTGCGCGGCGCTGGCCGCGTGCGGCGCGCCGTCCTCGGGGCGCGGCGGGTTCTGCCGTAACTCCCCATCCACGAGGCTGAACTCCCCGGAGATGGCAAGCGCGGCAGCCGCGCTCACGTGGCTGTAGCAAACGCTCGCAAGCTGCGGCGCGGGTGGCTGCGCGCCAGCGAGCAGGGCCACGATCGCCGCCGCGCACTGGCGCGCCTGGGCGCGCGCCGCGGAGGCTGACTTGGGCATTGCTCCTGCGATGCAGGCGTCGCCGATCACGTGCACGCCGGGCAGCAGCTGCGACTCAAAGGTCGCAGGCTCCACCGGGCACCAGCCGTGACCGGAGGACAGGCCGCTCTCGAGCGCGAGCGCCCCCGGGGCCTGGGGCGGGATGACGCAGGCCAGTGCCACGCGGTGGCGGCCGCTTGCACTAAAGAGCGTCGAGGTGCGCGCATCGACGCGCGTGATGACGCCGCCTTCGGCCGGTGATAACCACTCGATCATGCCCGGGTAGAACTCCTGCCAGGCGGCACTGAACACGTCCTGGCGTGGAAAGTGGTTGTTGGAGTCGAAGATGAGGAGCTTGCAGCCGCGCCGCCGCCGCTTCAGGTACTGCGCCATCAGGCTCGCGCGTTCGTAGGGCGCCGGCGGGCAGCGCATGAGGCCCGCGGGAACGCAGATGGCGACGACGCCGCCATCGGGTACAGCCTCGAGCAGCTGCCCGAGGCGGCGTGCCTGGCCGCCGCCGTCCCAGGCGTGCGGCATGTCCCAGGCGGCGCGGCCGTCGTAGCCATCGGGGGATTCTGGCCGGAAGCGGATCCCGGGGGCCACCACCAGGCGCTCATAGGAGACGCGCGTGCCGTCCGCCAGGCGCACGCGGCGTGCCGTGGCGTCGATGCCCGCGACCCGCGCGCAGGCGTACTCGATACCGGCAGCCTGCAGTCCCGCGCGTGGCACCGCGAGGGAGCCGAAGCTGCGCATGCCGACGATCGCCTCGTTACTCATGGGGCAGGTGAGGTAGTGCGGCTGCGCATCGAACAGCAGCACCCGCAGCGCAGGCGCCAGGCGCCGCAGCTCGAGCGCGCAGCAGCTGCCGGCAAAGCCGCCGCCCGCGATGACGACCTGCGTGCGCGCGGCGGCGCGCAGCGCCCCGGAGCTTCCCAGCCCCAGGGCGAGCGTCGCGCCGTGCAGGAACTCGCGCCGCCGCATCACTCCCACTCGAGCTCCTGGTAGGCGCGGGCGATATTGCGCGGCTGGGTCTCGTCCCAGAGCAGCCAGCCGCCCGGGGCGGGGAAATCCGTGGCCCGCAGCGCCTCCTGCAGCGTCACGCCGCGGGCGACTTCGCCCCGCACCACCTCCTGGAGCGTCTTGAGGTAGCGCCGCTCGGGCTCCACCGCGCCCGGGAGGTCATCACCGGGAGGGCCGTGTCCGGGAACCACGTGGCGCGCCGGCAGGCGCGCGAGCACTTCAAGCGCCGCGAGCCAGCCCTTAAGGCTCCCATCGAGGGCGGGTGTGCGCCCGACGAAGAGCAGGTCCCCCGTCCACAGGGTCGCGGTGCGCGAATCGTAGACGCTCAGATCGCAGTCCGTGTGCGCGGTGGGCCAGGCGCGCAGGGTGAGCTGCCGCCCGCCGAGGTCAAGCTCGGTGTCGCTGCCAACCTCGACCGTACGTGCGGGTGCCGGCAGCTGCGCGGCGCTGGCCGGCGGCGCGAGGTCGGCGGCGTAGTTCCTGAGGAAGAAGTCGCGGCTGCGCGCAAGCGCCGCGGGCAGCTGCGCGTGACCGATGAGCTGCGGGTGCTCGGCGGCGAAGGCGTAGTTGCCGAGCAGGTGATCCACGTGCACGTGGGTGTTGATCAGGTAGCACACGGGAAGCTGCGTGTGGCGGCGCACGCTCGCACGCAGCGCGGCCCCGATGCGTACCGAGCCGCCACTGTCGATGACGGCCACGCAGCGCGTGCCGAGGATGAAGCCGATGTTGGCGATGTCATCGTGGCCGGGGGCATCGAGGGCGAGCGCGCGACCCTCGTGCACGAACACCCCGGGGGCCACCTCGCGGACGCTGAAGTCCGCCGCGCCGGCGAGCAGCGGCAGGAGCAGGCTCGCGGCGAGCGCGACGCTACGGCTCACGACCGCCCTTCGCATCGCACGCCCTCGCCCAGGTCAGCGCGTGCCGGCGCTCGCGGCGGCGGCGCTCCAGGTGGCCGTGAAGAGCTGCTGCGAGGGGACGTCGGTGGCCTCGAAGACCAGAGGCGCCTGCAGCGGCTCACGGCTGGCGATGCGCAGCGTCGGGTTCTCGCTCAGGGAAATGCCGGTCTCGGCATCCACGAGCGTGTCGTTGCCGGCGCGCAGGCGCAGGTGCGAGATGAAGTGCGGTGGTATCGGGTCGCCGCTCTTCGGGTCGATCTGGAAGCCGGAGTTGTTCGGGTGGCGGATGCTGACCTGCAGCGCCCTGTCATCCGCGGAGGCGCGGAAGCGGATGTCACCGAGCATGCCGCCCGCGCTTGCGCTCGGTGGCGCCGAGCAGCCACCGCTCGCGTTCACCCAGGTGCTGCGCATTTCCAGCTGCCCGTCGGTGGTCTCGGCGATGGCGCGCACCGAGGTATAGCGGTCGATGCGCACGCGCAGGTCGATCTCCTCCACCGGCAGTCCAGCCCTGAGGTTCATGGTGGTGACGAGCGGGGAGGGGTTGTTGTCGATGATGACGCGCAGCTGGCGCACGCGCCCCGCGAGTGCTTCGCCAAAGTGCACCACCACGGGGGTGGCGGAGGGGTCAGGGGTGCTGGCCGGCGCCTCGATGCTCATCAGCGCATCCCCGGCTTCACTGATGGTGCGCGTACCGTAGAGGTTCGGCCGCATGGTCTGCCACGCCCCGTTTGCCGGTGACTGCTCATCGGCGGCGAGGGGTGCGGCGAGCAGCAGCGCGAGCACCAAGCCTGCGGGGGCAGCCCGCGCGGCAGTGGCAAGATCGCCTGTATCGAGGGGGCGCACGATCCTCAGCCTGTCTCGCGCAGCTTCGCCACCTGGGCGGGCGTGATGCTCGAGCCCTTGGCGCCGAAGCGCGCCGTGACGTAGTTGGCCACCGCGGCGATCTCCGCGTCGCTGTAGGCCGCGCCGAACCCGGGCATGGCGGCGCTGCCATCCACGCGCGGGGCGTTCGAGCCGCTGAGGATCATCTGCGCGACGTTGGTTGCGCTCGGGTCGTTGACTGCGCGCGAGCCGGTGAGAGTCGCGCGCGCACTGAGCGCGCTCACGCCGCTCCAGCCGTGGCAGCTGGCGCAGGCACCCTCGAAGATCTGCTTGCCCAGGGGATCGAGCCCCGCGGGCACCGCGGGCTCGTTCGAGGCGAGCGCGCCCTGCAGCGGCGGCAGCCCGGCGGAGGACCGGGCGGGCACGCTGCGCAGGTAGGTGACGATGGCCCCGATGTCCTCGGGAGCCAGGTGGCTGAGGCTCAGGTCGACCGCTTCGGCCATGGGGCCGCCGGCGCTGCCGTGGCTGTGCGCGTGTCCGCTCGAGAGGTACTGCGCCAGGTCCGCATCGCTCCACGCGCCAATTCCTGCGGTTGCATCGGGGGTGATGTTGTAGGCGCGCCAGCCGGCGGTGACCGCGCCGGCGTACTTGCGGCGGTTGTCCAGGGCCTGCAGCAGGTTGCGCGGGGTGTGGCACTCGCCGCAGTGCTCAAGACCCTCAGCGAGGTAGGCGCCGCGGTTCCACTGGGCGCTGCGCTCGGTGTGGGGCCGGAAGCGCTCATCGGGGTTGTAGAGCCGCGCCCAGATGCCCATCAGCCAGCGCTGGTTGAAGGGGAAGGCGAGCTCGGCCGGCGGAGCGGCGTTCTTCACGGCCGGCAGGCTCATGAGATAGGCGCGGATCGCGCGCACGTCGGCATCGCTGAGGTAGGTGTAGGCAGCGTACGGGAATGCCGGGTAGAGGTGCACGCCATCCGGGCGCACCCCCTGGTGCACGGCCCGCACGAAGTCCTCCTCGCTCCAGGCGCCGATGCCGGTGTCGCGGTCGGCGGTGATGTTCGGGGAGTAGAGCGTGCCAAAGGGGGTCTTGAACGCTCGGCCGCCGGCAAAGGCTGCGCCTCCGGGGATCGTGTGGCAGGCCTCGCAGTCGGCCGCCTCGGTGAGGTAGCGGCCACGGCTGATGGGGTCCGCCTGCGCAAGGCTCGCCGGCACGCCACTCGGGTCAGCGCCGCCGTAGGCGCTCGCGGCGACCGTGGGGCCGCCGGCGAAGGCGAGGGGGCCGGGCCCGACGAGGTGGCGCAGCAGCGCCGCGACGATCAATACGGCGACGAGCGCCACCACCCAGCCACGCGACAGGCGGCTCACGTGCGCACCGCCAGCAGCGCCCGCTCGACCGGCATGCGTCGCAGGCGCACGCCGGTCGCCGCGTAGATGGCATTGCCCACTGCGGGCGGGGCCGCCGTGGTGCCGGTCTCACCGATCCCCCCGGGCGCCTCGTCGCTGTCGATGAGGTACACCTCGACCTGCGGCGCCTCATCGATGCGCACCATGCGGTAGTCGTGGAAGTTGCTCTGTTGCACGCGGCCACCCTCGATCGTGATTTCCCCGTAGAGCGCTGCGGTGAGCCCGAAGATCAGCCCCCCCTGCAGCTGCGCGATCACCGTATCGGGATTGACGACGATCCCAGTGTCGACCGCGCTGACGATGCGCCGCACGTGCACCGCGCCGTGCGCATCGACCTCGACCTGCGCCACGGTGGCGATGAAGCTGCCGAAGGCAACCTGTGCGGCGACGCCACGGCCGCTGCGCGCGGGCAGCGGCTGGCCCCAGCCGGACTTGGCCGCGGCGAGCTCGAGCGCCGCCTTCAGCCGGGGCTGCTTGCCGAGCATGTTGGCGCGGAACTGCACCGGGTCGGCGCCGGCCTTCTTCGCCAGCTCGTCAATGAAGCTCTCGATCGCGAACACGTTGTTGTTCGGGCCGACGCCGCGCCAGAAGCCGGTGGGCACGGCCGGGGGCTCGGCACGCACGTACTCGACCCGCAGGTTCGGGATGTCGTAGGGGATGTCCGCGCCGCTGTCGATGGCATCGATGTCGATGCCCTTCTGGAAGGCAGGCGGCAGCCAGCGCGCGATGACCGAGGAGCCGGTGATGCGGTGCTTCCAGGCCGCGATGCGTCCGTGCTCGAGGCGCGCGCTCAGGAGGTCGCGGTACACCGGGCGGTAGACGTCGTGGTGCATGTCCTCCTCGCGCAGCCACACCACCTTCACCGGGGCGTCCACGTGCTGCGCGATGCGCACCGCCTTGTCGACGTAGTCGACTTCCAGCCGCCGCCCGAAGCCGCCGCCGATCAGGTGGTTGTGCACGATCACCTTCTCGGCCGGCAGGCCGGTGAGCTTCATGCCGACGGTCTGGGCGCGCGACAGCACCTGCGTTCCCACCCAGATCTCGCAGGAGGCGGGCGTCACGTGCACCGTGCAGTTCATCGGCTCCATGGTGGCGTGGGCGAGGAATGGCATTTCGTAGGCTGCCTCGAGGAGCTCGGCGCCCTGGAGCGCCGCCGCGGCGTCGCCGTCGGAGCGGGCGACGACGCCTTCCTGGGTACTGGCGTCGCGCAGCTGCTGCCACACCTGGGCCGAACTCACCTGCGAGTTCGCGCCCTCGTCCCACTCGATCGTGAGGGCGGAGAGGCCCTGCTTGGCGGCCCACATGTGATCACCAACCACCGCGACCAGGTCCTCGAGCACCACGACCTGGCGCACGCCCGGGAGCGACTTCGCCCGGGCGTCGTCGACGCGGCGCACCTTGCCGCCGAACACCGGGCAGGCCATGAGGGTGGCGAACTTGACCCCGGCGGGCATCACGTCGATGCCATAGGCGGTGCGGCCGCGCACCTTGTCGGGAGTATCCAGGCGCTTGAGCGGGTGCCCGATCAGCTTGAAGTCGCGGCGTGCCTTGAGCGGCGCGTCCTTGGGGGGCGCCACGCGGCTTGCCGCGGCCACGAGCGTGCCGTAGGGCAGGCGTGCGCCGCCGTTGCCCAGCACCGCACCATCGCTTGCCGTCAGGCCGGTCGCGGGTACCTTCCACTGCTGCGCGGCAGCCTCGATGAGCATCGCGCGCGCCGTGGCACCGGCCTGTCGCAGGGGCTTCCAGAAGGCGCGTATCGAGTTGGAGTTGCCCGTGACCTGGATGCCGAAGACGGGGTTGCCGTAGAGGGCGTCACTCGGGGGCGCGGCGATGAGCTCGACCCCTTCGAGCGGCACTGACAGCTCCTCCGCGAGGATCATGGCGATCGAGGTGTAGACGCCCTGGCCCATCTCCACCTGCGGCATGATGAGCGTGACCTTGCCCTTTGCATCGATGCGGATGAAGGCGTTGGGCGCGAATTCCGCCGCGCTGCCCGCGCGCGCCCGGCCGAGCGGCAGCGTGAAGCCAAGCAGCAGCACGCCGGCGGCCGCGCCGCCCTGCAGCAGCGCACGGCGCGAGTAAGTGGGGGCCCGGACGTCCCTGGGGTTGCTGGCCATGCTGGTGCCTCAGCCGGTCGCGCCGGCCGCGGCGCGCTTGATCGCCTCGCGGATGCGCACGTACGTGCCGCAGCGGCAGATGTTGCCCGCCATCGCGGCGTTGATATCCGAGTCATCCGGTGCAGCGGTCTTCGCCAGCAGCGCCGTGGCCGCCATGATCTGGCCGGACTGGCAGTAGCCGCACTGCACGACCTCAAGGTCGAGCCAGGCCTTCTGCACGCGCGCTCCGACCTCACTCGCGCCCACGCCCTCGATGGTCGTGATCTTGCGCTCGCCGACCGAGTCGGCGGGCAGCAGGCAGGAGCGCACCGCGGCGCCGTCGAGGTGCACCGTGCAAGCGCCACACTGGGCAATCCCGCAGCCGAACTTGGTGCCGGTGAGCCCGATGACATCTCGCAGCACCCACAGGAGCGGCATCCCCGGCGGCGCCTCGACCTGGTGCTCCTCGCCATTGATATGCAGGGTTATCACTCAGGTGACCTCGTGACTGCGCATGGGCTACTGAGCATACGAGCCGGGCCTGCAGCCGGCAACGCAATCAACACCCTCGCAGCCGCGCCGCCAGGCAACAGCCTGCGGATCAGCCCAACGAGGCAGCCGGTGTCTGCCTTTCGGCGGAGGCGGGTGGTGTGCCCACGGGTTGATTGTGTAGAGGGCCTCGCGGAGCGTGGCCCACACCGTGGGCGCTTTGGGAGTCGCATGAGTTACCTCATCGGAATCGTGGTGCTGGTGGCAGCGCTCGTGGCGAGCGCCACCTGGGTCCTCATCGCGCTGGCGCGGCTGGCCGAGCTGCTGCCGCAGCCGGGTGTCAGCGGCGAGGAGGAGGATGCGACCGCGGGGAGTGTCCCCGCGAAGGGCTCGCGCCGGCAGTTGCTGCAATAGGGGCCGGGGGCAAGAGCCGGCGATTCTCAGTGGTTGCGTTCGGCGGGCACGTGCCGCGTGCCGGTGGCGGTCACTGGCGCGGTACTGGTGGCGGCCCGGGGAGGGTGACTGCGGGCCGCGGCCGAGCGCCAGTCAGTCGGGGAATGCCCGGTCCAGCGGCGAAACGCGCGGGTGAAGGCGCTGCTGCAGGAGAAGCCGAGCAGGTGGGTGACCTCGGCGACGCTGTGGCGCGGCTCGCTCAGGTAGGCGAGCGCCAGCGCGTGCCGCGTCTCATCGAGGATTCCCTTGAAGGTGGTGCCGCACTCACCGAGCTTGCGCTGCAGCGTGCGGGCGCTGACGTTCAGGCTCTCCGCCACCTCTTCCTGTGTCGGCTCGCTGTGGCGCAGGCGGTGCGTCAGCACGGCCCGCACGCGTGCCTCGGTGTTGTCGCGCTCGATGCGCGCGAGGTAGCGCGCCGAGATGGCATCGCTCAGGCGTGCGAGTTCCGGGTTGCCGCTGTCGAGCACGCGTTCCATGCTCTCGCGGTCGAAACGCAGCCGGTTGTGCTCGGCCCCGAAGCGCAGCGGCGCGCGCCACAGGCGCTCGAAATCATCGAGGATCACGGGCTGCGGCCGCCGCAGCTCGACTGCAAGGGGTACGAAGTCGCGCCCGATGAGCGAGCGGCACATGCGCAGGTGGGTCCCCACCAGGGCGTCGATCGATTCCACCGGGACCTCGATGGCCGGCTCCATATAGAAGTGGTACTCCGCACCGCAGCGCACGAAGCGGTAGCCGACCGCATCACTCACCACGTGCGAATAGCGCTGGATGCGCTCGAACGCTTCCTTGAGGGTGGAGCTCGCCGTCAGCCCGTAGCCGAGCGCATGGAAGGTGGTGTGGGTGAAGTATTTGGCGAGCTTCACCCCGAAGGCCGGGTCCCCGGTCGCCTCCAGGGCCACCTCCCACAGCAGCCGCGTCTTGGTCAGCGGGCAGCGGGCGTCCGGGCCGCCGAGGTCCTTCAGGTCGAACCCGACCTGCGCCAGTAGCGCCGGCCCATCGCAGCCGGCGGCATCCAGCGCGCGGCCGAAGGCCTTCACCCAGGTCACCAATATCGAGTTCTGACTCGTGGCGGTCAGTGTCCGCATACCGTTTCGATCCCCCCGACCAGAAAGCAGTAAATGGAGCGCGCACGGGAGCTTAGCTCCAAAGTCACAGAGCGTCGATGAGGTTGCAGGGAGCGGCACGCCGGGCGGCCCGCGGGCGCGCCCGAGGTGAGACTGTTCGGGATTTCAGGACACTGCAGCCGGCCCGGCACCCACTCGTTGCGCTGGCGCAACAGGTCCTTTCTGGCGGCTGAGGTTAAGAGTTTGGCGGGTGAAGTGCCTGATCGGGCGGGCGTTTTCCGTAAGCTTTTCGCAGGCAAGTTTGCCTGGGGGCTGTACGGCTGCCGATTCATCCGCGGGCAGCGTGCATTGGCGAAGGTGCGCTGCGTTTCAGGGGCTGTCAGGGCCCGGAAGCGCCGAAAAGGAAACAGACATGGTCTTTATCGAGGACTTCAGGACTGGAATTTCGTCGAATCGGCTGACTTCAGGGGGCATACCGCTGGCAGTGGCGCTGGCGATCGCACTCTCCGGCAGCAACGTGGGTCGCGCGGCGGATGCCGCGGCAGCCGGACCGGAGCTCCAGGAGGTCATCGTGACCGCGCAGAAGCGCGAACAGAACCTGCAGGACGTGCCGATCGCGGTGATGGCGCTCTCCGGTCAGCAGCTGCAGGACGCCGGCGTCACCGACATCAAGAACATGCAGGTCCTGACCCCAGGGCTCACCGTCACCTCCACGACCTCGGAGAACGTGACCACGGCGCGCATCCGCGGCATCGGCACGGTGGGTGACAACGTCGGCCTGGAGTCCTCGGTCGGCGTCGTGATCGACGGGGTCTACCGCCCGCGCAACGGCGTCGGCTTCGGTGACCTGGGCGAGATCGAGCGCATCGAGGTACTCGAGGGACCGCAGGGTGAGCTGTTCGGCAAGAACAACGACGCCGGCATCATCAACATCGTGACCGCGAAGCCCTCCCACACCTTCGGGGTGATGGGCGAGATCACCGGCGGCAACTACGATGACCGCGAGGTGCGCGGCTCGATCACCGGCCCGATCGGTGACACCTCGGCGTTCCGTCTCTACGCAGCCTTCCAGAAGCGCGACGGCTTCCTCGATGTCGACACCGGCCAGGGCCCCAACAACGATGGCACGTCCAACAACCGCAACTTCTACACGGTGCGCGGCCAATACCTGTTCACCCCCACGAGCGACGTGAGCCTGCTCGTCATCGGGGACTTCACGCGCCGCAACGAGGTGTGCTGCCAGGCGGTGCCGACCGTGCCGGGCCCGTGGGCCCCGATCATCAACGCGCTCGCGACCGACCCGCTGCTCGGCGGCAATCCCGCCGGCCTGCCCTTCCCGCAGACGCCCACCAGCGCGTCCGACCGCCAGTCCTATGCCAACTACCCGATCTCGCAGCAGATCTGGGACCGCGGCTTCTCCGCCCAGCTCGACTGGAAGTTCGACGCCGCGACGCTCACCTCGATCACCGCCTGGCGCGACAACAGCGTGTTCGCGGGCAACGACGTGGACTACTCGCAGGTGCCGCTCGTCGGGGAACCGGCCAACGGCAACGGCACGGACTTCAAGCAGTTCAACGAGGAGCTGCGCCTGGCCGGCAAGGTCGACCGCCTGAGCTGGCTGCTCGGTGCCTTCGCCGGCGGCGAGATCATCAACAACACCTCGACCATCCTCGCCGACAGCGATTTCGATCTTTACCTGGGCGGCGCGGCCTCGGCGGCCGGCGGCGCCAATCCGCCCAACTTCCTCCTGGTGCCGCAGCTGACCGGCAAGGCGCCGGGAACGAACTTCATCCCCGGCGTCTCCGGGCAGGCGGACTCCTACCACCAGACCGAGAAGAGCTACGCGTTCTTCACCAACGAGACCTATTCACTCACCGACCAGTTCGACATCACCGCCGGGCTGCGCTTTACGGAGGAAAAGAAGGACCTGAAGTCCGCCTTCACGGATCCTGACGGTGGTGCTGCATGCGCCGCGCTCCTGAACCCGGTCGGCGTACCCACGAGCCCGTTCTCGATACCGCTGCTCTATGGGTACGGCTGCAATACCCCGTTCAACCCGTTCTTCAACGGCGTGAACACCCGCCAGTCGCTCGACGAGGGCAACGTCAACGGCACCGTGAAGCTCGCCTACCGCTTCACGCCCGACGTCATGGCGTATGCCTCCTGGGGCAACGGCACCAAGGCCGGCGGCTTCAACCTGGCGCGCGTGACGAACCCCAACGTCAATCTGCTCACGCCCATTCTCGACACGGAGTTTGCGCGCGAGACGGTGAACGCCTACGAGATCGGGCTCAAGACCGAGCTCGCGCAGCACACCGTGCGCCTGAACGCCGACCTGTTCGACCAGAAGTACAACAACTTCCAGCTGAACACCTTCACCGGTGTGGTGTTCGTGGTGAGCTCGCTCCCGCACGTGGAGTCCAAGGGCGCAGAGCTGAACGTCGACTGGCTGACGCCGCTCTCCGGGCTGAAGCTGTCCGCGGGCGTCGTCTACGCGGACACCATGATCACGAGCTTCGGGGACTCGACCGACCTGTTCGCGGCCAACCGCCTCAATAACCGGCTGTCCTTCTCGCCGCTGTGGTCAGGCGTCGTTTCCGCGGCCTACGAAGTGCCGCTGTCGCAGTCACTCACCTTCAGGATCAGCGCCGACGAGAAGTACAACTCCGCCTACAACACCGGCTCGGACCTCGATCCGGCGAAGCTGCAGGGCGCCTACGGCATCCTCAACGGCCGCATCGGCATCGGTGCTCCCGATGGCAAGTGGGCCTTCGAGGTGTGGGGCCAGAACCTGGCCGACAAGGGCTACTACCAGGTGGCCTTCGACACCCCGTTCCAGGGCGTGGGCGTCGCCGGGTTCAACAACCAGCTCTCGGCCTTCCTCGGCGACCCGCGCACCTTCGGCGCTACCATCCGCGTCAAGTTCTGACGCCTCAGTCGGACAGGGAAGTCGCATGAGCGAAACAGCTGCCGGGATCACAGGAGGGGCGGGAGTGCTCGGCTACGAGCTGCGCGGCGCGGTCGCGGTGCTGACGCTGGCGAACCCGCCCGTCAACAGCCTGGGGCTGGAGTTGCGCCGCGCGGTGGTGGAGGCGCTCGGGCGCGCCGAGGACGACGCAGAGGTGAAGGCCATCGTCGTCATCGGCTCGGGCAAGGGCTTTTCAGGGGGCGCCGACATCCGCGAGTTCGGCACGCCGAAGGCCTACGCCTCGCCGAATCTCCACCAGGTGCTGCGCTCGCTCGAGGACTGCGGCAAGCCGGTGGTTGCAGCCCTCGATGGCGTGTGCATGGGCGGGGGGCTGGAGTTCGCGCTCGCCTGCCACTATCGCGTGGCGACCCCGGACGCACAGCTTGGCCTGCCGGAGGTCAAGCTCGGCCTGCTGCCCGGCGCCGGCGGCACGCAGCGCCTGCCGCGCGTGGTCGGGGTGGAGCGTGCCCTCAACATGATCGTCTCCGGCAACCCGGTGCGCGCCGAGGAACTGCGCGGCACGGCGCTGCTGGATGCGATCGCGAGCGGCAACCTCCTCGAGGCGGCCGTGGAGTTCGCGCAGCGCCTGGCCACCGAAGCGCAGGGTCCGAAACGCGTCCGCGACCTCAAGATCCAGATGCCCAACGCCGAAGCCTTCCTGCAGTTCGCCCGCACCACCGTCAAGGCGGTCGCGGGCCCGTATCCGGCGCCTCCGGCGTGCGTCGAGGCCGTGGCGGCGGCGGTCAAGGGACCCTTTGATGCGGGCATGGCGCGCGAGCGCGAGCTGTTCGTGACGCTGATGGCGTCGCCGGAGTCGGGCGCGCTGCGCCACGTGTTCCAGGCCGAGCGCGCCGCCAGCCGCATCGCCGACGTGCCCGAGTCCACCGCGCCCCGGGCGCTCAACCGCGCCGGCGTCATCGGCGCCGGCACCATGGGTGGCGGCATCACCATGGCGCTCATCAATGCCGGCATCCCCGTGGTGCTGATCGAGAGCACCCAGGAGGCCCTCGACCGCGGGCTGGCGACCATCGCCAAGAACTACCAGGGGCAGATCAAGAAGGGCAAGCTCACGCAGGAAGCACTGGCGAAGCGCCTGGCGCTGATATCCCCGACGCTCGAGTATGCACCGCTCAAGGACGTCGACCTCGTGATCGAGGCGGTGTTCGAGAACCTCGAGGTCAAGAAGCAGGTGTTCCTCAAGCTCGATGCCGTGATGCGCGAGGGCGCGATCCTCGCATCCAACACCTCGGCCCTGAACCTGGACACCATCGCCGCCTTCACCCGGCGCCCGCAGGACGTCATCGGCCTGCACTTCTTCAGCCCGGCGAACGTCATGCGCCTCCTGGAGATCGTGCGCGGCAAGGCGACCGCCGCCGACGTGCTGGTCACTGCGATGGCGCTCGCCAAGCGCATCCGCAAGGTCGCGGTGGTCGCGGGCGTGTGCGATGGCTTCATCGGCAACCGCATGATCGCCCGCTATGGCCAGGCGGCCCACGACCTGCTGCTCGCCGGCGCCTCGCCCGAGCAGATCGACAAGGCGGTCGAGAAGTTCGGCATGGCGATGGGGCCGTTTCGCATGAACGACCTGGCCGGGCTCGATGTAGGTGCCATGTGGCGTAAGCGCCTCGCGGCCGAGAATCCCGGCAAGGATTACTCCAACGTCGCGGACCTGCTGGTCGAGGCGGGCCGTCATGGCCAGAAGACCGCCGCCGGCTGGTACCGCTATCCCCCGGGCTCGCGCACGCCGGTGCCGGATCCGGAGGTCAAGGCGCTCATCGAGAAATTCCGCGCCGAGCGGCACATCACGCCGCGCAAGGTCACGGACGCGGAGATCGTGCAGCGCTGCATCTACGCGCTGGTGAACGAGGGCGCACGCATCCTGGAGGATGGCATCGCGCAGCGCAGTTCCGACATCGACATCGTGTACCTCTATGGCTATGGCTTCCCCGCCTGGCGCGGCGGCCCGATGTTCTACGCCGACCAGGTGGGCCTGACCGAGGTGGCGCGCGACCTGAAGCGCATCGCTGCCACGGCGGGAGCCGAGGCGGCCTTCTGGCAGCCGGCCGCGCTCCTGACCCGCCTCGCAGCGCAGGGCAGGACCTTCAGCCAGCACACCGGAGCCGCATCGTGAACGACGCAGTCATCGTCTCCACGGCGCGCACCGGGCTCGGCAAGAGCTGGAAGGGCGCCTTCAACATGACCTACGGCGCCACCCTGGGCGCCCATGCCGTGCAGCACGCGGTGGCGCGTGCCCGCCTCGAGCCTGCGGAGGTCGAGGACGTGATCATGGGCTCGACCTTCGGTGAGGGCACGACAGGGGGTAACATCGCGCGCGCCATCGCGCTGCGCGCCGGGCTGCCGGTGAGCACCGCGGGCCTGAGCATCAACCGCTTCTGCAGCTCGGGCCTGCAGTCGATCGCGCTCGCCGCGCAGCGCGTCATGACCGAGGGCGTGCGGGTGATCGCCGCGGGCGGCCTGGAGAGCATCTCCTGCGTGCAGAACGACGCCAACACCCGCATGCTCGCCGACCCGTGGATCCTTGAGCACAAGCCTACGCTCTACTGGTCGATGCTCGAGACCGCGGAGATGGTGGCCAAGCGCTACCACATCTCCAAGGAGGCGCAGGACGAGTACGGCGTGCGCAGCCAGCTGCGCGCGGCCGCGGCCCAGGCCGCCGGGCGCTTCAAGGACGAGATCGTGCCCATGACGACCACCATGGGAGTCGCCGATGCCGCCAGCGGCACGGTCTCGATGCGCGAGGTCACGATCGACCGCGACGAGGGCATCCGCCCCGACACGACGCTGGAGGCGGTGAGCAAGATCCGCCCGGCACTGCCTGGCGGGGTCATCACCGCCGGCAACGCCAGCCAGTTCTCCGACGGCAGCAGTGCCTGCGTGGTCATGGACGCAAAGCTCGCCGAGCAGCGTGGACTTGCGCCGCTGGGCATCTTCCGCGGCTTTGCCGTGGCCGGCTGCGAGCCGGACGAGATGGGCATCGGCCCCATCTACGCGGTGCCGAAGCTGCTCAAGCGCACCGGCTACCAGGTCAAGGATATCGGTCTCTGGGAGCTGAACGAGGCATTCGCCTGCCAGGTGCTGTACTGCCGCGACCAGCTCGGCATCCCCGATGAGCTCCTCAACGTCAATGGCGGCGCCATCGCCGTGGGCCATCCCTACGGCGTCAGTGGCGCGCGCCTCACCGGGCATGCGCTCATCGAGGGCAAGCGCCGCGGCGCTAAGCTCGTGGTGGTGACCATGTGCGTGGGCGGCGGCCAGGGAGCTGCGGGCCTGTTCGAGGTCGTCTGAGGAGGCGCACGGGGCGCCAGCATGGGTAGCGCGCATTTCAAGTTCTGGCCCCGGCACGCGCTGCACGAACTTCAGGCGCCGGCCACCAACCTGTTCTACAACCTGGAGGTCTCGGCGCGCCGCTATCCGCACAAGCCCGCGTTCATCTACTACGACAACGCACTGAGCTTCGCAGCGCTCGAGGAGGAGGCCACGCGGCTGGCCGGCTACCTGCAGCAGCGCTGCGGCGTCGGGGCCGGCGACCGCGTGCTGCTCTACATGCAGAACAGCCTGCAGTTCGTGATCGCCTACTACGGCATCCTGCGCGCCAACGCGGTGGTGGTGCCGCTGAACCCCATGTACCTCACGCAGGAGCTCGAGCGCTGTGCGCGGGACGCCGGCGCCCGCACCGCCATCGTCGCCCAGGAGCTCTACCCGCGCATCGCGCCGCTCCTGGGCACGCAGCTCGAGCACCTGGTGCTCGCCACCTACTCGGACTACCTGAAGGCGCCGACCGAACTTTCCGTGCCTGACTTCATCAGCGCCCCGCGCGTGGCTTCCGAGCACCCGCGGGTCGTCCCCTGGGAGCGCGCGCTGGCGGCGAACCTGCCCCCCGGCCCCCTGACGCAGGGCGCGGATGACCTCGCGGTGATGCCCTACACCTCAGGGACCACCGGGGAGCCCAAGGGCTGCATGCACACGCACCGCACCACCATGCACACGACCGTGGGCTCGATGACCTGGTTCGCGCTGCAGGCGGAAATGACCACGCTCGGCCTCGCACCGTTCTTCCACGTGACCGGCATGCAGGGCAGCATGAACGGCACGATCTACCTTGGCAGCACCGTGGTGCTGTTGCCGCGCTGGGACCGCGAAGTGGCAGCCCAGTGCGTGCAGCGCTACCGCGTCACCGGCTGGACCGCGGTTCCCACCCTCATCCAGGACTTCTTCGCCAACCCCAACATCGGGCGCTACGACCTGTCCTCGATCCGCCAGCTGCACGGCGGCGGGGCCGCCATGCCGGCCGCCGTCGCGCAGCGGCTGCTCGATCGTGGCGTCACCTATTTCGAGGGCTACGGGCTTTCCGAGACCATGGCCGCAACGCACATCAACCCGCCGCAGCTGGCGAAGAAGCAATGCCTGGGGATCCCCATCTACGGCGTCGATTCGCGCGTGGTGGACCCGCAGACGCTCGAGGAACTGCCGGCGGGGGAGGTAGGGGAGATCGTCACCCACGGGCCGCAGGTCATGCTCGGCTACTGGAACAAGCCCGCCGAAACGGCGGCGGCGCTCGTGGACATCGAGGGCAAGAAGTTCCTGCGCACCGGCGACCTCGGGCGCGTCGATGAGGACGGCTTCTTCTTCATGGTGGATCGCCTCAAACGCATGATCAATGCCTCGGGCTTCAAGGTCTGGCCGAGCGAGGTCGAGACCTTCATGTACCAGCACCCGCAGGTCCAGGAGGCCTGCATCGTCGGGGTCCCCGATGCGCACCGCGGCGAGAGCGTCAAGGCCTTCGTGGTGCTGCGACTCGAGGCGCGCGGCAAGCTCACCGAGGAGGATCTCATCGGCTGGTGCCGCGCCAACATGGCGGCCTACAAGGTGCCGCGCAGCATCGCATTCGTCGAGGCGCTGCCGAAGTCCGGCAGCGGCAAGATCCAGTGGCGCGAGCTTCAGGAACAGGAACGGCTTGCGGCGGCGTCCTAGCGGCGCTGTTGCGGCGAAAAGGGAAACTATGGATCTGAACTTCACCCCCGAAGAGGAGGCCTTCCGCAGGGAGGTGCGCGCGTTCCTCGCCGCCGAGGTGCCCAAGGACATCAGCGACAAGCTGCGTCTCGGGCGGCGCCTCGTGAAGGACGACATGGTGCGCTGGCAGAAGATCCTCTTCCGGCGCGGCTGGGGGGCCGGCATGTGGCCGCAGCGCTTCGGGGGCGCGGGATGGAACGTCGTGCAGCAGCACATCTTCGAGGAGGAGTGCGCCGCCGCCAACGCCCCACCGCAGATCCCCTTCTCGCTGCGCATGGTGGCGCCGGTGATCATGGCCTTCGGCAACGCGCGCCAGCAGGAGTACTTCCTGCCACGCATCGTCTCCGGGGAAGACTGGTGGTGTCAGGGGTACTCGGAGCCGGGCTCGGGGTCGGACCTCGCGTCGCTGCGCACCAGTGCCGTGCGCGACGGCGGCCACTACGTGGTGAACGGCCAGAAGACCTGGAACACTCTCGGCCAGTACGCGGACTGGATCTTCTGCCTGGTGCGCACCAGCGCCGAGGCGCGCCCGCAGAGTGGCATCTCTTTCCTGCTGATCGACATGAAGTCCCCGGGCATCAGCGTGCGCCCGATCATCACCCTCGAGGGCGAACACGAGATCAACGACATCTTCTTCGAGAACGTGCGCGTGCCGCTCGAGAATTTGGTGGGCGAGGAGAACAAGGGCTGGACCTACGCCAAGTTCCTCCTCAACCACGAGCGCACCAGCAACGCCGGCGTCGGCAACTGCAAACGCTCGCTCGCGCAACTCAAGCAGCTCGCGGCCACGCAGAGCGTCAACGGCCGGCCGCTCATCGAGGATGCGCGTTTTCGTGATCGCATTGCGCAGGTTGAACTGGAGCTGATGGCACTCGAGATCACCAACCTGCGGGTGCTGTCGGCATTCGCGCGCGAGAACCGCCCGCCGGGGGCGGAAGTCTCGGCGCTGAAGATCAAGGGCTCCGAGATCATCCAGCAGCTGGCGGAGCTCAAGATGCACGCCCTCGGGCACGACGCGCTCCCCTACCTGCGCGAGGCGCTCGACCCTGAGTGGCAGGCTGAAGCACTCTTGGGCTCGCACTACCCGGCCGCCGCGCCCTCCCTCTCCGGCCAGTACTTCAACCTGCGCAAGACGACCATCTACGCCGGCTCGACCGAGATCCAGAAGAACATCATCTCCAAGATGATCCTGGGTCTTTAGAAAGGCACCGCAGTGGACTTCCGCTACACCGAAGAACAACTGGCACTGCAGGAGACCCTGCAGCGCTTCATTGCCCGCGACTACGGCTTCGAGCAGCGCCGCGCATTCGCCAAGGCGGATCCGGGCTTCTCCGGCGCTGCCTGGAAGCAGTACGCAGACCTCGGGCTGCTGGCGCTGCCGTTCCCGGAGGAATACGGCGGCCTCAACGGCGGGGCGGTCGATGTCATGGCGGTGATGGAGCAGGTGGGGCAGGGACTGCTGCTCGAGCCGTACCTGAGCACCGTGGTGCTGTGCGGCGGGATCCTGCGCGATGCCGCCTCGGCGGCGGTCAAGAGCGCGATCCTGCCGCAGATCGCCGCCGGGGAGGTGAAGCTTGCACTCGCAGCCTACGAGGCCGCCGGGCGCTACGAGCTCTCACACGTGGCCACAACGGCGGTCGCCGACGGTGGCGGCTGGCGCCTCAGCGGCCGCAAGGCCGTGGTGCTCGATGCACCGTCCGCCGATTGCTTTCTCGTCTCGGCTCGCACCGCTGGCGCGGTGGCCGACCGCGCGGGCATCTCGCTCTTCCTGGTGCCGCGCGCGGCGGGCGGGCTCAAGGTTCTCCCCTATGCCACGCAGTCCGGTGCGCGAGCCGGCGATCTTGAGCTCACCGACACCCGCGTCGAGGCCGCAGCGCTGATCGGGGCGCCGGGAGAGGCGCTGGCGGTAATGGAGCGCGGCGTGGACGCGGGCATCGCCGCGCTGTGTGCGGAGGCCTGCGGCATCGTCACGGCGCTGAACCAGGCGACGCTCGCCTACCTCAAGAGCCGCAAGCAGTTCGGCGTGCCGATCGGGGTCTTCCAGGCGCTCCAGCACCGCATGGCCGAAATGTACATCGCCGAGGAGCAGATCCGCTCCATGGCAATCATCGCAGCGGTCAATGCCGGCAGCTCAGACGCCGTCGCCCGTGGCCGTGCAGTCGCGGCGGCCAAGGCCTACATCGGGCAGGCGGCGCGCTTCGTCGGGCAGCAGGCAGTGCAGCTGCACGGGGCCATGGGCGTCGTGGATGACCTGATCGTGAGCCACTACTTCAAGCGCCTGACGATGATCGACATGACCTTCGGGGATGCGGACTTCCACTTTGCGCGTTTCAGCGACGCCGCGGAGCGCAGCGGCAGCCACCAGGCGGCTTGAGGCCAGGCCAACAATCAACGACGAGGGGGAGCGAGATGGCAGCATTCAGCCGGCGAAGACTGGTGTTCGGCCTGTACCTGATCGTGCTGGTCGGCGTCGCCGAGATCGTCACCGGGCGCCTCGGGCTGCCGGCGTGGCCGGCGTTTGTCGCGCTCGTGCTCTTCTTCCTCGAGCACATGGACGTGCAGAAGATCCCCCACATCCTGGTCGGGTCGCTCCTGGGCATCGGCCTGCTGCTGCTCGCCCCGGCCGGCATCGGCGCCCTGGCGCATGTCCTGAGCCCCGACTGGGCGCGTCTTGCGTACATCCTGATCGCGGTCTACCTGATCGTGGCGCTGCACGACCTGCTGCCGATGCTCTTCAACAGCTACGCCTTCATGTACCTCACCGTCGGCGGCGTGGCGCTCGCCACCCCGGGCCCGAACCCCTATGCCTGGGCGCTGATGGCGCTCGTCGGTGGCGGGGTCCTCATCCTGGGAGCGATCGTCATCGGCAGAATCTCCCCGCCCGCCTCGCCGGTGGCTGCCCACTAGCGCCGATCGCGGCATTGACCAGGAGGGCTCCATGACGGCGACTTCAGTCAAGGTTCCGGGCGTAAGACAGAGCGTCCCTGCGGCCGAATGGAACCTGCGGGTGGACCTGGCCGCGGCCTACCGTCTGGTGGCGCTCTTTGGCTGGGACGACCTGGTCTTCACCCACATCTCGGCGCGCGTGCCGGGCCCGGAGCGGCACTTCCTCATCAACCCCTACGGGATGATGTTCGAGGAGATCACGGCTTCCTCGCTGGTGAAGATCGACCAGGGCGGGGCCAAGGTGCTGGAGTCCCCCTACGAGACCAACCCCGCCGGGTTCACCATCCACAGCTGCATCCACGCCGCGCGCGAGGACGCGCACTGCATCGCGCACGTGCACTCCCTGAACGGCGTGGCGGTCTCCGCGCAACGCGCGGGGCTCCTGCCGATCTCGCAGCAGTCCCTGTTCGTGCTCGCCTCGCTCGCCTACCACGACTACGAGGGCGTGGCGCTCAACCCGGAGGAGCAGCCGCGGCTGGTGGCAGATCTCGGCGCCAGTGTGTTCCTGATGCTGCGCAACCATGGGTTGCTCACGGTGGGGAGCTCACCGGCCGAGGCGTTCCTGCACCTGTACCTGTTCGAGGCAGCCTGCGCGATCCAGGTGCGCGCCCAGAGCGGCGGCACGGAACTGCTGCCGATCCGGCCCGAGATCCTCGGCGGCATCCGTGCGGCGGCGCGCCAGGTGACCCGCGGCCAGGGAGCGGACCTCATCTGGCCGGGACTGCTGCGGCGCCTGGACCGCGCCAACCCGGGGTACCGCGACTGAGGCGCGCCGCGGCGGACGAGCCGCCGCACGCGCAGTTGAGCACACCCGCGCCGAGGGCTTACCGTGCATCCCAGGTGCACCGGCCGCCGGCGCGGTGCGCTGGAGGAGGGCCCCTGAAACTCAGTGCCGCAGCGCTTCGGCAGATGAAGTCGGTGACCCCGATCCCGATGCTCACCGCCTACACCACGCCCGTGGCGCGCTGCCTGCAGGAGGCAGGCATCCCGGTGATACTCATCGGCGATACCGTGGGGATGGTGGAGATGGGGTTCGCCAGCACCCGCGACGTCACGCTCGGGCACATGTGCTATCACATCGGCGCGGTGCGCCGCGGCGCCCCCGGCACGCACCTGATCGGGGACATGCCCTACGACAGCGACCGCGACCCGCCCACGGCGCTTGAGAGCGCGCGGCGGCTGCTCGCAAGCGGCGCGGACAGCGTCAAGCTCGAGGGGCCGAAGCTTAAGGTGATCCGCCACCTGGTGGACAATGGCATCGACGTGGTCGGCCACACCGGGCTCACGCCGCAGACCTCGGTGAATTTCGCGCAGGTCGGGCGCGGGGCGGCCGACGCGCAGCGGGTGTTCGAGGAGGCCGCCGCGATCGCAGCCGCCGGGGCCTTCATGCTGGTGCTCGAGCACATCCCGGACGAGTTGGCACGGCGCATTACCGCAGCGCTCCGCATCCCCACCATCGGCATCGGCGCAGGACCGGCCTGCGACGGGCAGGTGCTGGTCATCAACGATGCGATCGGGCTGGGGGAGCGCTGGCCGCCGTTCTCGCGCCAGTACGCCTACGCCGGCCGCCTGATCGTCGAGGCCGCCGCGACCTTTGCGCGCCAGGTGCGCGAGCGCAGCTACTGAAAGAGTGCGCGAACGCGCCGTAGCCTCGGGCATGCCTCGCAAGAACTGCGAACCGGCGCACGCTTGGAGCCCCATGCGTGAGGAGTGCTGCTGCGTGGCATGAGCGGCGCTCAAGTCACCGGGCCGGCGCGACGCATGAGCGGTTTTTGGCGGTCCCACGAGGATTGATCGTTTGTCCCGGGCGCCGGCGCGGGCTTACCGTGCCCACGTACTTCCTGCAGCCCGAATTCGGTGAATCCCATGATCAAATTCACACCGCCATTGCTCCTTGCCCTCGCCGCCGTGGGTGCACAGGGTGCGCAACCGCAGGCTCACCCGATCTCCCTCAGCCAGAGCCCGCTCGTCATGCGCATGAGCAAGGACGAGTTCCGCATCGCCTTCGGCATCAATGCGCAGAAGTGCGCGGCCACCGGCTGTCATGGCCTCATCCAGTACCGCGTGCACTGGAAGACCGAGCAGGGACTGACGCGCTCGGAGCTCAAGCAGGTGAGCTACACGGTGCCACCGCGCTCGGGGCGCTCCATTGCGGTCGACCGCCAGTACTTCGACACCGCCGAAGGGCAGCACACGACCGAGGTGCTGAACGTGAGCGTCGACGCCATCACCTGTCACGAGGGCGCCGAGAGCCTCTAGTACCTGCGGGCGCACAGGGACGTGCGCCCCGGCAGCGTGGCGCCGCCGGCGCAGCCATCCCCCTTGGAGCCATGGCGGGCTCAGTCTAAGATCGCCCTGCAGATACAGGCGCCCGCGCCGAGCTGCGCGAGGCGCCATGACAGACACACCCACCCGCAAACCAGCAGCCCCGGCGTCGCGCCGCGCAGCAGTCATTGGACTGCTCGCCACCGTGCTGCTGGTGCTGGTGGGCCTGCTGCTCGTGCACGTGCTCGGTGATGCCGGGCGCGTCCAGGACTGCGCAATGTCCGGGCGCACCAACTGCGCGCCCGTGGACGCTGATCCCCCGCACGGCCCATGAAGTCCGCCGCGCGTGCTGCCGCTGCATCCGGCCGCGGGCCGCGTGGCCCGCAAGGGGCGCGCTGATGGACGGCGGCGTCGAGGCCCTCAAGGTCGGCGAGCACGACGTGCTGTCGTTCCTGCGGCCCGACACCCTGGTCGGGGCGCTGGTGTACCTCGGCGTGTTCATCCTCCTCGGGCTGATCCTCTCGCGGCTGCTGCGTGCCACGGTGCACGCCGCCATGACGCGCGAGGGCCGCATCGACCGCGGCGGCATCGGCTTCGTGCAGCAGCTGGGCACCGCGCTCATCTGGGTGATGATCGTCATCCTCTACGCGCACCTGATCCCGGTGCTGCGCGCGCTCGGGACGGCCATGCTGGCCGGCGCTGGCGTCGCCTCGGTCGTCATCGGGCTCGCCGCCCAGAGCACCCTCGGGAACCTCGTGGCCGGCATCTCCATCACCATCTACCGGCCGTTCCGCCTCGGGGACATCCTGCAGGTGACGACCCCGACCGGTACCGAGATCGGCGTGGTGGAGTGGATCTCGCTGGGCTACACCACGCTGCGCACCGCCGACGCTCGCCTCGTGGTGCTGCCCAACAGTGTCGTCGCCAACCAGGTGAACCTGAATCTCAGCAAGACCTACCAGCCGGCGCAGACCTCGGTGACCATCCGCTGCGCCCGCAGCGTCAATGCAGACAAGGTCGTGACGCTCGCCACCGCCGGGGCCGCCGAGATACTCGGTACGCAGGGAGTCGGGGGCTGCTATCTCACCAAGATCGACGCCACCGGCGCGCTGTTTGACCTGCGGGTGCAGATACCGGACCTCGCGACCCGCGAGGCCACGCGTGCGCGGCTGCTTACGCACCTTGCGGAGCGCTTTGCGCAGGCCGATCTTGGCGCCGTGCCCGAGCCGCCCACCTTCAGCTGACGCGGCTGGCATGAGACCCACCGCCCGCGCCCTCGTCTGCAGCCTGCTCGTGCTGCCCGTCCTGGCGGCGGCGGGTACCCCGGCGCGCACTTATCCGCTGACCCCGACGAGTGGCGGGCGCCTCCTCGTGGAGGCGCGGGTGAATGGCGCACCGGTGCAGGCGCTGCTCGATTCTGCCGCGGAGACGAGCTTCATCGACCGCGCCCTGGCGCAGCGCCTGGGACTCGCTGGGGGCACCGCGGTCGCCGCCCAGGGCTCGGGCGCAGCACCCGTGGACGCCGGGCTCGTCACGGGGGTGCGCCTGGAGGCCTTCGGGCTTGCGCTCCCCGACCAGACGGTGGCGGTCACGGAGCTTGCGGACGTGGGCGCCCGGCTGCTGCACCGCCGCCTCGACATGATCCTCGGCCGTGAGGTCTTCGATGCCGCGCGTCTGCAGATCGACATCGCGCACCGGCGTCTGCGCGTGCTCGGCGCCGAGGCGCACCCGCCGGGCGTGAGGCTCGCGCTGTCCACGCGGAAGGGGATAGAGACCCTGGCCGTGCGCGTGGAGGACGGACCGACGGTGCAGGCCGCGCTTGATTTCGGCAACGGCTCCGCGGTGCTCGTTGGCGCCGCGCTCGCCGAGCGCCTGAACCTGCTGCACGACGGGCGGCCCGTGGGCCACGCGGCTGGTGGTGGGCTGCGCGGCGCGCGCGAGCGGCAGACGATCACGCTGTCGAGCCTCGAGGTCGCCGGCTGCCGCTTCCGGGCCGTACCCGCAGCGGTGGACGCCCAGCCGAGTGCCACGGACCTCAACATCGGCGTGTCGATCCTCAGGCACTTCCGGGTCACCACCGACTTTGCCGCACACCTGGTGTGGCTCGAGCCTGAGGCGCCGCTCAAATGCCGGCCGTGAGCGGGCCGCGAAGCTAGGTGAGCTCGGCGAGGATCCACTCGGTCAGGCGGCGGGTGTCCTGTTCCATCTCCGAGTAGGGGCCAGGCTCGTAGTAGCGCGAGTTGATGCCTTGCTGGTTGAGCTCGATGATGCGCTTGTCGGCGACGCTCGTGACCTGCCACAGCCAGGTGAGGCGCGCAGGATCGTAATCGACACCTGCGCACGCGCCGGCGCGCACCAGCCAGATCACCTCCATGTCGGTGCTGTCCACGCTGCGCGGGATGAAGCGGTAGATGAGTCCGTGGTCCGGGTAGGCGAGGAAGTCGCTCGTCAGCCCGACATCGAAGAACGTGACGCCGCCGTCGTAGTCCCGGAACTGCCCCATGAGGGGTGCCAGCGGCCGCCCGTCCTCGCTGCCGCTCACCGTGCCTTCCGCGAGCGCTGAGCGCAGGCAGGCGGCCGACTCATTCCCGCCAGCGCCCCAGTGGCTGGCTTCCTCGATGGCAAGGCCCAGGGCCGCGGCGCGCGCGCGCACGCGCGCGTCGGCCTCGTGGTTGAGCGCGGCGGGGCGCGCATACAGGTGGAAGCGCGAGTACTCCTCGTGCGCCGGCCCGCAGTGGTAGCACTCCATGTAGTTCTCGACCGCGAGCTTCCAGTTGGCCCGCACCGCATAGGTCTCGCGGTGCGCCACCTGCGCCTGCGCCCAGCCGTAGACGCCGGCGCAGCCGGCGAGCGTACGCCGCACCGCCTCAAGGCCGAGCGGTTCGTCGGCGAAGCTGATGAAGATCAGCCCCTCGATCACCTGCGCCTGCAGGCGCTTGAGGCCGTGGCTCGCGCGCTCGAAGCCCGCGCCCATGCGCGCCGCCGCGCGCAGGCTGCCGTCGAGCCCATAGTTCCAGGCGTGGTAGGGGCACACGAACCCACCCCCGCGGGCGCGGCCGTGGCTCTCGGTACACACCCGCGAGCCGCGGTGGCGGCACACGTTGAGGAGGGCGCGCACCTCGCGGTCGGCGCCACGCACGATGATCACCGATTCGCCGAACAATTCGGTGGTGAAGAAGTCCCCCGGTTCACTCACCTGGCTTGCGTGTCCCGCACAGTGCCAGTGCCGCCGCAGGCGCTGCCGCTCGCGCTCGAAGATCTCCGGGTCACAGTAGAACTCGCGCGGCAGCGCGTGGCCCGGGCGCACGCGCGCCAGCGCCTGTGCCCAGCGGGCCTCCGCGCCCGCATCCGTCTTGCCGGTGATCTCGATCACGTGACCTGCGCTGTCCGTCGCGCCGCTGGCAGCCGCTTGCCGCCCGGCAGGCAGGCGGCTCTGGAACCAACAGCATTGAGTGCCGGGCGCTTCATGGCAGGCAAGACAGTAGCGACTCGCGACGTGGCGCGCAATCGGGCGCAGGCGTGCGAGAATATCTCCCGGGGTGATGGGATGCATCGATGGTGGAAGCAATAAGATTCGCAGCCAGCGGCGATGCCGCGGCACTGGCGGCGCTCGCCGAGCGCACCTTCCGGGCGACCTTCACGGCCGGCAACAGCGCCGAGCACATGCAGCGGCACTGCAGCCAAAGCTACGGGGCGGCGCTGCAGGCGGCCGAGATTGCCGACCCGCGCCTGCGCACGCTGCTTGCGCACCGCGGCGAGGAACTCGCAGGCTTCGCGCAGCTGCGCCTGCAGGGGCCGACGCCTGCGTGTGTCGGCGCTGCGGCCGCCGAGGTACAGCGCCTGTACGTCGACCATCCCTGGCACGGCCAGGGGGTGGCCCCGGCCCTGATGCGCGTGCTGCTGTCGCTCGCAGCCCAGGAGCACGCCGCGCGCGTATGGCTCGGTGTGTGGGAACACGATCCGCGCGCCATCGCCTTCTACGAGAAGTTCGGCTTCCGCGTCGTGGGCGAGCACGATTTCGACCTCGGCGGTGACCTGCAGCGCGACCTGGTCATGCAGCTGCAACTGCCGGCAAGCCACTGACTGTCCCAGGCCATTATCTGCGGAGGATCCCTCATGACCCTGAAGGTGCTCTACACGACTTCGGCGACCGCCACCGGGGGCCGCAACGGCCACACGCGCAACGCGGACGGTGTCGTCAGCGTGGACCTGTCGGTCCCGAAGTCCATGGGCGGCCCCGGCAGGGCCGGCACGACCACGCCCGAGGACCTGTTCGCCTGCGGCTACGCGGCCTGCTTCGGCAGTGCCTGCGACTTCGCCGCGAAATCCATCCTCAAGCTGCAGCCCTCGAGCATCCGCATCGACTGCGAGGTCGGCATCGGCACGCTCACGGCCGGCGGGTTTGGACTTTCCGTGGCACTCACCGCCCATATCGCAGGGCTCAGCCAGGCGGACGCGGAACGCCTGGTGGCGAAGGCACACGAGATCTGCCCGTATTCCAACGCGACGCGCAACAACATCCCGGTGACGGTGACGGCGGTCCTCGACTAGGCGCCGCGGCTCACTCCGCGGTGGTGCCCCTGAGCACTACCTCCTCGTGATCGAGCTCGCGCTGCAGGCGGATCATGACGGCGTCGCTGATCTCGCCGCGGTCGCGCAGGGTAATCACGGCCTCGCGCTCGGCGGCCAGCATCCGCAGGCGCAGCTGCACGTAGCCGGAGGTTGAGCCTGGGGCGCTGCCGTCGCCGCTGAGCTGCTCGAGGCGATAGGCGGCCGCGCGCCTGAGCGCCGCCGCGGTCTCCGCTTCGTGATCCTGCTGCGCCACCAGGCCCTCGAGTGCCTCGGCGCCGGCCCGGATGCTCGTGGTGCGCGCAGTGCGCTCCTCCCTGGCCTCCTCGTCGCCGCCGACGATGCCGAGCAGGCGGATCAGGGGCGCGAGTGTCAGCCCCTGCGCCACGAGCGTCACGAAGATGACGATGAAGGTGATGAAGATGATGGCGGCACGCCCCTGCAGCGGCGCGCCGCTCGCCGCCACGTACGGCAGCGCGAGTGCGATCACGAGCGAGTCCCCGCCGCGGATGCCGGCCCAGCCGAGGAACAGCACGTTGCGCCACGGCGGATAGGGGGTGCCCGGGCGCCCGAGGCGCCGCTCGAGCCAGCGCGGCGCGTAGGCGCCGAAGAACATCCAGATGATGCGGCTCACGATCATCGCCGCCACCACCAGCAGCGCCACCCGCACCAGGTGCATGAGCGTGCCGGGCTCGAGCGCCCGCACGACCTGCGGCAGCTCGAGGCCGATGAAGATGAAGATCAGGCCCTCGAGCAGGAACGTCAGCATCTCCCAGGTGGACTGGGCCTGCAGGCGGGTGGGGGCGGTGATGACGCGCGGGGAGTAGCGCGCCATGTAGAGCGCCATCGCGACCACCGCCATCACCCCCGAGCAGCCGAGCGCGTTGGCCGGGATGAAGGCGATGAAGGGGCTCAGGAGCGAGAAGGTGTTCTCGACCACCGATGAGCGGCGCATCCGCAGGCGCACCTGCCCGACGCACCAGCCGAGTGCCACGCCGACGGCGATGCCGCCGAGGCCGGTGAACAGCAGCTCGGCGCCCGCGTGCGCGAGCGAGAACCTGCCCGTGACCGCGGCGGCCAGCGCGATCTGGTAGGCAACGATCGCGGTGGCATCGTTCATCAGGCTCTCGCCCTCGAGGATGACGAGGGCCGTGCGCGGCATGTTCAGGCGCCGGGTGCTCGCGGTCACGGCGACCGCATCGGGTGGCGAGACGATCGCCCCGAGCACGAAGCACATTGCCCAGGGCAGCTGCGGCAGGAGGTAATGGGCGACGACCGCCACCACTCCCATGGTGAGCAGCACCAGCCACAGCGCCAGCAGCACGATCGGGCGCAGGTTGCGCTTGAGGTCGCGGAGGGAAGTCTGTATCGCCGTCCAGAAGAGCAGCGGCGGGATGAAGATGAGGAAGATGGTCTCAGGATCGAGCGTGAGCTGCGGCAGTCCCGGGATGAGCGCGAGCGCAAAGCCTCCCAGCACCAGAAGCGTCGGCAGCGGCACCCCGCTGCGGTCGGCGAGCGAGCGCAGCGCTGCGATCGCGGCGAACAGGATCAGGATGAGTGCGACCAGCGACACGTGATGCGGGAGGTTGCGGGAGCGGTGCTTGTGGTCAGTGCGGCAGGTCGAGGACCAGGCGGCCCTCGACCCTGCCGGCGCGCAGGTCCGCAAGCGCCTCGTTGACCGCGCTGAGCGGCGCGCGGCGGATGTGGGCGCGCACCTTGCCCTCGGCGGCGAACTGCAGCGCCTCGGCGAGGTCCTTGCGCGTGCCGACGATAGAGCCGCGGATGGTGATGCGCTTCAACACCACATCGAGGATGCGCGTCTCGAAGTTGCCCGGCGGCAGCCCGACGAACGCTACCGTGCCCCTGCGGCGCACCAGGCGCAGCGCCTGGGAGAAAGCCCCCGGGGACACCGCGGTGACGAGCACCCCGTGGGCGCCGCCACCGGTGAGCTTCATCAGCTGCCGCACCGCGTCGGCCGCGCCCGCATCAATGGCCGCATCCGCGCCGAGGGAGCGCGCCAGCGCGAGCTTGCCCTCGCTGACGTCCAGCGCCACGACGTGCAGTCCCATGGCGCGCGCGTACTGCAGCGCCACGTGCCCGAGTCCGCCGATGCCGCACACGGCCAGCCACTCCCCGGGCCGTACCTCGGTTTCCTTGATGGCCTTGTAGGTCGTGACCCCGGCGCACAGGATCGGGGCGATGTCGGCGAACCCGATCGCCGCGGGCAGCGGCGCGACATAGGCGGCCGTGCCGAGTGCGTACTGCGCGAACGTGCCATTGACGCTGTAGCCGCTGGTGCGCTGCGTGGCGCACAGGGTCTCCCAGCCCGACACGCAGTACTCGCAGGCGCCGCAGGTGTCGTGCAGCCAGGCGATGCCCACCCGGTCGCCTTCCTTGAGCCCCTGGGTGCCCGGACCCAGGGCGGCGACATAGCCTGCGCCCTCATGCCCGGGGATGAAGGGCAGCGGCGGCTTCGCCGCCCAGTCCCCGTCGGCGGCGTGCACGTCGGTGTGGCACACGCCGCTCGCCATGACCTTGACCAGCACTTCCCCGGCGGCAGGCTCAGGGCGTGCGAGTTCCTCGATGGCAAGCGGCGCCCCGAAGGAGCGCACCAGTGCAGCCTGCATCAGCGTTGTCATGGTCGTCCCCGGGCCAAAGTCGCGCGCCGTTGCGGCGCGCCCGGTGCCGATTATGCGGCCTCGAACGACAGCGGTTCACCCCAGAGTGTTTCCACCAGGCTGTGCTGCATGCCGGGCCTGCCCGTGGTGAGGAAGCGCCGCGCGCCGCCCGTGCCGGTGGCGAACTCAGGGTGGCGCGCGAGGTAGGCATCGAGGGCATCGGCGGTGGCGCGCGGCTGCTGGATGAGGGCCGTGGAAGGGGGCAGGGCGCGGCGGAACAGGTCTGCGCAGACCTCGTAGTGCGTGCAGCCGAGGATCACCTGGCGCGGGGCGCCGCCGGCGGCCTCGAGCAGGGCCGCTGCGTGCTCGCCGATCACGGCTGACAGCTGCGCCTCGGGGGCGCCGGCCTCGATGAGCGCGGCGAGCCCGCGGCAGGGCTCGGTGATCGCGGCCAGGTCCGGGCTGCGCTTGGCGATCTCGATCTCGTAGACCTGGCTGCGCACGGTGGCCTGGGTCGCGAACACCCCGACCGGGCGGCGCGGTGCGGCGGCCGCCTGCGGGTGCGGCGGGCGCCAGGGGCGGCCCGTGACCACCTCGATGGTCGGCACGATGATGCCGAGGATGTTGGCGGGTCGGGTGCGCCGGGCGCGAACCTGCGGCAGCCAGGACTTCTGCAGCTGCCGCAGCGCCACCGCGGAGGCGGTGTTGCAGGCGAGGACGATGAGCTCGCAGCCTTCGGCGAACAGGCGCTCACAGGCTGCGCGCGTCAGTTGCACGATCTCGGCGCCGCTTCTTGGCCCGTAGGGCATGTGCGCCTGGTCGGAGAAATACACGAAGTCGGCGGCAGGCAGCCGCAGTGTCAGGGCGCGGTGGATGCTCAGGCCGCCCACGCCAGAATCGAACACACCGATCGCCATCAGGATCCCAGGAGCGAAGGCCCGCTATATAAAGGAGGTGCTTATGTAATGTTGCCGCACTGCGCCCGCTGCGGCCGTGACCCAGCGCAAGGAAGCGCGCGCGGGCGGCTTCAGGGGTGCACGGGATGCGGCACGGGCAGCTTCACGCCCTTGCTCGCGGCGACCTCGCGCAGCAGGTCCGGGCGGTCGGAGATGATGCCGTCGACCCCGAGGTCCATCAGGCGCGCCATCTCCTTCGGGTCATTCACCGTCCACACCACCACCGGCAGGCCGAGCGTATGCGCCTCCTGCACCGACTCTAGGGTCACATCGTCCGACAGCGGCGACCAGATTGCCCCGCCGGCTGCCTTCACCGCGCGCGGCACCGAGCCCCCGTAGCGCATCGGGTCGAAGCCTGCGCTCCAGGGCGAGGGCTTGTCGAGATAGAGGTTCTCTTCAGGCTGCTGCACCTGGGTGAGGTAGACGGTCGGGATCGCGGGGGCGCGCTTCTGCACCAGCTGCAGGGTGCGGAAGTCGAAGGACTCGATGATGACGCGGTCCTCGAAGTGCTCGCGCTTCAGCAGCGCAAGCACCGTGCTCACGAAGTGCTCGGGATCTGGTGACTCCTCCGGGTGCGTCGGGTCGATCTTGGTCTCGATGTTGAGCCGTACGTGCGAGTCGCCCGAGCGGCGCACCAGGTCGAACACCTCGGCGAGAGTCGGGATGCGCGTGCCCGGCACCACCTTCTGGTCGGGGAAGCGCTTGGCGTAGTCGCTCCCCGGACGGATCTGGCCGACGTCGTAGGTCTTCACCTCGGCGAGGGTCAGCTTGACGTAGGGAATGCCGGCCTTGATGTACTCCCCGTCGGGTGCGCGCGCGAGGTCCGGGTTCAGGCCGCGTTCGTGGGACACCACCACGACGCCGTCCTTGGTGACCCCCATGTCCAGCTCCAGGGTGTCCACGCCCATCGACAGCGCGTTGGCGAAGGACTGGAGGGTGTTCTCCGGGCGCAGGGCACGGCCGCCGCGGTGCGCCTCGACGTCGAACGGCGTGATCCTGACGCCCGGCGCGGCCGCGGGCGCGCCGGGGGCCTGCGCGAGCGCGGTGGCCGCGGCGAGGCCTGCGGCCGCAAGCGTGATACGGAATAGGTCGGCGACTCGCAGCAAGGCGTTCTCCTGATCCCGCGGAACCTTCCGGAGGATTTGAGCCGCAATACTAGCCGGAATGGCCGGCAAAAGGCCTGTGTGCAGAGCTGGGCGCGCAGGTTCTGCGGGTGGTACAGCGGGGCGCGTGGGCGGCGCGCCCCTCAGCCGCCGCGGCGCACCGCGTCCGCGGTCGGCTGCGCGACCGGCCAGGGGGCGATCGGTGCCTGCACCGCGGGGGCGGCGAGCTGCGGGGCGTGCAGGCACAGCAGTTCCGGCGGCGTCGCGGTTTCCTCCGGAACCAGGAACAGCCCGAGGCGCCGCGCGGCATCCCCGGCACTCACGCGGCTCGACCACACCGTGAGGGGTATCGCGCACAGCAGCCCCACGAACACCGGCGTCAGCCACCAGAAGAAGTGCGGCGCGAGCCAGGCGATCAGCGCCGCCCACACGACGCCTGCGCCGAGCTGCCACTTCTGGCGCTGCCAGGCCTCGGCATAGGTGACGCCGCGCTCGCCGCGTTCCTGCCCGCCCCACGCCACTCCCTTGCCGAGCAGGATCTGCGCGACGAACGTGGCGTGGAACAGCATCATCGGCGGCGCCAGCAGCACGCTGAAGAGCTGCTCGCAGAACAGACCCGCGCCAAGGCGCAGCGCGCCGCCGAACTCGCGCCGCGTCCGCCTGTCGCGGATCGCCAGGATCGCCCCCAGTACCTTGGGCGTCACGAGCACCACGAGCGTGATGCCGATCAGGGTGAGGGTTTCGTCGGTGCGGATCTGCGGCCAGTGCGGGAACATGGTGCGGAACCCGGGCAGGAAGTACTCGGGCGTCTTCGCCGAGGCGATGATGCTCAGCACCGAGCTCAGGAGCAGCAGCGACAGCCACATCGGCGAGCTTGCGTACGACATGATGCCGGTCAGCAGGTGCACGCGGCTCAAGGGGTGCAGCCCCGGCTCCGCCAGCAGGCGCAGGTGCTGCAGGTTGCCCTGCGCCCAGCGGCGGTCGCGCGCGGCGTAGTCGAGGATGTTGGGCGGCACCTCCTCCCAGGAACCCATCAGCTGGGGCAGCTGGCGCACCTCGTAGCCGGCGCGGCGCATGAAGGCCGCCTCCACGAAGTCGTGGCTGAGGATGGCGCCGCCGAAGGGCGGGGAGCCCGACAGCCGCGGCAGCTGGCAATGCTGCGCGAAGGGCGCCACGCGCAGGATCGCGTTGTGGCCCCAGTAGTTGCTCTCGCCGAGCTGCCAGTAGGCAAGTCCGCTCGAGAGCATGGGGCTCTGCAGGCGCGAGCCGAACTGGATGAGGCGCCCGAACAAGGTCTCGCGCCCGACCGCGAGCGGCAGGCTCTGCAGGATGCCGATGCGCGGGTGCGCCTCCATCGCGCGCGCCAGCGTCACCAGCGCCTCCCCGCTCATGATGCTGTCGGCGTCGAGCACCAGCATGCACTCGTAGCCTGCGCCGCGGCTGTGCACCCACTCGGCAATGTTGCCGGCCTTGTGGCCGCTGCGCTCGATGCGCCGCCGGTAGAAGATGCGCCCCTCCCCTGCGGTGCGCTCCTTGAGGCGCTGCCACAGTGCCTCCTCCTCGGCGGCGATCTCCGGCTTGGTGGTGTCGGAGAGGATGAAGAGGTCGAACGCGCCCGCCTGCGGCTCGCGTGCCAGCGACGTCCACACCGACTCGAGCCCGGCGCCGACGCGCTGCGTGTCCTCGTTGTAGATGGGCATGACGAGCGCGGTGCGCGTGGTGAGCGCGCGCCCGCGCAGCGCCTCCATGTCGATGCCCCCGGCATCGCGCCCGGCGAGCCGCACGCCGAAGCCTGCGAACGCGGTCCACAGCGCGCCTGCGATCCAGGTGAACAGGCAGAAGAACAGCACGATGCCCGCGAACTCGAAGCCGCTCAGGCGGTTGTTGGCCTGCAGTGCATCGAGCATGAGCGCCGTCGCGCCGCCGGCGGTCAGGAAGGTGAGGGCGAAGAACGCCGTGCGGCGCACTCGGGCGCGCCAGGGGGAGAAGCTCACGGCGTCCACTGATACACCCAGGTCTCGGTGAGGACCTCGCCATAGAGGGTGAGGAAGCAGTGCAGGTCGACCGCCTTCTTGGCGCGCGGCGTGACGATGAGGGTGGCGCGCCAGGTACCGCTCTCGGTGCGCTGCACGACGAGTGACTCGACCTTGCCGTTGTCGGCCGTCACCTCCGCCTTCACCGGCTGGGCCGCCGCCAGGGTGTCGAGGTCACCGCCTGCGAATTCCACCACGATGCGGCGCGCGCCGGGCGGGAAGTGCGGCCGGCCCTCACCCGTCGGGGGATTGCCGCTGCGCGTGGCGATGACGTGACCCCCGGGGGGCCACTCGCTGCTGTTGAGGTAGGCCGACAGCAGGTAGTGATAGGAGACCGGCTTGCCCACCGCCGGGGACTCGGCGGGCACCCAGTAGGTGACCACGTTGTCGTGGATTTCCTCCTCGCTCGGGATCTCCACCAGCTCGACGCCACCCTTGCCCCAGGCGCCGAGCGGCTGCACCCAGTAGCTCGGGCGTGCCTCGTACTGCGCATCGAGGTCGCCGTACTGTCGGGCGGCGCGCTCGCGCTGGATGAGGCCGAAGCCGCGCGGGTTCTCGTCCATGAAGCGGTTGACGCGCAGCTCGCGCGGATTGACGAGCGGGCGCCACAGCCACTGGCCCTGGCCGGTCTGGGCCATGAGCCCGTCGCTGTCGTGCACCTCGGGCCGGGAGTCATCGAAGCGCCGGCCGGCGGCATCAGAACCGTAGAGGAACATCGAGGTCAGCGGTGCGATGCCGAGCTTGGCGATGGGGCGGCGCAGGTAGAGGGTGTTGTGCACCTCGACCAGCGTGACGCTGCCCGGCTGCACCTCGAACTGGAAGGCGCCCGAGACGCTGCGGCTGTCGAGCAGTGCATAGATCGTCAGCCGGCGGTCACCCGGGTGCGGGCGCACCAGCCAGAAGTCGGTGAACACCGGGAACTCCTCGCCCGACTGCGAGCCGGTGTCGATGGCGAGACCCCGGGCCGAGGCGCCGTAGTGCTGGTTGCGCCCGAGCACGCGGAAGTAGGAGGCGCCGAGGAAGGAGATGAGCTCGTCCTTGTAGTTCGGCGTCTGCAGCGGATAGTGCACGCGAAACCCCGCATAGCCCAGGTTGGCCGGCGCCTTGGGCGCCTTCTGCAGCGCGCCGAAGGTGTAGAGCGCCGGATTATAGGTCAATGCGGTGACCGTGCCCTCAGGACCCACCTCGAACAGATTGACGCGCTCACGGTTGCGGTAGCCGCGGTGGAAGAACTCGACCTCGAACAGGGACTGGCCATGCCACAGGGAGCTCGCGGCGCGGAAGCGGATGTTGCGGTACTGATCGTCGCTGAGCTTCGAGAGCGTCTCGGGCAGGGTATCGGCAGCGGGGCGGTATTCCCTGCGGGCGCGCTCGTAGGCGAGCTTGCGTACGTCGTCGAAGCCGAACACGTGTACCGCGGGGTCGGCGGCCGGGGCGACTGCGGCCGGCGCCGCGGCCGCCGGCACCGGGTGCGGCGCTGCCTGGCCGGCCGCCGGGGCGGCTGCGGCGAGAACGCCCGTGGCGAGCAGGACCGCGATCATGCGCCGCGCTCCGCTGGGTCGTACTGGTAGAGCCAGGTCTCGGAGAGCGTGCGGCCGCCCAGGCGCAGGAACAGGCGCAGGTCCACGAGCTCGCGGCTGGCGGGCGTGAAATCGAACTGCGCCCGCCAGTGACCCGGCACGTCATCGGGCACCGCTTCGGTGAAGACGTACGAGAAGGTGCCGCTCGGGGAGGAGAGCACCGCCTCCGGGCGCACGCCGTAGGGCAGCTGTGCGAGGGGGCCGCCGGTGAACTCCACCATGAACTTCTCCACCCCCGCCGGCCGTGCCCGGCCCGGCTGGCCGCCGCGGCCGCGGCGGGTGGCGACGCAGCGCGCGAGCGGGGTGGGGAAGGGCTCATCGGCGCTCCAGTGCAGGCGGTAGCGCGCCGTGAGGGCGGCGCCGGCGCGCGCGCTCTGGTGCGGCACCCACATCGCGACGATGTTGTCGTGGATCTCATCGTCGGTGGGCAGCTCGACCAGCTGCACCGAACCCTCGCCCCAGTCCTCCAGCGGTTCCACCCACAGGCTCGGCCGGCGCTCGTAGTGCACCCCATCGAGGTAGTGGTCGAAGTTGCGGTCGCGCTGCAGGAGCCCGAAGCCGCGCGGGTTGCGGTCCGCAAAGGCGGAGGCGCGGATGCGCAGCGGCGCGTTCAGGGGCCGCCAGATGTGCTCCCCGGCGCCGGTCCACAGCGCGAGCCCGTCCGAGTCATGCACCTCGGGGCGCCAGTCGACCCCACCCGGCTTGCGCGTCTCGGAGAACCAGAACATCGAGGTGAGCGGCGCGAGGCCGAGGCGCTCCACGTCACGCCGCAGGAACAGCCGCGCCTCGATCTCCATGATCACCGCCTTCTCGCGGTGCAGGACGAAACGGTAGGCGCCGGCGATGCTCGGGCCCTCCAGCAGCGCGTACACGTTCACCGCGCGGCTGTCGGCGGAGGCGGGCTCGAAGTAGAAGCGCGTGAAGGCCGGGAATTCCTCGGGGTGGTCCGGGACCGCGACGTTGATGGCGATGCCGCGGGCGGAGATGCCGTACTGGTAGAGCTCCCCGATGGCACGGAAGTAGGAGGCACCGAGGAAGGCGACCCAGTCGTTCTTGCGCCAGTCGAGCCCATCCGGGTCCGCCAGGCGGCTCTCCTGCAGGCGAAAGCCCGCGAAGCCGCCCGCGCGCAGGGCATGCGCCGGGCTGTCGGCGGGCATGAGGAAGCAGTCCGGCTCGTAGAGGATCTCGCGCGCGGTGGCCTTCGGGCCGGCGTCCGAGAGCGCGAACATGCGTACCACCTGGGGCGAGAAGCGCCCCGGATGGAAGAACGTCACCGGATAGGCCCCGGGGCCGTCGCGGAACAGCGCGCATGCCGGGTCGAAGTGGATCCTGCCGAGCGCCTCGTAGTCGAGCCGCTCGAGCAGCTGCGGCGGCAGGGGAACCGGGGCTACGTAGGCGGCCGCCGCCAGCGCCTGGGCCTCTTGCGTGAGGCCCTCGAATGAGAAGGGGGCGGGCGGTGCCAGCTTCGGGTGGCTCGCGGAAGCGGCCAGCGCCGGGTGACCGGCGAGGCGCGCGAGCGCCAGCGTGGCCGCAGTCCCGAGCAGCAGCCGGCGCCGGCTCAGGGCACGGGCGAGCGCCGGCTGCGGCGCCGCGGCCGACGGGGTGCCCCCTGCACTCTGCGGCGTCGCCGCAGGCGTCCACTTTCCGTTCACCGTCTATCCGTTCAGCTGCCGGGCCTGTACCGAGGATGGAGCGAAGATCCCGGGCGGTTCATTGTCCGGCGGCTCCTGCCGCCGCCGTCCCGCGGCGCGCAGCGCCGCGGTGAAGGTGTCCGACCAGTTATCGAGATCGTGCGCCCCTAGTGTACCGAGCAGCCGCGCGTGGCGCGCGCGGCGCTCGGTGAGGGGCATGTCGAGCGCACTTTTCAGGGCCCGGGCGATCCCCTGGGTGTCATAAGGATTGACCAACAGGGCGTCCCGCATCTCGTAGGCGGCGCCGGCGCGGTCGGACAGCACCAGCACCCCCGGATCGGCCGGGTCCTGGGCCGCCACGTACTCCTTGGCGACCAGGTTCATGCCGTCGCGCAGCGGGGTCGCAAGGCATACCCGCGCCAGGCGCAGCAGCCCAAGGAGCGTGGCGTGGGGGAAGTTGCGGTTCAGGTAGCGGATGGGGGTCCAGTCGACGCTCGCAAAGCGGCCGTTAGTGCGCCCCGCGCGCTGCTCGAGGGCGGCGCGGATGCGGGTGTAGGCCTCGACCGTCTGGCGCCCGAGCGGCGCGATCTGCAGGTAGCTCACCGCGCCCTGGTACTGCGGGAACTCCTCGAGGAAGCGCTGGTAGGCCTCGAAGCGCTCGAGCAGCCCCTTGCTGTAGTCGAGGCGGTCGACGCCGATGACGAGCTTGCGGCGCTGGAAGTCGCGCGTCATGTCGCGGATGGGCCGCGAAATCGCGCTGCGCGCGGCGGTGCGCGCGATCGCCTGCACATCGACGCCGATGGGGAACACCCCGGTGTAGACGCGCTGCGCGGGCGCCGTGGCCGCGGCGGTGTCACTGACGCACCCCTCACCCCACACCGCGCGCGCCGCTGACAGGAAGGCGTGGCGGTCGACCTCGGTCTGGAACCCGAGCACGTCATAGGAAAGCATGGCGCGCAGCAGCGGGCGGTAGACCGGCAGAGCCCGCAGCACCTCGAAATCCGGAAAGGGCACGTGCAGGAAGAAGCCGATCGGGGCGCGCACGCCCAGGCGGCGCAGCTGCGCGGCGAGCGGTATCAGGTGGTAGTCGTGCACCCACACCAGGTCATCGGGCCCGAGCAGCGGCGTGAGCAGGCGGGCGAGGAGCTCGTTGACGGCCAGGTAGGCCTGGTACTGCTCGTCGCTGTACTGGAAGCGGTCGAGGAAGTAGTGGAACAGCGGCCAGAGCGTGCCATTGGCGAAGCCATTGTAGTAGGGGTCGAAGAGCGCATCGGGCAGGCTCACGGTGGCGTAGCTGACCTCGTGGCGCTCGAGCAGCCCGGGTGGCGGCTGGGGCGAGCTGGCCGGGTGCGTGCGTCCGCTCCACCCGAACCACAGGCCGCCCGACTTGCGCATGGCGCCGAGCAGCCCCACCGCAAGACCGCCGTCGGAGCGAGCTCCCGGCAGTGCCACGCGGTTGCTGACGTTGACGAGGCGGCTCATACCTCGTCTTCCCAGCGCCGGCTGAGGCGCATGGCGGTGGTGATGATGCCCACCATGCTGTAGGTCTGCGGGAAGTTGCCCCACAGCGCGCCGCTGCGCGGGTCGACGTGCTCGGACAGGAGGCCCACGCAGTTGCGCACCCGCAGCAGCTTCTCGAACAGCGCCCGTGCCGCCTCGGTCTGCCCGGTGCCGGCGAGCGCGTTTGCCCACCAGAAGGAACACACCGTGAAGGCGTTGGTCGTCTCACCGAAGTCATCCGGGTGGCGGTAGCGCACCAGGAAGTCCCCGACGCGCAGGTCGCGCTCGATGACCTTGAGCGTGCTCAGGAAGCGCGGGTCGCGCCAGGCGAGGATGCCGAGCTCGGGCAGCAGCAGCAGGCTCGCATCGATGACCTCGCCGTCGAGGGTCGCCGAGAGGGTCCCGGACTCCTCGCGCCACGCCTCCTCGAGCACGCGCTGCTGCATGCCATCGGCGCGCGTGCGCCAGTAGTCGCAGCGCTGCGTGAGCTGCAGCCGCGCCGCGATGCGCGCCAGGCGGTCGCATGCCGCCCAGCACATCGCCGCCGAGAGCGTGTGGCGGCGCTCCGTGCCGCGGAACTCCCAGATGCCCGCATCGGGCTCATCGAACAGCGGCACCGCCTGTTCCCCGAGCGCCTCCAGGCGCTTGAACTGCGCGATGTCGCCGGGCCGCTCGAGGCGCTCATCGAAGAAGGTCTGGGTGGAGGCGAGGATCACCGAGCCGTAGACATCGTGCTGGCGCTGCCGGTAGGCGAGGTTGCCCACGCGCACCGGGCCCATGCCCTCGACGCCCGCGAGTGTCTCGACCACGCGCTCGCTGAGCTCGCGCTCGCCGGTGATGCCATAGACCGGCTGCAGCTGACCGTGGGCCTCGCGCACCACCACGTCATCGAGGTAGCGCAGGAAGGACTCCATGGCGCCCGTGGCGCCGAGGCGGTTCATGGCCTGCACTGTGAAGTACGCATCGCGCAGCCAGCAGTAGCGGTAGTCCCAGTTGCGACCGCTCCCCGGGGCCTCGGGCACCGAGGTGGTGGGCGCGGCCAGCACCGCGCCATTGTCATCGTAGGTGCACAGCTGCAGCGTGATGGCGGCGCGGATGCAGGCCGCCTGCCACTCGTAGGGGATCGCCAGCCCCCGCACCCACTCGTGCCAGTAGCGGCGGGTCGCGCGCAGGGTCTCGTCCGCGACCTCGTGCGCCGGGGCGCTGAGGGTCTCATCGTTCCCCAGCACCAGGTCCACCGCGCGGTCGAGGACGAACACCCGCTCCTCGACGAGGTAGGAAACGGCCGCATCCGTGGTCACGCGCAGCGACTGGTTGCCATCGAGGAAGCGCAGGTGGTGGCTGCCGAGCTGCGCGTCGAAGCCGCGGGTACCGTAGTTGGATGCCGGGCGCAGCGTGATCTTGACGGCAGGGCGGCCGCTCAGGGGCTCGACGCGCCGGATGAGCATCGTCGGCCGGTAGAGGCGCCCCTGGCGCACGTAGCGCGGGCACCAGGTCGTGATGCGCACCGCATTGCCATGCGCATCCTGCGCGTGCGACTCGAGGATGGCGGTATTGCGCTCGTACCTGAGCTCACAGCGGGTCTGGTCCACGAGCGTGATGTCGAAGACGCCGAAGTTCCCGGGTGCCGGTTCGCGCTGCAGCAGGCCGCAGAAGATCGGGTCGCCGTCCGGGCGCGGCCAGCAGCACCATGGCAGGCTGCCATCCGCGCGCACCAGCGCGGTGATCTGGCCGTTGCCGATGATGCCGAGGTCGGCGAGTGTCGGGTGCGGGCCGCTGGCCGCGGCGTCGTCGCTGCCAGGAACTGCGTTCACCTCAGGCCTCCAGGAGTGCACTCAGCCAGCCACGCACCGCAGCGACACCCGGCAGCGCCGCGGACGCGGCACTCGGGCGGCGCGGGTTCACCACCACCGATACCCCGCCGGCCAGGTTCACCCAGTGGAATGCCGGCTCGTCGGTCAGGTCGTCGCCGACGTAGAGCGGCAGGCGGCCCTGGAAGGGGGGCTCGCGCATGAACTCGGCGAGCGCGCTGCCCTTGTTGACGCTCGCGGGCACCACCTCCGCCACCATGTGGCCGTGCTGGATGCGCAGCCCCGCAGCGCCAAGATCGGGGAGCGATGCTACGGCGCGCTCGACGAAGCCGCCGAGCTGCGGGGCGCCGCGGTAGTGCAGGGCGAGTGCCACGCCCTTGTCCTCGAGCAGCAGCTGCGGATGCGTGCCAACCCAGCCGTGCATGAGCTCACGGATCGCATCGAGGCGTGCCGCCGGTGGTGCGCCGTGCTGCTGCAGCACTCCGCCGCCGTCGCGGCGCTCGAACCCGTGCAGGCCGGAGGCGGGCAGGCGTGCCGGTGCAGTGACCGCATCAAGGCTGGCAATGGAGCGGCCGCTCACCAGCGCCAGCGCTCCGCCGGTGCGCTCGCCCAGGGCGCGCAGCAGCGCAAGCAGCGCTGCGTCTGCGCGTACCATCTCCGGCCGCGGCGCGAAATCGAGCAGCGTGCCATCGAGGTCGAGGAACAGTGCGTAGCGCGCGAGCGTCAGATGCGGCGGCGCAGCGGTGGGACGCTCTGCAGCGGCAGGGGCGGGCATCGGCTGCGGGCAGTTCGTTGACACCAGACACTCTCCTACCTTGAGACACCCGCAGGTCGCGTGCAGCGCGGCCGCAGGCTCCCCGCGGCGTGTGCTCCCAGATTCCTTGCGGCGAGACTTGTCCGGCCACCGCGCTATCCTCACACCGCGCCGCCCCGCCGCGCGTAGTCATCTGCTGATACGCCATGTAGGAAGAAACCGGAAAGCTCGCGGCCAGGGCCGCGGCGCTGACTGTGTTTGGCGACGGCGCCGAAGTTCTGTGAGCAGCGCCGTGCGGGCCGACGTGCGGCGCGGGAGTCTGCGGGCGGGGGATGAGGCGTCGCGCTGAGGGCTGGCGACGCGCCGGGCGCTAGTGGGTCACGAAGGCGCGCTCGATGACATAGTCGCCCGGCTGGCCCACGTTCGGTGAGATGCGGAAGCCGCGCGCATCGAGCAGGTGACGGGCATCGCCGAGCATCGCGGGGCTGCCGCACACCATGACGCGGTCGCTGGCCACATCGAGGCGCGGCAGGCCGAGATCGGCGAACAGCCGCCCCGACTCGATGAGCTCGGTCAGCCGACCCCGGTTGACGTGCGGCTCACGTGTCACCGTCGGATAGTAGAGGAGCTGCCGCGTCACCGCGTCACCGAGGAACTCGTGCGACCTAAGCGCCTGCACCTGGTGCTGCACCACCGATGACTCACGCTGCAGGCGCACGCCGTGCACGAAGATCACGCGCTCGAAGCGCTCGTAGACGTCCGGGTCCTTGATGAGGCTGAGGAAGGGTGCGGCCCCCGTGCCCGTGCTCAAAAGGTACAGCCGCCTGCCCGGGTTGAGGTCATCCAGCAGCAAGGTTCCCGTGGGCTTGCGGCTGATGAGCACTTCGTCGCCCGCCCGGATGTGCTGCAGGTGCGAGGTCAGCGGCCCGTCGGGCACCTTGATGCTGAGGAACTCCAGGTGTTCCTCGTGGTTGGCGCTGGCGATGCTGTACGCGCGCAGCAGCGGCCGCTCGGGCAGCGCCAGCCCCACCATCACGAACTGGCCGTTCGCAAAGCGGAACCCGGCATCGCGGGTGGTGGTGAAGGTGAACTGCGTGTCGGTCCAGTGCCGCACGCTCAGCACGCGTTCCTTGCCTATGGTTGCCACGGCTCTTCTGACCCTCCCGGGTCGCACTTAGCGCGCCGCAATCTTATTCGCACCAGCGCACCGGGACCGAATACCTTCAGGAGATGGCTTCAGAAGCTGCAGTTATCAAGGAGGGCGGGCGAGCCAACCCGCCCTGCAGAATTTTCATGAAGGGCCGCTCAAGTCATTGAAGTCATGACGAAAAAATAACCATGTTGCGCACTGCCCGCCACCCCCGGGCTCGCGCCTCAGCACTGCTCGCGCAGCGCCGCCGAGATACCCGCAAGGCCCCCGCGCAGCTCAGGCAGCGTCGGCCAGCCGAAGCCGATGCGCATGTAGGTGTCGGGCATCTCGAACCAGTGCCCCTGCCCGACGTAGGTGCCGTGGTTCTGCAGCAGCGAGCGGTAGAACCTGGCGGTATCGAATGCGCCGGCAACCTTCAGGCGCGGGAAGCACACCACCCCACCGGCGGGCTCGACCCACTCGATGCGCGGCTCCTGCGTGAGCCAGTGCCGCACGATGCCAAGCCGCTCGCGATTGTCCATGGCGCTGGAGGCGAGCCATGAGTCGCGCTGCCTCAGCGCAGCCAGCGCCAGAGCCTCGTCCACGACCGAGCCACAGATGCCGATCTGCTCCTTCGCGGCCAGGAAGCGGTGCTGCAGCGCCACGTCGCGCGTGATCAGCCAGCCGACGCGCACGCCGGGGATGCCGTAGGCCTTGGACACCGAGGAGACGCTGATGAAGTTCTGGCTGATGCTGGCGGCGCTCGGATAGGGCCGCGAGAAGGCGAGGTCGCGGTAGGTCTCATCGACCAGTACCCGACAACCGGCCCTCGCGGCCAGCTGCCCGAGGCGCTCGAGGTCCTCCCACGGCATCACCGTGCCGCTCGGGTTATGCGGGCAGGTGATGCTGAGGTACGCCGTGTTGGGGCGCAGCGCGGCCTCGATGCGGTCGATGTCGAGGCGAAAGCCCTGCTCGAACTCGAGGTCCAGGTACGAGATCTGGCAGCCGATGGCCCTGGGAGTCTCGATGTTGGTGGCGTAGTTGGGTCGCACCACGAGGAGGTGCGACTGCGGGCGCAGCAGCGAGGTCGCCACGATGAACAGCGCCCCCGCCGCGCCGCCGGTCGTGAGCACGTCGGCGGCCCGGATGACGCTCGAGCCGCTCTGCGCGGCAATCGTTTCACGCAGCGCCTCATCGCCCCGGTGTGGCCCGTAGAAGAGCACGAGCTTCGAGAGGTCCGCGTTCAGATCCGCGAGCGTGCGGTCGCTGATCGAACTTTCCGACAGGTTATAGCGGATGGTGCCGTAGCCGAGCTCCTCCGGGGACTCCACTTCCAGCGGCATGCGGACGTAATCCATCGAGGGGGTGCTCCTGCGACTCGCGCGGGCGCCACCATGCTGGGAATCCCGTGCATCGTCAATGCACTGCCGTGGCGGCGGATCGTCCCTAGCGCGGCCACAGGCGCGCCGCCGCGCGCGCATCGCCATAGCCGCCGCGGGAAATGCCGGGCCGGCTGACCGCGGCGCGCACCCGCGCGCTCAGCAGTGCCGCGAGCTCGTCGGCGTGCCGGTAAGCGGCCATCGGGCCCGAGAGCGGCCCGTCGGCGGGCACCGCCGGGTGCAGGTAGATCTCGCTCACGCCCGCTGGCAGCCGCTCAAGGATCGCGAGCACGGTCCGCTCGTCCATCCCGCCCGTCGCGCCGATGCCGAACACCTGGTCGTTACAGGTGATGCCTGCCTCGCCGAGGCGCCGGCGCATGCGCGAAGTCCAGGTCCCGAGAAGAACTGCGGAAGCAACGCTTGTGGCGCCGCCGCGGGCCGCGAACCACAGGGGCTCGTGGGGCACGCGCATGCTGTGCAGCCCGAAGTCGCGGCCGATGGCGAGGGTGATGTCGAGGAGCGTCGGGTGCAGGTGAAAGTGCTTGTGCGCATTCACGTGATCGAGGTGAAGCCCGGTGCGGACGAAGGCCTGGAACTGGGCACGGATCTCTGCCTCGAGCTGCCGCCGCACGCGCGGCAGCAGGAAGAAGCGCAGACCGGCCGAGAACATCCGCGTGCCGAAGCGACCCTCGCGATCGACCAGGTCGGGGAGCTCGGATGGGGGCAGCACCGCACGCCCGTCCGCCAGCACCAGGTGCAGGCCGACGCGCAGTTGCGGCAGGGCGCGGGCGCGGCGCACCGCGTCCGCGGTCGCCGGCGCCGCCATCATCAGGCTGGCCGCGCTCAGCACGCCGCCGTCCACGGCGCGCTGCACCGCTTCGTTGAGCGCCGGGTGCAGGCCAAAGTCATCCGCCGTGACGATCAGGAAGCGTGACGCGGTGCGCTCGCTCACCAGGGCTCCGCGTCGCGGGTCCGCAGCCGTCGTCCCTCGAGCCACTGCCAGGACACGAGTGCCGGCAACCCGCAAAGGAGTTCGCGCAGGCGCTTGCCCAGCGATACGGCGAGGGCGAGCTCGGGGCCGATCCCGAGTGCGTGCCCGAGCAGGATGAGCCCCGCCTCCTGCACGCCCAGTGCCGCAGGCACCATGAACGCTGCGTGCCGCAGCGCCTGCATCAGGCTCTCCATGACCAGAGCGGGCAGGGCGCCCACCGGGTGCCCGAACAGGCGCAGCAGGAACCACACCTCGCCTGCCCCGGAGACGAAGGCCAGTAGCTGCAGCGCACCGACGAACATGAGCGTCGCCCGGCGCCGCAGCCCAATGCGCAGCTCCTCATCCAGAGTAGCCGCCCGCGCCGACGCGCCCGGGAGCCCGATGAGGGGGCTCAGCAGGTGCGCCAGGCGCCTGAACACCGACCCGTAGCGCAGCAGCAGCGCCAGCAGCAGCGGCAGGGGCAGTGCGAGGACCAGGCCAACGAGCAGCCGCCGGTGCTGCTGCCCCGCGGTCGCCACGGCAAGGAGGACGAGCACGCCCAGGGCCGTGAAGAGGTAGAGCGCCAACACCGTGAGCAGCACCTCGATGATGACGGTCGCAGTCACGGGCACGCCGGGCAGGCCACGCCAGCGCAGCAGACGCACCCCCACGAACGCCCCGCCGACGCTGGCCACCGGCAGCAGCCGATCCACGGCCTCGCGCACCGTGCTGACCCAGAACAGGTAGGCAAGCCCTGCGCGTGCACCCGGGTCGCAGGGCCGCAGCAGCTGCCGCCAGCCGAGCGCATAGAGCAGGAAATACAGCCCGCGATAGGGCACGAGCCACAGCAGGCTGATCCCGCCGAGGCTCGCCAGCTGCAGGAGTGCGGCCCAGTCGGCGCGCCACAGCAGCACCAGCAGCAGCGCCAGCCCGAGGACACCCGCGATGTAGACTGCGGTTTTCAGCCCGTCCCCGGCGCCCGGGCGTGGTGCCGGCGTGAGGGCACGTTCAGGTGGGCTTGCGCATGATCCCATCTGCACCGACGTCAAACTCCGTGCCGCGCCAGGTCAGGCGCGAGGTGAAGAAGCCCTGCATCCATACCCACAGGAGCAGCAGGTCGCGCAGCGGCACGAGCCACAGGTCCGCGAGCATTCGCCGCTTGTCCCCGGCACGCCCCGAAAGGTGCAGCGCGAGCCGCGCCAGCACCACGACCAGGAGGCCACCGCGGGCGATGGCCGGCAACGCTGCTGCCGCGCCGAGTAGCGCGCTGCCGGCCAGCGCCAGCGGCAGGCTGAAGCTGAGGAACAGCAGGCGAAAGCTGCGCGGCCGCAGCACCTTGAGGGTGCGCATCCAGCGCACCTCGTGGCGCTGCAGCCCGGCGAAGCCCGGCTCGTCGTGTTCGGTCCTGAGCAGGTACGGCGACAGCACGATGCGCCCACCCTGCGCGCGCACCAGCTCGCCGAGTTTGTAGTCATCGGCGAGGTGGTTGGCGATGGCACGCAGGCTGCCGATCGCCTGCAGCTTCTCGCGCCGGATGCACAGTGTCTGCCCGGAGGCATAGCCCTCGTGGCCGAAGAGCCACGCCAGCAGGACGGAGGGGATGTACCACTCGTTGATGTACATCGCCCCGAGACGTGACCACAGCTCCCCGGTGGGGAGGTCGCGGTAGATGCAGGTCACGAGGCCCACTTCCGGGTCCTGCAGGGGCGCGGTGACCACCCTGAGGTAGTCGCGCCCCACGATGGCATCGCTGTCGGCCATCACCATCACCTCGTGCCGCACCCGCTCGAGCATGTTGACGAGGTTGCTGATCTTGCGGTTGCCCCCGTGCAGCCGCGGGTTGACCACGATGTCAGTGCAGCGCGCGGGGAATTCCCTGCACAGCCGCTCGGCCACAAGAAGCGCCGGGTCCGCGCTGTCACGCAGCCCGAAGACGATCTGGAACTGCGGGTAGTCCTGCTCGCAGAAGGAGCGCAGGTTCTCATACAGCCCCGGCTCGGCCCCGCACAAGGGCTTGAGCACGGTCACGGGAGGCAGCTGCGCTGCGCAGGGCGGACCGCGGTGCAGCCGCCAGGCCGCGACCGCGATGCAGGTCAGCGTGGAATACAGCGCCGCGACGGCGAGGGCGAGCAGCCCGAGGATGGCGAGCAGCGCGTGCAGGCCCGGCATCAGCGTGCCCCGCGGCGTGGATGCTGTTGCTGGCTCATGTGTCGCTAGGCGGTGTGTGCGCGCAGGAAGCGCAGAAACTCCACGCCCTCGCGCAGCCGGCGCCGCGTCATCTCCCAGCTGCCGAGCATCTCGCGCACGATTTCCCAGATCTTGGCGGGCCGGAAATAGAAGCGGCGGTAGAACTCCTCCATGCTGTGGAAGATCTCCTCGCAGGAGAGGTGCGGGTAGCTCAGAGCGGCGAGCTGCACGCCCTGATCGTTCACCAGGCGTGCCTCCTCGCTCTCGCTCAGCCAGCCATTGGCGCGTGCCTGCTCGTAGAGCGCCGTGCCGGGGTAGGGTGCGGCGAGGGAGACCTGGATCGTGTGCGGGTTGATCTCCTTGGCGAAGTCGATGGTGCGCTGGATCGTCTGCGTGGTCTCACCGGGCAGGCCGAGGATGAAGGTGCCGTGGATCACGATGCCGAGCGCGCGGCAGTCGGCACTGAACTGGCGTGCGATGTCGGTGCGCAGGCCCTTCCTGATGTTGTGCAGGATCCGGTCATCCCCGGACTCGTAGCCCACCAGCAGCAGGCGCAGGCCGTTGTCCTTCATGACCTTGAGTGTCTTGTAGGGGACGTTGGCCTTGGCATTGCAGCTCCAGGTCATGCCAAGCGCGCCCATGCCGCGCGCGATGGCTTCCACGCGCGGCAGGTTCGAGGTGTCGGTGAAGGTGTCATCATCGAACATGACCTCCTTCACCTCGGGCATGTGCCGCCTGATCCAGCTGACCTCCGCCAGCACGTTCTCGGCCGAGCGCACCCGGTAGCGGTGGCCGCCGACGGTCTGCGGCCACAGGCAGAACGTGCACTTGGAGCGGCAGCCGCGCCCGGTGTAGAAACTGACGTAGGGGTGCTTGAGGTAGCCGATGAAGTAGTTGGCAATCTTCAGGTCGCGCCGGTAGACGGGGGCAACGAAGGGCAGCTCATCCATGTTCTCGATGGCAGCGCGCGGCAGGTTGTGCACGATCGCGCCCCCGGCGCTGCGGTAGGAGAGTCCCCTGATGCCCGCGAGCGGGGCGCCGGTGGCGACCTCCTGGCAGGTGAAGTCGAATTCTTCGCGGCACACGAAGTCGACCGCGCTCGCAGCCTTGAGGGAGCCGTCCGGGTCGACCATGGCGCGCGCGCCCACGAGTCCGATCAGCGCGCGCGGGTTGTCCTGCCGGATGAGGGCGGCGAACCTGGCATCCGTCGGGAACGAGGGGGTGCTCGTGTGCATGATGATCAGCTCGTAGTCGCGCGCGATAGCGCGCGCCTGCCCGACCGTCAGGCGCTCCGCGGGGGCATCGAGGAGGCGTGAGTGCGGCACCAGGGCGGCCGGCTGCGCGAGCCACGTCGGGTACCAGAACGACTTGATCTCGCGCTTCGCCTGGTAGCGCGAGCCTGCGCCACCATCGAATCCCTCGAAGGATGGCGCCTGCAGGAACAGGGTCCTCAAGGGTGCGGGAGTGACAGGAACCGGGAGTGAAAGTGACACCGCTGTGCTCCTCAATGCCGCTACCGGGCCGCGAAGCAGCGCCGCGGTTACGCGGGATCCCATAGGTCACCGTGACCAAGAGAACTCTGCATGGCAAAGTATCGGGGTTTGGCGATGGAGGCAAGTCGCTCTTCGCGGCCGCCGTCGAAGTCATTCTGCATGACGCTATTGTTTCGCCCGCTGGCAATCAGGAACAATCCGCCGGGCGACCGCGCTGGGAGGCGCGCACTGATGCAGACAAGGGAAATCGTGAGCAAGGTTCCGGCAGTCACCCTGACGTTCTGGATAACGAAGGTGCTCGCGACCACGCTGGGCGAGACCGGTGGCGACACCGTCTCGATGACCATGAACCTCGGCTACCTCGTCTCGAGCGTCATCTTCCTGGCCGCACTCACCGTGCTTGCCGTCTTCCAGATCGCATCGCGCCGCTTCCGGCCGTTGCTGTACTGGGCCACCATCGTCGCCTCGACCACCGCTGGCACGACGCTGGCGGACCTCGCCGACCGCTCGCTCGGCATCGGCTACATGGGTGGCTCGCTGCTGCTGTCGGCCTGCGTGGCAGGGACGCTGGCCCTGTGGTACCGCTCGCAGGGCTCGGTGTCCGTCCAGAGTGTCGCGACGCCGACGGTGGAGGCCTTCTACTGGGCCACCATCACGTTCTCGCAGACGCTGGGTACCGCGCTCGGCGACTGGGTGGCCGATGCGGGCCTAGGCTACGAGGGCGGGGCCCTGGTGTTTGCGGCCGTGCTTGCGCTCATCGCGGCTGCGTATTTCTGGACGCGGATCTCCCACGTGCTGCTGTTCTGGAGCGCCTTCATCCTGACACGCCCGCTCGGTGCAACGCTCGGGGACCTGTTCGACAAGCCCGTGGCGCAGGGAGGCTTCAACTTCAGCCGGCCCCTGGCTTCGGCCGTGCTCACAGGCGCGCTGCTCCTGTGCGTCCTGCTGTTCCCGCAGCGCGCCGGTGCGCACCGCGCGGCACAGACGCCATCGTGAGGGCAGCGAGAGGGGCGGGGCATGGGTGAGATCTGCCTGGTGCGGCACGGGCAGGCATCCTTTGGCGCGGCCGACTACGATCAGCTCTCGGCGCTCGGCGTGGAGCAGTCCCGCAGGCTCGGGGCGTGGCTTGCCGCCAGCGGCCAACGCTTCGACCGCGTGGTCACGGGTACGCTGCGGCGTCACCGGCAGACAGCGGACGAGTGCCTCGGGGCGCACGGCCACGGCGGCGCACGCAGCGAGGACGCCGGCCTCAACGAGTACGACCACCGCGAGATGCTGTGCCGCTACGACCCGCGTCTTGCGACACCCGAGTCGGTGCGCAGCCTCATCGACGCGCACGCAAATCCGCGGCGCGCGTTCCAGGAACTGTTCGCGGCCGCCTTCGCGCGCTGGGTCGCCGGCGAGCACGATGGGGACTATGCGGAGTCCTTCGCCGCTTTTCGCACCCGGGTGCTGGGCGCGATTGAGCGCCTGGTGGCAAGCGCCGGACGCGCCGAGCGCCTCATCGTATTCACCTCGGGCGGCCCGATTGCGGTGATCGCCCAGAGCCTGCTCGGGCTCGCCGATGAGCGCGTCGCTGCCCTCAACTTCTCGCTCGCCAATGCGGCCCTGACGACGGCCTTCTTCGGCGCCTCGGGGTTGAGGCTCGGGACGCTGAACGCGTTCCAGCACCTCGAGCAGCCGGGCGAGCGCACGCTGGTCACCTACCGCTAGCGCGGCCTTACCCGGCGACGCGCCGGCGCGGATCGTGCCGGCGCACCGCGCGCCCGACCCGGATATGATCACCTGGCGACTCGTGCCGCGTATCCGGGGGCTTGAGATGAAGATCGAAGGCAAGACCGTCGTCATTACCGGAGCCGCCCAGGGCATCGGACAGGCTCTCGCCGAGCGGTTCCGGCGCGAAGGCGCGCGGCACATCGCGGTGGCGGACCGCAACGTGGCCGGGGTCGGGGAGGTGGCGCGCGCGATCGGCGCGCGTGCCTACGGGTGCGACGTGTCGGTCGAGGCTGACCTGCGGCACCTCATCGAGGACACCGAGTCGCGCGCCGGCCCGATCGACCTTTTCTGCTCCAACGCCGGTGTCGCGGATCCCGACCCGGATCCTGCCAACCTCGCCTCGGCACCCGATGCCGTGTGGGCCCGCGCCTGGGGGATCAATGTCATGGCCCACGTTTACGCGGCGCGCCTGCTGGTGCCGCGTTTCGTTGCCCGTGGGGCGGGCTATTTCCTGAACACCGTCTCCGCCGCGGGACTCCTGAGCCAGATCGGCAGCTCCGTGTACGCCACGACCAAGCATGCGGCCGTCGGCTTTGCCGAAAGCCTCGCCATCACCCACGGCGACCAGGGGATCAAGGTCTCGATCCTGTGCCCGCAGGGGGTGGACACGCCGATGGTCCGCAACGCGCCCCCGGGACCGCAGACGATCGACGGCGTGATCTCGACGGACGAGCTCGCCGAGGCGGTGGTGCGCGGCCTGGAGGCGGAGCGTTTCCTCATCCTGCCGCACGCCCAGGTCGCCTCCTACATGACCCGCAAGACCGCCGACTACGATCGCTGGCTGGACGGCATGCGGCGCCTGCGTCGCAGTGCCTACGCGCCCTGAACCCGCGCGGGGTGCCGCAATGAGCTCCGCGGCCCTGGTCCGGTGGGAAGAGGACGGCAGCGCGCACTGCGCCGTGTGGCGCTCGGCCAGCGAGGCAGCACCACCCAAGGAGGTCGTCATCGTTGACGACCGCACCAGCGCCGATGAGGCCTACGGGATGGCGTGCCAGGGCAAGGGCCTGCTGTGGCGCGGAGACTTCCAGAACGCCCGGCAGATGCTCCTCGCGCTCGGCCGGCGTGCCGATCGCCGTGGGCGGCGCGCCGGTGGCCGCCCCGCCTCACCGCTTGAGGCCTTCAACCACTACCGGCAGGGTCAGTCGCAGCGCGCGCGCACCCTGAATGCGCTCCTGGTGCCACTGGATGCGGCGTATGTCGTGCCCCTCGCGCGTGCCCCTGACGTGCAGCAGGCCTGCATCGAAGCCTTCGGTGCAGACGGGCACGACTCGCTCGTGCCCCTGCGCGCGCTCATCGGGCTGATCGGTGCGCACGAGTGGCGGCTCAAGGGCCTGGGGATCCCCGCAGCTGGGGGCCGGATTTACCCGCACTACGGGGTGTTCGCGCCCGTGCGGAGTGAGTACGTGGACCTGGTGGCCAGCGCTTCGCTGCCGGCAGCACTGCACGCGGACAGCGTCGCGTTCGATATCGGCACCGGGACCGGCGTGCTGGCGGCGGTGCTCGCCCGGCGCGGGGTGCGGCGCGTGATTGCGACCGACCTCGATGAGCGAGCGCTCGCCTGCGCACGGGAGAACCTGCAGCAGCTGGGCCTCGGGGAGCAGGTGCACGTGGAGCGGGCGGACCTCTTTCCCGCGGGTCGTGCCGCGCTTGCTGTCTGCAACCCGCCCTGGATTCCCGCCCGGCCAGGCTCATCCCTGGAACGTGGCATCTACGACCCCGAGAGCCGCATGCTGCGCGCTTTCCTCGCAGGGCTCGCCGCGCACCTCGAGGCCGGCGGCGAGGGCTGGCTGGTACTCTCCGACCTTGCCGAGCACCTTGGGCTGCGCTCGCGGGAGGAATTGCTCGCGGCATTCGATGCAGCGCGCCTGCGGGTGGTGGGCCGGGATGAGGCGCGAGCGCGGCATCCGCGCGCAGCCGATGTGGGCGATGCGCTGCACGCCGCGCGCGCAGCCGAGGTCACGTCGCTGTGGCGCCTCGCGCCGCGCTGAGCGCGGCGATTCAGGGGAGGGGCAGCAGGCGGTAGACGCGCTCGAAGCGGGCGCGCTCGACGATGCCGTGATCACCGGGGGCGTACTGCACCAGCCAGTCCCCGGCCGCACCCTGCAGCACGTCCCCTCCCGCGCTGCGTGACACCGAGAAATCGCGGTCCATCTGTTTCGCGAGCACCTGGGCCGGGCGGTTGCGGTAGGGGCCCGCGCCGCCGCGCGCGGTCGGGGCCACCGGCTCGTACTTGGCATCGAAGCGCTCTCGGGACACGCACCAGCGGTCACCGGTCGAGCCGCTGATGAGAGCGTCGCCCGCCCGGTAGTGATTGGGGCCCACGGCACTCGCAAGCATGCCGGCTGTTGCGGCGAACTCGACCTGTACGGTCTCGTCCTTGACGGCGCGCCGTGCCGCAGGATCAGCGCTCAGGTCCGGGTTCTGGAGTTTCAGGATGGGAGCAGTCCTGGGCGAAATGACGCGCTTTCCGTGCCCGGAAAAAGTCGCGCGGGCCACCGGGGGCCCGCGCGAGCTTACTCGACAGACTGACGGATCAGAACCCGTATTGCAGCTGGGCTCCGACCTGCGCCTTGGGCGCCCAGGCAGTCGCCTGGTACGTGTAGCCGGTCTGCGGCTGCCCGGGCAGCGCCACGAACGGCGCGGCACCCTCGCCGATCACGTGCTCCTGGTACTGCTTGTTCGTGATGTTCTTGCCCCACAGCGACAGGCGCAGCGTCTTCTTGTTGCCGTGCATGTCGAAGTTCCAGGTCAAGCGGCCATCGAGCACACCGTGGGCGGGGATGGAGTAGAACTGGGCCGAGTTCGGCACGTTCACGCCGGTCGTCACGGTGTCGTACTGACGTCCCTGGAAGCGATAGTCGAAGTACGCCTCGAGGTTGCCGCCACCGGCGTGGAACAGTGTCCAGTCGATATTGGCATTGGCGATGTTGTTCGGGGCGTACGGCACGCGGAACAGCGGCGCGATGTTCTGCCCGACCTTGTAGGGCGAGGCCGGGTTCACCGCCGGATCGAAGAGCGTGCCGGCGATGGCATACACGGTCTGGATATTGGTCGACAGCACGGTGTCGCTCAGGCCGATCGTGAGGTCGCTGGTGGGCGCGAACAGGAACTCGAACTCCGCGCCCTTGACCTTCGCCTCGCCAGCGTTGTAGCCCGCCACGATCGCAAGATTGGTCGGGTTGGTGTCGAACTGCAGCTGCATGTCGCTGAACTTGCTGTAGAACACCGCGATGTTGGCGCGCACGCGATGCTCGAGCCAGTAGGACTTCAGGCCGAGCTCATAGGTCGTGACATTCTCGGGCTTGAAAGTGTTGCTGAACTGCCCGAAGTCCGCCGCCTCGCTCGAGCCGCCGGCCTTGTACCCGGTCGCGATACGCAGGTAGGTGTTGACGTCCGGCGTCCAGGCCATGTTGAGCGTACCGGCGGGATTGAACTTGCTGAAGCTCAGGTTGTTGGCCGAGTTCGGCGGATCGCTCTGGTTGATCGGGAACGCGCAGGCCGGTGGGCAGAAGGGATTCGTCGGCGGCGGTGCCAAGGCGATCGCGTTGCTCGTATAGGTGCGCGCCGCGTCGCGGTTGTCCTTGGTGTAGCGGCCACCGAGGGTGATCGAGAACGGCTCGGTCACGTGCCAGGTGAACTGCGTGTAGGCGGCCTTCGACTTGGCCTCGGCCGTCACGTAGCGCTGCTGCAGGTCACTGTAGATCGGCACCGGGATTCCCGGGATGGGCTCGAGCGGGATGTTGATGGTGCCAACTTCGTTGTGGTTGGCGTGCTCGTCGTAGTAGTAGAGGCCGGCGACGTAATCGACCGTCTTGGCAATGGTGCCCACGAGCTGGAATTCCTGGGTGAATTCGTTGCTCTGCACGATGTCGTTGCTGGTGAAGTTAGTGATGCCCTCGCTGGGCGCGAGCGCCGGGTTGGTGAATGCGCCCGCGTAGTCCTGGTAGAAGCGCGAGTCGAGGCCGCGGTAGTAGGTCAGTGAGCGGAAGTCCACCGCGTCGTTGAACTTGAAGTTCAGGGTCAGGCCATCGGAGTTGAACTTGGCCACACTCAGCGGCAGATAGATCGGCTCCCAGGTATTGCTGGCGAGCCCGACCGTCGGGGGGTAGTTCGGGATCGCGGGGATCCCAGAGAGTGCGGCGTCCTGGTAGTAGATGGGCGTCGATTCCAGCTCCCCGACCTCGTAGAAGTAGTCGGCGGTGAACATGCCACCGGTATCCCAGCGCAGCGAGACGCGGCCACCCTTCTGGTTCTCGCGGTTGTAGTCCTCACCGCCCGAGTTGGAGACGTTGCCGGCGAGGTTGCTATAGAGCAGGGTGACCTTGCTCGACAGGCCGCCCATGACGGTCGGCAGGTTCATGGTGCCGAGCGCACGTACGTAATCGCGCTGGCCACCATCGATGCTGAACTTGACGTCGAAGTCCCCGTCGGGCTTCTTGCTGATGATGTTGACCGCGCCGCCGGTGGTGTTGCGTCCGTACAGGGTGCCCTGCGGGCCGCGCAGGATTTCCACACGGTCGACGTCCGCGAGGTCGAAGGTCTCGGCCTGGGGGCGCGCGATGTAGAAGCCGTCCTCATACAGGCCGACCGAACCGTCCTGGGTGATCTGGTTCGCGTCCGCGACGCCCTGACCACGCATGTAGAGGATCAGCGTGTTGCCCGAGCTCGGGTAAGGCGTGAAGTTGATGCTGGTGGACTGCTGCGCCACACCGGCGAAATCGGTAACACCCTGCTTGTTGAGCGCGTCGGCGGTCAGCGCCGTGATCGCGATCGGAGTCGTTTGCAGATTCTCTTCGCGGCGCTGCGCGGTGACGACGATCTCCTGGATGCCCTCGGTAGTCTGCTCTTGTGCGAGAGCGAGGCGAGCGTCGGTGATAAAGAGGCCAGTCACGGCAAACATCGCGCCGCCCAGGCGCGAACCGGTCTTCAACATGAGGATCCCCCTAGCATGTAATAGTCAGCGCCTCGATCATACGCCCGCTCGATTGGTTGTCGAGCCTGCGTTGCATACGCGCAACGCAGGATTGCGGCGAAATTCCGGCCTCGTCCAAACGAGGGAGCACCGCGGCGACGGCGTCTTTGCGTGCCGTCTGCACCGTTTTGCGTCGTCGCGTGCGTCCACGATTGCTTCGCACCGAGACGTCATAATTCAGCCTAGACCCCGACCAAATCGGCGTGCGCGCGGGTGCGCGGCTGCGCGGGCTCCTTGGTATTGAGGGGTGCAAAACGTATGATCGATCGCACTGCGGCGGCACGCGTGGGCCATCAAGGCGCCACGCCGGGAATCGGCAGGGCGAGGCAAATTTGAGACACCCGGCCCGCCACGCAATCCGACGTCGGGGCCGGCCCAACCAGAGGGGAAATTGTGCGCAAGAACTCACAGGGTGAGCGATGAAGGCGGTCCAGGTTCGCGCCCACGGCCGGCCGGCTGAGGTGATAGGGATCAGCAACATCGCGGTGCCGGAGGTGGGGCCGGGCGAGGTGCGCGTGGCGGTATCGGCTGCCTCGCTGAACTTCGGCGATGGCGCCCGCGCGCTCGGCGGGGTCGCGATGATGATGCTCAAGCCGCCCTTCACCCTGGGCATGGACGTGTGCGGCGTGGTCGAGGCGGCGGGCGCGGGCGCCGAGGGCTGGGTCGGCCGACGCGTCGTGGGCATGACGAAGATGGCCCTGGGTGGCATGGCCGAGAAGGCGATCGTGCCCATGACCGCGCTGTTCGAGGCGCCAGATGAACTGGATGACGCGGAGGCGGCCGGATTCCTGCTCCCCTACCACGTCGCATATCTTGGCCTGCACATCCGCGCACATCTGAAATCCGGAGAATTCGCCCTGGTCACCGGGGCTGCCAGCGGCGTGGGTGCGGCGGCTGTGCAGCTCGGCGTTGCTGCGGGCGCGCGCGTGATGGCGCTCGCGGGTGGCGCTGAAAAGGCGAAGTACTGCACCGCTCTTGGCGCCTCCCTCGCGGTCGATTACCAGCAGGATGACCTGTTTGACCGCGTGATGGAGTTCTCCGCCGGGCACGGCGTCGACGTCGCCTTCGACCTGGTGGGGGGCGATCTCACCGAGAAGGTCTGGACCTGCATGGCCCTCGAGGGGCGCTATCTGCCCGTCGGCTTCAACGGCGATGCCCAGGGGGGCTTCAGCGGCAGGCCGCTGCGCAAGGTCTCGATCGGCAATTTCTCGGTGCTGGGCGTCATGCTTGCCTATGGCATGGCGGTGGGGCCGATGCGGCGCATGGGCATGAACCTTTATCCGCCGGCCACCGCGGCGGCAGTTCACGCCGGCCTGCGCGGGCTGCTCGCGCAGGGCAAGATCAGGCCTGCGGTCAGCCGCCGCATTGCCATGAGTGAGGTGCCCGCGGTGCTGGAAGAACACCTGGCGCGCCGCACCATCGGACGCACGGTCGTCGATATCAGTAGTTGAGAGAGGCGCCGATGCAGATCCGCCCCGACGCACTCATCGCGGCTGCCTGCGAGCAGACGCGCCTCGATGACTTCGGCAGCGACAGCTTTCGCGAAGGCCTGGAGGTTTTGTGCCAGTCGGTGTCCTCAGAGGCACAGCTCAACCAGATCGGCGCGGCGGTGGTGCCGGGCGCCGTGCTCGCCTGCCTCAGCAACCGCCTGAGAGTCGTCGACTGGGTGAAGCGCCACCCCGGCACTGAGAAGGAGCTGATCGAGGCGCCCTTCGTCGTGGTCGGCATGTTCCGGGCCGGCACCACGTTTCTCTCGCACATGCTGGAGAAGGATGCGCGCCACCGGCCCCTGCTGCGCTGGGAGGCCGGCGACAGCATCCCGCCGCCCGCGCCATCCAGCCTGCACAGCGACCCGCGCATCGCGGCGGCGCGCGCCGCGGCCGCGATGCTCGACCAGATCAATCCGCGCGTGCGCGTAGTGCAGAGCGAGGAGCCGGACGGCCCCACCGAATGCATTGCCGTCCTCAACCAGGACTTCAAGAGCCTCCTGTGGGAGGCGATGGCGAACATTCCGGGCTATGGTACCTGGCTGCGTACCACCGACCATCGCAGTGCCTACGAGCACCATCAGCGCGTGCTTCAGGTCCTGCAGAGTGGCGGGGTGCGCGGTCGCTGGTCGCTCAAGAGCCCCCACCACGCGCTGCACCTGGAGGTGCTGAGTGCGGTCTATCCGGATGCGCGCCTGGTGTTGATGCACCGGGATCCGGTGGTGCTGTGTGCCTCGGTGTGCAGCCTGATCACGACCCTCACCCGGACGTTCTCGGATGCAGACCACCGCCGCTACATCGCCGATCACTGGATCGACATGCTCGAGCGCTCGGTCGCAGCCGTCGATGCCTTCCGTGCGGCACACCCGGACAAGCGCATCTGCGATGTGCACTACGCCGACCTGGTCCGCGACCCCCTGGGGACAATGCGGTCAGTTTACGCCGCGTTTGGCGATGAGCTCAGCGGCCAGGCCCTGGGTGCAATGACCCAGCACGTCGAGTCCCACCCCAAGGGCAAGTTCGGGCGTCACGCCTATGATCCAGCGCAGTTCGGGCTCGAGGCGGGCGCCATCCGGGAGCGCTTCAGGGGCTACGTCGAGCGCTATGGCATCCCGCTCGAGCAATCAGCCGCTGGCTGAGCGGCTTGCCGTGCCCGCCGCGCGCAGGGCTCAGCGACCGATGGCGGACTTCAGCTTCTGCTCGATCTCGGCGTAGCTCCAGTAGGCGCGCATGGCGGTGAGCTTGCCGGCCGGATTCACCGCGTAGATGCTGACAAGGTCGACCGTAATGTCACCGCCGCCAGGCATCTTGTTGGTGAGGCTCCACACGTTGGCGCACTCGTTCCCGCAGGGGTAGGACTCGCGGATGCGGTAAGTCATGTTGCCCGGGCCGATGATCATGTCCCAGAAGCGGGTCAGCGCCGCGCGTCCGCGGTGGCCATTCCCGGCAGGGTCCAGCGGCGAGACGCCCACCGGATCCTGGATGATGGCGTCCTCCGCATAAAGATCGAGCCAGGCGGCCTTGTTGCGCTCGGAAGCGTACCGGGCGGAGAGGGCTGCGGCGCGCTGTGCGGGGTGGGAGCTGTTCTCAAGCTGCAGGCCAGGAGTCGGGGTAGTCACGGGCTTCAGTCCTCAGGTTGCGTAGGAGCCGGGAGGCAGCTTGTCTCATAGGCAAGCCGGCCTGCAATCCCGCGGAGTGCCGGGCGCAGGTGCGCACGGCTCCGTGGCGCGTGGGGAGCCTGCAGTGCCTCCCGGCAGCTCGCCCGGGTGAAACGCGTTAAGATCCGCAGCCTCATCCGCAGGCTGCGCGCCGGCGGTGACCCAAATCGAGTGCCCCGGATTGAGGGGCAGAAAAGGGTTCGCACTACCTTGTCCATTCCCGTACAGCACGCATGGTTTCTGCGCATGCTCAGGACGTGCCAGTTCGGCATTGCCCGGGTCACGAGCCGCGACGGCTTTGTGGAGGCCCACGCGGCGCCCTTTGGCCTGACCTTCACGGGGCCCGCGGCGGACTGCATAACGCGTCATATCTACCGCATCGGTGCCCACGAGCCGCACATCACCCGCTACCTGCTCGACAACGTCAGGGTTGGGGCTGACGAAGTGGCGCTCGATGTGGGTGCCAACATCGGCTGGTACAGCGTGCTCCTGGATCGCCTGAGCGCTCCTGGCGCGCGCGTGCTCGCGTTTGAGCCGGACCCTGGCAGTTACCGGCTGCTCAGCACCAACCTCAGGGCCAATCATGCGACGCACGTGACGGCCCTCAACCTCGCCCTCGGGGAGAAGCCCGGGGTAGCGCTGCTGCATCGCTACCGCGAAAGTAACAACGGCCGGCACACCCTGCTCGAGGGCAATACCAGCGGCGGCACGGTCGAGGTGCCCGTTGATACCCTCAGGAACGTGTGGCAACGCGAGCAGCTCGGAGCAAGGCCCGTGGCGTTGCTGAAGATCGACGTGGAGGGGTTCGAGTGCCTGGTACTGCGGGGCGCGGGTGAGCTGCTCGGCCGCTGCCGCTGCGTGCTCCTGGAATACTCCCCCGAGGGGCTGAAGCTTGCGGGCCTGCAGCCGCAGGCCATCATCGAGCTGTTGCTCGCCGCGGGCCTCACCGCGCGGGTGTTCGCAGGCAATGAGCTCGTCCCCATCAGCTATGCCGAACTCGCCCTTGCCGAGTCGCAGAAGGACCTGCTGCTGACTCCCGGCACGGCGCGCTAGGCGACATGCGGCCCGTGGCAACCCTCGTGCGAGCAGGCTGCGGGTGTCGCAAGCGCAGGATCGATCGGGCGTGAGCGCCGCAGCTGCAGCAGCCGTGCCAGCGGTCAACCGCAGGTTGCTATTGGCCTTCACGTGCCTGCTGGTGGCGCTGTTTTTCGCCGGGTTCGCGCACAGCTATTACCTGCGTCCCTGGTTCGTGCAGAGGCACGTGCTGCCCTGGGTCGTACACGCCCACGGCATCCTCATGAGCGCATGGGTCGTGCTTTTCGTCGCCCAGGTGGTGCTGGCCTACCGGCACCGTCTCGAACTGCATCGCAGAGTGGGCGTCATCGGTGCCTACCTTGCACCGCTTGCCGTCGCCCTCGGGGAGCTCGTGGTGGTGCGCGCCATCCGCCTGCGCTTCCCGGACGCGACCCTCAGGCAGTCAGTGGAACTCTTCGTGGCATTCGACGGGATCAACCTCCTGGTCTTTGGCGCGCTGGCGGCCTGTGCGCTGCTGCTGCGGCGTCGCACCGATGTGCACAAGCGCCTGATGCTGCTCGCGCTCGTGAGTGCCCTGCCACCGGCGCTCGGGCGCATCGCCGAGCGCGCCGGGAGTGAGCACAGCGAGGTGATCATCCTTGCGGTGATGATGACGGCGGTGCTGGCGTGCGTGGTCGTGGACAGCCTGCGGCACCGCCGCCTGCACCCGGCCATGGCGTGGGGTGGGGCGGCGATTGTGATCTCGTGCATTGCAGCTTACGCCGCCCAGGTCTCCACCTGAGAGCACGTCCGGCTGAACGGGGCAGGGGGACTCGATGCTCACACTCTATTCCTATCCGCGGCTGTTCGGCGTGGCCGACAACAACGGCTACGGCCTCAAGGTCTATGCCTTCCTCAGGCTCGCCGGCATTGCGTTCGAACACCGGCACATCTTCGATGCGTCTGCGGCCCCGCGCGGGCAGTTGCCCTACATCGTGGATGACGGCCAGGCGATCGGCGACAGTGACACCATCATCGAGCATCTGACGGCAAGCCACGGCGTCACCCTGGATGCGGCGCGGACGGCGCAGCAGCGCGACCTCGACCAGCTGCTGCTGCGCATGCTCGATGACCTGTACTGGGTGATGTCCTATTCACGCTGGAAGGATGAGGAGTTCTGGCCAGCCTTCCGCGACGCGCTGCTGCGCGAGCACCCCGGTGTCACCCTGGAAGGACTGCAGAAGGCGCGTGAATTCAACTTCCAGCGCTACCATTTCCAGGGGATAGGCCGCTTTGCGCCCGCGGCTGCATACGCGCGCGGCATTGCCGACCTGCGGGTGCTGGCGCACCTCGTGCCGGCAGCGACGTACCTGCGCGGAGTGGCGCCGGCGGGGATCGATGCTGCGATCTACGGCTTCATCGCCAACATCTATTACTTCCGCATCGAGACCCCGCTGCGCCAGTTCGTGTGCGCGCACCCGAATCTCGTCGCTCATTGCGAGGCCATGCACGCACTCGTGAGCTGAAGGCCCCGCTCTATCGCCCGCTACCGGTCCGCGCGCTTCACGGGTGCGCCACGTCCGGACTCGCCGCCCGCTCCCTGGCGGCCTCGTGGTGTTCGGCGCCGAGGAACATGTACATCGCCGGCACCACGAACAGGGTGAACATCGTTCCGATCGAGATGCCGGTGAAGATCACGAGCCCCATGTGGTTGCGGCCGACGGCGCCCGCGCCGCTGGCAATGAGGAGCGGCACCACGCCAAACACCATCGACGCGGAGGTCATGAGGATGGGACGCAGGCGGATCGTCGCCGCCGCCTCGATGGCGTCGCGCTTGGACTTACCCTCGCGTTGCTGCTCGTTGGCGAACTGCACGATCAGGATGCCGTGCTTGGCGATCAGCCCGACCAGGGTCACGAGGCCCACCTGCGTGTACACGTTCAGGGTGGCGAACCCCAGGAACATGAATACCACGGCGCCGAAGATCGCCATCGGGACCGACATCATGACCACGAGCGGGTCGCGGAAGCTCTCGAACTGCGCCGCCAGCACCAGGAAGATGATGATGATGGCGAACCCCAGGGTTGCGAGGAAGCCGCCGGACTCCTGCACGAACTGCCGCGACTCGCCGCTGTAGTCGATGGTGTAGCCCTGCGGCAGGATCTGCGCGGCGATGCTGCGCAGGGTGTTCAGCGCCTCGCCCTGGGTGCCGCCAAAGACGCCCTGGATGGTCGCGGAATTGAGGCGCTGGAAGTGGCTGATGGACTCCGGAACGGTCTCGGTCTTGAAGGAGACCACCGTGGATGCGGGTACCACCTCGCCGCTGGCCGTGCGGATGTAGTAGTCGCCGACCTGTTCAGGGTTCAGGCGCTGGGCCTGGATGACCTGCGGGATGACCTTGTACGAGCGCCCCGCGATGCTGAAGTAGTTCACATAGCCACCGCCGAGCATGCTGCTCAGCGCCCCGCCCAGGTCCTTCATGGTGAGGCCGAGGAGGGCGACCTTGCCACGATCGACCGCGAGGGTTGTCTGCGGCTTGTCGATCTTCAGGCTGTTGTCGAGCACGTAGAACTTGCCAGTCTCCTGCGCCTTGGCCAGCACCGCCTGCGAGACCTCGTACAGCTCGTTGAAGGGTGCGGCACTCTGGATCACGAATTGCACGGGGTAGCCGCCGTTTGACCCGGGGAGCGAGGGCGGGTTGATGAAGAAGATGTTTGCGCCGGCGATCTGCGAGGCGCGCTGCTGCAGGTCGAGCTGGATCGCCTTGGCGTCCCGTTTGCGCTGCCCGTAGTCCTTGAGAATGATGCCGCCGAAGCCGGTATTGCTGGTGCCGGTGCCGTTGCCGGCGAACTGGAAGGAGTTCTCGTACTCCGGGATCGAGCTGAGCGCCTTGAACGCCTGGTGCTGGTAGCCGGCCATCTGCTGGATGGAGGCGTTGGGCGCGCCGGTGCCGATGTAGAAGATGAAGCTCTGATCCTCCGCGGGCGCCAGCTCGCTCTTGGCCATGACGCCCATCAGCGGCAGCCCCATCATCACCGCGATCAGCACGATCACCACCGCGCCGAACACCACCACCACCTTCCACGCATCGAGCATCACCCGCAGGATGCGGTGGTAGAGGTTGGTGAAGATCTCGAAGTTGTGGTCGATCATCCGCACCAGGCGGTTGCCGCCGTCGTGCTCCATCTTGAAGAAGCGCGCGCACATCATCGGCGACAGGGTCAGCGCGATGAGCGCCGACACCGCGACAGCCCCTGCGAGCGTGAACGCGAACTCCGAGAACAGCGATCCGGTCAGGCCGCCCTGGAACCCGATCGGGATGTAGACCGCGATCAGCACCACGGAGATCGCCACGATGGGACCGGCCAGCTCCCGCGCCGCTGAGATCGCCGCCTCATAGGGTGCCTGGCCGAGCTTCATGTGGCGGTCGACGTTCTCCACCACGATGATGGCGTCGTCGACCACGAGCCCGATCGCCAGCACGAGCGCGAGCAGCGTCAGCAGGTTGATGCTGTAACCGAGCACCAGCATGATGAAGAAGGCGCCGATCAGGGACAGCGGCATCGCGACCACGGGCACGATGACGGAGCGCACGCTGCCGAGGAACAGGAAGATCACCACCGTCACGATCAGCAGCGTCTCGCTCAGGGTCCTGACGACATCGCGGATGGCCGCATTGATGTAGCCGGTGGTGTCGTAGCCGATCTCGCCGTGCAGCCCGGCCGGCAGCTGCGCCTGGATTTCCGGGAAGATCTTGCGGATGCTTTCCATCACGGTGAGGATGTTGGCTTCCGGGGCGACGTTGATCGCGATGAACACCGAGCCCTTGCCCTTGAAGGCGACGTCGGACTCGTAATCCTCCGCGCCCAGCACCACGGTGCCCAGGTCGCGCAGCCGCACCAGCGCGCCGTTGCTCTCCTTGACCACGAGGTTCTTGAACTCTTCCGCGGAATGCAGGTCGGTCGCGGCGGTCAGGTCGACGCTCACCATCTGCCCCTTGGTGGTGCCGAGCGTGGAGAGGTAGTTGTTGTTGGCAAGGGCCGCGGATACGTCGGCCCCGGTGACGCCATGCGCGGCGAGCTTCGCGGGATCAAGCCATGCCCGCAGGGCGTACTGGCGCGCGCCGAGCAGCTGTGCCTTCTGCACCCCGGGCACGGCCTGCAGCTTCGGCTGCACCACGCGGATCACGTAGTCGGTGATCTGGTTGGCGGGCAGTGTCTCGCTGTTGAACCCGAGGTACATGCCGGCGACGGTATCCCCGACCTGCACCGTGATCACCGGCTGCTGCGTGCCCGTGGGAAGCTGGTTCAGCACCGAGTTGACCTTGCTGCTGATCTCGGACTGTGCGCGGTTGGAGTCGTAGTTGAGGCGCAGCGCCGCGGTGACGGTCGAGGCGCCCGTGGTGCTGCTGGAGGTCAGGTAGTCGATGCCCTGCGCCTCGGCGACCGCCGACTCGATCGGCGTGGTGATGAAGCCGGCGACCAGGTCCGCGCTCGCGCCGTAGTACTGGGTGGTCACGGTGACCGTGGCATTCTCGGTCTTGGGGAACTGGCGCACTGGGAGGCTCACGAGCGCGCGCAGGCCGAGCACCAGCACCAAGAGGCTCACGACGGTGGCCAGCACGGGTCGGCGGATGAAGAGGTCGGTAAAATTCATCAACGGTCCTTAAGTCACGCTCGGCTGCGCGCGCCCGGGCATCCCTGCGGCGCGCGGCTGATTCATTCCTCTTTCGGATGCGGGTTGGGGTCGTCCGAGGGCTGCACGGCGTTGTTGATCGTGATCAGGGCGCCGTTGCGCAACTTGATCTGGCCGGACGTCACGATCTCGTCGCCTTCCGCGATTCCCTTGAGGATTGCGACCTGGTCACCCCGGGTGGGCCCCGTGGTGACGAACACCTGCTTGGCAACGAGACTCCCCGCCGGCGGGGGTCTGCTGCCCGGCGAGCCGGCGGGCGCCTTGGGATCTGCGGTCGCAGGCGCCACGAGGTAGACGGTGGCCCCGTAGGGGTTGTAGGCCACGGCCGTCTGCGGCAGGGTCAGATAGCGCACCGGCGCCCCGACCTCGATATTCACGTTGGCGTACATGCCCGGCAGCAGCTTGTGCCCGCCGTTCTTCAGGGTCGCACGCAGCACCACGTTGCGGGTGCCGGGGTCGACCTGCGGATCCATGGCGGAAATTGCGCCATCGAAGCTCTGGTCAGGGAACGAGTCGGTGGCGATGGTGACCTTCTGCCCGGAATGGACCTGGCTGAGCGACTGCTGCGGCAGGTAGAAGTCCACGAAGATCGGGTCGAGCTGCTGCAGGGTCACGATCTTGGTGCCGGCCGCCAGGTACTGGCCGAGGTCGACGGCGCGGATGCCGATCTGTCCTGCGAAGGGGGCGCGCACGAACTTCTTGTCGAGCAGCGCCTGCTGCTCGGCCACCTGAGCTTTTGCGCTGCGCAGATTGGCGGCATCGCCATCCAGGACCGCCTGGCTGATGGCCTGCGCCTCGAACTGCGCCTTGTCGCGGTTGTAGGTGATCTCGGCCAGGGCAGCGGCGGCCTTCAGTGATTCCAGGTGCGCGGCATCGTCCGCCGCGCGCAGCCGCAGCAGCATCTGGCCCGGCTTCACGTAGTCGCCCGAGGTGAACTCGATGGTATCCACCGTGCCTGCGACCTCGGCGCTCAGGTCGGCACCACGCTCGGCGCGCAGGCTCCCCACCGCGGACAGCTGGGGCAGCCAGTCCTGGTACGTCACCTTGGTGGTGCTTACGGTGAACTTCGGCGGTCCCTGGGCCGCAAAGCCCTGGAACATCTTGTAGGCCCCGTAGCCCTTGATGCCACCGATGACCACGACCAGCGCGACCACGGCGACGATCAGCAACATCCAGCGTTTCATCGATTCTCCATTAACAGTCCGTTGCGCGCGCCCGGGAGCTGCGCTTTCAGCGGCGCGCCGTGGCGCCCGCTGACTCCCGGTTCCACCAGCCACCCCCGAGCGCCTGGAACAGCGCCACGGTATCCGCGTAGCGGGCGGCCTGGGCCTGCAGCTGTGCGATGCGCGCCTGGTGGAACGTGCGCTCGGCCACCAGCAGGTCGAGCGGGCTGATTGATCCGGCGGCGTAGCGCTTGCGCGACACCTCGAGCGTCTCGCCGGCCGCCTCGGTCGCCTGGTTCTGCTCGCCGAGGTTCGCAGCGTCGGCGTCCAGTGCGTACAGGGCGTCGGCCACGTTGCGGAACGCCGTCAGTACCGTGCCGCGGTACTGGGCGGCCGCCTGATCGTAGGCGGCCACGGCCGCGCGCTTCTCGTGTAGCAGCGTGCCACCGTGAAAGATGGGCTGGGTCACCCCAGCTCCGAAGCTCCACACGTTGCTGCCGCTCTTGAGCAGGTCCGAGAACTTGGTGCTGGTGCCGCCGAAATCGCCGGTGATCGTCAGCTGCGGCAGCATGTTCGACGTTGCGACGCCGATCTCGGCACTGGCCTGGTGCACGAGGGCTTCCTGCGCGCGCACGTCCGGGCGCTGCGCGACGAGCTTCGCCGGCACGCTCACCGGCAGGTCGGCGGGCAGCTGCAGGTCATCCAGGGCGAAGCGTGCCTGCGGCTGCTCACTCGGCGGTTGCCCGAGCAGCACGGCCAGCAGGTCGCGGTTCTGCTGCAGCTGCTTCTGCAGCGGCAGGAGGGTGGCGCGCTCGTTGGCGAGCTGCGTGCGCTGCGTAAGCACATCGAGGCGCGAGGCGCCCCCGAGTGCCAGCTGGCGCTCGACGGTGTCGAGCTGCTGTTGGTCTGCCTCGATGATCTGCTGCGTGGCCTCGATCTGGGCGCGCAGCGAGGCTTCCTGGATTGCCGTCGTCACGACGTTGGAGCTGAGGGTGAGGTAGGTGGCCTCCAGCTGGAAGCTCTGGTATTCCGCAAGCGCGCGCTGCGCCTCGATCTCACGGCGCTCCCCGCCCCACACGTCGAGCCCGTAGGAGACGTTGGCGGTGGCGTTGAACAGGTTATAGATGAACGAACCGCCACCGGGCTGCCCGTAGGCGGCGGCGTTGATCTTCTGGCGCGTCGCGGATGCGTTACCGTCGACCGAGGGCAGTAGGCTCCCTTCCTGTGCCAGCAGCTTCTCGTGGGCCTCACGCAGCGCCGCCTGCGCCGCCACGACGTCCGGGCTGCCGCCGAGCGCCTGCTGCACCAGGGCGTTAAGTTTCTCGGAGTGAAACAGCGTCCACCACTGGGCGGGCAGGTCGGCACCGTTCACGTACGTCTGCGCGGTGCCAGCGGGCCCCTCGCTCGCGGCGGTGTGCTCGGGCAGTGGCTCGGGCGTATAGGAGGCGACCGGCGGGGTCGGGGGGCGCTTGAAATCCGGGCCCACGGCGCAACCGCCGGCCAGCAGGACTGCGAGCGCTGCGCCGAGCGCTGCACCCGGGCGTGCGCGGCGCACCTGCGCCGGCCGGCCCGGTCTCATGGCGCCACTATGGGCAGCCGCTCTCATGGAGTACCTCGCTGCAAATCCCTTGCTCTGTCGTTCGTGGCTGGTGCCGGTGCGATGTTCACGTCATGCCGGGCACCCAGGCGGATCTTCCCGCAGGCAACCCGCAAATCCGCCGTTGTTCCGGTGGCCCGAGAATGGCAGCGCCGGATGTCGGGTCTGCCGTGAGACGTCAAAGCTACCGCGGGACGTGAAGGGGATGATGGCCGAACGCGCGCCCATCATCCACTGATTGATTGCACCGGCCCCGAGGCGGCCGCATTTTGCGCCGCTGCGGTGTCCGCGAGCACGCGCGCGGACGCGGAAAATGACTATCGAAAGGCCGCTTCTACCCCTAATGAGCGTTGACAACGCGCCTGGGACACGCACCAACACCGGGCACGCCGGACAGGTGAGATCCGCTCTCGCGTCACGACCGGATGCGTTCAGCTCGACTTGGGCGCGCGGCGCGCCCGCGCGCCCGCACGTGCTGGCGGCGATGTCGTCGCAGGTTCCAGGGCGAAGCGCTGCATGCGCGCAACCAGTTCCGGCGGCACGGCGGTGGCGCGTGCAGTCGTGGCCGAGATGAAGACCAGCACCTGACGCACGCGCATGCGCAGCTCCCCCTGGTGCGAGGCCTCGATGCGCAGCTCGCAGGAGGTCCTGCCGACCTTGAGCGTCCACAGGTTGAAAGTCAGGCGCTCCCCGTAGTGGGTTGGCTTGGCGAAGTCGACGGTGAAATGCACCGAGGGGGTGAGGAGCTTCTTGTGATGGAACAGCCCGGGGGCGCTTGCCATGAGCCCGTCCTCGAACCAGTCCTCGACGAAGTCGCTGATCATCTCGAAGTAGCGCGGGTAGAACACCCAGCCGGCGGCGTCGCAGTGTCCGAAACGCACCAACATCTCGCGCTGAAACGCCGCCATGTCGGGTCTCCCGATCCCCTTGAGGCCGCGAGCATACGGTATCGCCCGAAGGGGCGGCGAATCCGGGCGGCCTGGGGGGCGGCGGGGCCGGGCGGGCGTTTGGCGCCCGCCTGCCTTATGCTCCCGCGAGCGTCATGGCAACTATCTCCCCGCCGTCCGTTTTCGAGACGCGCCGGCAGCAGGTGTTCCCGCTGCTGAGCGCTGCGGAGCTGCTGCGCGTGCGGCGCTTCGGGCAGGTGCAGTCCTTCGCCCCCGGCGAATTGGTGACGCGCATCGGCGAAGCCGGGCATGGGCTGACCGTTGTCCTCAGCGGACACATTGCGGTGACCCGGCAGGTGCAGTCCGGCGCCTCCGAGCCCATCGTGACGCACGGGCCAGGGTCCTTCATGGGTGAGCTGGCGCAGCTCGCTGGACGCCCGTCGCTCGTGGAGGGGCGGGCGGTCGGCGCCACTGAGGCGCTCATCATCCCGCCGGAGCGGCTGCGGGCGCTCCTGATCGCAGAAGCCGATCTGGGCGAGCGGATCATGCGGGCGCTCATCCTGCGGCGCGTCGGGTTGCTGGAGTCAGGCACCGGCGGCCCGATCATCATCGGCAACCCCGAGGACGCAGACGTGCTGCGGCTCGAGGGCTTCCTGCGCCGCGCTGCGCATCCTCACCAGACGCTGCGCCCGGCGGTGGACGCCGGTGCGCAGGCGCTCATCGAGCGCTTCCACATCGACCCCGCGCAGCTGCCGATCGTCCTGTGCCCGGGGGGGCAGCTGCTGCGCAACCCGAGTGACAATGACCTGGCGCGCTGCCTGGGGCTGGTCGGGCCGCTCGATGCCTCGCGCATCTACGACCTCGCGGTGGTGGGCGCGGGGCCGGCGGGTCTTTCGACCGCCGTGTACGCGGGCTCCGAGGGGCTCTCGGTCCTGATGCTGGATGCTCACGCCTTCGGCGGGCAGGCCGGCGCCTCGGCGCGCATCGAGAACTACCTGGGGTTCCCGACCGGCGTCAGTGGCATGGCTCTCATGGCGCGTGCCTACAACCAGGCCCAGAAGTTCGGGGTCGAAATGGCGATCCCGGACCTGGTGACGGCCCTGCCGGCCCCGGCTGGGGATGCAGGCCCGGTACAGGCGCTGCAGCTCTCGGGTGAGGAGCGCGTGCGTGCCCGCGCGCTCGTGATCGCCAGTGGCGCGCGCTACCGCCGGCCCGATATTCCAGGCCTCGAGGCGTTCGAGGGCTCGGGCGTGCACTACTGGGCATCGCCGCTCGAGGCCAGGTTGTGCGCTGACCAGGACGTGGCGCTGGTCGGGGGCGGAAATTCGGCCGGCCAGGCGGTGGTGTACCTGTCCAGCCACGCACGCAAGGTCTACCTGCTGCTGCGCGGGCCCGACCTGCGCGCGCACATGTCGCGCTACCTGGTGGATCGCATCGAGGGACTCTCCAACGTCGAGGTGTTGCCCCGCACCACCATCTCGGCCCTGGAGGGGGCCGCCGGCAGCCTGCAGGCGGTGCGCTGGCGCACGCAAGGTGCGCCGGCGGACGTGCAGCAACCGATCCGTCACGTCTTCCTGTTCATAGGCGCAGATCCCAACACCGGCTGGCTCGCCAATTCGGGAGTGCGCTTGGACGCGAATGGTTTCGTGCTCACCGGAGCCGACGTCGCCACCGGCCACCGCGCCATGCAGACCAGCCGTCCGGGGGTGTTTGCGGTCGGCGACGTGCGATCAGGGTCGGTCAAGCGCGTGGCAACTGCCGTGGGGGAAGGCGCGCAGGTGGTGGCCGCGGTGCACGCCTTCCTTGCCGAGAACTCCGGGGGCGCGAGTGCCGCCCCGGGCCTTGCGGGCCCGGCGCCGGGCGCCTGAGCGGGGCCTAGCTCGCGTCGCTGAGTTGCATTGCCAGCTGATCGACGTAGCACCAGCTCCAGTCCTCCCCCGGCTCGATGGAGGTGATGATCGGGTGCGTCGTCGCGTGGAAGTGCTTGGTCGCGTGCTTGTTCTTCGAGTCGTCGCAGCAGCCCACATGCCCGCACGTGCGGCACAGCCGCAGGTGCACCCAGCTATCGCCCATCTTCAGGCACTCCTCGCAGCCGTCGGTGTTCGGCTGATCGGTCCTGACCTGGGCCAGATGGCTGCAATGCTTCGGCATACTTAGCTCCCGGTGTTTGCGTTAGGTCTTGAAATCCCGGCGGCCAGCCCCGAGCTTGCGCGGTATGGCCCGGACGCAGAACGACACGCCAGAAACACTACATCTAGTGTGCCCGCACTGCGACACGATTAACCGCATCGCAGCGGCGCGCCTGGCCGAGGCACCCGTCTGCGGGAACTGCCGCCAGCGCCTGTTCGCCGGCCGGCCGCTTGACCTGGCCGAGGCGAACTTCCAGAGGTTCATCGAGCGCAACGACCTCCCGGTGTTGGTGGACTTCTGGGCCCCCTGGTGCGGCCCGTGCAAGATGATGGCGCCCGAATACGCGGCGGCTGCTGGCGAGCTCGAGCCCAAGGTCCGGCTGGCGAAGGTGGATACGGAGGCCAATCCCGGTCTCGCAAGCCGTTTCGCGATCCGCAGTATCCCGACGATGGTCCTGTTCCGGGGTGGGCGGGAGGTCGCGCGTCAGTCGGGCGCCATGGGCCGCGCCGATATCGCGCGCTGGGTCCTCGCACACGCCTGAAGGGTCGGTCGCCGCCGGATCAGCTCGGATAGCGGCGCGGAAAGATCACGCGAAAGGTAGTCCCGGCGCCGGGCGAAGTCTCCAGCTCAATGCTCGCATCGAGCAGCTCGCACAGGCGCTTGACGATCGACAGGCCGATGCCCTCGCCGCCCTGGCCGCGGGACCCCTCGGCCGAGGAGCGCGAGGGCAGGGTCGGAGCCGGGTCGAGTCGCTGCGAGGCGGATTCACCGGCGGGTCGGGAAGCCTCGACCTCCTGCGACTCCTCGGTCGCGTGCTTGAGCGCGCGCTCCAGCGGCGCGGCCGTGCCGGTGGTCAGCCCGGGCCCGGTGTCCTGGACGCACAGGATCCACTGCTCACGCTCCGCGCTGGTGCGCTCCTCCCAGGTGACCCGCACGCCGCCCTCCCCGGTCGCCTTGAGGGCATTGAGGACCAGGTTCTGCGCGATGCGCTGCACCTTGGGCGGGTCGCCCTCGACCACCAGTTGCTCGGGTCCGTCGGTATGCAGGAACAGGCTTCGCTGCGCGGCGAGCGCCCGCAGGGGCTCGCAGAACTCCCGCAGTGTCTGGGCGGCGTCGAATTCAACCAGCTTGCGCCGCTCGTGGCCGGCCTCCAGGCGCGCCAGGTCCATCAGGTCCGTCAGCAGGTCGCGCAGCGACACCGTACCGCGCTGCAGCGCCTGGGACATCTGTGCCCGGGCGGCATCGGAAACACTGCTGCGATCGAGCACCTCGGCGGCCATCCGCACCACCCCGACGCTGCTGCGTAGGTCGTGCGCCGCCTCGCGCAGGCGCTCGGCGCGCTCGCGCTCCAGGGTCTGCAGCTGGGCAAGCGCCTGCTGCAGGTCGCGCACGCGGCTGGCCGCCTCCAGCTGCTGCAGCCGCCCATAGCGCGCGGCACTCTCGCACACTCCATCCCCGCACAGGCGCGCAAGTTCGCGCCGCGCGGTGCGCAGCGCCGTGGCATCCGCCTCCCGGTGCGCGGCACCGTAGCCTTCGAGTTCCTCGAGCAGGCACATCTGCAGGTGCGCCCACTCGCGCATCGTCTCCAGCTGGTTGTAGCCCTGCTGCCAGCGGTGCAGTCCGTGCTCGGCGGCACTCCTTCTCTCTTCGGCCTTGGCCTCTTGCTTGTCGTCCTCGTTGCGGGCGCGCAGGCGCTGCTCGAAGGCGTCGAGCACCTGGGGGATGTGATCGTAGAACTGGGCGCGCGAGATGGAGGAGGCCGTAGAGAGCTCCTGGTCTGCGTCCACCAGGGCATGCCAGCGGCGCAGGATGTCCGCCTGTCGCTGCGCCAGGTACGAGGCGATGGCCCGCAAAGGGTTGCCGGTGTCGTCAGCACTCACGTGAACGTCTCGGTCATGGCAGGAAGGCTGGGATGGTAACGAAAGGCCCGCGGGCCGCCTGGGAGGTTTGAGTCTATCCGGACCGCGGCCACTGGCAAGGCTGCGCGAGCCGGCGCAAGGTGACTCATGGCGTTGGCACGATGGCGAGGCGCTGCACGGTGCTGGAGCTGCTCTCGCCCGCGAGCGACAGGTACAGGTGCCCGGCTGCCACGGTGAGCGAGAGGCCCGTGCGGCGCGTGAGCCGGGGCGCCAGGGCCGCGAGCCACTCGCTGTCCAGGGCGTACAGCTCCAGGCTCTCGGCGCGGTGGATCCTCTCGCTGCGGTAGCGCTCGGCCAGCTGGGCGGCGTTGCGGTGTGCGTATACGGCGACCCGGGGTGCTGCCTTGCTGGCGCGATGCAGCCGGGCCGCATCCGGTGCCCCCACCTCGATCCACGACCTCAGGGCGCCCGTGAGGTCACGTACCGCGATCGCAGGCTCATCCGGGTCCGACAGACCCCTCGAGAAGGCGATGCCCTCGGTGCACTCGAGGCAGTACGCCAGGAGACGCGCCAGCAGGAACTCACCGGTCTCCGAAGGGTGACGGGCGACGCGCAGCTCCAGAGTCTGGTAGACGTTGCGGTCCGAGTCTGCAAGCTCGACCTCGAATGCGTAGATTGTGGCGCTGAGCGCCATTGCATGCTCCGGTGGATGGGACGTGAACGCGGGGGTGGCTGGTGGTCTTACCCCGACTGGCTCGCGCACGGGCTGCCTTGCCGGTCGCCGCGGAATGTAGACCATCGCCATGCGCCTTGAAACATCCGCGCATCAGGCCAAGCTTTCGCTTGTGGGGGGCGGAAGCGCCTTTGACCAGAGGCTTCACCCCGGGCAGATGGCGCGGGCCTGCCGGTCCGAGAAACTGGCGCTAAGCCTTTGCGGCCAGTTCCTTCTGCAGCGCCTCCTCGCGCGCATCCTCGATGACGAGCAGCACGCCCTGCGGGTCCGGGGGCACCTCGTCGGGCGCGCAGATGCCGGTCAGCGGGCTATCCGCCTTCAGGTCGCCCTGCTCGAACAGCGCCCAGATCTCACGCGCGAACTGCGTTTCGAGGAGCTCCGGCGCGAAGCGGCCGAGGGTGCCGCGGATGTTGTTCACGTCGCGCTCGAGCATGGCAAACGCACCGTTGTTGCCGGCGGCATTGACGACCTGCGGCAGGTCGATGATGACGGGGCCGTCAGGGCCCACCAGCACGTTGAACTCCGAGAGATCACCATGGATGAGGCCGATGCTCAGCATGCGCACGACCTGCCGCATGAGGAACTCGTGGTATTCGCGCGCGACGTCCGGCGTGAGGTCAACCTCGCCCAGGCGCGGTGCCGGGTTGCCGGCGGCATCGGTGACCAGCTCCATGATCAGGGTGTCGTTGAAGTAGCCGTAGGGCTTAGGTACGCGCACACCCGCGGCGACCAGCTGGTACAACGCATCCACCTCGGCATTCTTCCAGGCAGCCTCCTGCTCCTTGCGGCCGAAGCGCGTGCTCTTGTTCATTGCCCGCGTCTGGCGGCTGCCACGCACCTTGCGGCCCTCCTGGTAGACGGTACGCCTCTGGAAGCTGCGCTGGCCCATGTCGCGATAGAGCTTGGCGCAGCGCAGCTGGGTGCCGGTGCGCACGATGTAGACGGTGGCTTCCTTGCCGCTCTTCAGTGATCGCATCACTTCGTCAATCACGCCATCGTCGATGAGGGGCTGCAGCCCGGCAGGGGTTTTCAGAGGGGGAACCTTGGTTTTTGAGGCGGCCGGGATGTTCGCACCTATTCCTCCTTTGTGCAGGTTTATCAAGGGCCCTTCAGACCCTGAACCCTTCCTTTTATGGGTCCTGCAGGATCACGAGCGGAATCTCGCGGGGCGTGGCGCTCTGATATGCCTCATACGTGGGGGCCAGTGCGATAAGCCTTGGCCAGAGCAGGGCGCGCTCTTCCGGGCTGGCAAGAAACGCGGTTACGGAACGAACCCGGCGATCGATGCAGACGGTGGCTGAAGGTGTCGTGCGCAGGTTGCGCACCCAGTCCGGATCCTCGGGTGCGCCCCCCTTTGAGCCCACGACGAACGTCCTGCCCTCGAACGTGAAGCAGGGGAGCACGACCGAACGCGGGCGTCCCGTGCGCCGTCCCAGGGTGGTAAGCACCAGCGCCTTCGCCTGGCGGTCCTTGAACTGCGGATTCTGGGTCAGTCCGGCGCGCCGCGAGAACAGCCACATGAAAAACGAACCGCCCGTCCAGCGCACGCACGCCACGTCGAGTCTCATGACCACGCGGGTCGTCAGGGGCAGCCTGGTCATGTTCTGGTCTCCTGCTGTCGTGAGCGATGGTCGCTCAGCGCTACTTGGTACGCCAGCGCACGGACCAGGGGAGGCAGCCATGGGACTCTCAGAGGTGCGCTCCGGCCGCCATTCATACCTCGCGGCAGCGCGGCACCCTCCGGGGAGGGCCCTGGGTCCGCCCGAGATCCCAGGTGACCTGGCCGGCGCCTGACCAACGCAATCATTGGGAAAACTCTATGCAATCCGTAAGAAACGTGGTTCTGGTCCATGGGGCATGGGCCGATGGCTCGAGCTGGTGGAAAGTAATTCCGCTGCTGCAGGCACAAGGGCTGCATGTTGCCTGCGCGCAGAATCCCTTGTCGTCGATCGCCGATGATGTGGCATCGACTAACCGCGTCATCGATTCCCAGGACGGTCCGGTCCTCCTCGTGGGCCATTCCTATGGCGGTGCGGTCATCACTGTCGCCGGAGACGATCCCAAGGTCAGTGGGCTCGTATACGTGGCTGCCTTCGCTCCTGAGGAAGGCGAGACGCTGGCCGGCATGGGTGAGCCGTACGGGGCAACACCCGGGCTCGCCGAGTTGCGCACGATCGCCGACGGTTACCTCGTGTTGACCGCCAGGGGCGTCAGCGAGAATTTCGCCCAGGACCTGTCCGCCGGGGAGAAAAACACGATGGCGGCGACGCAGGCGCCCACCCAGGGTGCGATCCTCGCCACCAAGATCACGAAGGCGGCGTGGCACACCAAGCCGAGTTGGTTCGTGATCGCCGACAATGACCGGATGATCGCTCCTGAGCAGGAAAGGGCCACCGCCAAGCGCATGAAGTCTAAGACGATATCTCTGGCCACGAGCCACGTCGCCATGCTCGCCAAGCCAAAGGAAGTGGCGGACTTCATTATCGAGGCAGCTGCCTCTCTTGGCGCCACTGCGATGGCCAAAGCCTCGTAGCCAGACGTTTGGGAGTCAGGGCGCGGAGGTCTGGAGACACCGATTACGGTGCCTGATTTGTGGCGCCGCCCACGCGCGACTTGCGCGTGGGCATTCCTCAGAAGGCGAACAATTTGGCTTCCGGGATGGTCCTTCCCGTGATCGCCGCAGTGATCAGCTTGGTCGCCAGCATCGAGAAGGTAATCCCGTTGCCACCGTAGCCCATGACGGCGTAGCACCGCCGGAATCCCGGGATTGCACCGATCGTGGGCATACCGTTGGGGCTGGTTCCGAAACTCCCAGTCCAGGAAAAAGCGGCCCGGGAGTCCAGGTGCGGGAACAAGCGATGCAGCTTCCTCTCGAGGCGCTTCGTCTTCATGCACGTCAGGGAGTCGCGGTGCTCGGTATTCGAGAAATCCTCATCCTCGCCGCCGCAGATGACTCGACCGTCGACGGTGGCGCGAAGGTAGAGGTAGGGGTCAGACGCTTCCCAGATGAGCGCCTTCTGAGACCAGATTGCCCCAGGTTGGGTGCGGGTTGCGATGGCCCAGGTCGATGATATCCGGGCGCCTTTCGCCGGGACTATCTTCGGCAGTTCGTAACCGGTGCAGAACACCACGTGCTTGGCCTGGATTTCGATTCCGTCGGCGGTAAGCAGAGTCGACCCCTGCGGTGTGGCCTGGATGTCCAGTACCTCGTGTGGCGCATGCAGTCGCGCACCCCTCTTGAGCGCCTGCAGCAAGTAGCCTGCGGCCAATTGCACGGGATTAGCCTGCGCATTGCCGTGATTGAGCAGGGCCGCCGAGCGACGGATGCCGAAGTGGTGCCAGAGTGCGCGCCTGTCCAGGTATTCACTGGCCAGGCCGATCTTTTGCCGTTGCTTTACCTCGTGGCGCAAGCCCCGCGCGTCGAGTACATCGCCTGACAGATACAACGATGGCCGGCTCTTGAATTGCGCGGCAATTCGCAGGCGTCTGGACCTGGTGCGCAGCTCGTTTACCGCGTCGCGGGACGCGATCCATGCCTGCGCCGCTTTGCGCTTTCCGATGGCGGCACTCAACTTCGTCAGCGGCGCATCGAGTTCAAACTGAAGGAGTGCCGTGCTGGCCGCCGTGGAGCCGAGGTGCGGTCCCCCGCGTCGATCGACGATCAAGGGGCGCATGCCGGCCTCTGTCAGCGCCTGGGCGATCATCGCGCCACTAATGCCGGCGCCGACGACAACCACGTCCGCGGCGGTGGAGCGCTTTAGGCGGTGTGCGGCGATCGTGGCCGCCGGGTAGCTTGTCCATACGGGGTTGCCGTCACGCAGCTCGCGCTTGCGAGTCAGAGCCATGAATGATCTCGGCGGGGTGAAAAGGGCCGACAGAGATCCGCCGGAGTGGTCGTGGTACCACCCGGGAGGCGATGCCGGCAATTGCCTCTAACGACGGCCGCCCGCGGCGCCCGGGGAACCATTCACTTTAGGAGCTCATGTGCGCGGCATGCGCAGGCGCTGCCTGACCCGACGGCCCGCGATGACCGAGATGAATCTCTTCACGCGTGACGTGGCCGTGAGCTTGGCGACTTCTTCCTCATAGAGGTCCGAGACCGCCTGCATGGGTAGGTTCGCTCGTTGGGCCAGGGCACGTAGCGAGCCCTCCCGTTGTACCTTCGCACTGATCATCTTCCACCGTCCGCCTGACGCCACAGCAGGATCTGGAGTGTGCGACGCTTCAGGGCGCGATGCGACCGCGTTTCGGCGCCAGAGGAGTCCTACTTTCGACCCAGCGGGCGACCTGCGGATCGGCCGAGCGCGACGGGCCGGCCTCGGGCGTCAACTACAAGCTGATTGTCCGTCCCTGGGAACGCTCTGCGCAACCTTCCCCGTGCTCAGGTGACCGCGCCCAGAGACAGGGCCGGTTCTCAGCCGAGCGCGTATGAGCGGCAATGCTCGAGGTAGGCGGCCTCGTGAATTGAAGCGAGTTCAACCACGCTCGACCAAAGCCACGACGGGGCATCGAGGCGCGAGGAGCGCCGCACGTTCAGCGAACCGCAGAATTCGCGCCGGGTCGGCGCATCCATCTGCCTCGCGTGCGCCCTGCCGACGACCTCGGCCAGGTAGCGTGCGGCGGCAACCGCCTCCTGGCGAGACAGCTGATCGATCTCGAGCTTCAAGTCCTGTGGCATGAGCTCGCGCAATACGACTGAACGTCCCAGGAAGGTCGAGGCCATCATGCGATTGCCCAGGGCGGGCGATAGATGTCGTGCGCCCTCGACCACGCGCTTGCTGTTGTCCCTTGGCATTCGTGCGTTGGCGGCACGCGGTGCAGCGGCGGGTGTCGCCTCCTTGATATCGATCAGACAGTATTCGTTCTTCTCGGTTCGCCTGTGCCTGCCAACACCGAGCAAGACCGCATAGCGGACACGGCCGAGCGAGCTGCACCCCTTGACCCAATATGCCGCGTCCAGCACCTCGATTTCCGCATCGTCCGCGCGAGGTTTGAACGATGCGACCAGCTTCCTGACATTCTCCCGCTGGAATAACCGCTGGATCGCGTCTTCCTCGCGCCGTGAGAGCGACCAGAATCGGCTGCCTCTGGGGATTTTGGGCTTCAGATCCTTCAGTCGCTCCTTCGCGAGGTGTTTCCAGGTTCGCGACGTCGCGCGCCGCATGACGACACGCACGCAGTCGGGCTTGTCGCTCTCGATGGTCCGGCTTGATGCCGGGAGGCGCAGCGCGCGTCTGTAGCCAATCGTCATCTGCTCCAGCATATGGGCCGTCGTCACGCCCGGAAGGTCGGAACCCCGCGCTGCGGAGGCCAGGGAGAGCGCCAGCCGAATAAGATCGTGGTTGGGGTTGCCGATTACAGTTTGGTCCAGGTCACGTATCTGAACGTGGATTCGCCCTTGCATGTCAGCGAGTGGACCGAGGTTGCCGGCGTGACAGTCGCCGCAGATCCACACGGACGGCCCTTGCGGAACGGAGCGCTCACCGCGTTCCTGCAGCCATTTGTAGAATTGCACGGTGCTGCCGCGCACATACGCATGAGCTGAGCCCGCCATCTTGATTCTGCGGCGCCTGGCGAGCCGTGGCTGGCGATGCTGCGGGGCAGGGGGATTCTTGGAGCCCATGGATGATTTCAAATCGCAGCTGGGATGTGGGGTAACTGACGTTACAGAGCTGAGCTTCAGGATGTAGCTCTCATCCTACAGCGCCTGGGCCAAATGCTGCGCTTCCGCAGGAACTCTTTGCAATTCATATTGCGTGCGCCTGCTGAGCGGAGCCTGCAGCCACCGCTCGCACGGACGCCTCTTGCAAGGCATTCGCGGCGCCCCCTGGAAGAAAAGGATGTGACCAATGCCAGTCCTCACACGCTGCGCGCCAACGCTGTCACGGCGGGCGAGCTTGATCGCCGTAGCCGCCACAGCACTCTTGTTGGGTCTGGCGGCCTGTAGCCATTTGAGTGACGACAGCAAGGCGCGCCCGGAGAAGGACGCGTCGCGCGCGCAGCTGTCCATCGGGTACAGCCTGCTCTACCAGGAGGCCGATGGGATCCCCAAGCTGAAGTGGCTCCTGATGTTCAAGGACAAACCGGAGGAAATGGGACGCCTGACGAGTGACCTGACGAGCTACTACCAGCAGCTTGCCGACACCATGAGGAAGTTGTCCAAGCAATATCCGGGCATGCGCATCGATGTCGCGCCAATGTCAGCGATCGAGGCCGAGGAGCGTAAGGCCATTGGCACGGACATGGCGAAGGATTTTGCCCCGCTCGTGGGCAAGAGCGGCATCGAATTCGAGCGCGAGGCGCTGCTCATGTTTTACAACTCCCTCGACGAACAGCGTCATCTGACCGGGGTGATGATCGGTTTGGAAAAGACCCCGGCCTTGAAGACGTTTCTGGAGACCACCCACGGGCAATTGGAAGAGCGCTACAAGAAAGTCGGCGTTCTGTTGAACCGACGTTACTTCACCCACTGATTGGCGCTCGCGAACAGCCTCGGGCGCACTGACACCGAGATGCGGAGGACGCCGCACCGCTCGTCAGCCGTCCGTGGGATCCGCGCTGAACCTCAGCACCAACTTTCGCAGCGCCTCCGGATCGACGGGCTTTGTCACGTGCTCGTCGAAGCCGGCCTCGCGGGCCCGGGCGCGATCATCCGCCTGCCCCCAGCCGGTCAGCGCGATGAGGGCCGGCGGGGAGGGGCCGGCCATGCGGCGCAGGTCCAGGGCCAGTTCATAGCCGTTGCGGCGCGGCAGCCCGATATCCAGGATTGCCAGCTGCGGCTTGAAATCGGCCGCAATCGCGACTGCCTGATCTGCGTCGAAGGCCGTCTTCACCTCGTGGCCGTCAAGGGTGAGAAGCATGGCGAGGCTTTCGGCAGCGTCCATGTTGTCGTCGACCACCAGTACCCGGCGCGGGTACCCTGATGGCCCCGCCTCTGCGGCCGCCGTGGCCTGTGCAATTTCCCGGCGCCCAGTACTCGCCAGCGGTAGCCGCACCTGGAACTCGCAGCCCTGACCCGGGCCGCCGCTGCGTACCTCAACCGTGCCCCCGTGCAGTGACACGAGTCCCTTCACCAGCGCCAACCCGATTCCCAGTCCGCCCTCGGAGCGCTCCAGCGCCGGGCGCAACTGCGAGAACATCTGAAATATGCGGGGTAGCGCCTCCGGTTCTATGCCAATGCCGGTGTCGCTGACACGGATCAAGATCTCATCGTCCTGGCGCTTGACGGTGAGTTCGACGCGGCCACCCGCATCGGTGTACTTGGCGGCGTTATTGAGTAAATTCGAGAGTACCTGCGCCAGTCGCAGTCCGTCGGCATTGATCTGGGGCAGGTCGTCGGCCACGCTCACCAGCAGGGAGTGATTCTTGGCGTCCATGGCGGGTTTGGAGGTCTCGACCGCGGCATCCACCACCGCCCCAAGGTCGAGCCATTCACGCCGCAGCTCGAGCGTGCCCCGCGTGATGCGCGAGACGTCCAGCAGGTCATCCAGGAGCCGCGCCATGTGGCGCACCTGCCGCTCGATGACCCCGTGACTCCACCGCAGCTGAGCGGCACTCGCGCGCGGGGCACTGGCGATGGCGGCGGCCTGCCGGATGGGCGCGAGTGGGTTACGCAACTCGTGAGCGAGAGTTGCAAGGAACTCGTCCTTGCGGCGATCGACCTCGCGCAGTTCTGCCTCGACCCGCTTGCGCTCCGTGATGTCGGCGAACCATACGACCAGGCCGTCTTCCATTTTCGCGACGCTTTGGTGGTACCAGCGGCTGCGGTGCCCCTGCTGCAGCGCTACCTCCAGGTCTGCAGGTTCGCCGGTGTCGACTACCCGCGCGAGGGAGGCCAGCAGATGGGGCGTGTCCCAGTGCCCCGGCAGCACTGTTGCAACGCGCCGACCGACGAGCTGGTGAGCGGGCCGTTCGATGAGTTGCTCGGCTGCCGGGTTAACGTAGCGCCACTCGAAGTCCTCGATCACCCCTGCGGCGTTTCGCACCGCCTGCAATACCACGAAGCCGGCGCGCGAGGCCGACAGCGCGGTCCGGAAGCGTTGCTCGCTCGCCAGGACGGCGGCATGCGCCTCGCGCCGCAGCCTGCTGATTGCGATCTGGTTGGCGACGCGCGCGATCAGCTCGCGGGCAGCAAAAGGCTTGACGACGTAGTCATCCGCCTCGGCGTCGAGGCCGGCGATTTTTGCCTCCTCGCCGGCGCGGGCGGACAACAGGATGACCGGAAGCTCGCGCCAGCGCGGGTCGCGGCGGATTTGGGCGAGCAGGCCCAGCCCGTCGAGGTGCGGCATCATGATATCGCTGAGGATGAGGTCAGGCCGCTCCCGCTCGAGCGCCTTGAGGGCCTGCTCTCCGTCGCCAACCGTCACCACGCGGAACTGCGGTGCCAACAGGCGCTCGATGTAGCGGCGCATGTCGGCGTTGTCGTCAGCAAGCAGAACCAGGGGCAGTGCCGTGGCGTCATGTGATCCTGCTGTCGCCGGGTCTGTCACTGGCGCCTGCCCGTCGGCGAGCGGATCGAGCAGCTCCTCTGTGCTCCAGCGGGTGGCTTGCTCGACGAAGCTGGCGGCGGCGGACCTGGCGCCGAAGTCGCGCTGCTGGAAGCACAGGCGTTCGGGTGGCAAGTGAGCGTTGCCGGCCGGGATACGGACCGTGAAGCGGCTTCCCGAGCCAGGCGCACTTTCGACCCGTATGTTACCGCCGTGCTGCCTTACCAGCTCGCTCACCAGCGACAGCCCGATGCCCGTTCCTTCGTGCGTGCGACCTTGCGCATCCGGAACGCGGTAGAAGCGTTCAAACAGATGCGGCTGCGCTTCTTGCGGAATCCCGATGCCGCTATCGCTCACCGTCAGTTCGATTGTCTCGGACGTCCCCGACAGATCCACCTGGATCGTGCCGCGGAGCGTGTACTTGAATGCGTTGGAAAGCAGATTCAGCACTATCTTTTCCCACAGGTCGGGATCCACCCAGGGCTGCGTCGGCAGCGCGCCGCACCGCACTTCCAGCTTCAGCCCAGCTTTCTCGATCGCCGAGCGGAATGTGCTCGCCAGGTCCACGGTCAGCGCGACAAGGTCGATGGGCTCAAAACTGGCGCGGATGCGGCCGGCCTCGAGGCGGGAGAAGTCCAGCAGAGTGTTGACGAGCTTCAGTAGCCGAAGCGCATTGCGGTGCGCCACCTGGAGGTCCTGTCGATGCGCGATCAGATCTGCGGCAGGCCCGGCGAGGGCCTGCTCCAGTGGTCCGAGCATCAAGGTCAGAGGAGTGCGGAACTCGTGGCTGACATTGGAGAAGAAAACAGTCTTAGCCTGATCGAGTTCGGCGAGCGCCTCGGCGCGCCGGCGCTCTGCGCGGTAGGCCTGGGCATCCGTGATCGCCGCCGCGGCCTGCGCCGCCACGAGTTCGAGGAAGCGCCGGTACGACTCATCAAGAGGCCGTCGCGGGCTGACGCCGAGGATCAGGAAGCCGGTCAGCGGTTGGGTGCCTGCGCTCTTGAGGGGGATGAGGAGAGCGCGGCGCACCGCGTCGCTCCAGGGTTCGGCCCTGACGATTATGCCGCGCCCGGGCAGATCCGCGACTTCCTGCGTCTGCTGGGTCGCGAGGAGCGGGGCGAGGGGCCACGGTCCCGCAGACGCGTCGAGGACGAACGACTGCGGAAGTATCCTGGCGGGCAGATCGCGCACCTGCGCCACGCACTGCGCCTGGGGGCCCTCCAGGAGGTACAGGCCGCCAAAGGCCACATCCAGCGGATATCTGGCGAGCACTTCACAGATGCGCTCGCAGGTGTCCTCCACAGACCTTTCCGTGACCGACTGTGTGGCCAGATCGCGCAGCACCCGCAACTGCCGCTCGCCGATCACGCGGTCGGTGACTTCGGTCACGACGCACAACATGCCGGCAATCCGGCTCGCGTCGTCATACACCGGGCTATAGGAGAAGGTGTGATAGGTCTCTTCGGGGAAACCGCTGCGCTCGAGGAACAGTTGCAGCGCCTCATCCCAGGTAGCCTCGCCGCGGGTCAGCACCTGCTGGATGCGCGGACCGATGTCCGGCCAGATCTCCTCCCACACCAGGTCGGAGCGCGCACCCAGTACCCAGTCGCTCTTGATGCCAACGGTGGGCAGGTACGCATCATTGCACAGGAAGGTGAGCTCGGGACCCCAGAGCATCCACATCGCGTAGCGCGAGTCGAGCATCACCCTCACGATGGTGCGCAGGGACTGCGGCCAGTGCGACGGATCTCCGAGCGGGGTGCGCGTCCAATCGAGCGCGCGGATGCGCGCTCCCATCGCGCCTCCCCCGGCCAGAAAACTCAGCGGCTGGGGAGCCAGCTCGGGAGGCGCGGCGGTCACGGTGCCGAGCCGATCGGCGGAGTGCGAGTGGCGGTCTGATGCATGCCACCCTCATTTGAGATCGCCAAGACTAACCCCCCGGTACAGGCGGGCCCGGTATGTTCAGGTGACAGTTGCCAAGCCTGCGCTGACACTAGAGCGCGGATCGCCGACCGTATGTCAGACAAACCCGCATGTTTCAGGGACGGCGCCGTTGCAAGCGCACAGCCGGGGAGCTGCGACTTGAGCGAGCGATCTTTAGACTCAATCGCTTAGCGGTGCTGCCTCGGGATGACTGGTGCGGTCCGTGAGCAGATGCCGAGAGAGTGGGGGTGGTGAATGGCACAGCTGCTGCAACTGTTTCCGCCAGGGAGACGCGCCCATCGGCTGCGTTCATTGCTTACGCAGCCGGGCGGCTGGGTTTGGTCCGCTGACATCAAAGGCTTGAGGTCCGCAGAGTGAAGGCACTGACGACCCTTCACCCTGCGTTGCCTGCTAGGCCTACCGATTAAGGTTCGCTGAGACCAACGGTCCCGCGTGCGGGGAGATCCACCCCAGATACCACGCCACGCCGATCAGCAGGAAGAGCCCAACGGACAGCGAGATCCGCATCGTGAGGGCGCGAACCATCTGTCCTGTGTCGTTCGAATGGCTGCTCATGTGGAACAGTGCCTTGCCGAGGCTCGCCACGATGCCCACAAACAGGAGCGCCACCAGCAGCTTGAATTCACCGTTCATGTGAGTCTCTCCATGCGCGATGCCGCGACGACTGCGACGGCCTGTCGCGACCCTGCGGCGCGCTCAGCTGCCGACTCCCTGCGGATGGTGTGAACGACCGTCCCCGCCGCGACACTGAGCAGCACGACCATTGCGGCCGCGAGGATCACCAGACCGCCCGTCAGCCGGTAGGCCTCCACGAGACCTCCCACTACCCCGACGGGGGTCGATACCAATAGCAGCGGTTTCGCGATTTTCATGGGTGCAGTGTAGTCGTCGGGCCTCTATGGTGCAGATGCAGAATCGTATAAAAAAGTATGATACAGATTGATGCCGGAGGAGGCTCTGGAGGCGATCCGCGGATGACAGTCAGGACCACGAAGATCTACGAAGACCTGACAGCGCAGGTGATCGACATGATCCAGGCGGGCACATTGCGCTGTGGAGATCGCGCGCCCTCGATACGGCAGCTCTCACGTGAGCGCCGCGCAAGTGCCGGCACCGTGGTTCACGCCTACGAACTGCTGCAGGCGCGTGGGTACGTCAGGGCCCGCCCGCGCTCGGGCTTCTACATCAGCGACGCCTGGAGAACCACGGACATCGGTCAGCGCGCCTCCAGCCCGCCGAGGCGGCCGGCGCGGCTGGACGTAAGTCAGCTGGTATTCGAAGTGCTTGACGCAATGCGCTCGCCCGACCTCGTGCCGCTGGGTTCAGCCTTCCCGGGACCAGACCTGTTTCCCTTGAAGCAGCTTGCCGGCGAGATCGGCCCAAGCACCAGGCGGCTGCACGAGCGGCGCTCGGTGGAGGATCTGCCGCCCGGGAACGACAAGTTGCGGCGGCAGATTGCCAGACGCTACCTGGCGGCGGGCGCTCAGGTGCCGCCGGGGGAAATCATCATCACTGCCGGTGCCCTCGAGGCGCTCAATCTGTCACTGCAGGTCGTCACAAACCCCGGCGATATCGTGCTCATAGAGTCGCCATCCTTCTACGGATGCCTGCAGGCGATCGAGAGCCTTGGTCGACGGGCGCTCGAGGTGCAGACCCACCCGGCGACCGGAGTCGACCTTGAGGAGCTGCAGAAGCTTCTCGATGAGCACCCCGTGCGGGCGTGCTGGTTCATGACGGCGTTTCAGAACCCGCTGGGCGCAACGATGCCGGAGGCGGCGCGCGGCCGGCTGGTGCGCTTGCTGGCGGATCGTGAGATCCCCCTGATCGAAGACAGCGTGTACTCGGATCTGTACCTGGATGATGAGCGGCCGCGCTCTGCCAAGGCCTTCGATAGACAGGGGCTGGTACTTGACTGCGGATCATTTTCCAAGAGCCTGGCACCAGGTTATCGGCTCGGGTGGGTTGCGGCGGGCCGCTTTGCCGAGGCGCTCTGGCGTCGCAAAATCATGACCTCAGTTGCTACCTCAAGCCCCATCCAGGCGGTAATCGGCGATTACCTCGGCAGAGGCGGCTACGAGCGCCACCTGCGACGGTTGCGCCGCGAACTTGGGTCGCGCCAGCGGCGCTTTCTGGAGGCCATGGGGCAGTACATGCCAGCAGGAATGAAATGGACCCGGCCTGCCGGCGGCTACCTGGTATGGGCCGAACTCCCCTCGGAGGTCGATGCCATTTCGCTGCAGCGGTCCGCTCTCATGCGCGGCATCAGCCTCGCACCAGGACCGATCTTCTCCGCGCACGATGCCTTTCACCACGCTATCCGTCTCAACTACGGGCATCCGTGGACGACGCGGACGGAGTCCGCGCTCAGGACACTCGGTACGCTGATACGGCGGGCCGCGGGTGGGTAAGGGCGCTCTCCTGCGTCAGTTCCTGGAGGATCGCTTGCGCTTCGGCGCTCCTGCCGCAACCGGCTGAGCCGCTCCCCTGATGAAATCGATGAACGCCCGCAGGGGCGCAGGCACGAGCCGGCGGCCGGAGTAGTAGAGAAAGGGACCCGGGAAGCGTTGCCACCAGGGTTCGAGCACGGGTTCGAGTGCGCCGCTGTGGAAATGAGGCCGCAGCCAGTCGTCGAAGAGACAGATGATGCCGGCGCCGGCAATCGCCGCTTCTACGGCCAGGTCGGTCGCAGTGCCCATGCTCACCAGCAGCGGCCCCGTGGGCTCGATACGCACGATCTCACCGGCGCGCTCGAATTCCCAGGCAGGCGTCGCCCCGCTGCTGAAGCGGCCGCGCAGGCATGCGTGCTCAAGAAGCTCGCGCGGATGCCGCGGCCGGCCGCGGAGATCAAGGTAGGTGGGAGCTGCGGCTGCCGCGAAGCGCTGCGTACGCGGACCGATCGGCACGGCGATCATGTCCTGCTCCAGTCGTTCATCGTAGCGGATCCCGGCGTCGAACCCGGCGCCCACGACGTCGATGAAACTGTCCTCGGCGACCACCTCCAGACGAATCTCCGGATACGCCGCGAGGAAGCGTGGCACGATCCCGGGGAGCACCAGCCGCGCCGCGCTGACCGGTACATTGAGCCTGAGTGTGCCCACGGGGCGGTCGCGAAACCGGTTCACGACGTCGAGAGCCGACTCGACCTCGGTCAGCGCCGGGCCGAGCCGCTCGAGCAGGCGTCTGCCGGCCTCGGTCGGAGTGACGCTTCGCGTCGTGCGGTTGAGGAGTCGGATGCCGAGCTGCGCTTCCAGGCGCCGAACCGCTTCGCTGAGGCCCGAGGGACTCGTGTCAGTGGCGCGCGCCGCCTCGCGGAAGCCACCGGCGCGCGCCACGCTCACAAAGGCATTCAGATCGCCGAGATCGCTTCCCATTGTTCATTTTTCCGCACAGCTCGTGCGGATTGTGCCGGATTATCGCGCATGAGAACAATGGCTAGATTGGCCGCACTCGAAGGAGAGCGACCATGTCCACTATCAATCTATCCGGCTCATTCAGGCTCGGGACGCACACTGCAGTGACACGGCTCGGCTACGGCGCCATGCAGCTCGCCGGCCCCGGCGTGTTCGGGCCGCCGCGGGATCCGGAGGCGGCACGTGGAATTCTGCGCGCAGCGGTGGCGAGCGGCGTGGACCACATCGACACCAGCGACTTTTATGGTCCGCATGTCACCAATCGGCTCATCCGCGAGGCCCTGCATCCTTATCCTGAGAACTTGGTGATCGTGACCAAGATCGGGGCCCGGCGCGGCCAAGACGGCTCCTGGCTGCCGGCTTTCTCTGCGAAGGAACTGACCGAGGCGGTCACCGACAACCTCAGAAACCTGGGCCTGGATGCGCTGCATGTAGTGAACCTGCGTTCGATGTTTGGCGTTCACGGGCCCGTGGAAGGCTCGATCGAAGAGCCGCTCACTGCACTGGCGGAACTGCAGCACAGGGGACTGGTACGTCAGATCGGCCTGAGTAACGTCACGCGCGCCCAGATTCAGGAAGGGCGACGGATCTGCGACATCGTCTGCGTGCAGAACCAATACAACCTTGCGCATCGCGCCGATGATGCACTGATCGATGAGCTCGCCCGCGACGGGATCGCCTTTGTGCCCTTCTTTCCGCTCGGCGGTTTCACCCCGCTGCAGTCATCCACGCTGTCTGATGTCGCCGTGCGCCTTGGTGCGACCCCCATGCAGGTTGCGCTCGCGTGGCTGTTGCGCCGCGCACCCAACATTCTTCTCATTCCTGGTACGTCCTCGATGGCGCATCTGCAGGAGAACCTGTCCGCAGCAGAATTAGACTTGCCGCAAGGGATGGTCGCGGATCTGGATGCGATCGGGAGACTCGACGATGCTGCCTGAGGGGCAGGGGCCCCCTTCCTCTACCGTGAGGTGAAGCGGCGGCCGGCCCCGGATCAGCGCCAAGTACCGCGTGGGATCAGTCGTGGGATTCGATCATCTTCCAGCCATTTCCGGAGGGATCGCGAAAACCCGCGTCCACTTTGCCGTAGCGCTCCACCGGCTCCTGCGTAAACTCGACGCCTGCGGCGCGCATGCGGCCGTAAGCGCCACGGCAGTCACTGACCACCATGACGAGTGGCGGCATCGCTCCCTTGGCGACGACGGCGCTCAGGGCTTGGGCCGTTCCTGCATCATGAACGGGCGGTCCTGGTTTGAAGAGACCGAGTTGCAGCGACGGCTGATCGGGATGCTGTACTGTCAGCCACCGATAGTCACCGTTGCGCACGTCGGTGTGGACGCGAAACCCGAGCTTTTCGACGTAGAACGCGAGGGCCTCGTCCTGATCCCGCACGTAAAGACCGACCACCTGGATGCTCTGGCTCATCGGACCTCCTGTTGTTCGGACGCTTTATACGGCGGCTCACCGGCCCGCGCTTATCCGAAACTGCTCTTTTGAGGTCCGGCCGCTGCGCAGCGCTGAGGAAGCAGCCAGGCACGGCCGCGAACCCGTGCGCGGCCGCCCTGGCGCGCGCGCGGAATGCTCCCGGACTCAGGGCGGTAATCTCGCGGAAGATGCGCCCGAACGTGCCCGGGCTGTTCCAGCCGGTACTCAAAGCTATCTCGGTAATGCTCAGGTTGGCGTCGCGCAGCAACGCCGTGGCCCGTTCGATCCGTCTCGTGAGGAGGTAGCGGTGAGGCGGTGTACCGTAGGCCTGCCTGAAGGATCGCGCGAAGTGCGCGGCGGAGACGCCGCTGAGGCGCGCCAGGCGCCTCACCGGCCATGCCTCGTGCGAGGCGGCGTCCATACGGTCTTTCGCACGCAACAGCCGCCGCAGTAGTGCGGGGGACTGGGTGGTACGGTCAGCCTTCATCACCCTATTGTGAAGCAAGGATGCGTGGCCGGACCATCCAGCGGCAGGCTGTCCCGATCTTGAGTGGCAAAGCCTGACGGCCGGTCGCCAGGTTTCATTGCGGCTGCTGCTGTTCCCAAGGGCAGGAAACTGATCCGGCTCCCCCATCAATCCGCCCCTGCGGACTGCCCTCGGTAAGTCAACGAACCTGGACGCCACGGCTCGGAATCCATGCCGCAAGCAGATGCCTCTGCGCTGCGCGGCAGCCTCCGCGGGTGGACTGCGACTTACCTCAGTACCTGAGCTACTGCGCGGCCTTGGCAGCAGTTTCGATCAGTGCGGCGATTTCCTTCGGATGAGAGATGAATATGGCGTGACTGCCACCGAGCTCAACCGTGTGAGACTTGGCCCGGGCCGCCATGAACCGTTCGAGCTCCGGGTTGATCATGTGGTCTCCCCGTGAGACCACGGCGTAGCTGGGTTTCTGAGACCACGCTGCGATGCTGGTCTTCGCCGCGAAGCTGTCCGCCGTGATCGGCGCCTGCGAAATCGCCATGAAGTCCGCGAGTGGTTTGGGGATGTCGGCAGCAAAATCCTCTCGGAAGGATTCCGGCTTCTCCTGCACGAATCCGCCCCCCACGGGAACGACATTGTTTGACGCAGGGGGCGTCCTGGCTTGAAGCCCGCCAGCGGTCTCGCCGACTTCCGGCTGAAAGGCGTTCACGTAAACCAGAGTGCGGACATTAGGCTGGCCACCGGCCTCGGTGACGATCATGCCGCCCCAGCTGTGACCCACGAGCACACACGGGCCCGCGCGCTCGATTACCAGACGCGCGGCCGTGACGTCGGCCTGGAAACCGGTCAACGGCTCCTGCACGACCAGCACCGCATATCCGTCGCGCTTGAGGATATCCGCGACCGGCCTCCATCCGGATCCGTCCGCGAATGAGCCGTGAACGAGAACCACGCTCTTGACTGCGCTCTCGGCGACGGACGCAAAGACGCAGCCGGTCACCAGCGCGCTCACAGCGGCAAACATCCTGGTCTTCATGTGAAACCCTCATCGTTTGGAAAAAGCCCCGAGCGGAGACGGTGAGGTCCCTCACCGGCCACTTGCAGTATCAGAGGTTAAGTCTCCGGAAAGAATCAGACTTTGGTACCGGCGTGATGAGGAGATGGCCGCGACGGGCGGCCGAACTAGGTCGCCGCCCCGAGTGCCTTTCTTTACGGCGTCCCGCCACGTGCCGAGCCCATCCACCGAGGCGGTGAGATAGATCATGGCCTTCATCCTGAAGGCCGCAAGTTGCGCGAGCTAGTCGGGCGCAGAGTCGACTTCAGCTTCTGTGACCGCATAAGTCAGCACGCCTGCCGCGATCCGCGCAGGAGCCGTCATCGGATGCGCTACCCTGTGTTTAGCGTCGAGGACGTGCACCACTTCGATGCCACGTGCGCGCAGCGCGTCGGCGATCATCGACCGGTGGCAGCGCCACCAGACCGCTTCCGAGCACATGATCGCGGTTCGCGCGTTGCCCGAGATCCCTACCAGCTCCTCGAGCGCCGCCGCAAACTCCGGGCTCGACATGTAGTCTGCGTAGCCGCGGAAGGAAGCATTGCGCCAGGCCGTGTTGGGCGAATCGGCCCGCGGCTTTCGTCGACCCCCCAAAGCCGGCAGCCAGCGATATTCGATGCCGTGCGTCTTGAGTTGCTCCTCAAGGGCCTCGCGCCCGTACTGGGGAAATTTCCGCGATCCCGGAAAGCTGCGCACGTCGGCGATCTGATGAATCTCTGATCCGGCAAGCAGACCGAGGAACTCATCGAGGGGCCGTACCGAATGGCCGACCGTCCAGATGCGTCGCGGCGATGTCGACGCCGCCATTAGCCGGAAGTCTTCTGTAGCGCGGGCCCTTTGTGCATCGCCACGTGGTCGCTCCTGTCACTCTGGATCTCGTACTGGGGCTCCTCGGCGCTGGCGTGGTGCGTATACCCCTTGTACTCAGTGTCTTTGGTGTGAACCTTGATGATGGTCCCGCTGACATACCCGGCCTCGGAGTTCCAGCTCACGTGATCACCGACTTTGAATTGGGTGCTCATCCGGTCACCGAGCGCTGCTGTATCAGTTCCCGGTGTCCCCGGGCTTCGGGCACCCGAACTTGCATTCCTGCGGACCGTGGTATTGCGAACGAACGAAAGTGAGAATCCGCCAAAGATCGTCGTCCGTGGCGACCACCGCTCCCATGGCCGGCATGGGAGCCACGACATTCTCCTCGGCCTTGCGGCTGTAACCCTTGCTCTGCAGCGTCTGACTTCCGTAGGCGACCAACCTGAATAGCGTGTCGTCATCGCCGCCGTAGATCCATACCCCATCGGTGAGCGGTGGGCAGATGCCGCCTCCCCCGCTTCCACCGTGGCAGCCGCTGCAGGCGGCACTGACAAAGAGCGCAGCGCCCGAGGCGACCACCGCTTTGTTGTCAACGGTGTATGGGTTTTTGAGTTTGCCGGCTGGGGTCGAGTCAGCCCGCTCCACTGGCTTGACCGGCTTTGCGGACGCTACCGCAGTCGACGCGGGCGCGGCAGGGGCTGCCGGCGCCTGGGCCTTGCCGGCAGACGTCAGGATCGCCATCAGAAGTGTGATGCAAATACTCCTGAGCACTGCGCACCTCAATTCGGATTTCCACACGGTCACGCGTGAACACTCGACCACCAGCGACGCTCAGTCTTTTTGACGCTTCACCAAAGTAATTGATGCCTCGTTCCGCTGTGCGTGGCTATTGTTCTTTGGTGTCACCTTGTCTTTCCCCTGGCGTCGACATTGGGGGCATGGCCTCACATCAACTGATATTCGTCGACCTCGCCTGGAGCGCCGATGCGAAGATGCATCGCCATCCGTACCAAATCCGGTAGCGAGGAAGCGCGCATCTTGCGCATGACCCGGCCCCGATGCGCCTTTACCGTTATTTCACTGATACCGAGATTTCCGGCCACCTGCTTGTTCAGGCGACCTGCCACGACTAGATCCATGACTTCCCGCTCCCGCGCCGTCAGTGCCCGGTAGCGCCGTTCGAGAGCAGCCGCATGAGATTGGCGGCGGAGCACCTGAGAGCTACGCGCGATCGCGGCCGTCACGACGTCCAAGAGCAACGGCGCAGCGACAGGCTTCGTTATGAAGTCCAGGGCTCCGGACCTCATGGCCAATACCGCCTCGCGAACACCCGCTCGTGCGCTCATGAAGATCACCGGCATTCCGCTTCTTTGGACCACGAGTTTCTGCAGTTCGAGTCCGCCGATGCCCGGGAGAGCCAGTTCGGTCAGAAGACAACAAGGAAGCGGGAAATAGCCCGCCGGGTGTTCTAGAAAAGCTTCGGCGGTAGCGAATGCGGCGGCTCGAAAGCCGGCGCACTCGATGCTGCGGGTGAGGTGGTCGTGGACCGCGGTATCCGCGTCAACCACAAATACAGTGGGCAACACAACCGCGGCGGAGGCGGAGTGGCATGCGTGGGCCGGTGCGGCGAGGTTCATTCTGCGACTCCTTCGTTTCCATGACTGGACGTCGGGGATTGTGTGTGCGCAGCAAGGGCAGGTCAGCGATCGTGGGCGCCGAGTAGACGTGGTCTCTAAGCGTAGATGATCGACATGAAGTAAGCGTTCGACGGCCGTGAAAGCGACGTGATCCTACGCCTAAGTAGGCAAAATCAATCCCTTAAGAGTCAATTAGCTTGCCCCAAACCGCACGGTTCATGGCTTGCTATCGCTGTTGCTGTGCAGCGAGGCGTCTTATGGCGCCGCTCGTGGCGCTGCGCGAGTTGGCGGCGGACCGCTGGTCTGCAGCGGCGCCCCGGATTATCCCGGTGGCATCTAAGGCCGTAGGTCATCGGTGCCTTTGGAAGCTCGAACCGCGATTCCCGCACCGCGACGAGCCCCCTGGCGATCTACGAATCGGCGGGCTATCCCAGCGGCACCATGCGGGCGGAGTGTCTCTGGCCGGGTATCGATCCTACGTGGGATCGGTGCTCTGTCCGACCTCGATAATGTATCCGTCAGGATCGCGGATGTAGCAGCGGATTTCTCCGTACTTCGCGATGGGCTCTGTGATGAACTCCGCACCGCGACTTTTCCAAAGCTTGTAGCAGGCTTGTATGTCCGCAACGCGGATATTCATGAAGCTGTTGATCTTATCCCGGTCGGCGGGCACGCTCAGCGTTACCGTCGGCTTGTCCGGGGTGGGGCCGCCGCCCACATTTACAATGAGCCACGTATTCGCGATCTGAATGTGCCCAGACGCACCTTTGCTGTCGCCCCGGCTCAGAATGCGGCCGCCGAAGACTCTCTCATAGAAATCGGCCGAGCGGCCGATATCGGCGACGGTAATGAAAAGCGTGATGGTGAACCCCTCAGCAGGGGGCATCTCGTAACTCTCCTCTCCGACTTGAACACTCATTTGGGACCTCGGTTCCGATGCAGAGCATTGATCACGCCGGAAGACCATCCGCAGAAGTCGTTAGTGTCAGTCATCTCCGCGGGAATCCGAACATCAGCCACGATGGGTTTGGCCCCCAGTCCGGATGCGCCTTCGGCCGTTCGCCCACCAGCGCCTTTTCCGGTGCCGCAAAGACGTTGACGCTGAGCATGCTCGACACATCAGGTGCGGCCACGGCCGTGGCGCCTTTTTGTGCATTCGTGCTGGCGATTGGGACCTCCCCTTGGTTCTTGCGACGGAGACTCGCCGGCTTGGAGGTTGTCAGCGGCGTCATGATGAATCCATCGGACGAAGGTATTGCCCCACGCCAAGTGTCGGCCGGGCGAACGCGGTTGCAACGCGGCCGGCGCGCAGGCCGCTGGTCCGGTTTTGAGGCGACGCCCCGTCGCGAGACACTCCGCAGCCGGCCGTGTCAGCCGAATCAATAAGTTGCCGTAAGTCCGATACCAAAGTTCAATGGATGTGGCTCGGCGCGTCGGCTCTGATCGTCGCGCCGGGATCACCCGTTCCGGGGGTCGCCAGGCCAAGGAGTTCGACGTGAGTACTACGCAGATTTCCAAAGTTACTGGAAGCGCGACGTCTCAGGCGCACCCAATCGGTATGAAACTGGAGGTCATCACGATCCCGGTTTCGGATCCTGACCGCGCCAAGCGCTTTTACGCCAGTCTGGGGTGGAGGCTCGACGCCGATATCGCCGCCGGCGGCGTGCGTCTTGTGCAGTTCACGCCCCCGGGCTCGTGGTGCTCGATCCAGTTCGGTAGCGGACTGGTAGCGGTCGGACCGGGCTCCCTGCAGCGAGCCTACCTGGTTGTTCCCGATATTGAGGCGGCGCGCACGGGACTCATCGCGCGGGGGATCGATGTCGGTGAGGTCTTCCACCTCAGCGGTACCCGAGGTCGCGAGAGCGGTCCCGATCCGCTGCATGCCAGTTATGGTTCATTTGCCGCGTTCAATGATCCTGATGGCAACGGCTGGCTCTTGCAGGAAGTGACGGTGCGGTTGCCGGGTCGAGTGGAGGCGGACGGCACAACGTTTGGGTCTGCGAGCGCGCTCGCGGCAGCGCTGCGGCGAGCCGAGGCAGCCCACGCCCAGCACGAGAAGAGAATCGGCCGACGGGATGACAACTGGGCGGACTGGTACGCCGATTACATCGTCCGCGATCAGGGCGGCAAGGAGTTGCCGTTGTGAGCTGCGCGCCTCATTTGGCTTTATGGGGACTATCCGCGGACCAGCCCCGCTGACGCCGGCCGCGCTGAGTCGCTGGTTCCACCTCCTGACCAGTACAGCGCACTCGAGCGCTCAATGACGCTTCGGTGTCAGGGAAGGCTCAGCGGCTAAGTGTTACCGCGGCTCGCGTCGCAACCGGCCTTCAAGGCGAGCCCTTCCATCTGGGGTTCGGCCTACTTCGCGGTCACGTGGCGGCATGCAGCCGTGAGCCGGCCCCGAAAGGGGAATGTGGAGAGTCACCATGCCGTCGCAAGGGGGAAAATTGACGACCGGGGCTCTGCCCACAGTAGACTCGACCTAAGCGGTGGATGTGAAGCCCACTGGGCTCTGCGCCTGACCTTAACCAATCGGACTCCACTCGGGATCGCGTTTCTTGACGGAGACTTTCCGCGCCGTATTCCTCAGCTACGCCTCGCAGGACACCGAGGTAGCGCAGCGCATCTGTGAAGCTCTGAGGGCAAACGGCATCGAGGTCTGGTTCGACCAGAGCGAACTACGGGGCGGCGATGCTTGGGACCGGCAGATCAGGAAGCAGATCCACGAGTGTCTGCTCTTTGTCCCGATAGTCTCCGCCAATACTCAAGCGCGCCTCGAGGGCTATTTCCGGCTGGAGTGGAGGCTCGCAGTTGAGCGCACTCGGCTCATGGCCGACGCCAAGCCCTTCCTTGTACCGGTGGTCATCGACGCGACCGAGGAAAGGGATGCGGAGGTGCCGGACTCGTTTCGTACGGTGCAGTGGACGCGACTCGCAGCAAAGGAGGCGTTCCCGGGCTTCGTGCAGCGCGTCGCACGTCTGCTGTCGCCTGAGCCGGCTCAGGCAGCGGCGGGAAGTGCAGTTCCGATCAGCGAAGCGCGGGGCCTTGGGCACGCAGTTCCTGCGGCGAGTTCAGCCAGATCCCGGTGGACGCGGCGCCTGTCCACGCTGGCTGTGGGGCTCGCGCTGGTGGCGGCGGCATACTTTTCCCTGGATAGGTTGGCGCTGCGCGAGCATTCGCTTAGTTCTCCCTCGACGCCCGCCATAGCGTCACGTCTTGAGGGACATGCGCTGCCTACGAGCGACCCGAAATCCATCGCGGTGCTCCCCTTCATCGATCTCAGTGAAAAAAAGGACCAGGAGTATTTCTCGGACGGCCTGACCGAGGAACTTCTGGATCTGCTTGCCAAGACGCCGGGTCTGCGGGTCATTGCGCGAACCTCTTCGTTTTCTTTCAAGGGCAAGTCGGAAGACATTCCCACGATCGGCAGAAAGCTGAATGTCGCCAACGTCCTCGAAGGAAGTGTGCGCAAGTCCGGAAACCGCTTTCGGGTCACGACTCAGCTCATCCGGGCCAGCAGCGGGGAGCACCTGTGGTCGGAGACGTACGACCGCGAGTTGAAGGATGTGTTCGCGCTGCAGGATGAAATTGCCGCCGCCGTGGTGGCCCAGCTGAAGCTCAGGCTAGGAACCGCTTACGGTCCCTCGGCGCGGCGAACATCGAACGCAGAGGCCTATGACGAGTACCTGCTCGGCCGGCAATTCTATGGTCGCGGCACCCTGGACGGCTGGAATCGCGCGATCGAGGCATATCGTCGGGCAATCGTGCTCGATCCGGCTTATGTGGCGCCATACGAAGGCCTCGCGTGGGCGGAGTACCAGGTCGCTGGCCATGATCCTCATCATGCCGGCGGGTACGAGCGGGCTCTGGCGGCGGCGGCGAAGGCGGTAGAACTGGGCCCGGACGACCCCAGTGCGTATGCCGCGCGCGGCTTCGTTCGTTACAGCATTGCCTGGGACTGGGCCGGCGCGCAGGCGGATTTAAACAAGGCAGTAGAGGTGGATGCCGGCGACGCGCGCTTCCAACTGAGCTATGCGGATTTGCTGGCCTCGACCGGTCGGGTTGTTGAGGCAATTGCTGGCACCCGAAAAGCGATCGCGCTTGACCCGCTAAACGCAACTGGCTGGACCAATCTAACCCAGCTGCTGCTCTTCACCGGTGACGTGGCGGGCGCTGAAGAGGCAAGTCGTCGTGCCCTTGAGATCAGCCCGGAATCGACTTTCGCGCTGAACAATCAGGGATGGGTGCGACTCATCCAGGGCAGGGCACAGGATGCACTCACGACATTTTCCAGAATCGACGAGGAAGCCTTTCGCCTGTGCGGCATCGCAATGGCAGAACACACGCTCGAGCACGCGGAGGCTTCGCAGCGGGCGCTCGATGGGCTAATTGGAAAGTATGCGCGCGACTCTGCCTACCAGATCGCTGAGGCTTATGCCTGGCGCGGCGAGAGGGACAGGACATTCGAGTGGCTGGAGCGTGCCTACGCGCGGCGGGACGGGGGTCTGACTCTAATCATCTTTGATCCGCTTCTCGATTCCGTACGGGGTGATCCGCGCTACTCGGTGCTGCTGGGCAAGATGAATCTAATGCGGACGGAGTTGCCTGGTGGTTAATCGGCTGGGATATTCGGCCGAATCAACCTGTTACGAGGACGTCTTGGCTGTATGGCCGCTGCGTCGACCTTCGAGGATCGTGTCTGGCACGAACTCCATGTATGACTGAAAAGCCACCTCCCGAGGATTTGGTGCTCTGGCAAAAGCGTTTGGCCTCTCAGGCCAACAACCGCGCGTGGACGCTCGCGGAAATGCCTCATCGCTCTTCAGACCAAGACGAAGAGATGCTAGAAGCCGCGCATGCGGCGATGTATTTCTGGAAGATTGTTGGCCAGCCTGGCAATCATGCCCACGCCGCGCAGCTGCTTGCCCACGTGTACGCGTTGCTCAGGCTCCCCGGACCGGCTGCGAAATATCTGAGCAGATCATTGCCGTACTTCATGCAGCGCGACTGTCCGCGCTGGGAACTCGCGTTTGCGCATGCCGTGGCGGCAAACGTCGCGTCTGCGGCGGGAGATACAGCGGCATACGCCAGCCATTATTCGGACGCCAAAGCACTGGCAGCCCAGATAGAAGACACAGAGACACGCGAAATGCTCAGCGCGACGCTGCGCGTGGTATCTGCGCCTGCTCATCGCGAGCAAGAAACACGACCTGGCTCTTCGATCGAGTGACCCTGGTGAACGCAGACACCTCGCTTGTCGTGGTTATGACGCACGACGTCGTCATGCCCTAAGGCGCCGCGATGAAGGCCGGGGCAGTCGGTCCTTGACGACCCCGGTTCCACGGGGAGGTTCTTGTCGACGCCACGGCAGTCGCCCGGGCTGCAGTCGGGCGGCCGTTGAGATCGAGGCCGAAATGCACGCGCCGCAGAACCGGATCGCCGGCGGACTGAAGTCTGCGGCTCTGGAGTTCGCAGTGGGGTATAAACTGCGTGGTACCTCCATCGAATCGGCTTCCATCAGTTAAGTGACCGCGCGACGAAATCACACCAAGACCCGGACGAGCAGCCCCCGGGAGCACCGTCGGTCCACATCCCCTGGTTCCAGGCGAGTGCAGCTGGGTCAACGAGAGATCATCACGCAGGGTCTGCGGCCAGCCGTTTTCCAGGACCTCTATCACTTTTTCATGACCGTCGGCTGGCCGCAGCTCTTCGGCATCATTGCGGCGTTCTTCTTGGCCTTCGATGTGGTCTTCGGCTGCCTTTATTACCTGGTGCCGGGCTGCATAGCCAACTTGAACCCGCCGGGCTTTGCGGGAGCGTTCTTCTTCAGCGTCGAGACTCTGGGTACGGTGGGCTACGGAGAGATGCACCCGCAGACACTCTACGGGCACGTCGTATCCATGATCGAGATTTTCGTGGGCCTGATGGCACTGGCGCTGATCACGGGGCTGATGTTTGCGCGCTTCTCGCGTCCTCGAGCGCGGTTCCTGTTTGCGCAAGATGCAGTCGTGCGCCCTATCGACGGTAGGCTGACACTCATGTTTCGGGCGGCCAATGCCCGCCAGAACGTCATCCAGGAGGCCTCGGCATATCTGCGCATGTTGCGGGACGAAGTAACCCAGGAGGGCTTTCGAATCCGTCGGATCATCGATCTGTCACTCGTGCGGGCGCAGCATCCAGTGTTCATCCTCGGTTGGAACCTCATGCACGTCATCGACGAGGGGAGCCCGCTGAAAGATGAGAGTGCGGAGTCTCTCAATGCCACCGCGACCATGTTCATTCTCAGTCTGAGCGGTACGGACGTGGCGACTGGTCAGGTCCTGATGGCACGGCACGAGTATTCCTGTGCCGCGATTCGGTGGAACCAGAGCTTCTGCGACGTTCTTGAGGTAGACGCCGATGGCACTGTGCGCTTCGACTATCGAAAATTTGACGAGATCGAGCCGATTACGACGACGGAATTCGATGCTCCCATGCGGTGACAGGTTGCCATCCTTGATGGTCTCCTGCCCGGCGGGCGCGATCGATTGAGGTCAAGCAAAGAATGAGTGAGCCAAGGCGTTAACCGCGATTTCAATCGGGCCTGCCAATTTGAGCCGCGCGCCCGCTACATCTTCGCGGAAGTCCAATAACGCGCTTGCGTGGTTGTCGTGGTCATTGGCGGTCGTAGACGGCGACGGAACTCACAGTTGTGCCATCCGGCTTATGGATGAGGTAATTGATTTTCATCGTCTTGCCGTCCTGTGACACCTCGCGTCGCAGAGAACCAATGACCTTGCCGCCAAGGAGCAGATCGGCCAAGGTTTCGTTACTGCTGACGCGTCTCGAGGCAATGCTGTCGTAGTCGCGATTCGTGACCGCATGCGGTTTACCGTCGTAGGTGATCCGCGTATCAACCCTGGTCTTCCTGCCGTCGGCGAACTCCTCCTCGATAACCAGACGCGTGCCCTCGGCTGTCACCGTGTAGATCCGAGTCGCGCTCGTCGGGGCAGGGGACTGTGCAAAGCTGGATTTGGCGACGTTTAGCTTCCACGTTCCGGCTGAAGAATCAACCATCGGCTGGGCGGCTCGCAGTACCGTAACGACAAGGCACAGCGACATCGCGAGGGTGAGTGTGGTTCGCGCGTTCATCGATGGTGTCTCCTGCTCTTTGCGCCGTCGGCACAGGCGCGCGGCAGTATACCCCCTCGCAACACGCTTGGTTCGACGGTTCGGGTTGTGATGGCGAAAGCGACCAACCTGAACGGGAATCGACCAGTAGGGCCTAGGGCGTTGCAGCCGCGAGCGTCACCACATTTGGAATTCTTCGGAGCCAGAAGCAGAATGGCGCGGCCTGCGATGCGCCCGCAGCATTTGCCGTTCTCAGATTGAACAGCACGCATCGCAACTGCGGGCGGGGCCGTGTTTTCACCGGCTCGCTCGTGGCCAACGACTCCGTGACGTTGGGAGTGTGGTTCTGGCAAGCGCTAGGGAACGGGGGAGGTGCGCGACCGACTCAAGGAGGGTATGGGCCGACGTGACGCGGCGCTGGACATGTTGGCCGTTGCCGGTGCCCAGCACGTGGCCGCTTACAGTGATTCAGCGGACTCCCGACACACTTGTAACTCCCACCCTTTGGGGGTGCGCGTGGAAACTGGGGGCCAGAACGACGCATGTGTCGGTTATTAGTCAACCCGAGGAAAAATGTCATGCTCAATATTCTGCACAGAGTCGGAATCAAGGCGCCCCTGGGCGAGGTTTACGCGGCACTCGCCACGCGCGAAGGCGCGGCGGGTTGGTGGACCACCGATACGCAGGGGCAGAGCAAAATAGACGGCTTGCTCAAGTTCCGTTTCAGCAGCGACGGCAAGGTGCTCGGCGGCTTCGACATGAAGGTTCTCGAGCTGCAGCCCGCCAAGCGCGTGCTCTGGCAGGTGGTTGAAGGACCTGCGGAATGGGTCGGAACCAAAATCAGCTTCGATCTCAGGCAGGAGGGCGACTACTCCATCGTCCTCTTCAGTCATCACGGTTGGAGTGAGCCGGTGGAATTCATGTACCACTGCAGTACTAAGTGGGCGATCTTCCTCATGAGCCTGAAGTCGTTCGTCGAGACCGGGAAAGGCAATCCTTGCCCTGACGACGTTAGGATCGGCAATTGGCACTGAGACTGGGTTGTGAGGCACGCCAGCCATGAACGTCGGGAAGCTTGGAGGTTTCTAATTTTTCAAGGATGGCAGTCCCAAACCAAGGCCGGTGAATTGACGGTCAGGCTCTGGGCTGTCCCGTTGCATGTTATTGCCTGTTACCGCCCCCTGATCCAGTGCAGGGGGCTTATGCGGCGTTTGTCTGACCCCAGCCATCCCGCAGCACACACACCGCAGCCGGTCAGCCCCGTTTAGCACCGGTCGGCAGCAGCATCGGGACCCGCGCGCGGTAGGCCCCGTACTCGACTGCGTGGCACTTCATAAGATCACGCTCCTCGAAGAAGATCCCGACAAAAACGTACCCAGTAGTTGCGATCGCGAACACGAGGTGCCCGAGTGACATATGTGGGGTCGCCCAGAAGGCGATAATGAACCCCAGATAGATGGGATGGCGCACGAACCTGTAGAGCGCCCGTTCCGCAAAACTCACCGGCGTGTAGGCAACCCCGCGCAGCCGCAGGTATACCTGGCGTAAGCCGAACAGGTCGAAATGGTTGATCATAAACGTCGAGAACAACACCATAAGCCAGCCAACGGCGAACATTGCCAGCAGGAGTGAACTAAACAAAGGCGAAGAGACATCCCAGACGACCATTGGGATTGCTTGCCATTTCCAGCAAATGAGAGCGAGCAGCAGGCTCGATATCAAGACGTACGTACTTCGCTCCACGGTGCGCGGAACGATCCGGGTCCAAATGGCCTTGAAGCCTTGTCGCGCCATGAGGCTATGTTGCACGGCGAAAAGACCGAGAAGAATGAGATCGAGGGCAAGCGCCTCAGGCAAGCCGACGCTGGGAAGAGAATCGATTGTCTTTGGTACGACAAGATCTCCGATGAAACCCACGGCGTAGATAAACGATGCCAAGAACACCGCGTAACAAATCAGCCCATACACTGCTGCTAGTAATCCCACGAGAATTCTCCTTTGGTATCAGACTAGGTTGGCGCCACCGCTGCGGCAATTACAAATTCCCCCGGGATCCTGTAGCCGTGGCCATGCCTCCATGTATCGATCGCGTCCAGGTAGCGGGCGCGAACCCGCGCTCTTACTTCGTCCGTAAAGCGCGACCACGCAAGTGCCACGGGACCGCCGACAAACGCCGCATCGCAAGCTTCCTCGGCGTCGGCGAAGGTCAGCGTTGTCGTGATACGGTGGGCCCGCACGTCCTGAAGATTTGCATCGACACACAAATGCGTTAGGGCGTCTTGCTGCCCCAGCCGAAAGAACAACGGGCACACCTCGCCCACGACCTCGGCATCCACGATCGGAAACAATGCGGACCACCCGCACTTTGCGCGTTCGCCCCATACGGCGAGACATAAGCGACCGCCGGGACGCAACACCCTGCTCATCTCACGCAAGGCCTGTCCGGGATCGGGCATATACATGAGGCCAAGAGCGCACAGGACGACATCGAAGCTCGCGTCTGCCACGGCCAGTCTCTCGGCATCCATGCGCAAAAAGCTGCAGTTCGAAGAATTCATGCCGCTCGCTCGGCGTTCGGCCGCGACTATCATCCGTTCGGATAGGTCGACACCAAGCACACGCCCTGTCGGACCGACCGCCCGGGCCGCCTCAAACGAGACCAGTCCGGTCCCGCACGCGATATCGAGTACCTGTTCGCCCACCGCGAGCGACGCCAATGCCAACAGGGCTGCCTGGGCTTCGGCCAGCTGTGCCTGCCACAGCGACTCGTAGTCGACCGCCGCCAAGTCCCATCCGTAGCGCTGAATCCGTCGTTGTAGCCTCGCATCCATCGTTTGTGTTCACCTTCTTGCGAGATCTAAAGCTTCGAATCGTGGAGTGGAACCTTTCCACATCGGTGCGGCTGCGTCCTGTCCCCGAGTCGGCCGTAATTGGCCGATCGTCCGGGTCTGGCCACCCGGGGGTCTCGCGGTTGACCGAGCGTCCGGGATTGCTGCTCATTCGTCCCGCGGACCCGTCGTTCGGGCCACACGCCACTGGCACGCGCAGTCCGATCAACCCACAATTGGACAGGGCACAATCAGCTCAAGGGGCAGCCATGACGACAAAAGACATCGCGGCCGCGTTGCAGCGGGTTGAATCGGTTCTGAAGCGCCGACCCGCTGCGGGTATCCATGACGATGCGCCTGCCACTGCACGATGGCAGACGGGCCTGCGGGTGGTGGCGCGCGATGCGAACGGCACCCAGATCGTGACCGATATGCCCGCGGAACTCGGCGGCAGCGGCGATCAAGTCACCCCGGGCTGGCTATTCCGTGCAGGCCTGGCGTCGTGTCTTGCAACGCGAATCGCGATTGGGGCAGCGACCGCCGGGATCGAGCTCACATTGTTGGAAGTTATGGCTAGCAGCCGCACCGATGCGCGCGGTCTGCTCGGCATTGCGGACGTCTCGGGCGATCCGGTCGCCGCTGCGCCCCGCGATGTGCAATTGCTCGTAAGGATTGCTGCACCCAAAGTTTCCGCGCAGGAATTGCAGGCGCTGGTCGAGAGTGGTAATCGCTGCTCACCGATATCGGAGGCCGCGCGACACGTCGTTCCCGTCGCCTTGCGCATCGAAGTTGAGGCTGCGTGATGGATGCTCTGTCTGAGACGCTTCGCGTCGTACGCTTGGTCGGTGCCATCTTCATCAACGCGCGGTTTACGGCGCCATGGTGTTATCAATCGCCGAGTGCGGATACGGCTGCGCCACTGCTTGAACCCACTGCCGAGCGAGTAGTGATCTTCCACCTCATTACAGAAGGCGGCTGCTATGTCGAGCTTGGCAATGACCCGCCGGTACGTCTTACCGCAGGCGATGCCGTCATCTTTCCCAAGGGCGATGCGCACCGCATGACTTCCCAACCAGGTTTGCCGCCTGCGAACGGTGCACGGCTTGATCAGGTTCTGGCGCGTCGCCCGCGGCAACTGGTTTACGGCGGCGGTGGCCCGACGACGCGCCTCGTCTGCGGCTACTTAGCCTGCGATGCCAGGCTGGCGCGGATGCTGCTTGCGGGGCTGCCCGCGCTGCTGAAGGTGAATGTGCGCGGATCGAATGCCGGCGTCTGGCTCGAAGCGTCGGTTCGCTACGCTCTCGCCGAAGCCCGCTCACCTCGGCCCGGCGGTGCGGGGGTCCTGGCTAAGCTGGCTGAGGTACTCTTTATCGAGGTACTTCGCCTCTACATGAATGAACAAGGCGAGGGTCGAACAGGGTGGCTCGCAGGTGTAGGCGATCGAATTGTCGGTCCGGCATTGAACGCGATGCACTCGCGTCCGGCTCATGCCTGGACGCTGGAGGAGTTGGCGCACGACGCCCGAACGTCTAGGTCTGTGCTCGCAGAGCGCTTTCAGACCTTGGTTGGAAGCTCCCCCATGCAGTACCTTACTCAGTGGCGCATGTTGCTTGCCGCGAATCTCCTGCGGCGGAGCAACGCACCTCTCGCGCGGATTGCGGAAGATGTTGGCTATCGGACTGATTCGGCTTTCAGTCGTGCATTTCGCCGTGCCTATGGATCGCCGCCCGCATACTGGCGCCGGAGTCAACTAACTCGCGATCAAGCGCGGTAAGGCCGTCAACCTCGACGGCGTGAAGCGATTCGGATCTGCCCTTTGCGAACACCGTTGTAGACCTGAACAGCCAAGTCGTATTGGCGAGTCAGCCTACCTCCGGTGGTGGCGGCTGCGAATTCGACACTCTGTTCGCGATTCTGTTGACCTTCGTATTGGCCCTACGCGCGGCGTCAGCGCGAGCAAAAGCCTTGGCGCCCCGCTCGATAGCTAGCCGCGACCCCTTCCGCGTCGTGTCGCCTCATGCGGCGCGATCCTGCTCGTATCCGTAGGCCAATTCCTGAGCTGATCTAAAGCGGCACAGTGCAGGGCAAACCACTTTAGCTCAAGCCAATAGGGAGTTCGCTAAGGGTTGCATCCCTCCGCTACCCACCTTTGAAAGAGTGCGATCCACTCATCCGGCCACGGTTTACTCGCGTCAGCAGGCATTGTCTTGTTGGTGATGCTATCAGCGATCTTCGCGCTCCATTTCTTCACATCTTCGTACTTCCCCAAGTCGAAGGCTTTAATCATGCAGTTCCGCTGAGCCGATGTGAATAGCGGTTGAATGTGCAAAGCGAAGCTTACGGGCCGATTCATGATTGTCTCTCCTTCTCTCAAAAGTCGCTTCAGCGCAGCTGTTATCAACTATGCGTTTCCCTGCTCTTCGGTGCAGTCTTACAGACATCCCTTTGAGAATGAGAGCGGCTCGTGCGTCCCCGGATCGACGCACAGCCCGGGTAGCGGCCAAGCTCTCGCGGGGTAATACAAGGACGTTCATCGGCCGTCCCGATAAATTGGGTTATCGCCAATCGTGACCGCACTCCGGCCGGCGCACTACACGGGGTGCGGGAAGGATGCTTGCTACGTTGATATGGGGTGCGAGCCCGGCTTGCAGTAGCGGCCAGGCTGGGCGTTGATGGCAGGTAGAAGGATTCCATGAGAAATTTACTTATAGCTATCATTACATCATTCACGGCCATCACGCTGCCGGCTCTCAAGGGGGCGTCAGCCCAAAATGCCGAAGCAACGTCTATCGACTACGCCAGGGTCTCGCCGGTAGAGCTAGTCAAAAGCACGCCGAAAGGCAAGCTGATGAATCCCTACAAGGACACCCAAGCTGACGTGGTCGCGCAGGGCGGAAAGCTATTTCAGAGTTATTCTTGCAGTGGCTGCCACGGTGGTGGCGGGGGCGGTGGTATGGGCCCTGCGCTGACCAACGACACGTGGATCTACGGCGGTGACGATGACACGCTGTTTAGATTGATTGTCTTGGGTAGCGACTCCCTTCAAAAGAATGGCTATAGCCGCGTAGGCCATGAAAATGTCGTGGGGCCAATGGCGCCATTCGGAACTCTTATCAAGAATTCCGATGATCTATGGAAGATGCTGGCGTTCATTCGCTCCAAATACAGCGGCGACCCCGCGCACAAGCTCGGCGCTACTGCGAAAACGAGTTGAGTCTTTTCTAATTGATAGTCCGGACGACCGGGCCAGAGGTAGAGTGGTACTGCGATCCGTCCAGACCAAAATGAAGTTGTTTTCGGCGGGGGAGTATCCGGAGTTAGGATCGAGCGCCGCGTCCCCGAGCCTTGTCAAGACTCCAGGCGCCCGCACCGGCCGCTGCAAAAAACAGAAAAATGAAACAGTAAAGGACGGCGAGCTCGCCCTGGTTCAGCGACGGCGAGAAGAAATGTCCCTGTGGGACATGCGCGATGAAATAGGCTGCGGCCATTTCGCCTGAGAGTACGAAGGCTACGGATCGCGTGAACAGGCCCAGAAGCAGAAAAGGAGCGCCGACGAGTTCGATGATGCCGGCGACGCCCGTTAACGAAAGCAGAGTCAGGTTGTCAAAGGAGGCGACATGCGGTACGCCGAAGATCTTGGCTGTGGCGTGTTGTAAGAACAAGAAGCCTGTCACGATCCTAAGCGCGCTTTGTGCCCTGGGCATCCACTTCGTCACAATCGCTTCGTTCATAGGCACATGTGCTCCGAGATATAACTCGCCACGACGACAGATCCGAGCATCGTGCGCGTCGACGGGTTTGGCAAGAAATAGAAATCCCAACCAGCTTAGGCGTGCTGTAACGCAGCAAATGAATGCCGGGCTAACTGTGAGTGTCAAGCAAACCTTCCGCGGCTTGCTGAGCCTCGGGCATAAAAGTGCGAATCGGCTCTCCTCGGGTTGCTTACCGGCACCGTTGGGGAATCCAGCGAGATACCCTTATGGTGCACGTGCCAATGGTGTTGTGCGCCAAAGTGTATGCAGGCGCAGCGCTTGCTGGCGCCACAGTGGTTGTCATCGGCGCCGGGGTTGCGGTCCCGTCTGCAGAGCTATGGCTGGCGAACAACGTCGTTCCGTCCGTATCAGAATTGCGCTCAGACGGGCTGCAACGAACCGTCTGCACCGGGAGGATGAGGGCTGATCCGCTGCTCGTCGACCCTATCATCGCCGTCTCGAGCTCAACGTCTGCATGCAAGCTGATCAAGTAGTCCCCGGAGAGCTGCTTTCGAGATCTCGCGGCGATGGTGTCGGCACCCGTTGCATGTAACTCAGTCTCGCGGTCGCACCCGGCTTAGACGTGAGGTTCCTTCACACTACCGACGGCCATGCAATGAACTTGCTCGATACTTTGGTGCAATAGCGTCTGTCAATTGGTGCGCGTTGAATGCCCGTGGGGAAGCCTCGCGCAGGCGCCCGATGACGGGCAGCTGGGCGCTGTGCCTTATTCGCCCGCGGAGTTTCAGATTCGAGCGGCTTTCCCAGAGGCAATTGGCCTTGGGCCGAACGGCTCACTCAAGGAACTGCCGGCAGAAGAGGAGTTACGATGTTCAGACAAACACGAGTCGCGGTGTCGCTCGTGATACTTGCCTCCGTGCTCATGATGGAGGGCGGGAGAGCGGCACCAAGAAGCTTAGGTTGCTGGCGGCATTCTACGATTAGTTGATGTCGGCCGTGGGAAGGCCTGCGGAGAGAAATCGTGCATTTAGATCCCGCCCTGCTGTCCCGCATCCAATTTGGGTTTGTCATCGCGTTGCACTTCCTACTGCCCGCCTTCACGATTGGACTTGCGTCCTACATCGTGTTGCTGGAAGGACTGCGCCTTGCGGCGAGGAAGCCCGGCAGAAGGGCGATTTACCTACGCATCTCAACCTTCTGGACCAGGATCTTTGCCGTGGCGTTTGGCATGGGCGTGGTGTCCGGGATCGTCATACCGTTCCAGATCGGCAGCAACTGGAGCCGCTATACAGACGCGACTGCGAGTGTCGTGGCGCCGCTGATGACGTACGAGGCGCTCATGGCATTCTTCATCGAGGCCGGGTTTCTCGGCGTGCTGCTGTTTGGACGTAGGCTCGTTCCCCCGTGGGTGCACTTCGCCGCAGCATTCATGGTCGCTGTCGGAACGCTGTTCAGCGCGTTCTGGATCCTGGCGGCCAATAGTTGGATGCAGACACCTGCCGGCTTCGCGATCGTCGATGGTCGGTTTGTGCCGACCGACTGGCGGGCAGTCATCTTCAGCCCGTCGTTCCCGTATCGGCTGCTACACACGGTGACCGCCGTGTACCTGACGACTGCGTTCACGGTGCTCGGTGTGGCCGCTTGGTACCTACGCCACGACCGTCATATCGATGAAGCGAAGGTGATGATGGCGATGGGTGTGATCCTCGCCTCAGTGCTGGTGCCGACGCAGGCGCTAATCGGCGATGCGCACGGGCGCAACACGTTGGCGCACCAGCCGCAGAAGCTCGCGGCGATAGAAGGGCTCTGGGAAACGGCCGCGGGAGCGCCCGCCGTGCTGCTGGCGTTACCCGATCAGGCGGCCGGGCGCAATCGTGCCGAGCTGGCTATCCCCAAACTTGGGAGCCTCTATCTCACCCACAGTTGGCGTGGTGTGGTGCAGGGACTCAAGGACTTCCCCCCGGCAGATCGTCCGCCCGTGATACCGGTGTTCTTCGGCTTCCGCGTGATGGTGGGCATGTGGACCCTCATGTTCGCACTTACGTTCTGGGCGTGGTGGCTCGCCTGGCGCAAGCGGCTGTTCGCCACACCGATTTTTCTGCGCGCGGCGACCTGGTTCATCCCGGCGGGCTATGTTGCGGTCACCGCCGGCTGGATCACCACCGAAGTGGGCCGCCAGCCGTATGTGGTGTACGGTTTCCTGCGCACCGCGGATGCGGTGAGCCCGACCCTCACCGGCGGCAACGTGCTCGCGTCACTGCTCATCTATATCTCGGTATACGTTGTCATCTTTGGCGCCGGCATCTACTACATCGTGCGACTGCTGCGGCAGGGACCGCCGGAACAGACCGAGAGCCACGAACTTCGGCTCGATGAGCGCCCGGCACGCCCGCTTGCGGCAGCCACTGGTGCCGATGTTTGAGGGATGCCGTATGAGCCTCGATCTCGTGCCCGTCTGGACCATCCTCCTCGCGTTGGGCGTGTTCATGTACGTATTGCTCGACGGATTCGACCTCGGCATCGGAGTCCTGTTTCCATTTGCGCCGGACGAGCGCGCGCGTGACCTGATGATGGCCTCGGTTGCCCCAATCTGGGATGGCAACGAAACCTGGTTGGTGTTCGGCGCTCTGGCGCTGTTTTCAGCCTTCCCGCTCGCCTTCGCGGTCATCATTCCGGCGCTTTACTTCCCGATCGTCGCGATGGTGCTGGGTTTGATTTTCCGTGGCGTCGCGTTCGAGTTCCGCCCCGGCGCGCGGCCCACCAGCAAGCGCTGGGGCCGTGCCTATTTCTGGGGCTCCCTCATTGCGACGTTCGCCCAAGGTTGCGTACTCGGCAAGTTCGTAAGGGGGTTCGAAGTTGACGGACGGCAGTTTGCCGGGAGCAGCTGGGATTGGGTGGATCCTCCTGTCCTGGCGGTGGGGGTGGGTCTCGTCTTTGGCTACCTGTTGCTCGGGGCAACGTGGCTGGTGATGAAGACCGAAGGCACTTTGCAGGACTGGGCACGTGGCAAAGCCCGCCTCGGGCTCATCGGCACGCTTGCGTTTATCGGCCTGGTGAGCGTATGGACGCCCTTGATGAATGCCAGGATCGCGGCGCGGTGGTTTTCCGGGCCTCATATTGCGCTTCTTGCACCCGTGCCGATCGCTACCGGGGCGATTGCCTGGTGGCTATGGCGGTCCCTGGCGCGCGGGCGCGAAGTCGCGCCGTTCATCGCGGCGATGGGGTTGTTCGCGATGTGCTACCTCGGCCTGGCGATCAGCCTGTACCCCTACATCGTGCCGCCCGCGATCACGCTGTGGGACGCGGCCGCCGCGCCGCAATCGCAGGCATTCCTGCTCATCGGAACACTGTTTCTGCTGCCGATCATCTTTATGTACACGGGCTGGTCGTACTGGGTTTTCCGCGGCAAGGTCATCGCTGAGACGGGATACCACTAATGCGCGTATTACTTGAGTGTCGCCCGATTCGCGGCCGGTACGTAGCGCGCCGCAACACGGGCAGCCACATGGGCGAGCATCGGTTACTCGCTTTCCGTCGCGAGACGCGTCGGAGCATATGCAAGCGCAAGCTATGCGGTCGTGAGTACCGGCCGTATGGTCGTTGTCGGAGTTGAAACGGCGATTGCGCACTCAAGCCCAGCGGGAGCATGCTTATGTGTATAACAAAGACGAAGAAGTTCACGCGTTTGTAACTGCCATCCGATCGGCGTGGGTGAGTTTGCAACTGGTGTGAAGGCATCATGTCGAAACGAAGTCTGATTTGGGTTCTGGCGGCTGTAGTCTTCATCCCCTTGGCGTTTCTTGCCTTGGCGCACCGCGCGGAGATTCAGCCTGTTGAGCCCCCGGCGACCACGAGCTTTTCTCCCGAGCTGATTGCGCGTGGGGAGATTCTGGCCACGGCGGGAAACTGCGAGAGCTGTCACACCACTAAGGACGGCCAGCATTTTGCCGGTGGCCTCGGGATCGGAACTCCTTTCGGCACGATCTATACTTCCAACATCACTCCGGATCCCGCGAGCGGCATTGGCCGCTGGTCGGAGACCGCGTTCGCTCGTGCGTTGCATGAGGGTGTCGCCCGGGATGGCACCCATCTCTTTCCCGCGTTTCCGTTCGATCACTTCACCCGCGTGACCGACGAAGATGTACAAGCGCTCTACGCCTATCTCATAACGCGCCCGCCGGTAAAGTTGGCCCCACCAGCTAACACGGTGCCGTTCCCTCTAAATGTTCGCGCTCTGCAGTGGGGGTGGAAGCTCCTCTTCTTCCACCCGGGGGTGTATCGGCCCGATTCCTCCAAGAGCGAGGCCTGGAACCGAGGAGCATACCTTTCGGAAGGGCTGGCCCATTGCGCGGCCTGCCACTCTCCGCGCAATGCACTGGGTGCTTCGAAAACCGGGTCTTACGCCTACGCGGGTGGCATGGTCGATGGATGGGTGGCGCCGGCTCTGACGGCTGCCAATACGGCACCGCTTCCGTGGACGGAAGAGGAGCTTTACGCCTTCCTGCGCACCGGGGGCACCGCGCTGCACGGTGTCGCGGCCGCCTCAATGTCAGAGGTGATCCACTTCGGACTCGCCAAGCTTCCTGATCCCGACGTCAAAGCGATTGCGACCTATTTTGCGGACATCAACGGGGCCGCGACACGAGAGGGGGACGTGAGCGAGGTGCTGGCGAAGGCGATGAGCGCACCGGCTCTCGATGAGAAAGAGGAGAGCGATCCGGGAGCCAGCCTTTACATCGCCGGCTGTGCTTCGTGCCATTACAACAGTGGACCGACCCCCCTCATCGCTCGGCCTGAGCTTGCCTTGAACAGTGCCCTGACGGCCGCCGAACCCACCAATCTCGTGCAGGTGGTGTTGCACGGCATCGGTCTCAAGGACGGGGCGCCGGGCCTCTTCATGCCGCCGTTTGCCCACCTGAGCGACGCCGACATCGCGAGCCTCAGCGCCTATCTGCGCCGCACACGTACCGACAAGCCCGCCTGGCCGGATCTGGAGGCGAAGGTCGCCGCGATCCGCGAACCAGGACCGGGATCATGATCAAGCCGCGGCACTCAGCATCCGCGTCGTTGCCATGAGGTGAATATGTCGATCACGTTCCAAATAAATGGTCAGTCAGCCTCAGTTGACGTCGCCGGAGAAACGCCGCTCCTCTGGGTAATCCGTGACGTAGTGCGCCTTAAGGGCACGAAGTTCGGATGCGGGATAGGCATGTGCGGTGCGTGCACGGTGCACCTAGAGGGGCGCGCCATCCGCTCCTGCATCACCCCGGTCAGTGCGGTCGGTGGCGCGCAAATCACCACGATCGAAGGACTCGATCCCCAAGGCCGCCACCCGCTACAGAAGGCCTGGATCGAGACTCAGGCCCCTCAATGCGGCTACTGTCAGTCCGGGCAGATCATGCAGGCAGCGTCTCTCCTCAAGGATTATCCCGACCCCAGTGACCAAAACATTGATGCGGTCATGGGTGGAAACCTGTGCCGCTGCATGACCTACCGGCGAATCCGCGCCGCTATCAAGCTGGCCGCCAAAGAAATGAGGGGCAGCGCCGCACATGATTAATACTCCGCGCTCCACGCCGGTGAGGACTGCACTCGGGCTCTCACGCCGTGGCTTCTTAATCGGCGCCGCCGGTACCGGGTTCACACTGGCGTTCGCCCGCACCGCGGTGACTGTGACCGACCCGGCGGCAGCGATCGCCGGGAAGCTCTTCGAACCCACCATTTGGTATCACATCGACCGCGAGGGTCTTGTCACGGTCAATGTGATACGCGCCGAGATGGGCCAACATGTCGGCACGGCAGTGGCGCGCATCCTCGCCGATGAGCTCGAAGCCGACTGGAGCTCCGTGCGGATCGATTCGGTAGACAGCGACCCGAAGTGGGGGCTGATGATCACGGGCGCCAGCTGGTCGGTGTGGCAGAGCTATCCGCTATACAGCCAGGCGGGCGCCGCAGGCCGGATGGCGCTGATCGAGGAGGGCGCGCGCCTCATGGGTGTGTCCAAGGAGAGTTGTAGCGCGCGCTCGAGTGTCGTGCGCGCGGGCGCCCACTCCATTACTTATGCCGAGATAGTGCGACGGGGCGACCTCACTCGCAGCTACTCCGCCGATGAGCTGAAGAAGTTACCGATCAAAGCGGCTGCCGAGCGACGACTGATCGGTCAGCCCGTGCGGGCGATCGACATCCCTTCGAAGACCAACGGCACCGGGCGTTACGGCATCGACGCAGAAGTCGAAGGCATGGTGTATGCGCGGCCGAAGGTACCGCCCACCCGCAACGGATCGAGGGTCGTTTCGGTTGATGATTCGGCCGCCAAGGGCGTGAAGGGCTATTTGCGCAGCATCGTGCTCGAAGACCCCTCCGGGACCGTACCCGGGTGGGTAATGGTCTTTGCGGATTCCTTCTTTGCTGCCAGCAGCGCGGCCGACAAGGTGAAGGTCGAGTGGGTCTCGGATGACACCGCAAAAGTCTCAGAGAAGGACCTGCTCGCGCACGGCGCTCAGCTGATTGAGAAGCCCTCGGGCGGCTCACTGCTGGTGGCCGACGCCGGCGTCGATGCCGCTTTCACCAGTGCGAAATCGACTCTCCAGCGCACCTACACGACCGCGAGTGCCTTGAATTTTCCGCTCGAGCCAGTAAATGCGCTCGCCTATGAGAGAGAGGGAATCTGGGAGATTCACACTGGTAACCAGTGGCAAACGTTGATTCTGCCGACGATTGCCAAGGCGCTCGGTGTAGCCCAGGACAAGGTGATCATGCGTACCTATCTGCTCGGTGGCGGGTTTGGTCGGCGACTGAACGGCGACTATGCCGTGCCAGCGGCACTGGCGGCCAAGGCCATCGGCAAGCCGGTGAAGATGCTATGCACGCGAGCCGACGACACGCGCTTCGGCTCCTTTCGCTCCCCTTCCATCCAACGGCTGCGTATGGCGTTCGACGCGGAGGGTAAGGTCACTGGCATGGACCATCAGGCGTGCGCGGGTTGGCCCACGCAGGTGTTTGCGCCGGATTTCATGTCCAAAGGGCTGAACGGGGCGCCCTACGATACCTTCTCAATCTCGGGTGCGAATCACTGGTACTCAGCGGGAGCGCAGCGAGTGCGTGCCCTGTCCAACGATCTGGCAAATCGGGCCTTCCGCCCCGGCTATCTGCGTTCGGTCGGGTCAGGCTGGGTCAACTGGGCGCTGGAAAGCTTCATGGACGAGGCCGCACTGGCGCTCAAGCGGGACCCGGTTGAGTTTCGCCTCGCGATGCTCGATGGCGCAGGCCGCAACGCCGGTAGCGCGCCGAACGCAGTGGGCGGCGCTTTGCGGCAAGCTCATGTGCTGAAGCGGGTTGCGGCGAAGGCAGGGTGGGGCGCTTCTGTACCGAACGACACGGGTCTCGGTATCGCGACGACTTTCGGCCAGGAGCGAACCATGCCGACTTGGACGGCCTGCGTCGCCCGAGTACGAGTCGACCGTGAGACCGGGCGAGTGGCGCTGGAGAAACTTACGCTCGTCATCGACGCCGGCACGCTCGTTGATCCGGACGGGGCGCTCGCCCAAGCCGAAGGCTCATCTCTCTGGGGAGCGAGCCTGACGCTGCACGAAGGCGCTGAGTTTATCAACGGTCAGATCAAGGAGACGAATCTCGATACCTACACACCGCTGCGCATGGGCGACGTACCAGAGATGGACATCGAGTTCGTCGCGAGCACCGAAGTACCCGTAGGCCTCGGCGAGCCCTGCACCACGGTGGTCGGTCCTGCGATAGGTAACGCCATCTTCGCAGCCGTTGGCGCACGCGTGCGCCACCTCCCGATCAGGCCTGCGGCGGTTCTCGAGGCGCTGAAGAGTTCCTGAAGACGCAGGCAAGCGACCCTTATCCGGGCCGCCCACGCGAGCAACTCCAGAGGTTGTGGGGACGGCCCTGGCGGACCAGGCGCCCCTCCATGCGGACTGACAATCCGAAGCTGCGGGTGTGTGCCACGCGGTGCTGAACTCAGGCTGGACTTGAACGGAAGGCTCGATACTTTTGATCTCTCGCTCCGAGGAGCTTTCAGAGCGCGCTTTCTTGCGGCTAATGCCACTCTTTGGGACCCGCGAGCTCTCGTGTTTACCGCCCCGACACACAATTGAAGAGTGTCTTCTTTGGCATCGCGGACTCCGATGTGCTGGCGACAGCGAAACGCCGGTGGATGGCCGATTTCATGGCACGGGATTGGGCGATGAAGCAACGAACCTAGCGATCGCAGCGACTTGTATCGCCACCCGTCCGTAAGCAATGGCGCTGAGTCATGCAATTTGGAAGCGATGTACAACAATCACTGTATTCGTGTAACTGCGCTGGTCTTCGCGTTTGTGGTTCTGTTTGACCTGGGTACCAGGTACAACGTCGAACTGATATATCTAAGAACGCATCGTATTTACGAGGTAGAGCCCAAAGCGTTTGATGGATTTTCAACAAGGCATGGAGTGCTCCTCGTATTCGCCGTTTTGCTTTCGTATTTGCTCTGCAGTCACGTGACGCAGTTCACCCCGAGCGTAGTTTGTATGTTTCTTGTCTGGGGTGTGTATTGTGGGCTTTTGATTTGGGACGTGTTCAGGGCCGCGCCGTCGGTCTGACGTGTGGGGGATGGCAACGGGATTCGTGGCCTGGTTGACTAAGCGACGTCACGTCAGCCGGCCGTGGACCTTGCAAAGCAGCCTGATGCGGAACATGGGACTGAGAGTTCGATGTTCCAATGGAACCTGAGGACTCAGCGAAGGACACAACTCGCGGCTGCGAACGCGAGCTCTCTGATCACCGCACGCGAATCCTCTATGATTCGCCCTGAAATTCGACCCGCGATAGGGCTCTAAATAAAGTGACTATAGAGTTATAAGATATTGCGATATAAGGAGAAGCTGCTGCCCGGGAGAGGACGCGACTGCCGGCGATTTCTTTGCGATTCAGGTAGCTACTGAATGCGGCGGATGGTTACCCCCTAAATTGCCCACTGCCGACCGCCTGCTCAAAGACACCTATTTTTTCGCGACGTAGCAGGTAATCCTCCCGCCGCAGGTTGCCGTTGTTCGTGGGCATCCGTTGTTCCTGCGCAGGGCGCTTCCGCTCCCGTCAGTGTCTGCCAGATACAGCAACTTGAGCTAAGCTATTGTCTACGGAGGCCATTAGAAGACCTCCAGTGATCTGTCCAGGGGCGGGTGTGCATTGGCTGAACCATCGCATGCGGTCTTTCTGAGCTACGCCTCACAGGATGTCGCGGCGGCCCAGAAGATTTGCGAGGCGCTGCGCGCCGCCGGGATCGAGGTGTGGTTCGACCAGAGCGAACTGCGGGGCGGGGACGTCTGGGACCGATCCATCCGCCAACACATCCACGACTGCCGGCTGTTCATCCCCGTGATCTCGGCTCAGACCGACGCGAGACCGGAAGGATACTTCCGCAGAGAGTGGAAGCTGGCGGTGGACCGGACGTACGACATGTCCGAGCGTGTCGCCTTCCTGGTCCCGGTTGTCATTGACGGCACGAGCGATGCGCGTGCGGATGTACCGGAGCGGTTCCGGGCAGCGCAATGGAGTCGCTTGCCGGGGGGCGAAACGCCGCCGGCGTTCGTCGAACGCATACGGCGACTGTTGTCGCCGAGTGAGCCAGACGCGCCCGTACAAGATCGCGCACCGCGCTCGGTTGCTGCCACAACTGCCGCGGGCAAAGGTGCGGCTGCCTGGCGCTGGAAAGTGGGTTTACTCGCGGTGGTGGCTGCGGTCGTGGTCGCCGTTGGCTATGTGGCGCTCAAGCGTTCAAGGCCCGAGGCGCAGCTCGCGGAATCGAACTCCATTGCGGTGCTACCGCTTGCGAACGAAAGCGGCGATGCCGCTCAGCAGTACTTCTCGGACGGGATCTCCGAGGATCTGATCACGGCGCTTTCGCAGTTTCCGGGGCTCAACGTGATCGGGCGTAGTTCCTCGTTCCAGTTCAGGGACTCCAAGGAAGATAGCCGCAGCATCGGGGCGAAGCTGGGGGTGACGCACCTGCTCGAGGGGAGCGTGCGCCGCTCGGGCGATATGGTGCGGGTGAGCGCAGAACTCATCAACGCGGCGAACGGCATCACGCAATGGTCCGAGCGCTACGATCGCCCCTATAAGGACCTCTTTGAGCTACAGGACGAGATCACCCGCGAGGTGGCGGGGGCCTTGCGGACGAAGCTGCTGCCGGGTGGGCACGCGGCCGCGCAGAGCGAACGGCCGCCGAGTGGGAGTCTCGACGCGTACAATGCCTTGCTGCAGGGGCAGTTTTATATTTCCCGGGGCACGGAAGCCGACTTCCGCAAGGCGATCGAGTCCTTCTCGCAGGCCACTGAGCTTGATCCGCGCTATGCGCTCGCCTGGAGCTTGCTGTCCCGAACCTGGACGGGTCTGGGCGTCAAGTACCTCGAAGGCGCGGCGGCCCAGGAGGCGTACGTAAAGGCACGTGCGGCGGCCGAACAGGCACTCACCCTCGCGCCGGACCTTGCGGCTGCACACGTTGCGCGGGGTTACGTGCTTCAGAACGCCGATTTCGACTGGCGGGGCGCGGAAGCCGAGGATCGGCGTGCGCTGGAGCTCGCGCCGAACGACGGCTTTGCGAAGTTCAACCTCGGGAATCGGCTTGCCAGTTTCGGTCAGCTGGAGCAGGCGATTGAGCTCACCCGGGAGGCGCTGGCCACAGAGCCACTGCGGGCCAACTGGTATAACTGGCTCGCCGTCTACCTATCGGGACTCAACCGGCTCGATGAGGCCGAGCGGGCGATCCGTCGGGCCCTCGAGCTGCAGCCCACTGCGGTGAGCTACTACGAGACGCTCACGATCATCGAGATCCAGCGCGGCAACGCTAAGGCAGCGCTCGCCGCCGCGCAGCAGGAGGTCCCCGGAGTGTGGCAGGACGTAGCGCTCACACTAGCACGACAGATCGGCAGTGATCGCAGTGCAGCCGATGCGGCACTTAAGGCGTTGATCGACAAAAACGCCGGGGGTGCCGCCTATCAAATCGCGGAAGTTTATGCGCTGCGCAATGATTCGAATGAGACCTTCGCCTGGCTCGACCGGGCCTGGAACGGCCGGGACGCGGGCATTCAGAACCTCCTCTACGACCCCTTCATCCTGCGCTACAAGGACGATCCGCGCTTCGCTGCGTTCTGCAAGAAAGTGGGGTTCCCGACGCCTGCAGAGATTGGAAAGTCGACGTAGGTTCGACGAGGGCCTGCGCTCCGAGGAGATTCCATTTGCTGCGAACGGCCGGTATGCAGATACGCAGCCGAGCATGGCGTCTGGTCCTGGCCGTCGACGGGAATCCACCGGCAACTTGAGCTAAACTGTTGCCCACGGAGTCCATCAGAAGACCTCCAGTGAGCTGTGAGGGGCGGGCTTGATTGGCTGAGGCATCGCACGCGGTATTTTTGAGCTACGCCTCAGAGGATGCGGAGGCAGCCCGGAAAATTTGCGAGGCGCTGCGCGCGGGCGGTATCGAGGTCTTCCTCGATCAGAGCGCGTTGCGCGGCGGTGACGCGTGGGATCAGAAGATCCGGCGGCAGATCAAAAGCTGCGGCCTGTTCATTCCGCTCATCTCGCGACACACGCACGAGAGGGCGGAGGGCTACTTCCGGCTCGAGTGGAAGCTGGCCATCGATCGTTCGCATCTGATCGTGGCCAATAGGGCCTTTCTGATGCCCGTCGTTATCGACGATACCCGCGACGACGATGAGAATGTTCCGGACAGGTTCCACGAAGTACAGTGGACTCGTCTGGCGGGAGGTGAAACCCCTGCGGCGTTCGTCGAACGCATACGGCGACTGTTGTCGCCGAGTGAGCCAGACGCGCCCGTACAAGATCGCGCACCGCGCTCGGTTGCTGCCACAACTGCCGCGGGCAAAGGTGCGGCTGCCTGGCGCTGGAAAGTGGGTTTACTCGCGGTGGTGGCTGCGGTCGTGGTCGCCGTTGGCTATGTGGCGCTCAAGCGTTCAAGGCCCGAGGCGCAGCTCGCGGAATCGAACTCCATTGCGGTGCTACCGCTTGCGAACGAAAGCGGCGATGCCGCTCAGCAGTACTTCTCGGACGGGATCTCCGAGGATCTGATCACGGCGCTTTCGCAGTTTCCGGGGCTTAACGTGATCGGGCGTAGTTCCTCGTTCCAGTTCAGGGACTCCAAGGAAGATAGCCGCAGCATCGGGGCGAAGCTGGGGGTGACGCACCTGCTCGAGGGGAGCGTGCGCCGCTCGGGCGATATGGTGCGGGTGAGCGCAGAACTCATCAACGCGGCGAACGGCATCACGCAATGGTCCGAGCGCTACGATCGCCCTTATAAGGATCTCTTTGAGCTACAGGACGAGATCACCCGTGAGGTGGCGGGGGCGCTGCGGACGAAGCTGCTGCCGGGTGGGCACGCGGCCGCGCAGAGCGAACGGCCGCCGAGTGGGAGTCTCGAGGCCTACAACGCCGTCCTGCAGGGTCAGTTTTATAGCTCCCGCGGCACGGAAGCCGACTTACGCAAGGCGATCGAGTCCTTCTCGCAGGCCACTGAGCTTGATCCGCGCTATGCGCTCGCTTGGAGCTTGCTGTCCCGAACCTGGACGAGTCACAGTTCTAAATACCTCGAAGGCGCGGCGGCCCAGGAGGCGTACGTAAAGGCACGTGCGGCGGCCGAACAGGCACTCACCCTCGCGCCGGACCTTGCGGCTGCACACGTTGCGCGGGGTTACGTGCTTCAGAACGCCGATTTCGACTGGCGTGGCGCGGAAGCCGAGTATCGGCGTGCACTGGAGCTCGCACCGAACGACGGCTTTGCGAAGTTCTCCCTCGGGAATCTAGTCGCCAGTTTCGGTCAGCTGGAGCAGGCGATCGAGCTCGCCCGGGAGGCGCTGGCCACAGAGCCGCTGCGGGCCACCTGGTATAACTGGCTTGCGGTCTACCTATCGGGACTCAACCGGCTCGATGAGGCCGAGCGGGCGATCCGTCGGGCCCTCGAGCTGCAGCCCGGTGCGGTGAGCTGCTACGAGACGCTCACAGTCATTGCGATCCAGCGCGGCAGTGCTGACGCAGCACTCGCCGCCGCGCAGCACGAGGTCCCTGGAACATGGCGAGACGTAGCGCTCGCCCTCGCACGACAGATCGGCAGTGATCGCAGTGCAGCCGATGCGGCACTTAAGGCGTTGATCGACAGGGACGCCGGAGGTGCTGCCTATCAAATCGCGGAAGTTTATGCCCTGCGCAATGATTCGAATGAGACCTTCGCGTGGCTCGACCGGGCCTGGAGCAGCCGAGATCCGGGGATTGGGAATCTCCTCTACGACCCCTTCATCCTGCGCTACAAGGACGATCCGCGCTTCGCTGCATTCTGCAGGAAGGTGGGCCTGCCGACGCCTGCAGAGGTTGGCAAAAAGACCTAGAGTCCGACGAGGACCGACACTCCGATCAGATTCCATGTTCTGCGAACGGCGTGTCGAGCCGCCGTGTCTGCCCGGCCGATCGCCATGGTCGGCGTGCCGGCGACCATGGCAGGTTACTTCGTTGGCGACGAACCCTGGGGTTTAAGTCGGCGGTGCCGGCGCGTCGAACTGATCTGGCGTTGCTACCGAGTGTCTGTGACCCGCCGCGCTTCGTGTTTGCTGTGCCGCATCATTGGCCTCTGGGAGTATCATGCCAAAGCAGTGCAGCGCCTCAGTGCGTTTCTAGTCCGCTGCAATAATGACAACGATACGCGAAGGGGCAAGTCATGCAGAGACGCTCAATCACCAGTCGCTCGCTTGCGCAGCCGGCAACATGGACACGTGCGCAGGTCATGGCTTGGTACACGTGGCCACGAGCTTTGGGACGGTTGTTGATAGCCGGGCTCATTCTCTGGGTAGGGGGCGTTCCCGCGCAGTCAGTGACAGACCCAGGCCAGGCATGTGTGGGCGCCAACGGATACGCAGGATGTAGCGGGTCTCGCGGCACGGGACCCGAAGTGGTCAATGAGGACTGGAACGCCATTGCCTACTCACCAACGCATTACATCGCGGCATGGGCAGGCAGCTTTACGGCCCCGGAAAATGCCAAGGCGGCGGCGATGAAAGGCTGTGCGGCCAAGGCGCCCGATTGTCGGATCGTCATGACAGCACATGATGTCTGCATCGGAATTGCCTACGAGCGATCGTCCCGCGGACTCTTCAAGGTTGCCGCAGGGCCCACGCAACTGGACGTGGAGAAGAAAGTACTCCCGCTTTGCATGAGCGAGGGTAGACAGCTCTGTGGCGAACTGGCGCGCTGCTCGGGGAAGACGGCGCTCTATGTGGCCTACTAGACCGATCGCAGCGCGCTGGGTCGAACGCCAGGCGCTGCATTGCTTGCGGATCAGTGCCCTGGTCGCCGCTGCCGCAGTAGGCTCGTCTGCGTGGGCACAGTCCGCTCCCGCCGCACCCGTCCTGAAGGGCGGCGTGCAGCAGACTGATCCCTCAACTCCGCCCATTGGCACCGATAACGGCTCCACGACCCCAAATGCGCCCGGTGCATACAGCGCGGCGTGCAAGACGGTGGACCCTGAGTGTGGAGGTACCAACCGGCAATGCTACGACGCGCTGTACCACAGCACCGCGATCGTGATGTCCGTGCAGCAAAGCCAGAAGCTCTATGCACAGACGCAGGGGAGAATCTGGTACAGCTGCGGCGAGTGTCGAAACAACGTCATTTGCTGGCCCCGTCCCGGCTTCGAGGATCTGATCGCCGGGAAGGGAGGGACATCCGGGTCCAACCCTCCGGGCGGCGCGTCCGGCGGAGGCGCCGGTGCCCCAAGGTCGACCCTACCTCCGATGCCGTCACCCATGGACGACACCATGAGCGCGACGGTGGCGAGCTGTGCCATGGTCAAAAGGCAGCAGGGGAGCTTGAACGGCCGCCCCGGTTGCACGTCTCAGAGCGTGGAGGACTGGTGCGAGAAGCAGAAGGGGAAGAATCCCAACTGCATCGCGATTATTGCGGACAGTGGCGTGCGGCTGCCCACCGCCACTGATGGCGGTCCCGGCGGCGCAAGCACTCCGACCGGTAACACGCACTCGTCGCCTATTCCGTTTCCCACCCCGGTGCTTTCATCACCCAAGGGCCAGGGTTCATCCGGCGGCGGCAACCCGGGCATACCAGGTTGGGGCGCGCCCTTGCAGGGAAAGGTCGATCAGAAGGGGCCGCCCCCACCGCCAGCCTCGCTGAAGACTACGATCTTTACGGACAGCACAGGCAAGAAAGTTAATTGCAAATACGACCCAGCCAACCCGTACTACAACAGCCAAGCGATCCCGGGATACGGCAGTCAGATGGGAGGCTTCGCATCGCAGGGTGGTGGCATTTTTACGGTCGATCTCGAGCACAACTCGGTCGTGAATCTTAATCGATCGTTTCCGAATCTAGGTCAGCCCGGCGCTGCTGCGATAAAGGGCAACATTGTCGTCGAGTGCGATAAGACGACTGGGCTCATTACATCGATGACACTGAACGTGGGGCCGAGAAGCTACCCACTCACGGCCTCACCGTACAATTTGGCGGCTGGTTATTGACGAGCTTGGGGTATTAGTCTGGGACCGGAAGATCAGGCGCGAGCTTCACGACTGCACGCTTTTCATTCCGGCGATATCGTGGACCAGCTTTGCTGAGGTGGCGAGAGCGCCCAAACAGTTATCCGGCACTGTTCGCACTAATTCGGCCGAGTGCACTTTGAGGTTCTAGCGTCCCGGCGGTGAGGGGACGGGCCACGAGGTCGAAATCATCAAATTCGCGGTTCCGGCAAGCGCGCTTTGCGTCGGGTACCGAGATCGTCTCAGTAGCATCTAAAGCCGTATGGCTACCGTGCGTTCGCTAGATGCCTGCGTACCACTCGTAGCCACGATCTTCCCAATAGCCGCCCCGACCTTCGGCGATTGTGTGGAAGCTATCGACAAGCTCAATACGCATGATGTACTTGGCCATCTTGTATCCGAGCTGACGTTCAACCCGCACTCGCAAAGGTGCGCCGTTTGCAACCGGAAGGGGCCCGCCATTGAGCGCGTACGCAAGAATGGTTTGCGGGTGATAGGCGTCGTCCAGGTCAACGCTTTCGTAATAGCGAGCGCCATCGTCCATGACGTCGGCGCAATGAAATACTGCATACCGGACGCTCGAGTGTGGTTGAACTACAGCGAGGACGTCGCTCAAAGGCACCCCGGTCCACTTTGCTATCGCGCTCCAGCCCTCGACGCAATCATGGCGCGTGATCTGCGTCCGACTCGGCAGGCCGCGCAGCTGGGCGAGCGTGAAATTGCTTGGCCGATTCACGAGGCCGTCCACGCGCAGGGACCAATCCACGAACTGGTTTGCCGCAAGAGCGCGATAGGCTGGATCATCCGGGTCGTCCGTTCCATTGCTGCGGAACGCGGGGGACAGCTCAGCTTCGGTGAACTCCTGCGCCATTGACTTTCGCGACGTGATCGATCCCTGAATACCTCGGTTCAGCCGTTCGCCGGTCCCGAGAATCTTCGGAAACCATTGCGTGTTCGATAGCCGGTCGCAACCCGCCAAAACTGCGGCGCAGGCGCCCCCGAGTGTTGCAAGGAAGCTTCTTCGGGACGAACTATTTGGCATTGGGCTCCCGATCGGTACGCAAAGCGTAGCGCCCGGTAATCATGGAGCGAATGTTGTTCCAGACTCCCGTCACGAGTACCTCGAACACGTGCACCAAGACAAACAGCACGATCGTCCATGCCAGGATGAAATGCAGTGTCCGCATGCTCTGGCGGCCACCGAAAAAGTCGATCCAGCCGGGCCATACTGAATCAAGCCGTGGCGACATGCCCAAACCCATCAGGACGATGAGGGGCAGTAGAGCGAACATCACGACCAGATATGTCAGTTTCTGCAGAACGTTGTAACGTCGCTCCGAGTCACCCGTGGGGCGACGAAAGCGAAGGTGATCGAGAATGGATCGCCCGATAGAACCCCAGTCGTCTCTCGTTGGAAGCAGAACTCGGCTCAAGTGACGGGTGACAACCGCGTAGGCGACGTACAGTGCGCCGTTAACGAAGAACACCCACGCAAAGAAGAGATGCCATCGTCGGCCCATGGCTAACCACTGCGGGCCCGGGATCGTCGCCCAGCTCGGGAAAGCGCGCTCGGTAGGAGTGCTGCCGGAAACCCCGAGTACTCCCGTTGTTTTAAAGCTGCGACCCAATACGCGTGTGACGCCAATCGGCGTTCCGTCAGGAGCTTGGCCGGCGCCGATTTCCAGCACAGGAGGGCGGCGCGAATATGACGATTGACCCCAATAGAGCGTCGGGTGCGCGTCGAAAATCTGCAGTCCGCTCATGAGCAATACGGAAATCGCAAGCACATTCACCCAGTGCATGACCCGCACGGGCCAAGGGTGGCGAAGATACACGTGGGAATTGGAACTGGATCGCATGGCGCTTCGGGGCTCTGATCGGAGCACCCATCGCCGGTGATTATTAACCCATCCCTGTCGGGATGTCATTTCGGCTTACTGGAGAACTCGAATTTGCGGCTGTGAGCTGATCGGGCGCGGAGCCGATCGAATGTAGGGGACGGGAACGCCATATCCCGCCCGCTTGTCCGGTCTACATAGCATGACGACGCTGCAAAGGGCTCTGTGATGACACGCGCGACCAGCCGATGTCTCGCGATCGGGGTAATGCTGTGCTGCGCTGCAGGAACGAACGCACAATCTCGTCCTGTGGTCGTTGAACTCTTTACCTCGCAAGGCTGTAGCTCTTGCCCGCCCGCGGATGCCTATGTGGCGACATTGAGCACGCGGCCAGACATCATTGCCCTGTCATTTCACGTCGGCTACTGGGATGGCCTGGGCTGGCGTGATCGGTTCGCGCTCCCCGCATCGGTTGAACGACAGAACAACTACGCTAGAAAGCTTCACCGATCCTCCGTCTACACGCCACAGCTAATCGTCGACGGGCGTGAGGATGATTTTCGTTCCGACGGCAAGATGGTTGCGCGGGCTCTGAGTGAGAATCGGGACGGCGTGCCAGTCGGCGTATCGGTGCACGACGCGCAGATTCAGGTGGACATTGGTGCTCAACCCGGTGGTGCACCCAGCGATGTGATATTGGTGGCCTTCTTGCGGCATGCGGTTTCGAACATCGGCCGCGGCGAGAATGCCGGCCGCACTCTGGAAGAGTTCAACATCGTTCGGGGCGTCCGGACGTTGGGTCCGTGGTACGGCGAGACGCTGAACTTTCGAGTGCCGATGGCTTCGCTGCCGTCCGACGCAACCGACGTCGCGGTTCTCGTCCAGCCGCTGGGTCTGGCCCCGATTATCGGAGCAGGCACCCACGCACTGCATTGAACTCAGTGCCGAGGCACGAGCAGGGACGTGTGCTGGGCCGTGCTATAGGAGGCCAATCGTGAATCCGATCGCAAGCTGGAGGCTTGCAGCCATGAAAAGTGCCGCCTTGCCCATTGTAACGTTGCTCTTGTCGACAGTGGTCGTCGGTTGCTCGCAAACGCCTGCGAGGGTGTGGCAGACAGAGGCCGTCGAGGATCTCAACCTTGAAAAGGGTGTCGCTCTACGGGGGTATGACGCGGTGGCATACTTCACCGACGACGAAGCGGTAATGGGCGACCCCGCTATTAGCTATCAGTGGCAGGGGGCGACCTGGCAATTTTCTTCTGTGGAGCACCGTACCGAGTTTGCGGCGGATCCCGCACGATATGCGCCTCAATTTGGCGGCTACTGTGCGTTCGCCGTCGCGCAGGGCACCACGGCGGACGGGGATCCTCAGCAATGGGCGATCGTCAGGGACAGGCTCTACGTCAACAATAATCCCGTCGCCAAGAGGCTTTGGGATCAGGATCGCCACGGCAACATCGTGTCGGCAGACAGGAATTGGCCATTGATTCCCAAGAAACCACTGTCCATCGATAAGGCGGTGGTCGCCCCTGCAGCCGCACCTCCGGCGGAGGCTGCAAAATGAGGAGCGCGTCATGAGTACCGGCAAGCCGAGCTTGCTGTCGTCGCGGGGGAGCCGGTCGGTCGCCAGTCGCTTGGCCGCCTGCCTGTGCGTCATCACAGCGTGGGTGACGGGTTCGCTCCAGGCGCAAGCCCCACGAATTGTCCCAGCGCAAGTTGCGGCGGCTCTGGCAGCCCGACCGCAGACGTCGGTCGCGGGGAACCCGGAAGGGGATGTCACGATCGTAGAGTTTCTCGACTACAACTGCCCTTTCTGCAAGAAAACCGCACCCGAGTTGCAGAAACTTCTCGTATCCGACAAGTGGGTGCGGATTCTCTACAAAGAATGGCCGATCTTTGGAGAGGTCTCGGAGTACGCGGCACGTTCGGCACTCGCGGCCCAGTGGCAGGGCAAGTTTCTGGCCGCGCATGATGCGTTGATTAATGCGCCTGACCTGGACGAGAGTGCACAAGTCGACACCGTATTGAAACGCGCCGGCGTTGATCTCGGGCGACTGGCCGACGACCGCAATCGGCACGCAGCGGACATCGACGAAGCTCTTGCTCGCAATGCGCGAGAGGCGCGTGCCCTCGGGTTGGGTGGAACGCCAGGCTTCGTGGTTGGGCACCAGCTGGTGCCTAGTGCACTGACTTTGCCGCAGCTGATACAACTCACCACAAACGCACGGGCGAGCCAGAAGGATCGATCGGGAGGACCCTGAGCTGCCCCACCGGAACCGCTTGACGCTGCAGCGATGAGGTTCGAGGTCCGGGTGTGCTTCTGTCGATCTAGTCTATGCTCACGAATCACTGTCCAGGGTCTTCAAACGAGCTGGCAGCGCTCTCCGGGTCGGCCGAAGCACGCAATGGCACGCCTGCACTATCACGCCCTAGTCCCTAACTTGCCGGTGAAACTGCGCTTCCCAATCTGTACTCCCTTCAAGCGCAGAATGTCGTAGGTTGCGGCGCACCCCCCAAAATCGTCTAGCCCGAGTCTGACCGCTCGCCTGTGGCCGATTCACGGGAACCATGTTCCGCTTCGAGGCTGATGAAGGCGTACGCCTCCAGCCATGCTTCCTCCATTTCCGGGGTGAAGCGATTGCCCAGAGTGTGCTGGAACATCCAGATCAAAGCCGAGCCAACCGGGGCATAATGGTCCACCCTTACACCATAGCTGTTGTGGCGCGCGCCGAGTTCACGCATTTCCCTGCAGAGTTGGTCAGGCTTTTCCAGATGTGCAATGACCCAAGCCAGCATGTCTGCAAACTTCCTCGCTTGCAGGTCAACCTGACCAGCGAACAGTGCCCTGGCATCGGGCGCGAGCTCAAACAAACGGATGTAGAAGTCATGGACCGGGCCCAGGTCTTCCATCGGTAGCAGCGAGACGCTCTCTCGTAGACGGACGATCGTGGTCGAGTCCATGCTGAGCTATCCCGCCTTACCGACATTGAGGGCTGCGGAGATGTCACCGCAAATCTCCCCGGCCAGCCTCTCCTGTGTTCCGAAAACGTCGTTCACGGTGGCTTGATAGACGTTCGAAAAGCGCGTCGAGCCACCCTCAGTCAGTTCCATGAGGTGGAGCGTCACTCTGATCTCGGTCCCCGCCCGCCGCACGCTGGCCTCCAATAAAAAGCGCAGCTTGGGCGCCTCTCTCTGTTCCAGCCAAGCAGCCACCGATTGAGTGATAACCCTTAGGCGGTGATTCTGGGCGAGCTGGTGCAGAACCTCTTCAGTGAGCCCATCACAAAAGATTTGATCGCCCGGATCGGAGCTGAGGCTGCGGATTGGCGGCACCAGTATGGACAGGTCGGGGGCCAACTGTGCGGATCCAGCTTTGACCGAGATGAACTCGGGAACGTATTGGCCCTTAGGGATATCGATGCGCACCACGTCGGGTGGCGTGGTGTCGTAGTACTCACGTAGGCGGGCGCGCAATCTGGCGGCTTCTACACGCACGATGGGATCTGTCCGTGGATCATAGTCCGCGCGACGGTCGTACACCGCCATCCCGATCTCGAACTCCTTGATGGCTGCCCTGGGAGACTGAAGCGCCGCGTCAACGACGAACCGCAAAAAACGGGACTGTCGTTCGGCCTTGCGAAACAGCGGCGAACTCAATGCCCGGTCCATGTGAAGGCTAACGGTGGCTGGATTCAGCGCCAAACGGGAGGTCCCTCGGGTCGTCGCGCGGTTAGTAATTGGCTGAAATCAACGCAGTTTTACCCAATCGTAGCACGGGGGACAGATACTCAGATCTTTCGGTCTGGATCATCCGGCTCCGGCATAGGCCGGCGCCCCGTGTTACATACTGTAACTTGCCTCGCCGTTACTCGAATACGCCCTGCCTCCCGGGTAGTTTAAATCACACGCAGATCACGCAATCGGCGGAGGGAGGCGCAATGAACTGTCACACAGCTGAGAAGCTCCTGGTGCCAGGAGACACGGAGGCGACGCCTGTGGTGTTCGTGGTTGACCCTGATGCGTCTGTACGCAGTTCTCTCGGGTCGCTGATTTGTCGCGAGGGTTGGCGTGCCCAGATGCTGACATCGGCAGAGGAATTCATCGTTCAATGTCGCCCGCCAGTCCCGAGTTGCCTCGTGTCCGAGGTGAGTCTCCCTGGATCGAGCGGCCTTGAACTGCAGGAGCATCTCGCCGGGCGGCCTGATATTCCCATAATCTTTCTCGCGAATCATTGCGATATCTCGACAACGGTCACCGCGATGAGAGCCGGTGCGGTGGAATGCATGATCAAGCCTTTCAGAGATGACATGCTGTTGATTGCGATCAGGAGCGCGCTGGAGCTTAGCCGCACGGTAATCCCTCTGCAGACCGAGCTGCGGACGCTCCGCGAACGATACGCGTCGCTATCCGGCCGCGAGCGCGAGGTGATGGCGTTGGTTGTATCGGGACTGTTGAATAAGCAGGTTGCTGGACGACTGGGTATCTCTGAAATCACAGTCAAGGCGCATCGTGGCAAGGTGATGCGCAAGATGGGGGTTGGCTCTCTCGCGCAGCTGGTTGTCATCGCCGCGAAACTAGAGGCCGTGGCGCTGTCACAGGTATCACCGCGCCTTGGTGCGGCGCGCTACACACTCTTCAGGCGAGAGCCATCGCATTCCGGCAACCGTGCGCAACGAGTGCCAGATCTTGAGAGCCTTGAGGTTTCTGGATCTCATTTTGGTCCCGAAGGCCGATTTCGACCGCTGCGGAACGGAAGCGGAGTTTCACCGCCCTCTGTCACCAGCGCCGAATGACTGCGCGGCGAAGTTCTGTGTCGGCCAGCAGCTCGCGACCTCCGGTTGGAAAAGGGCACCGACATCAGTTAAGGGTGATGCTCGCCTTTATAATCCCGTGGTTAAGAGCACGAAGCGCGGTATCCTGCGCGTCCGCTCTAACAAACCAAACGTTCTGAGGTGTGCGAGGCGTATGCGGCGTGCACGATCTAAAAATCAGAATTCGTGTCGAAAACGGCCTTCACTTCGCCAAGCAAAGCACTTGGGCGATGGCTTGAGCGAACATCAGACCGAGCGTCCGATGTTCTTCACCTAACGGGCTTTGAGTTCGAAGCGAAGGGGTAGCTCGGGTCGTCCAACGCGAGTTCTCTGCTTACCCGGGCGCGAATCCTCGATAGTTCGCGTTCAAATTCGAGCTTAGATGAGGCTCGAAATACACTGACTATTGAGTGATAACGTATTTAGATATAAAGAGAAACTGGTGCCCGAGAGCGGACTCGAACCATACAAATTTACCCAGTAGAGTCAATGGCTTACGGACATTCCGACTGACTTTACCCGCTAAACCACCCCCTGTTTGATGCAGCCTTGGGATTGGTTTCTGTCGGCGGCGTGGTGGGTAAGAGCCCGAGCCTTGCGCACCGCTGCCTAGTTACTTGATGGACTTTGAGCGCGGTAGTAAATTGTGACTACCGGAGCCACGGTGATCAAGTCATGGCCGCAACCAGTCTAAAGCTCCCCGATGCACTCAAGCGACGAATAGAGTTGCTGGCCGCTAGCGCGCGTAAGACGCCCCATGCATTCATGGTCGACGCTCTGGCGCGGGAGGCGGAGCGCCTGGAGTTGCGCGAGAGGTTCGCCGCAGATTCTGCAAGCGCCGAGGCGGAGGCGATGGCCAGGGGCAAAGCGATCGGAATTGCAGAGGCTTTCGACTACCTTGAGGCGAAGCTCAAGGGTCGCAAACCACGGCGTCCTCGAGCCCGCTCTTGGCGCGCGTCGAAGTAACTGAGCGGGCGTTCGCAGATTTAGAGCGGCTGTTCGACTTTATTGCTGCCGACAATCCACGACGGGCGCGGACGCAATTGATGAGCGTGCGTCGAGCACTCGAACTCCTCGCCGATCATCCTTCACTGGGCAGGCCCGCCGAAGAAGGCCGCCGTGAACTTGTCTTGTCCCGAGGCAGGTACGGTTACGTAGCCAAGTACCGGTGGCTGCCCAAGGAAGAAATCATATTGATACTAGCCATCCGACATCAGCTCGAAGCGGGTTATTCGGACGATTCAGAGCCCTGACCATTCACTCAAGCCGGCGCTTGCCGGCCTAGAGCTGTCGGTTCCCCGCAATCTCAACGCGGCGGCGTCGGCGCGAAGACCTCTTGTCTGACCTGTTTCCGTCACTCATGTTCTTGCCAATAATGCTCATGCCACTGCTTGGCAAACGCAACTACCAGCCGCAGAAGCGCTTGACGCAGAAGCAAGTCCGCAGCCTGCCCGGGTGCGGGGACAGCAACCTCGGGTGTGCCGCCCAATAGCTGGAGTCGTTCCTGCAATGAGGATGGCTATCGCGGGCGGTGGTCATCTGCTTCAACGCGGCGCGGGTATCAGAAACACATGTTCAAAGTCCGGGTCAGTCTGTGTCAACTGACGTTGCCACATGTAGTAATTCGAGTGCTCGCTTTATATCCTTTCTACGAAAGGGCTTCGCGTTGATGGCCAAGACTTCATCGTTTGCGCCGTAGGTAACAAGCAGGCGTGGACCCTTAAGATTCGGGCGAGTATTTGCCACTCGGTCCCGACAAGAAGAAGAATGATAGCCGTCGTCCGGACGCCTGGTGGTCGATTCTTGAGGTATGGAGCTATATTAATCAGCGCGAGGATGAACCAGGCGGCCGAGAGAGCAACGTACGCGCTCTACGACGCCCGAGCTAAAAGCGGTCCCTGCGCAACGTGAGCACGCTTTGTGGGCGGATTCAGTGAGAGTTCCTCATTCACTCGCCCATAAAATAGTCGTAGAGAGTAGATCCTGAGGCCCGTGACGCGGGCATTGAGAACCTCCTCTACGACCCCTTCATCCTGCGCTACGGGGACGATCCGCGTTTCGCTGCGTTCTGCAAGAAGGTAGGGTTCTCGACGCCTGCAGAGATGGCGAAGCAGACCTGAGTCGGTGCGCGCCGCAAGGCCCCTAATTAGGCGTGGGCACCGGGAGCCGTCACCTGCGAATGCCAGGAACGCATGAAATCCGTCACTAGGGAAGCTATCTCATCGGCGGCCGTGTCCAGGGCAAAATGACCGCCGTCAACAATATGGACCTCGGCATTCGGGACATCCTTGCGATAGGTTTCCGGCTCGCTCGGGTCGAAAGACGTTTCGTATTTTCCCCAGATTACGAGTAGAGGTGGTTGCCTTTCGCGCATCCAATTCTGCCACTTCGGATATAGGCCGACGTTGGTCTGGTAGTCGTAGAAGAGATCGCTTTGGATCTCGGCCTGACCGGGTCTGTTGAGAAAATAGAACTCATCGGTCCAGAGGTCCGGATCGTGGCGTTCGACATCCGGGTCGTTTCCCACGTGACGCGCGCGCGCTGCCTCGAGCGACAAGAGATCCCTGCGCAACGCGGTTTCATTGGAGGCGCGATCGCTCCAGAAAGCGCGGCGCGTCTTCCAATTGGCTCCCAACCCCTCGTTGTGGGCGACCGCGTCTTGAACGATAAGAGCCTCGACCCGCTCTGGATGTGCCAGTGCCATCCGAAAGCCGACCGGACCGCCGTAATCCTGCATGTACAGCGTGTAGCGAGGGAGCCCGAGCGCCTCGCTGAAGTGATTCATGACCTCGGCGTATCGGTCGAACGTGTATGCAAAGTCCTTCGCATCCGGCCATTGACTGTGGCCGAAACCGGGGTAATCCGGCGCTATCAGGTGGTAGTGACCGGATAGCCTTGCAAAGAGCGGCTCGAACATTCGCGATGACGAAGGAAGTCCGTGCAACAAAAGCAGTGCCGGTGCGTCCTTCCTCCCAGCCTCTCGATAGAAGATTGACAAGCCGTCGATCTCTACGGTTCGATACGACATCGGATGCTTGACCCCGGCGGACGCGACATCAGAAGGCACGACCAGTCCCCCCTTATGCCGCTCGGATCGACTTCTTCCTCTCATCCAGCGCCTGTTGAAGGTGTTTCAGAAGCGCTTGATCAGAGAACGGGTTCTGACCCGAAATCAATTCGCGATCTTGGATGACGTAGCTCGTCCATGGAGGGAGCACACTTACCTCGCCGCCCGCTGTTTTCAAGGCGAAATCGGGGTAGAAGAGTACCTTACCCCGGATCTCGAGCGGTTCCCGCTGCTGCTCTTCCGCCGTGGAAAAGATGGTCATCTTATATCCGGCATAGACCCAGCCTTGGGCCTGGGCGCGTGCTCCGACGGGGTCGTTCGCCGCGAGCGCACGCACAAAGTTCTTCGAGTTCGGAAGTGCCGAGAGAAGCGAGATGGGGCCATGGCAGAGCACCGCCGTAGGCTTGGATGTTTCATGAAAGTGGCGCATCACGTTGCCAGCGTCGGGGTCGTCGAGAAGATCGATCATCGGACCGTGGCCGCCGGGAACGAAGACTGCGTCGTACTGATCCAGGCCCGACGCCACAACATCCGAGATGCGGGCGGGATTTCTGAGCCCGGTCAGGCTGTCGCGAAATTTGAAATAGTCCTGAAGCTTGGTTTCACTGCCACCGAAAAAATCGGGCACAGCGGAATGGAGGTCCAGTTGGGGTGTGTTGCCCTTGGGGTTGGCGAAGGTGATTTCGTAGCCCTCCTCCATCAGGGCGCGAACCGGTACCGTCAATTCGTTGAGGTAATAGCCGGCGCCGGCGTACACCTTGTCATCTCGCAGGGGCAGCCCGTACCCGCTCGATACCAGGACTAAGATCTTTCCTTTTGCAGTCATCGCCGTTCTCCCCTTTGATAAGCGAACTTTGTCCGAGCTGAACCCGCGCTGGTCGCACGACAAGGGTTATCGCGCCAGCACCAGAACGAAGCTATTGAACCAAGGTATCCATCAACACCAAGGGATCGGCTGATCCGGACCGGCCGAATTGCCGAACGCGATCTTTATGGCGTCAGCCTCACGAGACGGCTATGGGGACGCTAGCCGTCCAGCGCGTATTCGTGGGTGACTGGAAGTCCTCGCAGATCAGTTGCACAGGACTCGAACCTTCAGGGCGCGAACTTGGGGATGCCGCGCTGTTTTACTCGCTGCGTTGTGTTCGCTGGGCGGCCAGCGCAGGTCGTGTTCTCGCGCTAGTGCGGCGCGCCCGCACTTTTGCGCGACTTCGAGCGAGAAACCGGACTGAAACTTGCGCTCAGAACTAGAGAAAATATTGTTAAAAATCCATGACTTGGTGTCCCGGGAGATGACTCGAACGAGAGTGATTTCTCCAAGGAAATCAGAGAGGTACTATTTGGCGTGAACGCTTAAATTGCCCACCGCCGAGTGACGGCTCAAACCCACCTCTTTTGTTTGCAGCGTAGTAGGTGATACGGATTCTTCCAACGCAGTCCGCTATTGACCGGCGGCATCCGTCTTCTCTGCGCAGGCGCGCTTCGTCTCCGGTCGATGCGAGTGGCAGACCGCAACTTGAGCTAAGCTGCCGTCCGCGGGGGGCCGTCAGAACACCTCCAGTGATCTTTCAGAGGCGGATTTGCATTGGCTGAGGCATCGCACGCAGTCTTTTTGAGCTACGCCTCACAGGATGCCGGGGCGGCGAAGAGGATTGCCGAGGCACTGCGCGCCGGCGGCATCGAGGTTTTCCTCGATCAGAGCGAGCTGCGTGGCGGGGATGTCTGGGACCAGAAGATTCGGCGCGAGATCCTCGACTGCGCGCTATTTATGCCGGTGATCTCGGCGAACACCGCCTCGCGCCATGAGGGCTATTTCCGTCTCGAGTGGGATCTTGCCGATCAGCGCTCTCACATGATGGCCCGCAGCCGCGTTTTTGTGGTGCCCGTCTGCTTGGACGCAACTACCGAAGTCGCTGCGGATGTTCCGGAGTCGTTTAGGCGGGCCCAGTGGACGCGCCTTCCTGCTGGCGAAAGCTCGCCGGCCTTCATCGAACGCGTACAGCGCCTGCTGGCGCCTGCCATGACTCCAAGCCAGGGGCCCGGGAACGCTCCGTCCGAACCCGCCGAGCGCTCATCCGCGTCGGCGTCGAAGCCCCGATCTCAGCGTCTGCTGCTGTTCGGCGTGGCTCTCCTGCTGGCGGGGCTAGTGGCCTACTTGGTTAGCGAGAAGCCCTGGATCCGGAAGTCAGCGGCATCGCCCCCGTCGCCTGTTGCCGGTGCATCGTCGCTGGCCTTCAGTCCCCCACCGCATTCGATCGCCGTACTACCGTTCGTGAACATGAGCGGGGACAAGGAGCAGGAGTACTTCTCCGACGGGCTCACGGAAGAGGTGCTCAATTCCCTGGCCGAGATCAACGAGCTGCAAGTCGCCGCTCGCACGTCCGCATTCTCGTTCAAGGGGACGAACACGGACATCGGGACGATCGGCCGCAAGCTCAACGTCGGTACCGTGCTGGAGGGAAGCGTGAGGCGCTCGGGAAATACCGTGCGGATCACCACGCAGCTGATCAATGCGGTCACCGGATTCCATCTCTGGTCCCACACCTACGATCGCAATCTGGGCGATGTGCTGAAGCTCGAGACTGAGATCGCCGGCGCGGTCGCGCAGGCCCTGAAGGTGAGCCTGCTGGGGGATGTGGCGACGAAGATTGAGCTCGGGGGGACACGCAATGTCGCCGCATTCGATGCGTATTTGCGGGGCCGCACGGCCGACAATGCAGCTCATGAAAATAAGGAACGAGATACGGCCATCGCCGCGTACACGGAGGCCATCGGGCTCGATCCGAACTACGCGGTCGCCTATGCATTCCGATCGATGGCGCGCGGAGAAAACGCCATCGAGGCAGACGATATGGGCAGCCGCGAGAGCTTGGCCGCCGAGGCGCTCACGGATGCCCGGAAGGCGCTCGCCCTCGCACCCGAACTGCCAGACGCTCATCTCGCCCTGGCGGACTATTTCGAGAACCAGCTGGAGTTCTCGAATGCAGTCGAAGCCTACGAGCAGGCGCTCGCGCTCGCTCCCGGCAATGCACGGATAGTGCGAGCCCGCGGCCTTTGCTTGGTTCTGATGGGCAGAACAGAGGCCGGGCTCGCCGCCGTCCGTCGGGGCGTGGCATTGGACCCTTTAAGCCGGCGCAGCCACGGGACGTTGGCACACAGCCTTTACTATGCACGCCAGTACAAGGAGACGATTGCCGCAGCGCAGGACGCCCTTGCTCTGGATCCCGAAAGTCGAATACCCCTGGGCTTTCTCGGGCTCGCCTACATCGAGCAGGGAGAGTTCGAGCGGGCGCGGCAATCCTGTGAACGTAAACCGGACTACTTCCTGAGTGAGGTATGTCTCGTGGTGATCTATGACAAGCTGGGGCGCCAAGCCGATGCGGATGGCGTGTTTGCAAAAATGCGCGTCCGACTGGGTGACGCCGGAGCCTATCAGTACGCCCAGATATACGCGCACCGCGGAGATTCTGCTGAGGCACTCAAATGGCTGCAGACGGCCGTTCGATTTCGTGATCCCGGGCTGGAAACGATGAAGACTGACCCGCTGTTTGATTCGCTAAGAAGTAACCCGGGCTTCCGCGATATCGAGCGGAGGTTGAAGTTTCCGCCCTGACTCAAATCCCGCGTATCTCGCGGGACTGCCGATCGTGCCCGCGATGGTTATCGGACTGAGAGTCCATTGTTCGTCAACTCGTTGAACCTGACGACTTAGTGAAGGACAACTCGGCTCGTGGAACGCGAGTTCGAAGAGCCCTACGGTTCTGTGCATCTGATGGGCGCCGATGATGTCCGCTAGAGCGTTCGGCGGGTTACCCCTGGTGCAAAGGACCCCCGCCGCAGCGGTACTAATGCCGGAGCCTAGTTGACCGACGCGGGGCGCGCGGCCACGATTCTGACAAGCATTCAATGAAAACGCTCCAAGTCGCGCAGCCCTGCGGGGGGGGGGTATACACGGGACGGCTCTATCCGAGCCGTCCCGTTTCCGCACCCATTTTGCAATGGCTACGCGGCCTTGCCCGCGGCAAGAGCGTGAACGTCCCAGGCGCGCAGCGCCTATCCACCAATCGCCCAGTCTCCCCCTCAAATTCGTTGATGCGCACCCATGTGACGGGCCGCATGTTCTCGCCTTCCACGGCGATCATGGATCGGCCGAGCGTAGAAGAGCATCGGGTTACGCGCCTCCGCGCAATTCGGCGTCGGCAGGACCAATCGTTAGATGACCGTGCTTAGCGAGGACTGGGGAGCCCATGTGTGCAACTCGGCAGCTGCCTTGGGTGCGACTCAGGTGTATCCAACGAGTCCGCACTGAGGACTCGAAAGCGCCGTCAATTCCTCCCGATTGCGTGCACGGATCGCGACAGGTGAGCCGGCGACGACCGCGTCTCGCACGGGGAGTTAGTCGAGCGAGGCGTCGGCGTGGCTGACTGGAAGTCCTGAAAAGGCACTCGCACAGGACTCGAACCTTCAGCACTCGAACTTCAAATTACCCACTTGTAATTACTCACCAGATCGCCCGCTGCAGGCGTCCCGCTCAAATGTCGTTCTTTCCGAGACCAGAGTGGGTAACGCCACGCCTTCCGCTGCAGTACTCACGTGCTTGCGGCGAATTGGCGCCCTGCCACTCGGGCTGGGTGAATGAATTCCTAACGCCAATTTAATGCATCAAGCGCTAGCCTGATCTCGAAGTGTCCGATCGCGTTCATCGGGGGAGGGCACTCCATAGGGATCACAAACAGGCGATCGGGGGGGATTGAAACTGGCGACGTATGGGATCTTCGTTCGCGACGTGCGCGTTCTGCAGCACAACGCTTCTTTTTGGTGCGGGCACTCAAGCTCAGTCGGTGCCGGATACTGAAAGTGCCAGCCCGCTTGCCGAAGTAGTAGTCACGGCGCAAAAGCGCGTATCTACGGTTCAAAATACGCCGATCAGCATTTCGGCGGTCAGCGGCGATGAGTTACTGGCTCGCGGCGTCGTGTCCTTGGCCGCTTTGGCACAAGGCACGCCGGGAGTCTCTCTGAAGAGCGAAGGGCCAAGTCAGACTGAGATCGAGATGCGCGGCATGACCTCGAGCGGCGGCAACTCCGCGACGGTCGGCCTCTACCTTGATGACATTCCTCTGTCCGGACCTGCGAGCGCCCAGAATGGGCATGTGGTGATTGATCCGGACCTTTATGACCTGAATCGCATCGAGATTCTGCGTGGACCTCAAGGTACGCTCTTCGGGTCCGGATCGATGGGCGGTACGGTAAGGCTAATTACCAACCAGCCGAGCCTGTCGCAGCTTCAATCGACCGCACAGAGCGTGTTGTCTGGCACCGAGGGCGGCGGGTTCAATCACAAAGAAAACCTCATGATTAACCTTCCCGTCGTAGACGGCACCCTGGCGTTACGGGTGGTGGGCAGTGAAGACCATATGAGCGGTTGGATCGACCGCATCGTGGCCGACCCTTTTCCTTTGGTCGGAGGAAGCCCAGACGGTACCGAGCGCGGGGACGTGCAGAGCGCCCGGATCCAAGCGCAACATCCGGATTCGAATTCCTATCAAACCTATGCGGCGCGCGTCAGTGTCCTGTGGAGGTCGACGCAAGATCTGTCGGTCACCGCCTCATATTTCCACACCACTAGCACCCAAGACGGTATCAGTGCCTACGACAGCGTTCCGGGAACCGAGGCGCACTATCAACCTTTTGATATTGCCGAACCGCTCACCGATTCACTGACGGCCTATAGTCTGAATGTTAACTACAGTTTCCCTGGGTTCGATCTCACATCAAGCACTGCGCGGTGGACCCGGAACTCCTCTCAGGTCGAGGAGGCAAGTGAGGCATTCAATAATCCGCTTGAAGCCCTTACCTATAACTCCAACTACGGTCTGCCCAACCCTGGCTACTACGGGCCGATCGGGTCCGGGCCAGAACACGGCACGGAAATCGACCCCTCCCACCAGTTCAGCGAAGAGCTGCGAGTGGCTTCGACGGTAAATGGACGAGCAGGCTGGGTGGCAGGGCTTTATTCCAGCGATTTCTATTCGCTGTGGACTTTCAACGGCACGACGCCGAATTACTCCTCCTATATGGATCTTGGAACGCTTGGGCGGGCTACCACACCCAATTGGTTTGATGCCTACTCCCCAACCACGCTTAGGCAATATGCGGGCTTCGGTGACGTGACCTATGCCTTAACTGATGCGCTGAAGCTCGACGTCGGCGCCCGTGTCAATCACTATGAATATCGCTTTTCATCCTGCATCAGCGGGTGGGGATCCGCCAACGGAGCCGCCACACCTTCGTGTTCCGGTTTGATTGAGCTGTCCTCGACCAGTTTCGATCCAAAATTCAATCTATCCTACGCGTTCAGCCGGGATCTCATGACCTATGCAACCGTATCCACCGGCTTCCGTCCTGGAGGAGGCAACGCGGCGTACCCGACGACAGGTTCAGCCTGGGGAGGAGCCTTCCAGCAGCAGGGCTATACGAGCGGCAAGTGGCCCGCCACGTACGAACCGGACCGTGTTGTGAGCTATGAGCTCGGCGAAAAGGCGCGGATGCTCGATCGCCGTCTGACTCTGAACGCCAGTGTCTATTACGAGGACTGGCACCACATCCAACTCGAGGCGTATCCGAACGATTGGGCGCTGAACATTAACGGCAACTATGCCCATATCTACGGAGTCGATATCGACGTAGTGGCCGATCTGGGGGCTGGGTTTCGGCTCGAACTCGCGACTGGCTACTTATACGAATGGTTGGAGGGAGGGCCGCATTGGGTGATCGCTCCAACCCATAAACTACCGGAGGTCGCACCTGTAAACGGCACCGCCGCACTCAGCTATTCAAAGCCGCTCGGCGACGCTTTCGCATTCACGGCTCGATTGGAGAATTCGTATACGGGCCCGCGATACTCGATTTCGTTCCCGAACCCGTACGAGTTCACCGGCACGTACACACAATTGCCCGGATACGACCTGGTCAATGTGCGCGCGGGGATAGCCTTCCGTGATAAGTGGAACGCCACACTGTTTGTCAACAACGCGACCAACAGGCACGCCCAACTCGAGAGCATGTTTACGGAGAATGAGCCCCAACCCAGCTTTACCCGCATGATCACCAACCAGCCGCTGACGGCAGGGCTGGACCTGTCCTATCGCTTTTAAATGGCCGTCTGGACATCGGGACTGAGAGTCCGGTGTCCCTTGCTTCCTGAATCGTGAGTTCGCGCTCTCACGGGGCCAGATCAGTAGGGCGCTGATCAGTGTGACGGACGGCGGCGGACGCCTGCGGACTCCCGGACTCGAACCTTTCGTGAATTACCCGCGCGCGGATTTTCTTCGTTCGTAGCCGGCGCTTAGCCGCGCATAAGAAATTTGCCTTTGGACAGAAGTGGTTGGCCTTCGAATGGAGTTCGCGTGGCTCACGGGTCAGTGCACAGGACTCGAACCTTCAGGACTCGAACTTTGAATTACCCCCTAAATTACCCGCTACGAGGGTCACGCTAGGCGCGCCCGGGAGTGCTCCGATCGAAGGGCTTCATGAGATCGCCGGCTACAACGCGCCAAGCGCATCCCTAGGGGAATCATCTATGATGCGTCCCGAAGTTCGAGTCCGTTCTCGAAGTCGGAAGCTATTGAAAAACATGAGAAAAATCAGACTGGTGCCCGGGAGAGGACTCAAACCAAACCAATTTACGTAGTAGAGTCAATGGCTTACGAACCTTCCGACTGATTTTACCCGCTAAGTTACCCCCCTGTTGATGCAGCCTTGGGATTCGTTTCTGTCGGCGGCGTGGTGGGTAAGAGCCCGAGTCTTCCGCACCGCTGCCCAGCGACTTGATCTACGTTGAGCGCGGTAGTAAATTCTGACTACCAGGGCCACGGTTATCATGTTATGGCGGCAACCAGTCTAAAGCTCCCCGATGCGCTCAAGCGACGAATAGAGTTGCTGGCCGCTAGCGCGCGTAAGACGCCCCATGCATTTATGGTCGACGCTCTGGCGCGGGAGGCGGAGCGCCTGGAGTTGCGCGAGAGGTTCGCCGCAGATTCTGCAAACGCCGAGGCAGAGGCGATGGCCAGTGGCAAAGCGATCGGAATTGCAGAGGCTTTCGACTACCTTGAGGCGAAGCTCAAGGGTCGCAAACTACGGCGTCCTCGAGCCCGCTCTTGGCGCGCGTCGAAGTAACTGAGCGGGCGTTCGCAGATTTAGAGCGGCTATTCGACTTTATTGCTGCCGACAACCCACGACGAGCGCGGGCGCAATTGATGAGCGTGCGTCGAGCGCTCGAACTCCTCGCCGATCATCCTTCACTGGGCAGGTCCGCCGAAGAAGGCCGCCGCGAACTTGTCTTGTCCCGAGGCAGGTACGGTTACGTAGCCAGGTACCGGTGGCTGCCCAAGGAAGAGATCATATTGGTACTTGCCATCCGACATCAGCTCGAAGCGGGTTATTCGGAAGATTCAGAGCCCTGACCATTCACTCAAGCCGGCGCTTGCCTCATCGGTGCCTTGCGATCGTCGATGACTTCAGCCGCGAGTGCCTGGTGCTGGAAGTGGATACCTCGATCACCGGCAAGCGAGTCGCCGCAGTGCTCGAGCGCCTGGCAGACGTGCGCGGGCTGCCGCTGTCGATCACAGTGGATCATGGACCGGAGTTCGAAGGCCAGGTGCTCGATGCCTGGGCGTACCAGGCCGGCGTACGACTGAGCTTTATCCGTCCGGGCAAGCCGGTCGAGAACGCCTACATCGAAAGCTTCAACGGTCGCTTCAGGGACGAGTGCCTGAACGAACACTGGTTCCTGACGATGGCTCACGCGCGACGGGCCATCGAGGCCTGGCGGATCGAGTACAACACGGAGCGCCCGCACAGCTCGCTGGGCGACTTGACGCCTGAAGAGTATGCGAAGAATGGTTCGGCGAGGACAAAAGAGGCAGAATCTGAAACTGCGGACTCAAGCCCCGGGCCGTACTAAAACGGGGGGCACCTCATCAGGTCGCCAGTCTTGAAGCTCACCTCGACAGGTGGACACGCCGGTGTCACGCGAAACACGTGGTCAGGGGCATAGGGAGGGGCACCTACGGGTTGGGGTTGCAGACCGTATAAGAGTGCGGAAGGCGAAGCGCCTCGACGCCGCATTCTCCAATGAGTTGCCATCCGGCGATGCGCCGCCGCCGGAGACCGCGGATTGGCACGACAAGGCGGCATAGACTGGCGTGATTGGAATACCTGCAGGGCTTGGAATTAGATTCCGAAGTTGCGGGGCGCCTCACGTGCGGGGCCCCGGGGTACGCAGCGCATCTGACTGAGAGTCCGATGCTCCTCGCATCGTAGATATTGAATTCGCAACCCGGGAGCTTCGAGCGCGAGTTCTCTGCGTTGGGCCAAGGGCGGTCGCGCCTGTGTGCGGCGGCCAGTCTTGGCGATCACGAGCGCCTGCGCAGCAGGAGCCGGGCGGAGTGCTTGGATAGGGTAGCACTGGGGCCATAGCGGCAACTGCTGGCTTCGCGAATGATTACGGGGCAGCCGAAGTCAGCGACACTGGATGGGGTGCTGTATGGATCAGAAATGAAGGTTGGCGCCGAGTGTGAGAACTCGGGCACGGAAATCCACGCGCTGCGTGAAGACGTTAGAGGGGGACCGGCCTAAAGTGGTGGTTAAGTTCGTGCTCACGTCCGAGACGTTGTCAAGTCGAACCTCGACGTATTCAGCCTCGAGACTCCAATTGGGGTTCAGTGCCACTTCCACACCGGTTCCGAAGGATAAGCCGAGAGCGGTCTTAGAAACAGAGCCCGATGCGAGAGCAGAGCTATTGTTGTCGCGGAATACAAAGCCACCATTTAGATTTCCGGTGGCAAGGCCACCACTGACGAATGGCAGCCAGTTGTGAACGACAAAACCGATTCGTGGGCGTACGGTGACGAGCCAGGTTGAATGGGCCATCGACGTGAGGGAAAAGCCGGTAGGGGCGCAGCAAGGGTACGTGGCGCTGGCACCGGCTGCGCTTGCTAGACGCTCGTAGCTGACGTCGCCCTCCAAACCGAAGACGAGGCCATTTTTCCGCCAATTGCATTCGGTCTGCAGGGCCGTTGTTATGGACGCCGAGTGAATGGTCTGTGAGCCGACTGCGTTGATCGCAGGAACGCTGCTGGGATAGAAATAGCTGCCGGGTACTCCCAATACTGTGGCTGTTCTTGTGTCGAACCGACCCGACGCGCCCCCTTGTTTTAGGCCGAGCGAGCAGGTTCCCTGACTAAGGGCTGTCCCATTCCAGTAGGCCCCCGCGCCGTCGCTTAAAGCATCGGCGGCGGTGGCAGTCGTTGAACCGAATGCCAACAGCACTGCGAGGACGTACGGTAATGCAGGTTTCGAACCGTAAACCAGCACCAGAAAAACCTCTGTATTTGGTAAGGGTCAACAACCCTCTGTCCGAGCTCTTGGTGGTTCAGGATGACAAATGTTACCTTAGTGGCGCCAAGCTTGAGCTATAGCATTTGGAACCGGCGAGTCCGGGGCAAGCCACAATAAGTGTAGCTGTGCGACTCGATCACCGGGGCAGCTCTGCTCGGGGTGTTCCTCGTGGACAACTACGCGCGTGACACTCGTGTCAGAAATGCGAATTTCCGGGAAGCGTGCCTCCAGAGCATATTTTAGATCGATCGCGATTAGGGTGTCCTGTCCGAAGCTGAGCACATTACCCGCATGGTCGAATAGGATCCAAAGCGTCTGATCTGCCGCAGGACCTTCCGTGAGTACCCTCGGGAAGTAGCGCTGAACAAGCGCCCGATCCAGGCTCTGCGAAGATCGGGCTCCGAAAATCACAAGAACTGACCCCGAGGGCAGAGTAATGCGGTCGACGCCCACGTACCGCATCTCCCCGCCCTGCAAACCGAAGCGCTCGAACTGCGTCTCATCGGCGGTCAGCGTCATCGAGTGCGACGCATACGTTTGAACATCAGAGGCGGCAATTGTCCCGTCAGAATTGAAGAGGACGATGAGAAACGCCGTTCCCGCCTGCTTTTCGGTCAGAAGTTGCGGATAGTGCTGCCTCACCAGCGCCGTTACGCGCTCCCGAAATGGCTGCATCCTTGCACTGGGTGGCGGCTTTTGCAGCTCCGGGAGGTCTAGGGCAAGCGACACACTACAGAACGTCATGAGTATCAAAAGAGTCGCGAGCCAAGCCAAAGTCACTGCGCGTAACTGCCACGCCTGACATGCATCCGCTGCAGGGCTCTTAGTCCGAGGAGGAAAATACGCGGGGTGGAGCGGTCCCGACACTAGCCATGAGTTCGCTGTGTGTCCGCTTTGTTCTGTGCTCATGATGTTAGAGCTCCACGAGCTTGCAAAACGCTCCGAATCATCTGCTGGTCGACAATGGCGGCGCGTGCGGCTGCAATGATTGAGACAAGCCGCATGCGAGGCTCGCCCTCGTCCAGGACGGATGCATCCTCCGCGAGGCGCAGAAGGTCAACGCGTAAAGCGAGCCAGAAGGTTTGCCTGGTGCTTTCCGCAAGAGAGCTTTGCGCGAGCACCAAATTCCCCTCTGTGATGAGGTCTCTTGCCGCGGCGGCGCCACCGCACCTCGTTAACCGCTCAAATAGATCGATCCGATACTCATCGAGCGTCATTGGAATTACTCCTCACCCGGAGCCTCGCAAAGGGCGCGATTGTTCACTTGTAACGCGTGATATCGATGAGCGCGATTACAAGTCCTACAATCTCTTTGCCCTCATCACGCGCGCACGCGATGGTAGCCAGCACGGTATGGCGGCCATCCGGCATGACCCACTCGCGTGGCGCGGAGCACTTGCCAGCCACGGCTCGCGCCAGGTCGGAGAGCGCACCTGAATCCGACTGCGGGATGACTTCCTCGATACGACGACCCGTGAGCTCCTCGACAGGAATTTCGATCAACTCCGCGTAGCGTGCGTTGGCATCCACGACACGCTGATTGCGGTCCACGAAACACAGTGCAATCGGCGCGCTGCTGTAGATCGCTCGCAGCTGTGCGAGCCGCTGGTTGTACGAGAGGTCCAGCGGGGACGGGTCTTCCGCCTGCGCACCGATCAGCCAGATTACGGCTGGAACCTTTTCGGCCGCCAACGGCTTGCTGAAGAGGTAGCCCTGGCCGAAATTGCAGCCGAAGTGCAAAAGCATTCGCAGCTGTCGCATCGTTTCGATGCCTTCTGCGACTACCGGCATTCCCAAACTCTGACCCAGTCCTATGATGGCGCTGACAATTTTGCGACTCTCGCGCGACACCGCCATCGAGTTAACGAAGCTGCGATCGATTTTGATCTTGTCGAATGGGAGTGCCTGCAACCGCGTCAAGCTGGAGAACCCCGTCCCGAAGTCGTCGAGGACCACTTGGGCGCCAAGATCCTTGAGGCGATTGATCGCGGCGCGCGCCGCGGATAGATCGTCGATTACTGCACTCTCCGTGATTTCAAGTTGAATGCGCGAGAGCGGAAAGCCAGACGGGAGGACTGCCGTTTCGATCTGCGCTGGCAGTCGCGCGTCCTGGAACTGCAACGGCGAAATGTTGAACGCAAGGCGAAACTGATATTTCCATTCAGCGGCCACGGCACATGCCGAACGGATGATCTGCGATGTCAGCTCAGGGATAAGTCCAGCCTGCTCAGCGACCGGTATGAAGCGTGTTGGCGGCACGACGCCGAGTTCCGCGTCATTCCATCGAGCGAGGACTTCGAAGCCAGCGATCGAATGTGTCGGGAATCTAACGATCGGCTGGAAGACGGGGTAGAAGCGCTCGCGCTGCAGTCCGCGGCGAATATGACGCTCATCCAGCTCGGAGTTTTCATAAGGCGAGGCTTTGAGCGGCAAACCATCCGCGGAGCTAACCATCTGCCAACTCCTCGCTGCGCCACTGGGGGAGTCTTATTCGGACCAACGACGTGCACGTTCGCAAAAAGCAAAGCCAGTGTACGAGGGGTAATTCCAATTCGGTGTCTCAGTGAGCGGTACTAAAGGGCGCGGAGGTGAGTCTACAAAAGCGTGCGGACGGACTTCATATCCTTGCGCGTCATACTATTGACCGAGGATGCCGACGGTGCGGGGCTTTAGCTCTCAACGCGCGAGCCAAATTTGGCGTGGCTGGCGGACGATTTGGAAAAGGGGGGGGCGCGGAGAGACTTCGCATAGGTCGATTGCGAGCCGGCAGGCCGCAGGCCGATTCATGCTCATACGCGATGAACGGCCCAAAGAGCGCTGCGGTCAGATGAAGTCGTGAGGCGGAGAAAGCCAGGGCACGCGTGTGGATAGCCCGAGCCCGTCGGAGTTAAGGCCGGATACAACCTGCCGCGCGCCATGCTTGTGGCGATTGCCCCGTCCATCGACGGAAAGCACGCGTCAGGCAGCTGGGTGCTGAGTAGCCCAACATGTGCGTGACAGCACTGAGGCTGTAAACCGGCACCCTGAGGTAGAACATTGCCAGGTCGCGCCGAGTGTCGTCCAGAACCGCTCGGTAAGTGGTGCCGCTGTCGAGCAATTTTCGTTGCAAAGTCCGGACACTTATCTTCAACAGCTTTGCGACCTCTTCTTCAGTGGGCTCGCCGTCTGGGAGGCGCGCTCTGAGCAGCTCACCCACGCGAACCTGTATGCCGCTGATCTCGGTCTTGGCTAGGTAGCGCAGCGCGATCGCATCGTTATGCTGAGCGAGCTCGGCGTTGCCCGAGTCAAGATGGCGCTCAATGCTCTCCACATCAAAAACCATCCGCGTTTGGGGTGCACCGAATGTCAGGGGTGCTCGCAGAATGGCATTGAAATCATCGATTCGTTCCGGCGCGGGTCTGCGCAGCTCAATGCGTAAGGGTGAGAAGTCTCGTCCGATCAGCGAGCGGCACATCCGCAGGTAAGCTGCGACCAGGCAGTCAACGGATTCATCCGGAACCTCTGTGGTGGGCTCCATAACGAAGTGATATTCCCGGCCGCGGCGTAAAAACCGGTAGTTGACGACGTCGCTCACCCATCGGCTGTATCGTAGGGCCCTTTCAAAGGCCTCTTTAAGCGTTGAACTCGATGAGATGCCGTAGCTAAGAGCATGGAAGCTCGAGTTCCGGATGTGGCTGGCCGCCTTAACGCCGAACGCGGGATCTTGGGTGACTTTGGCGGCAAGTTTCCAAAGACGTATGGAAAGCTCAATCGGACACCGTACGTCGGGTCCGTCGAGTGCCCTGAGCTCAAGACCCGCTTGGGCGAGGACTGCCCTGCTGTCGCACCCCGCCGCATCCATCGCGCGGCAGATTGTCTTGACCCAGGCTCCCAACGTTGTCTTACTGGACTGAAACTCCGAGCTTGGCTCGAGCACGCGGCGCTGTTCCCGCATGGTTTTTCCGGCCGTCTTCCGTAGTATGTGGGCCAGACGTGGCGCGTCAGTGGCATTGCTTTGTTTAACAGACACGTTTCGCAACTCTATGCCTAGATTGGCAGTGCAACAAGCAGTCCCGTCGGGCATTCCCTGCGCATACGGCCGCCTTCTTAGGCGCATCCACGCGCGCCATTGCGCCGTCAGCATCGGCGCGTTCGGGAACTCCGGTTGGCGCCTTACCATAGAAACTCATCTAGCTTCCGATGCAGCCAATTTGTCGGAGGTACCGTGCTCGGTAGACCACTCTGAGCATTTTGTGCTCTTCAAGTCACGACGGAAGTGGAAGTACATCATGTCCCGCATCATTGCCAGTTGACTTGTCTAAATCCTCAGTGACTAGCGTTTGCAGCTCAGCGAAAGTGGGATTCTTATACACCCGAGCGGGTCAACCGAAGTCGTATTGACGTGTCAAGCCAACAGATTGGCGCAAGATGCAACGAGAATGTGTCGTCACGCCGCCGCGAGCAATCTGGCGCCCGCGATGTTTCATCCGAATGATTGCGGGGAATTGACCCGACGCTCGTCTCTCCAAGAGCGTTCTTGTTCAGCGTGGGGAATCTCTATTTTCCCAAAGTGACGTGGCGCAGGACTCGCAAAGGGTTTTCCTCGCGCGCCTGGGCGCGAAGAGGTCGCACCGCCAGCACAACGCACGCCTTGGGCTGACTTTGGTCCTGAGATAGCGACCGGGTTCTTGCAGCTGACGACCGAAGTGCGACCCGACGCAGCGAAAGTGAAATCTAGGTAACACACGCACTGTCGGGCTTAACGCTCCGGGCTCGGGGTGATTGTGGTGCCGCCGTTAGCCCGGGCGCGCCAGGCGGTAGGTGATTCTCCAGTCCATCGACGGAAGGCGCGGGTGAACGAACTTGCGGCGGAATATCCCAGCATGTAGGTGATCGTTGTGACGCTGTAAGGAGATAGCTTGAGATACGAGAGTGCCAAGTCACGCCGGGTGTCATCCAGTAGTTCTCGATACGTCGTGCCGCCGTCGACCAGTTTTCGCTGCAGTGTCCGGACGCTCACATTTAGCAAGTGGGCGACATCCTCCTCAGAGGGTTCACCGTCCGCAAGGTTCGTCGTCAGGAGATCGCGCACACGAACGGCAATGCCTCGGATCTCCGGGTTTGCAAGATAACGGAGCAAGACTGCATCGTTGAGTTGCGCTAGTTCCGGATTGCCCGCATCGAGCCGACGCTCCATGCTCTCCGCGGTGAAAACCATGCAGTTCTTTGGCGCGTCGAACTGTAGCGGGGTTCGAAGGAGTGCATTGAAGTCCGCGAGCCCGGCCGGGGCGGGTCGCCGCAGCTCGATGCGTAACGGCGAGAACTCTCGTCCGATCAGGGAACGGCACATACGCAAGTAAACTCCGGCCAAACAATCAACCGAGATATCCGGGACTTCTATCGTCGGTTCCATGACGAAGTGGTATTCGGGACCCCGGCGTACGAGCTGGTAGGTGACAAAGTCACTCACCCACCTGCTGTAGCGCATTGATCGCTCGAACGCCTCCTTTAGCGTCGAGCTGGATGCAACCCCGTAACTCAGCGCTTGGAAGCTGGTGTTCTTGATGTAGCTTGCCGCTTTAACACCGAAAGCGGGGTCTCGCGTAACCTCCATGGCACGCTTCCAGAGGCGTATAGATAATTCCGCGGGGCAGCGTACGTGGGGGCCGTTGAGACTCTCGAACCGAAGACCGGCTACGGCAAGCTCAGCTCGGCTGTCGCATCCGGCCGCATCCATCGCTCGGCAGATCGCCTTGACCCACGCCCCCAGCGTCGTTCGATTGGATTGAGCAGAAACAACATGCGAGCTGGTGTCTATTGCACAGGCTTGCATTGCTCCTCCCGATCGTCATCCGGTTTTTGCTGGCCAAAATGGGTCAATGCGATGCTGGTAGAGAACCGCATTGCCTCTTCGTCAGAATGTTGTGGGTTCTCGCCTATCATTTCGTCCGGCCCCGGATAAAGCACTTCGGTCTGCAAGTTATTTCCATCCTTGAGATGGCACTCTTATACACTTGGGCGGCCTATGCCTGCGGTGCTGGCACGGAGAGTGTATAGATTGGCGCGAAAGGCTAAGAGGTGCGACCGCCCGCTTAGGGAGCGTCGAGCACGAAGTATTCCGCACAACTGAAAGGTCGGATTGGTGCGGCTCTTGGGGGGACGCGCGCGCTCTAGGCACTACCGATGTCCGTTTTCAGTTTCCGGCCTGCAGGCGCCGGGATTTCTCGGCATATTGCGGTCAGCGGCGAGGTTGCTTTGAGATCACCGCGGTCCTGAAACCACGCCCATGGTGAACGGCCCCATTGGCAATGCCATGTCCCTGTAACCGGATTGGGCTTGCATTGGCTAGCTAGAGTCATCGAGGTCCCGGAGGCGAGCCTCGCGCCAGGCAGAGGGCGATTGTCCAGTCCATCGTCGGAAGGCGCGTGTGAAGGAACTCGTAGCGGTATATCCGAGCATGTAGGTGATCGTTGTAACGCTGTAAAGAGATACTTTGAGGTAGGAGAGGGCCAACTCGCGCCGGGTATCATCTAGCACGTTGCGATACGTCGTGCCGCTGTCGACCAGCTTTCTCTGTAGCGTCCGCACACTCGTGTTCAGCAATTGGGCGACGTCCTCCTCAGAGGGTTCTCCGTCTGCCAGCTTCGTGGTCAGGAGCTCGCGCACGCGAACGGCAATACTTCGGATCTCGGTATTTGCAAGATAGCGAAGTGCAATTGCGTCGTTGGCCTGGGCGAGTTCCGGATTACCCATAGCAAGTGGGCGCTCGAGGGCGTCTGCGGCGAAAACCATCGCGGTCCTTGATGCGTCAAATCGCAGCGGCGACCTAAGAATGGCATTGAAATCGGCAAGTTGAGGCGGTGCGGGGTGCCGCAGCTCAATGCGAAGGGGCGTGAACTCTCGTCCAATCAGGGCACGACACATCCGCAAGTAAGCTCCGACCAAACAGTCGATTGAAACATCTGGGACCTGTACGGCGCATTCGATGACGAAATGGTATTCACGACCCCGGCGGGCGAACTGGTAGGTGATAACGTCACTCACCCAACGGCGATAACGTATGGACCTTTCGAAGGCCTCCTTCAGCGTCGAGCTGGATAAAATTCCGTAGCTCAGTGCGTGGAAGCTGTTGTTCGTAATGTAGCCGGCCGCCTTCAGACCAAATGCGGGATCGCGCGTTACTTCCACAGCACGCTTCCACAGGCCTATCGATAGTTCTAAGGGACAGCGAATATCAGGTCCGTCAAGAGTCTCAATCTCAAATCCGACCTCAGCTAGCTCCGCTCGGCTATCGCATCCGGCCGCATCCATCGCTCGGCAGATCGTCTTGACCCAGGCTCCCAGCGTCGTTCGATTTGATCCGGCAGAAACGAAGTGTGAGCGGGCGTCTATTACAGAGGCGTGCATCGTTTTCTCCCGTGCGTCACCCGCTTCCTGCTAGCGGAAATCGCTCAGTGTGACGCTGGTCGAGGAGCGCTGTTTCGACCCGATACCTGTCCCTTGGAAGTGTTACCGCCTTCACGTTAGGGTCACCTGCACATGGATTCGAGCCTTATCAGACCGAGCGATGTGCCCATAGCTTCCCCAAGATATCCAGTGACGTTCCCTAAAAATGGGGCTCGCGCCGTATCATGGAGTTCATTTCGTTTCTTACACGGCTGATCCGTTCGTAAACGATCTTTCGCATCCGATTCACGGCTCCGAGCGGTTTGTGCTGCGCAAGCGCGTGCCAGACGTTGTAGGACACGGTTTCCGCCATGGCCCTGAGAGCCGGTGTCTCGAAGTCCTGAGCTGGTACGCGAATCGTTGCTATCTGATAGAAGGGCGCTACCTCTTCCTTCCATTCTGTCATGGTGTCCTCGACGCTCAGGGCGTCTGTCGTTCTCGGCTGCACCAAGAATCTAAAGGTGACATCCTGTTTCTTAAGCGTCGCCTTCATCGCCTCGGTTAGAAAGTCAGGGCCGGGATTCTTTGGCATCGGATCGAGCTCGTCGGAGACCGGCTTCACGCTCCATTTCACGGCCGACCGACCCGGCCCGCTTCCCATGGCGAACGCGGAAGCGGAGAAGTACTGGATCTGTAGAGGATTGGAGATCTTGCCGCTGTCTAGCTCTTTAAAGAGATGGGTTCCCTTGAGTCCCAAATCGAACGGAATCGTGAGCTTGGTGAGCAGATTGCCGCTCGCCTTCTGAATCAACGTCAGGTAGGTGCGCGGGTCACTGGTGAAGAAGATCGGATGATTGATCATCACGAAGTCCTGTGTCGTCGCCTCTCGGTCGGTCTCCAATAGTTTCGGGCCGGGAACGCCAATCAGTTTGATCGCGAGACCGCGACCGTCGTCGTGGCCATCGATGAACTGTTTGGGGTTCCCCGAGCCATTGGAGAATCGCAGGTACGCCTGGTAGGTCTTACCCGGGACAAAGACTCCCTTTGCGAATTTTTCGTCAATTAGTCGAGACACGCGAAATTCGGCTTTTACATACCCGGTGGCTTTGGCGTGCACGTCCCGGCGGGCGGTCCCGGGTTGGTAGTGGGCGCGAATTCCCTTTTCGACCTCATCAGCAATCTCAGTCGTTATTGCCTCTTCGTCGGGGTGGAGCTCTTCGCCCAACAGCTCGTCCGCGACCGGGTAGAGGACTTTGATTGGCACGCTATTCCCATCCCTGAAAATACAATTCTTATACACCAAGCGTGCCCGGGCACTGCGGTACTGGCACGTCCAGTCAATAGATTGGCGTGAAAGGCTAAGTGGGTGCGGTTAAGGTTTCCCATGCAGCGACGGTAAGGATGCCATCGATATACCACGGCGACTGATGAGGCGGTTCTACAACGAAGTTCTCATATCTTCCGTCTTTGCATACTCGCGTCACTGCGGCGTAGCAGAATCCGTATATTGACTTCCAAGAATGACGATCGTGCCGTCTGACCGCTGTACTGCGGCGAACGGCGAGCGTGGAACACCGCCCGATCGCTCGATCGGGCCGGTAGACGGCCAAGTGCTGCTGCCGAACGCCTAGACCCCTGGGCATCACCCCGTATTGGCTTGGCTTTACCGTGACGGAACCTGTGTATGGAGCATCGAGTCAATTTTGCGAAGGAGTACCTCGAGGTCGTAAGGTTTCTCCAAAAACTCCAAAGCGAGTCCCGCGGCTCTCGTTGCCTCGCTCGGCGCAGCTGAGGTCATGAGCACGGAGACTTTGTGGCAGTGGTCTGCGATCCACTGCGCGAGAGAGAAGCCGTCGAAGCCTCCAAGCATGTAGACGTCCGAAAATACCAGGTCCACCGCCGTTCCCGAGCAGAGAATGCCTATGGCTTCCACGCTGTTCATGGCTTCGACCACCCGATAGCCATTCATGCGCAGAAACTCTGCTGTCAGCCAGCGCGTGTCAAAATTGTCTTCTGCCACGAGCACTGTCTGAAAGCAAGCCTCGGCGCGCTGCTGCTGCGATTCCGGAGGCATAGACGAGTCCTTTCGCGCTCTTTTGGATAGACTGTCATTCTGACGCTGGCGGGTGGGGCATCCGCATCCGCCGGAGCTCGAGTAACACCTTAATGCGGTTGGCCACGTCCTCCGGGCGATAAGGCTTCTTCATGGGCCCTCCTAACAAAGGTCCTTGGATTTTTCGGCGGCATCCGGCACCCTCGATGTCAAGATCACATCGATCCCGGAACTTGCCCGGCAGAGGCGTCGTACGAGCTCGAAACCGTGTGCGTCATTGGCCAGCCGCACTTCCGTAAGGACGACATCAAGTCGGCTGCCAGACTTGATCACATTCCAGACGTGGTCCGAGACGACACCTTCGATGACCCTGTAGTTGGAGTTCCGAAGGAACTCAGCGATCGTCGTACGTGCCAGAATCTCTGACTCCAGCACCATGTTTACCTCACGAGCGTCTCATATGGTTGACATTCGACGCCATTCGTTGCGTACAGCGTATGAGAATTGTGGACTACCCGAAATGGAAGGGCAGTCGGTCGTAACCTACATCGTACAGCAAGCTCGGCGCGCGACTCATTTTCCTCCATCGGGAGTGTGGCCGGCAGCACCGGGGATCGGCGGCCGCCGAAATGAGAGGAAAATACAAAACACTCAGCGAAGGCTGAAATAAAGCCGACTTCACAGTGGTTCAAATGAGCGCTTCGCAGGACAGCAAAGCGTGGCCGGACCTCGGCGCTGACGGTGCGGATCGCTACGAATCCTGCAGGTGCGGTGCGGCCAGAGGAGTGAGGCCATCGATAACGCGATCCTAAGCGCGCTGGCGGCCCTTGGTGGCTCATGTGTGGGCGCGCTTGCGCCGGTATTCAGCAACGTATTGCTTCAGCGGAGTTCCACTCAGCGTGAATTTCTTACGCGAAGCGTGACGATGAGAGAACAGCTGTACTCCGACTTTATCAAAGAAGCGAGCGAACTCTATGTCACTTCGTTGACCTGCAATCTTGAGGATTTTGGTCGGCTAATTCATCTGTACGAACTCGTAAGTCGGATCCGCCTCATGGCATCCGGTTCGGTGGTGAAAGCCGCGGAAGATTTCGTAAGGCAGATTCTCATGCATTTTGCTGAAGACAACCTCACGATCAAGCAATTGCAGAACATTGCTTTGACGTCTAAGGTTCATCCTTTACAGCACTTCAGTGAAGTCTGCCGCATGGAGCTTCAAGCAATTGCCCGCAATATGCAGCTGCCTACGGTCTGAACGTCTAATTCGTCATCAACCGGGCTGGTGATTTCGGCGAATTGCGATAAAACCTGCATCGATCATGGAAGACATGCGCTCCGATGCGGCGCCTTATTCCAAGCCTCGGCCACTAGCCGACATTTTGATCGAAGCCACGTCAAGTCAATCCAAGGGCGCACGCGGAGCTTTCGCCCCACAAATTGTGCCACCTACAGTCGAGACGCCATGAATAGAAGGGAATTGCTGATCGCCACGGCCGTAGCAGGTACGAGCATGATGTCGGCTGCATCGACCAGCTTCGCAGACGAGGCCAAGGTCAAAGCCACCGGCAAGGTCAATATAGTGCTGGTCCACGGTTTCTGGGCCGATGGATCGAGTTGGGACCGAGTCATCCCGATTCTGCTCAAGGCCGGACACCGGGTTAGCGCGGCGCAACTTTGCTATAACACGTTTGAAGAGGACGTCGGCATTGCGACTCGCTTGGCCGACGCTCAAGACGGCCCGACGGTGCTGGCGGGACATTCCTACGGTGGCGCCGTCATCACAGGCGCGGGGTCACGTTCGGCGAATGCGAAGGCGGTGGTCTTTGTCGCCTCCTGGGCCCCGGACCAGAACGAAGGCCTGGGGGAAGTCAGCTCGCACTATCCGGATCCCGGCGTCGGCAAAGCCATACGGCCCGACTCAACCGGCCACCTGTGGGTGGCGCAGGACTTGTTTCGCGCGGCATTCTGTGCGGATGTCGATCCGGCCAGGGCGAGCATCATGGCAGCCGTTCAAAGACCCGCGAACGGTGCCCTTCCAGCAACGAGATTTGCCGAGATCCCGGCCTGGAAGAAGATGCCGAGTTGGTACGCGGTGTCGGAAAACGACAAGACGGTCCATCCCGACGCCCAACGCGAACTCGCGAAGCGCATGAAGGCGACAACGACTCTACTTGCCTCCAGTCATGCCTCGCTCGTATCTCACCCGGCCCAGGTTGCGGCGGTGATTCTCGATGCCTGTGCACATGTGAGCTAGACCAAGCACCGGGAGGACATTTCCATGGCGATTGAGCAAGGGTCCGATCTCACCGACACACTTCTGGCTAACCTGAGGAACCGGCTGAGTTCATCGAAATTCGATCTTGTACAGGAGACCGAGGACGTCTTGTCCACGATCGGTGCGGCGGTTGACGACAGCGGAGGGAAGTTGACTTTCTTTGGGGCAGATCCGATCGCCAGAAGCATTCTGCGGGTGGGATCAATGCCTGCGATCGCCTTGGCAGCAAAGGCAGTCATGATCGCCAAAATTTGGAAAATGCGCACCGGGTACTCGCAAGACATCCATGTGGACGTGCGCAAGGCCCTGCATCGTTTCGCCGGATTCGGTGAAATGCGCTGGATCAAAATGAACGGCAACTTACCGCTCATCAACGCCGATCCCGACAATCCCCTCACGCCGCTCGGGCCGCCGGAAGATACATTTCTGCCAACCAAGGACGGGGGATTTGTCACTACGAGCAATTTTTATCCTCGGGCGCGGGATCGCGTTTTCAAGCTCTTGCAGTGCATGAATACGCTTGATGCAGTGAAAGCGGCGGTGAAGACCTGGAATGCCGAGGATTTGGACCAGGCAGCCGAAAAAGCGGGCGTGGTATTGACACGCTGCCGGCGCCTCGAAGATGCCCTCAAGCTCGACGTCTACCAGACCCTCAAGGATATGCCGTTGATCCGCGTCGACAAAGTGGCTGACTCGGCACCGATGCCATTCGCCGAGCGGCCGACCGACCCGCTGAGCGGCATTCGCGCCCTCGGCATGGCGCACACCGTTGCCGGCCCATCGATGGGTTCGGCTTTGGCCTTGCACGGTGCGGACGTCTTGAACGTCTGGCGACCGCTCGACTATGAGCCGGATGTGTTTCTGTGGGCCTCACATATGGGAACCCGATCGACCGTTTTGGATATCGATCAGCCAGGACCGCGGGCTGACTTCGATAGGTTGATTCAGGGCGCGGACGTATTTTACATCAATCGCCGCCCCTCCCTGATCGAACGTTATGGTCTGGGGTATCGGGAATTGTGTTCGAAACGACCCGGTCTCATTCATGCCCAGGCGATCTACGCGACCGAAGTCGGACCGTGGTCGAAGCGCGTCGGCTACGATGTAACTACCGGTGCCGAATGGGGAATTTTCAATCTCGAAGGCACCGACGACGCACCTCGAGAATCGCAGATCAAGATCGTCAACGACTATGTATCCGGCTGGCTCGCTACCGTGGGCATTCTGGAAGCCCTGCGCAGACGTTCGATCGAGGGAGGCAGCTATCGCGTTCTGGTGTCACTGACGCGCGTATCGTTGTGGCTTCTGTCCTTGGGCATATTTGACAAGGACTACATGCACAAGACCATCGGCTCCGGCGATGAACACTGCTTCGTCAATCCTGATTTATTCACCGCAGAAACACCGTGCGGCTCTTATCAGGGGCTGACCGAGCAGGTCTACATGATGCGCACTCCGGGCGCGTATCACACCGTCGTCGTGCCCAGGGGGTCGTCGAAACCCGTTTGGCTCTAGTGTCGGTGTGACATCCAGTCCTGATTCAAATCCCGCGCTGCGTTTCTGGTTCTACGGGATGGCCTGCGTGCCGTTTTGTCTCATGCCGCCACGCGTTGATGCGCAGATGATAGAGCCCATGCTGCCGTCACAAGCTACGCCTGCGGTACCGTCGACTGGGCAATTGACGGTCGGAGTCAATTTCAATGTCGCGCCGAGTACCGCGATCACGACGGGAGGCTACTATTCACCGCGCCTCGAAGTTCGCGTCCCCTGGATGCTGGTCGATCATGATCTTGGCTCGGGCTGGGGGCTGGAGGCGGGTTACTTGTATGTCGCAATCAACCTCGGAAGTCTGAATCTTCCCGATGAATCGGAAAACATTGCCCGGCTCGGTGTTACCTATGCACATAGCTTTGATGGATTTACGTTCGACAATCGCGCGCTTGCCGAAGAGCTGTTCATCCACGGCGGCGAACCGGGGGAGCCGAATAACACATTACACCTGCGCGACCGACCCCGGTTAACGTACCATCTCGACCCGAGGAGCCCGTTTGCGCCCCGTGTGTACGTGTATGTTGAGCCGACGTACGATTCACACGCGGGGCAGCTTGTGCGGATGGACTACTCGGCCGGGTTCGGCTTCTACTTGATGACACGCCTGACCACGGACATATTCTTCATCCGCGAGACCACGCCCAACCTGCGCGGCGAAGACGCCAACTATTTTGCGCTGCAACTGATATATCGTATACCGAACTAGATATTGTTGAGTGCTCTATGCTGGACAGGCCACATTCCGCGAGGACACCCAGACACGTGCGGCTCCAGCAATCTGGGCCGCTAGCTCGGCGATAGCTTGTTGGTGGCCGCGTACCACACTTACATAGTCGCTACCAATCGATTCCCGCAGGTGGCTGTGGCAAAATAGCCGGGCCTCAATCGATTTGTCCGCGAACTCCAGACTCCAGTTCGCGTCGATCAAGGCGTATTGCGCCGGTACGGAGTCGAAGCGGCGCACCTCGACACTCACACGAAGCACCTGTTTGCCTGGCGGGCGCGGCAATCCTCCGACGTCCTGTGTGCCGAGAGTTCGGACCAGGTCCACCGATAGCGCCGCGCGCAGTTCGTCGTTCAGCGGTGCCGCCCAGCGTTCGTTATCGAGCACGGCGATGCCGCCGTCGCCCCGCCGCACCACCAATTGCGGCACGTCAACCTGCGAGGGGATGCCGACCGGCGACACTTCGATCAAGAAAGGCACCGCCGGCGCCACATCACGAGCGTAATCCGGTGCGACCAGGGTGTAGTAGTGCGTCGGCGCGGAAGCGCAAGCCCCCAGAATCAAGGCGGCGATGCTCAGCAGGGTGCAATGAATAGTTCTCGTCATCGCGGTGGTTCCTGCAAGTCTTTAATTTGACTCGGTTGGGGCGTCTGTATCGGCGCTGAGTCGACCCGTCGGCCGCGGATCAGCGCTTCCGGATGGCGCCCGAGCAAGTCCGTGAGCGCGCGCAGCGAGCGCGCCGTGAGGTCAAGTTCCTGAAGCACCTGGCCGAGATGCTGCTGCAGCGGGGAATCCTCCGCCAGCGCATCACCCGCCCGCCCAAAAGTATGTCGCGCCTCGGACAAGGTGACTGTCGCCTCAGGCAACATTTCGCCGTTGACCTGCTTCAATGCCTTATCAAGTTCTGCCAGGTCATCATTGAGGTGATCGCCAATCGAGTCGAGCGGAATCTTCTCTACCTTGCCGAGTATGCCGGATAGCTGCTCCTGCAATTTGTCGAGACCGCCACCCACCGTGGGCATCATCAACGGCTTTGCGTTGACGTCGAAAGCCACCTTGGGCGCGTTCGACACAACGTCGAGCGCAATGTAGAGCTGGCCGGTCAGAAGGTTGCCGGTGCGCGCCTGCGCGCGCAGTCCTTGTTCGACCATCAGGCGCAGGAACAGAGCGGTCTGCTGCTGCTCATCTCCGCTCAGCACCGGGATCTTCTCGCGAACGCGGCCGAGGCGCTGCGGATAGACGACCGCACCCACGATGAACGGAAATCTCCGTTTCCTCGGATCGTAGTCGATACTGACCGATACCACCCGGCCGATGTTCATACCGAAGAATTCGACCGGCGCATTCACCTCGAGGCCTCTCAAGGATTGTTCGAAGCGCATCTGGAAATACTGGGCGATGCCGTCCTGCGAAGCCATCGCGGTTTGCTGGTCTTTGGCCAGGACGAACGATGCATGATCTTGCGCGGGTGCGAGATCCTCTCCGTGCGGCGTAGCGAAGGCGATACCGCCGGCCACCACCGTCGCCAGCGATTGTGTGTTGAGTTTGAGGCCGTCCGCGCCCAGCGAAACTTCCACACCGCTGGCATTCCAGAAGCGCGTGGCTTTTGAAACGAAGCGGTCGAAGGGAGCGTCCACGAAGATCTGAAGGCTCATGCCGCCGCCGTCGTCGTCGAGTCGAAAAGACGCTACCCGGCCGACTTGCGTGCGCCGGTAATACACCGGCGAGCCGACATCCAGCGACCCCAGGTTATCGCTATGCAGCAGGAAGGTCTTGCCCGGCATACCCGTAATCACGGTGGGCGGGTTCTCCAACCCGACGAATTCCCTGCGCGAAGCCGTCGACTTGCCGGTGTCCAAGCCGATGTAGGCGCCGGAAAGCACGGTATCGATTCCGGATATGCCGCTGGCGCCAATCCGTGGCCGTACCACCCAGAAGCGAGTGTCCGCTCGGACGAAATTCTTCGCGTGGCGGTCCAAAGCCACTGCGACAATCACATGCGATTGATCCGTGGACAGAGCGATGGAGGAAACGCTCCCGACCACTACGTCCTTATACTTGACTAGTGTCTTGCCGGCCTCCAAGCCTGCCGCCGTTTGGAAACTGATGGTAATCTGGGGGCCGATCGACAGCCATGCGTGGATCACCATCGATACACCGATGAGCGCGGCGACCAGCGGAACCAACCAGACCAGCGAAACGGGCCATCGGCGGCGAGTCACCACTGGATCCCGCGGTTGCGAGGGATTCGAGCTTTCAAGCGTGTCACTCACCATTGCTCTCGTTGTCCCAGATCAATCGCGGATCGAAGCTTATGGCCGACAGCATGGTGAGGATCACCACCGTGCCGAAAAAGAGAATGCCTATGCGCGGCTCGGCGCTGCTCAACGCCTTGAACTGCACCAGCGCGGCGACTAGTGCCACCACCAGCACGTCGAGCATCGACCAATAGCCGATGCATTCCACCATCCGGTAGAGTTGTGCCCGCTCGCGCCTAGCCCAACAACTGCGCCGGCCGGCGCTCACCAGCAGCAGGCCCAACACCAAGAATTTAGTGCAAGGCACCGCCACACTGGCGATGAAAATGAGCAGTGCTATATCCCAAGCGCCGGCGTGCCAAAACTCCACCACCCCGTTTAGGATGGTGCTATCACCACCGCTGCCGAAACTGCCGGTGTGCATCACCGGCAACAGGTTGGCGGGGATGTAGAAGATCAAACCGGCAAGCAGTAGTGCCCAGGCGCGGTTCAAGCTGCTGGGCTTGCGCCGATACAGCCGCGAGTCGCAACGCGGACAAATGACGTGCGCAGCGCCGGTGTTTACGCACACGAGTCCGCAGGTGGCGCAGCCAACCAACCCCAGCTGATGCGCGCGCGGCGGCTCATTCATGCCCGCCCCTCATCGGCAAGCTCCCACAGCCAATGAGTTCTACGGCTGGCAATGATCGTCACGAGCACCGTCAGCACAGCCGTAGCCCAGATGCCGATGCCGACGACCACATCGAGATAGCTGGACAGCTTGACGATGGCCACAAGCACGCCGAGCAAGAAAACCTCGATCATGCTCCAGGGTCGCAGAACCGTTAGCGCTTTCAATGCCGGCGTGAAAGCGGGCGCGCGCCGGCCCCTCCATGCAAATCCCAGCACCCACCCGAGCAACACTATCTGCAGCAGCGGCGCCACGATGACCGTCAGTGCTGCAACTATCGCAATCGGCGCAGCCTCCCCGTGGGCGAGCGCGGCGACGGATTGCCACAGGGTTGCCTCGTTATGCAGTCCATTCAGGCTAATCCGGATGACGGGATAGACATTAGCCAGCACGAAGACGATGGCAGCCGTGACGGTCAGCGCCAGCCACTGATCGACGTTGAGGCGATCAGCACGGTACAGAATCGCTCGGCAACATTCGCAACGCGCCACCTCACCCTGCTCAAGCGTGACCCGGCGGCACACGTAATCGCAGTCATCGCACACGATCAGTTGGGGGAAAGTCTTCACGAGTCCCCGCCCGACAGTATTTGTCGTTTGAGAGATTGTCTTTCATAAACCAGCATATCTTTGTCAGAATCCTCTTGGGGCCGCCGGTAGTTAGCGCCGCAACTAGTCTGCCAGCACGATGCCAAGCCCGGGCGCGTTGCTCAACTCGAGCCATCCGTTGCGCCACCGGAGAGGCTGCTCGAGCGGCCAATCGCGTTCTCGCCGCCGCCCACTCGGGCGGATCGTAGAGTGCATTCCATCCATGGAACCTCGCCGATGCCGGCCGCGAGATGCGCGTTGGCGAGCAAGCCGATTCCGTCGGTTCATGTGTGCGGCGTCGAGGTTAGGCCGGCATCGCGTTATATCGGATAACCGGGTTAAGGTGTCGAGCTCAGGTACCGCAAGCTTTCTCGAGGACAAACGGCTCGCTGGGTGGAATCAATCGGGCTTTATGTCTTGGAAATACGTAACCGACGTGAAGGGCAATCCGGCGGACGGGTGCACGGCGTTGAGCATCGGAGGTGGTCATGGCATTTGATGGATCAGCCATTGTGGCGTTACTGGACGGAGCTGTATCGAAGGGCGCGTTGCACGGCGTTGCAGCCGTCGTGGTCGACCGGAGCGACCAGCTGTTTCATCACGCTGCGGGCGAAGCAGGCGAGCGCACGTTGTTTCGCAACGCGTCGCTGACCAAGGCCGTGGCCACGACAGCGGCTCTGCAGCTGGTCGAGCAGGGGCGGCTCAGCCTCGAATCTACCGTCGAATCAATTCTGCCGGATTTCGGTCAGTTGTCCGTGTTGGGCGGTTTCGACGGCGATAAACCGATCCTGCGGCCACCTTCCAGCAAGGCCACGGTGCGGCAGCTCATGACGCACTCGGCCGGCCTAGGCTATTTCTTCCTCAACGAAAAGCTGCTCCGATACCACGCACTGACCGGGGAGCCCAATGCCCTGTCGGGCCGAAGGCGCAGCCTGTCGGTACCTATGGTCAATGATCCGGGCACAGCGTGGGAGTACGGTGTAAACACCGACTGGCTTGGGCTCCTCGTCGAGAAGGTGTCGGAGCAGAGCCTCAGCTGCTACCTTCGGCAATTCGTCTACGGGCCGCTAGGGATGAATGAGTCAACCTTCGCCCCCAGCGCCGAGCAACGCGAACGGCTCCTGCGCCTGATGCAACGTCAACCCGATGGCACGCTTGCACCTTCGCCGCACGACTTGCCGCCCACCTCGGAGTGGGACGCTGCTGGCCACGGCTCCTACGGCACAGTGCAGGACTACGGCCGCTTCGTGCAGGCGTGGCTGAACGACGGCGCCGGAATCCTTGAGCCGGCGACCGTGCGCGCGGCGCTGCAAGACCACCTCGGCCAGATTCGGCTGCCGGCGCTGATAAAGTCGGTCGTGCCCGAGCTCTCGAGCGACGTGCCCTTACTTCCGGTTTCGCAGACGTGGGGCTTGGGCTTCCATCTCGTGCTGGCCGATCTGCCGGGCATGCGCAGCAACGGAACCGGCGACTGGGCGGGCCTCTTCAACTCGTACTACTGGATCGACCGCTCGAAGGGAATCGGCGGCGTACTGATGACGCAGCTGCTACCCTTTTTCGACACCCCCGTCATTGAGACGCTCCTGAGCTTCGAGAAGGCGGTGTATCAACAAGTGGGTGCGGCCACTATGCCCTCATCGGCTTCGACACACCTTCGCGCTCCGGTGTCGAAGGGAAATTCCTTGTTGTAATTCAGCAATGTCTGCCCGGCCGAACCCAATGCGATCCCACCCACGAGATGAAGCCTCCGAACGTCGGAGGCAGTTGGTCCAGTCGTAGCACGAAGATAAGGGAGTAAGGTCAGATGCGGTATGGGGGCATCTACCACCGAAGGATCAAGGGCGTAGTGCCCTGCGTACTTCGCTTGGAGTATCACCGGTGTGCCGTTTCATGATGGAAGTAAGATGACTCTGGCTAGAAAAGCCCGTCTCTGCCGCGATCGCCGAGATTGCGGCGTCGGTATTTTGAAGGAGCCAGCGCGCCCAGTTGAGTCGCTCGGTGAGTACGTACTGAGCCGGTGTGGTTCCAAAGGAGCGCTTGAACGCAGGCGTGAAGCTCTGCGGGCTCATGCACACCAGGGACGCCAATCTCCCGACTGTTATCTTTTTGCCGAGCGAAACATTGATGTGGTGGCGCAACAGATTGATTTTTGCAGCGGTCAATAGACCGCGGGCGTGATCATCCCGCTTGGAGAAAGCCAGCCGGGATCTCGCTAGTGCCATGCGTGCGAAATGCAACCACGTTCGTGGCGTCATGCCGAGATGCTCTCGAAAGCACTCATTCAGCGCATGAGTCCCGCAACCTACGAAACTCGCAACATCTCCGACAGTAATGTCGCGATGGGAATTTTGTGCAATGAAGTGCCTGGCCTCGCGTAGCAGTTGGTCGGTTACCGCTCTCCGGCGCTCGAGCAAGCCGCTATAATTGTGCGGGTGCTTTTCCAGGAGGAGTGTCATCGCGTACTCACTGAGACCGTTGATCGATAGGGACGGCGGATGCTCGTCGTCGATGAGTTTGTTCAACGACCATGTCACCAGATCCCAGAGGCCTTTCAGTTCATCAGTGAAGTGCGAGCGCGCGAACAGTACAGGCTCGTCGAGCGAATGTCCCAAGAGGCGAGCGCACGTCGAATTCATTGCGTCCGAATCGATGTGAGTAGAGATGTGTGCGAGGCTGTCTCCGCACTCCACTCGTAACTCCTCGGCTGCCGAGATGGCCGCCGTGTGGCCGGCACTGAATTCGATGAGGTCATTTCCTCTGTGCAACTTGGCAGTTCCGGCAGTGCAGGTGAGAACGAGATAGGACTTATGTGGCGTTCCGGAGCGGAGGGTAAAAGGCGACGAATGGCTGACGTCGTATTGGGCGATTTCGCCTAGGTCTGTCCCGTAAATACGGGTTCGCGAAGGCCCCCCTTTGGTTCCGACCAATTTGAATCGATTCTCAGCGTAGATCCCAGCCAAGAACTCCTGGACTTCGCCGGAACTCTGGCTGCGAAAGTCCCATACAGACATCCGCGAGCTGGCACGGAAATTCAGCATGCCCAGCGGCCACTTTTGCAGGTGCTTAACGGACGCCAGAGTGCGGGAATCCTGAGGAAGACACCTTACTTCTCACGCCGCAATATTGACTCTAGGCGCCAAATCGCTACGTTATGCTCGGCGATACGCGCTGTTCTGGCGGGCAGGCGCTCTTAGGGTACGATCGAGGATTGCTGAACAGATTGTCGGGACCACCAAGCCTTGGTTTCCGCTGGTGCGAATCGACGAAGGAAAAACAGGGACGGGAAGCGACTATGCGGAGTCAGAACTCTGGCGGCGATGACCCCGGGCGGATTAGGCGATTTCCAGGAAGCAGAAGCACCTTGGGAAGCTGGGTTAAGGTCATTTGCCGTGCATTCGACGCGGCCGGCGGCGATAGCGCAGCCCGGCTTGCTGAGGTAGGAGTCGACATCAGGCTTCTGGACAGTCCGACGGTGCGCTGCCCGTTGACGCTGTCATTTTATATGTGGGAATGCGCGCTGAAGCTGACGGGCGATCCAGCCTTCGGCGTAAAGGCCGCAAGTTACATCAAGAATACGAGCTTCCACGCACTTAGCTATGGCATTTCGGCCAGTGCGACGCTCAAGGAGGCCTTCGAGCGCTCGCACCGCTATTGCCGTTTGGTCAGCGATGCTGTCGACTACGAGTTCTCACGACGCGGGGACGAGTACCGCTTCGTGATTGAGCCCACGACTACCGTTCCGGACGAATCCATGGACTGTTTGATCGCTGCTTATCTGAGGATGTGCCGTTCATTGGTCGGGAGGGAGTATTCCCCCCTGCGGATCGACTTGCGGCGACCCCGCCCATCCATCGTAGACGACTTCCAAGGGATTCTTCGCGCTCCATTGCAATTCGATGCGCCGCGGACATTGCTGGCGTTCGACGCACGAAGCATCGAGCGCCCTCTCGGGGACGGCAATCCGGAATTGGCGCTACATAACGATGCGATCGCGCTGCAGTATCTCTCGCAAATCGAACGGCTGAACATTCAAGCGCGCGTTCGGGACGTGCTGACGCATCGCTTGTCGCTTGGCGAGCCGTCCCAGGAAGATGTCGCGGAGATTCTAAACATGAGCGTTCGCACCCTCCAGCGGAAACTGGGCGACGGCGGTATTACGTATCTGGAGATATTGGATGAAACTCGCTATGAGATGGCACGCGCTCATTTGAGTTCGCGAAGATACAGCATCAATGACGTGACCCATCTTCTGGGGTTCTCTGCTGAGAGCTGCTTTACTCGCGCATTTCGCCGTTGGACGGGGCAATCCCCATCCGAGTGGCGCGCCCACGGACCCGCGTCTACGCGAACTGCGGAGACCCATTCGAGTTCCGGGGACACCAGGGGGTAATCTACCGCCGGTGCACTGCAAATGGCCCGGTCCCGTTGCCGCTTGCTCCTTGGTTGTGCGAGCGCCCGATAAGGAACCACTGTGGCTCAGTCCGTCGGCTCCTTTCGCTCGGTCTTGTTCATCTCGTTTCTGACCCGGCTGATACGTTCGTAGACGACCTTGCGCATGCGATTGACGGCGCCGAGCGGCCGGTGTTCCTCCAGCGCGTGCCAGACATTAAAGGAGAGCGTTTCTCCAAGTGTTTTGCGCTCCGGGGTATCAAATTCCTGGGCAGGAATGCGAATGGTCGCCACCTCGTGAAATGGCGCCACGTCTTCCTTCCATTCGTTCATCGTGTCTTCAACGCTCAGGTCGTCCGACGTCCTCGGCTGCACGAGGAATTTCAGATTGACATCCCCCTTGCGAAGCGTCGCCTTCATTGCGTCCGTCAGGAAATCATGCCCCGGATTCTGCGGCAGCGGGTCGGAATCCCCTGAAATCGGGCTGACGGCCCACTTGACGGCAAACCGATCCGGGCCAGATCCCAAACAGAACGCCGAGGCAGAGAAATATCTGACTTGCAGAGGGTTGGAGATCTTGCCGCTGTTGATTTCCCTGAAGAGATTGGTTCCCTTGAGTCCGAGATCGAATGGAATGGTGAGTTTCGTAAGCAGGTTGCCGGTCGCCTTAGTTACCAACGTCAGATAGGTTTGGGGATCGCTGGTGAAGAACATCGGATGGTTGATCATCACGAAATCCTGAGTCGTCGCTTCGCGGTCGGTTTCCAGGATCTTCGGTCCCGGAACCCCGAGGAGTTTGATCGCAAGTCCCCGACCGTCGTCATGGCCATCCGCGAATTGCCTCGGATCTCCAGATCCGTTGGAAAAGCGCAGGTATGCCTGGTAGACCGTTCCCGGAACGAAGATACCCTTGGCCAGGTATTTCGGAATTGAAGCGTTGACCCGAAATTCGGCCTTCAGACAACCGGTTGCCTTCGCATGTACGTCGCGGCGCGCCAAGCCGGATTGGTATTGCGTGCGAATGCCCGCTTCGACGTGATCTGCAATCTGGGCGGTAATTGCCTCCTCATTCGGATGCAGCTTTTCACCCAGTGCTGCGTCCGCGGTGGGATAAGCCACATTATTCTTCATATAAACCTCCTGAACACTCGGCTATAGCCGGGCATCCCTATCGTTCCTGTACTGCTAGCATAGCCAACAATGCGACATATCCTCTCAGGCCGATGTATGAATCAGGGAATCCTGAAAAGCATTCAGCGAATTCTGAAAACGTCCGGCTGCTCGGGTGAGCTTGCAATTCCTCCCGTGGCGGCCGCTGCACCTTAGGGAACCGCGTACTGCGAGGGCGACACGTGAAGTCTCGCCGATCTAGCACTTGTCGAATGTGCGTGCCTGCAACCGCGTAACAGCGCGCACGTTTCAACCATTTTTAGGCCACTTCGGGGAAGGAGTGAGCTTCGGAATCGCACACCCAGAGTTGTGAGGAAGCGCAGAGCACCGAGTCGAGGCCGGAGTCTAGATCGTTTGTGAATCTCACCGTAGTCTCAGGATACGCCGAATGTTTTGTCGCGCTGACCGCCCGCGCGTTGCTGCGAATCGCAACGCGGCTCCTGGGGTTGTTGGAATGGGTAGGTCAGATTCTCAACATGGCGCACGTGCTGAACTGTTGTTGCGGACCTTCGCGTCAAACGCGCCTCCGGGCGATGCGCTCCGAGATCCACGCCTGAACCTCGCTATCGATCCAGCCAACCGAGTGCCGGGTAATGTGGACACGCATCGGGAATAGCCCCGCTGCCTGTAGCTCGTAGATCGTAGTCTTTTGCAACCCGGTCGCCTCGATAACCTGCCAAAGCCGCAGTATCCGAAAGGATGCAGGTTGGACAAGTGAGGGGTGCCGCTTAGCCGCCAGGGGCAGGGGTTCAGCCATTGATCTGGCCCTCGTATTCGCTCTTCCACGGCTTCCCACGCAAGGTGCTGGTGATTTCAGGGCGCCGTGCTGCGATTGGGTTTGGGTCGGGCGTGCGGGAGGAGATTGAGGTGCGCTGAAGCCGCAGCCACCGCTCGATGTCTGACTGCCGCCATCCCCCGAAGGGATGTTTCTCCGGAAACTTTCCCTGTCTTCTCCAGCGAAACAACGTGGCCCGATGGCAGCCAATCAGCCGAACGACTTCTGCGGCCGTGAGGCGTCGATCCAGGGAATCAATTCGGTTCCAGACTTTCTGGAAATCCGATCGGCATTTGACGGGCAATGCGGCATCCGGTTGTCTGAGCGCTAACTCGAGCTGCCGCGGCGGCGGTGCGATCTCCACCGTTCGACGTCGAGGTGCAGTTCTTACGGCCATGGGTTGGTCTTTTTCGCGGAGTCCGGCGTTCTTGAGGCACATTTTCCGGGTTTCGTCTGTTACCCAGGATCCGCGCAACGCTCGAATTCACCTCGATACTGATGTTGCACGCGAGAGATCAGCGAACTGCCGTTGCAACATCCGGATATGGGTCGGAGGGAGGCGAGGTGCCGCGGGCGGCGGTTCCTCCAGCAGTCGAGTCCAGATGCGCGGCTTGTCAGACCAACGGGGGCGGACCAGGAGGCCTCGACATAGCTGGGGGACCGCGTGGACCTCGAGGCCGCTGATTCGGGTTATCCAGCCTTTCGAGAGCCCGAAAATGATCGTGGTGGATGGAAGGTCGAGGCGCGAAAACGTCCAGGCAAGCGTCAACGACAGGCGAGCGAGCTCGAAGGCCTGATCTGTCCGGAATAGGGGCGGCCCCACGCCGTGTCTATCGATCGCTGCCGACGGGTGCTCACCCGGCTCGCAAGTCTGCAGTCCCAAATCAATCAGGCAGACGGGTGTCTGCGCCAGATCGGCGTGGACGGATCCAAGCCGTGTGGAAAGATCCCCACCGAAAACGGCAGCCCACCGGCTATCAGGCCATGACGGCTCACGTGAGCGCTCCGCAAGCATACGCAGGAAGTAGTCATTAAGCTGCCACACAGCAGCCAGCGCACTGTCGCTGAATTTGGGGATTTCGGGGGAAGGGAGGGCGGCCTCAGCCACGGGACTTGCGTTTCGAGGCGGTCCGAGGCTTTCTGCGGGGTCTCAGAGCCGGGGACGCGAAAAGGGTGGTGGGGTTGTGCTGGAAGCGATGCATTCCGACCCCCAGCCAGACCGTAGGCTCACCCGGGCAGCGAGCGGCCTCACACTGACGCATGAAAAGGTCGAGCTTGCGAAGGCCTCCCAAGCCGGTGCGCCGTAGCAGTTGGTCGAATGCTTCCAGCTGACTCACAGGAAAGCGCGGGTTCTCCGCAGTGAATTCGAACCAGCTGCGCGCATCGCTTTCTGCGACGAGGTTGTGCTCGAGTGTCCGCAGCATTCCGAGCAGGCCCCGAATGCTTCTCGAATGTGCCGAACCGGAGACACCACGCAGCATGATCCAGCGTCGAGTGAGCGCATACCGGCTGCCCGCTTTGCGTACAGTACCGGTACGGGTCAGGTACTGGAGAAGCTCCCTGACGTCGAGACGACGATCTATCCGGCGCGCGAGAGTTTCAAGCGATCGGCCTGCGCCACGCACGGGGAGAGGCAGTGGATGGCCGAGATCATCGACGTAATCGGGACTTGAGCACCAGAGCGTAACGATGTGTGGGGCTTCAGGCAGCTCCCGGAATCCCAGCGGGCGTGCGGGGGATTCCTGGCGGCTCGCGGCGAGCGCCAGGCCAAACGCCTCAGCCACCGCATCCGCTTCGAAGCCGCATCGCACCATGACCCGCGCAAAGCGCTCAATCGCCTCATAGGCTGCCGGGTCAAGCGGCGTGCCTTGGCCACGCCGCGCCCTCGACCGAACCATCGTCCCGCGGCTGTAGAGGGCGTTCATGCCCGACTGGCCGCGCGCTGTCTGCTGCCGTCCAGGCGCGGGCGTGGCGCCTTCCGGCGGCGTGACCGCCGCGGTCGCGGTGCACCCGTCACGATCGGGTCCTCGTAGGCGTAGGCGCCGACCCCGACGTGCGTGGTTCTCTCGGTCCCCGGCTCCACCTCCCAGCTGCGCAGATAGCCATCGAGCTTCCACAAGAGCGCGGTCACCTCCCGCTTGATGCGTTGATGGATCTCGGGAAGGGCTCGAATGGGTATGTAGGGGTTCATCGCAGAACGCTCCAGGAGCGTCTCGACGGAATCTCCGGCCGCGATGTTGTGCTGCACCGTCCGCAACATTCCGGCAAGTGCCATCAGGCCGTGGATGTGGACGCCCACGAGATCCCTGCGCAGTTCAATGTAGCGATCCGTAGGTGCATAAAGGTTCCCATGTCGGCGGATCGCATTTGCCCGCAGGAGCGATCGCGCCACTTGCGTGACGTCCTGCTTCGGGAAGAGTCGATGGATCAGATTGGCGAGGCACGGTCCGCGACCGCGCAGGGGAATCTTGCGAGGGAGGCCGGCGGCATCACGAAACGATGGATCCGAGTACCAATGGGCGACGATGTGTGAAAGCCCCGTGACGTAGGGCATTGCCCGCGGATCAAAAGGGCGGTCAGGCTCCGCAAGCGTGCGAGACAAGTCGCGAAACATGCGCGTGAGGTCGCGGGGAGAGTGGCCTGTCTGAACGAGAATGGCCAGTGTCTGACGCAGAACGTCCTGGGCATAGTCTTGGCTGACCTCCCTGCCCTGGATGCCGGTGCCTCGTGGTCGCTGACCCCGCCGCGCCATTTCTAGAGTCCTCCCGTGATGCGTCGCGGCGTTGAGCGCCGGGGTTTCTCCAGTCCTACAGACGCCCGGGGGTGAGCGCGGCCTTGACTCGACTTGGCCCCGGGGGCAGGCGCCTGGAAGAACTGGAGCGCTACGGAAAAGCGCAAGGCGTCCGATCGGGACTCGCGACTATGGGTAGGGTGCCTGGGTCGATTAAGGGCATCTAGAGCACCCTCAAGGAAGATCTCTGCCTGCTCAGCAATCTCCGGGATGATGACGCGCGCTGCGTGCGGATCGAGTTGACCGCAGACCACTCGCTTGGAGAAGCGCGGATGCGCGGGATTCGCAAGATTGTAGAGGAGGGTCTCCAAGTGCTCTGCAAGCTCTTCCCCTAAGGCCTCGATTCCGGCCTGGTCCCAGCCCACGTTCAGACAGCTACGGCTCAGTGTTTCCAGCGCACCGTCCGGGGACTCACGGACCGCTTGCGAGCGCAGCAGTTCCTCAAGGATAGCGGCGCTGTTGTGGCTATCGCCGCTATGCCGGCGAACGAGGGCGGCAAATGAGCGCTTAGGTCCACTGCGGGGCAGCCGCAGGGGGTTGCCTGATCGGTCCTGGAACTGCGGGTCGTTCCACCAGCCTTGTAAGACCCGTTCCGCACGCACGCGGCCACGCTTCTGGCGGGGCGGCGCTCCGCGCTGTTCTGCCAGGAGCGCAGACACTTCCACGCGCGTCAGCCCCGTGGCGGCGGCGACGCGCGAGACGTTGACACGACCGAATCTTGCGTCGGATTCCCCCCCGACGGCAGCCTTCACATAAGCGCGACGGGCGAGGGCATTGAACTCGCCAATTCCGATTCGGGCCTCAAGGAGAAACCGGGCGAGCGGCTCAAGCACCCTCAGGGTGGCGGCATTGACTGCCGTGGTGACGTTCGGGCTCATCGTGGGGTATGCATCTGGACTGACCGAGGGGGCTTTAGAACTATTTGCATCGCGTCTTCCCCAAAATGATTTGCGGGAGCCTTTCCGTTATGGTAATCCTGATGGCAACAATTGCAAAAATAATTACCACAAGAACCGAAGAGAAACTTGTCGTGCGCATTTCGGACGCCCGTTACGACCGGGACTTGCGCCGCTACCACCTGGCTTGGCGTCTCATTCAAGGCGGCGCGCGCACCCGGAAGGTGCAGCGATGGAGTGGTCTGTCGGTCTATCGCGTAAAGACGCTCTTTGAAGGCTACGTCTCGGCGAGCGAGAGCCGCTCGCCGCAAAGGGGTGTTGCACCGCATCAGGTGTCATTCTTTTGGCGCTCGGCGCAGCTTCGATCGGAGGCCGCGGTACTGGCCGGCTTCCTGGAGGTGTACGAGGTATTGCCGGAGGCAAGAGGAGCCGGGGTGGCGGCAACATTGGAGAGCGTGACACGCGGGGAGCGGCTGTGCCGGGCCTACGAGGAATTCAAGGCCTGCTGGCCAGCCGCGCAATCCACCATCGAGCACGCGATGCTGTTGCTTCAGGAACTGGTGCGGGGTGTCGAGATCGGACTGACCGTCTGCCCAGAGTGCGATTCCCTCGTCGTTCGCGACTTGCTATCGATTACGCCACCCCGATGTTCCTTCTGTCAGTACGAGGCACGCGCGGGGCGGCCCTATCCGAGTTCAGTCACGCTTGAGGCACAGGATTCGGTAGCAGGGTCCGAACCCGCCTGGCAGCAGGGCAGCCTGTTCTGAAGGGGGCTCAGGGCGCGCTCTTGAGCACACCTCGGAGCAGATGCACCGGATCTACAGCCAGCGCTTCGGCGATCGCGATGAACTCCGCCACGTCCAGCCGACGCTCGAGCGACTCGATCCTCTGAATCCAGTTCGTGGGCACGCCGAGCTTCTCAGAGAGCTCCCGTTGCGAGACCTTGGCCCGGCGACGGGCACTGGCGATCGCGGAGGCGATGGCCCGCTGCCGACTGGGATACTTCATTGTGACGCCCAAGATTGAGTTCCGGGCGATTCAAATACCGTACCACCGGTCGTGGTACCAAATTGGTACCAGTGCTAGCATCGGCGTGTGGGTGTGACGGTCGGTAATCTCAGCATGAATCCGCAATCCGCGACATCGGCGACGCCACGAACCTCGGGAACAGGGCTCACCAGCTTCGCGTGTGCATTTCCAATCGTATGCGCCCGATTTGTCGCTTTTGTCATTTACGCTGTACTGGCAACCTTGGGCCCCGTGATTCGGCTCGTCACCTTGTTACTGGCAGTGGTGGGTTTCGCCGTTTGCGGCATCTACCGCCTGCTGCTCCATGATCCGCATTTTCCGCTGGGGCTTATGATGCTGTTCTCGATCAGCATGTATCTGATAACGCCCCTCTATGGGTTGCTGTTGCACGGTGTGGCGCGAGCGAAGGACTGAGCGGGGAGCCGGACATGCCGCAGGCAACTGGCCGCCGATACGTGGAGGATCTGAGAACCTGGGATCTACCGCGCCTGGAAGACCTGGAGGAGGCTGTGACGCGAGAATTCGCATCCAGGGCGCGCTTGGTCTTTTTGAACTCTACGGGGACGTCCGGCAGTTCGTTGCAGGAACTTTTTTTGGGGCAGCTCCGGGAGATGGCGCGCGCTGCCGTCAACGAGATCCTGGAGTACTGGCTTCGCGGACTTGCCGACGGACACAATGGGGCGTTCCCCGAGCTGTGTCTCGAACTGCCGTATGTGGAGCGACGGGAGAATTGCGATCCACTGACTCTATCTTACTGCGTTGATAACGACGACGGATCCCGGGTCGAGCTCAATCGAGTGCCCCTTAGCCAGGTGCTGGATCGTATTTTGGACGAGGTCTCTCCCACCGATCCGGCGCGAATGGAATCCATCGCCCGAAGTCTGCGATCACTTGCCCAGGTCGCGGAACAGCGCGCGAACGGACAGCATGGTTGAGGCGTCGCAGCGAGGCTGTTGCGTCGCCCCGTAGGATTAGACCGCGACGCGTCACCTTCGATGTCGCGTCGCAAATCTGACTTCCGGTGCTTTCGCGCCGGAGCCTCTCAGTAAATTCAGCCAGGAGCTACGGCTCGGCTTGGCCGGAGACCATCCAGATCGTTCCCGTGCCGGGTCTGTACAGAACCAGCTTGTCCTGTGCGCCACTCGAATAGTAGTCAAACGCCATGACCTGGTCTTCTGGCGAGCGCAGATCGTAGCCGCCAATCCCGGCATATACCCCTGTTGCAGGGTCGCCCGTGATCTTGACGGCTGTGAAATCGTTTCCGTCACGTTCCACGATGAAGAGGGCGCCTGTGCCGGGGCGGTAGAGCACTAGGTGGTCCAAGTGACCGGAGCCCTTGTGATCGAAGGCGAAGACGCGATCGGCCGGGGATCTCAGATCGAAACCACCCACCCCGTGATAGACGCCCGCGGCGGGATTGCCACTGACATAGGCATCAGCCCACCCTCCACCCGCTCGGGCGAGGATGAACAGCGCTCCCGCGCCCGGGCGATACAGAACGAGATGATCCTGCAATCCCATGCCGGTGTAATCGAATGCCAGTGCCCGGTCCACGGGGGACTTAAGGTCAAAGCCCCCGACCCCCTGGTAGGTGTGGGTCACCGGGTTGAAGCTGGTGTACGGGGCACTGAAGGTGCCGTCGGCCGCCCTCTCCAGTACGAAAAGAGCGCCTGTGCCCGGGCGATAAAACACCAAATGGTCCAGCTTCCCGGTGCTTTTGTAGTCGAAAGCGAATCCGCGGTCCGCCTGAGACTTCAGGTCAAAGCCGCCGATTCCGGCCTGGCTGGTGAAGACGGATATAAAGGTATTGCCGGTTCTCTTGACGATGAAGATCGCGCCGGATCCGGGGCGATAGAGAACGATGTGATCGAGTTTGCCGCTGCTGTCGTAGTCGAATGCGAAGGCCTGGTCAGCCGCAGACTTCAGGTCGTAGCCGCCAACTCCCGTATAGATCCCCGTGCTCGGGTTGCCGTCGAAGTACTCGGCGAAGAAGTTACCGGCCGCGTTGCCCTGGCGATTCTTGATGACGAATAGCGCGCCGGTTCCAGGTCGATAGAACACCAGGTGGTCGAGCCTGCCGCTGCTGTCATAGTCATATGCAAAGGCGCGGTCGGCCGTGGACTTCAAGTCATACCCCGCGATTCCGGTGTTGCTGACAAAGAGTCGGGTGTAGGGCAAGCCGGAGAGCCAGGTAGCCAAGCACACGTAGAAGGTCTCGAGCTCCGCCAGGACGATTTGGCCTGCGGGACTTCCTGCAAAGCCTGCTTGCTTGATCGGCACTGCGCTGCAAGGGTCGCCTATCAGATTCAGGTCCAGGTAATGATGGAATGATGAGTCGGTGACGACACGCCCGACGCCGACCTGATGTCCGTCATAGGCGCAGATCGCACCGATGGTTTTGCTGTCGCAGATGCCGCTGTCGGAATTGAAGTCATGGTTTTCGCAGCCCCCGGGTGCGCTTTCCCCAACGTTGGTGATGTGAGGGCTCACCGCGCAGGTGGCCAGAACAAAAGGACACTCTTGGTACCCGCCAAGGGTTGGAAATTCCACGAATCCCGCCGGCGCAAATGCCAGAGTGCTGTCGCTGGCCGCGGTGGCCGCCAGAACGGGATTGGGGTTGCCATTCGCATCCACCGGCGCCGGTCCCCATGCCTCTCCTTCATGCATGTGGTCCGGGAAATATTTTAAGACGCCAGACTTTCCCTGGATCGCCGGATGTGTTGGGAGGACCGCGGATAGCACCTGAGGAATGTCATCGGACTGGTCATCGAAAAATAACTGGGGCGGCACCGCCGCGATATCCGTGGCGCCCCGCACCAGGGTATCGGCGCGGCTAGAGCCGCCACCTGGCCAATTGGTCTGGGCGTGAGGGGGCTGTTGCGGTGTGGGGTCGCCAGAGGTGAACCAAAACCGCATGTAGCGAACCCGCGGAATGGCTCCGCACATATGCGATCCCAGCCCGTCGTGATCGCCAGCGGCGAACACACCGCCGCCGTTCTCCATGAATTTGGTGATCGCGGCGAGTTCGGTTGGGCTGATGAAGCTATTGGGGCCAACCAGAAAGGCGGTGCTGTCCCAGCCTTCGAAGCCAAAAAGCCATAGGACATCGTAGTTACTGAGATTGACGTTAGGAGCGTCGAATGTGAAGGGAACCGGTTGGTTCTGTGCGTTGACGGCTTGGAAGGTGGCGCTTGGGTCGATGAGCGTATTCGTCACCGTGCTGTAGCGATCCGCCTGCGCAGTGCTCGCGGGCACCGGCGCAAAGCCACGACTTGCAGTGTCGACGAGGAACGTCGGCGAGGGGCTGTTTCGCAGGGTCTTTACGAAGTGCGATACCGTGAACCAGAAGTCCGAGCGGTAGAAGGTGTCCTGCGGTGGCGCCGGATACACGGGATTGAGATTGAAAATGCCATCGACGACGACCAGTACTCGTATATCGGCCATGGATACTCCCCCGTAATGTCCGTCTTGCGCAGGCGACTTGTCGCCCGATATGAGCCGCGCCTAAGGTCCCATGATGGACCGCCCTCACCGGATAGGAGTGAGTTCCGGGCTACCTCGGGTACCTGTTTCGAGTTGGATTGACGCCTTGTAACGCTGCTCTTTTGGAAGGGCGATACGAAGAAACCCCGTTTTAGGTCTAGTGGCAGCTCTGTGGCCTTGCCAGGATGAAAAGACGGTTATCCCATCAACACACTGTCTCGGTCGCGCGCGCGATCTCAACCCACAACCGGGCGGTCGACCCGTGAAGCTTTAGGCTTCGCTGAAAGCCGAGCGGTCACGTCGCCGCTACCAGCAGGCAGCGCCAGGGACGGTGCTCGACGCGGCCATCTCGGGTTCCCCGCGGCATCCGCGTTCCGCGACAACGTGCAGAACCTGAATGCAGAGACTTCGAACTGGAAAAGGCAGGCCGCGCCGCATCATGGGACGGCGCGCTTTGGTGTGCCCGAAACGCCGTCACGCCACGGTGCATATGGGACACGAGCCCTTGCAACGTACGCGTCGAGGCGCTTTCGCTCGATGCATTCCCTCAGAAGTCGCAGCTGAACTGATTTCATAGCCCCACAAGAACCTGCAACGCGATGCGCCGGAATGCACCGGCCAGCAACGTAGGCAGGGACGGTGATTAGCAGTGGAGGCGGGGCTATGTTGCGAAAAGGTGCACTTGGACTCAATTACGCGTTTGTCGTCGGTCTCATAACATTGCCGGATCTGGCGCTCGCGCAGGCGGCATCGCCCTTCCTGACCGGCGCGACCGCACTCCAGACCAACATTCTCGCGTGGCTAACCCCCGTGGCGATCATCCTCGTCATGGTGCTGGGTGCCATGGCTATGGCAAACCGGATTTCCTGGGGGTGGTGCATCGCCGCGATCCTAGGCATCGGGATCTCCTTTGGTTCCACCCAAATCGTGACCTGGGTCCGAAGTCTGTTCGCGGTCTGACGTCATGAACCTCGTCACTGCCGGACTGACCGCCGATCCGCTCTTCGTCGGCGTCACACGACCCGCGATGCGCTGGGGGGTCACGTATTCCGCGCTCCTGGTCAATGGGGTCTTCACTCTCGAGGTGTTCCTTCTGACCAAGAACCTACTCACCTTCGGGCTGGCGTTGCCCATTCATGGAATCTGTGCGCTCCTGTGCGCCCGCGATGCCCGGTTCTTCGATTTGATGCTCCTGTGGGGTCGCACACGAATCCCGGCGCTGCTCGCGAACGCACGATTCTGGAAATCCAGCAGCTATTCGCCGTTGGCTCTCGATTTGCCAGACGTTGGCGGGCGGCGCCGGACCGCGGTGGACGCGATTTGGGGTCAAAGCTCAGGTGTGGTGCGTCGGTGAGTCGCGCGGCCACCCGGGCACAGTCACGGCGGGAAGCCAGCCCCATTGAGCGGATCCCGTACGCGGCACACGTGTCCCCGATGCTGATCCGTACCGTGAGCGGTGACTACGTTCAGGTCATGAGGCTCGCGGGAGGAAGTTTTGAGTGTGAGGACGATGAGACCCTGAACTCGTGGCACGAGCGGTTGAACGTGCTCTGGCGCAACATCGCAAGTCCCCAGGTTGCGCTCTGGACGCATCTGATCCGACGGCGCGAGAAGATCCAGAAAGTCCACCGGGGCGACAACTTCGCCAGCGGACTCGAACATCGCTATCGCGACCAGCTCTCGAGGCGCCGCCTGCTCGTGAACGAGCTCTACCTGAGCTGTGTCTATCGCCCGACCGCGGGACTTGCCACCGGGCTCGCCTCGCGGGTGCTCAAGCGCACGCGTCCGGAAGAGCTTGCGCTCGAGTTGGCCGATGCGCTCGATGCGTCCGAGAAATTACGCGAGGCGGTGCGCGTATCGCTTGCGCGGTATGAGCCGGAAGTCTTGAGCGTCTATGAGCGGGCAGGGCGGGTGTACTCGGGGCCACTTAACTTATTTTCCGCTCTTATTAATAGCGACCTTGGGGAGGTGCCGCTGCCGCGTGCGCCGCTGAACCAGGTGCTCGCCGTTTCGCGGGTCTCCTTCGGAACCGAGGCCCTCGAATACCGCCTGCCGAGTGGCACCCGTTCGGGGGCCATCCTCGGAATCAAGGAGTACCCGACGCCCACCCAGGTGGGCATGTTCAGCGCGCTGCTATCGGCACCGTTCCCGCTGGTGATCACGCAGTCGTTTGGGTTCATCTCCAAGCCTTCCGCCCAGTCGCTGCTGCAGCGGCAGTTCAACCGCATGGTGAATGCCGGTGACTTCGCGATCTCCCAGGCCGAAGAGCTCAAAGACGCGCTCGATGCCCTCACCAGCAACGAGTTCGTGATGGGCGATCACCACTTCTCTCTCCAGGTGCTCACCGACGAGCCCGACCCCTGGGCTGAGGTCAACCTCGGCGCCGACACGGAGGACGCGCGTGAGCGCCGCGCGCGGGCACTCAATGATTGCATCGCGCTCGCCCGGGCGCGCCTTGCGGACTGTGGGATGACGGTGGCCCGCGAGGACATGGCGCTCGAGGCCGCCTTCTGGGCGCAGCTGCCGGGAAACTTCTCCCTGCGACCCCGCAAGGCACCTGTTACCTCGCGCAACTTCGCCGCGATGGTTCCCTTTCACAATTTCCCGGCCGGACGGGCGACCGGGAACCACTGGGGGGATGCGCTGACGGTGCTCGTCACGAGCGCGCGCTCTCCTTATCACTTCTCACTCCATGCCAGCGACCCGACCGATCCCGAAGGCGGTTCACGCAAGGACACGGGCCATACCCTGATCTGCGGGCCGACGGGCTCAGGCAAGACGGTGTTTATCGGGTTCCTGGTCGCGCTTCTGAAGCGCCAGGGCGTGTCGCAGGTCGTGTTCGACAAAGACCAGGGCCTGGAGATCCTGGTCCGGGCACTGGGCGGGGCATATTGCCCGCTGAAGAATGGCGAGCCCACGGGGTTCAATCCGCTCAAGCTTCCGCCCACACCGCTCAACGTGGAGTTCCTGAAAGCCTGGCTTCGCGTACTCGTGCGCCCGCCGAGCGGGATCCTCACCGTGCGCCAGCAGGCGGATCTCGATCAGGCCCTTAAGGGAACACTCGCGCTGGATCATTCCGCGCGACGGCTTTCGCGCCTGCTGGAGTTCCTCGATGCCACGGACGCGGAAGGATTGCACGCACGGCTGTCGCCCTGGTGCGCCTGCGCGGACGGCGACTACGCCTGGGTCTTCGACAACGTCGAGGATTCGATCGTGCCCTGGCTTTCGGGCAATGCACTCGTCGGCTTTGACGTGACCGACTTCCTGGATCATCCGCTGAGCCGCACTCCGGTCACCTTGTACCTCTTCCATCTGGTCCGTCAGTTGCTGGATGGCCGGCGCCTGGTGTGCTGGATGGATGAGTTCTGGCGCCTTTTGGCCGATCCCGCCTTCGAGAATTTCGCCAAGGATGGACCTAAGACCTGGCGCAAGTTGAACGGCGTCATGGCCTTGGCCACCCAAAGCGCCAGCGACGTTCTGGAAAGTCCGATCAGCCGCACTCTGATCGAGCAGACCCCCACGAAGGTGTTCTTCCCCAACTCGGATGGGAGCGCTGCGGACTATCGGGACGGCTTCGGGCTCACCGAGCGCGAGTTTCGCCTCATCAAGGACGAGCTCGAGCCGGGTTCCCGCCGCTTTCTCGTGAAGCAGGGTCACCAGAGTGTGGTGTGTGAGCTCGATCTCAAAGGGTTTGACGAGGAGCTCGCGGTGATTTCCGGACGCCGGGCCAATCTCGATCTCGCTCACGCGGCGATCCAGCGGTGGGGAGCCGATCCAGGCCGATGGCTCCCCGAATTCCTCAAGCGCGTGACATCAAAGCAGCCCTCTTAAGGAGTACTCACATGTCAAAGTCCATCTGGAGCCTTCTTGTCATCGGCCTGCTCGGGTTCGCAGGTATGCGGCCGGCGCATGCGCAGTTCGCGGTCATTGATGTCGCATCGATTGCGCAGCTGATTCAGGAGTACGAGACGCTCCAGCAGCAGCTCTCGACCGCACAGAACCAGCTCTCCCAACTGCAGACCGAGTACGCCTCGATCACCGGAAACCGGGGCATGCAGAACCTGCTTTCCGGAACCAATCGCAACTATCTCCCGACGGACTGGGCGCAGATCTCCCAAGCGTTGAGTGGCACTTCCGGCAGCTACCCCTCGTTGAGCTCAAATCTGAAGTCGATCACGGCGACTAATGCGGTGCTGACGAGTAGCCAGGTGGGTGCGCTGAACCCGACCCAGCAGAGCCAGCTTGCTGCCGCGCGGCAGTCACCCGCGCTTCTGCAGGCGCTCTCGCGGATGGCGCTGTCCAACAGCAGTGACCGGTTCGCCTCGCTGCAGCAGCTCATCAGTGCGATCGGCAGTGCCACGGACCAGAAAGGCGCCCTCGATCTCTCCACCCGAATCGCGGTCGAGCAGGCGATGCTCCAGAACGAAAATACCAAGCTCCAGGGTCTCTACCAGGTGGCGCAGTCCCAGGAATGGGCGCGCCAGCAGCAGGTGCGCGAGCAGGCGATCGTGGACCAGGGGTCGCTGCGCCAGCTTCCCGCGCTCGGGCTTTAGAGAGCGGACGAGGACAGGAGCGAGCGCCGTGGGCTTCTTCGCCGACTTCAACACCTGGCTGAACGCGATCCTGACGGGATACATCGGGGACAACACCGCCCGGATCGCCGGAGCACTGGAGCCGGCGATCGTGACCTTAGGGGTCGTCTACGTGATGGTCTGGGGGTACCTGCAGCTCACTGGGCAGATCGAAGAACCCTTCATCGCAGGCTTCAAAAAGATCCTCGTGCTCGCCGTCATTCTGGGCTGTGCCCTCAATCTCTGGCTCTACAACTCCCTGATCGTGGACACTTTCTTCAACGCTCCGGCGCAGCTCGGGGCGGTGATCGTCGGTGCCTACGACCCGGTGGCGACGATCGATCAGATCTTCTTCGAAGGAGGTGATGCGGCCAACCTCCTCCTGCAGAAGGGCGGGTTTCTGGACGGGAACTTCGCCTATTACCTCGCAGGCATTGGCGTCTACCTCATCGTGGGACTCACCGGGATCTACGCGGTGTTCCTCCTGACCCTCTCGCGCATCGCGCTCTCGGTGCTGCTGGCTCTGGGACCGCTCTTCATCGGTCTTCTCTTTTTTGACTCCAGCAAGCGCTTTTTCGAGGCCTGGCTCGCGCAGCTGGCGAACTACGCGTTCGTCAGCATCCTTACCGTCCTCGTCGCCGCCCTCATGCTGCATGTCATCACGGTCGCTGCCCAGCAGGCCGTGAGCACCGGTGGGGCGATCCAGATCGCGAACGGGGTGCGCGTTTGCATGGCGGCGGGTCTCACGTTTCTCGTCATGCGCCAGGTGATGCACATGGCGGCGGGACTTGCGAGCGGGCTCGCCCTGAGCAGTTTTGGTGTCGTGAGTGCAGCGCTCGCCTGGGGCTTTGGGGGCGCGCTGCGGTCTTCGTCCCAGTTCGGGCGGGGACTGATGGATGGTTCCACGAACCGCTGGGATCCCTTGAGCCGGCAGGCAGGGTTTGCGCTGCGCCGCGGGCTCACCCGCGCCGCCGCCACGCGATGGCGCGACAACTCAATCCGGAGGAGCGCATGAAACTGAAAACCCTGAGTGGCCTCGTTTTGGCCTGGGCTCTCGTGGTGCTGGCCGGCTGCAGTTCCCACCCGAAAAAAGTGGACTGCGAGGCGCACCTCCAGCCGATCAACGCCCCGGCCCCGAAGTCACCGGAGGGTCAGCCATGAGTGCGAAGGACGCAGAGCTCAAGGAGTATTTTGCGGAAGCCGCGAGCTGGGATGCCGATACCCGGGCGCAGGCACGGCGGGTCGTGAAACTTGCACTCGCGGTCGCAGGTGGAGGTTGGCTTATCGCCCTGGCCTTAGCTGCGGCTTTGATGCTGCTCATGCCCTTGAAGCACGTCGAACCCTTCGTGGTCCGGGTCGATAACACTACCGGGATCGTGGACGTGGTGCCGGTCTATACCGGGCAAGCCGGGATGCCCGAGGCGATCACGCGGTATCTCCTCACCCACTACGTGACGGTTTGCGAGCGGTTCAACTTCGCGACCGCGGAAGCCGATTACGAGGAGTGCGGGGCGTTTCATACCCCGCAGCGCAACCAGGCCTGGTACGCGCTCTGGAACCCGAACAATCCGGCCTCGCCCCTGAATGCTTACAAAGATGGGTCAACGATGCGGGCGCAGGTGACCTCGGTCAGCTTTTTTAGCCGCGGGAATGGCGTCGGGGATCTCGCGCAGGTGCGGTATGTGAAGGCGAAGCGGGCGGCCGGAGCGCCGACCGAGGAAGTCACGCACTGGATCGCAACGCTTCAGTACGCCTATACGGATCCGTCCAAGGACACGCGCATGCGCGCCTGGAATCCACTCGGGTTCAAGATCGTGGACTTCAGGCCCGAACCGGAAGTTCTCAATGAGGACGCGCACAGCGCATCCCTTGCGGCCGCATCTACGGGGCAGGGGGCAACACCGTGAGAGCGCTCTCGGCCCTTCTCGCGCTTCTTATGAGCGCACAGGCGATCGCGGAGTCGCAGCCCGAAGCGGGCCTGCTCGATCCGAGGATCCGGACCGCTTTATACAGTAGAGATGAGGTGTACGAACTGGTTGGATTCGTCGGCTACCAGACGGATCTCGAGTTCGAGGCGGGGGAAACCTTTGTGGGCCTCGGCGCCGGCGACATTGAGGGACTGTCCTTCGTCGCGGCCGACAATCACCTCTTCCTGAAGCCGAAGGCCGCCAAGGTCGGCACCAATCTCACGATCCTCACCTCCCGGCGCACCTACCAGGTCGACTATGCGGCGAGCGTCCAGCGGCCCGATGCGACGGCGGAGGTGACCTACGTCCTGCGCTTCACCTACCCCGCGGTGGCAGGCTCTGCGGATGCCGCAGCGAAAGCGCTCGATGAGCCCTCCCGAAGGCCTAAGAACATCGATTACTGGTTCTGCGGGGATCCATCGCTGAAGCCTGTGTCGGCCTCAGATGATGGCGTGCATACGCGCCTCACGTTCCCGGCCAAGGCCGAGGAGCCGGCCGTGTTCGTGTTGAACGAGGATGGCTCGGAGTCGCTCCTCAACTTCAGTATCGATGAGGGCGATGTCGTCCTGCACCCGGTTGCGCGACGATTCATTCTGCGTCGCGGCAACCTTGCCGCCTGCATCGTGAACAAGGGATTCACCGGGTCCGGTGAGGACTTAAAGTCGCATACGACCGCGGCAGGCGTGGAGCGCACAACCAAAGGGGCGCGGCCATGAGTCTCTTCCGAGCCAAAGAGCCGCAGGAGGAGGGGCATTCCGAGACTCCCCAGGCCGAGGAGGCCATTGCCGGGGATCGGGGGATCCCGCAGATCAATCGGGCGCGCTCGCTACAGTCACGCTTGTCGAGTTTTCTGGCGATTGGGTTGATGTCGACTTTAGGCTTTGGACTTCTCACCTGGTACTACGCCCGGGCGCTCTCCCGGCCAGCCCAGGTTCATGACGCCGCCCAGGCGGCGGCAAAGACGCACGCCCAGGGCGAGATGGCACTGCCGTCCTTGGGTCCGATTACGTCGCCCCTGGTGGCGAAGGCGCCGGCTGCATCTCCGCCACCGGCCCCGGAGCCTTCCGCGTTCGAGCGCACGTTCGGTCCGGCACCGCCGCTCCCGCCGGTCACCGGGGTGCCCGCCGTGCCGAGTACGCCCCCAGGAGCGGAGGCTCCTCCGGTAAAGACGCCCGGGGAACTGGCGTTTGAGCGGAAGCTCGCGGGCCCCGCATTTGCGCGCAGCGCTTCCGACGGAGGGGGTGGTGGGGCTGCCCTGCCCGTTTCAGATGGCGCTTCGCGTGGGGGATCCGATCCTGCGGATCCGCTGCAGGCGCTGCTGAAACCCACATTGACGCCGGCCGTCTCTCCGTCCGTCTTGCCGACACGGCGCTTCCTTTTGGCGAAGGGGGCGTTCATCGACTGCACGCTCGAGACCGCGATCGACTCGACGCTGCCCGGGATGACGACCTGCATCACGGCGACCGATACGTTCAGCGCGGACGGGAGCGTGGTGCTGCTCGAGCGCGGAACGAAACTCGTCGGAGAGACGCGCGGTCAGGTCGCGCAGGGGACATCCCGGATCTTTGTGCTGTGGACGGAGGCCCGCGCGCCCACCGGCGTCGTCGTGCCCTTGAGTTCTCCGGGCACGGATGAGCTCGGGCGCTCGGGGCTGCCCGGGGAAGTGAACCGGCACTTCTGGGATCGCTTCGGTGCGGCGATCCTGCTCACTGTCATCAATGGGGTCGTGCAGGGCGCGGTCAACTCCCAGAACAGCTCAGGCTCGGTGAATGTCAGTCCCTCGACTTCGACCGATGTCATGACCGAGGTGCTGAGAGAGACGGTGAACATCCCTCCGACCGTGACCAAGGCGCAGGGAGATCGTATCCAGGTCTTCGTCGCGCGGGATGTGGATTTTAGGTCGGTGTACGCCCTGAAGGTGGCGACAGTGCAAGTGGCAGGAGCCACGCCATGAGCGCCGAATTTGCGGCCCTCGACCCCCCGAGCGCTTCCGCACTCGAGCTCAATATGCGAGCGCTGCGCCCGATCCTGAGTGATTCGGAGGTGACGGAGCTCTGCATCAATCGTCCGGGCGAAGCGTTCATCGAGACCCGGCGCGGCTGGGAGCGACGCGCGCTGCCGTTCGCAGACTTTGACTGGTGCCGGAGACTCGCGAAGCTCGTGGCCAATTCGACGCGCCAGCGGATCGACGAATCCACGCCGCTCCTGTCGGCCTCGCTCCCCACCGGGGAGCGCGCACAGATCGTGCTGCCGCCGGCCACTTCACCGGGAACGGTGGCAATCACGCTGCGGCGTCCCTCGGATGAAGTCTGGTCGATCGAGGAGCTCGCCCGGCGCGGGATCTTCAAGGCAACTCGCCGATCTACCGAGGCGCTCGATGAGACCGAGCAGGAATTGCTGCGGCTCTTGAGTGCCCGAGACTACGAAGCGTTTATGCGGCTCGCCGTAACCTCGCGCAAGAACATACTGGTTTCAGGTCCGACGGGCAGCGGTAAGACGACCTGGACCAAGGCGCTGATCCGGGAGATCCCGCCCACGGAGCGCCTGGTGACCATTGAGGATGCCAGGGAGCTCGTACTCGACGGCCATCCGAACCACGTGCGGCTCTTCTACTCCAAGGACGACCAGGGACTGGCGCGTGTCACTCCGAAGCAGTTGCTCGAATCCTGCCTGCGCATGAAGCCCGACCGCATCCTGCTGGCAGAGCTTCGCGCGGAAGAGGCTTTCGACTACCTGCGCAACGTGAACTCAGGTCACCCCGGATCAATTACCAGTATCCACGCGGGCAGCTGTGAGCTTGCGTTCGAGCAGCTGGTGCTCCTTGTGAAACAGAGCCCGGGCGGCCGGGAGCTCGCGCGCGCCGATATCAAGAGCCTGCTGTACCTCCTGGTCGATGTCGTCATCCAGTTCGGGGTCGAGCGTCATGAACGGTTCATTCGCGAAATCTGGTACGAACCCGAGCGTCGCCGCGCCGCGCTGGGCATCAGGGGCTAAGCGGCGCTCGCGACTCGGGCCGATCGCGGCGATCGCGCTCGTCGCGCTGATTGCAGCGGCGTATCTCGCCGGGTGGCTGTTCCTGGTCTCGCTTCATCTGGACCCGCGGACTGCGAGTCCATTGACGATTGCGCGATATGGCTACTACTACGCGGATCAGCCCGCAATCTGGCATCGACTGCTCGCCTCGAGCACGGTCGCGTGCGGTCTGGTCCTGGCAGGCCTGGGTCTGTGTCTCTTGCCGAAGCGGCGCCCGCTCCACGGGGACGCCCGGTTTGCCCGGCGAGGAGAGATCGCGCGGGCGGGACTTCTGGGCAACGAAGGAATTGTTCTTGGCCGGGTGGGGCGGCGATTGCTGCGGCTCTCCGGGCAGCAGGGCGTCGCGCTCGCCGCCCCACCGCGGGCCGGGAAGGGAACCGGGGTCGTGATCCCGAATGCTCTCACCTGGCCGGGATCACTCGTGTGCGTCGATATCAAGCGCGAGAACTGGACGATCACCGCCGGCTGGCGGGCTAGGATGGGACAGCAGTGTTTTTTGTTCGATCCCTTTTCCGAAGATGGCCGCACCGCGCGCTGGAATCCCTTCTCCTATGTCTCTTCCGACCCTACGCGGCGCCTGAATGATCTTCAGCGCATCGCGGAGATGCTCTACCCGGATCCCTTGAACGTGGATCCCTTCTGGGCGGCTTCCGCCCGGTCGCTGTTCTTAGGAATAGCGCTGTACCTCTTTGAGACGCCGTCCCTCCGAACCACGATCGGCGAGGTCCTTCGACAGGGTATGGCAAGCGATGAGGAGGGGTTCGGGCAGCACTGGAAGCGTCTCATTGAGGGGCGCAAGAGCGGCCCCCGGCCGCTCTCACCGCAGTGTGTGCGGGCGTTGTCAGACGTCATCGATCTCGCGCCCGTCACGGCGAGCTCCATCCGCAAGACCTTTACCAGCCGCCTGGACCTGTGGCTGAACCCGATCCTCGATGAGGCGACGTCGGCGAGTGACTTTGACCTGCGGGACCTGCGCTCGAAGCGGATGTCGATCTATGTCGGGGTGAATCCCGATGACCTGCACCGCTTGCGGCCGGTGCTCAATCTCTTCTTCCAGCAGGCGATCGGACTTCAGACCCGGGAGCTTCCGGAGCACAACCGGAAGCTCAAGTACCAGGTGATGATGCTCCTCGATGAGTTCGCAGCGTTGGGACGCATCCCGATCGTGGCCGAGGCAATCAGCTACCTCCCCGGATACAACGTGCGCGTGGTGCTTGTCATCCAGACGCCCGCGCAGCTACGCGAGATCTATGGCATCCACAGTGCCGAGACGATGCTGAAGAGCCTCGCGGCGCGGATTGTCTTTGCGCCAAAAGACTATGGCGATGCGCGGGAGATCTCCGACGAGCTCGGGTTCACAACCGTGCGCGTCCGTTCAGTATCACGGCCAGCGGGACCGGTCTTGGGCGAGCGGGGCGGTCGAGGACACAGCCAGACGGTCAGCGAGCAGCGCCGAGCGCTGCTCCTGCCGCAAGAGGTCAAAGAGCTCGGCTCTGAGGACGCGCTCGTGTTTTACGAGGGTCTCCGGCCGATCCGCTGCCGGAAGGTGCGCTACTTCGACGAGCGGCGGTTCCGAAAGCTGCTCCAGGGTCCGCCTGCGCTCCCTGTTCCGCCCGGTGCCAAGCGCATAGAAACGCCACCAGAAATTGTCGACCCAAAGGAATTGAGCGGTGCGGGTGACAGCGGAGGGCGCCTGGAACCGACGCACGAGGAGCACACCATGATCCGCGAGGCGACCGCCGAAGATATCGGTCAGATCGAGACGCTCACGGAAGCGGACTATGCCGATCCCATCCCCAAGGTCGAGCCTCCCGAACCGGGCGAACGATGGACTGCGGAAGAGACGCGGGCGAGGGCGCTGAAGTTCGCCTATGACCTGAGGCATCCGGAAGGAGCACGGCATGGCCGCTGAAGACGAGGTGAGCAAGCCAAGCAGCCGGCGCGCCCGCTCGGCTCGTGCGGTGGACGAGAATGCGATCTCGGCGAGTCGCAAGCCCCGAAAATCTGACCAGCGTGTACCCGCAGCCTCCGGACCCGCGGACGCCACTGTTCCGACGGGGACCGGCGTCTCCTCGGACAAGCGCTCGGACTCGGATCCCTGGACCGTGCCTTCTTCGGTGCTGAACCGGTTTGTGCAGGAGGGGAATCGCTTTTATTTCCCGGATGGTCACGAGGCGTTCCAGGACCGCGGCCGAAGGCTAACCACGACCAGCGAGAACACCCAGGTGGTCTATAGCCTCATCGAGATCGGCCGCTCGCGCGGCTGGACGGAAGTCTCGGTCGCAGGGACCGAACGGTTCCGCGGCGAGGCTTGGCGCCAGGCGCGATTGGCAGGACTCAGCGTCCGCGGATACCGGCCCTCCGATGAGGAGCGCGTGCAGCTGATCCGTGCGCTGGCCCGAAATCGGGAAGGCGCTGCCGAAGCCAATGAGTCCCGTACTCCTGATCCTGCCCCGCGGAACGAACCCAGGGCCGGTACAGAATCCTACCCCGAGCGGATCCGCGGCAAGCTCCTTGAACATGGAAATGACTTTTACCGTCATGACCCCAATGAGAAACCGTCGTACTTCGTTCGGCTCCAGACGCCAGAAGGTAAGCGTGAAGTCTGGGGCAAGGACATCGAGCGTGCGGTCACGCAGTCGCTCTCGCAGCCCAAGGTGGGCGACGAGGTGATCCTGCAGCGGACGGGACGTGATCCTGTCACCGTGAAGCGGCAGGAGAAGGATGAGCAAGGCGAGCTCCGTGAAAAGGAGGTGGGAGCGTTCCGGAATCGCTGGGGGTTTGAGACGCGCGAGTTCCTCGATCAGCGGCGGGCAGCCGCGGATGTAGTACGCGACGTGTCGGTTCGGCCTCAGGAGGCGGTTCGGGAGCACCCGGAGCTCGCGGGCACGTATCTAAACCTACGAGCCTCGCAGCTGGCGGCCAGAACATTAAGCGATTCTGAAGACCAGAGGCGATTTGTGGAGCAGGTTCGCTTGGTTCTTGCGCGAGACATCGAACGCGGCGAGCCATTGCGGCCTGTTAGGCTGCGCGATAGCGCTAGAAGTCGTCAAGAACGCAGCCGGTAAGTTAAGGATTGCGATCCGCGGAGCCGATCCCGAAAGCCGAGATTCCCGCTAACTTGCATTCCAGCACGGATAGGAGGTTGTCCGGTCGATAGTCATAAGGTTGTGTTTTCACGTAATCATTACCTGAACCACTTCGTGCAACGACCCCCGGCACCCGAGGGAAGAGAGCCGAGAGAGCATAAAAGCGAAGCATGAGCCTCGGCGAGAGCCCAAGGAACTCGAACGGACGCCAGCGCTCGCGGGACGACGATGATTTGAGTGCATGATGCTACGAACGTGATTCAGGCGTCTTGCCCGAACGCTCGGCACGGGGGTCGAAACTGTATACGGTCGTTCGGAACTATAGACTCGCTGGGCGTCCGACAGCCCCATCCCCGCGGGCCCATGCGTCTCTGTCCTATATTAGCCCGTGCTGCGTAAGTAATACTAAGCGGCCCCCGATTGGATGGAGTAACAGGCCACTTTCGGTGGGATTCCGGCAAAGGCAGTGACAGAATGTAGTTGTACGTTACAAAAAACAATGCACACGAGCGGAAAGGGAGCATCCGATGGAAGAGGCCTCTCCGAAACGTCCTTCGGCTCACGTCTTTACCGAGCCAAGCAGCGACAGACCTGCTGTCGATTTGCTCTCGCGCGAGCTCCGAAGCTCACGGCGTGTAAGCCCGACTCGCGTTCAGGTCGCTTTCCGGATGGAGAAACCGGATTACCGAGAACTTAAGCGAATGGCCCTTGAGCAAGACATTACCGTCAATGAACTGCTGATTCGAGCGGTAAAATCTCTCAAAGCCTTGGTCTCGGACGGAGACTGATTCCCCCAAAAGGCGGCCCAATGTCTAAACATCACGGTTTTAAGCAACTATCTCTATTGCTCTGTCTGATTGCCGCGAGTTCAGCGGGCGACGCGGCTGAGTCGCCAATTGTAGAGCAGGATACTGGCCGAGATGCAATTCAGCCGCAGCGCTGGCCTTGCGTTGCTGAACTGTGTCTCGGGGACACGTTAGGTCAGCTCAATACGATACGCTGGAACAGCGTGCCTCGGTCGCGCGCGTTGACCAGCGAGATTACCGTCAGCTGGGAGGAAACGCTTTCCGGTTGGTTTCGCGGAGACGTTCGCCAGGCAGTGCCGTACCTTGCGGTCCATGCCTTCGACGGTAATGCCTTGCTCGCACTTACAGGGGTTACCAATTCCTGCGACATCGAGAAGCTGTATGGAACCTATATGAGCGCGCACGGAAATCCGACGAGGGTCGCTATTGCACTACTGCCAGGAAGGGGGGCGTCAGAAGAGTGGACCGTTGTGGAGATTACAAGAGAAATTCGTTCAACGGGGTCGCTCGATCAAAGGGAAGCAGTCGTCAAAGCGCTCAAGCGCAAGTATATGCACTGGATTTCTGATGCTGGCCAGCATCCGAATTACGAAAACGACCAACCAGCGGTGTCTGTTTACACAGTAAATAACGTAATGGTGACGCTTGAGCTGAGGTCCGGCGAGGCGACGCTTCGTAAGTTGTCGGAAGCGTGCGTTACAGGCGATGTCGCCTCTGTGGACTGAGAGAGGCAAGCGGGGAAGGGCCGTTCTAGTTCTACTTCGTCCCGCTAATGAGCTTCACAGCGTCGCCTGAACATTTCTGCGCTGCCCAACAATTATTTAGGAACGGTGCGGCGGTACAGCTGGCGTTGACTACCGCGTCGGCGCCTGCCGCTGCCGCCTTTCGCTTTAAGGATTCGATAGCCTGTTCGGCGTTACCCCACACACGGCCGCCAGCGGGTGCACCCGAGCAATCGGCTGCGCTCAGAGACTCAATTACCTGGTACTTGTCGCTAGCGAGCTCACCCTGCTTATAGACAAGTATGTGGGTAACGAGAGCCTCTTGGGCCGGAGTAAGATCTGGGGGGCTAGAGACGCAGCTCAACACGGAGAGAAGTATTGGGAGAAGTGTCAGTGAAGTGAGTCGCATAGGGTGCAGTACTAGCAGTTGATTGGTTTGACTGTGAAGGCGGAGTCTTGAGTGAAGCTCACGCTTTGTCCGTCGTACGAGTGGCCATTTATTGAGATGGAAGGAAGTATTAGAGTGCCGCTTGCAACGTCTAACGGGATCGGATCGTGGGTCCCGTATTGAAACCAGCGTAGGGTTCCCTGCTCGGTGCCCCCCTCTAGCGGGCCAAGATCATCAGGACCCGTGTATTTGGCGGCGAGCGCCCTAAAAATACTGGGTGGACCGGAGTTGCTCATCGCGCCTGGCCCGGCTCTAAATTTCAAGTGTAAAGCCATTGCGCCGACCCGTGTGTGCCCCTCCACACGCACGGCCTGATCGTTCAGGGTGACTCGAACCCCCGGCGGAACGTGAAACGTCAATTCCAGATATCCCGCGTCGGTGATCAAAAGTGAAATGAAGATTTCGTGATAGGGATAGTAAGCGATGGTTTTGGGTCCAGACGAACCGTAACAGTGGCCGTTTAGGTAGGTAGCGTTGGGTACCACTGCGCGCCGATAGGTCTCCTTGGCCGGATAGCAAGCACTTAGCAACAGACATGATGCCAGGGCGACGGATCGAACCATGATTCGTCTATCTAACAACGGCGCGGCCTACCTAAGTCTCTTGTCTGTAGGAGCACCATGCTTGTCCCTTCTCCTTCGCGAGTACGGCACTCAAGTCCCCGACCCCTCAATGCACCAATCCAGGTCCCGCACCCGACGGTATATTATAGTACGGCCCAGTCAGGCTTCTCGGCACGCCGTAGGTGTTTAGAAACGCCCCATAGGTAAGAACGGCCACTGGCAGCATCGTCGGATAGTTGAACCACCACGGCGCCACATGGTCAACTGACGACCCGATAAGGTTGTCGTGGGCGAGTGCAATAGCCTGAAACAGGGGGAACTTATCAAGGATTCTGCTGCACAACTGGCTCTGCGCAAGACAGCCCGTACCGCCTTCATTGGTTCCAAAAATGTTGATGGTTACATAGTCATCAGGGACCTTCTGCGTTAGCGGATCAAATCTATAACAGCTTGCGCCTGGGGTACCGCAGAGGTTTGTATCTACAGTCGGCGTAACGTCTTGCCCGGGGTTGGGATCTGGACTGTACCCGCCGGTTAATGACTGATACCCCGACAGCGCCAAGGACCCCGCGAAACCATATTCGAATCCGCGAACTGGGTCGCCGCCCAATACCCCCGCAAGTACGCCCTGTGTGAAGCCGCGCTCAAAGGCTTGTCCTGCCCAGTTGGTTGTGTCAGTCAGGTCGGCGTTATAGAACAGATAGCCAAAGAAGCCTGCTTCGCCAGCCTGCAGCAAGGATCCCCCATTGAGTCTCGTCACGTATGCGTCAGCTGCGGCGCAAGCGTAGGGGCCGAAATAGCAGGCAGCGATCTCACCCACAGTTTGGAGCCATGGGTTCTTTCTTAGGACCTGATCTCCAATCTTTGGATCAAACGGTGCTAACGCCAAGATGCGGCCGAGATGTCCGAACGGGTTGAGAGGGTTGTTGTCTGAGAAAGGGTTGAGCAGATCCCCCCAGCTAAAGAATCCGGTAGGATCGGAGAGCGTCATCGGGTTGTTGTTCACGTAGCTGTAGCGATTGAAACTTTGAGTATTGCTCAAGTCCTGAACGTTGGGATCGGCGGAAAGGAAGCGCCCGGTGATAGCGTCCTCCACGCGACCATTCATGTGATTAAGGTCGAGCCACAATCCGAGGGCGGTTTGAAAGGTGTACCCCTCTCGAGAAATCCCGGCGATTGTCGATAAATCGGAATTGCTCGCAGCGCCCGACCAGGTTGTCGGATTGCGTCGATTGCCGTATGCGGTAAAGCTCTCTCCGATCGTCAGCCCCCCGCTTGCATTAGTTATAGCGATGACGCTGCCTTGGTAGTCCGTAAGAAGATAGCTGTAGGAATTCGTACCAGTACTTTTTCTTGAGTAGATCGCTACTGGCTCCGCACCCGCGTAGATGTAGTGCCTGAAGTCATTCAGGGTGCTGCTCGACACGATTTCAAGTGGCCCGACATAGTTAGTCCACTCCTGCGAGCCACCACTGCTGGTGTAGACCTGCTGGATGCGTTGGCGATCCTGGCCATATATCAGCATTACTCCCTCGTTGGTGGCGCCACAATCGTTCGGGATGCATTCCGGGTAGTTGGAGCTCCACCAAAGCGCTGAGTTGCCTTGACGTGTGAGCGCGTTACCGTTGGCGTCATAGCTGTACTGGTACGCGCTGCTACCGGCCTGAGTTACCTGATGTTTATGGACCGGATCATAGGTCCACGTAGCTCCGCCAGCGACATCCGAGCGTGACGTGATGTTTCCGGTGACGTCGTAGCCAATCGACAGATTCTGTACGTTGTTAAGTTTTGAGGAGTAGAGACGATAATCGTTGTCATAGTAAAAGTTCTCGGTGAGCCCCAGACCGATGTCTTCGCGCTGGGTGACATTCCCGTCCTGGTCATAAAGATAGGCGAGATTCTTGACTCCGGCGCCGCCTCCAATGCCGGCTGTGAGGGACGCCATCCAATGCGTCACGGCATCGTAGGTTTTAGTGGTCACGATCTGATTGCCCAGGGTCTCAGAGGTGATCTGACGTGCCGGGTTGGTGGCGCTCGCAGTCCACACGATGACGTTCGGGGAGCTCGCGACATCCGTTATCGACTGCAGGAGTCCATTCTGATACCCATATTTCAACTTCAGAGCGAATGACGAGGTGCTGGTCGGATAGGTAAGCGTATCGAGGAGACCAGTAGTGGAGTTGTAGAGCTGGGTATAGGTGTACGAGTTGTAACCGCTATAGATGAGCTCGTTAAAGGTTTTCTGATAGGCGCGGCCCAAGCTATCGTAAGTGTCAGTCTCTACATAGGCTGTCGATGAGCAAGACGGTGGGTTGTCGACGCAAACACTTTGAAGCTTGCCAATATTGTGGTTGGCCGCGCTAGTGCCATACGTCCACTGGGTGAAGAGATCCGGCTCGGTACGAACGAGCGGACGAGAGATCGCATCGTAAGTCATTGAGAAGGTCTGTAAGTTCGCATCCTTCCAGCTGGTACGCTCTCCGAGTGCGTCAACGACGTACGTGCGGGTGCCCAGGTCCATGTCGGTTGTAGAAATTACGAAGGGGGAGGCGCCATAGGCATACGTAGAACTCCACAGGGTATTCCCCAGGCTGTCCGAAGTGCCGACGTGTGCACCGGCGGCGTCGTAGCCGAGGGTAACTGTATATGCGTACTGGTCAGTCGTGGAGCGCAGCCACCCGTTGACGTCCCTGACAGTACTGACTGCAACGGACTGAGAGTCGGTCACCGTTGTCGTGCGACCGGCGTACGTATAGGTGGTGCTTTGGAGAGTGCCGTTGCTCGCGTTGATCGGGCGCTGTGTTGATGTCACTCTATTGAGCAGATCGTAGTAGTTTGTTGTCCAATAAGTGCAGGTCGTCGTCAACCCAGACCAGGCGCATGGCGCCGCCTGCTTAAGAACCCGACCGAGGTTGTCGTATCGTTTTTCATTGCGATCGTACGTGCCGGTCGCAAGTAACCTCTGGCTACTTACGAGTTCACGATCCAGCGAGTCCTCGTAAGACGTCCCGTCAGTTACGACACCCCCGCCAACACCATAGACGGTCTGCGTTACAACAAAACCATGAGTACCGATAAGGCAGCTGGTCGCGGCGCAGTCGGTGTAGGTCCACATGGTGTAAGTGCCATCCGGCCGACTTTCCTGGGACTTCCGGCCGAAGGAATCGTACATCCATGACGTAGTGATATTGTTCGGGTCCGTCACGCCGGTGTTGGTGCCGAGTCCAAAGTTATAGGTATATTGGGTCTTAGCCGACATGGGATCTGTGATGCTCATCCGATAGCGGCCCGTGGTGCCCCAGTCTATTAGAGTGGTGCGGGCCGCCATGCCGATGCCGGTGATTTTGTCGCTGGACGTGTTGCCAAAGGCGTCATACCCAAAATCTTCGGTCACTCGATATGTCGAGCTGCCGGGCTCTATGACGATTTCGTTATAGCGACACTTGACCGTGTCGGGAGTGAACTGCTTGGTTCGCGTAACCGACGTGCTACCGTTCGACGCCGTGTAAGCGACTTGCACTTCGGTGTCGAGGGGGAGGCACCAATTCGTTTGATCGACGTCCGGAGTGCTGGTTGTGGTCGTTGTCCACGTGTCCCCAACGTAGGGCGATCCGCTGTCATTGTCAGTTAGTACGGCGGTGACGGTGTTGGCGTTTCCGAATGCATCGTAGGCGAACGTCTTGGACGCAGTCGTCATGAGCAAGCCGTTTTTTGTGCCGCCCACTTCATATTGAAGGCTTGTGACGTTCGTCAATTCCGGAAACCAGCGCTGATTGTTGGTCGTGCTATCGAGCTCGGCGGATGTCCATGTATTGGAAGACTTGAAGATCGTCGGACCTGCGCTTGGTTGAGCAACCACGAGTTGCGACAAAGAACCGATAAATGGGAAGTCTTGACGATAGGTCCAGGTAGTCGTGATCCCGGTGCGAGAGTCCGTCTCTTTCCGTGTCGTGAAACCGAGAAAACCGCGACCAGTCATATCCACGCGAGCGGCGGTATATGTTTCATTGACGGAATAGGTGCCCCCGATGCCGTCGTTTTCCGTATATTGCTTAACGACATACAACGGAACCAGCAGATCCTGCTGTGGGTAAGTGGCCCCAGAGCCCTCGGTATACACCGTGGAGTCAGTCAACGGCGCGTAGGTCATCTGGACGTAGTTGCCAAATGCGTCGGTGATGCTAGTGACTAAATCAGGGGTGGGACCCTTGTGCAGAAGAACGTGCCAGTTGTGCGAGGTATCCGCATACACGAGGTCTAGCAGGCCGTCGCCATTTACGTCGACAATCATCGTGCCGGTCTGCGCGGTGAGGATGCCAGTGTCGGTTGACGCGGTACCGCTAAATGAACCAGTCCCTTCTTGCGAGGTCGATAGGCTATCTCCCGTTGCATGTATCAAGAACCAATGAGTTCCAGGGGAGGGCGTGGTGTTGGCTGCGAGAATATCGACGCGGCCATCTCCGTCCCAATCAAGAGGGAGGACGGCAGTACCTCCAGCGGTTGCTGGAGAAGTAATGGAACTGGTCACGGCCGTGCCGAAATTGGCAGCACCAGCGGCGGCGGGTACGCCGTACAGCACTTTCCAAGCACCGGAGCTGTCAACGAATGCGAGGTCGTCAATTCCGTCGCCGTTGGCGTCAAGCGTCCGCCATGTGGTACCGACAATACTAGTCCCGCTGGAGTCGGAGAAGACGTAGCCGCTATCGACGTAGCTCGTGCCAGTGGACAGAAGCATCTTCGGGCCAGTGCCAATAAAACCTACTAATAGATCGGTACGCCCATCGCCGTTAAAGTCGCCCTGGTTGAGGGTTGCCTGAAGGTTGAATGACATCGTTGTTGTGTACAGATAGATGGTCGTCCCGGCCGGAGCGGTGTACAGCGTACTGACAGTGGATGAGAACCCTGAAGCAGAGTTGAAACGGCACAGCAGTTGGGTGGAAGCCGCATTCAAATACACCAGATCGGGATAGCCATCTCCGTTCACGTCACCTACCCAGCTTTGTGTAGATGCCGAAATCGAAACTCCGCCGGGCTTTAGAGCGGTTGTCGTAAATCCGGACCCATTAAATTGCAAAAGGCTCCAATTGCCGCTTGCATCGGGTACGAGTAGCTCTTGCTTCCCGTTGCCGAAGTAGTCGATAACTAGGGCGCTTGCATACTTGCCGTTGTGGGCGGTCGTCGTGACCACGGGGGTACCGTAGCCGCCACTGGAGTTAGCGAGCATGTACGCCCAATAAGAGCCCGAGGGATAAATCACATCTGTGCGCGCATCGCTATTGAGGTCGACTGGGATGGCATAACTTGCCAATGCGCCCAAATTGGCTATGGTCGTGTCAGTGCCGTAGCCCGCGGTGCCGCTCTGCCATCCAATCTGCGTGGCGATGAGGCAGTTGCCGTTTCCATCGCACTCCTGTACGGAGCTCAGGCGGCTGCGTGCGCCGGAGCCGCTGTTGTTGTATGTAAGTTTGTAGACGCGTATCAGAGTGCCGCTCTCATAGATATCGATTGCCTGTAAAAGCTGTGTATTGCGTAGAGCGGCACCATTGACCGTAGCGGCGGTAACAAGGTCAGTGGTGGGGCGTGCCGCCCACTGAAATACGACCGACGAGGCCCCGGCTGTCTCGGTGCCATCGTTGCTGGCGTAGACGATGGAGCTGGGAAGAATCCAATCCACGTAGGGCGCGTCTTGATTGTTATATGAAATGGTCATGTAGTTCCCGGCGCGGTCGGTTACTTTGTCCAGTTGCCAGATACTGGGAGCCGATACCACGTCTCTAGACTGCGACGTATCGCCGTACTCGTATGAGAGCCCATTGCGACCTTGGGCAATCCAGTGATCCGGACCCCGTCCGCTCGTGCTATTTCCCTCCGCGGTCACACGCGAAAACTCGTCGACTTCAGTCTGGTACGTTGAACTAGCAAGTCCATAGCTTCCGCCCGTCAAGCGCAGCTTATTTCCATCCAAACAATACCGGTCAGTCGATTGCCACGATGGCGCGTCGTTGCTGCTGTCCTGAGCGAGTGTCTTCTTGCACCGTTGAATGACGGAGAAGCCCGTCAATGACCAGCCGACACCGAGTGGGCCATTTCCGGAGCGGCTGTCATAGGCAATCGCAAGCGATGGCTGCATACCGTTAGCACCGGGAGGGACGCGGATCGGGATGGAATAAGTTGCGGTACCGGAATCAGTGACTGCGAAGGATCCGGGGGTACGTCCTACTGCAGAAAGCGCAGGTGCACTAGTAGTCGCCGCGAGGACGAGCAACAGGAGCGAAGCAGTCGACTGCTTCACATTCGGTCTGTCCGCAAGGTTCGGACACTTGCCCGACGCAGAGTCTCGTGTTGGAACATCGGGATGAGTCAAAAAATGTCGGTGAACTGAAGAGGACGCAGGGAAGGAGGCGGACGTTAGGAGATTCATTCGAGCTCCCTAATTAGTTCTGTCGCCGGCACTACGCTTTGACAATACTCTGACGGGAGCGGAGTTCTCAACACCATCGCGGCGCAGTGCGTCGCCTGTTGTTAGCGTGTTAGCTTGCTAACAAGGTAGTAGCGACGATGGAGTGGCAGCGGACAGAAGAAATACATCGCTATTCTGGAGCGGGGGCAGCGGTCGCGTCATCCGATGTGCTCGAAGGAGCAGTCGGGTCAGCAGGAGGAAGTGCGGCGGCCCCTGGGGGAGATCCAACGATCGTCAGATGAAGCACTCCAGACTGGTCCACATGTTTCTCTACCCCTGCATCTTCGGCGTCTGACGCACCATCTTGAGTATTAGAGTGGGCGAAACGTGTGAACGAATCGCGAGCGGCGGCCTCGCGAATCAATGCGAGGCTCATGCGATCGTCGGGTTCGAATCCTTCGGTCGATTCGCGGGGCCGAAATCCGTCGGAAGCAAAAACCAGCGAGAGCACATCAGTCGACAGCCCTGTGTCCGGTGGAACGGGCAATGGCGAGGCCGTATGGATCGCGCTTGCCAATGAGTCGCGCCACCTTCGAGTGCCATTGCACTGCTGAAAGGCGATTTCCAGAACATTGCCGGTGTGGTCCTGCAGGATTCGTAAAGAGCAGGAGAAGGAGGATGCACCAATCGCCGAGCGCGGCCGAAGCCAAGCTCTCTCGATCCGCGCCTGGATTTGCGTGAGATACCTGCCAAACAAAAGCGCGTGCTGCACCTGATCTCCCGCAGCCTCGTCGGAAGCGGCTTCGGACGGAGGGGAATCGTCATTCACGGAAGCTCGCCCGGCAACGGTCGGCTTTGGACTTAGTACCACTACGGGCAGGTCAAGTGGCGCCACGCCTCGGGAAGGCAGCGGTTTAACTTCCACCGGGTGCAGCTGACCGACGGCCGGATCGTTGATGAGGATCACGGTCATGACTGGCTCTTCGTGAGCGGTCGATGCACTTGCCGCTGCCCCCAGACGACTGGGTACCTTCGACTTCGTGAGGGAGAAAGTAAGGAAGGCCGGCAAGATGAGAACCGCGTGTAGCAGTGTGGTGGCGATTAAGGCCAGAACACTGATGCCCCAAGTACCGGAGCATGTCGCAGGCGGGTGTCTATCAGGGCGCATGAGCTGGGGTCGAAAAGAAATCCTTTTCAGACAGGACTCTTACCGTAGACTGTCGGGACAGAACGAATTGTCTCATCTACGTCAATTCCGCCCCGTCGCGACGGATCGCGGAACTGCTCGCGAGGTCAATGGCGTCGGCGCCAGAACGACCAGTTAGTGTCTTGGCGTACTTCATGGAATTTACCAACTCTTAGGGGTTGCTTTCTGGAGAATGGGATCGCTTCGTCCGCGGTTGAAATGGTACTCTGCGTTCCATCGGGTCGCCTGCCGCGTCATCGACCGTCAGCATTTATCCGTTTCCATCTATCTGTTGATTGGCGAGTCGGATTCGCATCGCTCGGGCTGTCATGGCGTGCTGCATTGCGGCGAGGATGCGGAGGGGATCGCGCGTGCTTTATGGCTCCCGAACCAATCTGATCTGATAACACGCCCCTTTGCCTCTTGGTCGCCTGGTCATTTTTCCTAAGACATTTTCGGGCCAGTGAGCGAGAGAGGGGTCGCTCCACTCGCGGTGATTGACGTTCTTGGTGGTCAGGGGGGGGCGAGGTAGAAGTTCCGCGCGCAGATCCAACCATGCACGAAATTCGGTCTCCGACACAGTTCGCCAAGTCTGCTTGTCATTCGGAGGCACGCTGCCTCCTCAGCTTTCCGAAGTCGTCCCAGCTCGGTCGAACGGCGGGGAAGCTTGGCAAATGCCAGCGTATCTAGGCTGCTGGCCCCGCGGTGCCCTCGGCTGGGAGGTTTTCGTTGGCGGATGCTGCGGGGGTTGGATGGCGGACAGGACTGAGTGGGCCCAGATGGCCAGCATCGAAGTAGACGCGGACAGAGCCTCCGAGCTGGAAGAGCTTCACCGCCGATGGTCGTCACACGAACTCAGTAGGGCGCTGACTATCAGCGGTTACATCCGCGGAGACCATTCACCCGGGAAGATGACCTACCACCAGCTTGAGCCGCGATTCTTAGGCTTTCTCCAGCAGCACGAAATTCCCTTTCGCGACCTTTAGGCCCGGGGTCGTTCAGCCGCCCCTGTTCCAAAATGTACCCCAGCTATTGAGGAATGCGATGTAATCCGCATCCGCCCAACTTACGTGACTGTTACCGATAAGCGGATGTATGACATTCGGACAGCGGAACGTGGAACGGTCCGCGTGGAAGAGGTAGTTGTGAATGCCTAGTACCGCATCAGCAAAGCTTCCTCTGAACAGGAGATTTGGCGCGTTATACAACAACCCCTCGATAAAGTAGGAGGCTGCAACTCCGTCTGCGAGCAGCCCCTGTTCAACCATGCGGTTGCGCATGTTCTTATAGATCCGCACTATGGGTTTGAAGCGAGAATGTGTATCCTGATGCTTCGCGGTACAGTTCTTTGAGTGCACTTTCGGGAAGTTGATGATCCGACTCTGGTCAGGAAGATAGAAGCAGATTCCTGGTTCAAACCTTTCGTCGGTCTTGCTGTTAAAGCGGTAGTAGTAGCGATATTCAATCGCCGGTAAGACGTCGCACTCACGCCGATTCTGTACGGCTGGGATGAGAATCGCCTTTGTGCCGGCGCGGACCCCGCTGCCGTATTTCTTGGTCAGCCACGCCAAAACGTCAGCCTTGTACTGCGGATAGTTGTAGGTAGCGGTGCCCGGGTAGGCGCGTTCAAAAGCCTGATACTGCTCGGGTGGGAGGGTTTGCGCGTCGTGCGCAAACGTCGTCGGAATGCAGGCGACTACATCCACGTCGCTTTCGCGTGCGACATTTGTGTCATTCCCATACGACCCTTGCAGATAGACGTCCGGACCTTTTCCGGAAAACGGAGCGGCGCCGTCCAAAAGCACCGTTCGCACAGCCTCGTAAGTGTCCCGTGACGGCCCCGCGGTGGGTTGATGGGACCAAATCTCCAGCTGAGCTTCAGAAATCGCCACGACGAACTCCAAGCAGGACCCTCTCGAGCTCAGTTTCGTTTTCGCGGTAGCTCTCTCTGCCGCGTGTGTAAAGAGTGTCCAATTTGCTCAGGTCTGCCTCAAACAGATCAGTAGCCATCTCTGGCTCGGTATACGACTTGTTGATTCTGACCGTCTGGACTTCGTGAAAGAGGATGAAGCGCAGGCGGTCCATGGATTTGGTGTTTATCTCCAACACCTTCTGAAGCAGCCGGACTGTGAACAGGTAACCAGCCCAGTGCGCAAGCGACCGGTACCGTCTCGGCGTCGGATATTCGCCCACCCCAATACTGACGACTCGGATGTGTTCGCGCGAAACACCAAAATGCTTCGTGGCTTCAGCAATCGCGTACAACGTTGGATTGTTGGCACAGAATCCACCGTCCGCGGCCAGAACGTTGCTTTCTTCGTGGGTGTTTATTGTCTTACGGCAGAAAAATGGATACGCGGAACATGATGCTTGGACCGCATCGCTAATCGTGCAACCAAAGCCGGGGCGAAAATTCCCCTTATCCCCGTGTGCTTGGCTGGCGTGCGATTTGAATATGAACGGGGTTTCGGACAACCATCGCGTCGCCACAATTCCGATGGGTGTTCGGAAATCCGCGAATTTTCGTTTGCCAAAGACTTCGTCGGCGAGGTTACGCAAGGTGTCCGACTTAGACCCAGGTAACCATTTTCTCATAACCTCGACGACGTGCTGGCGGTAGAGCTGGTGGATCTCGTCGACGGGCCGCCCAAGGCAAATCAGCGCAGCGATAATCGAGCCCGTACTGGTGCCATACACCAGGTCGAATCCTTCGTTGACGGGGCGCTGGAGCATCCCCTCGATCCCCTTTAATACGCCAATTGTGTAGAACCCCTTCGCCCCGCCGCCATCGAGGCACAGGACCCTACAAGGCCGTTCTGCTGAAAATACAGTCATCATCGCCTTTGTCTGTCGTTCCGGCGGCGAAAATCCCACCCAGCCGCAGAATCATGTTTCACCGTTTGCGCCACCGCATCGGCGGCGCGCTCTCAGGCGGGGCCTCGATGTTCAATGGGACGTCGTCGGCGTAAATGTTTCACTGCGCCGGGCTCGGGAACGTCATCAGAACTTCTAGCAGGCGTACAAGGGAGGTCTCGTACTTCGCCCCATTGGTGCGTGGGACGCCGACGCGATGGTACCGCTTGTACCCGCACCTGCGGCAGGGCGACGAATCGACGGAGATGTACGGCGGACCATGGCGCGGGATTCTGGCGCGCCTTGCTGCAGTGCGGTCTTTCGGCGCTACTTAGGCTTTATGACGTGGAATCGCTGCGCAGCCAAGCGTAACGCGAATTTCGTCCGATTGGGTGTTCAAAACCCGCACAAACTCAACGCCACAATGGGACGACGAGTTCAACGAATCATTCACCGGGCGATGCTGGTACGCCTTTTCTTGTGTCCCGCCCAACCCGAGGAACATCCACGCTGAAGCTGCCTTGTCGTACGTAAGTGCGACCGCTGACTTCTTCCCGGCTTCCGTGTAGGCACAAACCTTCGTCGCGCAAAGAGCGACCTCACCAGAGCCGTTCTGGAACCGCTGCTGATAATAGGTGGCGATCTCCTTCTGCGACTCCAGCTCAAGCGAGTTCACCGAGAGGTACTCTTTCTGCGGACTAGCCGTAGCGCTCTTCAGGTTGGCTCATAAAGTTCTCCAGAGCAAACTGGCTGTCCCCCCAGGGCCACCATTCGACTTTGAACGCGTCCTCGCCGCCATCGGGCTGAGCTCTCGTCGAGGGGTGTATCGCAAGCCCAAACGGAGGAGCCGCCTGTTCGGTACGGGTTCGATGACATTGTTTTTCTCTCCGGGGACAGGTCGGTGGCCTAGCGTTGTTCAGAATTGACTACGTTCCAAGCATGAAGAAACTCCCAGATCTGCGAATCAATGGCTTGCCAATGCGGCAAGTTCTTAACGTTCGTGTGCCATACGATCTCGATTCCACCGTAGCGTTTAGAGAAGTATGTAGCTTGCATGATTGGGGACTTAACGCCCGGCTCATACGGAGGCACCATGGCATCAAGTAAAATATATTCCTGTCCTGTAGCGTCACGCTTGCCGTAACAAGTGATCTTCTTGGGGATAGAGTTCCCCCGATAACACCGAAGCCCGTAGCTGTCTTGATAGCCATCAGAATCGAGTAGATGCGCTCGGAGCAAGCGCTTTAGCGCGTTAGGGGGATAGGATCCCGGAGCATCAGGCTCGGATTCGTTCGGCTCGCCAGCGGAGAGATAGATTGCAACCTTATTCTCATCAAACTGGTTTTCGTAATTTTCAAGCGTATAGCCGGAAAAATGAGGAAGAAAGAAATCAAACTGAATATTCTCCACTCGCGTAAGTTGCTTCAACGGAACGGCCGCTGGCCGCGGCCCATTACGAAAAAAGTATGCCGTTCGGACAAATTGAAGCGGAATTTCGATTACAAGCTCGTCAGTAATCTTGCAAGGCGCAGACACACCCTCAGGCCAGCTGCGGGGCTCGTTACTTGCCGGCGCTTGGCTTGGGGACTTGGCAGATTTAGAAATTGAAATGGACTGCGGTATCCCGATCCCGGATGACGCTTGCGCAAGCAGCGCGAGTCCGCCGAACAGAACTCTCATCGGGCGGATTGAATTGTTACGATCGCCGCATCTCATGGTAGCTGTTCGTCTTGTGCGCGAGGCATGGAGGGAATCATGGTCGTGGAATATGGCGGAATTGCTTCTCGTCACTTTATCACGCCGTTCTCGCCGTCAAGGATGTGCTCGGGGCTCGCACCCCGCCTTCGGCGGTCTTCGATCCTTGACGGCTGCGCTGCGGCGTGACGCGCGGGGCACCGGGCAATTCCGCCCGGTTTACCTTAAGGCCCGCCGCCATGACGATTCTCTACATCCGGAATGAGGACGGTTTTCGTATTGCCGAGTCCGCTGAGATCTTCGATCGTGCCCAGGCGTTGATTGCGCAGCGCTATCGGGCCGGCTCTCCGGTTCTCACGTCACCGGCTCTCACACGCGAATACCTACGCCTCCACCTAGGGCCGTGCGATCACGAGCAGTTTGGCGTCTTGCATCTGGACAGTCGGCATCGACTGATTGCGGTGGAGCGACTCTTCCGTGGCACCCTTGCCAATGCTGCTGTTTATCCCCGGGAAGTAGTTAAGTCGGCGCTCGCGCATAACGCCGCCGCTGTTGTTCTGTTTCACAACCATCCGAGTGGAGTCTCTGAGCCGAGTGCCGCAGACGAGAACATCACAAAGGCCCTGGCCGGTGCGCTCCGTACCGTGGACATTCGCGTTCTGGACCACCTGATCGTGGCCGAGTCAGTCTTCTCCTTCGCGGAGCACGGGCTTCTCTAGGTCTTCTTTGGGCACGTCCGGCGGGGAAGCCGGGCGTGCTCTTTTGTTTAGCTCTGTCTCACGGCGTCCTCGCGTGCCCGTACGTAGCGGGTCAGGTGATTGGAGAACATCACGACTTGGCGGTCGGTGAGAACAGTCGGCTCACGCGTGAGAAATGCCGGGAGCGCCTTGGGTTCGAGCACCCAGGGATTACCGCCGTTCAGCCAGTCCCGGGTCATCGGATCGATGAACCAGCCTGGAAAGACGACGACCCCTCTAGCCTGAATCACTTCCCCGGTGCTCTCGGACAGGAGTTCTGAGATCCACCGACAGGAGGCTCGGACCTGCTGGATGGGGTCCCGATCTGGCGCATAGCCTGCCACCCTCAGGCCCTCGTCGGTCATGGTGATCCGTGCATCGCGGTGCCGCGGTTTGCTTCGGGTCTTGGTCTCGATTACGAAGACGCCCTGAGGTGCGATGACGACGTGGTCTAGGTTGAACCCGTCCCCTGGCACGTCATGGATGATTCGGGCCCCGCGGGGCATCAGCTGCTGCTCCAGAAACTGGCCGACGACGCGCTCGCCGTCCCGCCCGAGCTGGAGGGCTTCGACCTGTTCCGACACGTACGAGAACTCGAACACGCAAACGGTACTAAGGCCTAGCGTGATAAATGCCCAGGCTTGGCTGGATAGATGCCAACCCAGTTCCCGTTCCATCCAGGCCAGAATCGTGAGAACGCATGCCAGGCTCGTCAACCACAAGACAGGTAGGAGCCGCCTAAAGACGAGATCGACCGCGGTTCCGTGCACGGACTGACCGGGTTCGCGTAAGGGTAAGGCCTTGAGGGGGGTTCGGTCGGCGCGGGAGGCCATTTCTGAAGCCTTCTGGGAGGAGATCCTGGGCGGGATTGTCCTAAAGGAAGGCCCCGAGCACTGCGGTACGAGTCCCAGATTGGCTGACTGTCACCCTTTGGTGGGGCGGTTTTGGGAAGGAGGGCGGGCCGCTTTCAAGGGGCACCGGGCTCTAATTCCATCACGTCGGGTCACCAGGCCCGGCTAGGATCCGGTTGGGCCGCTCGGAATTGCGAGCGTGCAACGTGCGCAACGGGGCCAATTCGGTCGACATGCAGGATAGCCTCGCGGCCGCTGTTGTCCCACGATCACGCGCATGGCTCGCGAATCGCTAATCAGATGCCGGGTATCCGAGGAGACGAAACTCTCCGTTCAAGCGCTTGCTTCGCAGAAGGGGCTGACTGAGTCGGCGATGGTCCGACAGCTCCTCGAAACCGTGGTCGGCATGGCATCGCCGACAGCCGACGATGCCTTCCCGTACAGGCGGCCAGGGGCGAGGCTGTCTGTCCGGCTCCGGCCCGACGATCGGGTCCTGCTCTCCGATCGGGCGGGCAGGCGAGGACTGCCGTCAGCGACGTACGTATCGGTCCTAGTTCGGTCTCATCTGCGGCGCCTGGCTCCGCTGCCTATAGAAGAGCTCGCCGCCCTCAAGCGATCTGTGGCCGAGCTAGGCGCTATAGGGCGAACCCTGAACCAGATCGCTCGGGTGGCAAACCAAGGCGGCAAGGCAGTGGGTCCAGGACGAGAAGATCTCCGCGCGATGCTTAAGGTCGCGGAGGCTCTTCGGGACCATGTAAAAGGACTCATCAGGGCGAACCAGACGAGCTGGGAGCAGGGGAATGCCGAAGGCCCGCACTGATTTCGGGTCCGCACGGCCCCTCCTGGACATCGCCAGCTACGCCCGTCGCGGGACGGGCCAGAGGGATCGCCTATCACAAGAGGAGATCGCACTGATTGCCCGGACTGTTCGCCGGTCGCCCGAAGTCATGGTCAAAGTCCTGAGCCGAGGAGGGCACGACATGAAGGCGGTCCGAAGGCATTTTTCATACCTGAGTCGGAAGGGCGACCTGACTATCGAGACGGATGACGGTCAGGAACTACGGGGCAAGGAGGCGGAAGCCGACCTTCTCAAGGACTGGGACCTGGACATCCAGGAGCAGCGGCCGACCTCGTCTCTGGGACCCGGCCTAACGCGCAAGGCACCAAAACTGGTTCACAAGGTGCTCTTTTCGATGCCTCCTGGAACGCCCCCAAAGAAGGTTCTAGAGGCGGTGAGGGCCTTTGCGAGGGAGGAATTCGGCCTTCGACACAGATATGCAATGGTGCTTCACGTAGATGAACCTCATCCCCATGTGCATATGGTGGTAAAGGCCGTGAGCGAGCGGGGAATCAGGCTGAATATTCGCAAGGAAACCCTACGGCGCTGGCGCAGAGAATTTGCCCGGTATCTTCGAGAGTCGGGAGTGTCTGCGAACGCCACGGAACGTGCCGTTCGCGGCGAGGTTCGCACCCCGAAATTGGTCGGGGTCTACCGAGCCGACCGCCGTGGCGATTCTCGCCATGTGCAAGAGCGGTTAGATGCGGTTCTCTCGGTCCAGCGTGGAGACGTGAAGGGTCACGAGCTAGGTACGTTGAAGATCTACCAGACGCGCAAGGCTGTCGATCAAGGTTGGCGGGCCATAGGAGACATGCTCGCCGAAGAAGGACGACTCGAGCTTGCGATTCAGGTACGGAGATTCGCGGGCCGCTTGCCAACCCCTGCAACGGATCGGGAGGTAATTGCTGCGCGCCTGAAATCCCCTTCACACAATGACCGCAACCCCCTGGTTCGATAGACTACGACCACGTCGATCCAACAGTCGTTGTACTGTTTTGCAAGTGGCGGATCTAGAAGGACCAACCGCCTTTCATCCGGACGCGGGGAGTCGCCTCGGCTGATGCTACTTTCAATACTTCACGTATCGGATTTACATCGGGATCCGCAAAACGCGATTCGGAACGATGTATTGCTCACATCTCTAGAAACGGACCGTCTGCACTATGCAGACAATATCCGCTCCCCCGAGCTTGTCGTGGTAAGTGGAGATTTGGTACAGGGAGTTGCACTCGGCGCGCCTGACCCCGAGCACACGCTAAGACAGCAGTATGACGAGGCGCTAGCTTTCCTGGAAGGTTTGGCGCACCGATTTACCAAGGGAGATCGTGATCGGGTGATCATTGTACCCGGCAATCACGATGTGAGCGCTTACCAGTTTCGCCAAGCGCTAAATAAGGTTGACGTAGGACTCCGACCGGAAAAGAAAGAGTTGGTTCACGAACTATTTCGCCAGTCGAGTGCGTTCCGTTGGAGCTGGGACTCTCTGGAGCTCTATGAGATCACAAACCCTGATGGCTACAACAACAGGTTCGCTGAATTCGCACGCTGCTACGAAAGGTTCTATCAGGGTCGCCGAAACTATTCGTTAGAACCGGAACATCAAGTAGCGATTTTTGACTATCCGGAGCTGGACTTGGTGTTTGCGGCTTTCTCTAGTTGTTTCAATAACGATCTTTGGAACAGACAGGGTGCGATCAATCCGGCATGCGTGGCGCGCGCACTTGACCAGCTGCGGGGGCCATCTTATTCGGGTCGGATTCGGGGCGCCGTTTGGCACCACAACACAGAAGGACAACCAGGGGACAACGCCTATCTTGATCCTGGATCCCTACAGGTATTGATTGATGGCGGATTCAGCCTGGCGCTTCACGGTCACCAGCATCGACCCCAGTTTCTTGATACGCGCTTTCGGTATGGGTTGGATCGAGCGATTAAGGTTGTCAGCGCTGGAACACTGTGCGGAGGCGCTTCGTACCGGTATGGCCGTTCATACAATATCCTGGAACTTGATACTCATGCGTTGAAAGGTCGGCTCCATGTGCGAGAAATGCAAAACGACAACCTCCTAAATCCGATTTGGGGTCCGAAGGTAATTGCAGGGCACGAGAAGCCGTTTTTTGACTTCAAGTTTGACGGGCCCGAGAGCCTGCCGCGGGGGTTGAAATCAACTGCCGCTTTGGTACACGCACAGGAACAATTCGACAGGAACGATCTCGGCGGCGCGGCTGTTGAATTGGAAAAGCTCTTAGGACAAGAACCGTTGGCGCGGCCGTTACTTCTTGATTGCCTAGTCCGTCTAAGGGCAGATGGGAGGCTCATATCTATTTTTGACCCGCCCAGCACAGTCGCAGAGGCGATCCACGTGTTGAATTCTCTCTGGACGCTTCGACGTCGAGATCGCCTCGCGGAGATATTTGAAAGCGAGTTCGTAAGGGAGACGCGAGATCCCTCGCTAATCGAGCTGCGTGAGAAGCTTCGCGCGAGGCTGAAATGAGCGCGCAGGGGGGTGAAAAGATACCCTTTGAGGTTGAAACAGAACGAGTTCTGCAGATTCTGTCTGCGGAAATATACGACTCACCGAACGCGTTTCTCCGTGAAAACGTCCAGAACGCCTACGACGCGATACTAATGCGTTGCACCGCACAGGGGCTGCGCATTGCAGATCGACTCATTGACATATCGATAGAAGGGAAAACGCTGACCGTCAGGGACGACGGCATTGGTATGACCGAATCTGTGCTTAGAGGAAATTTCTGGAAAGCTGGGTCCAGCGGGAAAAAGTCGGAGTTAGCTCAGAAATCCGGCGTTATCGGAACGTTTGGTATTGGAGCCATGGCCAACTTCGGAGTATGCGAGGCACTTCGAATCGAGACTCGGTCCATCGAGAGTTCAATAACGCTGATTAGCTCGGCACGCAGGGCGGATCTAAGGATAGCTGAAGACTGTATCTCGCTTGAACGGCTAGTCGATGAAAGAAACCCCGGCACTACTGTTGTCGCAGAGCTCGACGCTCGATTTAGTGTGGATGCGCCCACCGTTTGCACTTATCTCGCCCAGTATGTGCGATTTCTTCCGGTGCCTGTGAAGGTCAATGGGCGGCTGATCAGTCAGGAGAAGTTCTCGGATGTCGTTGCCGCTCATTCCACGGGATTCTCCGAGGTCACTTCTACACGAGCGGAGTTGGGTCCATTTTCAGCGCTAGTAACTACGTCCGTTGATGCGAATGCGCGACTACAAGTCACATGTCGGGAATTGCTGTTAAGCGGCAACCCAATCCCTGGAGAAGCGTGGCTCGTGCAGAACTTTGGACAAACGTTGGCCTTTCGAAACTGGTTCGGTCTTGCGCCGGTTCCAGTGTCTGGGTTTTACCAACTAGGCGGCTTCGTGAATCTGAACATACTTCATCCGACCGCCGGTCGAGAGGCGCTCAGTCGCGAGAGCGTGCAGCACGTCGCGACACTTGTGAGCCTGATGGAGCGGGAGGCGTCTGTCGGTCTCGGAGAATCAGAAGCTTCCGATAGAAATCAAGCATTTCAACAGTATGTTTTGCAGCATGGACTGACGCATCTCGCAGGCCATGTGACGGTGGACGTCCTTCCTAAAGACCTCGATGTGGCACTAAAGGACGTTGCTACCTTCGAGCCGGAGAAAAGACGCTTCTTTTACTCAGGTCAAGACAACACCGTCCGTCAGCGATTTGGTAATGAGCAAGCAAATCTGTTTCAGGTAAGTCAAAACAACCCCCGACGCACGCTGCAGATGAACTATCTCGCGCAGGTCGCACGCGTGGAGCAGGTTCCGGAAACAACCATTGTTGACTATATACCGGCATCGGAACTGGTCATAGACGAAGCGATTTTCCTGATTCGGGTTCGAAGTGCTTTGCTCGACGAGTACTTCATGCCGGACGTGGAGGTATTGTTCGCAACAATCAGTCATGGAGTTACGCTTCAGCTTGACCGAGTGGAAGGGAGATTGCGAGTGGCGATAGATAGGGGGATGCCGGCGGCTAGGATGACCATCGAGGCGTATAAGTCTGCGCGCGAGGTCTACAAGGGATTCGTGACAGATTTTGTTAGACAGCACATATATCCGCTTGTCCGGGAGCATGTTCCATCGGCGACGAGGCAAGGACGTGATGCGCTGTATCAGCGTCTCAAGCAGAATGAAGAGCTATTCCGGTACGACAAAGACGACTTCGGCGAGATGGAATCGATGCTCGCGGACTTCATTTCAGGGAAACTCGAGTTCTCCGATGTTCTGACGGTGTCTGCTGGGTACGGGAGCGGGCAGCGCCAAGAGGTTCGTAGCGACCAGGTCGGTACGGTAGAGAGCGAGTTACCGAGCATTCTGATTGCGGGGGAAGAACTAACCGACGCAAACAAGTACTCTGCAGCGCCGCCGATCATCCGCTCTGAGCTTTCCACACTGATGAAGGTGCTGACCGTTGCGAGCGCTCATCCGAAACTAAACAACTTTCAGATGTTCTTGGCTGTCTCGGACCGGCTAAAGCAAACGGAAGGGGAGTTCTTATCGCAGCCGCACACAACGAAGGTGATGTGGGGGTCGCACCGGGTCATTTACGTGTTCTCGGACGAAACCGGTCAGCTAAGCTTGTACTACGACATAAAATTGCGAGAGGCGCTTGAACTTGACGCGACGGGCGGAGCGATGTTCCCCACAACGACGCTTATCACACAGAATCGGATTTTTGTTCCGGTCCCGCAACAGTTGCAGTCTGCATTTCAGATCGTAGACGGGGCAAAAGAGTTCTTCGTTAGATTTGATACCATTCCGTAGATTCCGCGAAGGAGGAGCCTCTGGCCCACGCCTCGGGCGCCTGCATTCGGGTTCTCGGTTCTCATGCACATGCCTGGGATGTCGGGTTCCTCGGTGATGTCGAGACTACGGGGCAGCACTGGGCCCTTGCTCAACAACGTATGTCACAACCACATCCGCGTGGCCTCCGCCTGGGCAATTGAATAGTTGGCGATCGAGGCCCTGTATTGAGTAGTGGATCACCGCCTCCCCATCCGCATTGCGAACCACCGCGGCCCAAGATGATTTGATGTTCACGGAGTTCGCGATGATTGGCCGTACATCTATCACGCGCTCGGTCGGCTCTAAATAGATTTGAGTACGCAGCTCTCCCTGACGAGTGTCATCACAGCCAACATCAATGTAGTTCGAGGTTGCCTTGGTCTGTCGCGCCAACAACTTGAGTCGCTGAGTCTCAGGTGTCGCGACGGGATACCACTGATCAAATGCGAACTTAGTCTCTGAGGCATGCTTTGTGGTGCCGAATTCGGCGAGCTTGGTGTTGATCGCTTCCGCCGTCTTATCGAATGTTCTCAAGTAGGCTGCTTTGAAGTATACGTAGGAATCCGCCCGTGCATTCTCCGGCTTCACGATGCCGGTATGGTTTGTTATTACTGTGCGGGTCTCGCGATTACAGAGCTGAATTGCACTATTCTCCGGCACAATCAATACACCCCAAGTCGCCAGCCGTTCGGCCGCGCAGTAAGAGGCGATCGCGTTTGGATAATTCAAACGGGGATCATCACTGGTTTGGAGCCACAGTTCGAGCAAGTCCTTAACGTACCCCCCGCCGTCCAGTGGGAGCATGTCCTTAAGCTGTGGATTTTCGCTCAGATGGCTTGCGATTCCGGCAACGTCCGCCCCACCGGTTGGAGTGGCAAAGAAAAAGATCATTGGAATTTGGGACGCCGGCGGTCGCGCGTTGATGAGCATCGCGCGTGTAACAAGGCCCCCCATGCTGTGCGCCAAAAATATGATTTGTTTGTGCTTGAGTACTCCGTCGACCTCCAGCAGGTCGCGGAACCTGGCCGCTAGCTCGATTATTTGTTGTGCTTGCGCCAGTTTGGGTGATTGGAAGCTATGAACATAAATGTCGGCGTCGTCAAACGCATGATCCGCTGCCAGAAGCGTCGGCCAGTAAGCGCAGTCCTCGTTCATCCATGTAGACACAGCATCACCGAAAATACCGTTTACAAAAACAACCACCCGGTCCTTGACCGGTCCGCGGCCGGATAAATAGCCACCCGCCGAGTTACCGGCGAATGAGACATGAGCAGGTGCGGGGCAAGTTGCCGCATTCGAATTAGCGACGCATCCAAGCACTACAGCTATGGATACGAGCAGGCGCGAGGCAATGCGGCGTTTAGCGCCTTGATACATGTACTGACTCGTCCGTGCGAAAGCTAGTATCAGAAGCGAGGGCTTAGAGTGACTTTGCAAGTTTAAACTCTACGCTTAACCCATGTTTAACGGCGAGCCTTCCTCGCCATTGTCGTTCCGTCAATGCTGTGGCGGACTGGGGCCGTCGCCACACCGACATCTCTTGGCGTATCGCTGAAAGATAAGCCTTAGGGCCGAAGGTCAAACGGCCGACCAAAGGGCCTCGATTATCCTTCCATTATTCTTAATCGCTTTGATCGTGGACGGACGAACGGTTTTGCGTCTGTGCACCTTCCCCGTCGCCAAGTCAACAACTTCGATGTGATCCACGGCGATCTGCGATTGATTTTGCACTAGAACCCAATTCGCAATCTCAATGGTTAGTGCCGCGATCTCGTCGGTGATTGGTGCCACGCGACAATTGAAATAGATAATTCTGACGACGTCTTTCTCCAACGCTTGGAGATCTGGCGACAGTCGTACCTCAACCGCTCCCGTGCGGGCTGAATACCGCCTGTTCGGTTGGGGCTCAAGAGCGCGCTTCGGCTGGGCGGACTTTATAAAGTTCTCGAGTACTCTGACGTTATTTGCGCGTCGCGTTTCGTTGCCGATGTTCTGCAGGTCATTCTGAGCGGAACTTAGAACTAACGGATTTCTACCGCTCCGGTAATATTCTCGAATTCCCGAAAGCGCCTTTTGATAGTAGGGCGTTCTGAAACTCTGGGGCTGTTGCTTTGGGTACTTCTGGTCGTACAGGACGCGGGACTGCTCGTAGGCTGGCATCTGTAACATCGCTGCCAATGCCTTCACCGTGAGACGCGGTGCACCAGGTTTCGTAGCCATTCAAATTCCCTACGTATCAAGCGCTGGAGTGTGTCGTGCCCAGTCTCAGGGCCAGGATGCTCATTGAAGAGCGTGTCATTGACTGTCCCTCGGTCAATCGAAGTGCCTCCATCGTGTCAGATCGTCGAAGCGCGGCGCTAGTGAGCGCACCGAGATGGCGCCGAAGTTAGATTTGCTGGCGACGTCACCTTGAGCAATTCTTGCGCATCGCAACATTCGGGAAGTGATGGCGGTCATCCGCTTATCACTGTCACCGAATCGTGACTTCTCTCATCCAAATGACGTGCTGGAAGCGTCGAGAGCCTGAAGTTGGCGTCAAGAACCGAATGGCGAGGTTACTCTGCCGCAAAGGCCCAGGGTGCAGGGTTCATGGGTGCGTCGAAGTCTAGAGAGGCCCGTTCATCGGCACAGCGGGACACTGTATTTTTGCGGAGCGCGCCACTCTCGCAGCAGAAATTGCCTCGCCACTTGCCAGTTATGCGGCCGCTTTGTGCCCTTTGGGTGAAACAGCCGCTGCTGCCTTGAGTTCGTCTAGGTAGTCGGCCCACGCTTGCATCATCCGACGACGTTCCGGCAGGTGCTCGGCGTAGTTGTAGGCGGCGCGCACTTTGTTCCGAGGTGCATGCGCCAGCTGGCGTTCGATCGCATCCGGATGCCACCGCTGCTGCTCATTCAAGAGAGTTGAGGCCATGCTTCTAAAGCCGTGCGCGGTCATGACGCTGCCGGCGTAACCCAGCGTGCGAAGTGCCTGGTTGATGGTGTTCTCGCTCATCACGCCCTCTTTGCTTCCGAGCACCGGAAACATGAACCGGACGCGCTCATTCGCGACTTTCTTCAGATCGTAGAGCACGACTAAAGCCTGCTTGCTCAAGGGGACGATGTGAGGCGAGTCCATCTTCATTCGCGGGGCAGGGATGCGCCACTCAGCCTTTTCAAAATTCACTTCCGACCACTCCCCGAACCGCAACTCGCGGGGTCGCAGCATCACGAGGGGCGCCAGCTTCAGCGCGCAACAGGTTTCGGGAAGTCCCGTATAACCGTCGATCGCGAGGAGCAGTTTTCCGACTTCCAGAGGATCGGTAATCGTGGCGTGGTGCACCACTACCGCGGGGGCGAGAGCGTCGCGTAGGGAGGTAGTGACGTCGCCCTGAGGGGCGCGCCCCATGGCATGGGCATAGCAGAAGATGCGGCTGGCGAGCGAGCGGACCCGGTGCGCGGTCTCGCTCTTGCCTTGCTCCTCGATCCCCTTCAGAAGAGGGAGGAACTCCTGCGCCGTGATCTGAGCGATGGGCCACGTACCGAGAGCGGGGTTGAGGTAGGTATCCACGATCCAGCGGTGCTTCTTGACCGTCGCAGGATCCAGCACCGGCCGGGTCGCCGCCTCCCCGTTACTGGACTTAGCCGGGGTGGACATCATCTGGATCCATTCCTCGGCCACACCATTAAAGAGAACGCTGCGGGCGTGCCGGACCGTCTGCTTGATGACCTTAGGGTTCAGCCCCTTGGCCAGTTGCTGGCGGGCTTCCTCGCGTTTCTCACGGGCGAGCTTCAGGCTCACCTGGGGGTAGGTTCCAAAGGCGACTTCTTGGGGGCGCCCGTGGATGTGATACTTCATGTACCAATACTTCCCGCCCTTGGGGTGGAGAAGCAGGTAGAGTCCGCCCGCATCGGCGACTTTGTACTTTTTCTCGCGCGGTTGAAGGCTCTGGATTTCCTTGTCGGTAAGCGCCATATCGCGTTCCTCAGGACTCGAAGGTTCAGGACTCGAAGTTGATATTACCCACTAAATTACCCACTACGATAGCTTGGCTAGGGGCGAACGACGCCGTACGGCCTCGGATATGAAAGACCAATAAAAACAGTGAGATACGTGAATTCTACGGACGAGCGCGGACGTGCGCGAACGGCGGCGGAAGGGGGTCTGGTGCCCGGGAGAGGACTCGAACCTCCACGGTGTTACCCGCTAGTACCTGAAACTAGTGCGTCTACCAATTCCGCCACCCGGGCAGGTGAGGAAGGTCGCGCAATCTACGCACGGTGTCGGGGGCTGTCAATTGACGAGCGGTAGGGGCAAGTACGGGCGCGGCAGCCGCGGCGCGGGCAAGCGCACGCCGCAGGCCAAGTCAGGCAGTCACAAGGGGCCGCCGCGGGCGCCCTCGCGCGCCAAGCCCGCAAGAGGCGCCGAGCAGGCGCACACCGCAGGCGGGGTGCGCTCCGGAGGCCTCGTCGAAGGCACCGTGAGTGCCAATCGTGCCGGCTACGGATTCCTGCGCGTCGAGGGCTTCAAGGAGAGCATCTTCCTGCCACCGCCCGAGATGCGTGGCGTGATGCATGGCGACCGTCTGCGCGTGAAGGTCACGCGCGCTGCGGATGATCGCTGGTCGGGCACGGTGGACGCGGTGCTCGAGCGCGGCGTCACCGCTTACCTCGGCACGGTGGAAATGCAGGGTCGCAACGCCTGGGTCAACGCCGCCGACCGGCGCCTGCAGCTGCGCTGCGCAGTCGCGCCGGCCGACCTGCAGGGGGCTCGCGGGGGTGACTGGGTAATCGCCAGGGTGACGCGCCACGCCGGGTCTGCTTCCGCTGCGCAGGCGGTGGTGGTGAAGCGCCTCGATCCGGACCGGCCCGTGGAACTGGCGACCGAGTCCGCCATCGCGCGCTTCGACCTGCCACACGAATTCACGCCCGCCGCCCTGCGGGAGGCCCAGGCCTACGGCGCGCACGTCGACCCGCGCGAGTCTGCCGCGCGCGAGGACCTGCGCAGCCTCCCCCTCGTGACCATCGACGGCGAGGACGCGCGCGACTTTGATGATGCGGTGTACGCGGAGAGTCACCCGTCGGGCTTCCGGCTGATCGTCGCGATCGCCGACGTCAGTCACTACGTGCGTCCCGGGACTGCGCTCGATGCCGGCGCCCAGGAGCGCGCGACCTCGGTGTACTTCCCGACGCGCGTGCTGCCGATGCTGCCGACGGCGCTCTCCGATCACCTGTGCTCGCTCGCCCCGCACGTCGACCGGCTGTGCTTTGCCGCCGACATGATCATCTCCAGGACGGGCACCCTGAAGGGCGCGCGCTTCTACCCCGCGGTGATGCGCTCGGCGGCGCGGCTGACCTACGGGCAGGCCTTCCAGGCGCTGTTCGAGGGGCGCCCCGCGGCGCGCGAGCAGCTCGGCGCGCTGTTCCCCAGGCTCACCATCCTCGTGGACGTCTACCGTGCGCTGCACAAGGCGCGCGCGCGGCGCGGGGCGCTCGACTTTGACGCCCCGGAGGCTGAGTTCGTCATCGACGATGCCGAGCGCGTGCGCGGCATCGAGATGCGGGCGCGCAACGAGGCCCACCGCCTGGTGGAGGAGTGCATGATCCTCGCCAACGTCGCGGTGGCCGAGGCCCTGGAGAAGGGGCATGCGCCGACCCTGTACCGCGTCCACGCGACGCCGGACGACGAGAAGCTCGAGCGGCTGGCATCGACGCTGCGTTCGCTCGGCATGGATGCGCGCATCCCCGAGACCGTGACCACGCGTGACCTGCAGGCGATCGCCGGCCGGGTCCCCGACGCCGCCGAGCGTGCCTTCATCGAGACCCTGGTGGTGCGGGCCCTGCCGCAGGCGCTCTACCAGCCGGCCAACATCGGCCACTTCGGGCTCTCGCTCACGCACTACGCGCACTTCACCTCCCCGATCCGCCGCTACCCGGACCTCGTCGTGCACCGCACGCTCAAGGCCCTGATCGGCGCCTCCGGTGGCGCCGCGGTGCGCTATGACACGCCCGCACTCGCAGCCCTGGGCGAGAGCACCTCTCGCCTGGAGAAGCGCGCCGACGAGGCTGACCGGTACGTCTCGAACTTCCTCAAGTGCACCTATCTAAAGGAGCGCATCGGCCAGACCTTCCAGGGACTGATCACCACGGTGGTGGAGTTCGGCTGCTTCGTGCAGATCCTGGACGTGGCAGTGGATGGCCTGTTGCACATCGACAACCTGCGCGACGATGACTACGTCATGGAGGACAGCGGCCACGGCTGGCGCGGCAAGCGCACCGGGCGGCGCCTGCACACCGGCGCCCACGTGCGCGTCATGGTCACTTCCGTCAACCCGATCGAGGGCCTGATCGACCTTGCGCTCGCGGAGGACACCTGAGGTGCGCCCCGCGGCCGGCGCCGCCGGGGGCACCCAGACGATCTACGGCCTGCACGCGGTGCGCGCCATGCTCGAGCGTCACCCGCAGCGGGTGCTCGGGGTGCGGCTCGCCGAGCACCGCGGCGACGCGCGCGCGCGTGCCATCGAGGAACTCGCGCAGCGCAACCGCGTGACGCTCAGGCGCGTCGACAACCACCTCCTCAGGGAGCAGCTGGGCGACGTCGCGCACCAGGGCGTTGCCGCTGAGGTGGTACCGCTCGCCCCATGGGACGAGGACCAGCTGCTCGCCGCGCTCACCGAGGTTCAGGCGCCGCTGCTGCTGGCACTCGATGGCGTGCAGGATCCGCACAACCTCGGGGCGTGCCTGCGCAGCGCCGATGCCTGCGGTGCGCTTGCGGTCATCGTGCCTCGCGACCGCGCCGCGCAGCTGAGCCCCGCCGTGCGCAAGGTGGCCGCCGGGGCCGCCGAGAGCACCCCGGTGGTGGCAGTCACCAATCTCGTGCGTACACTGAAGCTTCTGAAGGAGGCGAGCCTGTGGGTGGTGGGCGCGGATGCCGCCGCCGCCAAGGAGGCCCGCGAAGTGGACCTGAAAGGGGGAGTCGTGCTGGTACTCGGAAGCGAGGGGACGGGCCTGCGGCATCTCACGCAGCAGAACTGCGATTTTCTGGTGCGGCTGCCGCAGCTCGGGGCGGTCGAGAGCCTGAACGTCTCGGTGGCCGCCGGCATGCTGCTCTATGAGGCCGTGCGGCAGAGGAGTACCCGATGAAGGCCGTGCTGGCGAAGGCGTTCGCCCCGCTTGATGAGCTCAGCCTCGAGGAGGTGCCGCCGCGCACCCCCGGCGCCGGGCAGGTGGTGGTGAGCGTGAAGGCTGCGGGCGTCAACTTCCTCGACGGCCTGATCGTGCAGGGCAAGTACCAGACCAAGCCCGCGCTGCCTTTTTCCCCCGGCGCGGAAGTCGCCGGGGTCATCAAGGAGGTGGGCGCCGGGGTCAGCGCTCTTGAGCCCGGGATGCGGGTGCTCGCGCTCGCAGGCTTCGGCGGTTACGCCGAGGAACTCGTGACGGATGCCGCCAACATCATGCCGCTGCCGCAGGCCATGGATTTCGCGACCGCAGCCTGCTTCCCGGTCGTGTACGCCACCTCCATTCACGCGCTCAAGGATCGCGGCCAGCTGCGCGCCGGGGAGACGCTGCTGGTGCTCGGGGCCGCCGGCGGCGTGGGCCTGACCGCGGTCGAGATCGGCAAGATCATGGGCGCGCGCGTCATCGCGGCCGCCTCGAGCGATGAGAAGCTCGCGCTGTGCAAGGCGCGCGGCGCGGATGAGCTCATCAACTACGCGAACGCGGACCTGCGCGAGAGCGTCAAGCAGCTCACCGGGGGCCGGGGCGTGGACGTGGTCTACGATCCGGTGGGGGGCAGCTACGCGGAGCCCGCGGTACGCAGCCTCGCCTTCCTCGGGCGCTACCTCGTCATCGGCTTCGCGAGCGGGGAGATCCCGAAGATCCCGCTCAACCTGCTGCTCCTGAAGCAGGCCTCGGTGGTGGGCGTCTTCTGGGGGGCCTACGCCAAGGCGCGCCCCGCCGACAACGCGCGCAACTTCGCCGAGCTCTTTGGCTGGTACGCGCGCGGGCTCCTGAAGCCGCACGTATCGGAGACCTTCCCGCTCGAGCGCTACCGCGAGGCGCTGGACGTGGTGATGAACCGCCGGGCGCGAGGCAAAGTGGCGCTGCTCGTGGGCTGAAGGATTCAGGCTGGCACGCATGTCCGGGGCGATGGTTTCCTTCACGACGCAGGGCGGGATCGCGCTCGCCACCCTCGAGAACCCCCCGGTGAATGCGCTCTCGCACGGCGTGCGCGCCGGCCTCAAGGCCGCGCTCGAGCGCACCGCCAGTGACCCTGCGATTGCCGCGCTCGTCATCCTCGGCGCTGGCAGGAACTTCTCCGCCGGCGCCGACGTGCGCGAGTTCGGGCGGCCCTTCGAGGCTCCCGAGCTCGGCGAGGTGATCGAGCTCACCGAGTCCCTCGGCAAGCCTGTGATCGCAGCCCTCCACGGCAGCGCACTCGGCGGTGGCCTCGAGCTTGCGCTCGCGTGCCATTTCCGCGTGGCGCTTGCGGGTACGCGCCTGGGGCTGCCGGAAGTGAAGCTCGGCATCATCCCCGGGGGCGGGGGTACGCAGCGGCTGCCACGCCTCATCGGCGCGCGCGCCGCCCTCACCGTGATCGCCGACGGCAGGGACCTGGAGGCCGCCGAGGCGCAGCGCCTCGGGCTCGTCGACCTGTGCGTGGCCACCGACCTTGCCGCCGCGGCGGTCGCCTTTGCGCAGCAGGTGGTGCAGAAGGGCGCGCCGCTGCGACGTACCTCGGACATCGTGCCGGTACTGGATGAGCCCGGGGTGTTCGAGGAATTCACCAGGAGCGCCGGCCGCCGCCAGCGCGGCTTCCTCGCCCCGCTCGAGGCCATAAAGGCGGTGCGCCTGGCGTACGAGCTGCCCTTTGCGCAGGGGCTCAAGCGTGAGCTTGAGATGTGCATGGCACTCATGGAGGGTGAGCAGTCGCGCGCGCAGCGCCACGCCTTCGCCGCCGAGCGCGAGATCGCGCGCATCCCGGGCCTCGATACGCGCCTGCCGGCACGCGACATCCAGGCCGCAGCGGTCGTCGGGGCGGGCGTCATGGGTCGCGGCATAGCGCTGTGCTTCGCCACGGCGGGCATTCCCGTGCAGCTGCTGGGGCGGACCGCGGCATCCGCCGAGAAGGCACGCGGCGAGATCGCCAAGGTGAGTGCTGCGCAGGTGGCGCGCGGCACGCTGCCCGCAGCGGAGGCCGAGCGGCGCCTGGGGCTCATCAGGGCCGCCGGCGCGGCAAGCGAGCTGCGCCGTGCCGACCTCGTCATCGAGGCCATCAGTGAGGACCTCACTGAGAAGGAAGCGCTGTTCGCCGAGCTCGCGCTGCACTGCCGAGCGGGGGCGATCCTGGCCAGCAATACCTCCTTTCTTGACCTCAACGCGCTCGCGCGCGCCAGCAGGCGCGCGGCAGACTTCGCCGGCCTGCACTTCTTCAACCCCGCCCACGCCATGCGGCTGCTGGAGGTGGTGCGTACGCCTGCCACGTCTGCTGAGGTGACCGTGACGCTCCTAAAGCTGGCGCGGCGCCTCGGCAAGATCCCGGTGCTGGTGGGCGCCGCGGAGGGCTTCGTCGCCAATCGCATGCTGGCGCGCCGCTCGCGCGAGGCGCTCTTCATGCTCGAGGAGGGCGCGCTGCCGGAACAGGTGGACGCGGCGCTGACGAAGTTCGGCTTCCCGCTCGGCCCCTTCGCGGTGGCTGACCTGGGCGGCCTCGACGTCGTGCTCGCCACGCGCCGGGCGCGCTTCGCGAGCCTGACGCCGCGCGAGCGCGCGGCTGACCTCCTCGAGCAGCTGAACGCCCTCGGGCGCCTCGGCCAGAAGAGCGCGGCGGGCTGGTACCGCTACGACGCGGAGCGCCGCGCGCTCCCCGATCCGGCCGTGCACCAGCTCATCGCACGCCATTCGGCTGCCCGTGGCATAAGGCGCCGCGCCATCAGCGACGAGGAGATCGTGGAGCGCTGCCTGTATGCCATGATCAACGAGGGCGCGCGCCTGCTCGGGGAGGGAGTCGTGCCGCGGCCCCAGGAGATCGACGTCATCTGGCTGCATGGCCTCGGCTTCCCGGCCTACCGCGGCGGCCCGATGTTCCATGCCGACCGGCTCGGCCTGCCGCGGGTGCTGGCGGCGCTCGAGCGCTACCGCGACACGGTGGGGCCGGAGTACTTCACGCCCGCACCCTTGCTGCAGAAGCTTGCAGGCGAGGCACGCGGCTTCTATGACCCCTGAAGGCGCACATTACTAAGGAGCGAGATTGCCGTGGACTTTGAACTCAGCGAGAAGAGCAAGAGCTACCTTGAGCGCCTGCGCGCCTTCATGGACGAGCATATCTACCCGAACGAGGAGCGCTTCTATGAGCAGCACCGCGAGGGGGATCGCTGGGAGGAGCCTGCGCTGCTTGGGGAGATGAAGGTCAGGGCACGCGCGGCGGGCCTGTGGAACCTGTTCCTGCCTGACTCGCACCACGGCGCAGGTCTCACCAACCTCGACTACGCGCCGCTGTGCGAGATGATGGGCCGCGTGCGCTGGGCGCCGGAGGTCTTCAACTGCTCGGCTCCCGACACCGGCAACATGGAAACCATCGAGCGCTACGGCACCGAGGCGCAGAAGCGCGAGTGGCTCGAGCCGCTGCTCGCGGGCACGATCCGCTCGGCGTTCGCCATGACCGAGCCGCGCGTGGCCTCGAGCGATGCCACCAACATCGAGAGCTCGATCACCCGCGACGGCGACAGCTACGTCATCAACGGGCGCAAGTGGTGGACCTCGGGCGCCGGCAGCCGCCACTGCAAGCTCTTCATCTTCATGGGCAAGACCGACCCTGCGGCGCCGCGCCACACGCAGCAGTCGATGATCCTGGTGCCGCGCGACACGCCCGGCATCACGATCCTGCGGCACCTGCCGGTGTTCGGCTTCGATGACTCCCCGCACGGGCACATGGAGATCGACTTCAAGGACGTGCGCGTGCCGGCCACGAACCTCCTGCTCGGGGAGGGCCGCGGCTTCGAGATCGCCCAGGGCAGGCTCGGGCCCGGGCGCATCCACCACGCCATGCGGCTCATCGGGGTCGCCGAGCGCGCGCTCGAGAGGATGTGCCGGCGCGTGAAGACGCGCCGCGCCTTCGGGCGCCCGATCGCCGAGCAGTCGGTGACCCTCGAGCGCATCGCCGAGTCGCGCATCAAGATCGACCAGGCGCGCCTGCTCGTCTACCACGCCGCCTGGCTCATGGACACGGTCGGCAACAAGGCCGCCCGCGGCCCGATCGCGATGATCAAGATCGCCGCCGCCGAGACCGCCTGCCAGGTCGTCGACTGGGCCATCCAGGCGCACGGCGCCGGCGGCCTGAGCGATGACTTCCACCTCGGCCACGCCTACGCGCAGGCGCGCTCGATCCGCATCGCCGACGGCCCGGACGAGGTGCACCGCAACCAGATCGGGCGCCTGGAGCTGGAGAAGTATCCCGGATGAGCGACGCGGAGTTCGCCGGCACGATGGCGGTGACGGCCGAGCAGCGCTTTGACGTAGCGGCGCTGCAGCGCTACCTCGCCGCGCACGTGCCCGGTTTCCGCGGGCCGCTCGAGGTGCGCCAGTTCCGCGGCGGCCAGTCGAACCCGACCTTCCTGCTGCGTACCGGCGATGGCGCCCACTACGTGCTGCGCAAGCAGCCGGGCGGCCCGCTGCTGCCGTCCGCGCACGCGGTCGACCGCGAGTTCCGCGTCATCAGCGCCCTGAGCGGCACCGGCTTCCCGGTCGCGACCCCGGTGTGCTTCTGCGAGGATCGCGGCGTCATCGGCACGCTCTTCTATGTCATGGGCTACGCGGCGGGGCGCAACTTCTGGGACCCGACGCTGCCTGACCTGACGCCTGAGGCGCGCGCCGCCGTGTACGACGAGATGAACCGGGTGCTGGTGCGGCTGCACACACTCGACTTCGCGCGCGCCGGGCTTTCTGACTATGGTAGGCCCGGCAACTACTTCGCGCGCCAGATCGGCCGCTGGAGCAAGCAGTACCGCGCGTCCGAGACCGAGCACATCGAGGCGATGGAAAAGCTCATCGCCTGGCTGCCCAAGAACATCCCCGCGGACGATGAGACGACGCTGGTGCACGGGGACTACCGCCTCGACAACATGATCTTCCACGCCCGCGAGCCGCGCATCATCGCGGTGGTGGACTGGGAGCTCTCGACCCTCGGGCACCCGCTGGCCGACTTCTCCTACCACGTGATGGTGTGGCGCGTACCTGCCGGGGAGAACCGCGGACTCGCCGGCGTCGACTGCGCCGCCCTAGGCATCCCCACCGAGGCTGAGTACCTTGCGACCTACTGCGAGCGCACCGGGCGCGCAGGGGTGGCGCCGGCGGTGTGGGATTTCTGCATGGCCTACAACCTGTTCCGCATCGCCTGCATCCGCCAGGGCATCCTGCGGCGCGTGGTGGATGGCACCGCCGCGAGCCGCCACGCGCGCGAGGCGGGCGCCAAGGCGCGCGAGACCGCGCAGCTCGCCTGGCAGCAGGTCGAGGAGCGCCTCGGCGGCTAGCGCCTCAGGTGCGCGCTGCGCGACAGGAAGCGCCAGCCCGCGGCCGTCTTCTCGACCACGTCGCGGTAGACGACGCTGCCCACGCGGCCGTTGACCCCGATCCCGAGCCCCTTGGAGAGCACGCGCACGGTGCCGTCCGCATCCTCGCTGACGAGGATGTTGGTGGCGTGGTGGGCGAGGGGGTGGGCGGCCTGCGGGTGGCTCCACAGCGCCCGGATCGCCTCAGCGCCGTGCACCTCCCCCAGGTTGAACTCGCGCATGTCGTAGCGCGTGCGCTCGGTGAAGAGCTCCCCCACGCGCTGCCACTCGCGCTCATCGATGACGTGCCCGTAGCGCGCCAGGAGCTCGTGGATGGCGAGGATGTCGTGCGGCTCGAGCACTGCGGCGTCAGTCCGGCGCCACCACCGCGCGCCCGAGCAGCTCCCCGCCGTCGAGCTTCGCGTAGGCGCGCGGCACCTCCGAGAAGCTGAAGGCTTCCGTGTCGTTGCGCAGCCGGCCGGCCTCGGCGAGCGCCACCACCTGGCGCAGGTCCGCGATCGTGCTGCCGACGAAGTTGAAGACCTCCCCGTCCTTGGGCAGGAGGTGAAACCAGGGGTGGTTGAGGCGTCCCATCCCGGCGCCGATCAGTCCGTAGGCACCGGTGGGGCGCACCGCCGCCAGTCCCCCCTCGATGGTCGCATCGACGCCGACGAAATCCAGCACCACCTCGGCGCCGGCTCCGGCGGTGAGCAGGCGCAGCTCCTTCGCGGTGCCCTCGTGCACGCCGTCGAGGGTCTCGTGCGCGCCGAGGCTGCGTGCGTAGTCCAGGCGCGCCGGGTTCACGTCGACCGCGATCACGCGTGCCGGGGTGAGTGCGCGCAGCAGCTGCACCGCGAAGCTGCCGAGACCCCCGGCGCCGATGACCACCGCGGTCGTGCCGTCGGTGAGGCGCGGCAGCACCCGCCGCACCGCGTGCATGGAGGTGGCCCCGGCATCGGCGAGCGGGCCGGCGGTGCGCGGGTCGAGCGAGGCGAGCGGGATCAGCGGGCGCGCGTTCTCCACCAGCATGTAGCGCGCCAGCCCCCCGTCGCGCCCGTAGCCGCGGCCGGCGGTGCCGGACTCGCAGTTGTTGTCGAAGCCGGCGCGGCAGTAGACGCAGGTGCCATCCGAGTGCGGCGATACCAGGATGACCGGCTGCCCGTGCGAGAAGCCGGCCACCCCGGGGCCTGCCTCCTCGACCCAGCCGGCCACCTCGTGCCCGAGGGTGAAGGGCAGCTCCCAGCTGAGGAAGGGCGGCGCCACGGCCGCCGGATCCATCATGCCGACGTCGGAGTGGCACAGGCCGTTGCCCGCAACCCGCACCAGCACCTGGCCGGCAGCCGGGCGGGGCACAGGAACCTCCGCAAGTTCCGCCGGGCGGCCGAACTGGCGCAGCCGCCAGGCCATCATCGTGGGCTCTCTCGCCATGGGCATAGTATGACCCGGTCCGCGCACGCCGCCACGCTCCTCCCGATGGGGTGACCGCGCTGCCCGTCAGGCGACACGGGCGGGGCAGGTGTGCGAGATTTCGCCGATGACACGCTGGCAGAACCGGCCCCCCGGGTCCAACTGGGGGGAGTTCGGCGCTGAGGATCAGCGCGGACGCATGAACCTCATCACCCCCGCGCGGCGCCTCGCGGCGGTGGCCGAGGTGCGCGAGGGACTGGTGTTTTCCCTGAGCCTGCCCCTGGATTACCCGGGCGGACCGGGACTCTGGGACACGCGCCATCCGCCGCAGCTGAAGGCGACGCAGTTCAGCGACGGCAGCCCCGCCTACCCCTACCACATGTCCTCCTTCGCCGCGCCTGCCACGGACGTGGTGTGCGACGATGCAGTCACGCTGTGCCTGCAGTACTCCACGCAGTGGGATGCCTTGGCGCACTGCGGCTCGGAGTTCGATGCCGACGGCGACGGTGTCGCCGAGGCGGTGTTCTACAACGGCTTCCGCGCCGGCAGCGACATTGTGGGACCGCAGCAGGAGGGCGGTCCGTGTGCCCGGGCGCTCGGCATCGAGAACCTGGCGCGTGCCGGGGTGCAGGGGCGCGGGGTGCTCCTCGACCTCTTCGGTGAGTATGGCCGCACGCCGGCGAAGGTCGGCTATGAGGCGCTCATGCGGCTCATGGAGGCGCAGCAGGTGAGCGTCGAGGCGGGGGACTTCCTGTGCCTGTACACCGGGTTCGGCGATCTCGTGCTGGGCATGAACAGGCGCCCGGACCTGCGCGTGCTGCACACCAGCTGTGCCGGGCTCGACGGCAGCGATGCCAGGCTGCAGCGCTGGATCGCCGACAGTGGCCTCGTCGCCCTGTGCGCCGACAACGCCGCGGTCGAATCCACCGCGGGCATGGCGCAGGGCGGTGCCGGGCGGCGCGCGCTCCTGCCGCTGCACGAGCTGTGCCTCTTCAAGCTCGGCATCCACCTCGCCGAGCTGTGGTATTTCGGTGAGCTCGCCCCCTGGCTGAAGAGCCACGGTCGCAGCCGCTTCCTCCTCACGGCGCCGCCGCTCGACCTGCCCGGGGCGGTGGGCTCGCCGGTGACGCCACTGGCGACAGTGTAAGATCCGCCGGCCGTGACGTCCTCTAACCAGCTGCCGCTCCTCCCTCACCCATCGCTGCGAGTGCCGCGGCGGTGAGGCGGGTGCGTGCGCGGGCAGCCCCGCTCCTGGGCTGCGTGCTCTTGTGTGTGGCCCCGCTGTGCCGCGCCGAGGAGCTCACCACCGTCACGGTGACCGCGACCCGCATCGCCAGCTCCTCCTTCGACGTGCCCGCCGCGATCACGAGCGTGCCGGCGCAGCAGCTGCAGGATGAGTCACTCGGCATCAACCTCGCCGATGACATCGGCACCGTCCCGGGGCTCCTGGCCCGCAACCGCAACAACTACGCCCAGGACCAGCAGATCTCCATCCGCGGCATCGGCGCGAATTCCACCTTCGGCATCCGTGGCGTGCGCATCTACCAGGACGGCATCCCGCAGACCGGCGCCGACGGGCAGGGACAGGTGTCGCAGTTCAACCTCGACTCCGCCTCGCGGGTGGAAGTGCTGCGCGGGCCGTTCTCGGCGCTCTACGGCAACTCCTCCGGCGGGGTGATACAGATCTTCACCGCCGAGGGCACGCAGCCGGATCAGCTGCGCACCGCGGACGCCTACGGCAGCTTCGGGGTCTGGCGGGCGGGCCTCGACGCCTCCGGCGCCGATGGCCGCTTCAACTACAACGCCGACTTCACTCACTTCTCAGTCGAGGGCTACCGGCCGCAGAGCAGCGCCGACAACGAGTCCTTCAACGCCCGGCTCGGCTTCGCAGCGAGTGACCACGACCACCTGGCGCTGATCCTGAACGTGGTGTCGCGCCCGGACGCGCAGGACCCGCTCGGGCTCACCCCGGCCCAGTTCTCCGCCAATCCCTACCAGGCCGCCCCGAGCGCGCTGCTGTTCAACACGCGCAAGAGCCTGCAGCAGCAGCAGGCCGGGCTCACCTGGAACCTCGACCTGACCGACACGCAGTCGCTCGCCTTCATGGGCTACTACGGCCATCGCAGCGTGCTGCAGTTCCTCTCGATCCCGGTCGCCGCCCAGGCCCCGGCCACCAGCGCCGGCGGGGTGGTCGACCTCGACCGGGACTTCGGCGGCGGGGACGCCCGCTGGGCCTGGCAGAGCGAGCTCGCCGGGCGCCCGTTCTCGCTGGTCGCGGGGGTGAGCTACGACCGCCAGAACGAGCTGCGCCGCGGCTACAACAACTACATCGGCTCGACCCTCGGGGTGCAGGGCGAGCTGCGCCGCAACGAGAACGACATCACCTACGACATCGATGAGTACACCCAGGCCACCTGGGAAGTCGCGCCGCGCTGGTCGCTGATGGCGGGCGTGCGCCACAGCGACGTCAACTTCAGCGTCGAGGATCACTTCATCAGCGGGGTGAACGGCGATGACAGCGGCAGTGAGACCTACAGCGCCGGCACGCCGGTGGCGGGCGTGGTCTTCAAGGTGAACCCCGCCCTGAACCTGTACGCCTCTTACGGCCGCGGCTTCCAGACGCCGCTGGGCTCCGAGCTCGCCTACCGCCCCGATGGCGGCGCCGGTCCCAACTTCGACCTGCAGCCGGCGCGCAGCGTCAACACGGAAGTCGGCGCCAAGCTCGCCGTGCGTCCCAGCCTCACGGCCGAGGCGACGCTCTTCCAGACCCTCACCCAGAACGAGATCGTGGTCGACACCAACCTCGGCGGCCGCTCTACCTACCAGAACAGCGGCCGCACCCGGCGCCGCGGCGCGGAAGGCGCGCTCGACTGGCACTTTTCCGACCCCTGGCACCTGCAGCTCGCCTACACCTACGTCGATGCCACCTACCGCGACGCCTATCTCACCTGCACGGCGGCCCCCTGCAGCGTGCCCTCGGTGCTGGTGCCCTCCGGCAACCGCCTGCCGGGGGTGCCCAAGAACGACGCCTTCGCGACACTGCACTACGGAGCCGAGGCCGGGCCGCAGTTCGCCCTCGATGCCCAGCTCGTGAGCACGGTGGCGGTGAACGACGTCAACAGCGTGTTCGCCGCCGGCTACGCGCTCTTTGGCGTGAGTGCGGGGTGGGCCGCGCCCTTCTCGAGCGGCAAATGGAACGCGTTCGTGCGGCTGAACAACCTCTTCAACCGCCGCTATGTCGGCTCGGTGATCGTCGACGACTCCAACAGCCGCTACTTCGAGTCGGCCGCACCGTTCAACGTGCTCTTGGGCGGCGCGCTTACCTGGAAGTAGGCGCCAGCGCCAGCGCGTGGCGCGCGGCGATGAAGCCGAACGTCATGCCCGGCCCGAGCGTCGCCCCGGCGGCAGGATAGGAGTGGCCCATGACGGTCGCGGCGGTGTTGCCGCAGGCATAGAGACCCTCGATCGGGACTCCCGCCTCGTCCAGCACCTGCGCGTGCTCGTTGGTGCTCAGTCCGCCGTTGGTGCCGATGTCGCCCGGGTACACCGGCAGTGCGTAGAAGGGCGGTGTTTCCAGGGCCTTGAGCGTCGGGTTCGGGCTCACCCGCGGGTCCCCGTAGTAGCGGTCATAGGCGCTCTCGCCGCGCCGGAAGTCCGGGTCGGTGCCGCCCCTGGCATGGGTGTTGAAGCGCTCGATGGTGGCGATGAGCTTCTGCGGCGGCAGCCCGGTGCGTGCGGCGAGTTCCTCCCAGCTGGCGGCACGCACGAGCACGCTGCGCAGGTTCCTCGGCTGCAGCCAGTCGGGCAGGTCCGGGATCATGGGACCGAGCGGGTAGCGGCGCCGCCAGGTGGCATCGAACAGCATCAGTGAGGGGATGGTGCGCGCAGCGGGGGCATCTTGCCTGAGCATCTCCTGGCCCGCGACGTGGTAGGAGGCCGCCTCGTTCATGTAGCGCTCGCCCTGGGAGTTGACGATGATCGAGCCGGGCAGCGCGCGCTCTACGGCCATGAGGCGCGCCCGCTCCTCGCCCGGCAGGCTCATGGACGTGCCCCACCAGGCCGAGTCCATCGCCACGGTCGCAGCGCCGATCTGCTGCGCGGCGAGCAGCGCCTCGCCCACGTTGTTCAGCTGCGAGCCGCTCCAGCGCGGCTCGGGTGACTGTGGCAGGTAGCGCCTGCGCATCTCGGCGTTGCGCTCGAAGCCGCCGGCGGCGAGCACCACCGCGCGCAGCGCCCGCACCCTGACGGTCCTGCCGTCACGCTCGATGAGCGCGCCGCTGACCCGCCCGTCACTGCGGATAAGCCCGCGCAGCGGCGCGTTGAACCACAGCTCGCCGCCGGCCCGGTTGAGGGCGAGCTTCAGGCGCCCGAGGAGCGCGTTGCCGAGCGTCAGGCGCCGGTCGCGCGAGGAGTGCAGCCGGTGCGGCAGGTCGAGGAAATAGTTGCCGAAGATGGTGAGGGCCGTCAGCCACCACCCGGGTGAGCGGAACAGCAGGGTGCCGGTCTCCTCGAGCGTCCAGCTCACGCGCGCGAGGAACTGCACCGCGGGGTGTGGCGGCCGCAGCCGTGCGAAGTCCGCGCCGAGGTCGCTCGCGTGCAGGGGCAGCGCCTCGAGCGAGCGCCAGCCGGTCTTGCCGCCGGGCATCTCCGGGTGGTAATCGGCGTAGGGGTGCGCGCGCATCTGTACCTGGGTGTTTGCGGCAAGCCACGCCACCATCTCGCGTCCCTCCCGCACGAAGGCCCAGATGCGCGCATCGCTCACCCCGTCATCCGTCAGCGCGCGGATGTACTGGAATGCCTCCTCGGGGCTGTCGGCGTGCCCGGCATCGAGCGCCTGCGCGGTGGCCGGGATCCAGATCACGCCGCCCGAGGTCGCCGAGGTGCCGCCGTAGAGCTCGCTCTTCTCCACGACCAGCGTGCGCGCCCGGCCGGCGGCCGCGGTCACTGCACAGGTGAGTGCCGCCGCTCCTGAGCCGGCGACCAGCACGTCGGTCTCGAGGTCCCAGGAGCCCGGGGCCGTCACGGGTGAGTTGCGCCTTCAGCCCGGCCGGTGCAGCGGCGCGGACGGCGTGGCGGCAGTGGCGGGCATGCGCCGGTAGAGGGTCGTGCGCTGGTGGGCCGCCCGGCCCAGGCCTGCGGCGAGTGCCACGATGCGCGCGGCGTCGAACTCCTGGCCGTTCATCCCGCCCGCGGCGCGCGTGATCGACTCGTTCATGAGCGTGCCGCCGAGGTCATTCGCGCCGCAGCGCAGCGCCAGCGCTGCGCCCTCGGGTCCCATCTTCACCCACGAGGTCTGGATGTTGGTGATGTGCGGGTGCAGCGCCAGGCGTGCCACGGCGTGCATGAGGAGCGCCTCGCGCAGCGTCGGCCCTGAGCGCGCCAGTCCCTTGCGCCACAGCGGCGCCTCCATGTGCACGAACGGCAGCGGCACGAACTCGGTGAACCCGCCGGTCTCCTGCTGCAGGGCGCGCACCGCCAGCAGGTGCCGCGCCCAGTGCACCGGGGTGTCCACGTGGCCGAACATGACGGTGGCCGTGCTGCGCAGCCCGACCCCGTGCGCCTCGCGCATGACGGTCAGCCATTCATCACCAGTCAGCTTGTCCGGGCAGATGATGGCGCGCACCTCGTCATCCAGGATCTCGGCGGCGGTGCCGGGCAGCGTCGAGAGCCCCGCGGCGCGCAGGTCGGCGAGGTAGCGGTGCAGCGGGAGCTTCAGGGTGCGGGCGCCGTGGGTGATCTCCAGCGGCGAGAAGGCGTGCACGTGCATGTCGGGGCACGCGTTCTTCACCGCCGCGACGATCTCAAGGTAGGTGTCGCCGGTGTAGTCCGGGTGGATGCCCCCCTGCAGGCACACTTCCGTCGCCCCCGCGGCCCACGCCTCGCGCGTGCGCCGGGCGATCTCGGTGAGGTCGAGCCGGTAGGCGGGGCCGCGCAGGCTCTTGGCGCTGCGGCCCTTGGAGAAGGCACAGAAGCCGCAGTGGTAGAGGCAGATGTTGGTGTAGTTGATGTTGCGGTTGATGACGTAGGACACCCCGTCCCCGCAGGTTGCCGCGCGCAGCTCGTCCGCGGCACGCAGCACGCCCTGGAACTGCCTGCCCTCGAGGGCAAAGAGCGAGGCCAGCTCGGCCTCTCCCAGTTCCTCGCCGCTGGTGGCGCGCCGCAGCAGCGCTGCAAGGCCGGCGGCGGCGCGCGTGCCACCGCCGCGGCGCTGCAGGCGGAACGAGCGCGGCAGCGCGGTGCCCGCGCCAGCGTACCAGTCATCGGTGCGCGCGCGGCCCGACGCATCGGCGAGCCTGAGCACCGCGGCGCGCAGCGCCGGGTCGACCCAGGCGGCGACCTGTTGCACGTAGCGCGGCGTGAGCGCCAGGCGCTGCGTCAGGTCGCGGCCGGCGGCGCGGGTCGCCCGGGCGAGCACCGCGAGGTGGGGCCACGGGGCCTCGGGGTTCACGTGGTCGGGTGTCACCGGGGAGACCCCGCCCCAGTCATTGACCCCGGCACGGATCAGCGCCGTGAGTTCCTGCGGCTGCAGGTTCGGCGGCGCCTGCAGTGACATCGTGGCGCCGAAGATCAGCCGCGTCACCGCGAGCGTCCACTGGTGCTCCTCGAGCGTGGGCTCGGGAGCGTGCGCCATGCGCGTGCCGGGCTTGGCGCGGAAGTTCTGGATGATGATTTCCTGCAGGTGCCCGTGCCTTGCGTGCAGCTCGCGCAGCGCGAGCAGCGACTCGATGCGCTCGCGGCGCGTCTCACCGATACCGATGAGGAGCCCGGTGGTGAAGGGCACGGCGAGCTCACCCGCGGCGCGCAGTGTCGCGAGCCGCGCTGCGGGCAACTTGTCGGGCGAGCCGAAGTGCGGGCCGCCGCGTGCCGCAAGGCGCGCGCTCGAGGTCTCCAGCATGAGCCCCATCGACACTGCGACCGGGCGCAGGCGCACGAGGTCCGCATGCGCCATGACGCCCGGGTTCAGGTGCGGCAGCAGCCCGGTCTCCTCGTACACCCGCTGCGCGCAGTGCGCGAGGTACTCGAGCGTGGTGGCGAACCCGAGTGCGTCGAGGGCGCGGCGCGCGGCCGGGTAGCGCAGCTCGGGCTGGTCCCCGAGGGTGAAGAGCGCCTCGTGGCAGCCCGCCGCCGCCCCGGCGCGGGCAATGCCGAGCACCTGCTCGAGGCTGAGGTAGGGCTGTGCGAGCTGGCGCGGGCTGCGGGCGAAGGTGCAGTAGTGGCACACGTCGCGGCACAGCTGCGTGAGCGGGATGAAGACCTTCCTCGAGTAGGTCACCACGCGGCCGAAGCCTGCAAGCGTCAGCGCCTGCGCGGTGGGCAGCAGCGCCTGCGCGCTGCACTCCTCGAGGGCGAGCGCGGCCTGCGCATCCGGCGGGCGGCCGGCGCGTGCGGCGGCGAGGATGTCTTTCAGGCGGCTCACTCGTGCGTCCTGGGGATGTGTGCGCATGCGTTGTGGCTATGATACGCGGGCGGCACCGCCGGTTGGTCGCCGCCGCGTCCGCGGCCCGGACGCTTAGTCCAAATGGGGGGAATGAAGCTTATGCAGCCTGAAGCGGTCAAGAGCGCGCTCGAGTCCTACGTCCGGGCCTGGGCGACCAACGACAAGGCCCTGTTCCTGTCGCTGTTCGCGGCCGATTGCGAGTGGAGCGATCCTGTGGGCACGCCGCCCTTCAAGGGGCACGAGGGCGTCATCCGCTTCTGGGACTTCGCGCACCGTGACAGCGCGACCCACATGACCCCGAAGCTGCACCGGATCATCGCCTGCGCCAACGAGGGGATCCTGAACTTCACCATGCAGGTGCGCATCCCGGCCAGGAACCAGGGCCTCGACCTCTTCATCATCGAGCGCTTCGTGTTCGATGCGGCCGGCAAGATCCAGCTGGTGCAGGCTTACTGGGACCAGGGCAGCGTCAGCGTGCCCCCGGGCATGGAAGGCTTCGTGCCGAACATCGACGAGGCCTACGACAAGTAGCATTTCGCGCGCGCGCCCCCGCCTCAGCCGAGGAATGCGTAGCGCGCCTCGCGGCGCGCCCGGAGCGCCTCGAGGTCGGCGGGTTCATCGATGTCGCAGGCCAGGCCTTCACGCCGCACGACCGCCGCGGTGAGCCCCACGCGTGCAGCTTCCGCGAGATGGGCCGCGAAGCTGCCGGGCCCGAACTTGAGCTGAAAGGGTGTCGGCAAGGGCAGCGTCAGCGCATTGGTGCCGGTGCCGGCGTGATCCGGGGCCAGCGCGACCGCGGTCGCCGATGCGGCGGCGGTGAGGGCCGAGACATCCGCGGCGTGCACGAGCGGCAGGTCCGCGAACAGGATCGTCAGCCGCCGCGCGCCGCGCTTCACGAGCAGGTGCAGCATCCCCTGGAGCGACTCGTTGAGCCCGCTGCCAGGATCGGGAAATACCTCGACCGCGGCCGGTACGTGCCCGCGCTCTGAGCTCAGCACCAGCACCTTGTCGATCGCGGGTGTGGCGGCGAGCGCCACGAGCACCTCAGCGAGCATCACGCGCACGAGCTCGCGACGCTGCGCATCGCTCAGGTGGTGGGCCAGGCGCTGCTTGCCGAGGCCGCCGGCCTTCACCGGCACCAGCGCAAAGGAGCTCACGCGCGCCGGCCGATGCGGGCCGCGAAGCCGAGTACCTCGCGGGCGAGGCGCTCGCGGTCGGAGAGTTCGACCATGACCGTGTCGGTCACGTGCACCGGGAGTGCGAACTCGCGCTCGAGCGCGGCATCGCGCCGGTCGAGCACGAAGCCATCGATGAGTCCTGCGTAGTGGCGGGCGATGGTGAGCGGGGAGGGCGCCAGGGCAAGCTCTCCCATGATCTTCGCCGTCGGTCCCTTGACCGCCCGGCCGCCCACGATCGGCGTCACGGCGATCACCGGCGCGCCGCCGGCACGCAGCGCCGCGCGCATGCCGGGAACGGCGAGAATCGGGTCGACGCTCAGGTAGGGGTTCGAGGGACAGAGGATGATGGCCCCGAGGTCCTTTGCTGCGAGCGCGGCAAGCGCTCCGGGTGCCACCGCCGCGGCCGCGGCGCCTTCGAAGGAGAGCGAGCGCACCTCGGGCGCGCAGCGCAGGCGCACGAAGTAGTCCTGGAAGGCGAGCTCGCCTGAGGCGCTCGAGACGCGCGTGCGCACCGGGTCATCGGACATTGGCAGGACCGTGGCGCGGATGCCGAAGCGCCCGGCCACCGAGGCCATCACGGCGCTCAGGGACTCCCCCGCCCGAAGGCGCCGGGTGCGCTCGACGTGCAGCGCCAGGTCCCGGTCCCCGAGGCGGAACCAGGTCTGCCCGCCGAGCGACTCGAGCGTCTGCATGAAATTCCAGCTCTCATCGCGCCGTCCCCAGCCGAGCTCGGGGTTGGCAAGGCCGGCCAGCGTGTAGAGCGTGGTGTCGAGGTCCGGGCAGATCGTAAGGCCGAGGTGCTCGAAGTCATCGCCCGTGTTGACGATCAGGGTGAGGCTGTCCGGTGGCAGCACGCGGTAGAGCCCGAGCGAGAGCTTCGCGCCGCCGATGCCGCCCGTGATCGCCGCGATCTTCGTGCTCACCGGAACAGGTCCTCGGCGAGCGGACGGATGAGGTCGGCGGCGGGATTCCCGGCGCCGTGCGGTGCAAGGCCGCGCACCAGCACCGCGGGTGTGCCCTCGGCCGCCTCCCCCATGACGAGTCCGGCCGCCGCGGCGATGGCGTCTGCGTGCGCGACCTCGGTGACCTCGAGCGCGCGTCCGGCGCGGTCGCGCTCGCCGCGCCGGTTGATGAGGGCGGTGATGCCGGCCGCGCCGATGGCGATGTTCACGACGCCGCGGCGCCAGGCGCGCCCGAAGCTGTCGCTGATGATGACGCCGGGAGTCGCGCCGCAGTGCTCACCGAGGGCGGTGCGCAGCTGCGCGGCCGAGCGCTCCGGGTCCTGCGGCAGGAGCAGTACGCGCTCCTCGGTGTCGGCGGCGAGGTTGGAGCGGTCGATGCCGGCGTTGGCCATCACGAACCCCAGGCGGTGGCGCACGATCAGTACGTCGCGCCTGGCGCGCAGCACCTCGCTCGACTCGGCGAGGATCAGCTCGATGAGGCGCGCATCCTTGCCGGTGATGGCGGCGAGCTGCAGCGCCCGCGCCTGCGCGGTGACGGAGCTGAGCGCGACGTAGCGACCTTCCGCCTTGGAGACGATCTTCTGGGCCACGACCAGCACGTCCCCGGGGCGCGGCGTCATGGCGCAGGCCCTTAGCGCCTGCGCGAGCAGCGCGGCGAGGTCGCACCCCGGCAGCACCTCCGGCACGCCGCGCAGCGCCGTCAGCGTCAGCGAGCCTTCCGCTGCGGTCATCCGTCGGCTGCTTCGTTCAGGGCGCCGGTGATGCGCACCCCGGCGCCATCGACCGCGTAGTTCTTGTTGATGAAGATGAGGACCGAGGTGAGCGCCTCGGCGGCGGCGGAATTGGCGAGCGCGCCGCCATGCAGGCCGCGCAGGCCGGCGCTGCGTGCCAGCGCAATGACGCGCGCGCGTGCCTCCTTGCTGTCGCCGAACACCAGCACGTCGCAGTCGATGACGGCATCGGTGGCGAGCTTGTGCGCGGCAACGCTGTGGAAGGCGCCGACCACGCTCACCGCGTCCCCCAGGAGCTGCTGCGCCTTCACCGCGGCGGAACCCTCGGGGGGGAGCTGTACCCGCATCACCTTCGGGGCTACGAGCGGGACTGTCGTGTCCACCACGATCTTGCCGCCCGCGGCGCCCCTGATCTCCGCAAGCGTCGCGGCGTGGGCCGCGTAGGGCACCGTCACGACGATGAGAGTGCCCCGGGTGGCCGCCGCGAGGTTGCTGCCGCCCAGCACGGGGGTGCCGCACTCCAGCGCGAGTTGCGCGGCGGTCTCTTCAGCTTTGGCGCTGTCGCGCGAGCCGATCATGACGGCAAGCCCCGCCTTCACCCAGCGCCGCGCGAGTGCGGCACCCAGCTTGCCGGTCCCCCCGATGACGGCGATCAGGGGCTGCGGGGCATCGGGGGCAGTAGGTTCAGGGGCCATGGGTGTCTTTGCGTTCCTTCAGAACTTGAGTCCGCTGTCCGTCACCACCGGCACGTTGGTCCAGCGCTCATCCGGCGTGCGGTACCAGCCCCCGGCCGCCAGCGCACCGCCGTCCAGGTGGATGGTGGTGCCGGTCACCCAGGCGGACAGCTCGCTGGCGAGGAACACGGCGCAGCCGGCGGCGTCGGCGGGGGTGCCAAAGCGCCCGAGCGGGATCCAGCGGCGGATGTGCGCCTGGTACTCGGGCGCGATGAAGAGCGAGGGCTTCACCTGCTCGGTCTCGGTGGTCTCGGGCGCGATCGCATTGACGCGGATGCCGTGCGGGCCGAGCTCGAGCGCGAGGCTCTTCGTGAAGCCAGTGACGGCGGACTTGAAGGCCGAATACACCGCGGCCATCGGGATGCCGCGGAACGCCTCGATGGTGGACAGGTTGATGATGCTGGCGCCGCCGCCAGCGGCGCGCAGCAGCGGGATCGCCGCACGCGTGACCAGGAACAGGTGGCGCAGGTTCACCGCGTAGAGCGCGTCCCATTCCTCTTCCGTGGTGCGCTCGAAGGGCTTTATGACGTTGAGGAAGTCCCCGACGTTGTTGACGAGCACGTCGAGGCGGCCGCAGCGGCCGCTGATCTCGCCCATGAGCGCCGCGACGGCGGACGCGGAGCGCACGTCGGTGAGCGACACCCAGCTGTCCTTGCTGCCGCTGAGCGCCTCGCGCGCCGCCTGCGCGCGGGCGGGGTCGATCTCGGCGATGACGACGCGCGCGCCGAGGGTGGCGAAGGTCTCGGCGATGCCACGCCCGATGCCGGCGCCGCCGCCCGTCACGAGCGCAGTCCGTCCGGCCAGTGTCAGCGGCGGTGGCTTGTCGTTCATTTCAAGGATTCGTCGCGGCGACAGCAGTGGCTATAGTAACCAAGGCCCGCACCCGACGCGCGCCTCAGGGGGAAGCGATGACACAGGTGGCGATCGGCCTCTACGGCCTGCACGGCTGGTTCGGCGGTGACTTTGCGCCGGTGACCGGCCTGGTGCGCGAAGCGGAAAAGCACGGCGTCGACCTCGTCAGCCTCACCGACCACGTGGTGATGGGCGAGAACGTGCAGAACTATCCCTACGGGCGCTTCCCGGCGCCGCTCGACTATCCCTGGTTCGAGCCCCTCACGGTGCTCGCAGTGCTCGCGGGCGTGACCGAGCGCATACGGCTCTCGAGTGGCATCGTAATCGGCCCCCTGCGCCCCGCGGTGCTCCTGGCCAAGCAGATCGCGACCCTCGACGTGATGTCGCGCGGGCGCGTGAGCATCGGGCTCGGGGTCGGCTGGCAGAGGGAGGAATATGACGCCTCCGGCATCCCCTGGGAGGGGCGCAACACGCGCTTCTTCGAGCAGATCGAGGTGTGTCGGCTCCTGTGGAGCGAAGCGCCGGCGGCCTACCACGGCGAGACCGTGAGCTTCGAGAAGATCTATGCCTATCCGCGCCCGGTGCAGGCGCACGTGCCGATCTGGCTCGGCATCGCCCCGACCGACCGCAACATCGAGCGCATGGCGAAGGTGGCCGATGGCTGGATCCCGATGGAGCAGAACCCGGCGAAGCTTGCGCCCATCATCGCGCGGCTGCGCGCCGCTGTCGCCGCCGCCGGTCGCGACCCTGCGGCCTTCACGGTACGCGTGGTGCCGCGCTTCGTGTTCCGCGCCGACGGCACGCCGGACCTCGAGGAGACGCTCAAGGCGGTGCCAGCGCTCGTGGCCGCCGGCGCCGACATGATCGAGCTCTTTCCGAGCGCCTTCTGTCGCGGACCGCAGGACTTCGGGGCGTTCTGCCAGCGCCTGGTGGCGCTCAAAGGCCCCTGAGGAACTTCAGGAGCGCCGCGTTCACCGCCTCGGGCTGCTCCTGCTGCACGAAATGACCGGCGCCGGGGACCAGCACCACCTCACGCAGCCCCGGCACGCGCCGGCGCATGCTGTCGATCGCGGTCGGCGGGATCAGCTTGAGCACCACGTCCTCGGCGCCCGCGATGAAGAGCGCAGGCTGCGCGATGTCCGCATCGGCGAACGCGGCCCCGAGCTCCCAGTTGCGGTCTGCCATGCGGTAGGAGTTGAGGCCGCCGATGAAGGTGAGGCCGGCAGTGGCGCGGGTGTACTCGTGCACGTAGTGCTCGAACTCCTCCTCGCTCAGCCAGCTCCAGGGCAGGGGCGGGGCCGGGGCGAGCACGTCGAGGTAGCCGGTACCCTCGGTCGGGAACTTCGACCAGTCGAGCAGCTGCCCCTGGGCACTCAGCGCGTGCATGAGGCGCATGAGGAATTCGCGCGGCCGGGCGCCGAGCTCGGACTCCGGCGGCCCGACCTTCTGGAAGTAGTGCATATGAAAGAAGTGTTGCCGCGCGACGGCCGCGAAGGCTGCCGAGGGCCGCACCCCGGGCACCGCGAACGCACCGCTGCGCGGCTCGGCCGCGGGCTTCGGCACGGAGCCCGCGCCGCCGCGGCCGGCCAGGTCGAAGTCGTAGGGGCAGCTCATGATGACCACCGCCGACACCCGCGCGGGGTGGCGCACGGCGAGGTTGCACACCTGCTGCGCGCCGAAGTCGTGGCCGACGAACACCGCCTGGCTCTCCCCGAGGGCGTCCAGGAGCCCGAGCATGTCCTGCATGACCTGGTCGGCGTCGTAGAGGGTGGGGTCCGCGGGGCGGTCGCTGCCACCGTAGCCGCGCTGGTCGGGCGCCAGCGCCCGGAAACCTGCCGCCGCGACCGCGGGCAGCTGGTGGCGGAAGCTGTAGCCGAGGCCTGGGAAGCCGTGGCAGAAGATCACCGGCGGCCCGCGCCCGGCGCTGGCCACCTGCAGGGTGAGGCCATTGGTTGTGAAGTTTTCGTAAGTGATCGACATGTCCCTATCATGCTCATGCGCCGCCGGAGCCGCTATGCCTAGGATCGACGACACCTCACCGGTCATCGCATTGTGCTGGGGCACGGCGATCGGCACGCCGCTCGAGCCCCTCATCGACGCCGCAGGCAGTGCGGGCCTGGGGGCCGTGACCCTCACCGCCGGCATGTACGAGGCGAGCCGGGCGCGCGGGGTGAGCGATGCGCAGCTGCGCCGTCGCCTGGGCGACAACGGCGTGCGGGTGCACGCCATTGATCCCCTCATCGGGGTGCTCCCCGGGACCCCGAAGCCTGCCGAGGTGCCCGAGCAGAACCGGGCCTACTTCGAGTTCACCGAGGAGCGCTGCTATGCGGCCGCCGCGGCGCTCGGGGCCGAGACCATCAACCTCGCGCACTTCGGCGGACGTGCGGTGGCGGAACAGGAGTTCATCGACTGCTTAGGGCCCCTCGCCGAGCGCGCCGCGCGCCGCGGGGTGCGCCTGACGCTCGAGTTCCTGCCCGAGAGTGCGATCCCGGACCTCGCGGCCGCGCAGCGGATCGTTACCGCGGTGGGATCGCGGAACCTGACGCTGCTGCTGGACACCTGGCACTTTGCCCGCAGCGGCGGGACCCTCGAGCAGCTTCAGGCGGTGCCGAAGGGCCTGATCGGGGGACTGCAGATCTGCGACCGCCGCGAGCCGCCCCCGGGTACGCCATATACCCCGATGGGCGGGCGGCTGCTGCCCGGGGAGGGAGAGATCCCACTCGTCGCACTCCTCGGGGCTCTCCTGGCGCGAGAGCCCGGCCTCACGGTTGCGATCGAGGTGTTCAGCGATGAGCTGACGAAGCTGCCCCCGCGGGAGATCGCCGCCCGGGTGGCGGCCTCCACCCGCTCAGTGCTCGGCAGGGTCCGTGAGGCCGGGGGTGCCGCAAGTCATTGATCGGCAAGCCCGGTGGTCGCGCAGGACGTTGCACCGGGGAGTGGCTTTGAGTATGCTTCGCGCCCCTTCAAAACCGAAGGGGCGCAGCCACCGCGCTGCGTTTACTCCTTGCCGCACCGGGACAGCCTTAAATCCGGGCGGCTTTAACCCGAAGGGAGCATTCATGAGGCATTACGAAGTCGTTTTTCTCGTGCATCCGGATCAGAGCGAGCAGGTGCCCGCCATGATCGAGCGCTACAAGGGCATGATCGCGGCCGGCGGCGGCCAGGTGCATCGCCTTGAGGACTGGGGCCGGCGCCAGCTCGCCTATCCGCTCGCCAAGGTGCACAAGGCCCATTACGTACTGATGAACATCGAGACGGACCAGAAGACCCTCGATGAGCTCACCGGTGCCTTCCGTTTCAGCGACGCAGTGCTGCGTCACCTGGTCGTCAACATGGACTCGGCCGTGACCGATCCTTCGCCGATGGCGAAGGCGGCGGACGAGGAGGGTGACGGTGCCCCGCGCCGGCGCGAGCGCGCCCGCGACGATGGTCCGAGCACCGATGACGACGACAACTCCGCAGCCGAGAGCGCCTGAAGGCGCCTCCTTAGAGGAATAAAATCATGGCAATGTCCAGAGGACCCGGCGGCGGTAGTGGCGGCGGTAGCCGTTTCTCGCGTCGCAAGAAGTTCTGCCGCTTCACCGCCGAGGGCGTGAAGCAGATCGACTACAAGGATCTCGCCACGCTCAAGGGCTACGTCACCGAGACGGGCAAGATCGTGCCGAGCCGCATCACCGGCACCAAGTCCTTCTACCAGCGCCAGCTGGCAGTGGCGATCAAGCGGGCGCGCTTCCTCGCGCTCCTGCCGTACACCGACCAGCACTGAGGGGCAGCGCAATGGACGTCATTCTGCTGCAGAAAGTTGCCAACCTCGGCAACATCGGCGACCGCGTGAAGGTGCGCTCCGGCTACGGCCGCAACTTCCTCCTGCCCGAGGGCAAGGCGACGCTCGCCACTCCCGACAACGTGGCGCGCTTCGAGGCGCGGCGCGCAGAGCTTGAGCGCCTGGCGCACGAGCACTTCGTGTCCGCCGAGCAGCGCTCCGCGGCTCTCAAGGAGTTCAAGCTCACCATCACCGCCAAGGCCGGCACCGAGGGGAAGCTGTTCGGCTCAATTGGCACCGCCGACATCGCCGAGGCTGCCACGCGCGATGGCCAGAAGATCGAGCGCAGCGAAGTGCGCCTGCCTGCCGGGCCGTTGCGCACCGTGGGCGAGCACGTGGTCAGCGTGCACCTGCACGCCGACATCGACGTGCCGCTGCACATCACGATCGTCGCCGAAGAGTAAGCCGCCTCGGCCAGGCAAAAAAGGGTGGCCGGTTCCGCCAAGACGCGCGGGGATTCGGGCTCGGTCGCCCTCATTGACGCGCCGACACCGCCGCACTCAGTGGAAGCTGAGCAGGCGGTGCTCGGCGGACTCCTCCTTGACCCGGCTGCCTGGGACACCGTGGCGGACCAGGTCCTGCCGGAGGATTTCTATCGCCCCGATCATCGCCTGATCTTTGCAGCGATCGGCGAGCTGGCTGCCGAGGGCAAACCCTGTGACGTCGTCACCGTCTCGCAGCACCTGGAGCGCACGGGCAATCTCGACGGTGCGGGGGGACTTGCCTACTTAAGTTCGGTCGCGCGCGATACGCCTACGGCGGCCAACGTGCGCGCTTACGCGGAGATCGTGCGCGAGCGCTCGCTGCTTCGACAGCTGATCCGCGCCGGCACCGACATCGTCTCGGCCGTCTTCAATAACGACGGCGAGACGGCGCGCGCGCTGGTCGACCGCGCCGAACAGAAAGTGTTCGAGATCGCAGAGGGCACGTTCCGCAAGCGCGATGGCGCGGTGTCGGTGCGCTCGCTCCTGCCGACGGTCATCGACCAGATCGATGAGTGGCACAACAATCCTGACCAGCTGCGCGGCCTGCCCACGGGCTTCACGGAGTTCGACAAGCTCACCGGTGGCCTGCGCCCCGGCGACCTGGTCATCGTCGCCGGCCGCCCCTCCATGGGAAAGTCCACGCTTGCGGTCAACATGGCCGAGTACGCTGCAGTGAACCCCAAGACCAAGGCGTCGGTGGCGATCTTCACCATGGAAATGCCCTCCGAGCAGGTGGTCACGCGCATGCTGGCCTCCATCGGCGGCGTGCCGCTCAACAGCCTGCGCAGTGGCAAGATCACCGACGAGGACTGGGTACGGATCACGAGTGCCACCAGCCAGCTCTCGGAAGCGAAGATCTTCATCGACGAAACTCCCGCGCTGAACCCGACCGAGCTGCGCGCGCGTGCGCGGCGCGTGAAGCGTGAACACGGCTTGAGTCTGGTGGTGGTCGACTACCTGCAGCTGATGCAGGTGCCGGGCAACAACGAGAACCGGGCCACCGAGATCGCCGAGATCTCGCGCGGGCTGAAGGCGCTTGCCAAGGAACTGGCCATCCCCGTGATCGCCCTGTCACAGCTAAATAGAGGCGTGGAGCAGCGCGAGCACAAAAAGCCCGTGATGTCAGATCTTCGCGAGAGCGGCAGTATCGAACAGGATGCAGACATGGTCCTGTTGATCTATCGCGAGGAAGTTTACGACAAAAACACTACAAAAAAGGGCATTGCCGAGATCGATCTCGTCAAGCACCGCAACGGCGAGATCGGCACCTTCCTCCTGACCTTCCAGGGCCAGTACACGCGCTTTGCCAACTACGCACCTGACTCGTACGCGGAAGGTGTGTTGAGGTGAGCGGGCTGATCCGGGCCGTCATCGACACACAAGCCCTGCGTCACAACCTCCAGGTCATCCGCGCCCGTGCCGGGCGCTCCAAGGTGATCGCCGTGGTGAAGGCCAATGCCTACGGGCATGGCCTCGTCAGCACCGCGCTCGCGATCCAGGACGCGACCGCGTTTGCCGTGGCGCGCCTGGAAGAGGGCATGTCGCTGCGGGCCGCCGGCGTCACCGCCCCGATACTGCTGCTCGAGGGCGTCTTCAGCCGCTCGCAGCTGGAGGATGCGGCCCAGGACGGGCTCGACCTCGTCATCCACGACGAACGCCAGATCGAGCTCCTCGAGCAGACAGGTGGCGCGGACCGTTTCACGCTGTGGCTGAAGATCGACACCGGCATGAACCGGCTGGGCTTTGCGATCAGGGACTTTGCGCCCGCCCTGAAGCGCATCCGCCTGCTGCGCAGCCCGCCCAAGAAGCTGCGCCTGATGACCCATCTCGCCTGCGCCGATGAGCGCGATGGGGAGGTTACCCGTGCGCAGCTCGCGCGCTTTGCGGAAGCCAGCGCGGGGTTGCGCATGGAGACGAGCATCGCCAACTCCGCGGCCCTGCTCGGCGGCATCGACGGACCCGGGGACTGGGTGCGTCCGGGACTTGCCCTTTACGGGGCCTCCCCTTTCGAGGACAAGCTGGGCGCCGACTTCGGCCTGAGGCCCGTCATGAGTCTCCTGAGCACCGTGCTCACCGTGCGCGAGGTCTCCAGGGGCGAGCGCGTGGGTTACGGCGGCGCATGGACCGCGCCCAGGGACACGCGCATCGCCATCGTCGCCGCCGGCTATGGTGACGGCTTGCACCGCAGCTTCACCACCGGCACCCCCGTGCTCGTCCGCAAACAGCGGGCGGCGCTGGTGGGGCGCGTGTCCATGGACATGATCGCCGTCGACGTCACGGGCATCCCTGGGGTCGAGGTTGGCACCTCGGTGACGCTCTGGGGGGAGGGCCTGCCGGTGGAGGAAGTGGCGCGGCACGCCGGCACCATCCCGTACGAACTCCTCTGCGGCGTCAGCCAGCGCGTGCAGCTCGAACCACACTAGGAACAACACCATGCAGCTGTGGCAATTGGCGATACTGGCGATCGTGCAGGGCCTGGCGGAACTCCTGCCGATCTCAAGCTCAGCGCACGTCATCGTCGCGGAGAAGCTCCTCGGCCTCGACCCCACCGCGCCGCAGATGACGCTCCTGCTCGTCATGCTGCACACCGGCACCATGTTCGCGGTCATCGCCTACTTCTGGCGCTCCTGGCGTGACACCTACTTCAGCTCCTGGCCGGCATTCGGCGCCATCGCGGTGCGCGTGCTTCTCGCCACCGCCCTCACCGGTATCGTGGGGCTTGGCCTGCAGGCCTTCATCAAGCACGCCTTTGCTGCGGGCGCCTCGGACTTCCAGGTCGAGGACCTGTTCGGCAATGCGAAGCTGATGGCGGCGGCGCTGGCGGCGGTCGGCGTGCTGATCATCGTCTCCTCGCGCTTCCGGCAGTCAGCCGGCTCCGACTCGGTCTCGCTGCCGCACGCCGGCTGGATCGGGGTGGTGCAGGGGATCTGCCTGCCGTTCCGTGGCTTCTCGCGCTCCGGCGCGACCATCTCCACCGGCATGATCCTCGGGGTCGCGCGGCGCCGTGCGGAGGAGTTCAGCTTCGCACTCGCCGTGGTGCTCACGCCGCCGGTGGTCGTGCGCGAGCTGCACCGCCTGCACAAGGCGCAGCAGGCCCTGGGCCTCGGCTCAGGCGGGAGCCTGAGGCACGCCGTGCTGCCGAGCCTCATCGGCATGGCACTGAGCTTCGTGGCGGGGATGCTGGCGCTGCGCTGGCTGTCGCGCGCCCTGGAGGCGGGCCGCTGGCACCTGTTCGGCGCCTACTGCCTGGTCGCGGCCCTCGTGGTCCTGTGGGTCGGGTGAGCCCCGGCCGGCGCTAGCTGACGAAGAACCCCATCTTGACGCCGGCGAGCTGGATGACGTCGTTGTCGTTCAGCCTGGTCGCGTTGGCGCCGATCGGCGTGCCGTTCAGCAGCGGGAAGTCGTTCTCCTTGCCGCTGTCGACGTGCACGATGTAGTAGGCCTCGGCGCGGCGGGTGATGGCCGCCACCTGCACGCCCGGTCGCCCGAGCGTCGTCAATGCCTTGGACAGTTCCACCTCGCGACCCGCGAAGGCGCCCGAGAGCACCTGCAGCTTGGCCTTCTTCAGGGCCGCGGCGCCATCGAGCGCGCGCGTCTTGCCGGTGGCCGTGATCGGGGCGCCGCCTGACTTGTCGGTGATCTCGGCCGCGGCGCGCAGCTTCTCCACCGGGCGGGCGGAGGGCTGGATGACCATGGTCTTTTCGAATTCGTCCTGCTGCTCGTCGTCCTCGACGAAGCGCAGCTGGTGGTGGCCGACGGTGATCACGTCGCCATGCTGCAGGGCATGCTTCTTGATGAGCTTGCCGTTGACGTAGGTGCCGTTGGTGCTGTTCAGGTCCTCAAGGAAGGAGTCATTGAGGATGTTGATGATCAGCGAGTGGTGGCCGCTGACGGCTGCGTTGTCGATGCGGATGTCATTGTCAGGGAGGCGCCCGATCGTGTAGCGCTCCTTGTTCATGTTGTATTCCGCCATTACCTGGCCATCCAGGCTCAAGACCAACCTTGCCATGTGCTTTGCCTCTATCGCGTGTCAGCCAAACCAGCCCAGGATCTTGTCGAAAATCTTCGTGCGAGCCGGAAAAGCATCCATGATGTGCGCCATGACCACCGAGACGTTGTCCCGGCCTCCGTTGTCATTGGCCAGTTGAATCAACTGCTTGGCGACCGTATCCAGATTAGCACTAAAGGTGTTTATGGTTAAATGAATATCTTCGTCTTCAACCATATCTGAGAGCCCGTCGGAGCAGAGGATGAACACCTCGCCCTTATTGACCGGGACCTCCTGGATCTCCACGTCCACGCTCGCCTCGACCCCCAGGGCCCGGGTCACGTAGTTCTTGTTGGCGGCGCGCTGCGCCTCCTCGGCGGAGTAGAAGCCACGGTCGACCAGCTCCTGCAGCAGCGAGTGGTCCATGGTGACCTGCTCGATCTTCTCGGTCCGCTGCCGGTACAGGCGCGAGTCCCCGACGTGTGCGATGGTCACCTTGTTGTCAAAGAACAGTGCCGCGACCACGGTCGTGCCCATGCCCTCGCACTGCGGCTGCGTGCGGGCGGTCTGGTAGATGATCTTGTTGGCGCGGCTGATGGCGTCGCGCAGGATGATGTTCGGGCGCGACAGCCCGGACTCACGGTCCGGGACCGACAGGTCCTCGCGCTGCACGTGCTCGCGCACGAGGTTCACGATGGTCTTGACCGCGATGCCGCTGGCGACTTCGCCGGCGTTGTAGCCGCCCATGCCATCCGCCAGCACGAGCAGCCCGATGTCCGGATCGACGGCAATGGTGTCCTCGTTGTGTTCGCGGACCTTACCCGTATCGGACAAACCGACAAAGCGGAGCTTGTTCCGCAAGCTCATGCCTCGACCTGGTCCGCTTTTGGCCCACCGAATGTGATACGCGTCACTTTCCCGTCCCCGAATGGAGCCGGCATAAGCTAGCATCGCCGGCAGAGGGTCCGAGTGGCTTTGTTCACAAAAGAAGCCATTGGGCCCGCCCCCCGCGCGAATCCTAGCCGAAAGTGGACCCGTGGCGCACAAATGGCCCGCCTGAACCCGGTGTTTGTCTGCAGTTCCTGCAGCGGCGAGACCCTGAAATGGCAGGGGCAGTGCCCGCTGTGCGGTGAGTGGAATTCCCTCGAACAACGCGTGGGCGCTCGCACGCGCCAGGCACCGGCCGCCAGCGCCGTGACGCTGGCCGCGAGCTCTGAGGCGACGGCCGGCGGCGAGCGGCTGATGAGCGGCGAGGGCGAGCTCGATCGGGTCCTGGGCGGGGGGCTGGTGCCAGGCTCCGTCATCCTCCTGGGCGGGGAGCCGGGCATCGGCAAGTCGACACTCTTGCTGCAGGTGGCCGCCCACGTGGCCGCCGCACGGCCCGTCATCTACGCCAGCGGGGAGGAGTCGGTGGCTCAGGTGACGCTGCGCTCGCGGCGCCTCGGCCTGACCGCGGAAGGCCTGAGCCTCGTCTCCGAGACCGACCTTGCGGCGATCCTGGCACTCGCCACCGAGCGCCGCGCGGCGCTGCTCGTCATCGACTCGATCCAGACCGTGCAGTCGGGCAGCACCGCAACACTCGCCGGTGCGGTGTCGCAGCTGCGCGAGTGCACTGCGGAACTGGTGCGCTTCGCCAAGGCGGGGGGCTGCGCGGTGGTCATCGTCGGGCACGTCACCAAGGAGGGCACGATCGCCGGCCCGCGCCTGCTCGAGCACCTGGTGGACACCGTGCTCTACTTCCAGAGCGAGGCCGGCAGCCGCTACCGCATCGTGCGCGCCACCAAGAACCGCTTCGGCGCCGCCAACGAGCTCGGCTTCTTCGCCATGACCGCGGGCGGCCTCAAGGAAGTGAAGAACCCGGCCGCGATCTTCCTGTCGCGCGCGCCCGAGGCCGCCCCGGGGAGCATCGTGACCGTCACCCGCGAGGGCGGCAGGCCGCTCTTGATCGAGCTGCAGGCGCTGGTCGACCGCATGCGCTTTGGTGCACCGCGGCGCGTGGCGCAGGGCCTGGACACCAACCGGGTGGCGATGCTGCTCGCCGCGGCCAACCGCCACGCGGGTGTGTCGCTGCAGGAGCACGACGTGTTCGTGAACGTCGTGGGTGGGATCGAGATCGGCGAGACGGCTTCCGACCTGCCGGTGCTGCTGGCGCTCGCCTCGAGCCTGCATGACCGCGCCATCGCCTCGCACCTCATCGCCTTCGGGGAGATCGGGCTCACCGGGGAGGTGCGTCCTGTGGCCTACGGCGATGAGCGCCTGAAGGAGGCCCAGGCGCAGGGCTTCCGGGTCGCGATCGTGCCCAAGGACAACGCCCCGCGCCGTGCACCGGGGGATCTGAAGGTCATCGGCGTGGCGCGCATCACCGATGCCCTCGAGGCCGCCGCCCTCACCGTGGCTTAGGCGCTCTTGAGCACCACCGCCGGCGGCCGCACGCGCACCGTGCGGATGGCGTTGTCCGCGATCTGCAGCACCTCGAACTCGTAGGCGCCCACGCGCACCATGGTGCCGCTGTCGGGGATGGTCTCCAGGTGCTCGAGCAGCAGGCCGTTGACCGTCTTCGGCCCACCCGTGGGCAGCTGCCAGCCGAGCGCGCGGTTGAGCGCGCGGATGGTGGCGCTGGCATTGACGATGTAGACCCCGGGGCGCTCCACGTGCACGTCCTTGTGGGTGATGGTGGCAGGATCGGAAGTGAACTCCCCGACGATCTCCTCGAGGATGTCCTCGAGCGTCACCAGTCCCTCGATGTCCCCGTACTCGTTGACCACGAAGGCGAAGCGGCGCCGGTTGCGCTGGAAGTGCCCGAGCTGCACGTTGAGGGCGGTGCCCTCAGGCACGAAGTAGGCCTCGCGCCCGCGCGCGACCTCCACCAGGCGCTCGCGGGTGAGGGAGCCGCGCACCAGCTCCTGCGCCACGCGCTTCATGTGCAAGAGGCCGATCAGGTTGTCGAGCTCGCCCTCGTAGACCGGCAGGCGCGTGTGCGGGGTCTGGCGCAGCTGGTCGAGGATCTCGTCCCAGCTCTCGCTGACGTCGATGCCGTCGATCTCCTGGCGCGGCACCATGATGTCATTCACGGTGACGTGGCCCAGGTCCAGGATCGACAGCAGCATCTGGCGGTGGCGCGCCGGGATCACGGGCGCTGCCTCGCTCACCACCGTGCGCAGCTCCTCGGCGCTCAGGGACTGGTCGGAGCGCGTCGGGCGGGCGGCGCCGAACAGGCGCAGGAAGCCGTAGGCGAGCGTGTTGGTCGAGCCACAGCGCCGGCCGCGCCACGCCCACCAGCACCCGGTAGATGCCGGCGGCGTGCAGCGCCACCCCTTCCGGGTTCGCGGCCGCATAGATCTTGGGCGCGAGCTCGCAGAACACGATCACGATGAGGGTGAGGAGGGCGCCGGCGAGCGGCACCGCGTAGCGCTCACCGGAGCGCTGCGCGAGGATCGTCGCGATCGCCGAGGCGAACACGCTCGCGCCGGCGAGGATCACGAGGTTCGCGCCCAGCCAGTCATCGGGCTTCTCCAGCAAGCGCTCGAGTGCGCGCGCCTGGCGGTGGCCGGCCTGGGCCCGGTGGCGGATGCGGAAGCGGTTCACCGACAGCATCGCCACCTCGGTGCCCGAGGAGAAGGCGACGATGATGAGGAGCCCGAGGAGGATGAGGGACAGAAGTGTCGTCGATGCGAAGTTCAAGTCGGAACCCTTTCTCGCGGCCGCGTTGGCGCCCGCGCACGGCCCCCCTGGTCCCCTTGCCGTGCACGCGCCCGCCTAGCATAGAAGCTTCGCGGACCGAAGCGGGAAAACCGGCCCCGCGCCCCTATAATCGGCACCTCCCGCCCACCCCCTGACAGTGCCCCATGTTCGACAGTCTGACCCAGCGCCTCTCCCGCACCCTCGACAACCTGCGCGGCCGCGGCCGCATCACCGAGGAAAATGTCGGGGAGACCCTGCGCGAGGCGCGTATCGCGCTGCTCGAGGCGGACGTGGCGCTCCCGGTGGTCAAGTCCTTCATCGAGGGCGTCAAGGCCAAGGCCCTCGGCACCGAGGTGCTCTCTAGCCTCACCCCGGGGCAGGCCTTCATCGGCATCCTGCACCAGGAGCTGGTCGCCCTCATGGGCGGTGCCGGGGAAGGCTTCCGGCTGCGCGCGCAGCCCCCGGCCGTGATCCTGCTCGCGGGCCTGCAGGGCGCCGGCAAGACCACCACCGCCGCCAAGCTCGCGCGGCGCCTGATCGAGCACGACAGGAAGCGCGTCCTGCTGGTCAGCACCGACGTGCGCCGTCCGGCGGCGATGCTGCAGCTGGAGCGCCTGGCCGCCCAGGTCGGCGCGGAGTACTTCCCGGCGGATGCGAGCGAGGCGCCCCCCTCGATCGCGGCGCGCGCGCTGGAGCGTGCCCGCAACGGGGTGTTCGACGTCCTGATCGTGGATACCGCGGGCCGGCTGCACGTCGATGAGAGCCTGATGGCCGAGGTGCGCGAGATCGACCAGGCGGTGCCCGCCGCCGAGCGGCTGTTCGTGGTGGATGCCATGGCGGGGCAGGATGCGGTGAACGCCGCGCGCGCTTTCGGGGCGGTGCTCGACCTCACCGGCGTGGTGCTCACCAAGGCCGACGGCGATGCGCGCGGCGGCGCGGCCTTATCGGTGCGCCAGGTGACGGGCAAGCCGATCGTGTTCCTCGGCGTCGGGGAAAAGACCGAGGCGCTGGAGCCCTTTGATCCTGAGCGCATGGCCTCGCGGATCCTCGGGATGGGGGACGTGGTCAGTCTCGTCGAGCAGGTGCACCGCCAGGTCGATCACGACGAGGCGCGGCGGCTGGCCGACAAGGTCGTCAAGGGCAAGGGCTTCGACATGTCGGACCTGCGCGGCCAGCTCGAGCAGCTGCAGAAGATGGGGGGCGTCGGGGCCCTGATCGACAAGCTCCCGGGGGCGGCCCTGCGCAAAGGGGCCCCTTCGGCCGAGCAGGGCGACAAGGACCTGCGCCGCCAGATCGCCATCATCAATTCCATGACCCCCCGGGAGCGGCGCAACCCCTCGATCATCGACGGCTCGCGCCGCCGGCGCATCGCCGGGGGCTCGGGCGTGCAGGTCCAGGACGTCAACCGGCTGCTCAAGCAGTTCCAGGAGATGCAGCGCGTCATGAAGAGCATGAAGGGCGGGGCCCTCAAGCGCATGATGGGGGCCTTCAAGGGGGGGATGCCGCCGGGGTTCCCGGGCCGCTGAGGGGGCTCCTGCGGGCACAGCAGGGGCCAGCCGGCCACGACGGCGGGCCCGGGTGGCGGAACCCCGCGCCGGGCCTAGAAAAACTGGCGCCCGGGACGGGCGTTGCGTAGAATCCGCGCTCTTTTTCGGGGCCCCTTTTGCGGCCCTCCTATCCAAGTGAGAGCGTTAAGACCATGGTAACTATTCGCCTGACGCGGCGCGGGGCGCGCAACCAGCCCTTCTACCACGTGGTAGTGACCGACAGCCGCAAGCGCCAGGGCGGCCCGAGCTTAGAGCACGTCGGGTTCTTCAATCCGATCGCGCGCGGCAACGAGCAGAAGCTGAAGCTCGATCTGCCGCGCATCGACTACTGGGTCGGCCAGGGCGCGCAGCCCTCCGAGCGCGTGGCGCACCTGGTGTCCTCCTACCGCAAGCAGGCCACGGCCTAAGCGCAAGAGGATGCGGGCCCAGCCGCCGCGGACCTAATAAAAAAGGTGTCCGCGCGGCAGGAGACAACAGCCGTGGAATGGGTGGAACTCGGACGCCTGGGAGCCCCCTTCGGCATCAAGGGCTGGCTCCACGTCGAGTCCTTCACCGAGCCGGTGGAGGGACTCCTCGAGTACCCGGTGTGGACGCTCAGGCTCGCCAGCGGCGAGCGCGTCACCCGCGAGCTCATCGACGGGCGGGTGCATGGGGCCGGGCTCGTGGCGAGTCTTGCGGACCTGGCCGATCGCGACGCGGCGGCAGCCCTGACGGGCGCGTGGGTTGAGGTCGAGCGTGCCGCGCTGCCGAAGCCTGCCAAGGGGGAGTTCTACCGCTCGGACCTGCTGGGGTTCGCGGTGAGGAACCTCGAGGGGACGGATCTGGGCGTGGTGAGCCACTTCGTGGATGCACCGCGCGGCACGGTGATGGTGACGAGGGAGGCCGGCGGGGCCGAGCACTGGGTGCTCGCGCAGCCGGCGCACCTGAAGAAGGTGGACCTGGCGGCACGCACGATTGTGGTGGACTGGCCCGCGGAGCTGGAATAGAAGGCTCCATGAAGATTGAAGTGGTGACGCTCTTCCCGGCGATGATCGAGGGGGCGCTGCGCTTCGGGATCGTGAGCCGCGCGCTCTCGCGCGGCCTGGTGAGTGTGGGGACCGAGGACCCGCGGGCGCACACGAGCGATGTGCACCGCACGGTGGATGACCGGCCCTACGGCGGTGGCCCGGGGATGGTGATGAAGCCCGAGCCCCTGGTGGCGGCGATCCGCGCCGCGCAGGGCAGGCTCCCGCAGGGCGCCCCGCGCGTGTACCTGTCGGCGCAGGGTGAGCGCTTCAGCCAGGCCCTCGCGCAGGAGCTCGCGCAGCTGCCGGGGCTGCTGCTGGTGGCGGGACGCTACGAGGGCGTGGATGAGCGCGTCATCGAGAGCGCGATCGACCGGGAGATCTCGGTCGGGGACTACGTGCTCTCGGGCGGTGAGCTGCCCGCGCTCACGGTGATTGATGCGCTGGTGCGCCTGCTCCCGGGAAGTCTCGGGGATGAGCGTTCGAGCGCCGAGGACTCCTTTGCCCAGGGGCTCCTCGACTGGCCGCACTACACGCGGCCGGAGGTTTTCGAGGGCCGAAGCGTGCCGCCGGTGCTGTTATCCGGTGACCACGCGGACATCCGCCGCTGGCGGCTCAGCGCTGCGTTCACCCGGACGGTGGAGCGGCGGCCGGAGCTCCTCGCGGCGGCGCAGCTGGCGCCGGAACTGCGGCGCGCATGGGATGACTTCCTCGCCGCACGTGCGGCGGGAAACGCAGATCGAGGTGAAAAGACATGAGCGACATCATTCAGGAAATCAACAAGAGCCGCATGACGCGCCAGCTGCCGGAATTCCGGCCCGGCGACACGGTGGTCGTGCAGGTGAAGGTGGTCGAGGGCGACCGCGAGCGCGTGCAGGCCTACGAGGGCGTGGTCATCGCCAAGAGCAACCGCGGCCTCAACTCCTCCTTCACGGTGCGCAAGATCTCGCACGGCGAGGGCGTAGAGCGCGTGTTCCAGACCTACAGCCCGGCGATCAGCGACGTGAGCGTCAAGCGCCGCGGCAGCGTGCGCCGCGCCAAGCTCTATTACCTGCGTGACCTGTCGGGCAAGGCTGCCCGTATCGAAGAGAAGCTCTGAGGCGAGGAGCCTCTAAGGATCGGTAGCGCCGCGTGAGTGGCGGACAAGGGAAGGAAGCTGACCGCATGACGCCGCGTTCCTTTTTCTCGGGGCTGTGGCGCGGCCTCGACGGCCTGCGCAAGGCGCTGCACCTCATCCTGCTGCTGGTGCTGTTCGGGGTGATCTTCGGCGTGCTGCGCGGCAGCGTGCCCCTGGTCCCCGGCAAGGCGGCCCTGGTCATCGCCCCGGACGGCCCGCTGGTGGAGCAGCTCTCCGGTAACGCCCGCGCCCGCGCCGTCGATGAGGCGCTGGGGAACGGCCGGCCCGAGGCGCTCCTCTGGGACCTCACCGATGCCATCCACGCCGCGGCCTCCGACAAGCGCATCCAGGTGCTGGTGCTAGACCTGGACAAGCTCGAGAGTGCCAACCAGCCCTCCCTCGCCGAGCTCGCCGCTTCCATCCGCGAGTTCCGCGCCACTGGCAAGAAGGTGATCGCCTACGGCGTCGAGCTCACGCAGGAGCGCTACTACCTCGCCGCCCAGGCGGACGAGGTGTACCTGGACCCGATGGGCTTCGTGCTGGTGCAGGGCTATGACCGCTACCGCACTTATCTCAAGGACGCGCTCGACAAGCTCGGCGTCGACATCAACGTGTTCCGCGTCGGCGCCTTCAAGAGCGCGGTGGAGACCTACACCCGCACCAGCATGTCGCCCGAGGACCGCGAGGAGAGCCGCACCTACCTGACGGCGCTGTGGAACACCTACCAGGACGAGGTGACGCGCGCACGCAAGCTGCCCCCCGATGCGCTCTCCAAGTACGTCGACTCCTTCATGACGACCGTGCCGGCCGCCGGTGGCGATGCCGCCAAGGTGGCCCTGAATGACGGGCTCGTCACCGGACTTAAGACCTCCATCGAGGTCGAGCAGCGCCTCACCGAGCTCGTCGGCCCGAACGACGACAAGGACTCCTTCAGCGGCATCTCCAGCGAGGACTACCTGCGCGTGGCGCGTGCCGACAAGAAGGTGAGCGGACTTGCAAGACAGAAGGTCGGCGTCATCGTCGCGAGCGGGGAGATCCTGGATGGCGAGCAGGCCCCGGGCACCATCGGCGGCGACTCGACCGCGAAGCTGATCCGCGAGGCGCGCAACGACAGGGACGTGAAGGCGGTCGTGCTGCGCGTCAACAGCCCCGGCGGCAGCGTGCTCGCCTCCGAGGAGATCTACCGGGAGCTCGTGGCGCTGCGCGCGGCCGGCAAGCCGCTCGTCGTCTCCATGGGCGGCTACGCGGCCTCCGGGGGCTACTACATCTCAGCGCCCGCCGATGAGATCTGGGCCAACCCCGCCACCATCACCGGCTCCATCGGCATCTTCGCGATCATCCCCACCATCGACAAGACGCTCGGCAAGGTCGGCGTGAGCGTCGATGGCGTGGGCACCACGGCGCTGTCCGGCCAGGCACGCATCGACCGCCCGCTGAGCGAGGGGGCCAAGGCGGTACTGCAGTCGGTGACCACCCACGGCTACGATGAGTTCGTGGCGCGCGTGGCGGCGGGGCGCAAGAAGACCACCGCCGAAGTCGACACCATCGCGCAGGGGCGCGTGTGGGCGGGCGCCGATGCCAAGCGCATCGGCCTGGTAGATGAGCTCGGCTCCTTCAACGATGCGGTCAAGTCCGCCGCGCAGCGCGCCAAGCTCACCGACTACACCACCAAGTTCATCGAGCCGAAGCTCACCTGGGCGGAGACGCTCGCCATGAACCTGAAGTCGGGCCTGATCAGGAACTTCGTGCGCTTCAGTCCGCAGGATGCGGCGATCGCGCGCCTCGCCGAGCGCCTCGATCCCGTGACCCAGCAGGCAGCAGCGCTGGCGCGCTTCAGCGAGCCGAACCGCCTCTACGCCTACTGCTTCTGCGAAGTGCGCTGAGGGCGGCCGCGCCGCGGCGCCCCGCGCAGCAGCCTCCCCAGGGCGCCTTCGTTGAGCACCGGATCGCCATTGAAGGCGGCGGCGATGAAATCCATGAACACCCGAGCGCGCCGCGGCAGCAGCCGGCGCGTGGGATAGACGAGGTTGATGGGCGTCGGCGGCCCCATCTCGTGCAGCAGCAACGCCTGCAGCGCACCCGAACGCAGTTCCTTCTGGAACAGCCATACCGGTGCGTAGGCTACCCCGAGTCCGTCGACCGCCGCGCCGTGGATGCCGTCGGGTGAATTGACCCGCAGACGTCCGCTCACCTCTACCTCCGTGGTGCGGAACGGCCAGCGATTCCCCGAGTACGCGAGCGAGTACACGATGCAGCTGTGCTGCCGCAGGTCCGCGGGCGTCGCCGGAGCGGCGTGCCTTGCCAGATAGGCGGGGCTTGCGACGCAGACGCGCTCGGCGGTGCCTATGCGGCGCGCCTTAAGGGTGCTGTCGCGCAGCTCTCCGATGCGGATGGCAAGATCGATACCCTCCTCGATGAGATCACTGAAGCGATCGCCGATCTGCAGGTCCACGTCCATCTGCGGGTAGCGCCCGAGCAGGGTCTTCAGCTGCGGCAGCACATGAGTGCGGCCCAGCGCGGTGGGGCAGGCGACGCGCAGCAGGCCACTCGGAGTCTCCTCACCGCGCGCGGTCGACTCGGCTTCCGCGATGGCATCGAGCACGCGCCGCGCCTCGCCGTAGTAGCGCTGCCCCTCCGGCGTCAGGGTCAACCGGCGCGTCGAGCGATGCAGCAGCCGCGTGCCGAGATACTCCTCCAGGGCTGCAATGTGGCGGCTCACGTTCGGCTGGCCGATGCGCAACTCGCGGGCCACGGCGGAGAAGCTGCCGGTTTCCACGGCGCGGGTGAAGGAGTGCATGAGCAGAAGACGGTCCACCGGGGCTCCGGAAATTCATGCCTGAAAGAGCATGAATACTATTCATTTGGCCCCACTTATCAAGCGATGCCGAGAGGCGGAGACTCGCCGCATTCGCTTACAGGAGGTTTCTCATGGGCAAGCTTCAGGACAAGGTTGCAGTGATTACCGGCGGCACGTCGGGGATGGGGCTTGCGACCGCCAAGCGCTTCGTCGCCGAGGGCGCCTACGTCTACATCATGGGCCGGCGGCGCACCGAGCTTGAGGCGGCGGTAAAGGCGATCGGCCGCAACGTCACCGGTGTGGCGGGCGACGTGGGGCAGCTCGCCGATCTGGACACCCTTTACGAGACCGTACGCGCCGCGAAGGGCCACGTGGACGTGGTGTTCGCCAACGCGGGCGTCGGTGAGGTGGCACCGCTGGGTGCGATTTCGAGCGAGCAGTACGAGCGCATCTTCGGGGTCAATGTGCGCGGCACGCTGTTCACGGTGCAGAAGGCGCTGCCGCTGATGCGCGAGGGCGGCTCGATCATCCTGACCGGCTCGATCGCCGGGGTGAAGGGGCTGCCGGGCTTTGACGTCTACAGCGCCAGCAAGGCCGCGATCCGCTCCTTCGTACGCACCTGGACGGTGGAACTCAAGGATCGCAGGATCCGCGCGAACGTCATCAGCCCCGGCACGATCGATACCCCGATACTCGCCGGCCTGCCCAAGGATGCGATCGCACGGCTGGTCGCCACCATCCCGATGGGGCGCATGGGGGAGTCCGAGGAAATAGCCAGCGCGGCGCTGTTCCTGGCCTCGGCGGACTCCTCCTTCGTCACCGGCATCGAGCTGTTCGTCGACGGCGGGACAGCGCAGGTCTGAACCGCCGGCGGCCGCACGCAGGTCCCGCCACGTGAGGGAGCGGCAGGATCAGTCCGTGAGCTCGATCCAGGTCGGGGCGTGGTCGCTCGGCTTTTCCCAGCCGCGCACCGCCCGGTCGACACCGGCGGCGGTGAGACGGCCGCGCACCGCCTTGTTCAGCAGCAGGTGATCGATGCGCAGGCCCGCATCGCGCTCGTACGCATTGCGGAAGAAATCCCAGAAGGTGTAGATGGTCTCATCCGGGTGCAGCGCCCGGATGGCATCCGTCCAGCCCTGCGCCAGGAGGTGCGCGAAGGCCTCGCGCACCTCGGTGCGGAACAGGGCGTCGTTCACCCAGCGCTCGGGCTTGTAGACGTCGCGCTCGGTCGGGATCACGTTGTAGTCCCCCGCCAGCACCACCGCCTTGGTACTCGGGGCGAGCTGGGCTGCGTGCGCGATGAAGCGCTTCAGCCACCCGAGCTTGTAGTCGAACTTCGGTCCGGGGGCCGGGTTGCCGTTGGGCAGGTACAGGCAGCCGATGGTCACGTCGCGCACCTGCGCCTCGATGTAGCGGCTGTGCACGTCTTCCTGGTCCCCGGGGAGCGTGCGGCGGATCTCCTGCGGGTCGGCGCCACGGCTGAGGATCGCGACCCCGTTCCAGCTCTTCTGCCCGTGCCAGATGACCCCGTAGCCCGCCTCGCGGATGGGGCCTTCGGGAAACTTCTCCTGTGGGGCCTTCAGTTCCTGCAGGCACACGACGTCGGGTGAGTATTCCTTCAGCCAGCGCAACAGGTTCGGCAGGCGCGCGCCGATGCCGTTGATGTTGTAGGTGACGATCCTCATGGGGGCGTGTCTTTCACGGTGGCGCTTGGGGCGCAGGTTCGGCCGCCATTATAGGAGCGCAGGGGCGTTGCGGGTGCGCCCCGCGGCGGCGTGGATTGTGTCAACGTACCTTCGCGTCGCAGAATCGCACCGTACGTGCGTGGCACGTCGCAGCCGGAAGTACACCCATGTGCCGCAACATCAGGCTTCTGTTTAATTTCGAGCCCCCGGTCACGGAAGACGAAGTGCGGGCGGCGGCGCTGCAGTTCGTGCGCAAGGTCAGTGGCTTCAACAAGCCCTCGCTCGCCAACGAAGCTGCCTTCAATACCGCGGTCGATGAGGTGACGGCCGCGTCGCGGCGGCTCCTGGGCGCGCTCACCACCAACGCCCCGCCGCGCGACCGCGCCGAGGTGGCGGCGAAGGCCCGCGCCCGCGCTGCCGTACGCTACCGCTCGCTGCGAGCGCTCCCGGAGGCCGGCGGCAGCGACTGAGGGCCTGCGCCGGGGGCACGTGTACGACTCGGCTGTCAGGGCCTGGACCTCAATGCCCGACAGGCGGCGACTGCGGCGCGGGTTAGGCTCGCTCCCCGTCAACGCCATCTCGGAGCACGCCGTGCATACCCCGCAGGAACTCGAAGACAGCTTCTGGCAACACCTGGGCAAGCACCCGGTCCTGATGCTCGCTCTTGAGCACGAGGAGGGGCGCAGCCGCCCGATGACCGCGCAGCTGGAGCAGGGGCGGGGGCCGCTGTGGTTCTTCAGCTCCAAGGACACCTCTCTCTACCAGGGCATGATGGGCGGCAACCGCGCGGTCGCCGCGTTCGTCGCCCGCGGGCACGAGTTGTTTGCGACCCTCTCCGGCTCACTCGTCGTGGACGAGGACCGCCAGGTGATCGAGCGGCTGTGGAGCCCCTTGGTCGCGGCCTGGTACGAGGGCGGCAAGCAGGATCCGAAACTCGTGCTGCTGCGCTTGGACGCCACTGAGCTGCAGGTGTGGCTGAACGATGTCAGCGTGCTGTCCGGGATCAAGCTGCTGCTCGGTGCCGACCCGAAGAAGGAACTCGCCGGCAACGAGGCGAGGATCCGCCTCTAGCGGTTCGCAACACCCCCGTCGCGCCGCAGCGCTGCTGCGCGGCGTGATAGCTTGCGCGCATGCGCTCGCAGCCGTACCGGTGGCTCCTCGTGGCAGGCACGCTGTTGCTGTCCGCGTGCAGCACGCTCTCGTTCGGCATCGCCAATTTCCCGGCGCGCTTGGCCCGCTCCCACCGCGACGCCGACGTACGCTTCGGCCCACAGGACTGGCAGAAGCTCGACATCTACCGGCCCGCGCATCCGGCGGGTGCCGCTCCCGTGATCGTGTTCTGGTACGGGGGCAGCTGGACGCAGGGCGACAAGGAAGACTACCGCTTCGTCGGTGCCGCGCTTGCCGACCTGGGCTACGTCGTGGTGCTGCCCGACTACCGGCTCTACCCGCAGGTGCGCTTCCCGCAGTTCCTCGACGACGCGGCGGACGCCGTGGCCTGGGTGGAGCGGCACGCGGCCGACTACGGGGGCGACCCGCACCGCATCGTCCTCATGGGGCACTCGGCCGGGGCGCACATGGCGGCCATGCTGGCCCTGAACGACGCCTACCTGCGCAGGGCCGGTGCGGATCCGGCCGACATCAGTGGCCTCATCGGCCTGTCCGGGCCGTACCAGCTGACTCCGAACGATGCGACCCTGAACGCGATCTTCACGGCCCCCTACACGCCCCATGACTGGCAGGTGCTGCCGTACGTTTCACCACGGGCGCCGCCGACTCTGCTGATCCACGGTGCGGCGGACGAGATCGTCTGGCCACGCAACAGCGAACGCCTCGCGGCCGCACTCGCCGCGGCGGGCGTGCCGGTGGTGCTCAGGATCTATCCCGGACGAGCCCACGCGGCCACGGTTGCCGCGCTCACCTGGGTGCTGCGCTGGCGCTCGCCGACGCTTGCGGACATCGGGAAGTTCATGCAGACGCTGCCCAGCTCTAAGGCGGTGCCGCCGCGCCTTCGGGAACCGCAGGGGACTGACCCTGCGGCCCCTTAGCCCGCGCGGCCCATCCGCGCATGCTCACCCTAGTGCCCGTGCAGCGGGGCGCTGACCGTGTGGCTGACCGTCTGGCCGACCGCGTGAACGGTCGCCGCCACCTCCACCGGCGAGGCGATGGGTGCCCACAGCAGGGCCGAGATCAGGGAAGAACCGAGTAGCGCCAGGACGCGCTCACCGAAGATTGAGGCTGACATGGTAGTGACCTCCGTCTGGCCGTCCACCAGCGAACCGGTATGGGTTCGTGGCCGCCGATTTCATGGGTGTTACTCTCGGCTCCATGGGCGCTGCGAACAAACCGAGAAACTGAAGCCACCTTAAGGAAAACTTCGCGTGGGATCGGCATACGACCGGCTGCCGCTGAACGCCTTGCGGGTATTCGAGGCCGTGGCGACACGCCTGAATTTCGGCGACGCCGCCGAGGCGCTGCACGTGACGCCGGCCGCGGTGAGCCAGCAGGTGAAGGTGCTCGAGGACTACCTGCAGACGCCGCTCTTCAGGAGGAGCGGCCGCAAGGTGGAGCTCACCCCGGAAGGAGCGCAGCTCCTGCCCGGCATTCGCGCAGGCCTGGATGAGCTCGAGACCACCCTGCAGCGCCTTAAGGGCACGCGCCAGAGCGGCAGCATCAACCTGAGCGTGCTGCCGTCCTTCCTGCAGAAGTGGCTGACGCCGCGCCTCGGGGACCTGCATGCCCGCCATCCGCAGGTCGAGCTGCGCATCCAGTCATCCCCGGAGCTCGTGGACTTCGCGCGCAGCGACTTTCACGCCGCGGTGCGCCTGGGGCTCGGACGCTACCCGGGGCTGCACGTGGAGAAGCTGATGGACGACTGGCTGCTCGCAGTCGCCGCGCCCCGGGTGCTGAAGAAGTATGGGCCGCTCGAGGCGGGCGCTGAGCTCGATGCGCGGCCGCTGCTGCACGGGGTCGAGCTCGACTGGTCGAGCTGGTCGGCGCGCGGCGCCGCCTTGCGCAAGGCGCAGCGCGGGGCCTACATGGACGACTCGGTGAGCGTGCTGGAGGCGGCCATCGAGGGCCTGGGGTTTGCCCTCATCCGCTGGACACTGGCTGCGGGGGAGCTCGCCGCCGGGCGCATCGCGCTGGCGAGCGAGCGCCTCATCCCGTATCGCTTCGCCTACTACTTCGTGTGCCCGAAGACCTACGTTGAGCTGCCCAAGGTCGCCATCTTCCGCGACTGGCTGCAGGCGCAGGCGCGCGACTTCGCGCCGCCGCCGCTTGCCCGCAGGCGCTAGGGTTGCCTAGTTGGAGCGCAGCGTCGACCAGTCGAGGATCACCTTGCCGGACTTGCCCGAGCCCATGGTCTCGAAGCCCTCGATGTAGTCCTGCACGGGGAAGTGGTGGGTGATGATCGGGTCGAGCTTGAGGCCGCTCTGCAGCAGGCTCGCCATCTTGTACCAGGTCTCGAACATCTCGCGCCCGTAGATGCCCTTGATGGTGAGGCCCTTGAAGATCACCTGGTTCCAGTCGATGGCGGTCTCCTCGGGCGGGATGCCGAGGATCGCGACCGAGCCGCCGTGGTGCATGGTGCGCAGCATCTCGCGCAGCGCCTGGGCGTTGCCCGACATCTCGAGGCCGACGTCGAAGCCCTCCTGCATGCCGAGCTCCTTCATCGTCTCATCGAGCGACTCGCGCTGCACGTTGATGGCGCGCGTGGCGCCCATCTGGCGTGCGAGGTCGAGGCGGTAGTCGTTCACGTCCGTGATCACCACGTGGCGCGCGCCGGTGAAGCGCGCGATGGCGACCGCCATGATGCCGATCGGGCCGGCGCCGGTGATCAGCACGTCCTCGCCCACCATGTTGAAGGCGAGCGCGGTGTGGGTGGCGTTGCCGAACGGGTCGAGGATCGAGGCGATGTCGTCGCGGATCGAGTCGGGGAGCTTGAAGGTGTTGTCCGCCGGGATCGACAGGTACTGGGCGAAGGCGCCCGGGCGGTTCACGCCCACCCCGATGGTGTTGCGGCACAGGTGGCGGCGGCCGGCGCGGCAGTTGCGGCAGTAGCCGCAGGTGATGTGGCCCTCCCCCGAGACGCGGTCGCCGGTCTTGAGCCCCTTGACCTCGGAGCCGAGGTCGACGATGCGCCCGCAGTACTCGTGCCCGACCGCCATCGGCACGGGGATCGTCTTCTGCGCCCAGGCGTCCCACTTGTAGATGTGCATGTCGGTGCCGCAGATGGCGGTCTTGGCGATCTCGATCAGGACGTCGTTGGGCCCGACCTTGGGCTCCGGGATGTCCTTCAGCCAGATGCCCGGGGCGGCCTGCTCTTTGACGAGTGCTTTCATGTTCTTCTTCTTTTCCTTGAATCAGCCGATGACGCCGAGTTCGCGCCCGACGCGGGTGAAGGCGGCGAGTGCCTGCTCGAGCTGCCTCTGGTTCAGTGCCGCCGACATCTGCGTGCGGATGCGGGCCTGTCCCTGGGGCACGACGGGGTAGGAGAAGCCGATGACGTACACGCCCTCCTCGAGCAGCCGCTCGGCCATCTTGCCGGCGAGCGCGGCATCGCCGAGCATCACCGGGATGATCGGGTGCTCGCCGGGCTTGAGCGTGAACCCGGCGCGCGCCATGCCGGCACGGAAGAACTGCGCGTTGGCAAACAGCTGGGTGCGCAGGCCCGGGCTGTCCTCGAGCAGGTCGAGCACCGCGAGGCTTGCGGAGGCGACCACCGGGGGGATGCTGTTGGAGAAGAGGTAGGGCCGCGAGCGCTGCCGAAGCCACTCGATGACCTCGCGCCGCGCGGCGACATAGCCGCCGCTGCCGCCCCCTAGGGCCTTGCCGAGGGTGCCGGTGAGGATGTCGATGCGCTCGGCGACCCCGCAGTGCTCGGGCGTGCCGCGCCCCGTGGCACCCATGAAGCCGGTGGCGTGCGAGTCATCGACCATGACGAGGGCGTCGTAGCGCTCGGCGAGGTCGCAGATTTCCCTGAGCTTCGCGATGTAGCCGTCCATGGAGAACACGCCATCGGTGGCGATGAGGCGGGTGCGGGCGCCGGCGGCTTCCTTCAGGCGCGCTTCGAGCTCGCCCATGTCGCTGTTGGCGTAGCGCAGGCGCTGCGCCTTGCACAGGCGGATGCCGTCGATGATGCTCGCGTGGTTGAGGGCGTCAGAGATGACCGCGTCGCGCTCATCGAGCAGCGTCTCGAAGAGGCCGCCGTTGGCATCGAAGCAGGAGGAGTAGAGGATGACGTCCTGCATGCCGAGGAAGCGCGCCAGGCGCCGCTCGAGCTCCTTGTGTGTCTCCTGGGTGCCGCAGATGAAGCGCACCGAGGCCATGCCGTAGCCGTAGGTGTCGAGGGAGCGCTGCGCCGCCGCACGCACCGCCGGGTGGTTGGCGAGCCCGAGGTAGTTGTTGGCGCACAGGTTGATCACCTCGCGCCCCCCGGCCTCGACGACCCCGCCCTGCGGGCCCTCGAGCACCCGCTCGGGCTTGAAAAGCCCCTGGGCGCGCAGATTGTCCAGATCGCCCCGGAGGCGCGTTATGACCGCTTCATTCATGGTGAGGCAATTATACTTGAGGGCCCATGTCCGAGCCTTCAAGCACGAGCGCCGGAGCCGCCCGCATCGACCGCTGGCTGTTCGCGGTGCGCCTCTATGGCTCCCGCGGGCTTGCCACCCAGGCAGTTGCCGGCGGGCGGGTGCACGTGAACGGCGAGCGGGTGAAGCCCGGGCGCGCCCTGCGCGCCGGCGACCGGGTGACGCTCACGCGCGGCGCGCTCGAGTTCGAGTGCACGGTGCAGGGCATCCCGGCACGCCGCGGGCCGGCGAAGCAGGCCGCACTATGTTATGAGGAGGGTGCGGCGAGCATCGCCCGGCGCGCCGAGTTCAGTGCCCGCATGAAGCTCGCCGCGGCCCTGACACCGCGCCCCGAGCGGCGTCCGGACAAGCACGAGCGTGCCCGGCTGCGGCGCCTGCGCGGTCGCATTTGAGTCCCCCAAGGTCGCCGCAAAGCATGTCGGGCCGCAGTTAAGGCTTCAGACTCCCCAGGGGGAGGGGCAAGATCCCCACAGGCGATGGCGGCGTGCCCAGAGTGGCGCGCGAGGTTGGCAGATCCATGACGCTCAGTGTCTTCGACATCTTCAAGGTCGGTATCGGACCTTCGAGCTCCCACACCATGGGACCGATGCGGGCGGCGCGCGAGTTCGTGCTCGGACTTAAGCGCGACGGGCTGCTCGGGGCCACCCGGGAGGTCGCCGTGCGCCTGTACGGATCGCTCGCCCTGACGGGCCTCGGTCACGGCACCGACACCGCGGTGCTGGTGGGACTCGAGGGCGCAAGTCCTGAGACCGTCGATCCGGACAGCATCGAGTCCAGCGTCAGGCGCATCCGCAGCACGCACCGCATTCACCTGCTCGGGGAGCACGAGATCGCCTTCGATGAGCCGATGCAGCTGCTCTTCATGCACCACGAGCGCCTGCCGCGCCATTCCAACGGCATGCGCTTCAGCGCGCTCGGCGCCGACGGCCAGCTGCTGCGCGAGGCGGACTACTACTCGATCGGCGGCGGCTTCGTCGTCAGCGGTGACGAGTCGGAGGCTCCCGAGGCACGCTCGCACAGCGCGCCCCCCTATCCCTTCACCTCCGGGGAGGACCTGCTGCGGCTGTGCCGCGAGCATGGACTCGAGATGTACGAGCTGATGCTCGCCAACGAATACAGCTGGGCGAAGCCCGAGGAGGTGCGCGAGCGGCTGCTGCACGTCTGGGGCGTGATGCAGGCGTGCGTGGCACGCGGTTTCCGCCAGACGGGCCTGCTGCCCGGGGTGCTCAAGGTGCGCCGCCGGGCGCCGCGCCTGTACCGCATGCTCACCGAGAGCGGCACGGTGAAGCCACTCGACGTCATGGACTGGGTTAACGCCTACGCGCTGGCGGTGAACGAGGAGAACGCCGCCGGCGGGCGCGTCGTCACCGCCCCCACCAACGGCGCCGCCGGGATCGTGCCGGCGGTGCTGCACTACTACCGCCGCTTCGAGGAGGGCGCGAACGAGGAGGGCGTGATCCGCTTCCTCCTGGTCGCAGCCGCCATGGGCATGCTCTACAAGCGCAACGCCTCGATCTCCGGCGCCGAGATGGGCTGCCAGGGCGAGGTCGGGGTCGCCTGCTCGATGGCCGCAGCCGGACTCGTGGCCGCACTGCAGGGCACCACCGAGCAGATCGAGAACGCCGCCGAGATCGGCATGGAGCACAACCTCGGGCTCACCTGCGACCCGGTGGCGGGCCTGGTGCAGATTCCCTGCATCGAGAGGAATGCCATGGGGGCGGTGAAGGCCATCAACGCGGCGCGGCTCGCGATGCGCGGTGACGGCTCGCACAAGGTCTCCCTCGACCAGGTGATCGCGACCATGCGCCAGACCGGCATCGACATGTCCACCATCTACAAGGAGACCTCCCAGGGAGGTCTTGCGGTGAACGTGCCGGAGTGCTGAAGGGGCCGCCGGGGGCGGCGCCTTCAGCCGAAGAGCCCGAAGAGGCCCGCCGGGGGAGACTCCTGCTGCGCGCCCGCGAGCGTCGCGGCCGAGAGCTCCTGCCAGTCATCGCACGAGAACAGCATCGAGCAGAAGGCCGCGGTCGCGAGCGTCTGCGCCTCCCCCGCGGGCAGCAGCAGTTCCGCGAGTTCAGACAATCCCGGGTTGTGGGCGATGACCATCAGGTGCGTCACGCGCGGCCCGCTCTTCCTTGCGATGGAGAGCAGGTCCGCGGCACTGCCGAGGTAGAGGCCCTCCTCGCGCTGCACGCACCGGGCCGGGAGTGACAGCCCGCGTGCCAGGAGCTGCGCGGTCTGCTGCGCGCGGCGCGCCGGGCTTGCGAGCAGCAGGTCGGGCACGAGCTTCAGTTCCAGAAGGCGCCGCGCCATGGCTTCCGCGGCGTGCGTGCCGCGGCGGCTCAGCGGCCGCTCGAGGTCAGTGAGCCCGGCGTCCTTCCAGCGTGCATCCGCGTGTCGCATGAGCGTGACTCGCTTCATGCACGCGGCACCTCAGGCGGGGACTTCCACGAGCACGCGCTCGTTGTCGATGCGCGCGGCGAAGGTCTGCAGCGGCTCATAGGCAGGTGGCGTGAGCGCCTGGCCCGTGCGCAGGCAGAAGTGCGCCCCGTGGCGCGGGCAGACGATCTGGCAGTCCTCGACCTGCGCATTGCCGAGGGTCTCCCCATCGTGCGTGCACAGGTCCTGCACCGCGTAGACGTTCTCCCCGCAGCGCACCACCGCGATCGCATAGCCCTCCACGAACACCGCGAACGGCTCGGTCTCGCTCAATTCCTTCACGGCACCGATGTCGACCCACTTCGAGCTCACGCGCTCCCCCTTCAAGTTCTTCTGCGTGCTTTAAAACATGCCCGTCTGCAGGCGGGCGGCCTCGGTCATCATGCTCTGGTTCCAGGGCGGGTCGAACGTCAGTTCCACCTTCACCTCGCGCACCGTCGGGATGCGCGAGATCTTGTCGCGGACGTCGTCCACCAGGATGTCGCCCATGCCGCAGCCGGGCGCGGTGAGGGTGATCTTAACCTCCACCATGCGGGTGCCGTCGTCATTGGCCTTCACGTCGCACTCATATACCAGGCCCAAGTCCACGATATTGATCGGGATTTCAGGATCGTAGCAGCTGCGCATCTGGTCCCAGGCGAGCTTCTTCACGTCCTCCTCGCTGGCATTGGGCGGCAGCTCCGGGGGCTTGACGGTGTCCTGGCCGATGGCGTCGGCATCCTCACCCGAGATGCGGAACAGGTTGCCGTCGATGTAGACGGTGAAGCTGCCCCCGAGTGCCTGGGTGATGTAGCCGGCCTGGCCGGGCTTGAGGTTCACCTCCTGCCCCGCCGGCACGATCACCGCCTTCACCTCGCGATTGACCACGAAGGGCTCGTTCTCGTGTCTGCGCATCGTTATTCCGTCGACACCGTCGCGGCGCCGTCCGCGAGCGCAGCGTTCAGGGTGTGCCAGCAGAGGCTCGCGCACTTCACGCGTGCCGGGAACTCGCGCACGCCCGAGAGCGCGGCGAGCTTGCCGAGTTCTGCGGGGGCGGCGGCATCCTCGCGCGTGAGCAGGTCATGCACCTGCCCGAAGAGCGCGCTCACCGCGGCGCGGTCCTTGCCCTTGACCGCCTCGGTCATGAGGGAGGCCGAGGCGGTGGAGATCGCGCAGCCCTTGCCCTCGAAGCGGATGTCCTCGATGCGGTCGCCCTTGAGGTGCAGCGTCACGGTGAGGCGGTCCCCGCACAGCGGGTTGTGACCGTCGGCGCGCGCCGGGGTGCCCTCGAGCGTGCCGAAGTTACGCGGTCGCTTGTTGTGATCCAGGATCACGTCGCGGTAGAGGTCCTTCAGGTCCATCAGTGCGAACACCTCGCGCGCGCGCTTCAGCGCCGCCACCAGGGCATCGACGTCGGCATCGGTGTTGTAGCAGGCGAACGAGGCGCGCGCGGTCGCCGGGATCCCGAAGAAGGTCATGACGGGCATGGCGCAATGGTGCCCGGTGCGCACCGCGACCCCTTCGGCATCGAGAATGGTGCCGAGGTCGTGCGGGTGCACGTCCTTCATGGTGAAGGAGAGCACCGAGGCCTTATGTGCCGCGGTGCCGATGAGCTCGATGTCCGGCATCTGCGAGAGCGCCGCGGTCGCCTTGCGCAGCAGGCGCTCCTCGTGCGCGGCGATCGCCGGCAGCCCCAGAGCCTCGACGTAGTCGATCGCGGCGGCGAGCCCGACGGCGCCGGAGATGTTGGGCGTGCCGGCCTCGAACTTGTAGGGCAGCTCGTTCCAGGTGGATTTCTCGAAGGAGACGGTGAGGATCATGTCCCCGCCGCCCTGCCAGGGCGGCATGGCCTGCAGTAGCTCTTCGCGCCCATACAGCACGCCGATCCCGGTGGGCCCGTAGAGCTTGTGGGCGGAGAAGGCGTAGAAGTCGGCACCGAGCGCCGCGACGTCCACCGGCGTGTGCGGCACTGCCTGGGCGCCATCCACGAGCACCACGGCGCCGACCGCGTGCGCGGCCTCGATGATGCGCTTCACCGGCAGCACCGTGCCCAGGGCGTTCGAGACGTGCGCGACGCCGACCAGGCGCGTGCGCGGGGAGAGCAGCTTCAGGTATTCCTCGAACTCGAGCTCGCCGCGGCGGTTGATCGGCGCCACCTTCAGCACCGCTCCGGTCTGCTCGCAGATGAGCTGCCAGGGCACGATATCGGCGTGGTGCTCGAGCGCGCTGATGAGGATCTCGTCCCCGGCCTTGAAGCGCGGGCGCGCGTAGGACTGCGCCACGAGGTTGATGGCCTCCGTGGTGCCGCGCACGAAGATGACCTCGCGCACGCTGCGCGCGTTGATGAAGCGCCGCACGCGCTCGCGTGCCCCCTCGAAGGCGGCGGTCGCGGCCTGGCTTAAGGCATGGACGCCGCGGTGCACGTTGGCATGGCTGCGGGTCTCGTAGGCCTCGACCGCCCGGATGACGGGCCATGGGCGCTGCGAGGAGGCGGCACTGTCGAGGTACACCAGGGGGTGGCCGTTGACGTGCGTGCCAAGGATCGGGAAGTCGCGCCGCACGCGCTCGGCATCGAGCGGTGCGGGCGTCACGAGGGCGGGGTTGGCGGCCACTAGAGTAACTCCTTCAGGGCGCGGTCTTTGAGCGCCGCGGCGAGGTTCTCCTCGATCTGGCGACGCAGCTCCGGCACTTCAATGCGGGAGAAGGCGTCGGCGAGGAACGCCCACTTGAGCAGGCGCAGCGCTTCGGCGCGCTCCAGGCCGCGCGACAGCAGGTAGAAGAGCATGTTGTCGTCGAGCTTGCCGGCACTGGCCCCGTGGCTGCAGCGCACGTCATCGGTGTAGATCTCAAGCTGCGGCCGCACGTCGATCTCGGCGCCAGCCCCGGCGAGCAGGCCGCGCAGCGACTGCTGCGAGTCGGTGCCCGCTGCGCCCGCGGCCACCACCATCTTGCCGTTGAAGGCGATGCGCGAGCGTCCCGCGGCGATGCCGCGGAACAGCTGCTCGGTGCGGGCGCGCGGGGCGACGTGCTCGACCAGGGCGAAGGTGCCCTGCACCTGCTGCGCATCGCCCAGGGCTGCGACCGCCATGCTGAGGTGCGCCCCTTCACCGGCCAGGCGCAGCACCTGCGTCGAGTGCGCCGACTGTGCACCGGTGCTGATGGCGTGCAGGCGGTAGTGCGCCGCGGGCCCGAGTGTTGCACTCAGAGTGTCAAAGAGGACGCTCGTGGCCGAGAGGGCCTGCAGGCGGTAGTGGGTGAGGGCGGCATCCGTGCCCAGCGCGATATCGAGGGCACTCGTCACGAAGCTGCCCGCATCGGCGGCACTCACGTGGCGCTCGATGAGCTCAAGCCGTGCGCCGGCCGCGAGGGTGATCTCGAGGCGCGGGTAGGAAGTGCCCTGCTCGGCCCCCGTGCGCGCCAGGAACACGACTTCGAGGCGCGCAGGCCCTGCCGCGGCGGCGACCCTGATGTGGCCCCCGTCGGTGGCGAAGGCGTCGTTCAGGAGCGCGAAGCGCTCATCCGCGCCGCGACCACGGGGATCGGGGCCCGCGACGTCCGGTGCGCCGGCGAGGGTGCTGAAGGGGCCGGCGGGGGCCGCCGAGAGCTCGGGCGCGAAGCGGCCGTCGAGGAACACGTAGCGGGTGAAGCCGGGTACCGGAGCCGGCAGCAGCGCGGCATCGGCGGGAGCGCCGGGGGCGGCCGGCACGAAGCGCAGCCGCTCGAGCGAGCGCAGGTTTGCGTACTTCCAGTTCTCGTCGCGGCTCGTGGGGAGCCCGCGCGCGCTGAGCGCGGCCAGTGCCGCCGCGCGGCGGGGGCCGGCGGCCGGCGCGCTCAGGGCGTAGTCCGCGGCGATGCGGGAGGTGAGGGTGGTGCTCATCGGGGGCTCTCAGCTCTTCAGGCGGCCTCGCCACTCACCCAGTCATAGCCGCGCTGCTCGAGTTCGAGCGCGAGCGTGCGGTCGCCGCTCTTGACGATGCGCCCGCGCACCAGCACGTGCACGAAGTCGGGCACCACGTACTCGAGCAGGCGCTGGTAGTGTGTCACGAGGACGCAGGCGCGCTCGGGGGAGCGCAGCGAGTTGACACCCGCGGCGACCACCTTCAGGGCGTCGATGTCGAGCCCGGAGTCGGTCTCGTCGAGGATCGCAAGCGCCGGCTCCAGCACCAGCATCTGCAGGATCTCGTTGCGCTTCTTCTCCCCACCCGAGAAGCCCTCGTTCACCCCGCGCGACAGGAAGCTGTCCTCCATGCGCATCAGGGCCATCTTGCCGCGCACCAGCTGCAGGAACTCGAAGGCATCGACCTCGGGCAGCCCATGCTCCTTGCGGGCGGCGTTCAGGGCCGCTTTCAAAAGGTAGACATTGTTGACCCCGGGAATCTCCACCGGGTACTGGAAGCCGAGGAAGAGCCCGGCGCGGGCGCGCTCCTCGGGGGGCAGGGCGAGCAGGTCGCGGCCCTGGAACGTGACGCTGCCGGAAGTCACCTCGTACCCGGGACGCCCGGCGAGCACGCTCGCGAGCGTGCTCTTGCCCGAGCCGTTGGGTCCCATGATGGCGTGCACCTCGCCGCGCGCCACGCTCAGGGTCAGCCCGTTCAGGATCTTCTTGCCCGCAACGCTTGCGTGCAGGTCCTCGATCTTCAGCAGATTCTCCGTTGCGCTCTTCATCTAGCCCACCGCTCCCTCGAGACTCACGGCCAGGAGGTTCTGCGCCTCCACGGCGAATTCCATCGGCAGTTCCTTGAACACCGACTTGCAGAAGCCACTCACGATCATGTTCACCGCATCCTCGGCGCCGATGCCGCGCGCCAGGCAGTAGAAGAGCTGGTCCTCGCTGATCTTGGAGGTGCTCGCCTCGTGCTCCACCGTCGCGGTCGGGTTCTTCACTTCCACGTACGGGAAGGTGTGTGCGCCGCACTTGGGGCCCATCAGCAGCGAGTCGCACTGCGTGAAGTTGCGCGCACCGTGGGCGCTGGGCAGCATCTTCACCAGGCCGCGGTAGGTGTTCTGGCCGTGTCCGGCGGAGATCCCCTTGGAGACGATGGTGCTGCGGGTGTCGGGCCCGATGTGGATCATCTTGGTGCCGGTGTCGGCCTGCTGGTAGTTGTTGACCGTGGCGACCGAGTAGAACTCCCCGATCGAGCCTGCCCCCTTCAGCACGCAGCTCGGGTACTTCCAGGTGATCGCAGAACCGGTCTCCACCTGCGTCCAGGAGATGTGCGAGTTCCTGCCGCGGCACTCACCACGCTTGGTCACGAAGTTGTAGATGCCGCCCTTGCCCTCCTCATCGCCGGGGTACCAGTTCTGCACCGTGGAGTATTTGATATAGGCATCGTCGAGCGCGACGAGCTCTACGACGGCGGCGTGAAGTTGGTTTTCGTCGCGCTTAGGGGCTGAGCACCCTTCAAGGTATGAGACGTGGCTGCCAGCATCCGCAATGATCAGGGTACGCTCAAACTGCCCGGTGTTGAGCGCGTTGATGCGGAAGTAGGTCGACAGCTCCATCGGACAGCGCACGCCCTTCGGGACGTAGACGAAAGAGCCGTCCGAGAACACCGCCGAGTTGAGCGTGGCGAAGAAGTTGTCGGTGTAGGGCACGACGCTGCCGAGGTACTCCTCGAGCAGATGCGGATGGGTGCGCACGGCCTCCGAGAACGGGCAGAACACGACGCCTGCGGCCCCCAGGCGGTCCTTGAACGTGGTGGCCACCGACACCGAGTCGAACACAGCGTCCACCGCGACACCCGCGAGGCGCGCTCGTTCATGCAGTGGCACGCCGAGCTTCTCGTAGGTGGCGAGCAATTTTGGGTCGACGTCCGCGAGGCTCTTAGGTCCGTCCTTCTTGGCTTTCGGCGACGAGTAATAGGAAATCGACTGGTAGTCGATGGGTGCGATCTTCAGGTGCGCCCAGTGGGGTTCGGCGAGCGTGAACCAGTGCCGCAGTGCCTTCAGGCGCCACTCGGTGAGGAAGTTCGGCTCGCCCTTCTTGCGCGAGATGAGCCGTACCACGTCCTCATCGAGGCCGGGCGGGATGGTGTCGGAGTCAATCTCGGTGACGAAGCCGTGCTGGTAGCCGCGGGCGATGAGCGACTGCAGCTCGCTGTTGGGCTCGTTCACGGGTGTACTCATGAGCGCACCGGGGTGCGTGAGGCGTTGAGCTTCATCTCGCGCTCGAGCGTGGGCAGGCGCGAGGGTGCGGCATCAAGGCCGGCGAGCTGCGCAAGACTGACGTCATTCAGCGAGCGGCGGATGACGAGGTTCAGGCGCTGCCAGACGCGCCCGACCCGGCAGCTGTCCTCGATCCCGCAGTGCCCGTGGCCGGCCGAGCAGTCGGTGAGGGCCACCGGACCTTCGAGCGCGTCGAGAATCTCCGCCGCACTGATCTGCGCGGGTGGGCGCGAGAGCTGATAGCCCCCGTGCAGGCCGCGGGTCGAGGTGACGAGGCCCGAGCGCTGCAGCTGCTTCAGGAGCTTGCTCACGGTGGGGGCGGCGATGTGCGTCTGCTCGGCGAGCGCGTTGGCGGTCTGCACGCGCGCAGGCTCCCCGGCAAGGGCGGCCAGGAGCACCGTGGCGTAGTCGGTAAGGCGGCTGATGCGCAGCATGGGGGTACCCGAATCCAGAAACTAGGACTATTTTAGTACTGATTGGCCCCCAAACCAAGCCGGGCAGGACCTGAGCGGGGCCGGGGAGGGGGCGATTTGCTATCCTTGCGGCCCCCTCATTCGGGGGACGTTTTCACGAACACGACGGGCAGCGCGCGCAGCTTACGCAAAGGCTCGCGCCTTTTGAGCCCGCCGTCACTGCCGGAGGAAGGAACGATGAACGCGAGCGAGCTGATGCATACCGCACGGGGCATGGTCGCCCAGGGCCGGGGGATCCTGGCTGCCGATGAGAGCACGAGCACCATCACCAAGCGCTTCACCGGCATCAAGCTGGAGTCGACCGAGGAGCACCGCCGTACCTACCGCGAGATGCTCTTTACCGCGCCGGGGACGGCCGAGTCGATCAGCGGCGTCATCCTCTACGATGAGACCCTGCGCCAGAAGACCAAAGACGGCACCCCCTTCCCGCAGTACCTGATGAAGCAGGGCATCATCCCGGGCATCAAGGTCGACACGGGTGCCAAGCCCCTCGCCGGCTTCCCGGGCGAGACCATCACGGAAGGGCTCGACGGCCTGCGCGAGCGCCTGGTGGAGTACCGCAAGCTCGGCGCGCTGTTCGCCAAGTGGCGTGGCGTCATCGACATCGGCGAGCACATCCCGAGCTGGTATGCCATCAAGGCGAACGCGGGCGCGCTCGCCCGCTACGCGGCGCTGTGCCAGGAGAACGGCATCGTCCCGATCGTGGAGCCCGAGGTGCTGATGGACGGCGACCACTCCATCGAGCGCTGCGAGGAAGTGACCAACCTCGTGCTCGAGACCGTGTTCCGCGAGCTGTTCGAGGCCAAGGTGCTGCTCGAGGGCATCGTGCTCAAGCCCAACATGGTGATCTCGGGCAAGAAGGCCGCCCACCGCGCAGGTCCTGAGGTGGTCGCCGAGGCCACCCTGCGTACCCTGCGCCGCCACGTGCCGCCTGCGGTGCCGGGCATCGCGTTCCTCTCCGGCGGGCAGTCTTCCGAGGAGGCGACGCTGCACCTGGCGCTCATGAACCGCATCGGCAAGCCCCTGCCCTGGACGCTGACCTTCAGCTACGGGCGTGCGCTGCAGGACACCGCGCTCAAGACCTGGGGCGGCAGCAAGGCCAACTACGCGGCCGGGCAGAAGGCCTTCGCCAAGCGCGCGCGCCTGAACGGGCTCGCCGCGGCCGGCAGCTACAACGCCGAGATGGAGAGCGAGGCGGCCTGAGCAGAAGGGCCGCCCACGCGCGCGTGGCAAGTTCCATGACCGATGCAGCGCCCGCTGCCGCGCCGGCGGCGGACACGGTCATCGACGTGCGCGACGTGCACTACGAGATCGGCGGCCGGCCGATCTTCACCGGCCTCACCCTCACGGCGCGCCGCGGGCGTATCACGGCGATCATGGGGCCCTCGGGCACCGGCAAGACGACGCTCTTGCGCCTGATCACCGCGCAGGTCAGTGCCACGCGCGGCCAGGTGCTGGCCTTCGGCACCGACGTTGCGACCTTGAGCCAGCAGGCGGTGTACGCCCTGCGCCAGCGCATGGGGATGCTGTTCCAGAACGGCGCGCTGCTCACCGACCTGAGCGTGTTCGAGAACGTCGCCTTCCCGGTGCGCGAGCACACCGACCTTCCCGAACCCCTGATCCGCAAGCTCGTGCTGACGAAGCTGCAGGCGGTGGGCCTGCGCGGGGCCGCTGAGCTCATGCCGGGGGAGCTCTCCGGGGGCATGGCGCGGCGCGTGGCGCTGGCGCGCGCGATCGTCATGGACCCCGAGGTGCTCATCTACGATGAGCCCTTCGTGGGCCTCGACCCGATCTCCCTCGGTGTCATCCAGCGCCTCATCAAGCAGATGAACCAGGCGCTCGGCATCACGACCATCGTCGTCTCCCACGACGTGCAGGAGCTCTCCGCCATCGCCGATGACAGCTACCTGCTCTCCGGCGGCGTGGTGGCCGCCGCAGGTCCCCCGGCGCAGCTGCGCTCGAGCGACTCCGCGGCGGTGCGCCAGTTCATGACCGGCAGCGCCGATGGGCCGGTGCCGTTCCACTACCCGGCACCCGATTACCTGGCGCAGCTGCTCGCCGATGAGTGACGGCGGCTTCTTCGGCGCGGGCGTGCGGCGCCTCGGCGCGACCGCGATCTTCTTCGGGCGCCTGCTCGCGCAGTGCGTGCCGGCGCTTGCCCGGCCGCGCCTGATTGTCGCGCAGATCTACAACACCGGGGCGCGCTCGCTCATCATCATCATGCTCTCCGGGCTCTTCGTCGGCATGGTGCTCGGCCTGCAGGGCTTCCAGCTGCTGCAGCGCTTTGGCTCCGAGGACTTCCTCGGCAGCGCCGCGGCCCTCGGGCTGCTGAAGGAACTCGGGCCGGTGGTGACGGCGCTGCTGTTCGCCGGGCGCGCCGGCACGGCACTCACCTCAGAGATCGGGCTGATGCGCGCCACCGACCAGCTCACCGCGATGGAGATGATGGCGGTCGACCCCATGCGCTACGTGGCCGCGCCGCGCTTCCTCGGCGGCATCATCGCGATGCCGCTCCTGACGGCGATCTTCGGCGTGATCGGGCTCTTTGGCGCGCAGCTGATCGGCGTGCAGCTGATGGGCGTGGATACCGGGGTGTTCTGGTCCCAGACCCAGAGCGCGGTCGGGCTGCGCGACGTCACCGAGGGCCTGGTGAAGAGCGTGGTGTTCGGCACCGCCTGCTCGCTGGTGGCGGTCTACGAGGGCTACAACGCCGAGCCGACCGCGGCAGGGGTCGGACTTGCGACCACGCGCACCGTGGTGGCCTCCTCGGTCCTGACCCTGCTCCTGGACTACGTGCTTACGGCGGCCTTCCTGTAAGAGGAAACTAAACACTATGCGTGCCAATCGATCGCTTGAACTCGGGACCGGGCTGTTCGTGCTCTTGGGGTTTGCAGCGCTGCTGTTCCTGACGACGCAGCTGCCCTCGAGCGGGCTTAAGCTCGGCCGCGCGAAGCAGAGCTACCTCGTGACCGCCGAATTCGACAACATCGGGGACCTGAAGGTCGGATCCCCGGTGACCATGTCGGGGGTGCGCATCGGCACCGTCACCGGGATCGGCTTCAACCCCAAGGACTACAAGGCCGAGGTGCACATGCGCTTCGAGAACGAGTACAACCAGATCCCCGATGACAGCTTCGCCGCCATCCAGACGCAGGGCCTGCTCGGGGGCAAGTACATCGGCTTGAGTCCCGGCGGCAACGACCAGTTCCTGAAGAACGGCAGCGTCATCGAGCAGACCCAGTCGGCGATCGTGCTGGAGAGCCTGGTGAACAAGTTCTTCGCCAGCTACAGCAGCCGCAAGGGGAGCGAGGACAGCAGCTCCCAGAGCGCGGACACCCAGAAGCAAGCGGAGTCGAAGAAATGAGATACCTGACGGTGATGGCAACCCTGTGGCTCGCCTGCACGGCAGCGCTCGCGCAGGCCCCGGCGGCTCCCGCGCCCGGCAGCGCCGATGACCCGAGCGCCGTGGTGCAGAACTCCGCGCAGGCGATCCTGGCGGCGCTCGACAAGGACCGCGACAGCTACCGCAAGGACCCGGCCAAGGTGGCGCAGCTGGTCAACCAGTACCTGCTGCCGCACTTCGACACCGATTTCTCAGCGCGCCTCGTGCTCGGGCAGTACTGGCGCACGGCCACCCCCGAGCAGCGCAAGCGCTTCGTGGATGCCTTCTACCACTCGCTGCTGAGCAACTACGGCTCGGCGATCACCGAGTTCACGGCCGACCGCCTCAAGATCTTCCCGACCAAGGTCGAGGGGGATGCCTCGCGGGCCACGGTGCGCACCGAGATCAGGCGCGACACCGGGGATCGCATCTCGGTGAACTACTACATGCGCAAGACCCCGGAGGGCTGGAAGGCCTGGGATGTCGTCATCGACGGCATCTCCTACGTCAACAGCTACCGGGAGGACTTCGGCCCGCAGATCGAGAGCCAGGGGCTGGACGCGGTCATCAAGCGCCTCGACTCGGGTGAGAAGCCGGAGTCGATCGGCAAGACCACCGGCAAGGTCAGCTCTTAGTGGCCGAAACCGCTGCCGCGCCCTTCCGGCTCGCGCCGGGCACCGACGGGGGCCTGCTCGCGCAGGGGCCGCTGACCTTCGCGACCGCGCGCGCCGCGCGGCTCCTCGGGCTCGCGGCCCTCAAGGACGCACCCCAGGTGCGGCAGATCGACTGCGCCGGCGTGAGTGCCTGCGACAGTGCGGGGCTCGCGGTGCTGCTTGACTGGCTGGCCGCGGCGCGCCTCGCCGGCCGCAGCCTGATATTCACGAGCCTGCCGCAGGAGCTGGTGGCGCTCGGGCGCATCAGCGACCTCGACCCGCTGCTCACCCGCGGCGTGTGAGCCCCTGGCGCCGGCCGGGCGCCTACTTCGGCGGCGGCGCGGCGGGGGCGGCGGACTTCTCGGCGTCGGCGTCCTTGGCCGCCTCGTCGAACAGCTTCTGCTCCTGCTCGTCCTGCTGCGGGGAGCCGGTGGAGCCATAGACCTTGAAGTCGCGGTTCTGCAGGTAGACGTTGCGCACCAGCGCGTAGGGGTCGTAGGCGCTGTCGACGCTCGGGTCGAGCGGCAGCAGGTCAACGCGGGCGTTGACGATGCCCACCGCCCACAGCGGCCACTCCACCCAGGGGTTCCTGATGAAGTAGCGCGGGTCGGCGAAGTACTCGGGCACCTTGCCGAAGGCGTCGCGCACGTCGGAAGGCCCGAAGAAGGGCAGCACCAGGTACGGGCCGCTCTTGATGCCCCACTTGCCGAAGGTCTGGCCGAAGTCCCGGTCGTTGCGGTCAAGGCCGGCGAAGGTCGCGAAATCCAGCAGCCCGCCGATGCCGAAGGTGCTGTTGAGCACCAGCCGCCCGGTGTCGTTGCCAAAGGCGCGCATCTGCCCCTGCAGCAGGTCGTTGATGATGACCTTGGGGTAGGCGAGGTTGGTGAGGAAGTTGCGCACGCCGGTCTGCGCGAACGAGGGCAGCGCCCGGTGGTAGCCGCGCGCGATGGGGCGCAGCACCGCATGGTCGAGCGCGGTGTTGAACTTGTAGGTGGTGCGGTTCATCCGCTCCCACGGGTCGCGCGCACTGCGGGTGGTGTTGGGCGGCAGCGTCGCGCAGCCGCACAGGATCAGGAGGCACAGGGAAAGGAGTGACGTCCGCGTTGTCGTGCGCATGGCTTGGCTGCTTGAAAACCCGGCGGCATTGTAACAGCCGCAGGCCGCGCGCCCGCGGCGCAAAGTAGGCAGCTGGAGCAGCCGCTGCGGGGTGGGGGCGGCGTCAGCCGCCGCGGCGGCCGCCCTGCTGCTGGCCCTGCTGCCCCTGGTCGCCCCCCTCACTCAACTGGCGCTTGCGCTGGGACATGAGGAAGTCGCGCACCTCATCGAGCCGCGCCTGGTAGCGCTGGCGCTGGATCTGGCTGATGTGGGGCGCGGCGAGCGCCAGCTGGTACTGCTGGGCGGCAAGGTTCAGGTCGCCGCCGGCGATCTGGTACTCGCCCATGTAGTAGTAGGCATCCCCGGCATCTCCCGCGGCACTGGCGGCGAGTGCCGTGAGGCGGATCTGGTCAGGCGTCGGCGCCACGTTGTTGAACAGGTCGAGCAGCATGTTGTGCGCCTCCATCGGCCGCCCGACGGCCATCAGCTCCTGGGCGTAGCGCACCGTGACCGGCACGTTGCGCGGGAAGAGCTCGGAGGTGCGCGCGAACATGGCGAGCGCCTCCTTCGGGTGCCCGGACTTGGCCACCGCCTGCGCCAGCGCGATGTGCAGCAGCGTGATCTCCTCGTGGCTCTGCACCAGCGGCGTGAGCACCTTGACGGCATCCTCGGCGCGGTTGTGCTCGGTGAGGCTGAGCGCGTAGGCGTAGCGGTCCGCGAGATCCGCATTGCCGGCCTTGATCTTGCGCTCGTACTTGTCGATGAGGTCGATGTCGGCCGGCGTCGACAGCACCCGCACGCGCTCGCGGATCAGGGCATAGCTCTCTGAGTCGTGGTCGGTGCGCGGCGGGAACTGCGCGGCGCGGGCGCGTGCCTCGGCGATGCGGTCGGTGGTCACCGGGTGGTCGATCAGCATCGCGGGGATGTAGGTGGCGGCGAGGCCCTCGTGGCGGCTCATGGTCTCGAAGAAGCCGCCCATGGCGTTGGCATCGAAGCCTGCGCCGGCAAGGTAGCCAATGCCCACGCGGTCGGCCTCGGCCTCGTTGTCGCGCGAGAAGTTGATCTGCTGCTGCACGGCGAGGCCCTGCGCGGCGACGATGCCGCCCTCGGCGGCCTGGCCGCCGCCGATCGCACCGAGGAGGATCGCCGCCAGCAGCGCCGCGGCGGTCGTCATCGCCTGCTGGCTCTGGTTGCGGATCTGGCGGGCGACGTGGTGCTGCGTGACGTGCGCGATCTCGTGCGCCATGACGCTCGCCAGCTCCGACTCGCTCGTGGTGGCGAGGAACAGGCCCTGGTGGATGAAGACGAAGCCGCCCGGGACCGCGAAGGCGTTGATGCTGTCGTCCTTGATCACGAAGAAGTGGAAGTCCCGCCCGCCCATGGCGCTCTGCGAGGCGAGCTTCTGGCCAAGGCCCTGCAGGTAGTCGGTGACCTCCGGGTCCTCCATGAGCGCGCTCTGGTCGCGCAGCTCGCGGGTGACCATCTCCCCGAGCCGGTACTCATCGCTGTGCGAGATCAGCTGCTCGGCGGGGCTGCCGAGGTCGGGAAGGTCGGACCCCGAGGAGGGCGTCGTGAGGGCGATCGGGTGCGGCGCCTGGGCCTCGTCGTCCGCGAATGCGACGGCCGAAAGGCTCAGGACTGCGGTCGCGATGAGGACAATGAGGCGTCGCATGTTGAAGGATAAGACCGCCGTGGGCGGTCGCAAGTTTCCCTGCGTTTACAGACGCTTACAAGCGCGTGTGTCTCCGGGCCACCTAGGTTACTACACCTAGAGGGTATCCGAGGCAAAGTCTGCCAGGCGCGAGCGCTCCCCGCGCACCAGGGTGATGTGGCCCGAGTGCGCCCAGCCGCGGAAGCGGTTCACGGCGTAGGTGAGGCCGGAGGTCATCTCGGTGAGGTAGGGGGTGTCGATCTGGGCGATGTTGCCGAGGCAGGCGAGCTTGGTGCCGGGACCTGCGCGCGTGACGAGCGCCTTCATCTGCTTGGGCGTGAGGTTCTGCGCCTCGTCGAGGATCAGGAAGCGGTTGAGGAAGGTGCGCCCGCGCATGAAGTTCAGCGAGCGGATCTTGATGCGGTTGCGCAACAGGTCATTGGTCGCAGCCCGGCCCCAGTTGCCACCCTCCTGGGAGCCGGTCAGCACCTCGAGGTTGTCCATCAGGGCCCCCATCCAGGGCTCCATCTTTTCCTCCTCGGTGCCGGGCAGGAAGCCGATGTCCTCCCCGAGCGGGATGGTGACGCGCGTCATGATGATCTCGGCGAAGCGGTTGGTCTCGAGCGTCTGCATGAGGCCGGCCGCCAGGGCCAGCAGCGTCTTGCCGGTGCCGGCAGGCCCCAGCACCGTCACGAAGTCGATGTCCGGGTCCATCAGCAGGTTCAGGGCGAAGTTCTGCTCGCGGTTGCGCGCGGTGATCCCCCAGACGCTGTGGCGCTCGTTGCGGTAGTCGCGCAGCAGCTCGATGGTCGCGGTGTCGCCGGAGATCTTGCGCACGATCCCCTCGATGCCTTCGGGGCTGTCCTGGAACAGCCCCTGGTTGGGCTGCCACTCGCGCACCGCAGGTCCTGAGAGCTCGTAGAAGGTGCGGTCGGCTTCCTTCCAGGAGCGGATGTCGCGGCTGTGGCTCTCCCAGAAGTCCTTCGGCAGGGCCGCCATGCCGCTGTAGAGGACGTCGGAGTCCTCGAGGGTCTTGTCGCTGTAGTAGTCCTCCGCGTGCACGCCGAGGATCGCCGCCTTGATGCGCAGGTTGATGTCCTTGGACACCAGGATCACCCGCACGTCCTTGCGCTCGTGCTGCAGGGCGAGCGTCTGCGCGAGGATGGCGTTGTCGCCGCCGGCCCCGGGGAGCCCTTCGGGCAGCACGTGCGAGAGCTGCCGGGTCTGGAAATACAGCCGCCCCGTGGAGGGCTTCTTGCCATGGTTGCCGGAGTAACCCGAAGGCAGCTGCAGCCCCTTGTCGATCTGCTCCTTGGTGGCGTCGCGCATCATGTCATCGAGGAAGCGGCTCACCTGGCGCACGTTGCGCGAGGCCTCCGAGAGGCCCTTCTTGTGCGCATCGAGCTCCTCGAGCACCACCATGGGCACGTAGACGTCGTGTTCCTCGAAACGGAATATCGAGGCCGGGTCGTGCATCAGCACGTTCGTGTCGAGCACGAACAGCCGGCGACCGGCGCGTGAGCGGCCTTTCACTTCGCGGGTTTCGCCTGAGGCTGCCTTGGGACCGGGTTCATAAACGCTGCGCTGCTTCAAGTACTTCCTCCGCGTGACCGGGCACCTTAACCTTGCGCCACTCCTGGGCGAGGCGCGCGTTGCCATCCAGGAGGAACGTGCTGCGTTCCACCCCGAGGTACTTTCTGCCGTAAAGGCTTTTCTGTTTGATGACATCAAACAGCTTGCAGACTTTCTCGTCCGTGTCGGCGAGCAGCGGGAAGGGCAGGGATTCCTTGGCCGCGAACTTGTCGTGGCTCGCCACCGAGTCGCGCGAGACGCCGACGATGAGAGTGCCGGCCTTGCGGAAGGCCCGGGCGAGGTCGCGGAAGTCCTGCGACTCGCGCGTGCAGCCGGAAGTCATGTCCTTCGGGTAGAAGTAGATCAAGAGGTTCTTGCCGGCCGCGTCCTTCAGGCTCCAGGTCCCACCGCCCGTCATGGGCAGGGAAAATTCAGGCACCTTGGCTCCCGGCTTGATCGTGGTCATCTCTACTTCAGGATTTTACCGGTTCGAGGATGGCGTCCAGGTTGAGGGAATCGCAGAACTCCATGAATTCCTCGCGCAGGTGCGCAACATGGATGCGGCTTGGCACGTTGACGATCATCTGCACCGCGAACATCGGCGCCCCGGTATGGGCGGCCGGGTAGCTGCGGGTGGAGACTTCCGCGATGTCGATGCCGCGCGTGGCAAAGAATCCCGACAGCCCCGAGACGATGCCGCTCTGGTCCAGGCACACGACGTCGATCGAGTACGGCAGCATGTCGGTGCGCGCCGTGCGCGGCTCGGTGCGCTTCAGGTGGATGCTGAGGTTGCTGGTCTCGGCGAGACGCTTGAGCTCGGTCTCGAGCTTCGCGAGCGCGTGCCAGTTGCCCGATACCAGCAGCAGCATCGCGAACTCGGTGCCGAGGCTCGCCATGCGACTCTCGCTGATATTGCCGCCGGACTCGCTGATGACGCGCGTCAGCTCGTGAACCATGCCGGTGCGGTCGCTGCCGATCGCGGAAACGGCCAGGTGCTGCTTCATCTGTGGGTTGGTATTCGTCGGCTGCTGTCCGTTTCGCGCAACCGGGAGTGTACCGGGAGCGCGCTGCGAGCGCGACCCTCACAAGCGGCGCTGCGGCCGCGGGCCTTGCCCGCTCGCGCTTGCGCTCGTAACATCGGCGACCCGCCCGCGAACGCTCTTAAATTCCCATGTTTTCAGGCAGCCTGGTTGCCATCGTCACGCCTATGCGTCCCGACGGGGCCGTCGACTTCGACGCCTGGGGGCGCCTGATCGAGTTCCATGCGCAGGAGGGCACGAGTGGCATCGTGGTGGGCGGCACCACCGGGGAGTCGGCGACCCTGAGTGATGCGGAGCTCGGTGAGCTCACGCAGCGCGCCTGCGCGCTCGCGCGCGGGCGCATGGCGGTGATCGCCGGTGCCGGCACCAGCAGCACCTCAGGTACCGTGGCCCGCGTGCGCTGGCTCTCGGCGCTGCCCGTCGATGCGCTGCTCGTCGTGACGCCGGCCTACAACCGCCCCTCGCAGGAGGGCCTGTACCAGCACTTCGCCGCCGTCGCTGCCGCGAGCGCAAAGCCCCTCGTGCTCTACAACGTGCCCACGCGCACCGCGGTCGACATGAAGCCCGCGACCGTGGCGCGCCTGTCGCGCGTGGCCGGCATCGTCGGCCTGAAGGAGGCGGTGCCCGAGGTGGCGCGCGTGCGCGAGCTGCTCGGCGCCTGTGCCCCGGGGTTCGTGGTGCTCTCGGGCGACGATGCCAGCGCGCGCGAGGTCATCCAGGAAGGCGCCCGCGGGGTGATCTCGGTGACCGCGAACGTTGCGCCCGCGGCGATGTCACAGATGGTGGCCGCCGCGCTTGGCGGGGAGTTCGGCCGCGCGCAGGCACTGGATGCGCCGCTCGCCGGGCTGCACCGGGACTTGTTTCTCGAGGCCAACCCGATCCCGGTGAAGTGGCTCCTGGCGCAGATGGGTCTGGTGGCGGCTGGTATAAGATTGCCGCTGACCCCGCTGGCCGAGGACTACCGGGCGGACGTGCTTTCTGCGGCACGCGCTGCCGGGATCCTCCGCTGACACCATGCGCACCGGGCGAGGGGCCCGCAGCGCGACTTACCCGAGGTATTACTGAGAATGAGGAAGTTTCTGGCCGTCTTAGGCCTCAGCGTGTTCATCGTGGCGCTCGGGGGCTGCAAGTCCCTGCGCGGGGCCAACAGCTGCCACAAGCCTCAGCCCTACCAGAGTGCGCGCACCGGAGCCACGCTGAAGATCCCCGAAGGGGTGGACGCGCCTGACAGCGCGGGCCTGCTGAAGCTGCCGGTGCTCAACGAGCCGCCGCCCCCGCCGCGCGGCCCCCGGGACCCCTGCCTGGACCAGCCCCCCCCGTTCAAGGTGGCCAAGCCCGCGACGGCCCCGCAGGCCTGAGGCCCTGCGCCCAGCCGCGGGTGCGGCTGAGTGCGCCATGCTTTATGATTCGCGCCCCCTTTGGGGCGGCCTCGGTAGCGTGCTGAGGCGCCGCCGCCAGAGAGTCGCGTAAGTATTTGATTGGAGAGGTGGCCGAGCGGTCGAAGGCGCTGGACTGGAATTCCAGTAACATCTTCACGGGTGTTCGTGGGTTCGAATCCCACCCTCTCCGCCACCGCCCCACGCGAAGGACCATGGTGGCCCGCATTGGTTTCTCCGCGACGACCAGTCGTGAATCCCGTCAGGGCCGGAAGGCAGCAGCGGCAGCGGCGATGTCGGGTGCCGGAGCTTAAGCTGGTGCGGGCCGCCTCCATTGCTGCGGCGCTAAGGACCGGTTCATGAGCTACACCGCACTCGCCCGCAAGTGGCGGCCGAAGAACTTCACCGAGCTGATCGGCCAGGAGCACGTGCGGCGCGCGCTGGTGAATGCGCTTGAGAGCGGGCGCGTGCACCACGCGTTCCTCTTCACCGGCACGCGCGGGGTGGGCAAGACCACCATCGCGCGCATTCTCGCCAAGTGCCTCAACTGCGAGAAGGGCATGACGGCCGAGCCCGACGGCACCTGCGCGAGCTGCCGCGAGATCGACGCCGGGCGCTTCCCGGACCTCATCGAGGTCGATGCCGCCTCGCGCACCAAGGTCGATGACACGCGCGAGCTGCTCGACAACGTGCAGTACGCCCCCGCGCGCGGCCGCTACAAGGTGTACCTCATCGACGAGGTGCACATGCTCTCGGCGCACTCCTTCAACGCGCTGCTGAAGACCCTCGAGGAGCCCCCGCCGCACGTGAAGTTCCTGCTCGCGACCACCGACCCGCAGAAGCTGCCGGTGACGGTGCTGTCGCGCTGCCTGCAGTTCAGCCTCAAGCGCCTGCCGGCCGCGGCGATCGCCGCCCACATGCAGCACATCCTCAAGGAGGAGGGCGTGCCCTTCGAGGCGGCGGGCCTGAAGCTCGTGGCGCAGGCCGCCGATGGCAGCATGCGCGACGGGCTGTCGCTGCTTGACCAGCTGATCGCCTTCGGCGGCGGCAAGGCGGGCGAGGCCGAGGCGCGCGCCATGCTCGGCACCATCGCGCGCGACCACGTGGTGCGCCTCGCGGAGCTTTTGGCCGCGGGCGACAGCGGCGCCCTGATGAAGTGCGCCCAGTCGCTCGAGGAGTTCGCCCCCGACTATGCGCAGGTGCTCGATGAGCTGGCGGCGCTCCTGGTGCGGGTGGGATTCCGCCAGGCGCTGCCCGACTACGAGGGCGATGAGCTCTATGAGCCGCAGCTGCTGGCGCGACTGGCGAAGCTGCTCGCTCCCGAGGACGTGCAGCTGTACTACCAGACCGCCATCATCGGCCGCCGTGACCTCACGCTGGCGCCGGACCCGAAGAGCGGCTTCGAGATGACGCTGCTGCGCATGCTCGCCTTCCGCCCGGCGGCCGAGGGCCCGCGCGCCAGCGCAGCGGCGCCGGCCACGGCACGCGCCGCGCAGGTGCCCCCCGCCACGGTGCGCGACGCCGCGCCGCGCGCCGAGGCTGCTGCCGCCCCTGCGCCTGGCCCGGGCGCGCCCGCCACGGCCTGGGCGCAGACCCTGAGCCAGCTCGAGATCGCAGGCGCCACGCGCCAGCTCGCCAACCACTGCGTGTTCATCGGCCGCCAGGGCGCGGTGGTGCGCCTGGCGCTCGACCCGCGCAACCAGCTGCTGCGCACGCCGGCGCTGGAGGAGAAGCTCGCCCAGGCGCTCACGCGCCACTACGGGGAGCCGGTGCGCCTTGAGTTCCAGGCCGTGGCGGCGGGCGCGGAGACCCCGGCGCAGGCGCGGCTGCGGGCCTCGGACGAGGAGCTGTCGGTGGCGCGGCGCGCCTTCGAGGAGGACGCCGGGGTCAAGGGGCTGCGCGAGCGCTTCGGTGCCACCGTGCTCCCCGACACCGTGCGCCCGGTAAAATGACTTCACAGCCTGCGGCGCTGGCGCGCCCGAGGAAGCCCTAAGGATGAAACCGAACTTCAACAACCTGATGAAGCAGGCCCAGGCCATGCAGGCCAACATGCAGAAGGCCCAGGCCGAGATCGCCAACATCGAGGTCATCGGCGAATCCGGTGGCGGCATGGTGAAGATCACCATGAACGGCAAGCACGAGGTCAAGCGCGTGCAGATCGAGCCGAGCGTGAGCGGCGAGGACCGCGACATGCTCGAGGACCTGATCGCCGCCGCCGCCAACGATGCGGTGCACAAGGTCGAGGCGCGCGTCTCCGAGAAGATGGCCGGACTCACCTCCGGGCTGCAGCTGCCCCCTGGCATGAAGCTGCCGTTCTGACGTCCTCGCGATGAAGCATTCCCCGCACCTGGCGCGGCTCATCGAGGCGCTGCGCGTGCTGCCCGGCGTCGGCCCCAAGAGCGCGCAGCGCATGGCCTTCCACCTGCTGCAGGACGGGCGCCCCGGCGCGCACGGGCTCACGGAGGCCCTGGGCGCGGCGCTCGAGCGCGTCACGCGCTGCCAGCGCTGCCGCATGCTCACCGAGGAGGAGCTGTGCGTGATCTGCGCCGCGCGCGAGCGCGACGCGGCGCTGCTGTGCGCGGTGGAGTCACCCGCGGACGTGGTGGCGATCGAGTCGAGCGGCAGCTACCGGGGCCGCTACTTCGTGCTCATGGGGCACCTCTCGCCCCTTGATGGCATCGGGCCCGAGGAGCTCGGCGTGCGTGAGCTCGAGGCGATCCTCGCCGAAGGCGGCGTGCGCGAGCTGATCCTTGCCACCAACTCCACCGTCGAGGGCGAGGCGACCGCCCACTACCTGAGCGAGCTCGCCACGCGGCGCGGCATCCGCGCGAGCCGCATCGCCCACGGCGTGCCGGTGGGCGGGGAGCTCGAGTACGTCGATGGCGGCACGCTCGCACACGCGCTCGCCGGGCGCCAGTCGCTCTAGTGCCGGTGCGCGCGGGGCGAGAAGGATCCGCGCGCCCCTTGCCCCGCTTCCCCGCTGCCTCAAGGAGAGCACCCCGCGCGTGAGTGCCAAGGACGACCCTTCCGCCGCCGGCGCGTCGCGCGAGCTGCTGCCGTGGCTGGTCGCCGTGGCGTTCTTCATGCAGGCGCTGGACACCACGATCCTCAACACCGCGGTGCCGAGCATCGCGCGCGCGCTCGCCGTGGCACCCCTGAGCATGAAGTCGGTGCTGTCGAGCTACTCGCTCAGCCTTGCGGTGTTCATCCCGGTCAGCGGCTGGATGGCGAACCGCTTCGGCACGCGGCGCGTGTTCGGCGGCGCCATCCTGCTCTTTGCGCTCGGCTCACTCCTGTGCGGCCTTGCGCGCAACATTCACTGGCTGGTGGCGTTCCGCATCCTGCAGGGGTGCGGCGGGGCGATGATGGTGCCGGTGGGCAGGCTCACCCTGGTGCGCACCTTCCCGAAGTCCGAGCTGGTGCGCGCGATGAGCTTCGTCGCGATCCCGGGGCTCGTCGGCCCGATGCTTGGTCCCGTGGCCGGCGGCTTCATCACCGGCTACCTGCACTGGAGCGTGATCTTCTTCCTCAACGTGCCGATCGGGGTGGCGGGGCTGTACCTCGTTTACCGCTACCTGCCCGACTACCGCCAGGACTCAAGCCCGCCGCTCGACGTCGCGGGACTGGTGCTCTTCAGCTCCGGCATCGCGCTGCTGTCGTACGTGCTGGAGGTGTTCGGCGAGCACCGCCTCGGCCTGGGCGCGATCGCAGCGCTGCTCGCGCTCGCCGCGGTGCTCCTGGGTGCCTACGGGCTGCGCGCCGCGCGCACCACCTATCCGCTGCTGAAGCTGGCGCTGTTCAAGATCCGCACCTTCCGCGCCGCCGTCAGCGGCAGCTTCTTCACGCGCGTCGCCATCGGCGGGGTACCGTTCCTGTTCCCGCTGCTCTACCAGGTGGGACTCGGCTACACGCCGATCCAGTCCGGCCTGCTCATAATGCCGCAGGCGGTCGCGGCCATCAGCCTCAAGGTCTTCACCCCGAGGATCCTGGCGCGCTTCGGCTACCGCGCGGTGCTGGTCTCGAACACCGTGGTGCTCGGCCTGCTGATCACGCTCTTCGCCACCATCGGGGCTGCCACCCCGGTGTGGCTCATCGTGCTGCAGGCCTTCGCCTACGGGTTCTTCCAGTCCCTGCAGTACACCAGCATGAACACGCTCGTGTACGCGGACGTCGCCGACCAGGATGCCGGCAGCGCCAGCACCATCGGCAGCACCGCGCAGCAGCTGTCGATGAGCTTCGGCATCGCCACCGCCTCCCTGGTGGCGGCGATCTTTGTCCCCGACCGCTTCCACACGACGCCCCAGCAGATGATCCACGGCGTGCACCAGGCGTTCCTGGTGCTCGGGGCCGCCACCGTGGTCTCCACCATCGTGTTCCGCTCGCTGCGCGCAGGCGACGGCAGCGCGATCAGCCAGCACCAGGACGGGGCGGCCGGGGAGGCCGGGGCCGGCAAGGCGGCGCTCGCGCACGTGCAGCCGCCGGGTGACTCCTAGCGCGTGCGCTGCGTGCGCCGCGCGCTCAGGTCCTCGTAGAGGCGCCGCAGGCGCCGGTAGCTCTCGTAGCGGCGCGCCGCGAGCGCACCGCTCGCCGCGGCCGCCTGTACCGCGCAGCCCGGCTCGCGCATGTGGCGGCAGTCGGCGAAGCGGCAGCCGGGGGCCAGGCGCTCGACCTCGACGAAGCCGAGCGCGCGCTCATCGAGCGCCTCGACCGCGGGGGCAAAGTCGCGCACCCCCGGGGAGTCGATGAGGGCCGCCCCGTTGGCCAGGTCGAACCAGCGGGCGGCGGTCGTCGTGTGCCGGCCTTCCTCCTCGCGCACCAGTTCCCCGATCGCCACGTCCGCGTCCGGCACCAGGCAGCGCACCAGCGAGGACTTGCCGACCCCGGACTGCCCGACGAGCGCTGCGATCGCACCCGGGGCGAGCGCCAGGCGCAGGGCCTCGGTGCCCGCCTCGCCCAGCGCCGAGGCGGCGAGGTTCGGGTAGCCGGCGGCCGCATAGGTCGCGAGCTCCGTGCCGAGGTCCGCAGCGGCTGCAAGGTCGCTCTTGTTGACGACCAGGAGGGCAGCGATGCCGGCGGCGGTGGCGGCGGCGAGGTAGCGGTCGATGACGAAGAAGTCCGGCTGCGGCACCGCCGCCAGCACCACCAGGAGCTGCGTGAGGTTCGCGACCACCGGTTCGGCCGCACCGCGCACGCTCGAGCGGTAGAGCGCGGTGCGCCGCGGCAGCACCTCGGTGACGTGCAGCTCCTCGTGGTGCTCGCCCACGCGGCAGCGCACCTCATCGCCGCACACGATGCTGAGTCCGCGGCCGAAGGGGCGCGCCTTCAGCTGTGCGCCGGCGGCCGTGCGCACCAGCAGGTGGCGGCCAAAGGCGGCGATCACGCGGCCGTCGAGGACTTCGGTCATGCCAGGGTGCGTCCTTTCGCCTCTGCTACACTTCTCGCGGCTGCCCGTGCAGCCGCAGCCACGCTACCACCGTTGCCATCCCATGCCGAGCGCCGAGAACCTCATCTGGATCGACCTTGAGATGACGGGACTGAAGCCCGAGGCCGACTCGATCATCGAGATCGCGACCGTGGTGACCGACAAGGAGCTGAACGTGCTCGGCGAGGGCCCGGTGCTCGCCATCCACCAGAGCGAGGAGGTGCTCGGGCGCATGGACAGCTGGAACCAGCGCCAGCACGGCTCCTCCGGGCTCATCGCACGGGTGCGCGCGAGCACGGTGACCGTCGCGGAGGCGCAGCAGCGCACGCTCGCGTTCCTCGCGCCGCTCGTGAACGCGAGCGCCTCGCCCATGTGCGGCAACAGCATCTGCCAGGACCGCAGGTTCCTGGCGCGCTGGATGCCCGACCTCGAGCGCTTCTTCCACTACCGCAACCTCGACGTCTCCACGCTCAAGGAGCTGGCGCGCCGCTGGGCGCCGGGGGTGTGCGAGGGGTTCGTGAAGCAGGGCGCGCACCTGGCGCTCGCCGACATCCATGAGTCGATCCGGGAGCTGCGCCACTACCGCGCCAGGCTCTTTGCGCCCGCCTTCGGCGGCGCCCCCTAGGATCAGCTGAGGCGGCTCGTGGCGGGCTTGGCGAGGAACAGCCAGGTCTCGACCACGGTATCCGGGTTCAGCGACATGCTCTCGATCCCCTGCTCGAGCAGCCAGCGCGCCAGGTCCGGGTGATCGGAGGGCCCCTGGCCGCAGATGCCGATGTACTTGCCCTGCTTGCGGCAGGCGGTGATCGCCATCGACAGCAGGCGCCGCACCGCTGGGTCGCGCTCATCGAAGTGCTTGGCGACGATCGCCGAGTCGCGGTCCAGGCCGAGCGTCAGCTGCGTCATGTCGTTGGAGCCGATCGACATGCCATCGAAGTACTCCAGGTACTCCTCCGCCAGCAGCGCGTTGGTCGGCAGCTCGCACATCATGATGATCCTGAGCCCCTCGAGGCCGCGCCTGAGCCCGTTGGCCGCGAGCAGCTCCGTGACCTGGCGCGCCTCCTCGACGCTGCGCACGAACGGCACCATGAGCTGCACGTTGGTGAGCCCCATGGTCTCGCGCACGCGGCGGATGGCGCGGCACTCGAGCTCGAAGCAGGGGCGGAAGCTCTCGTCGGTGTAGCGCGAGGCGCCGCGGAAGCCGAGCATCGGGTTCTCCTCGTGCGGCTCGTAACGCGAGCCGCCGATGAGGTTGGCGTACTCGTTGGACTTGAAGTCCGAGAGGCGCACGATCACCGGCTCGGGCGCGAAGGCGGCCGCGATCTGCGACACCCCTTCGGCGAGCTTCTCCACGTAAAAGGTGACCGGGTCCGCGTAGCCTGCGATCTGGTTGCGGATCTGCTCCTGCAGCTCGGAGTCGAGGCGGTCGAACTCCAGCAGTGCCCGCGGGTGCACGCCGATCATGCGGTTGATGATGAATTCCAGGCGTGCAAGTCCGACGCCGCTGTGCGGGATGGCGGCGAAGTCGAAGGCGCGGTCGGGGTTGCCGACGTTCATCATGATCTTGACCGGGATCTTCGGCAGGTGGTCGAGCTCGATCTGCTTCTTCTCGAACTCGAGCAGCCCCTCGTAGACGTGCCCGGTGTCGCCCTCCGCGCACGACACCGTGACCTCCTGGCCCTCGCGGATCTTCTGCGTCGCATCCCCGCAGCCGACCACCGCGGGGATCCCGAGCTCGCGGGCGATGATGGCGGCATGGCAGGTGCGCCCGCCGCGGTTGGTGACGATGGCGGCGGCGCGCTTCATGACCGGCTCCCAGTCAGGATCGGTCATGTCGGCAACCAGCACGTCGCCGCTTTGCACGCGCGCCATCTCGGTGGCGTCCTTGATGACGCGCGCGGTGCCCGAGCCGATGCGCTGGCCGATGCTGCGCCCGGTGGCGAGCACGCGCGAGGTGCCCTTCAGGTGGTAGCGCTGGATGGTGCGCCCGGCGCGGCTCTGCACCGTCTCCGGGCGCGCCTGCAGGATGTAGATGGCGCCCGAGCCCCCATCGCGCGCCCACTCGATGTCCATCGGCCGCTTGTAGTGCTCCTCGATCAGCAGCGCCTGGCGGGCGAGCTGCACGAGGTCCGCATCGCTCAGGCAGAAGCGGCGCCGCTCCGCCACCGGCACCTCCACGGTCGCCACGCGCGCCGCGGAGCCCTCCGGGGCGTACACCATCTTGATGGCCTTCTCGCCGAGGTTCCGGCGCAGCACCGCGTGCTTGCCGGCGCGCAGCGCCGGCTTGTAGAGGTAGAACTCGTCCGGGTTGACCGCGCCTTGCACCACGGTCTCCCCCAGGCCCCAGGCGGCGGTGATGAACACGACGTCGCGGAAGCCGGAGTCGGTGTCGAGGGTGAACATGACGCCGGCCGCGCCCAGGTCGCTGCGCACCATGTGCTGCACGCCGGCCGAGAGCGCCACCGCGCTGTGGTCGAAGTTCTGGTGCACGCGGTAGGAGATGGCGCGGTCGTTGAAGAGCGAGGCGAACACCTCGTGCATGGCGCGCAGCACGCCCGCCTCGCCGCGCACGTTGAGGAAGGTCTCCTGCTGGCCGGCGAAGGAGGCCTCCGGCAGGTCCTCCGCGGTGGCCGAGGAGCGCACCGCGACGGCGATCTCGGTGCCCCCGGACATGAGGCGCAGCTGCGTGAGCACCGCCTCCTCGAAGTCACGCGGGAAGGGCGTCGCGAGGATCCACTGGCGGATGCGTGCGCCGGTCGCGGCGAGCTTGGTGACGTCATCGACATCGAGGCTGGCGAGCTCGGCGCGGATGCGCTCATCGAGTCCGCCCTGGCGCAGGAACTCGCGGTAGGCCTGCGCGGTGGTGGCGAAGCCGCCGGGCACCTGCACCCCGAGGCGCGTGAGCGAGCCGATCATCTCCCCGAGGGAGGCATTCTTGCCGCCCACGGTTTCGACATCGTGCATTCCCAACTTCTCGAACGGGATGACGAATGCGTTCAAGGCTGCTCCTGAGATCACGCGGGCGCTTGCCCGGCGGCGCGCGCGGTGAAACACTGCGGGACTATCGCCCCAAGGCGCGCAATTATCCTGTAAGCCGTGAGCCGTCGAACCGTTTTTTTCGTCTCCGACCAGACGGGCGTGACCGCGGAAACGCTGGGCCACAGCCTCATGACGCAGTTCGAGGGCCTGGAATTTCGGGCCGTGACTTTGCCATTTGTGTCGGACCTTGACAAGGCGCACGAGGTGGTCCGGCGCATCGACCGTGCCGCCGAGGAAACCGGCGTGCGCCCGATCGTCTTCAGCACCCTGGTGCAGGATGAGCTGCGTGCGGTGGTGGTGCAGGCCAATGCCCTGTTCCTCGACCTGTTCTCCGCCTTCGTCGGCCCGCTTGAGCGTGAACTCAACACGCGCTCCACCCACCGTGCCGGGCGCGCGCACGGCATCGCGGACCTCGCCGCCTACACCACCCGCATCAACGCCACGAACTTCGCGCTGGCCAACGACGATGGCACCGGCGGGGACTACTCGCACGCCGACGTCATCCTCACCGGCGTGTCGCGCGTCGGCAAGACCCCGACCTGCGTGTACCTGGCGCTGCAGTACGGCGTGTTCGCCGCCAACTATCCCCTGACCGAGGATGACCTGGAGGCGGGCAAGCTGCCGGCGCGCCTGGAGTCGTTCCGCAAGAAGCTGTACGCGCTCACGATCAAGCCCGAGCGTCTGCAGCAGATCCGTCACGAGCGCCGCCCGAACAGCCGCTACGCATCGGCGCCGCAGGTCACCTACGAGCTGCGCGCGGCGGAGGCGCTGTTCGCGCGCTACGCCATTCCCTGGCTCGACACTTCCGAGTCCTCCATCGAGGAGATCGCGAGCCGCATCCTCAGCACCACCGGCATCGAGCGGCGCCTGCGTCCCTGAAGGCGCGCGTGGCGGATGCGTATTGTGACACGTGCACGCGCGCCGGTGTGACGTCGCATGGAATTTGCACGGCGCGCGCCGCGCGCGCCACGCGCACAAATACCGATGCTGATCGGCTTGCAGTGAGAGCCTCGTGCGTTATAGTCGGGGCGTGCTCGCAACCGATACACAGACCGTAGTTTCCTGGCGTGCGCGGCCGCGCAGCTTCGTCGCGCTCATGGGGCTCTACGAGAGCAACTTCATCCGCCTCGGCTGGCTTGCGGGCGCGCTCGGTGCGCTCAAGGGCGAGTACCGCTCCGGCGTGCCCTCAGACTGTGACCTCGTTCTCACCGTGACCGAGCGTTCCGCCTACACCAGCACCGTAAACCTCACCTACCTGCTGCCCGATGAGCACGGCGCGCTCAAGTACCCAGACATGCGCGTGCGCATCTACCACGATGCGCACCTGGTGGAGGCCCAGCAATGGGCCGACGTCCACAGCCAGCCGCTGCTGCAGGCCCTGCGCAGCCGCGCGGAGCGTGAACTGGATCAGCGCTGGGCCCGCAACGTGATGTTAAACAAGTGGCTGGAATACTGCGTGGAGCGCGGCCATCGCTTCTCAGCCAGCTCGGGGTCCGACGCCGGCGCCTGAGAAGGGGCGGTACGCCGCCTCACTTCTCATGAAGGCGCTGCGACAACTCGGATTTCTCAAACTCAGCCTGCGCGCGGAGCGCCCCTCACCGGATGAAGATCACCGGGTGCTGGAGCTGTTCCGCAATCGCGCAGAGCTGAAGAAGGCCTACGGGGGCCTGCAGGACGAGACGTTCCGCCTCAAGGACCTGATCAAGCAGCAGGAGGGCGCGACGCAGCGCGTCCAGGAGATGCTGAACACCCTCGAGGGTCGCCTGGCGGTGCCCGAGACCGCCTACGGCGCGCTGGTGTTCTACCAGCTGCGCCGCTTCTGGCAGTCCGGGCGCGAGCTGCTCATCCAGTTCGTGACCGACCTCGCCCGCCAGCAGGACGAGCGCGAGCGCCGCGTGCACCTGGCACAGCACAACCGCGCGCAGTTCGCGCAGCGCCAGTCGGCCGAGAAGCAGGTGAGCGCCGCGCAGGCACTGCACGATGAGGCGAGCGCGAGCCTTGCGCAGCTTGAGGGCGAGCGCGCCCGGCTCGGGCGCTTCTGGCACTATTTCAAGCGCCGCGCGCTCGAGAAGCGCGTGCACGCGGCGCAGGCGCAGCTCGCCGAAGCGGGCCATGCGCTCGGCACCGCGCAGGCGGCACTCGCCGAGCTCGCCCACCAGGCGGCGCCTGAGTTCCCGGGGCTCTCCATCGGTGCGCGCCGCTCCATCAACCTGGCCGCGATCGCCTACGCCGAGGTGCTGTGCCTGCGCGTGGCGCCGCTGAAGACTGCGCTGCTGGAGCTTGCGCGCGAGGCCACCGCCCGCCGCGAGGCCGCCGACACCTATGGCACCCCCAAGGAATGCGTGCTGCTCATGGGCGAGATCACGCGCGCCCAGAAGCTGATCGAGGAGCGCGCCGGGCTTGCCGAGGAGATCCGCGCGCGCGGTGAGCGCCTGCAGCGCGTCGCGCGCTACCGCACCCCGAACGATGGCTCCCCGCTCACCGACTCGATCGCACTCTCGGAAGGGGACATCCTCGAGCTCGCCCCGCTCGGCGTCCACGCCAAGCGCCTGCCGAATGTCCTCGCCGAGGACACCTGGGACCTGTTCCGGGTGCTGATGCGCTAAGGAGCACGCCGGTGCGGCACGCGCCGCACCGCCGGTTCGCCGCCGGGGGCTCAGCCGCTGCGGGCGGTCTTCTGCTGCACGGTCGCCGGGCGCGCGCCCGAGACCACGTCCGCCATCACCTGGCTTGCCTGGTCGAGCACGACGTCGGTCGTGTCCTTGGCCTTGTCCAGTTCCTCGACGTTCTTGTAGGCCGGCAGGTTCTTGGCCGCGCGCCGGCTGTTCTCGCGCTCCAGGCGCTCCTTGTCGATGCGGGTGCGCTCCTCGCGGCGTACCTTGAGGTTCAGGGAGACGCTCTTCTCGCCGCGCACCGAGTCGAGCGCGGCGATGTCCGAGACCAGCCACTTGTAGTCCGGGTCGTGCTGTGCGCGCAGGTCTTCCTCGGTGGCCAGGGCCGCCGGCGGCGGGGCGGCGGCGGTGCCGGCGCTCGCCTTGAAGGGCACCCCTGCGATGCGGTCCCAGGGGAGCGCCGACTCGAGCGCGCTCTCGCCGATCTCCTTGGTGTCGATGGCGGAGGCGAGCGGCACGTCCGGCTCGACGCCGCGGTGCTGCGTGCTCTCGCCGGTGACGCGGTAGAACTTGCCGATGGTCACGGTGAGCTGGCCGCTGGTGGGCTTGGAGGTGTAGCGCGGGGAGTCGAGCGGCATCAGGCTCTGCACGGTCCCCTTGCCGAAGGTGGTCTGGCCGAGGATCAGGCCGCGATGGTAGTCCTGGATGGCGCCGGCGAAGATCTCGGATGCCGAGGCGCTCAGGCGGTCCACCAGCACCGCGAGCGGGCCGTCGTAGGCGGCGCGCGTCTCGGGGTCATCGAGCACCTCCAGGCGCCCGCTGGTGTCGCGCACCTGCACCACCGGCCCGTGGTCGATGAACAGGCCGGTGAGCTCGGTGGCCTCGGGCAGGTAGCCGCCGCCGTCGTTGCGCAGGTCGAGCACCAGGCCGTCGATGTTCTCGCCCTTCAGTTCCGCCAGCAGCTTCGCCACGTCGCGCGTGGTGCTGCGGTAGTTCTTGTCGCCGGCGTTCTCGGCGGCCACGTCGCGGTAGAAGCCCGGCACGGTGATGACGCCGATCTTGAGCGTCTTGCCATTGCGCACGATGGTCTTCACTTCCTTGTGCGCCGCCTGCGCTTCCAGGGTCACCTGGTTGCGGGTGAACTCCAGCACCTTCTCCGGCGTCCCCGGGGCAGCCCCCGCGGGCAGGATCTGCAGGCGCACCACGGTGCCGGCCTTGCCGCGGATCAGCTGCACCACGTCATCGAGCCGCCAGCCGATGACGTCCTGGAAGGTGCCGTCCTTGCCCTGGCCCACCCCGACGATGCGGTCGTTCACGGTGAGGGTGCCGGCGACGGCCGCAGGGCCGCCCTCGAGCACGCTCATGATGGTGACGTAGTCGTCGTTGATCGCCAGCGAGGCTCCGATGCCCTCGTAGTTGAGGCTCATCTGGATGCGGTACTCCTCGGAGGAGCGCGGCGAGAAGTAGCTCGAGTGCGGGTCGAAGGCACGCGCGTAGGCGTTCATCAGGTTCTCGAACACGTCATCCGGGCTCACCTGGTCGACGCGCTTGAGCACCCGCTCGTAGCGCTTGCGCAGCAGGTCCGCCACTTCCGGCCACTGCTTGCCGGTGAGCATCAGGGACAGGGCATCGTTCTTGACGCGCTTCCTCCACAGCTCATCGAGCTGCGCCTGGTCGGTGACCCAGGCAGCCTTGGTGCGGTCGAACTCGAAGCTCTCGTTCACCGTCCAGTCAGGCTCGGTGCCCAGCAGCGCGATGGCGTGCTCGATGCGTTCGCGGTTGCGCTGCTGGAAGCGCGCGAACATGAGGTAGGCCGGGTCTATGTCCCCGGTGCGGATCATGTCATCGAACAGGAAGCGGTAGGCGTTGAAGTCGTTGATGTCGCTTTGCAGGAAGTAGCTCTTCTGCCCGTCGAGGGACTCGAGGTAGCGCTGGTAGATGACGTCCGACATCTTGTCATCGAGCGCGGCGCGGCTGTAGTGCGCCTCCTCGAGGATGCGGCCGATCTTGCGCGCGGTGGCGCGCTGCGCGTCGGTGGGCGCGATGGCCCCGGGGGGCAGTATCGAGGTGCTCGCCGGGGCCTGTACGGAGCCGGCCAGCACCAGCGCCGCCATGGCGATGACGGCGGCGGTGATCCACCCGGAGGAACGGCGCAGGGCTGGGGGCATCTTGGGTAGGCTCGCTGGTTCGGTAGACTCTTAGAGCTAGGCTAGAGCGTGCAGTTCGTTTTTAGCAAGTACAGGTCTCACATTCACTATGCGGCCCCTGGCGGCACTCCTGGCGATCCTGACCGGCTCGGCGCTGGCCCTCACCATCGGGCTGGTGCTCACCTTCATTACCATACTGTTCCTGCCCGCCGAGGAGGCCCGCTTCGCACCCGAGCACGCCGCGCTGCTGAAGGCGATCGCCGTTTTCGGGGTGTTTTCGGCCATCGGCGGGACCAGCCTGTATGGGGAGATGCGCGAGCGCAAGTGGGCCTCATTTGCGCACCTGGCCACGCTCGCCGCCTTCGCGGTGGCCGTGTGGGCATACTGGCCGAAGTAAGTTAAAGGAGCCTTAAGAGCTTCAGCCGTGGCCGGCGCGCGGCAGGGCCCTGAGGCCGCGCAGGAACAGCTGCAGCAGCAGCACGATCAGGAGGGGACCCAGGGCCACGGCCCAGAACACCGCCGAGCCGTGCGCGAGCCCGACGAAGAAATCCTGGAGCAGCGCCAGCGCCCCGGCGTGGGTGTTCTGGCCCTGGGTGTAGGGGCCGAGCACCCGGTTGCCGACCACCCACACGAGCAGCGGCACGATCAGCACCCCGACCAGCAGCGCCAGTGCATAGAGGATCAGCGCCCGCTGCGCGCCCGAGAGCTCGCGCAGCCGTGCCAGGGGCCCGCGCGGGGCGTCCGTGTCGTCCGGGGGGAGGGCTGCGGCCATGGGTTGGGTGAGGTTCCTTCGGGGGCCAAGCTTGGCGCGGCGCGGCCGCGCGGACCGCGCATAATAGCCTTCCCATGCAGAAAATCAGAGCCGCCGTCATCGGCGTAGGCTACCTCGGGCGCTTTCACGCGCAGAAATACGCGGCCGCGGCCGACTGCGAGCTCGTCGGTGTCTGCGACGCCCGGGCCGAGGCCCGCGACGCGGTGGCCGCCGAGCTTGGCACGCGCGCCTTCGCCGACTACCGCGAGCTGCTCGGGCACGTGGAAGCGGTGAGCGTGGTCACGCCGACGCCGCTGCACTTCCCGGTGGCGCGCGACTGCCTGAACGCAGGCGCGCACGTGCTGGTGGAGAAGCCAATCACGGAGGCCGCGGCACAGGCGCGTGAGCTGATCGCGCTCGCCGCGCAGCTCGGGCGCATCCTGCAGGTCGGACACCTGGAGCGCTTCAACTCGGCGATCCTCGCCGCCGAGCCGCACCTGAAGTCGCCGCGCTTCATCGAGTGCCACCGCCTCGCCCCCTACCGCGAGCGCGGCACGGACGTGAACGTGGTGCTCGACCTCATGATCCACGACATCGACATCGTGCAGACCATCGTCGGCGCCCCGATCAGCGGCATCGACGCGATCGGCACGCCGGTGTTTTCCGAGGAAATCGACATCGCCAACGCGCGCATCCGCTTCGCGAACGGCTGCGTCTGCAACGCCACCGCCTCGCGCGTGAGTCTCAAGACCGAGCGCAAGATGCGCGTCTTCGAGGACGACGCCTACCTCTCCCTCGACCTGCAGCAGAAGATCCTGACCGTCATCAGGAAGCGCGCCCCGGGCGATGCGGTGAATGCCCTGCCGGTGAGCATCGAGGAGCAGAGCCTCGAGCCCGGGGATGCCCTGAAGGCGGAAATCGACTCCTTCCTCGCCTGCATCCGCTCAGGAAGCGCCCCGGTGGTCCCCGGGGAGGCGGGCCTGCGGGCCCTCGAGACCGCCACCCGCATCACCGAGCAGGTGGAGCAGGCGCTCGCCGCGCGCCGGGCGGCGCTGGCGCAAGGTAAAGCCCAGGCCTGAGCTGCGGCGTCGACGTTGGCGGGTGCGCTGGCGCCGCGGGCGCGGCGCGACTAGAGTCGATCCCGGCTGCAGCAAGCCGCGCCGGCAGACGCCCCGCAGAGGGTGCCGCCGGCACTGGGGGTCACATGGGCAGAATGGCCGCGTTCGTCTACGGGGTGCTCGCCTACCTCGTATTCTTCGCCACCTTCCTCTATGCGGTCGGCTTCGTCGGCAACTTCGGCGTGCCGCGCTCCATCGACCGGCCGCCGGGGGAGTTCTCAGCCGCCGCGCTGCTGATCGACCTCGTGCTGCTTGGCATCTTCGCCGTGCAGCACAGCCTCATGGCGCGCCCGGGCTTCAAGCGCCTCTGGACGCGCATCGTGCCGCAGCCCATCGAGCGCAGCACCTACGTGCTGTTCGCGAGCCTCGCGCTGCTGCTGCTGTTCTGGCAGTGGCGGGCGCTGTCGCCGCTCGTCTGGGACGTCACCGGCGTGGGGCGCACGCTGCTGCTCGCGGCCTTCTGGCTCGGCTGGCTCACGGTGCTCTTCAGCACCTTCCTCGTGAACCACTTCGACCTCTTCGGCCTGCGCCAGGTGACCGGGTACCTCAGGGGCCAGGCCTACCCGCCCATCGGGTTCGTGACGCCGCTCCTTTACCGCCTGGTGCGCCACCCGCTGTACCTCGGCTTCATCTTCGCCTTCTGGGGCGCGCCGCGCATGACCCGGGGGCACCTGCTGTTCGCCGTCGCCACGACCGCCTACATCCTCATCGCGATCCAGCTCGAGGAGCGCGACCTCATCGGCTACTTCGGCGACACCTACCGCGAGTACCGCCGCCGCGTGCCGATGCTCCTGCCGTTCACCAAGCGCTGAGGCGCGGATCCACTAGAATCCGCGCTCGGGCGCCGCCACCTTGAGGGGCGCAGCCAGCGAAGCGAGGCAGGTGGACGATGAGTCAGGTACCGGAGCATTTGCAGCGGCCCGCGCGCCCCGTGACGGTGGCGGCCATCCAGATGTCCTGCGGCTGGGATGCGCGAGCCAACATCGCGCGCGCCGAAGGCCTGGTGCGCGAGGCGGCCGGGCGCGGCGCGCAGGTCATCCTGCTCCCCGAGCTGTTCGAGACGCCGTACTTCTGCATCGAGCAGGACGCGCGCCACCTGCACCTGGCGACGCCGCTCGCCGAGAACCCGGCGGTGCGCCACTTCAGCGAGGTCGCCCGCGAGCTTGGCGTGGTGCTGCCGGTGAGCTTCTTCGAGCGCGCCGGTCGCGCCTACTTCAACTCCATCGCGATCCTCGATGCCGACGGGCGCAACCTCGGCATCTACAGGAAGTCGCATATCCCCAATGGCCCGGGTTACCAGGAGAAGACCTACTTCTCCCCGGGCGACACGGGCTTCAAGGTGTGGGAGACGCGCTTCGCGCGTATCGGCGTGGGCATCTGCTGGGACCAGTGGTTCCCGGAGACCGCGCGCGTCATGGCGCTCATGGGGGCCGAGCTCTTCTTTTTCCCGACCGCGATCGGCAGCGAGCCGCCGCCGGCGCCGCCGGTCAACTCGCGCGAGCACTGGCAGCGCACCCAGCAGGGGCACGCCGCCGCGAACCTGACACCCCTCATCGCCGCCAACCGCTACGGACTGGAGCGCTCGCTGCAGGATCCCGAGAAGCTCTACATCCGCTTCTACGGCTCCTCGTTCATCGCCGACGCCATGGGCGCTAAGGTGAGCGAGGCGGGCGAGGAGGGCGATGCGGTGCTCACCCACAGCTTCGATCTCGAGGCGGTGCGGGCGCTGCGCGACAACTGGTTCGTGTTCCGTGACCGCAGGCCGGAGCTCTACGGGGCGATCGGCTCCCTCGACGGGCAGCGGGGCTGAGCCGCAGGGATCCCCGGCCCTTGCGGGCCGGGAACCTCTTTGGTTGGTGGAGGCGGGGGGACAGAGCATCCATGGCTTTCGCCACGGTCCGGACTATTCCTTCATCCGCGTGAGGGTGCCTGGAGCGCACCTTCATACGGAGCGGGGCGTGTTATCCGGCTCGTAACTGTTGAGCCGGATCCTAGTAGCCGCCCCGGGCACTGAGCCCTCGGCGGTCCTATGAGTCTCTAGAGGGCAGGCCTGAAGTTGGCCCTCTTCCTACCCCTCGGCGTTGCCATGCCGTCCTTGCCTTGTGAAGGACGCCGTCAGGTTTCACCGATGTGAGCCCCGTTGTCAGCCGGTCCTTGCGGCCCGGCGCGACCCTTGATCGAACCCCCGTCCGCAAGTCCTAGACTTCAGGATCTACGTACGTAGCTCTCTCTTTGTTTCTCGCATCACGCTACCCGAGGAGCAGGGAAGACGCTCTGCCAGCGGACAGTAACTCTTAACGCAACCGGCCTGTCGCACGCCGGAGCGCGATCCTGTGAACGCGTCCCCTGATTCAGTCGCACAGGCACGAACTGGTCAGAGGTCAGCTGCGTTTAGGCAGCTAGAGCGTAGTTGTCGTCGTTGGCAACTAAGTTTTGCAGCATTATTTACGAGGGCACTGCGCCTCGGTACGCCCCTGAAGGTTCGTAACCCACGTCGAATCCGGTCGCCCCCTTCAGAAGTGCCGCTCAAGGATACCTCATTGGCGCCGCCGGGCCGCCTTCTCAAGGGCGAAGCTGCAGCGCTGCCACCACGATTCACAGCGTGGACGAGTTTAGGTATGGTGTCGCGCCTTGACTTAACTCGCACCAGGGAAGGGTTCGACGATGCGACTGCAGCTCATTGGATTGGCTGGACTTTTGGCCCTCTCGGGTGCCGCTCTGGCGGACGATGCGCCCCCCTACGAGGGCGACCCCAACTGGTCCATGCGGGCGCTGCTCGGTTACACCAAGACCGGCGGCAACACCGACAACAGCTCCGCCAACCTGCTTTTCCACGTGGCGCACGTCATCGGTGACTGGAAGCTGCTGTTCGGCACCGAGGGACTGTACGGCTCGACCCACGGGGAGACCACCGCGCAGGCCCTCACCGTGCACGGCCAGGGCAACTACAACTTCACGCCCAAGTTCTACGCCTACGTCGGGGCGAGCTACACGGATGACCGCTTCTCCGGCTTCGCCTACCAGGACGCGGTGACGAGCGGTGTCGGTTACCAGTTCTTCAACAGCGACACCACCAAGCTCAGCGCGCAAGGCGGCGTCGGCTACCTGTGGCTGCGCAAGGAAACCCTGATCAAGGACTCAATTGGCGGGGTGGTGCAGCGACTCGACTACGACCCGACGACGGGGCTGCCCTACGAGCAGGAGAAGAGCGTCGCCTTCAACGGCGCCATCACCTTCGAGCACAGCTTCAATGAGTCCACCAAGATCCTCGCCGGGGCCACGGTGCTCTCCAGCAGCGACAACACCCAGACCACCGCCAACATCGCCCTGCAGGTGAAGATGTCGACGCACCTCGCGCTCTCGGCAGGCTACCAGCTGACCGACAACAGCAGCCCGCCGGCCGGCTCCGGGCGGCGCGACACGCTCACCACCCTGAGCCTGGTGTACGACATGAAGAACCCCAAGCTCGCCCCGGAGTGAGCCCTCAGCCGCGCTTGAGCACGCGCGCCTTGTCGCGCACCCAGTCGCGGTCCTTCTCCACCGCGCGCTTGTCGTGCTGCTTCTTGCCCTTGGCGAGGCCGAGGGCGAGCTTGGCGCGGCCGCTCTTCCAGTAAAGCTCCAGCGGCACGAGGGTGTAACCGCGCCGCTCCACCGCGCCCACGAGCCCGGACAGTTCGCTCCTGTTGAGCAGCAGCTTGCGCGTGCGCACCGGGTCCGGGGTCACGTGGGTGGAGGCGGAGGGCAGCGCCGAGAGGTGAGCACCGATCAGGAACGCCTCGCTGCCGCGCAGGTAGACGTAGGCCTCCTTCAGCTGCGCGCGCCCGGCCCGCATGGCCTTCACCTCCCAGCCCTCGAGCACCAGGCCCGCCTCGTAGCGCTCCTCGATGAAGTACTCGAAGCGCGCCTTGCGGTTCTCGGCGATCAGGCGGGGGGCGGGGGCGTCTTTGGCCATGGTGCTTTCGTAGTGGGACAATGCTCAGGATGCGAGAGGTTAAGCGTTCGGCCCTGGTGAGCCAACCGCCGGGAGTGGTATTTGCGCTCATCAACGACATCGAGCGCTATCCTGAGTTCCTGCCGTGGTGCTCGCACGCGCGCATCCTCTCAAGAACCGAGCACGAGATCACCGCCGCCCTCGGGGTGCGCCAGGGCGGCTTCGCGGGCGAGTTCACCACCCGCAACACCCTCACCCCCGTGACTTCCGTCCTCATGCAGCTCGTGGACGGCCCGTTCCGCACGCTCAACGGCGAGTGGCGGCTCGAGCCGATCGGCACCCAGGGCTGCCGCGTGGACCTCGACGTGGCGTTCGAGTTCAAGAGCCGCCTGACGGGGATGCTGTTCGAGCCGCTGTTTGCGCAGACCCTCGGCTCTCTCGTGGAGGCCTTCGTGCAGCGTGCGCGCAGCGCGCCCGGGGCGGCGTGAAGCGCTGCCTCGTCGCCTACGCCACGCCCGCGCGCGAGTACCTGTGGGCGCTCGAGCTTGCCGACGGGGCGTGCATCGGCGAGGCGCTCGCGGCCGCGCGCGCGCTCGCCGGCACCGAGCCGATCCCCTGGGAGAGCGCCAGCGTCGGGGTGTTCGGCGAGCTGCGCCGCCGCACGGATGGCTGCGCGGACGGGGACCGGATCGAGCTCTACCGGCCGCTGGCGCGCGACCCGCGCGCGCGGCGCCGCGAGCGGGTGCGGCAGGCGCGCCGCTAGATCTTCGGGAACTTCTCGATCGGGGCGCCCTGCTCGGGCGCGGTCGGGGCCGACTCGGGCACGTTCTGGCGCTCGAAGGTCGTCACCTTGTCGTCCTTGAAGTACACGACCACGTGGCGCTGCTCGGGACGGCGCAGGCGGCCGCGCTGGAAGTAGTAGAGGTAGTCCCAGCGGTCCTTGTCGAACAGGTCCGGCACCATCGGGGTGCCGAGGAGGTAGCGCACCTGGCTGCGCGTCATGCCGACGGCGAGCTGGTCGACGGTCTTGCCCTCGAGGTAATTGCCCTGCTGGATGTCCATGCGGTAGACGCAGCCGGAGGCGAGTGTTGCGAGGAGGCCGACGGCTGCGAGGCGGGTAAGGATTAGGTGCATGCTTGACCGATGGGGGATAATAGTCTTTTCAATCATACCTGATCGCCGCGGCGGCTTCGCCAGGTGCCGCGTGCCATCGCCCAAAGGAGCTCCCATGGAAGGCAAGGACCTGCGCAAAGCCGGTTTGAAGGTGACGCTGCCTCGCCTGAAGATCCTGGAGATCCTCGAGGGCAGCAACACCCGCCACCTCTCGGCCGAGGACATCTACCGCACGCTCCTCGAGTCCAACGAGGACATCGGCCTGGCGACCGTCTACCGGGTGCTCACGCAGTTCGAGGCCGCCGGCCTCGTCACGCGTCACCACTTCGAGGACGGCATGGCGGTCTTCGAGCTCAACCAGGGCACGCACCACGACCACATCGTGTGTCTTGACTGCGGCCGCGTCGAAGAGTTCATGGACTCGGGGATCGAGGAGCGCCAGACCGCGGTCGCCTCGAAGCTCGGCTTCACCATCCGCGACCACTCGCTCATCCTCTACGGGCACTGCCGGCGCCCGAACTGCACCTACAAGGCGCGCAAGAGCAGCTAGGGGAGCCGGCCCTGCGCTAGCGCTTGGCGGCGCCCGGGCGGCGCGTGCGCACCGTGTCGGAGCCGGCGGCCGCCGGGGTGTCCGCGCCGAGCATCTCGCGCGCGTGCTCGCGCGCCTTGGCACTCACCTCGACCCCGCCGAGCATGCGCGCCAGCTCCTCCACGCGGTCATCGAGGGAGAGTTCCGTGAGCGTGGTGCGCGTGGTGCGCCCGTCGGTGAGCTTGGTGACGCGCAGGTGGTGGTGGGCCTGGGAGGCCACCTGCGGCAGGTGGGTGACGCACAGCACCTGGCCGCGCGAGCCTAGTGCGCGCAGCTCGCGGCCGACGATCTCCGCGATCGCCCCGCCGATGCCGGCATCCACCTCATCGAACACCATGCAGCGGGCCTCCTCCTGGGCGCAGGACACCTGCACCGCGAGGGACAGGCGCGCGAGCTCGCCGCCGGATGCCACCTTGGCGAGCGCGCGCGGCGGGGAGCCGGGGTTGGCGGTGACGCGGAACTCGATCTGGTCGATGCCGTGCTGGGTGGGCTCGGCGTTGCCGTTCTGGGTGACGTCGGCCTCGAAGCGCCCGCCCGTCATGCCAAGCGTCTGCATGCGCGCGCTGATGTCGCGCGCCAGTGCCCGCGCGGCGACCATGCGCTTGCCCGACAGCTCCTGCGCCTGCGCGCGGTAGTGGTTCAGGGCGCCGGCGAGCTCCTTGCGCAGCACCGACAGGTCCTGGTCGGCGCGCTCGAGCGCGGCGAGCTCCGCGTCCAGCTGCGCGGTGCGCTCGGGCAGCTGCGCCGGCGGCACGCGGTGCTTGCGCGAGAGCTCCTCGATGGCGGCCAGGCGCCGCTCGACCTCCTCCTGGCGCGAGGCGTCGAGGTCCAGGCTCTCGCGGTAGTGCTCGAGCTCGCGCGCCGCCTCGCGCACCTGGATGCTGGCTTCCTCGAGCATCGGCAGCACGGGCAGCAGTTTTGGGTCGAGCGTGGCGAGGCCGCGCAGCGCGCTGAGCGCGCGGCTGAGGCTGGCATGGGCGCTGCCGCCCTCGTTCTCGTAGAGCTCACCGAGCGCGGTCTGCGCCCCGCTCGCCAGGCGCCCGCGGTTGGCCAGGCGAGCGTGCTCCTCGTGCAGGGACTCGAGCTCCCCGGGCAGCACCTTCAGCGCCTGCAGCTCCTGGGCCTGGTAGCGCAGCAGCTCGAGCTTCGCGTCGCGGTCGCGGGCGCGCGTCTCGAGGTCGAGCGTGCGGTTCAGAAGCTCGAGCCACACGCGGTGCGCGATGCCGACCTGGCCGGTGAGGGCGGTGAGGGAGGCGTAGCCGTCGAGCAGCTCGCGCTGCGCCGCGCCGCGGGTCAGGGACTGGAATTCGTGCTGGCCGTGGATGTCGATGAGGATGTTGCCGGCCTCGCGCAGCAGCTGCACCGCGACCGCCTGGCCGTTCAGGTAGGCGCGCGAGCGCCCGTCGGTGCCGACCACGCGGCGCACGATGAGGTCCCCGGTGGTGTTCACCGACTGCTCCTCGAGCCACTGCTTGAGCTCGCGCGGCGCGCGGCTGAGGTCAAAGGTGCCGGACACTTCCGCGCGCTCCGCGCCGTGGCGCACCACCTCAGCCCCGGCGCGGCCGCCGGCGATCAGCTGCAGCGCATCCACCAGGATCGACTTGCCGGCCCCGGTCTCCCCGGTGAGCACGGTGAGCCCGGGGCGCAGTTCCAGCTCGACGGCGTCGATGATGGCGAAATCGCGGATCTGCAGGTGCGTGAGCATGGCTTCCTAGCGCTCGAAGCTGCCGCGGCCCCAGTGGAGCTTGGAGCGCAGCAGCCGGTAGTAATCGTAGCCGGGCGGGTGCAGCAGGCGCACGCGCTCGGGGGCGAGGCGCACCTCGAGGCGGTCCTGGGCGGCGAAGTCCCCGAGCATCGCCCCATCGCAGATGACGTGCGCCTGGGTGTCGGCGCGCTCGCTTAAGGCCACCTCGATCACCGAGCTCGAGGAGACCACGATCGGGCGGTCGGAGAGGGTGTGCGGGCAGATGGGGGCGATGACGAGCGCCGGCAGGTGCGGCTCCAGGATCGGGCCGCCGCAGGAGAGCGCGTAGGCGGTGGAGCCGGTGCCGGTGGCGACGATGATGCCATCGCCGCCGTGGGAATTGACGAACTGCCCGTTGATGCGGGTCTCGAAGTCGAGCGTGCGCCCGGTGTCGTGCTTCTGCATCACGACATCGTTGAGTGCGAGCGCGGTTGAGACCGCCCCGCCGGCGCACACCAGGCGCGCGGCGAGCAGCGGGCGCTCGTCCACGGCGAGCTCCCCGCGCAGCGCCTGGTCGACCGAGGCGAGCATGTCCTGGGGCATGACGTCGGTGAGGAAGCCGACGCGGCCGCGGTTCACCCCGAGCAGTGGCACGCCGTGGCGCGCCACCAGGCGCGCCGCGTGCAGGAGCGTCCCGTCCCCGCCGACGGCGATGACCAGGTCGGCGCGCGGGCCGAACTCCTCCTCCGGAATGCGGGTGACGGGGGCGGCCCCGAGGGCCGCCCCCGAGTGCACCAGCACCGTGACGCCGGCGGCGGCGAGGTGCGGCACCAGGGTGGCCACGCTCTCGGCGACGCGCGCATCGGCGAATCTGCCCACTAACGCGCAGGTACGGACCGGAAAGGCCATGGGAGCCCTTGACTTAACCCCGCACGGGGACGGGGCGCGCCTTTGTAACATGGGGTGTCAGGTCCGGGCCAATGCCGTAAGTCACATCTTCGCCGGGCAGTCCGCCCCGCACGCGCACCGCGAGGCTTGCTTGACGGTCGGCGTGGCCCAAAGATAGCTTCCGAGAACCAACGCGCGCCGTAAGATGAGCGCGTGCGCAGCGCACGCCACGCGGAAAGCGCGGTCACAGTTTCTTAGGAGTGTATGACGCAAGACGCTCGGGACGAGGCCCTGGGCGAGCGGGCCCAGCACCTGCTCCGCATCCTCATCGAGAGCTACATCCGCGACGGCCAGCCGGTCGGTTCGCGCGCGCTGTCGCGCGAGTCGGGGCTGCAGCTGTCCTCGGCGACGGTGCGCAACGTCATGGCGGACCTCGAGGAGCTCGGCTTCGTCGCCTCCCCGCACACCTCCGCCGGGCGCATCCCGACTGACAAGGGCTACCGCTTCTTCGTCGACACGCTGCTGAAGCTGCAGCCCCTCGATGAGGCCGTGAGCGAGCAGATCCGCCGCCAGTTCGAGGCCGGGCGCGAGGGCTCGACCGACCTCATCGCCACGGTCTCGCAGCTGCTCTCGAGCGCCACCCAGCTCGCCGGCGTCGTGACGCTGCCGCGCAGCCGCTGCCGCGCAGGTGAGCCAGGTGGAGTTCGTGCCCCTCTCCGAGAACCGCGTGCTGGTGGTGCTGGTCTACAACGACCGCGAGGTGCAGAACCGCATCATCCAGACCGAGCGGCGCTACGGGACGGATGAGCTCAAGCGCGCCTCGAACTTCCTCAACGAGCAGTTCCGCGGCCGCTCCCTCGCCGAGGTGCGCCAGGAGATCCTGCGCCAGCTCTCCGAGGCGCGCGCCCACATGAACCAGATCATGCTCGATGCCATCTCGGTGGCGCAGCAGGTATTCGAGGGCGGCGCGGAGGGCAAGCTCGAGTACGTCATCAAGGGCGAGACCAACCTCATGGGGGTCGCCGAGCTGACGAGCGTCGAGAAGCTGCGGCGCCTGTTCGAGGCCTTCAACGAGAAGCGCGACTTCCTGCACCTGCTCGACCACAGCCTCAAGGCCGAGCGCGTGCAGATCTTCATCGGGCACGAGTCCGGCTACCAGATCCTCGATGACTGCAGCGTCGTCACCGCCCCCTACGCCGATGCCGACGGGGTGGTCGGGGTGCTGGGCGTCATAGGCCCCACCCGCATGGCATACGAACGTGTTATCCCCATCGTCGATATGACGGCTAAACTGCTCGGTGCCGCCTTGAATTCGAGGCGCTGACCCCCACCCGAAGGGGCGGAAAAAAGTGCGCGGACCGCCGGGCGTGAGCGTGGGCGGCGCCCTGGCAAGACCGGCCGACAGCTTTAGGAAGGGATGAATCCATGACTGCCAACGAGCGCGAACGGCGCGATACGGGCGCGGAGGCGACCGCGGTGCTCCCCGAGACGGCCTCCCAGCTGGTGGAGCTGGAGCGCCTGCAGCAGGCGCTCGCCGAGTCCGAGGAGCGCGCCAAGAGCCACTGGGAGCAGTACCTGCGCGCCGTGGCGGAGCTCGAGAACGTGCGGAAGCGCGCCCAGCGCGACATCGAGTCGGCCAACCGCTATGGCCTCGAGAAGCTCGCCCAGGAGCTGCTGCCGGTCAAGGACAGCCTCGAGCTCGCGGTTGCCAGTGGGGCCAAGGCCGATGCGGCGAGCCTGAAGGAGGGCGCCCAGGCAACGCTTGCGCTCCTGGCCAAGGCCCTGGACAAGTTCGGGGTGAAGGCGATCGACCCGCAGGGTGAGCCCTTTGACCCCGCCCGGCATGAGGCGATGATGGCGCAACCCTCGGCCACCGCGGAGCCCAATTCGGTCCTGAACGTGATACAGCCGGGCTACGAGCTGAACGGGCGACTGCTGCGCCCGGCGCGGGTTATCGTAGCGAAGGAGCCGTAAGGTCCCTTGAAAGCCTGCGAAGCCACCCCTACGAAGTGGCCCTAGACTATCCCCCTTTTGCAAGACCCTGGCGCGGAGTGCACTCATGGCAAAGGTAATCGGCATCGACCTCGGCACGACCAACTCGTGCGTGGCCATCATGGAGGGCGGCAAGCCCCGGGTGATCGAGAACAGTGAGGGCGATCGCACCACACCCTCGGTCGTGGCCCTGACCAAGGACGGCGAGTGCTCGTCGGCCAGCCGGCCAAGCGCCAGGCAGTCACCAACCCGCAGAACACCCTGTTCGCGATCAAGCGCCTCATCGGACGCAAGTTCGAGGACGAGGTGGTGCAGCGCGACATCAACATGGTGCCCTACAAGATCGTCAAGGCGGACAACGGCGACGCCTGGGTCGAGGTCCAGGGCAAGAAGATGGCACCCGCCGGAAGTCTCCGCGCGCGTGCTCATGAAGATGAAGAAGACCGCGGAGGACTACCTCGGGGAGGCGGTCACCGAGGCCGTCATCACCGTGCCTGCGTACTTCAATGACTCGCAGCGCCAGGCGACCAAGGACGCCGGCCGCATCGCCGGCCTCGACCGTCAAGCGCATCATCAACGAGCCGACCGCGGCGGCGCTCGCCTACGGGCTCGACAAGGCCGGCGGTGACCGCAAGATCGCCGTCTATGACTTGGGCGGCGGCACCTTCGACGTCTCCATCATCGAGATCGCGGAGGTCGACGGCGAGCGCCAGTTCGAGGTGCTCTCGACCAACGGCGACACCTTCCTCGGCGGCGAGGACTTCGACCTGCGCATCATCAATTTCCTGGCCGAGCAGTTCCAGAAGGAGTCGGGCGTCGACGTGCGCAACGACCCCCTCGCCATGCAGCGCCTCAAGGAGGCCGCCGAGAAGGCGAAGATCGAGCTGTCCTCGACCCAGCAGACCGACATCAACCTGCCCTACATCACCGCCGATGCGGCGGGACCGAAGCACCTGAACATCAAGCTCACGCGGGCCAAGCTCGAGTCGCTGGTCGAGGACCTGGTGCAGAAGACCATCGGCCCGTGCAAGCACCGCGCTCAAGGATGCGGGCCTGAGCGGCAACGACGTCTCCGAGGTGATCCTGGTCGGCGGCCAGACGCGCATGCCGCTGGTGCAGAAGTACGTGAAGGACTTCTTCGGCAAGGAGCCGCGCAAGGACGTGAACCCGGACGAGGCGGTCGCCGTCGGCGCTGCCATCCAGGGCGGCGTGCTCGCCGGCGAGGTCAAGGACGTGCTGCTGCTCGACGTGACCCCGCTGTCGCTCGGCATCGAGACGCTCGGCGGCATCATGACCAAGCTCATCGAGAAGAACACGACGATCCCGACCAAGGCGTCCAACACCTTCTCGACCGCCGATGACAACCAGACCGCGGTGACCATCCACGTGCTGCAGGGTGAGCGCGACCGCGCCGCGCGACAACAAGTCGCTCGGCAAGTTCGACCTCACCGACATCCCGCCCGCACCGCGCGGCATGCCGCAGGTGGAGGTGTCCTTCGACATCGACGCCAACGGCATCCTCAACGTGTCGGCCAAGGACAAGGCCACCGGCAAGGAGCAGAAGATCATCATCAAGGCCTCCAGCGGCCTGAACGAGGATGAGATCAAGCGCATGGTGCGCGACGCCGAGGCGCACGCCGAGGACGACAAGCGCTTCCGCGAGCTCGTCGACACGCGCAACAAGGCCGACGGCCTGGTGCACTCGGTGGAGAAGTCGCTGCAGGGCCTCGGCGACAAGGTCGACGGTGCCGAGCGGGCGCGCGGTCGAGAGCGCGCTGTCTGACCTGCGCACCGCGCTCAAGGGCGAGGACAAGGCGGCGATCGACAAGAAGGCTGAGGTGCTGGCGCAGGCGTCCGTCGGGCATCGCGCAGCGCGCCCAGGCGGCCGAGGCCGGTGGCGCCGGCGCCGAGGGGCCGGCAGGGACGGGCGGCGCGTCCGCGCAGGCCGGCGGCGGGCCCAAGCGCGACGATGTGGTGGACGCGGAGTTCGAAGAGGTGAAGGACCCGGACCGCAAGGCCTCCTGAGCAGCTGAGGCATGGCGAAGCGCGACTACTACAAGGTCCTGGACGTCCCGAAGACCGCGACCGAAGCTGAGATCAAGAAGGCCTACCGCCGCCTCGCGATGAAGTATCACCCGGACAGCAATCCGGGTGATCACGACGCCGAGGAGTCCTTCAAGGAAGCGAAGGAAGCCTGCGAGGTGCTCACCGACTCGCACAAGCGCGCCGCCTACGACCAGTACGGGCACGCGGGGCTTGAGGCCGCCGCGCGCGGTGGCCGCGGCGGGGGCTTCACCTCGGATGCCTTCAGCGACATCTTCGGCGACGTCTTCGGCGACATCTTCGGCGCGGCCCGGCGTGGCGGTCGTGCCCAGGTGTTCCGCGGCGCGGACCTGCGCTACGAGCTCGAGCTGGAACTCGCCCGAGGCGGTCTTCGGCCGCCAGGTGGAGATCGAGGTGCCGCGCCTGTCCGAATGCGAGACCTGCCACGGCAGCGGCGCTGCCAAGGGCTCGACCCCGGTCACCTGCGACACCTGCGGCGGGGTGGGCCAGGTGCGCGTCAGCCAGGGCTTCTTCCAGCTGCAGCAGACCTGCCCGCGCTGCCGCGGCTCGGGCACGCATCGTGCAAGCAATCCCTGCGACACCTGCCTCGGGCAGGGCCGCGTGCGGCGCACCCGCAAGCTCTTCGGTGAAGGTGCCCGCAGGCGTCGACAGCGGCGACCGCATCCGCCTGTCCGGGGAGGGCGAGGCGGGTCGCAACGGCGGCCCGAGCGGGGACCTGTACGTCGAGGTGGCCGTGCGCGAGCACGCCATCTTCGAGCGCGACGGGGAGCACCTGAGCTGCGAGGTCCCGGTGAGCTTCGCCACGGCGGCTCTCGGGGGCAGCGTCGGGGTGCCGACGCTCGATGGCGACGTGACCCTCAAGATCCCCGCCGAGACGCAGTCCGGGCGCGTGTTCCGCCTGCGCGACAAGGGCGTGAAGCCGGTGCGCGGCGGTGCGCGCGGCGACCTCTTCTGCCGCGTCGTGGTGGAGACCCCGGTGCACCTCTCGGCCGAGCAGCGCGACCTCATCAGGAAGCTCGAGGAGTCATTGAAGGTGCACGCCGCCAAGCACGCCCCGCGCGAGAAGGGCTTCCTCGAGGGCGTGCGGCGCTTCTTCTCCGGCTCCGACGAAGGCACCCAGCGCTCCCGATGAATCCGGACAGCGCCGCCCCCGCCACCCGCGTCGTCCTCATCGGCGCGAGCGGTCGCATGGGGCAGGCGATCCTGTGCGCGGCGCCGCGCTACCCGGCGCTGCGCATCGTCGCCGCCATTGCCTCCCCGGCAAGTCCGGCACTCGGTCGCGATGCGGGCACCGAGGCGGGCGCCGCCCCGAACGGCGTGCCGGTCTCGTGCGACCTCAGGGCAGCGCTCGCCCAGGCGGACGTCGTCATCGACTTCAGCAACGCCGCGGTGACGCCTGCGCACCTTGGGGCCTGCGTGGCGGCGCGCACGCCGCTCTTGCTCGGCACCACCGGCTACGCGGCGACGCTGGAGGCGGACTTCGCGGCCGCGGCGCGCCACATCGCGCTGCTGGTGGCGCCCAACACCAGCCTCGGCGTGACGCTGCTCGTGGAACTGGTGCGGCGCGCGGCTAAGGCGCTGCCGGGCTTCAGCCCCGCGATCGAGGAGACCCACCACGTCGCCAAGCACGACACGCCCTCGGGCACCGCGCTCGCGCTCGCCGCGGCGCTGCGCGCAGGTCGCGGCGACCTCGCGGCCAGCACCGGGGTGCCGATCACCTCGCACCGCACCGGGGAAGTGATCGGGGAGCACACCGTGACGCTTTCAGGACCGGGCGAGGTCGTTTTTCTGGGCCACCGGGCCCTGGAACGCAGCGTCTTTGCACGCGGGGCGCTCGCCGCTGCGCTCTGGCTTGCGCCCAAGCCTCCCGGGCGCTACGCCATGGGCGATCTGCTCGACGGAAAAACAGTTACTTAGAGATGTTTTCGCACCACCGCATGAGGTTGCACGATGCCCGCCGGGACGGATTTTTCCATGGACACAAAAGGCGTAAAGCCCGTAAAATTTCTGCCTAATCCGTGTACGGGTTAGTCCAAGCAAAGGCGGGAGGATGTTCGACGAGAACTCCTCCCGCTTTTGTGTATCTGCGTCAGGGAGAATGCATCACGTGAGCTTACCTGCGGTGCTCGCGCTGGCCGACGGAACCATCTTCCGCGGCCAGTCGATCGGAGCCAAAGGCAACACCACAGGCGAAGTCGTTTTCAATACCGCCCTCACGGGCTATCAGGAAATTCTCACCGACCCCTCCTACGCACGCCAGCTGGTCACGCTCACCGTGCCGCACGTCGGCAACACCGGCACCACGCCCGAGGACCTCGAGGCGCCGCAGATCTACAGCTGCCGGCCTCATCATCCGCGACCTGTCCCTGATCGCCAGCAACTGGCGCGCCAACGAGAGCCTGCCGGAGTTCCTCGAGCGCGGGCGCCTGGTGGCGATTGCCGGCATCGACACGCGCAAGCTCACGCGCATCCTGCGCGAGAAGGGCGCCCAGGCCGGGTGCATCATGACCGGCGAGCAGGTCGATGAGGCCGCCGCCGTGAAGCTGGCGCGCAAGTTCCCCGGCCTCAAGGGCATGGACCTCGCCAAGGTGGTGTCCGCCAAGAAGAGCTACCAGTGGAACGAGGGCACGATCTGGCCCGAGCCCGCGCCGCCCGCCGATCCGGGCCAACCAGCGCCTGCACGTCGTCGCCTACGACTTCGGCATCAAGCGCAACATCCTGCGCCTGCTCGCCGACGGTGGCTGCCGCATCACCGTGGTGCCGGCGCAGACCCCGGCCGCCGAAGTGCTCGCGCTCGAGCCCGATGGCATGTTCCTCTCCAACGGGCCCGGCGACCCGGAGCCGTGCGACTACGCGATCAGCGCCACGCAGCGACTTCCTCGAGACCGACCTGCCGGTGTTCGGCATCTGCCTCGGCCACCAGATCCTGGGACTGGCCGCGGGGGCAAAGACGGTGAAGATGAAGTTCGGCCACCACGGCGCCAACCACCCGGTGCAGGACCTCGACACCGGCCGCGTCTTCATCACCAGCCAGAACCACGGGTTCGCGGTGGATGAGGCGACGCTGCCCAAGCACGTGAAGGCCACCCACCGCTCGCTCTTCGACGGCTCGCTGCAGGGGCTCGCCTTCATCGACCGCCCGGCCTTCAGCTTCCAGGGACACCCCGAGGCGAGCCCCGGTCCGCATGACCTGAAGCCCCTGTTCGAGCGCTTCAATCACCTCATGCTGCGCCGCCTGCAGGCGCAGCTGAAGCTCGCCGAAGAGACGCTGCGCCAGCGCGCCGGCGGCCGTTAGACATGCCCAAGCGCACCGACCTGCACAGCATCCTCATCATCGGCGCCGGACCGATCGTCATCGGCCAGGCGTGCGAGTTCGACTACTCGGGCGCCCAGGCCTGCAAGGCGCTGCGCGAGGAGGGCTACCGCGTCATCCTCGTCAACTCCAACCCCGCCACCATCATGACCGACCCGGAGATGGCCGACGCCATCTACATCGAGCCGGTCAACGCGCGCAGCGTGGCGCGCATCATCGAGAAGGAGCGCCCGGATGCGCTGCTGCCCACCATGGGCGGGCAGACCGCGCTCAACACCGCGCTCGACCTGGTGCGCGAGGGGGTGCTGGAGAAATACGACGTCGAGCTGATCGCCGCCTCGCGCGCCGCCATCGACATGGCAGAGGACCGCGAGCTGTTCAGGAACGCCATGCGCGAGATCGGGCTCGAGACCGCCAAGTCGCAGATTGCCAGGAGCCTCGATGAGGCGCTCGCGATCGCAGGCGAGCTCGGCTACCCGGTGGTGGTGCGCCCCTCCTTCACCATGGGCGGCAGCGGCGGCGGCATCGCCTACAACCGCGAGGAGCTCGAGCAGATCGTCGCGCGCGGCCTCGATGCCTCCCCCACCGGCGAAGTGCTGCTCGAGGAGTCGGTGATCGGCTGGAAAGAGTTCGAGATGGAGGTGGTGCGCGACCACAAGGACAACTGCATCATCGTGTGCTCCATCGAGAACCTGGACCCGATGGGCGTGCACACCGGGGACTCGATCACCGTCGCCCCGGCGCTGACCCTCACCGACAAGGAATACCAGCGCATGCGCGATGCCTCCATCGCCGTGCTGCGCAAGATCGGGGTCGACACCGGCGGCTCGAACGTGCAGTTCGCGGTGAGCCCCAAGGACGGGCGGCTGCTGGTCATCGAGATGAACCCGCGCGTGTCGCGCTCCTCGGCGCTCGCCTCCAAGGCGACCGGCTTCCCGATCGCCAAGATCGCCGCCAAGCTCGCCGTCGGCTACACGCTCGATGAGCTGAAGAACGACATCACCGGCGGTGCGACGCCAGCCTCGTTCGAGCCCTCGATCGACTACGTGGTCACGAAGATCCCGCGCTTCACGTTCGAGAAGTTCCCGGCCGCCAATGACCGCCTCACCACGCAGATGAAGTCCGTGGGCGAGGTGATGGCGATCGGGCGCACCTTCCAGGAGTCGCTGCAGAAGGCGCTGCGCGGGCTCGAGACCGGGCTCGATGGCCTCACGCCGATCCTCACGATGCCGCTCACCGATGAGCAGGCCGACAAGCTCGCCTACGAGCTGCGCGCCCCGGGCGCCAACCGCCTGCTGTACGTCGCCGATGCCTTCCGCGCCGGCTGGACGCACGAGCGCATCCACGAGCTCACCCACATCGACCCCTGGTTCCTCGCCCAGGTGGGGGAGCTGGTGCAGGAGGAGTCGCAGGTGCGCGCGGAGGGACTCGGGGCCCTGAGCGCCGAGCGCCTGCGCTACCTCAAGAGGAAGGGCTTCTCCGACAGCCGCCTGGCGCGCCTCGTCGACATGCCCGAGAAGGCGATCCGCGACAAGCGCCACGAGCTGAAGGTGCGCCCGGTCTACAAGCGCGTCGACACCTGCGCGGCCGAGTTCGCCACCTCCACCGCCTACATGTACTCCACCTACGAGGAGGAGTGCGAGGCGGCCCCGAGCAGCCGCCGCAAGATCATGATCCTCGGCGGCGGGCCCAACCGCATCGGCCAGGGGATCGAGTTCGACTACTGCTGCGTGCATGCCGCGCTGCAGCTGCGCGAGGATGGCTTCGAGACCATCATGGTCAACTGCAACCCCGAGACCGTCTCCACCGACTACGACACCTCCGACCGGCTGTACTTCGAGCCGCTCACCCTCGAGGACGTGCTCGAGATCCTCGCGGTGGAGAAGCCCGAAGGGGTGATCGTGCAGTTCGGCGGCCAGACGCCCCTGAAGCTCTCGCGCGCGCTCGAGGCCGCAGGCGCGCCGATCATCGGCACCTCGCCCGACTCCATCGACGTCGCCGAGGACCGCGAGCGCTTCCAGGCGCTGGTGAAGAAGCTCGGCCTCAAGCAGCCGGCCAACGCCACCGCGCGCACCGAGGAGCAGGCGGTGCTGCTGGCGCGCGAGGTCGGCTTCCCGCTCGTGGTGCGCCCCTCCTACGTGCTCGGCGGGCGCGCCATGGAGGTGGTGTTCACCGAGGAGGACCTGCGCACCTACATGACCCACGCGGTGCAGGTCTCCAACGACAGCCCGGTGCTGCTCGACCGCTTCCTCGACGTCGCCATCGAGGTCGACGTGGATGCCGTGTGCGACGGCGAGGACGTCATGATCGGCGGCATCATGGAGCACATCGAGCAGGCCGGGGTGCACTCGGGGGACTCGGGCTGCTCGCTGCCCCCCGGTGAGTCTCACGCGCGAGACCCAGGAGGAGCTGCGCGAGCAGACCAGGAAGCTCGCACGCGCGCTCAACGTGATCGGCCTCATGAACATCCAGTTCGCGATCCAGGCCGGCGTCATCTACGTGCTGGAGGTGAACCCGCGCGCCTCGCGCACCGTGCCCTTCGTCTCCAAGGCCACCGGGCAGGCGCTCGCCAAGATCGCCGCGCGCGTCATGACCGGGCGCAAGCTGAAGCAGCTGGTCGGCGCGGTGGAGCGCGTGCCCGCCTACTACTCGGTGAAGGAGGCGGTGTTCCCGTTCGCCAAGTTCCCGGAGGCCGACCCCATCCTGGGTCCGGAGATGAAGTCCACCGGTGAAGTCATGGGCACCGGGCGCACCTTCGGGGAGGCCTACGCCAAGGCGCAGAGCGCCTCCGGGGTGACGCTGCCGCGCGCCGGGGTGGCCTTCATCAGCGTGCGCGACCGCGACAAGGCACCGGCGGTGACGCTGGCGAAGAAGCTGATCGAGCGCGGCTTCGAGGTGATCGCCACCGAGGGCACCGCGCGCTCGCTGAACGAGGCGGGCGTCAACTGCCGCCGCATCAACAAGGTGCGCGAGGGGCGCCCGCACATCGTCGACATGATCAAGAACGACGAGATCGACCTCATCGTCAACACCACGGAAGGCAAGCAGGCGATGCGCGAGTCGAACTCGATCCGCCGCGAGGCGGTACAGCGCCGCGTCACCTACTACACGACCCTCGCCGCGGGCCTGGCCACCTGCGAGGCGCTCGACCACATCGACGAGGTCGAGGTCAACCGGCTGCAGGACCTGCACAGCGAGGCGGCACGCGCATGAAACGCACCCCCATGACGGCGCGCGGCGCGGAAGCGCTGCGCGCGGAGCTGAAGAAGCTCAAGACCCAGGACCGCCCGAACATCATCAAGGCCATCGCCGAGGCGCGCGGCCACGGCGACCTGTCCGAGAACGCCGAATACCACGCCGCGCGCGAGCAGCAGGGCTTCATCGAGGGGCGCATCGGGGAGATCGAGGGCAAGCTCGGCAACGCGGAGATCATCGACCCGGCAACGCTGCCGAACACCGGCAAGGTGATCTTCGGGGCGATGGTGGAGCTGGAGGATCAGGACAATGGCGAGCGCGTCACCTACCAGGTGGTGGGCGAGGATGAGGCCGACATCCGTGCCGGGCGCATCTCCGTGACCTCACCGATCGCCCGCGCGCTGGTCGGCAAGTCCGAAGGGGAGGTGGTGGACGTCACCGCCCCGGGCGGCACGCACTCCTACGAGATCCTCGCCGTGAGGCTCAGCTAGCCCCAATACGCCCCCTCAGGCGTCCGGGATCAGGATCTTCGGCAGCTCGGCGCGCGCTCTGTAGTAGACGGCCACGTTGCCGATGCGCTGCACGAGGGCGCTCCCGGTGCGGGTGCCGAGCGCCTCGATGAGCGCATCGCGCGCCTCGCGGTCCCCGCCCGGTGCCTTCACCTTGATGAGCTCATGGTCATGCAGCGCCCGGGCCATCTCGCGTACCACCGCCTCGGTCAGCCCGGCATTGCCGAGGCGGATCACCGGCTTCAGGGGGTGGGCGAGCCCGCGCAGGTGGCGCTTCTGGCGCTCCGAGAGCACCGGGGCCGCACCCGGCGGCGGGGCAGGGGCAGGTTTCGTCATGAGCCGCATTGTAGGAGCGAGGAACTAAGCCCGCACGGGCGGCGACTAATTTCCAGGACTCGCCGGGGCGCCCGGGGGTGCGCGCCCCCGGCAGTGTTCTCGCGCCACACGTCTTGAAGAGGGTCGCCGGCGCCCTGATCAAGCACGGGAAGGTCGCAGGATCCGCAGTCGATCGTCCGACCGGCACGGGGCCGGTTCGACACGGTCAAGCTTCTGAAAGCGGAAGGCTTTTCCTGCGTCCCCGGCCCCGAGATGTATTTACTGGCCAGCCGGTATGGCTTGGTGTAGGTTCATTCAGGTCCCCGGTTTGCGCGCTCTCTAAAAGGACGGAACCCTTTGAACGATCTGACAAAGAACATCCTGCTCTGGGTCGTCATCGTGCTCGTCCTGCTGGTGGTGTTCAGCCGCTACATGCCGGCCGTCAACGCCCCCCAGGAGATCGCCTACTCCCAGTTCCTCGATGACGTGAAGGCCGAGAAGGTCGAGTCCGTCGTCCTGCAGTCGGAGATGATCTACGGGATCAACAAGGACAAGACCACCTTCAAGACGCGCAATCCCGAGACCGACTACACCGCCCTGATCGGCAGCCTCTCCAAGGCGCACGTCAAGATCGAGGCACGCGAGCCCAAGCAGCCGAACTTCGTCGGCCAGCTGCTGCTGCAGATGGCCCCGGCGCTGCTGCTGATCGTCGTCTTCCTCTACATGCTGCGCCAGATGCAGGGCGCCTCCGGCGGCCGCGGCGCCATGTCCTTCGGCAAGAGCCGGGCGCGCCTGCTCGGCGAGGACCAGGTCAACGTCACCTTCGCGGACGTGGCCGGCGTCGATGAGGCCAAGCAGGAAGTCGCCGAGATCGTCGACTTCCTCAAGGACCCGGGCAAGTTCCAGAAGCTCGGCGGCAAGATCCCCAAGGGCGTGCTGATGGTCGGCTCGCCCGGCACCGGCAAGACGCTGCTGGCGCGCGCCATCGCCGGCGAAGCCAAGGTGCCCTTCTTCACCATCTCCGGCTCGGACTTCGTCGAGATGTTCGTCGGCGTCGGCGCCTCGCGCGTGCGCGACATGTTCGAGCAGGCCAAGAAGCACGCCCCCTGCATCATCTTCATCGACGAGATCGACGCCGTCGGCCGGCACCGCGGTGCCGGTCTTGGCGGCGGGCACGACGAGCGCGAGCAGACCCTCAACCAGCTGCTGGTGGAGATGGACGGCTTCGAGGGCAACGAGGGCATCATCGTCATCGCCGCCACCAACCGCCCGGACGTGCTCGATCCGGCGCTGCTGCGCCCGGGCCGCTTCGACCGCCAGGTGGTGGTGCCGCTGCCGGACGTGCGCGGCCGCGAGCAGATCCTGCGCGTGCACATGCGGCGCGTGCCGCTGGCCGATGACGTGCAAGCCGGCGCTGATCGCGCGCGGCACGCCCGGGCTTCTCCGGCGCGGACCTTGCCAACCTCGTCAACGAGGCGGCGCTGTTCGCCGCGCGTGCCAACAAGCGCATCGTGAGCATGGACGAGTTCGAGCGCGCCAAGGACAAGATCACATGGGCGCCGAGCGGCGCTCCATGGTGATGATCGGACGCACGAGAAGAAGATGACCGCCTACCACGAGGCCGGCCACGCCATCGTCGGCTTCATGGTGCCCGAGCACGACCCGGTCTACAAGGTGACGATCATCCCGCGCGGCCGCGCGCTGGGCGTCACCTGGTTCCTGCCCGAAGGCAGGACCGCTACAGCACCAGCCGCCGCGAGCTCGAGAGCCGCATCACCTCGCTCTTCGGCGGCCGCATCGCCGAGGAGCTGATCTTCGGCGTCGGACGGCGTCACCACCGGCGCCTCCAACGACATCGAGCGCGCCACCGAGCTGGCGCGCAACATGGTCACCAAGTGGGGCCTGTCGGACAAGCTCGGGCCGCTCACCTACTCGGAAGACTCGGGCGAAGTGTTCCTCGGCCGCAGCGTCACCCAGCACAAGCAGGTCTCGGACGTGACCGCGCACGCCATCGACGAGGAAGTGCGCAGCGTCATCGAGAGCAACTACACGCGCGCCAAGAGCCTGCTCGAGACCAACCTCGACAAGCTGCACACGATGGCCGAGGCGCTCATCAAGTACGAGACCATCGATGAGGACCAGCTGAAGGACATCATGGCCGGCAAGGTGCCGAAGCCCCGGCCGGCTGGGACGACTCGCTCTCCAACAAGCCCCCCAAGGCCCCCCCGGCGGAAGGCCCGGCGGCCGGCGGCCCGCCGATCCCGGCCGGCCAGCACTGAAGGGCGCCGCAGGCGCCCGCGCGGGCATGCCGGCTGCGCCAGCCGAGCTCTCCTGCGCCGGGCGCACGCTCTCGCTCGCGCACCCGCTCGTCATGGGGGTGCTCAACGTCACTCCCGACTCCTTCTCCGACGGCGGCCGCTTCGTGCACCTCGAGGCCGCCATCGAGCATGGCCTCGCCATGATTGCCGAGGGCGCCGCGCTCATCGACGTGGGCGGGGAGTCCACCCGCCCCGGGGCCGCCCCGGTCAGCCTCGCGGAGGAACTCGCACGCGTGGTGCCGGTGGTGCGGGCGCTCAGCTCCCAGGCCGTGATCTCGGTCGACACCAGCAAGCCCGAGGTCATGGCGCAGGCGGCGGCCGCGGGCGCAGGGCTCATCAACGACGTGCGGGCGCTGCGCGAGCCCGGGGCGCTCGAGGCGGCGCGCGATTCGGGCTGCGCGGTGTGCCTGATGCACATGCAGGGGGAGCCGCGCACCATGCAGGAGTCGCCCGCACTACGGGGACGTGGTCGCGGAAGTGGCGCAGTTCCTCGGCGCCCGCCTCGCGGCGGCCCGCGCCGCCGGCATCCGCGATGACAGGCTCGTCATCGACCCGGGCTTCGGCTTCGGCAAGACCTTGCAACACAACCTGACACTGCTGCGCGGCCTGCCCGCGCTCAGCGGCCTCGGGGTGCCGCTGCTTGCCGGCTTGTCGCGCAAGTCGATGGCCGGCACACTGACGGGGCGCGCCGCCGGCGAGCGCCTCTACGGCAGCCTCGCGCTGGCGGTGATCGCGGCGCTCAAGGGTGCGCGCATCATCCGGGCGCATGACGTCGCCGCCACCGTGGATGCCCTGAAGGTGGTGGCGGCAGTTGAGGGGGGAGGATAGGTCTTTGGCGCGTCGATACTTCGGCACCGATGGCGTGCGCGGCAGGGTGGGCGAGCACCCGATGACGGTGGACTTCGCCCTGCAGCTGGCGAGCGCCGCCGCGCGCGTGCTCGCCCCGCAGGGTGGCACGGTGCTCATCGGCAAGGACACGCGCCTCTCGGGGTACATGTTCGAGTCGGCGCTCGAGGCCGGCTTCGTGGCCGCGGGCGTCAACGTCATGCTCATCGGCCCGCTGCCGACCCCCGGGATTGCGTACATGACGCGCCGCTTCAACTGCGACTTCGGCGTCGTCATCAGCGCCTCGCACAACCTCTACGACGACAACGGCATCAAGTTCTTCGACGCCTCCGGCGGCAAGCTCTCCGATGAGCTCGAGGAGCGCATCGAGGCGGAGCTCGAGCAGCCGCCCGCTCACCCGCACCTCGCGCAACCTCGGGCGCGCCACGCGCGCCGACCGCTCGCGCACCCTCTACCAGGAGTTCTGCGCCGCGACCCTGCCGCAGGGACTGGACCTGAGCGGACTGAAGATCGTGGTCGACTGCGCCAATGGCGCGGCCTACAAGGTGGCCCCGCGTATCCTCGCCGACCTCGGTGCCGAGATCGTGCCGATCGGCTGCTCGCCCAACGGGCGCAATATCAACGATGGCTGCGGCTCGATGGCCCCGGACCTGCTTGCAGCTGACCGTGCCCGGCGTGCGAGCCAACGTGGGGCTGGCACTCGATGGCGACGGCGACCGCCTGGTGATGGTCGATCACCTGGGGCGCATCGTCGATGGTGACCAGCTGCTCTACGTGATCGCGCGCGCGCTGAAGGATGCCGACACCCTCAAGGGCCCGGTGGTCGGCACGGTGATGAGCAACCTCGGGCTCGAACTCGCGCTGCGCGCGGCGGGCATCGACTTCAGGCGCGCCGCGGTCGGGGACCGCTACGTGCTGGCGATGCTGCGCGAGACGCGGCGGCATCCTCGGCGGGGAGAGTTCCGGCCACATCCTGTGCCTGGACAAGACCACGACCGGGGACGGGCTGGTGAGCGCGCTGCAGGTGCTGGCGGTGATGAAGCAGACCGGGCGCGAGCTCGCAGAACTCGCCTCCGGCATGCGCAAGTTCCCCCAGGTGCTCCTGAACGTGAAGGTCCGGGCGCGCAGCGACCCGGGCCAGCTGCCCGCGGTGCAGGAGGCCGTGGCGCGCATCGAGGCGCGCCTCGGGAGCGAGGGGCGCGTGGTGCTGCGGGCCTCGGGCACCGAGCCGGTCATCCGCGTCATGGTCGAGGGGCGGGATGAGGCCACCACCCGCGCCGCCGCCGCCGAACTCGCCGAAGTGGTGCGCAACAGCGTCGCCTGAGGCCCCCGGGGCGCCCCCCGGGGCTGAAATCCCGGCGCGGCGCGGCCCACGCGGACGGCCCCCGCCGCGGCGTTGCGTCACCCTGCCTGCATGGCTATCATCGCGCGCCCTTGGAAACCCGTAGGCGCACCATTCCGGAGAGGATTGGTGCTGCGAGGCCGTTCATGCGTCGCCCCATTGTCGCCGGAAACTGGAAGATGCACGGCTCGCGCGCCGAGAACGCGCGCCTGATCGAGGAGCTGCTGGCGCATTGCCCGGCAGCGCTGCCGGCCGCCTGCGTGATCTGCCCGCCGTTCGTGTACCTGCAGGAGGCCGCGCGCCTGCTGCGCGACTCGGCCCTGGCGCTGGGTGCCCAGGACGTGTGCGCCGATGCGCAGGGCGCCTTCACCGGGGAGGTCTCGGCGGCGATGCTCAAGGATGTCGGCTGCGAGTACGTGATCGTCGGGCACTCCGAGCGGCGCCTGCTGTACCGCGAGTCCGACCAGCTGGTCGCGCGCAAGTTCGGCACCGCGCTCGCCAAGGGCCTGGTGCCGATCCTGTGCATGGGCGAGCAGCTGGCCGACCGCGAGGCCGGGCGCACCGGGGAAGTGGTCGCCCGGCAGCTCGAGGTGGTACTGGAACTGTGCGGCGCGGCTGCCTTCGAGCAGGCGGTCGTGGCCTACGAGCCGGTGTGGGCGATCGGCACCGGCCGCACCGCCAGCCCCGAGCAGGCGCAGGAGGTGCACGCCTTCATCCGCGCCCGGATCGGGGCCCGGGATGCTAGAATTGCGGCCGCCACACGCATTCTTTATGGCGGCAGCGTGAAGGCCGGCAACGCGGCCGAGCTGTTCGCGATGCCGGACGTGGACGGCGGCCTGATCGGTGGCGCCTCGCTTAAGGCTGATGAGTTCCTGACAATCCTGGCCGCCGCCGGCCCCAAGGGATGAGTGAGTTTTTCCAATGTGGTTGACCAGAATCCTGACTTTGGTGCAGCTGTTGTCCGCGGGCGCCATCATCGGCCTCGTGCTGCTGCAGCGTGGCAAGGGTGCAGATGCGGGCGCGGGCTTTGGCGCCGGCGCCTCCGGGACCGTGTTCGGGGCGCGCGGCGCCACCACGGCACTCTCGCGCGCCACGGCGATCTTCGCGGCGATCTTCATGCTCAACAGCATGGGACTTGCCTACCTCGCCTCGCGCCCGAGCACCCAGGCGCAGCGCACGCTCCTTGATGAGGCCGCCGAGAAGCCGAAGTCGCTTCCCGGCCTGACGCTCCCGGCCGCACCGCCGCCTGCGGGCACGACGGCGACGCCGGCAGCCCCTGCCCCGGCCGCACCGGCGCCCACGCCGGCACCGGCGGCGCCGAAGTAAGGGACGCGAAACGCACGCTGAACATTGCCGACGTGGTGGAATTGGTAGACACACTAGCTTGAGGGGCTAGCGCCGCAAGGTGTGGGAGTTCGAATCTCCCCGTCGGCACCAAAACGCTTTATCGCGCTGCTACAATGCGCACCGGTTCAGGGGGCAGGTCGCGGTCGATCTGCCTTTTTTACGGTCGCAAGAGCCCATGCTGTCGAATTACCTGCCGATCCTCATCTTCCTGGTCGTGGCCGCCGCGCTCGCCGCGGTGCTCCTCATCCTCGGCACCGGCATCGGGCGCTACTTCTCGCGCTTCCACGACGACAAGGCCAAGCTCAGTCCCTACGAGTGCGGCTTCGACGCCTTCGAGGACACGCGCACCAAGTTCGACGTGCGCTACTACCTCGTGGCGATCCTCTTCATCGTCTTCGATCTTGAGATCGCGTTCCTGTTTCCCTGGGCGGTGGCGCTGCACCAGATCGGGCATTTTGGCCTGGCTGCCATGGGCATCTTCCTCGCCATCCTCGTCGTGGGTTTCATCTACGAATGGAAGAAGGGGGCGCTCGAGTGGGACTAGCGGCGAGCGACAGCCCGGAAGGGTTTGCCCAGCGCGGCTTCATGACGACCCAGGTGGACAACCTGGTCAACTGGGCGCGCACCGGTTCGCTGTGGCCGATGACCTTCGGCCTTGCCTGCTGCGCGGTGGAGATGATGCACGCGGGCGCCTCGCGCTACGACCTGGACCGCTTCGGGGTGGTATTCCGCCCGAGCCCGCGCCAGTCGGACGTGATGATCGTCGCCGGCACCCTCGTCAACAAGATGGCCCCTGCGCTGCGGCGCGTCTATGACCAGATGGCGGAGCCGCGCTGGGTGATCTCCATGGGCTCCTGTGCCAATGGCGGTGGCTACTATCACTATTCTTATGCGGTGGTGCGCGGCTGCGACCGCATCGTGCCGGTGGACGTGTACGTACCGGGGTGCCCGCCGACGGCGGAGGCGCTGGTGTACGGCATCATCCAGCTGCAGAAGAAGATCGCCCGCACCAGCACGATCGCCCGCTGAGGCGCGCAGGAGTGAAGTCCAAGTGAGCGAGCGGATCGAGGCTCTCGCCCAGAAGGTCGAGGCACAGCTGCCCGGCAGGCTGCGGCGTACGGCCGCGCTTGCGCACGAGCTCGCCTACGAGACCGATGCCGCGGCGCTGCTTGCGGTGTGCGAGGCGCTGCGCGACGCCCCGGACCTGAAGTTCGAGCAGCTGATGGACCTCGCCGGTGTCGACTACCTGCAGTACGGGATCGATGACTGGCAGACGCAAAGCGCCACCCGCTCAGGCTTCAGCCGTGCCCGCGTGGCGCGCGGGCAGGGCCCGGACGCGGGCGAGCCCGGGCGCTTCGCGGTGGTCTACAACCTGCTGTCGGTTTCCCTGAACCAGCGCATCCGCCTGAGCATCCGCCTGCCCGACACCGAGGAGCCGGTGGCGGACTCGGTGGTCGGCATCTGGGCGGCCGCGAACTGGTTCGAGCGCGAGGCGTTCGACCTGTTCGGCATCCTGTTCCGCGGGCACCCGGACCTGCGCCGCATCCTCACCGACTACGGCTTCATCGGGCACCCGTTCCGCAAGGACTTCCCGCTGATCGGCAACGTGGAGGTGCAGTACGACGCCGCCCGTGGCCGCGTCGTCTACCAGCCGGTGAGCATCACCCCGCGGGTGCTCGTGCCGAAGGTGATCCGCCACGATCACCGCTACGAGCCCGCGCTCAGGGACCCGAAGGTGCCGCGCTGATGGCTGTCGCCCCGGTCACCGAGATCCGCAACTACACCATGAACTTCGGGCCGCAGCACCCGGCGGCGCACGGCGTGCTGCGCCTGGTGCTCGAGCTCGACGGCGAGGTGATCCAGAAGGCCGACCCGCACATCGGCCTCCTGCACCGCGGCACCGAGAAGCTCGCCGAGTCCAAGCCCTTCAACCAGTCGATCGGCTACATGGACCGCCTCGACTACGTGTCGATGATGTGCAACGAGCACGCCTACGTGCTCGCGATCGAGCGCCTGCTCGGCATCACCCCGCCCGAGCGCGCACAGTACATCCGCGTCATGTTCGATGAGATCACGCGCATCCTGAACCACCTGATGTGGCTCGGCGCGCACGGCCTGGACATCGGCGCCATGACGGTGTTCCTGCTGTGCTTCAAGCAGCGCGAGGAACTCATGGACGTGTACGAGGCGGTCTCGGGCACGCGCATGCACGCGACCTACTACCGCCCCGGTGGCGTGTACCGCGACCTGCCCGACTCGATGCCGAGGTACCAGGCCTCCAAGTGGCGCTCGGCGAAGGATGCGGCGCGCATGAACGAGGCGCGCTCGGGCAGCATGCTCGACTACATCCAGGCCTTCACCGAGGCCTTCCCGGCGGCGGTGGATGACTACGAGACGCTGCTCACCGACAACCGCATCTGGAAGCAGCGCACCGTCAACATCGGGGTCGTGAGCCCGGAGCGCGCACTGCAGCTCGGCTTCTCCGGCCCCATGCTGCGCGGCTCGGGGATCGCCTGGGACCTGCGCAAGAAGCAGCCCTACGAGGTCTACGAGCGCATGGACTTCGACGTGCCGGTGGGGGTCAAGGGCGACTGCTACGACCGCTACCTCGTGCGCGTGGAGGAGATGCGCCAGTCCAACCGCATCGTGCGCCAGTGCGTGGAGTGGCTGAAGAGCCACCCCGGGCCGGTGATCGTCGATGACGTGAAGGTGCGACCGCCCTCGCGCGAGCACATGAAAGAGGACATGGAATCCCTCATCCACCACTTCAAGTTCTTCACGGAGGGCTACGAGGTGCCGGCCGGGGAGACCTACGCTGCGATCGAGGCGCCCAAGGGCGAGTTCGGCATCTACCTCGTCTCGGACGGGGCCAACAAGCCCTACCGGCTCAAGTGCCGCGCCCCGGGCTTCCCGCACCTGGCGGCGCTCGAGGAGATGTCGCGCGGCCACATGCTGGCGGACGTGGTGGCGGTCATAGGCACGCAGGACATCGTCTTCGGGGAAATCGACCGGTGAGCACCGACACGAGCAGCGCCGCGGGCGCACCAAGGAGCGCCGTACTCTCGGACGCCACGCGCGCGGAGATCGACCACTGGGTGGCGAAGTTCCCGCCCGGCCGGCAGCGCTCGGCGAGCCTTGCCGCGCTGCGCGCCGCGCAGGAACAGAACCACGGCTTCCTCACGCCCGAGCTCATGGACGCCATCGCCGAGTACCTGAAGCTGCCGCCCATCCAGGTGTACGAGGTCGCGAGCTTCTACTCGATGTTCGAGACCCATCCCTGCGGGCGCCACCACGTGAGCATCTGCACCAACATCTCCTGCATGCTCAACGGCGGCGAGGAGCTGGTGGCGCATGCCGAGAGGAAGCTCGGCATCAGGCTCAACGAGAGCACCGCCGACGGGCGCATCTTCCTCAAGCGCGAGGAGGAGTGCCTCGCGGCCTGCACCGGGGCGCCCATGATGATGGTGGATCACGTGTTCCACGAGCACCTCACCCCCGAGAAGCTCGATCAGATACTGGATGAGCTCAAGTGAGCGAGCTGGAAGCCAGATACGCCGAGCGCATGAACCTCACGGTGTTCGAGCCCCTGAAGCTCGAGCGCCCCTGGACGCTCGCCACCTACCGCTCGATCGGCGGCTACTCGGTGTGGGAGCAGATCCTCAAGGACAAGCCCGCGCGCGAGGAGGTCATCGAGAAGGTGAAGGCCTCCGGCCTGCGCGGGCGCGGCGGTGCAGGCTTCCCCACCGGCACCAAGTGGAGCTTCATGCCGCGCAACTCCCCGGCGCAGAAGTACCTGGTGTGCAACTCCGATGAGAGCGAGCCGGGCACCTGCCACGACCGCGACATCCTGCGCTTCAACCCGCACTCGGTGATCGAGGGGCTGGCGATTGCCGGCTACTGCACCAACTCCACCGTCGCCTACAACTACATCCGCGGCGAGTTCCTGGGTGAGCCCGTGCCGCGCTTCGAGGCGGCCCTGCAGGAGGCCTACGAGGCTGGGCTGCTGGGCAAGAACGTCAAGGGCAGCGGCGTCGACTTCGACCTGCACACCTTCGTCGGCGCCGGCGCCTACATCTGCGGCGAGGAGACGGCGCTCCTTGAGTCCCTGGAGGGCAAGCCCGGCAAGCCGCGCTTCAAGCCGCCGTTCCCGGCGAACTTCGGCGTCTATGGTGCCCCGACCACCATCAACAACACCCTGAGCTACGCCTCGGTGCCGACCATCCTGAGGAAGGGCCCGGCCTGGTTCGCAGGCTTGGGTCCTGCCAACTCCGGCGGCACGATGATCTACTCGATGTCAGGCCACATCGAGCGGCCGCGCAACCTCGAGCTTCCCCTGGGCGTGCCGTTCGCGGACCTGTTGGCGCTGTGCGGCGGGGTACGCGGTGGGCGCAAGCTGAAGGCGGTGATCCCGGGCGGCGTCTCGGTGCCGGTGGTGCCCGGGGACGTGATGCTCAAGACCAACATGGATTACGACTCGGTCAAGGCGGCAGGCTCCGCGCTTGGCACAGGCGCCGCCATCGTCATGGATGAAACCACCTGCATGGTGCGGGTGCTCGAGCGCGTGTCGCGCTTCTACTACTCGGAGTCCTGCGGCCAGTGCACGCCGTGCCGCGAGGGCACCGGCTGGATGAACCGGCTGCTGAAGCGCGTGCTCGCCGGCCAGTCGCGCCGCGAGGAGCTTGGCCTGCTGCTCGACGTGGCCAACCGCATCGAGGGACACACCATCTGCGCCTTCGGCGATGCGGCGGCGTGGCCGGTGCAGAGCTTCCTCAAGCACTACCGGCACGAGTTCGAGTACATGATCGACCATGGTGGCCGCAGCATCGTCAACGACTCACGCGGAGCACAGGCGGCCTGACGCGGCCCCTGGGTAAGGGAACGGACGAAACTTTCATGGCGGATGACCTGGTCAACCTCGAGATCGACGGCGTCGCGGTCAAGGCGAAGAAGGGCGACATGCTCATCCGCGCCACCGATGCGAGCGGCGCCTACGTGCCGCGCTTCTGCTACCACGAGAAGCTCGCGGTGGCCGCCAACTGCCGCATGTGCCTCGTCGAGATAGAGAAGGCACCCAAGCCCATGCCCGCCTGCGCCACCCCGGTGGCCGAGGGCATGAAGGTCTTCACCAAGTCCCCGAAGGCCATCGGCGCGCAGCGCGCCACCATGGAATTCCTGCTCATCAACCACCCGCTCGACTGCCCGATCTGCGACCAGGGCGGGGAGTGCGAGCTGCAGGACCTCGCGGTCGGCTTCGGCCGCGACGTGTCGCGCTACAACGAGGGCAAGCGCTCGGTCGAGGACGAGAACCTGGGTCCCCTCATCGCGACCGACATGACGCGCTGCATCCAGTGCACGCGCTGTGTGCGCTTCACCGAAGAGATCGCGGGCATGCAGGAGCTCGGCATGATCGGGCGCGGCGAGCACATGGCGGTGCGCACCTACATCGAGAGCACCGTGAACCACGAGCTCTCCGGCAACGTCATCGACCTGTGCCCGGTGGGGGCGCTGGTCTCCAAGCCCTACCGCTTCACGGCGCGCGCCTGGGAGATGACCTCGACCCCGCTCGTCTCGCCCCACGACCCGGTCGGCACCAACCTCTTCGGCCACGTGCTGCGCGGGGACCTGAAGCGCGTGGTGCCGCGCGAGAACGAGGCCATCAACGAGATCTGGATCGCCGACCGCGAGCGCTTCAGCTACGAGGGCGTCTACAGCGAGGACCGCCTGGCGCGCCCGAGGGTGCGCCGTGGCAGCGAGTGGCTGGAGAGCGACTGGGAGAGCGCCCTCACGCAGGTCGCCGAGGGGCTGCGGGCGCGCGCCCCGGACTTAGGGGTGCTCGTCAGCCCCACCGCGACGCTCGAGGAGCTCTACCTGGCGCAGCGCCTCGCGCGCGGCCTCAAGAGCCACAACATCGACCATCGTCTGCGGCAGCGTGACTTCCGCGACGCGGCGGCCGACCCGGTGTTCCCGGGCCTCGGCATGCCCATCGCCGCCATCGAGGAGCTCGACGCGCTGCTCGTCATCGGCTCGAACCTGCGCCGCGAGGCGCCGCTGCTCGCGCACCGGGTGCGCAAGGCCGCGCGCCGCGGCGCGCAGGTGGCCTTCCTCAACCCGGCGCGCTTCCCGTACCTGTTCCCGGTGAAGGTGAACCGCGTGGCGGCGCCGCGCGACTTCGTCGGCGAGCTCGCCGCGCTCCTCGCCGCGGCCGCGCAGCTCACCGGCAAGGCAGTTCCTGCGCACCTTGCCGACATCGTCGGCCGTGCCAGCCCGAACGAGGAGCAGCGCGCCCTCGCGCAGGCGCTCGTGAGCGGTGCAAAGCGCGCCATCTGGCTCGGCGCGCTCGCGGCGCGCCATGCGCGCTTCATCGACCTGCGCGCACTCGCCGCGGCCCTTGCCGCCCTCACCGGGGCGAGCCTCGGGCGCATCGCCGAAGGCGGCAACGCGGTGGGCGGTGCGCTCGCCGGCGCGCTGCCGCACCGCGAGGCGGGCGGCCGCAGCGTCGCGAACCCGGGACTGAACGTGCGCGAGATGCTGAAATCACCGCTGCGCGCCTATCTGCTGGTCGGTGGCATCGAGCCGACCATCGATGCCCTCGACCCCGAGGCGCTGCGCACCCTCGCCAGGGCGGAGTTCGTGGTGGCGGTCACGCCGTTTGCGAGCGAGGAGATGCGGGCGGTCGCGCACGTGCTCTTGCCGATGGGCACCTACGCGGAGACTTCCGGCACCTTCGTCAACTGCGAGGGCGTGTGGCAGAGCCAGGCCGGCGCTGCGGCACCGGTGGGCGAGGCGCGCCCGGGCTGGAAGATCCTGCGCGTGCTCGGCAACCTGACGAACCTGCCCGGCTTTGACTACCAGTCCTCCGAGGACGTGGCTCGTGAGGTGCGCGAGCGCTGCCAGGAGCTTGCGCCTGGCGGCTACCACGGCAGCCATGTGGTCGGGGCGGCACCGGCGGGCGCTGACGAGGCCGGGCTCATCGACGTGCCGATGTACCAGGTCGATGCCCTGGTGCGCCGTGCCCCCTCGCTGCAGCGCACCCGCGAGGGTCGCACGCCGCTCGTCACGTACTAGGCGCCTTCGAGGACCCAACGAGTGCTGGAAAGACTGCAAGCCCTCATCGCCTCGCTGCCGGCCCTGTGGTCGGGGTTGCCCGACTACGTGCGCTCCACCGCCTGGATCCTCGTCGTGACGGTGGCCCTCATCCTGTGCGTCGCCTACACCACCCTCTGGGAGCGCAAGGTGATCGGCTGGATGCAGCTGCGCCGCGGGCCCAACCGGGTGCGCGTGTTCGGGCTGCTGCCGGGCTTCGGGCAGCCGTTCGCGGACGTCTTCAAGCTCTTGATGAAGGAAGTGGTCATCCCGGCCAAGTCCAACAAGATCCTGTTCCGCCTCGCCCCCATGATCGCGCTCATTCCGGCCTTCGCCGCCTGGGCGGTGATCCCGCTGTCACCCGAGCTCGTCATCTCCAAGGCCGACGCCGGGCTGCTCTATCTTCTGTCCCTGACCTCCATGGGCGTCTACGGCGTCATCATCGCCGGCTGGGCCGCCAACTCGAAGTACGCCTTCCTCGGGGCCATGCGCTCCGCGGCGCAGATGGTGGCCTACGAGATCGCCATGGGGTTTGCGCTCGTCGGGGTGCTGATGGCCACCGGCAGCATGAACCTCGGCAAGATCGTCGAGACGCAGGCCGGCGGCATCGGCTCGTGGAACTGGTTCTGGCTGTTCCCGCTGTTCGTCGTCTACTTCATCTCAGGCGTCGCCGAGACCAACCGCGCGCCCTTTGACGTCGCCGAAGGGCGAGTCGGAGATCGTCGCCGGCTTCCACGTCGAGTACTCGGGCATCGCGTTCGCGCTGTTCTTCCTCGCCGAGTACGCCAACATGATCCTGATCTCCGCGCTCACGGCGGTGTTCTTCTTCGGCGGCTGGCAGGGGCTGTTCGAGGGCTACCCGGTGCTCGGGGACACCTTTCTCGGGCGCCCGAGCTTTGGCTGGCTGTTCCTCAAGGTGTTTCTCCTCCTGTTCCTGTTCCTGTGGTTCCGCGCCACCTTTCCGCGCTACCGCTACGACCAGATCATGCGCCTCGGGCTGGAAGGCGCTGATACCGGTGACGCTGGTGTGGATCGGGGTCGAGATGCTGATGCTCATCTACCGCGTCGGCCCCTGGGCGCGTCCCTGGTTCCACTGAAGAGGAAGACGATCCCCATGCTCAATCCGCTGAAGACCTTCCTCCTGCCCGAGCTCCTCAAGGGCATGACGGTGACCGCGCGCACCTTCTTCGAGAGCAAGTTCACGCTCAACTACCCCGAGGAGAAGACTCCGCAGTCGCCGCGCTTCCGTGGCCTGCATGCGCTGCGGCGCTACGCGAACGGCCAGGAGCGCTGCATCGCCTGCAAGCTGTGTGAGGCGGTGTGCCCGGCGGTGTGCATCACCATCGACTCGGACGTGGGCCCGGATGGCACGCGCCGTACCACGCGCTACGACATCGACCTGTTCAAGTGCATCTACTGCGGCTTCTGCGAGGAGGCGTGCCCGGTGGATGCCATCGTGCTCACGCGCATCCACGAGTACCACATGGAGAAGCGCGGCGAGAACATCATGAGCAAGGACAAGCTGCTCGCGGTCGGGGAGCGCTACGAGGCGATGATCGCCACCGACAAGGCCGCGGACGCCCCGTACCGCTAGAAGGCTCTCCCATGCTGGTCCAGATCCTCTTCTACATCTTCAGCACCATCCTCGTGGTCTCCGCGATCGGCGTGATCAGCACCCGTAACCCGGTGTTCTCCGCGCTCGCCCTGGTCATGTGCTTCGTCACTTCGGCCGCGATCTGGCTCCTTATCGAGGCGGAGTTCCTGGCCGTGGTGCTGGTGCTGGTTTACGTGGGCGCCGTCATGGTGCTGTTCCTCTTCGTCGTCATGATGCTCGACATCGATCTCGCGGAGCTGCGGCAGGGCTTCACGCGTTTCGCCTGGCTCGGCTGGCTCACCGCGCTCGCCGTCATCATCGAGATCGCAGGCGTCGTGTGGGCCCGTGGCGGACTTGGCATCGACGCCAGCCGCGGCGCGAGTCCGCACGCGGCCGACTACAGCAACACGCTCGAGCTCGGCAAGCTGCTCTACACCCGCTACGCCTACCCTCTGGAGCTGGCTGCCATGCTGCTGCTGGTGGCGATCGTGGCGGCCATCGCCCTCACCATGCGCCACCGCCCGGGACTGAAGAAGCAGGACGTGGACGCACAGGTCGCGGTGCGCGCGCAGGACCGCGTGCGCATCATCAAGATGGATGCGGAGAAGGGCTCATGATCAGCCTGGCGCAGCTGCTGACGCTGTCAGGGATCCTGTTCTCGCTCGCGGTGGCGGGCATCTTCCTCAACCGCAAGAACGTGATCCTGCTGCTCATGTGCGTCGAGCTGCTGCTGCTCGCGGCCAACTTCAACTTCATCGCCTTCTCGCGCTACCTCGGTGACCTGAACGGCCAGGTGTTCGTGTTCTTCGTGCTCACGGTGGCGGCGGCGGAGTCCGCCATCGGCCTCGCCATCCTCGTGGTGCTGTTCCGCGAGCGGCGCAGCATCAACGTCGAAGACCTGAACACGCTGAAAGGCTGAGTGAGCGCCCCCATGAACCCGCACCTGCTGCTCGCCATACCGCTGCTGCCGCTCGCGGCCGCGATCCTCGCCGGCCTCGGCGGGCGCCTCATCGGCCGCACCGGTGCGCACCTCGTGACGATCGCGGCGGTGGCTACCAGCTGCCTGCTGTCGCTGTCGGTGCTGCGCGATGTGTACTTCGGTGGCGCCCCCGTCTATGACGCGCCGGTCTACACCTGGCTCGTGAGCGATGGCATGTCGATGCACGTCGGCTTCCTCATCGACCGGCTCACGACCCTCATGATGGTGGTGGTGACCTTCGTGTCGCTGTGCGTGCACGTCTACACCATCGGCTACATGCGTGACGATCCCGGCTACACGCGCTTCTTCAGCTACATCTCGCTGTTCACCTTCGCGATGCTGATGCTGGTGATGTCGAACAACTTCATGCAGCTGTTCTTCGGCTGGGAGGCGGTCGGGGTGGTCTCCTACCTCCTCATCGGCTTCTGGTACACGCGCCCGAGCGCCATCTTCGCCAATCTCAAGGCGTTCCTCGTCAACCGCATCGGCGACTTCGGCTTCGTGCTCGGCATCGCCGGGGTCGCCTACTTCACCAACTCGCATGCACTACGCGGACGCCTTCGCCGCGGCCCCGCGGATCGCCGGCGCACTGATCCCGCTGTCCCCGACCGTGAGCGTCAACGCCATGACGCTCATCTGCATCTGCCTGTTCATCGGCGCCATGGGCAAGTCAGCGCAGGTGCCGCTGCACGTGTGGCTGCCGGACTCGATGGAGGGCCCGACCCCGATCTCCGCGCTGATCCACGCGGCAACCATGGTGACCGCGGGCATCTTCATGGTGGCGCGCATGTCGCCGCTGTTCGAGTACTCGGACGCCGCGCTGTCGTTCGTGCTGGTGATCGGTGCCACTACCGCGTTCTTCATGGGGCTGCTCGGGGTGGTCAACAACGACATCAAGCGGGTGATCGCCTACTCGACGCTCTCGCAGCTCGGCTACATGACCGTGGCGCTCGGGGTCTCCGCCTACAGCGCCGGCATGTTCCACCTGATGACGCACGCCTTCTTCAAGGCGCTGCTGTTCCTCGCCGCCGGCTCCGTGATCATCGGCATGCACCACGAGCAGGACATGCGCAAGATGGGCGGGCTCGCCAAGTACATGCCGATCACGGCCGTCACCTGCTGGATCGGGGCACTGGCCCTCATCGGCACGCCGTTCTTCTCCGGGTTCTACTCCAAGGACGCCATCATCGAGGCGGTCGGGCAGTCGCACCGCTACGGCGCGACCTATGCCTACTGGTGCGTGCTGTGCGGGGTGTTCGTGACGGCGCTCTACACCTTCCGCATGCTGTTCATGACCTTCCATGGCCCGGAACGCTTCCGCGACGCGCCCGCCCATGGTCACGGGGACGAGCACGGGCACGGGGCCGATGGCCACGCCCACGCCGCCGAGCCTCACGAGAGCCCCTGGGTGGTGACGCTGCCCCTGATCGCGCTCGCGATCCCCTCCGTCCTCATCGGCGCACTCACCGTCGGCCCGGTGCTCTTTGGCAGCTACTTCGGCGGCTCCATCTTCGTGCTGCCCGCGAACAACGTCGTGGCCAGGGTGGGCGAGGAATTCGGCGGGGCCACCCAGGCGGCCCTGCACGGGTTCGTGTCGGCGCCGTTCTGGTTCGCGCTCGCGGGCGTCGTGGCGGCCTGGGTGTTCTTCCTGTGGCGCCCGCAGCTGGCGGACGCGGCGGCGCGCCGCTTCTCGGGCCTGCGCCGCCTCCTCACCCACAAGTACTACTTCGACTGGTTCAACGAGCACGTGGTGGCCGCGCTCACGCGCGGCATCGGCACGACCCTGTGGAAGGGTGGTGACCAGGTGCTCATCGACGGGGCGCTGGTGAACGGCACCGCCAATGCGGTCGGCTGGTTCGGTGGCGTGGTGCGCCGCGTGCAGTCGGGGTACCTGTACTCCTACGCGTTCTGGATGATGATCGGGCTCGCGCTGCTGCTCGGCTGGTTCCTGGCGCACGCCAACGGTTAAGAGAAAAAGTCACAACGATGCACGGTCTGCTGTCGATCCTGATCTGGCTGCCCATCGCGGTGGGGGTGCTCATCCTGCTGCTCGGCGAGCGCAACATCGGTGCCGCGCGCTGGCTGGCGCTGCTGGGCAGCCTGGCGACGCTTGCGCTGGCGGTGCCGCTGTGGACCGGCTTCGATGCCACCACCGCCGCGCTGCAGTTCCCGGAGAAGCTGACCTGGATCCCGCGCTTCAGCGCCTTCTATGCACTCGGGGTCGATGGCATCTCGATGCCGCTGGTGGTGCTCACCGCCTTCATGACGGTCCCGGTGGTGATCGCCGGCTGGAGCGTCATCGAGAAGCGCCCGGCGCAGTACTTCGCGGCCTTCCTCATCATGGAAGGGCTGATGATCGGGGTGTTCTCGGCCACGGATGCGCTGCTCTTCTACTTCTTCTGGGAGGCGATGCTGATTCCGATGTTCCTCATCATCGGCATCTGGGGCGGCCCGAAGCGCATCTACGCCACCATCAAGTTCTTCCTCTACACCTTCCTCGGCTCGGTGTTCATGCTGGCCGCGCTCATCTACATGTACGTGAAGGGCGGGGACTACTCGATCGCGGCCCTGCAGGCCCTGCCCCTCACCTTGAGCGAGCAGCGCTGGATCTTCGCGGCATTCTTCCTCGCGTTCGCGGTCAAGGTGCCGATGTGGCCGGTGCACACCTGGCTCCCGGATGCACACGTCGAGGCCCCGACGGGCGGCTCGGTGATCCTGGCGGCGATCATGCTGAAGATGGGCGGCTATGGCTTCCTGCGCTTCAGCCTGCCGATCACACCCGATGCCAGCCGCGAGCTCGACGTGCTGGTGATCACCCTGTCGCTCATCGCCGTGGTCTACATCGGCTTCGTGGCGCTGGTGCAGCAGGACATGAAGAAGCTGATCGCGTACTCCTCGATCGCGCACATGGGGTTCGTGACGCTTGGCGCCTTCGTCATCTATGAGATCGTGCGCCGCACCGGGAGCGTGCAGGGCGCGGGCATGGGGCTCGACGGCGCCATGGTGCAGATGGTCTCGCACGGCCTGATCTCCGGGGCGCTGTTCCTGTGCGTGGGCGTGCTCTACGACCGCGTGCACAGCCGCCAGATCGCCGACTACGGCGGCGTCATCAACACCATGCCGGTGTTTGCCGCCTTCATGGTGCTGTTCGCGCTCGCCAACACGGGATTGCCGGGCACCTCCGGCTTCGTGGGTGAGTTCCTGGTGATCGTCGCCAGCTTCCGTGCCAGCTTCTGGTACTCCTTCCTCGCCGCCGTGACGCTGGTGCTGGGCGCCGCCTACACGCTGTGGCTGGTGAAGCGCGTGGTGTTCGGGCCCGTGACCAGCCCGCGGGTGGCGGCGCTCAAGGACCTCAATGGCCGCGAGTTCCTGGTGCTCGGCGCGCTCGCCGTCGCGGTCTTGGTGGTGGGCATCTGGCCCGCACCGCTGCTGAAGGTCATGCAGCCGACGATCCATCACCTGGTGAGCCAGGCGATCGCCTCCAAGCTATGAGTCCCGAAGGTCCCATGCCCGAATCCCTGTTCACCTGGTCGAGCCTTGCGCCGGTCACCCCGGAGATCAGCCTCACGGTGGCGATCTGCCTGATCCTGCTGGTCGACGTATTCGCGGGCGAGAAGCGCGCCGGGCTCACCTCCACGCTGACCCTCATCGCGCTCGCGGTGTGCGCGGCGCTCACGGTCGAGTACGGCCACGTCACCGAGCGGGTGCTGCTGCTGCACGGCATGTACGTGGCCGATGAGCTCGCCTTCGCGCTCAAGCTTGCGGGCTTTGCGGTGGTGGCGGTCGCACTGCTTTACTCGCGCGCCTACCTCGATCAACCGCAACATCCTGCGCGGCGAGTACTACGTGCTCGCACTCACCGCGCTCCTCGGGATCTTCGTGCTGGTATCGGCCAACAGCCTGCTGACGGTGTACCTCGGCGTGGAGCTGCTGGCGCTCTCGGTGTACGCCATGGTCGCCTTCGACCGCGACTCGGGCGTCGCGGCGGAGTCGGCGATGAAGTACTTCGTGCTGGGCGCGATCGCCTCGGGCGCGCTGCTTTATGGCATGTCGCTCATCTACGGGCTCACCGGCACCCTTGACCTGTCGGAGATCGCCGTGCGCCTGAGCACCCCGAGCTCACTCGGGGTCGTCATGGGGCTGGTGTTCATCGTGGTCGCCGTGGCCTTCAAGCTCGGCGCCGTGCCCTTCCACATGTGGCTCCCGGACGTGTACGAGGGCGCTCCCACGAGCGTGACGCTCTTCATCGGTACGGTGCCCAAGATCGCCTACTTTGCGCTCGCGTTCCGCCTCCTCGCGCAGGGCCTTGCCGGGATGACGCCGGACTGGACCCAGATGCTGGCGGCGCTCGCGGTACTGACACTCGTGGTGGGCAACGTCGTGGCGCTGGTGCAGACCAACCTCAAGCGCATGCTCGCCTACTCGACCATCGCCAACGTCGGCTTCATCATCCTGGGGTTCGTCGCCGGCACGCCCGATGGCTACGCGGCGGCGCTCTTCTACACCCTGGCCTACGTGCTGGTGGCGCTCGGCTCCTTCGGCGTGATCCTGCTGCTGAGTCGCAGGGGCTACGAGGCCGACCAGCTCGATGACTACAAGGGCCTGTGGCAGCGTGATCCGCTGCTGGCGCTGGCGATGATGCTCCTGATGTTCTCGACCGCCGGCGTGCCGCCGCTGGTGGGTTTCTGGGCCAAGCTGCGCATCTTCCAGGCGCTGTGGGAGACGCACCACCTGTGGCTGGTGATCATCGCAGCCGCCATGTCCGTGGTGGGAGCCTTCTACTACCTGCGCATCATCAACCTCATGTATTTCGATGAGCCGGTGACGGCTCCGCCGCCAGCTGCGGCCGGCGCCGGGGGCGTGCGCCTGGCGCTCGGGCTCAACGCCGCGGCGATGTTCGCCCTCGGCGTCTTTCCCGGCTCACTCCTGAACCTGTGCGCCCGGCTGATCCACTGACGGCCGCGCTCGTGGCCGGCGCCGCGGCCGCCCTGCTGTTTGCCGCCGCTGCGCAGGCGAGTCCCCAGTACCGCATCGTGCAGACGCTGCGGCTGCCGGGGGAGGGGGGGTGGGACTATATGGCCCTCGACTCCGGCAGCCACCGACTGTTCATCGCGCACGGCAGCCGCGTCGATGTTGTCGACACGCACTCGCTGGCCCGCGTCGGGGAGATCGCTGATACCCCGGGCGTGCACGGCATCGCGCTCGCGCCCGACCTCGGCCGCGGCTACATCAGCGCGGGTGCCGCGGGCACCATCGTCGTGTTCGACCTCAAGACGCTCGCGCGGCTGAAGGACGTGAGGGCGACCGGGGAGAACCCGGACGCTATCGTCTATGACGCGCCCACGCGGCGGGTGTTCAGCTTCAACGGTCGCGGCCGCAATGCCACCGTCGTCGATGCGATGACCAACGAGGTCATCGGCAGCATTGCGCTCGACGCGAAGCCGGAGTTCGCCCGCAGCGACGGCCGTGGCCACGTGTACGTGAACCTCGAGGACAAGAGCAGCATCGCCGTGATCGACACGAAGGCGCTCACGGTGCTGTCGGTGTGGCCGATCGCAGGGTGTGAAGAGCCCTCGGGGCTCGCCATCGACACGGCCGGCGAGCGGCTGTTCCCGGTGTGCGACAACCACGTGATGGCGGTGGTCGATGCGGGGAGCGGCAAGGTCCTGGGAAGCGCACCCATCGGGGAGGGCCCGGATGCTGCCGGCTACGACCCGGCCCTGAAGCTCGCCTTTGCGTCCTGCGGCGAGGGCGTGCTGAGCGCCGTCAGCGTCGGGCCGGGAGGCGCGGCGCACGCCGCGCAGTCACTCAGGACCGAGCGCGGCGCGCGCACCATGACGCTCGATGAGGGCTCGCACCGCATCTTCCTCGTGACCGCCGACTTCGGGCCGCCGCCGCCGGCGAGCCCCGAGCATCCGCACCCCCGTCCGAGCATACTGCCGGGAACATTTCGCCTCCTCATACTTGCGCCGGGGCATGCCGGCCCCGCGAGCCACAACGCCAATGCAGAAGGAAAAGGTACATGACGTCACGCGCTTCGCAGACCCTCGCCGCCGTGTTGCTCGGGGCATGGGGTGCCGCCGCCGCGCTGGCTGCGGAGACACCCGCGGACCAGGCCTCGAACAAGCTGGCGCATGAGCTGCTGCAGCAGCTCATCGAGATCAACACCACCGACTCGGTCGGCAACGTGACCACCGCCGCCGAGGCCATGGCCAAGCGCTTCCGGGACGGCGGCTTCGCGGCCGAGGACGTAGTGGTGCTCGGCCCGACCGACAAAAAGAAGAACGTCGTGGTGCGGCTTCACGGCACCGGCAAGTTCAAGCCAGTGCTGCTCATGGGTCATCTCGATGTCGTCGAGGCGCGTCGCGAGGACTGGAATATGGATCCCTTCAAGCTCATCGAGAAGGATGGCTACTTCTACGGCCGCGGGACTTCGGACATGAAGGGAGACGACGCGATCATGGCGGCGACCATGCTGCGCATGAAGGCCGAGGGCTTCAAGCCCGACCGCGACATCATTCTCGCACTCACGGCGGACGAGGAGGGCGGCTGCTGCAACGGGCCGAACTGGCTGCTGAAGCACAATCGCGCGCTGATCGACGCGGCGTTCGCCATCAACACCGACGGCTGGTCGGTCATGAGCGAGAAAGGCGTGCCGAAGATGTTCCGCCTCGGCGCCACTGAGAAGCTCTACGGTGATTACCAGCTCAGCGTCACGAATAAGGGCGGTCACAGCTCCGAGCCGCGCGCCGACAACGCCATCTATCAGCTGGCGCACGCCCTCATCAACGTCTCCAAGTACCAGTTCCCGTTCGAGCTCAACAATGTGTCGCGCCCCTACTACCAGAGTCTCCTTACCCTCTCGAGCGCACAGCGGCAGGCGGACATTCGCGGCATCCTCGCCACGCCTCCCGATCCTGAGGCCGTGCAGCGGCTGTCGCAGGAACCGGCTGACAACGGGGTGATGCGGACCAACTGCGTCGCCACGCGTCTGGAGGGCGGCCACGCCAACAACGCGCTGCCGCAGCGCGCCACAGCCAACGTCAACTGCCGCATCCTGCCGGGTCACTCCCTGGAGGAGGTCCGCCAGCAGCTGATCAAGGTGATCGCGGATCCTGAAGTGACGGTGCGGTATGTCGCCGATGACGGCTCGGTCATGGAGAAGACCCCCGACCGCAAGAGTCTTGCGCCGCCGCCGCTGAATCCGCAGGTCATGAAGCCCCTCGAGCAGGTAGTGGCAGAGATGTGGCCGGGCATGCCGGTCGTGCCCTATATGGACGCGGGCGCATCCGATGCGATCTACACCGCGGCGGTGGGAATTCCCACCTACGGCATTACCGGGATCGCCATCGACGTGGATGACGTGCGCGCTCACGGTCGCGATGAGCGTGTCGGGGTCGCCTCCTTCTACAAGGGCAACGAGTTCTTCTATCGCTACATCAAGGCCCTCACGTCACAGTAAGGGTGGGTGCGGACGGGGGTGCGCCCGCAGCCGGCGGCTCAGCCCATGCGCCGGGAAATGGCGAGGGCGGCGATCAGCACGATCGCGATGTTGAGGATCCACCAGAACAGCTGGTTGTGAATCCCGCTCCCGGAGCTGGGCGCGGCGGCCGTGCCCGCCGCGGGGAGCGCCAGGTGCGCGGCGAGGACCTCGCGGATGCCATCGTGGGTCACCGTGACCTCGAGCTTGCCGTCACCTGCGGTCCCGGGTGGCAGCGTCACGCGCCAGGCGCCATCGGCGCGCGCCGTCACCGGCAGTGGTGTGCCATCCAGTACCACCTGCAAATCACTGATGTTGAGCGCGGTGCCCGCGGTATTGGAGCGCACGCGCAGCACCAGCACCCCGGGTGCTGCGGCGCCCTCGAGCGTGACGAGGGCGGAATGTGTCAGCGGCGCCGGGATGGGATCGGGCGGCCCGAGGTGCAGTCCGGGCGCCGTGAAGGCGAGCAGGGCGGCGATCTGCCAGGCGCTGAAGATTCTCACGGCGCGCATGTTAGCAGCCGGCCGCGCATCCCTCACAGCCCGAGGTGACCTTCCAGGCGCTCGAGCGCGCCGAGGAACGCGCGCCGCTCGGGCGGACTCAGGGCGGCGAGCAGCTCTTCCTCGCGCGCCAGCGCCAGGGGCACCAGCTGCGCGTACATGCGGCGGCCGCTGGCGCTGAGGCGCAACTGCAGCTCGCGGCGATCGGTGCTGCTGGCGGCGCGCTCCAGCAGGCCGCGATCGCGCAGCTGCGCGATCGCGCGGCTGACGCGCGTCTTGTGCATGCGGGTGCTGGCGGCGATGAACTGCGCGGTGCAGCCACGCTCCTGGCCTACGGTCGCCATGACGCGCCACTCGGGCACCTCGAGGCTAAAGCGCCCGCGGTAGATGGCGGCGAGGTGCTCGCTCACCGCGCCGGCGAGGCGGTTGAGGCGGAAGGGCACGAACTGCGGCAGCCGCAGCAGGGCGCGCGCGCTTGATCGGGCAGTCACGGCCGGCCTCCCATTAAAGTTGCGTGTGCAACCGTTCGGCGACAGTATAATGCGCCGCGACCGCCCCTTGGGAGATTCCCGGGCCATGAACAACCGCACCGCTGAGGCCGCTCCGGCCGCGCCGCGCTACCTGAGCGGCTTCGGCAACCACTTTGCGACCGAGGCGCTGCCCGGGGCGCTGCCGCAGGGGCGCAACTCCCCGCAGCGCTGTCCCTATGGCCTGTACGCCGAGCAGTTCTCCGGCACCGCCTTCACCGCGCCGCGCGCCGCCAACCGCCGCAGCTGGCTGTACCGCATCCGCCCGGCTGCCCTGCATGGCACGTTCCGCGAGCTGCCCTCGGGTGCCCTCAGTGGCCGCTTCGATGGCACCGCGACCTCGCCGAACCGGCTGCGCTGGAGCGCGCCGCCGCTGCCCAGGCGGCCGACGGACTTCATTGCAGGGCTCGCCACCCTCTGCGGCAACGGTTCCCCGGATGCGCACACCGGCTGCGGCATTCACTGGTACGTCGCCAACCGCTCCATGCGGGAGCGCTTCTTCTACGACGCCGACGGGGAACTCCTCATCGTGCCGCAGGAGGGGGCGCTGCGCCTCGCCACCGAGCTTGGCATCCTGGAGGTCGCGCCGCTTGAGATCGCGGTGATCCCGCGCGGGTTGCGCTTCCGCGTGGAGCTCCTCGGGGCCGCGGCGCGCGGCTATGTGTGCGAGAACTTCGGCTCCCCGCTGCGCCTGCCGGACTTAGGTCCCATCGGTGCCAACGGCCTCGCCAACCCGCGGGACTTCCTCAGCCCCGCGGCCGCCTACGAAGACCGCGAGGGACGATTCGAACTCGTCGCCAAGTTCGGCGGGCGGTTGTGGGGCGCGCCCCTTGATCACTCACCGCTCGACGTCGTCGCCTGGCACGGTAACTACGCGCCCTACAAGTACGACCTGAGGCACTTCAACACCATGGGCTCGGTGAGCTTCGATCATCCGGACCCCTCGATCTTCCTCGTGCTGCAGTCGGTGAGCGACACGCCCGGGGTCGACAACCTTGATTTCGTGATCTTCCCGCCGCGGTGGCTGGCGATGCAGGACACCTTCCGGCCGCCCTGGTTCCACCGCAACGTCGCGAGCGAGTTCATGGGGCTGATCGAGGGCGTCTACGATGCCAAGGCGCACGGCTTCGAGCCTGGCGGGGCGTCCCTCCACAACTGCATGAGCGGACACGGGCCGGATGCCGAGAGCTTTGCGAAGGCGAGCCGTGCGGACACCTCGCGCCCGGCGCGCCTGAGCGGGACCATGGCGTTCATGTTCGAGACCCGTACCGTGATCCACCCGACACGCTACGCGCTCAGGAGTGCGCTGCTGCAGAAGAACTACGACGCGGTGTGGCAGGGGATCGGCAGTCACTTCACCCCCGGGCAGGCTGCGCCCGCGCGGGCACGCCGCGGGCGTGGGCGCTGAGCAGCATGGGCACCGGGCTCAATGCCACGCACGACCCTGCGCTGCGCAGCTGGGTCGAGTCGGCGAACGTCGCGGATGCTGACTTCCCGATCCAGAACCTGCCGTTCGCGGTCTTCCGCCGTGCGGGCACCCAGGAGCCCTGCCGCGGCGGCGTGGCGATCGGCAGCCAGGTGCTCGACCTTGGCGCGCTGCATGCGCTGGCGCCCTTTACCGGGCTCGCTGCGCAGGCGCTCGGTGCGTGTGCGGCGCCGGCCCTCAATGCCCTCATGGCGCAGGGGCCTGCGGCCGCCAGCGCGCTGCGTGCGGCCCTCTCGGCGGTGCTGCGCAGCGGGGCTGAGCCGGCGGCGCGGCTGCGCGGCCTCCTCATCCCGCAGGCGCAGGTGCAGTACCAGCTGCCCGCCACCATCGGGGACTTCACCGACTTCTACGCCTCCATCCACCATGCGACGGCGGTCGGGCGGCTGTTCCGGCCCGACAGCCCGCTGCTGCCGAACTACAAGTGGGTGCCGATTGCCTACCACGGGCGCGCCTCCTCGGTGCGGGTCTCGGGGTTCGACTTCCCGCGGCCACGCGGGCAGCTCATGCCACCCGGTGCGAGCGTGCCGCAGCTTGCGCCCTCGCGCCGCCTCGACTACGAGCTCGAAGTGGGGATTTTCATCGGCCGCGGCAATGAACTCGGCGCGCCGATCGCCCTTGCGCAGGCCGAGGAACACGTGTTCGGGCTGTGCCTCCTGAACGACTGGTCGGCGCGCGACATCCAGGCGTGGGAGTACCAGCCGCTCGGTCCCTTCCTGGCCAAGAACTTCGCCACCAGCATCTCCCCCTGGGTGGTGACACTCGAGGCGCTGGCGCCGTTCCGGGCGCCGTTGGTGCGCCCGGCCGAGGAGCCGCCCCCGCTTCAGTACCTCGACGATGCCCTGGTGCGCGCCGCCGGCGCCATCGACATAAGCCTCGAGGTGTGGCTGGACACCCAGAAGATGCGCACCCTGGGCGCGCCCGCCCAGCGCCTCTCGCACAGCTCCTTCCGCGATTCCTGGTGGAGCGTGGCGCAGATGCTCACCCACCACGCCGTCAACGGCTGCAACCTCAGTCCCGGGGACCTCATCGGCAGCGGCACGCAGTCCGGCACCGCGGCGGATGAGGCGGGCTCGCTCCTGGAGCTCTCCGCCGGCGGCCGCCAGCCAGTGACGCTCGCGAACGGCGAGCAGCGCACGTTCCTGGAGGACGGTGACCGCGTGACCCTGCGCGGCTGGTGCGAACGAAAAGGGTTCGCGCGCGTCGGCTTCGGCGCCGTGAGCGGAACCGTGCTGCCGGCCCGCCCGGCCTGATACGCTGTAGCGCGCGTGAAGAACTACCGCTACTACGACCTGTTCCTCGGCGCCTACGTGTGCATCCTCCTGTGCGCCAACCTCATCGGCGCCTCCAAGGTGACCACGGTGCAGCTGCCACTCATAGGCCCGGTCACCTTCCTCGCCGGTGTGTTGTTCTTCCCGATTTCCTACCTGTTCGGCGACATCCTCACCGAGGTGTACGGCTATGCGCGTGACCGGCGCGTGGTGTGGGCGGGGTTTGCGGCCCTGGTGTTCGCGGCGATCATGGCCACGGTGATCGTGCACCTGCCGCCGGCGGCCTCCTTTCAGGCCGAGCAGCCGGCGGTGGAGGCGATCTTCGGTAACACGCCGCGCATCGTGTGCGCCTCGATCATCGCCTTCTGGTGTGGCTCGTTCGTCAACAGCTACGTGCTGGCGAAGATGAAGATCTGGAGCTCGGGGCGCTGGTTGTGGACGCGCCTGGTGGGCTCGACGCTGTGCGGGGAGCTGGTGGATTCGGTGCTGTTCTACGGCATCGCGTTCTCGGGGCTGTGGCCCACCGACAAGCTGGTGGAGATCACCGCCACGCAGTACGTGCTGAAGTCTGCCTGGGAAGTGATCGCGACGCCCCTCACGTACCGCGTGGTGGCATTCCTCAAGCGCGCCGAGCACGAGGACTTTTACGACCGCGACACCGACTTCACGCCCTTCTCGCTCAAGGCCTGAAGCGCCGGGGCGAGCTGAATGCGGGACGGGAGCGCGGCGCGCCGCGCTCCCGTCGCCCAAGACCCCGGTAAGATTACTTGCCGATCTGCTTGCTGACCTGGTTTTCCTGCTGGTTCAGCGCGCGCTGCTCGGTCTTGGTGATGTGGCCACCGTTGGTGCTCGCCATCGTGCGCTCCTCGGTGCGGATCGCGTGATCCTCACTGTGCAGCTGCTTGGCCTGCGCCTTGTTGATCTGGCCATCCTTTACCTCGTTGTGGATGCGCGCGTCCTGGTTCGCCAGGCGCCCGTTCACTTCGGTGCGGCGCGGGTGGTCCTTCTGCCACTGCGTCTCGTCGGCCAGCGCCGAGGCGGCAAAGCCGCTGAGCGAGAGGGTGAGGGCGGCAATCGACACGGCGGTGCGAAAGTGCTTCGACATGGGTGAACTCCTCCTGCCATGGGCCCGTGGGCCCGTTGGTACATTGAGCCGGAAACTCCGTGCTCCTGGGCGTAACAACGTGGCAGTTTGTGAACTGCTGACCGCGCTCGCGGGAAGTTCATGCGCCGGGGAGAGACTGTGACGCGCTTCAGGCGGGACGCACCCCGGGCTTATGGAAAGTCCGCATCTGCACGGCCGCGTGCCGCGGGCGCGCTGCGGGCGCACCTGCGCGGCTGGCATCATCTGCGGGCCCGGGGAGCCTGAGAGCGCGCAGCATGAGTGGCAGGAGGATTGAGGTTGCGTGGGCGCTCGCCGCGCTGGCGGCCAGCGGGCGGCTCGCGGCCGCCGACCTCGAGGCGCGTGAGGACGCCTGGTGGACCGGGCCGATGCTCGCAGCCTCCGCAGCCAGCCTGCCGCAGGGGCACGCGCTGATCGAGCCGTACCTGTTCGACGTCATCAGCACCGGGGCCGTGGATGCCTCGGGCGCGCATCACGCCGCACCCCGCGACCAGCAGCTCGGCTCCCTGACCTACATGCTCTACGGGCTCACCGACCGCTTCACCATCGGCATGATCCCGCGCTTCTTCTACCAGGAGCCCGCCGGCGCCCCGAACTCCTCCGCTGTCGGGCTCGGGGACCTGACCCTGCAGGCCGGCTACGGGCTGACCCAGTACCACGAGGGGAGTTACCTGCCGACGCTCGCGTTCGTGATCGACGAGACGCTGCCCACCGGGCGCTACGACAAGCTCTCGCGTGCCAGCGACGGCCTCGGCGCCGGGGCCTACGCCACCGGGCTCTCGCTTTACTCCCAGGACTATTTCTGGCTGCCCACGGGACGCATCCTGCGTGCGCGCCTGGATCTGACCTACACGCGCTCCGCTTCCGTGCCCGTGGCGGACCAGAGCGTCTATGGCACCGCATCCGGCTTCCGCGGCCGCGCCTATCCGGGGGATGGCTACACGGTGGACGCGGCCGCGGAGTACAGCGTGACGCGCAACTGGGTGCTCGCCCTGGATGTCGTGTACCAGTACAGCTTCAACACGCGCGTTGTGGGGACGTCTGCGGGCGCTGCGCTGAGGGCGGACTCGGACTCCTCCTACTCGGTGGGGTTTGCGCCGGCCATCGAGTACAACTGGAGCAGCCGCGCCGGGGTGCTACTCGGGGTGCGCATCATCAGCCTCGGGCGCAACATCACGACCACGGTAACCCCGGCGCTGGCGGTCAACCTCGTCCTGTGAGGCGCGTTCCAGGGGCTGCAGGCGCGAAGCTGAACGGTGCATGAATCCTGCCCGGGAACGGGCCCGTTTCAGGTGTCATTGAAAAGCTGCCAAACCCGCCCATTCTTATGTCAGCGCCCAGGCCGTGACCGCGTTTTAATGATCGTTACCTTGAACGCGGACGCCCGGCAGGCGTCTAATTGAACAGGACCGGGAGATCCCCAAAGACACCCGGGCCGATATGGAGAAGGCAGTGAACATCGCAAGAGCGCTGGTTATTCGGACCGCCGCAGCAGTGCTGCTCGGCGTGGGGGTAGCGGCTGCGCCGGCTTTGACTTATGCCCAGCACGCCGGCGGCGGCCACGCAGGTGGCAGCGGCGGTGGTGCACATTTCGGTGGGGGCGGTGGCTTCCACGCGGCCCCGGGCCCGCACTTCTCGGGCGGCTTCCACGGCGGCGGCTACGCCGGCGGCGCGCATTACGCACGCCCGGGCTTTGCGCCGGGCCATGTCGGCGGCGCCTATTACGGCGGCCACGCGGGCGGGGCCTACTACGCCGGCCACGTCGGCACGGCTTACTGGCACGGTGGCCACTACTGGGGTGGCGGTTACTGGCACGGCGGCTACTGGCCGCACGTGTGGTACGGCCCGGGCTGGGCCTGGTTCTACCCGGCGCTGCCGATCGGCTACGCCACGTTCTGGTGGGGCGGGCTGCCGTACTACTACTACAACAACCTCTATTACACGTGGAACCCGAACTACAACGGCTACGTAGTGACGGATCCGCCTCCGAGCGCCGGCAGCGCCGACGCCGCCGGGGCGCCCGAGGACAGCGGGGCGGCGATGGCCGCAGCCCCGGCCGGCCAGCAGCAGGACTATGCGCCGCAGCCGGCGCCGGCCTCGGGCGCAGCCTCGGACGTGTACGTCTATCCGCGTAACGGGCAGACCGAGCAGCAGACCAGCACGGACCGTTACGAGTGCCACAGCTGGGCCGTGAACCAGACGGGATTCGATCCCACGCGTTCCAGCCAGCCGGGCACGGGGAGCTCGCCGGACTACCGGCGCGCGATGATCGCCTGCCTCGACGCGCGCGGCTACAGCGCACGCTAAAGACCAGCCACTTCAGGGGCGCGGGACGTTGCCAAACGACCCGCGCCCCTTTTTATTGGGCGGGTGCCTGCGGCCGGTTGAGTGGGCTTGCGCTGTTACACTCGCTGGCACGGGCGGGAGCTGAGGCAGGCATGGCGCAGGATCAGGGCGACGTCGTGTTTCTATTCGACGTCGACAACACGCTGCTCGACAACGATGCGATCCAGGAGGACCTGGGGGAGCACCTGCAGCGCGAGTTCGGGCGCGCCAGCCGCGAGCGCTACTGGGAGATCTTCGAGGCGCTGCGCTCCGAGCTCGGCTATGCCGACTACCTCGGCGCCCTGCAGCGCTACCGCCTGGAGAACCTCGACGACCCGCAGCTGTTCGGCATTTCCTTCTTCCTGCTCGACTACCCGTTTGCCGCGCGCCTCTATCCGGGTGCGCTCGCGGCCCTCGCGCACTGCGGCGCGGTTGCCCGCACGGTGATCCTTTCCGACGGCGATGTCGTGTTCCAGCCCCGCAAGGTGCAGCGCTCGGGCCTGTGGGACGCGGTCGGCGGGCGGGTGCTGATCTACCTGCACAAGGAGCAGATGCTGGACGCCGTGCAGCGGCGCTACCCGGCGCGCCACTACGTGGTGGTCGACGACAAGCTGCGCATCCTCACCGCCGTCAAGCTTCTGTGGGGGCAGCGCGTCACGACGGTGTTCGTGCGCCAGGGCCATTACGCGCTCGATCCTGCCGAGCTCGAGCGCTACCCGGTCGCGGACGTGACGCTCGCGCACGTCGGGGAACTGGCAGGAATGGATCCGGGGCGCCTTTCTGGCGTCGCTCCCTCCCAGCGGTTACGCTAGGGCCGCCCGCGGCAGGTGGCCTGCGCGCGGAGCTGAAAGGCGCACGCGAGCTTATGGCCGAAGACCGCCCCTGGCTCAAGCAGCTGCACGACAGCAGTGAGGCCCTGCAGGGGGTGCTCGGCGCGCTGCTGGAGGCGGAGCGCCACTTCGCGCCCCCGGCATCCCCGCTCGAGCGCCTCAAGCAGATCACCACGAGCCCCGAGTGGGCGTGGCTGCAACCCCTGTACCGGCTGATCGCCGACATCGACCACGCGCTGGCGCACGCCCAGGAGCTGCCGGTCAGCGAGAGCGCCGCCATCGGCGCGCACGCGCGCGAGCTTCTCACCGGCGGCGGGTCGCCGCCCGAGCAGGCCTTCATAGAGCACTACCGGGCGCTCTTGCAGAGTGACCCGGGCGTGGCGATGGCACACGCGGCGGCGCTGCGCGCCCTGCAGGCGCTGCCGGCCGAGGCAGCCAACCAGTCCGAGCGGCTGCACGCGCGCCACCAGTGGAATGAACGTCGACGCTTCCTGCGCATGGAAACCCCGGGGCGCGGCGCGTCCCTCGAGGGCTAGAGGAGCACGCATCATGGTTCAGTCGGGCATTCCACAGACGCACCTGGATCTGTTCCAGAAGAAGGCCTTCGCGCACCTTGCGACCCTGATGCCGGACGGCAAGCCCCAGGTGACGCCGGTTTGGGTCGACTACGACGGCAAGTACGTGCTCATCAACACCGCCGAAGGACGCCTCAAGGACAAGAACATGCAGCGCGACGGCCGTATCGCGCTCTCCATCACTGACCCGGACAACCCGTATCGCTACCTCGAGGTGCGCGGCAAGATCGCCGAGCGCACCCACAAGGGCGCCGATGCGCACATCGATGCGATGGCGAAGAAGTATCTGGGGCAGGACAAGTACCCGTTCCGCCAGCCAGGCGAGGTGCGGGTGATCTACAAGGTGACCCCGGAGCGCTCCACCTCGACGTAGCGTGCCGCGAGGCAGCCGTCTCGGCCGTCAGCGTATGGCGAGGTAATTCGAGCGCACCTGCAGCTCGCGGCGCGCGTAATCGATGATCATGACATCGAAGGTGCCGAGCATATCCATGCCGATGGTGAGCGCCGGCTCCTGGGTGAGTCCCCAGTGCTGGAACAGGTACATGTCACCGAAGGTGACGCGCACGCCCTTCACGGTCATGTGGTCGCCGAAGGCGATATCCGGCAGCGGCAGGTAATCACCGCCCTGCACGTCGAGGGTGACACCGATGATGTCCTCGTGGGCGGCGTTGCGCGGCGGGTGACGCATCAGGGCGTCGCGCAGCACCAGGTTGCCGACGGTACCCTGCGCGCCGGTGTCGATGATCGCCTTGGCACGAATGGAGCCGACCATGACGTCCGCCACCAGCAGGCCGTGCACCAGGCGCAGCGGCACCACGGTGAAGTCGCGGCGCGCGCGCTCCCCGTGCGAGCGCTGGATGATGAGCTCATCGTGGCTGAAGTCAGCGTAGATGCGCTTGTTCGCGAGTCCCTCGATGCCAAGCACGCCCTGGGCGCCGCCAAACACGTCAGCCAGCACCGGTAGTTCCGCCGGCCCGATGTAGACGTCCCCGACCTCCATCTCGCCCACGTGGACGGTCGGTACGATGGCGCTGCCGGTGAAGCCGGTGACGCGCGTGGAGCCATCCCCGCCCACGCTCGCGCCGAGAAGCTGCGCGGTGCGTGCCGTGATGGCCGAGCGGTTGGCGCCGGTATCGAGCACCAGGCGGAAGGGTCCCTTGCCATCGATCATCACCGGGGCCCAGATGCGCCCGATGCGGTCGCGCCGGGTCGGGGCGACATAGCGCGGCTCGCTGGTCTGCACGATCACTTCAGTCAGGGCGTCGGCAGCCGGCAGCGCCGCGGGCGGCGCGGCAACGGGAGGCGCGGCAACGGCAGGCGCGGCGACGGGGGGCGTGGCAACGGGGGGCGCGGTCGTGACAGCGCTCGCCGCTGCCGGGGAGGGGGCCGGATCGGGGGCAGCGGCGGCGAGGGGGCCGCAGAGGATCGCCCCCAGCAGCCAGGCCGAGATTGGCAGAGGGCCACGGCGCAGCATGCGGAGGAGTAGAGCACGGTTGGGGTGCGTCCTCCATAGCCCCCGTCTCATTCCGGATGCTTCCTGTCGCAGGGCGTGCGTGACCCGTTCCGCGCCCGGGCGCGACTTCGATTTGCGTAGCAAATGATGGCTCTGGCAGCGAATTCTGCTTGATTAGTCACCCTTGTGATCTTAGGCTCGTAATCAGGGAGTACTCGAGGGGAGATTTCTATGAAAAGAGCCATAACGGCGGCCCTGGCTGCGGCTGCCTACTTTGTCGTACCCGCCACCCAGGCCGCGGACCAGGGCAGTGACGCGGCACCGGCGCTGCAGGAGATCGTGGTCACCGCGCAGCGCGTGGAGGAGAACCTGCAGACGACGCCGATCTCGATGACGGCGCTGTCGGGGTCCTTCATCCAGAAGTTCGACGTGCAGCGCGTGACCTCCCTCGAGACCGTGTCGCCGAACCTCAACTTCTTCTCCGGCACCGGCGGCAGCAGCTCGCAGGTGAGCGCCTTCATGCGCGGCGTTGGCCAGTTCGACTTCCTGCTGAGCACCGATCCTGCGGTCGGGCTGTACGTCGATGGGGTGTACCTTGCACGCACCTTCGGCACCAACCTCGAGCTCGATGACATCGACCGGGTCGAGCTGCTGCGCGGCCCGCAGGGGACGCTCTTCGGCAAGAACAACATCGGTGGTGCCATCAACATCACGACCCTCACCCCGACGGGCAGCGGGCGCACCGACTTCCGCGCCTCGGCCGGCAACTACGACTCCTATGCGCTCGATGCCTACACCGACCAGCGCATCACCGATGACCTGGCGTTCGGTATCTCCCTCATGGCGCGCAAGTCCGACGGCTGGCAGTCGCGTCCGCTCGGGGACAACGGCGGCAAGGAGGAGCGCGAGGGCGGCCGTGCCACGCTTTCCTGGACCCCGAGCTCGACCTTCAGCTCGCGCCTGTCGGCGGAGTTCTCGGCACAGGCGCAGCCGAGCAGCCCCAACGTCATGATCGCCTACGACCCGGCGGCCGCCACGGTGCCGTTCCTCTCGCTTTTCAACACCTTCGTGAAGCCCTGCTGCACGCCACCGACCAACATCGACCAGAGTGGCGCCGAAGGGCCGCTGGTGCGCGATGACCTGCACGGTTATGCCGCCACCTGGATCAACGACTGGAAGCTCGCCGGCGACGTTGACCTGAAGTCGATCAGCGCCTTCCGCCACTCGCACGCCGACTTCGGCCGCGACGGTGACAATTCCTACGTCGACTACAACGGCGACGTGCACAACGAGAACGACACCCAGCTGACCCAGGAGATCCAGGCGAGCGGCGTCTGGAGCCGCCTCAAGTGGGTGGCGGGCCTGTACTGGCTCGAGGAGCGCACCCGGGACCAGACGAACCTCGTGACGGCCGAGGGGCTGTTCCAGGCCCTGAGCCAGTTCTCCGATCCGACGAGCCCGCTCTACCCGCTGTACCTGGCGCGCTACGCGCTCGACTTCAACCTCGCCTACGACAACAACCAGACCACCAAAGACTACGCCGGCTACCTCAATCTCAACTACGCCTTCAACGACAGGCTGTCGCTCGAGGCCGGCGGGCGCTTCACCAACGAGACCAAGGACTTCTCGCAGTACGTCGAGAATGACGTGGGCAAGACCATCTTCCTGCCCGTAAACCCCATCACCGGCGCCGTCGATACCAGCAACACCTCGGTGCCGGCCAAGGACTGCTCGAGCCTGCAGGACGTCGGCCGCTACTTCACCTGCACCACCAAGGCGAATGAGTTCTCCCCGCGCGTCAGCCTCAACATGCAGTGGACCCCGGACGTGTTCGAGTACCTGCAGTGGAGCCGCGGCTTCAGGAGCGGCGGTGTCAACGGTCGCCCGACCAGCGTGGCGGACATCGATGACTACAAGCCCGAGCACCTGGACAGCACCGAGCTGGGCCTGAAGACCATGTTCCTCGACCACCGGCTGCGCCTGAACACGGCGCTGTTCTACGACCAGTACAAGGACATCCAGGTGCTCCTCACCGAGGGTGCGGCAGTACTCACGCAGAACGCCGCCAAGGCCACGGTCTACGGCCTCGAGGAGGACATGCAGGCGGCGGTCACCGAGCACTGGACCCTGCAGGGGAGCCTCGGCTACCTGCACAACGAGTACAACGACTGGCACGACAGCGGCGGCGACTACACCTGGCGCAAGCTCCAGAACGCGCCCGAGTGGACCGCCAACCTGGCCAGCGCCTACGAGTGGCACGTGCAAAGCGGGGCCGGGGTGCGCTTCACCGCCAACGTCTCCTTCATGAGCTGGATGTTCCTCGACGCGCAGAACAGCCCCGTGCTGCGTGCGCCCTCGCGCACCATGCTCGACGCCGGGCTCTTCTACCTGGCCCCGAGCGGCCGCTGGGACCTGGGCGTCGAAGGCAAGAACCTGAGCGACCAGCGCGTGCTGACCTCCGGCTACAACGGCCTGTCGTTCTTCGGCTACGCGGAAGGCACCTACACCCCGCCGCGCCGCTACTGGCTTACGTTCAACTACCACCTGCGCTAGGGGATAAAAAGCCGCGCGGGCGGTGCATGCCGCCCGCGCCTGGCACGCATACCCCATATGCATGATGCCCGGCCCCACGGCCGTGCGAGTAGGCTTGGAGCGCAGTGAGGCCTTGGGGATTTTCCGGGGGATCGAAGCACATGGGACTCAAATCCGGCCGCGTGATCCTGGTCACGGGCGCCAGCCGCGGCATCGGCCGCGGCACGGCCGTGGCGCTCGCAGCGCCCGGCACCACGATCTACGTCACCGGGCGCACCACGCGCTCGGGCACCGCGGCGCTCCCCGGCACCATCCACGAGACGGTGGCGGAGATCACGCGCCGCGGCGGCAAGGGCATCGCGGTAGCCTGCGACCACGCCGACGATGCGCAGGTGGCGGCACTCTTCGCGCAGATCGCGCGCGAGGCCGGGCGCCTCGACCTGCTGGTGAACAACGTCACCGCCATCCCGGATGAACTGGTGCTGCCGGGGGGCTTCTGGGAGAAGCCCCTCACGATGCAGGCGATCCTCGACGTGGGCCTGCGCTCGCACTATGTCGCCAGCTGGCACGCGGCGCGCCTGATGGTGCCGCAGCGCGAGGGGCTGATCGTCATGGTGTCCTCCCCCGGCGCGCGCTGTTACCTGCACGGGCCGGCCTATGGCGCCGGCAAGGCGGGCATCGACAAGATGTCGGCCGACATGGCCGTGGACCTCAGGAAGCACGAGGTCGCCGCGCTCTCGCTGTGGGCGGCGCTCACCCTCACCGAGCGCTCGCAGGTGGTCATGAAGGCGCACCCGGGCGAGTACGACGCGGTGATGGCGAACGCGGTGCATGCGGAGTTCATGGGGCGGCTGCTCGATGCGCTGATGCGCGACCCGCGGCTCTCCGAGCGCAGCGGCAAGACCTTCTACGCCTCAGAGCTTGCCGCAGAGCTCGGGGTGCAGGACGTGGATGGGCGCCAGCCGCCCTCCGACCGCGCCTTCCTCGGGGAGCCGGCGCAGGTGACGGGGGCGGTGATCGGTGGCTAGTTACTTAGGAGGAGCGAGCGATGAGTGAGCTTGAGGACCTGCGCCGCCGCGTCCAGCGCCTGGAGGACATCGAGGCGATCAAGCGCCTGAAGGCGCGCTACCTGAACGCCTGTGACTCGCAGGACGTGGAGGGTGCCAGGAACTGCTTCGCCACCGGGGAGGTGGTGATCGACATGGGGCACGTGGGCGTGTTCCGCGACCGCGAGGGGTTTGCCGAGATCTACCGCACCTTCGGCTGCCAGCCCTTCATCCTCGACATGCACCACGGCGCGAACCCGGAGATCGAGTTCAGCGACGACAGCCATGCGAAGGCGCTGTGGGCGCTCGAGTACCGCAACTTCAATACCCAGGCGAAGACCGTCACCTTCGTGAGCCTCATTTACCACGATGAGTACCTGAAGCAGGACGGAGAGTGGAAGATCGCCAAGACGCGCTCGGAGTTCAAGACCGCGCTGCACCTGAGCTACGCCTCCGGCACCCTCGAGTCGCAGCTGGTCGGCCGCTCGGTCGCCGGCGCCGTGAGTTACGAGAAATAGGGGAGCTGCACATGCCATACCCGCGTGCCGAGGTCGAGGCCGCCATCGCCGGCCTCGCCGAGGCTTTCAAGGAAGCCGAGAAGAGCAACAAGTGGGCCTGGATCGCGGACAAGTTCTACCGCGAGGACTGCCTGTACGTGTGCCCGTATGCGGGCGCCATGCCGGTGGTGGCGCGCAGCCGCGCCGAGATACGCGCCACGCACTACGGGCGCGACATGGACGTCGGCTCCGGCTGGGCCGGCTGGAGCTTCCCCATCCTCAACTGGGCGATCGATGGCGACCAGATCATCAGCCACTGGGTCAACCGCGGTCCCGGGCGCAGGAGCGACGGCAGCTACTACGAGACCCACGGCGTGTCCTTCATCACCTACGGGGGTGGGGGCATGTTCGCCTCGCAGTACGACCTGTTCGACCTGGCGCACCAGATGCACCTGTGCGATGAGCTGGATGCCGCGGGGCTGCTCAGCCCGAAGCTCAAGGCCGAGTGGGTGCAGCCGGTGAAGAAGCGCCTGATCGACATGCTCAACAAGGGGGCCACGACATGAGCAGGATATTCCCGGACGGCGCGGCGCTGGTCATCGGCGGCAGCGGCGGGGTGGGGCAGGCCGTGTGCCGCGAGTTCGCGCGCGCCGGCACCAACGTCGCCATCACCTACCACAAGAAGAAGGACGTGGCCGAGAAGCTCGCCGCCGAGGTGCGCGCGCTCGGGGCGCGGGCGAGCGTGCACCAGCTCACCATCGGGGACGCCGCGCGCGTCGAGGCGGTGGTGGAGGAGGCGGCACGCGAGCACCAGCGCCTGCACACCATCGTGGTCGGCGCCGGCACCTTCGCCAAGCAGGTACTGCTGTCGGAGATGACGCGCGAGCTGTGGCAGATGGTCATGGACCAGGACGTCAACGGCTTCTTCAACGTCATGCAGGCGACGCTGCCGCGCCTGAAGGCCTGGGGCGGGGGCTCCTACGTGCACCTGGGGTCCGCGGGGCACCTGAGCTGGCCGGAGCGCGACGGCATCTCGGTCGCGCCCAAGGCGGCAATCGAGGCGCTGATCACCGGCATCGCGCGCGAGGAGGGGCGGCACAGGATCCGCGCCAACACCGTGCTCCTCGGGGTGATCGAGGCGGGCATGTTCCTCGAGCTCACCAAGCAGGGCGTGTTCGATGAGGCGTGGGTGAAGGAGGTGCACAAGAACCTCGCGCTCAAGCGCTGGGGCAAGCCCGAGGAGGTCGGCCACGCGGTGGTGTTCCTCGCCTCGGACAACGCGCTGTACGTGACGGGGCAGCGCATCGCGGTGGCCGGAGGCTACGGGCTGTGACCGCAGACGATTATTTCCAGATCCAGAACCTGATCTACCGCTATTGCGACCGCATCGACCGCGGCGACTTCGCCGGGCTCGGCGCGCTCTTCGAGCACGCCGCGGTCTACGTGCCCGCGGTCGCCGAGCCGGTGCGGGGCGCCAAGGCGGTCGAGGCGATGTACACGGCCTTCACCCGCGTGTACCCGGAGACCGGCACGCCGCGCACCCGCCACGTGACGAGCAACGTCATCATCGAGCCGGACGGGGCGGCAGCGGCGCGCGCCGAGTCGTACATCCTGGTGCACCAGGCAACCCCCGTGCTGAAGCTGCAGCCGATCATCAGCGGTCGCTATCGCGACCGTTTCGAGCGCGTCAGCGGCAGCTGGCGCTTCAGCGAGCGGCACATCGAGATCGACCTGTTCGGTGACCTGAGCGCGCACCTGCTGCAGAAGTACGGGCCGGACTGAGGCCCGCGCCGGCAGGTGCGAGGGTTGCGCGGCAGAGCATGAGTGAAGGCAGGAGAGCCCATGAGCCGACCGCAGGATCACGTCCCGCCCCCCTCTGAGCCGCAGGACGTGGCGCAGCAGGCCGAGCGCTGGCAGGCCGACACGCGCGCCCCGCACGTGGCGGCGCACCCGGAGCGCCGCGAGTCCTTCACCACCCAGGCGCTGAAATGGCCCATCAAGCCGCTCTACACGAGCGCTGACCTCGAGGCGGCCGGCTTCGACTACCTCACCGACCTCGGCTTCCCGGGCGAGTACCCCTACACGCGCGGCACGCAGCCGAACGGGCATCGCTCGAACCTCTGGACCATGTCGCAGGTCACCGGCTTCGGCAAGGGCGAGGACTGGGCCAGGCGGGCGCGCTACATGCTCGACCAGGGCCTGCAGGGGCTGATCCTGGAGCATGACCTGCCGACCACCAACGGCTACGACAGCGACCACCCGCTGGTCGAGGGCGAGGTGGGACGTGCCGGCATGGCGCTCGACAGCCTCGAGGACCTGGAGCGCGCCTTCGACCTGCCGTTCGAGCGCCTGAAATACCTCATGAGCGTGTGCAACGCGCCGCAGCCGGTGAACCTCGCGATGATCATCGCGGCCCTGGAGAAGAAAGGCGTCGACCCGCGCGACTTCGTGCTGCACATCGTCAACGGCATCCTCATCGAGTACACCTGCGTCGGCCGCTACATCTTCCCGCCCACGCACGGCCTGCGCGTGGCGACCGACTGCATCGAGTACATCATCCGCAACCACCCGAACTGGGCGCCGATCTCCATCATCAGCGCGCAGCTGCAGCCGGCCAAGGCCAACCCGGTGCAGGAGATCGCCTTCTCCATGGCGATCGCCATGGCCTACCTCGACGCCGTGCTCGAGCGCGGCCTCGACATCGACACCGTGGCCCCGTACTTTCACTTCGTCATCAACGTCGACATGGACTTCTTCGAAGGCATCTGCAAGCTGCGCGCCTACCGCAAGGTATGGGCGCGCCTGATGAAGGAGCGCTACGGCGCCAGCAAGCCCGCCGCGCTCAAGATCCGCATGATGACCTCCCCCACCACCATCGCGCTCACCCTGCAGCAGCCGCTGAACAACATCGGGCGCCTCGCCATCATGGCGACCGCCTGCGCGCTCGGGGGCGCGGGGGAGGCGATGACGACGCCGCTGCACGATGAGGCACACGCGCTGCCGGCGGAGGAGGCCATCCGCGTGGGCGCGGCGCTGCAGCACATCGTCGCCCACGAGAGCGGCGTGGCCGACACCATCGACCCGCTGGCCGGCTCCTACTACGTCGAGTCCCTCACCAAGCGCATCGAGACCGCCGCCTTCGAGGAGATCGACAAGATCGCCGCGATGGGCGGGGCGCTCGCGGCGATCGAGAGCGGCTACTTCCAGCGCGCCCTCGGGCGCGAGCAGTACGAGCGCAACCGCGACGTGGAGGAGGGCCGGCGCAAGTGGGTGGGCGTCAACCACCTGGTGGTGCCGGGGGAGAAGCGCCAGATCCAGATCTTCCGCGCCGACAACCGCATGGAAGAGGAGCAAGTGGCACGCCTGCAGGCGCTGCGCGCGCGGCGCGATGCGGCCGCGGTGGCGAGGGCGCTGCAGGCGGTGCGCGAGGCGGCCCGCTCGGGTGCCAACCTCGTGCCGCCGTGTCTTGCGGCGGTGAAGGTATACGCGACCCACGGGGAGCTGTGCGACGCGATGCGCGACGTGTTCGGGGTGCACACCCCCGACAGCCAGCTGACGGGGGTGTGACATGAGCGAGGCTGCCGCGCGACCGCTGCGCATCCTGCTCGCCAAGCTCGGCATGGACACGCACACGGTCGGGATCACCGTGGTCGCGCACGCGCTGCGCGAGGCGGGCATGGAGGTGATCTTCACCGGCCTCAAGCAGACCCCCGAGGCGGTGGCGAACGCGGCGATCCAGGAGGACGTGGACGTGGTGGGAGTCTCGAGCCTCTCGGCCGGGCACACGCGTAACCTGCCGCGCCTGGCGCAGCTGCTCGAGGCGCAGGGCGCGGGCGACAAGCTCCTCGTGGCGGGCGGGGTGATCCCCGAGGAGGACCTGCCGCTGCTGACCGCGGCGGGCTTCGCCAGGGTCTTCACCATGGGCACCGACACGCGCGACATCGTGGCGTACCTGCGCGCCTGGTGGGCCGCGCGCGGCGTGCCGCAGTCACCGCCGCCGTGATGGACGTCGCCGCGGAGCTCCTCGCCGGCAGGGTGGCCGCCGGCGCCCGCGCCATCCGCTGGCTGGATGATGGCGACCCGCGCGGCCGCGCGGTGCTGCGCGCCATCTTCCCGGCCACCGGGCGCGCCCACGTGGTGGGCGTCACCGGGCCCCCCGGGGCCGGCAAGTCGACCCTCGTGGACATGCTGATCACCGAGGAGCGCCGCCGCGGGCGCCGCGTGGCGGTGCTCGCGATCGACCCGACGAGCCCCTTCACCGGCGGGGCGATCCTCGGTGACCGGGTGCGCATGAGCCGCCATGCCCTCGATGAGGGCGTGTTCATCCGCTCCCTCGCCACGCGCGGGCAGCACGGCGGGCTGTCGCGCTCGACCTACGATGCGACGCTGGTGCTGGATGCCATGGGCTACGAGCTCGTCATCGTCGAGACCGTCGGGGTCGGCCAGGAGGAGATGGACATCGTGAGGCTGGCGCACTCGACCATCATCGTGGCGGTGCCGGGCCTGGGCGATGAGGTGCAGGCCATGAAGGCAGGCCTGCTCGAGGCCGGCGAGATCCTGGTGCTCAACAAGGCCGACCGCGAGGGGGTGGAGGAGACCTGCCGGCACCTGGAGCTGATGCTGCACCTGCGGGGGGGCAGCCGCAGCGCCGGAAACTGGAGCACCCCGCTGCTGCGCGCGGTGGCCACGCGCGGGGAGGGAGGTGATGCCCTGGTGGCGGCGCTCGATGCGCACCGTGCACACCTCGCCGGGAGCGGGGAGTTTGAGCGCCAGTGCGCCAGGCGCTGCGAGGCGCAGTTCCTGGCGCTGGCGCGCGCGGCCGTGCTCGCCGACCTGCAGGCCCGCGCCGGGGCGGCACTCCTCGAGGAGGTGCGCTCGCGGCGCCTCGATCCCTACAGCGCCGCGGAGCGGCTGCTCGCGCCGCTGCGCGCCGGGGCCTCCGGGTGAGCTTCCTCGTGCGCGGCGGCGTTGAGGCCGCCACTGATGAAGGCGATGAGGTCGGCGAGGAAGCGCTCGAACTGCGCGCGCCGCGGCGTCACGCCGGCCGGGGACCCGAGGTGCCCCTCGAGGGCGTTGGCGAGGGCGTGCTGGGCGAGGTCGGCGGCGAAGCGCCAGCGCCGCGTGAGGGTGCGCTCATCGACCCCTGGGAGTGCGCGGCGCAGCAGCGGGCGGAACAGCGCGAAGCTCTCCTCGATGATGCGTGCAAGGTAGGGCGAGCGGTCGAACGACAGGCGCACGAGGAAGCGCAGCTTCGCGACGCTCGCGGGGAAGTCCTGCAGCATCCCGGCGGTGAGTGGCATGACGAGCGCGGCGACGATGGCCTGAAGCGTCGGGGCGTCCTGCGCGCTCAGGGCGGCTATCATGGCCGCGCGCTGCGCGAACATCGGCGGCTGCGCGCGCTCCAGGAGCGCGCGGATGAGGCCGTCGCGGGTGGCGAAGTGGTAGTGCAGGGCGGCGACGCTGTAGCCGGCCTCGGCATTGATGGTGCGCAGGGACACCGCATCGATGCCGCGTTCGGCGAACAGGCGCTCCGCGGCGTCCATGATCGCCTCGCGCCCGGATTCCTCGGGCCGGCCCCGGGTTGGTGGCGGCGGCGCTTGACTTTTGACGGCCACGATTTAAGACTAGGACTTATCACTTGATAAGTCAACGCGGACGAGGGGCAGGCGGCATGGGCGGAGCCGGAAATTGACTGAAGCGACGCTGAAGCAGCCGGCCGCGGCGCCGGCGGTGCTCACGCACCTGCAGCGCCTGGAGGCCGAGAGCATCCACATCATGCGCGAGGTGCTGGCCGAGTGTGAGCGCCCGGTGATGCTCTACTCGATCGGCAAGGACAGCGCCGTGATGCTGCACCTGGCGGTCAAGGCATTCTTTCCCGCGGTGCCGCCGTTTCCGCTGCTGCACGTGGACACCACGTGGAAATTCAAGGCGATGTACCAGTTCCGCGATGCCATGGTGCAGAAGCTCGGCATGCAGCTGCTGGTGCACGTGAACCAGGACGGCCTGCGCCAGGGCATCGGTCCCTTCACGCACGGCTCGCAGGTGCACACCGACGTCATGAAGACGCAGGCCCTCAAGCAGGCGCTCGACAAGTACGGCTTCGATGCCGCCTTCGGCGGGGCGCGGCGCGACGAGGAGAAGAGCCGCGCCAAGGAGCGCATCTTCTCGTTCCGCTCCGCGCAGCACCGCTGGGACCCCAAGCAGCAGCGCCCCGAGCTGTGGTCGCTCTACAACGCGCGCAAGCACCCCGGGGAGAGCCTGCGCGTGTTCCCGCTGTCGAACTGGACCGAGCTCGACATCTGGCAGTACATCTATCTTGAGCAGATCCCGATCGTGCCGCTGTACTTTGCGGCCGAGCGCCCGGTGGTGGAGCGCGACGGCGCGCTCATCATGGTCGACGACGAGCGCATGCCGCTCAAAGCCGGCGAGCGCCCGGTGATGCGCAAGGTGCGCTTCCGCACCCTCGGCTGCTACCCGCTCACCGGTGCGGTGGAGAGCTCCGCCGACACCCTGCCCGCGATCATCCAGGAGATGCTGCTCACCACCACCTCCGAGCGCCAGGGGCGCGTCATCGACCACGACGCGGCCGCCTCGATGGAGAGGAAGAAGCAGGAGGGGTACTTCTAACATGGCGCACCAGTCTGATCTGATCGCGAGCGACATCGGCGCCTACCTCACGGCGCACGAGCACAAGAGCCTGCTGCGCTTCATCACCTGCGGCTCGGTGGACGATGGCAAGTCCACCCTCATCGGGCGCCTGCTGTACGAGTCGAAGATGATCTTCGATGACCAGCTGAGCGCGCTCGAGCGCGACTCGAAGAAGCTCGGTACGCGCGGCGCGGAGCTCGACTTTGCGCTGCTGGTGGATGGCCTGGCCGCCGAGCGCGAGCAGGGCATCACCATCGACGTGGCCTACCGCTTCTTCTCGACCGAGCGGCGCAAGTTCATCGTCGCCGACACCCCGGGGCACGAGCAGTACACGCGCAACATGGTGACCGGCGCCTCGACGGCGGACCTGGCGGTGATCCTCATCGATGCCCGCAAGGGCGTGCTCACGCAGACGCGCCGCCACAGCTTCCTGGTGCGCCTGCTCGGCATCTCGCGCGTGGTGCTGGCGGTCAACAAGATGGACCTCGCCAGCTACTCGCAGGCCACGTTCGACTCGATCGTCAGCGATTACAAGGAGTTCGCCGCGCGCATCGGGCTCACCGCCATCACGCCGATCCCGCTGTCGGCCGTGTACGGGGACAACATCATCGAGCGCGGCAGCAACATGCCCTGGTACCGGGGCCCGACCCTCATGCAGCACCTCGAAGAGGTGCCGCTGCCGGATGCAGCCACCGACCGGGCATTTCGCCTGCCGGTGCAGTGGGTCAACCGCCCCAACGCCGACTTCCGCGGCTTCGCCGGGCAGATCGCCAGCGGCAGCGTCGCGCGCGGGGACCGCATCCGCGTGCTGCCCTCGGGACGCGAGAGCCAGGTGGCGCGCATCGTCACGGCCGCAGGTGACCTGGAGCGCGCGGTGGCCGGGCAGTCGGTGACCCTGACGCTGAGCTCCGAGGTCGACGTGAGCCGCGGTGATGTCATCGCCAGCGGCGCGGCGCCACCGCAGGTGGCGAGCCAGTTCGAGGCCACCATCGTGTGGATGCACGAGGAGCCGATGCTGCAGGGACGCGCCTACCTCATGAAGTCGGGCACCCGCACCGTGACTGCGACCATCGCCCCGCTCAAGCACAAGATCAACATCAACACGCTCGATGAGCTGCCCGCCGAGCGCCTGGAGCTCAACGACATCGGCGTGTGCGAGCTGGAACTCGACCGCCCGATCCCCTTCGAGGCCTACGCCGAGAACCGCGAGCTCGGGGGCTTCATCCTCATCGACCGCCTCAGCAACAGCACCGTCGGCGCAGGGCTCATCAACTTCGCGCTGCGCCGCTCGCAGAACGTGCACTGGCAGGCGCTCGACGTGAACAAGCAGCTGCGCTCACGGCAGAAGGGCCAGCGCGCCTGCGTGCTGTGGCTCACCGGCCTCTCGGGAGCCGGCAAGTCCACCATCGCCAACCGCATCGAGAAGCGTCTCGCCGCGGAGGGGCGCCACACCTACCTGCTGGACGGGGACAACGTGCGCCACGGGCTCAATAAGGACCTGGGGTTCACCGCGCAGGACCGCGTCGAGAACATCCGCCGCGTGGCGGAAGTCTCCAAGCTCATGGTGGATGCCGGGCTGATCGTGCTGGTGTCCTTCATCTCCCCGTTCCGCTCCGAGCGGCGCATGGCGCGCGAGCTATTCGCCGCGGGTGAGTTCATCGAGGTGTTCATCGACACGCCGCTCGCGGAAGCCGAGCGGCGCGACGTCAAGGGGCTCTACAAGAAGGCGCGGCGCGGGGAGCTGAAGAACTTCACCGGCATCGACTCCCCCTACGAGGCGCCCGAGGATGCCGAGATCCGCATCGATACGACGGCGATGGATGCCGATGCGGCAGCCGAACACATCATCCGCCACCTCGAGAGTCTGAAGATGACGGTTCCCGCATGAGTGCGCAGCCGAGGCAGCTGCTGGTCGCGGTCACCGACATCGCCCGCCGCGCCGGGCAGGAGATTCTCGAGGTCTATGGCGCCGGGGAGATCCTCGCCACCGCCAAGGCCGATGACTCGCCGCTCACGGTGGCCGACCTGCGCGCACACCGCCTGATCGAGGATGCGCTGCACGCGCTCACGCCCGACATCCCGGTGCTCTCGGAGGAAGCCGCCGACACCCCCTACGCTGAGCGCTCCAGCTGGGCGCGCTACTGGCTGGTGGATCCCCTGGATGGCACCAAGGAGTTCATCTCGCGCAACGGGCAGTTCACGGTCAACATCGCCCTCATCGAGGGCCATGCGCCGGCGCTCGGCGTGGTGCACGTACCGGTCAGGGACACGAGCTACCAGGGGATCCCGGGCGAGGGTGCCTGGCGCGCAGGCGCTGCGCAGGCGCCGCTTGCCATCCGGGTGAGCGAGCGCAGCGCGAGCCCGGTGCGGGTCGTGGGCAGCCGCTCGCACCGCGGTGACTCCCTGGATGCGTTCCTGGCGCGCCTAGGTCCCCACGAACTCGTCCCGGTCGGCAGTTCGCTCAAGTTCTGCATGGTCGCCGAGGGCGCAGCGGACGTGTACCCTCGCTTAGGGCCTACCAGCGAGTGGGATACCGCGGCCGCCCAGGCGGTGGTGGAGGGCGCGGGCGGCGCAGTGCGCACGCTCGAGGGCGCGGTGCTGCGCTACAACACGCGCGCGGAAGTCCTGAATCCGTTCTTCCTCGTGTCCGGGCCCGCCGATCACGACTGGCTCGCGCTGCTGCACTGATTATCGTTCATTTGCGTAATATCAGTGCCTTGGAATCCCGAGTTCTGCTTGCAATGACTTGTTGCACAGCTTAATCTCGCAATCCGGGCCCCGAATCGCCATCGGTTCTCGCATCGCCCGCAGGCCGCGTCCGAAGCGCGCAAACTCTCTATTATTGTCCCCGGCAAACCTATGACAGTCAGATCCCTGGGCTACGTGGTGGTCGAAGCGGCGGACGTCGCGCAATGGCGCAAGTTCGCGGTCGAGGTGCTCGGGCTCATGGAAGCCGCGGCCGGCCCTGATGGCAGCCTGCGCCTGCGCATCGACGAGCGCCCGTTTCGCATCGCGGTGATCCCCGGCAAGCAGAACCGCTTCGTCAGCTGCGGCTGGGAGTTCAAGGATGCCTCCGAACTGGACGCGGCGATCGCGACACTGAAGTCCGCGAAGATCGAGGTGCGTGCGGGCACGGCGGCCGAGGCGGCCAACCGCGCGGTGCGCCAGATCGCCTTCTGCCAGGACCCGTGCGGCAATGCGCTCGAGCTCTTCCACGGCCGCACCTATGACTACACCCCGTTCGCCTCCCCGCGGGGCCTGAGCGGCTTCGTCGCGGGCGACCTCGGCATGGGCCACGCAGTGCTGCCCGCCGCGCAGCTCGCCGCGGCGCGCGAGTTCTACCAGCGCCTGGGGTTTGCCGACACCGACGAGATGTGGCTCGCCATGAGCCCGAACCCGGCTGACCCGAAGCTCGGGATCCACTTCATGCACGCCGCCTGCCGCCGCCACCACAGCCTGGCGCTGGTCGGGATGCCGGCGCCCTCGGGCGCCGTGCACCTGATGCTCGAGGCGAAGACGCTTGATGATGTCGGCTACGCGCTCGACCGCTGCATGGCGGCCGGAGCCCACATCTCCTCCTCCCTCGGCAGGCACTCGAACGACTTCATGGTGTCCTTCTACGTGCAGACCCCGGGCGGCTTTGACCTCGAGTTCGGCTGCCATGGCATCCAGCCGGACTGGAGCACCTGGGTGCCGACCCAGAGCGTGATCGGGGACCTGTGGGGACACCGCTGGTCGCCACCGCCGGGTTAGGCGGCGCTCATGCTCGATAAGACGCTCTCGGCCTCCGCAGTGGCTGCCGCCCTGCAGGACGGCATGACGATCGGCATCGGTGGCTGGGGCCCGCGCCGCAAGCCGATGGCGCTCATCCGCGCGATACTGCGCTCGCCGCTGAAGGACCTCACCGTGGTCGCCTACGGCGGCCCGGACGTGGGCATGCTGTGCGCGGCCGGCAAGGTGAGGAAGCTCATCTACGGCTTCGTCTCCCTCGATGCGATCCCGGTTGAGCCCTGGTTCCGCCGCGCACGCGAGTCCGGCAGCATCGAGGCGCGCGAGCTCGACGAGGGGCTGCTGCAGTGGGGGCTGCGCGCCGCGGGCATGCGCGTGCCGTTCCTGCCCACCCGCGTGGGCCTCGCCACGGATGTCATGACGGTGAACCCGGAGTTCCGCACCGTGCGCTCCCCGTACGATGACGGTGAACTGCTGCTGGCGATGCCGGCGCTGCAGCTCGATGCCGCGCTGCTGCACGTGGATCGCGCCGACCGGCTGGGGAACGTGCAGACGCTCGGGCCCGACCCTTACTTCGATGAGCAGTTCGCGCGTGCCGCGACGCGCTGCTACGTGAGCTGCGAGGAGCTGTGCGAGCGGGTCGATCTCGAGCACGGCGATGCCGCGCGCCTCAACACCGTGGAGCGCAGCTACGTCTCGGGGGTCGTGCCCGCGCGCTTCGGTGCCCACCCGACCTCTAACCCCCCGGCGTACGGCTGGGACATGGAGCACCTGAAGGCCTACTGCGCGCTCGCCACCGAGAGCGGCGGCTGGGAGCGCTATCTCGCCGAGTTCGTGCAGCCGGGCGATGAGGAGTACCTGGCGCGCGTCGGTGGGGCTGCGCGCCTCTCGCGCCTGGCGCCGCCGGTCTTCTAGCATGGCCAACGACGTCACTCTCGCGGAACTGCTCGTGGTGGCCGCCTCGGAAGCCTGGCGCGGCAACGGCGAGGTGCTGGCCTCCGGGATCGGCGTGGTGCCGCGCCTCGGGGCGAGCCTTGCCAAGCTCACCCACTCCCCGGAACTCATGATGACCGACGCGGAGGCGTTCCTGGTCGAGGAGCCGGTGCCCCTGGGTCCGCGCGGTGGCTATCGCACCAAGACCTCCGGCTACATGTCCTTTGCCCGCGTGTTCGACTGCGTCTGGGGCGGCCGCCGGCACGTGATGATCGGGCCGATCCAGATCGACCGCTTCGGGCAGACCAACCTCTCGGGCATCGGCGACGTGCACAAACCCAAGGTGCAGATGCTCGGCATGCGCGGCCTGCCCGGCAACAGCATCAGCCACCCGAATTCCATGTTCGTGCCCAACCACTCCCCACGCGTGTTCGTGCGCGGCGAGGTCGACATCGTCGGCGGCGTCGGCTACAACCCCGCGCGCTGGCCGGGCGGGGCGAATGCCTCGCACGTGGACCTGCGGCTCATCGTCACGGACCTGTGCGTGCTCGACTTCACCGGCAAGGACCATGCGATCAGGGTGCGTTCGCTGCACCCGGGCGTGACGCTCGCGCAGGTGCAGGCGGCCACGGGCTTCCCGCTGGAAAGTGAGGGCACGCCCGCCACCACCGCCAGCCCGACGCCCGAGCAGCTGGAGATCATCCGGCGCCTCGACCCGCATGACCTGCGCGCGGGCGTCATCAAGGGTAACCCGCGAGTCGGGGAGACGCGCGAGGCCAGGGCGTGAGTGACCCGCTCAACACGCTCCTGTGCCAGCGCCTCGGGTGCCGCTACCCGATCATTCAGACCGCGATGGGATGGGTGGCGCGTCCGGAACTTGTCGGCGCTTCCTGCAACGCCGGGGCCTTTGGCTTCCTCGCCGCCGCGGTCCTGAGTCCCGAGGAGGTGGGGCCGGCGATCGACAGGGTGCGCGCGCTCACGAGCGCGCCCTTTGGCGTCAACTTCCACATGTTCCAGCCCGGGGCCGCGCGCATCGTGGAGATCATCATCGAGCGCAAGGTGACCGCGGTCAGCTTCGGGCGCGGGCCCGACAAGAAGATGATCGCGCGCTTCCGCGACGCCGGCATCGCCTGCATACCCACGGTGGGGGCCGTCAAGCACGCCAAGAAGATGATCGAGCTCGGGGTCGACATGCTGGTCGTGCAGGGCGGGGAGGGTGGTGGGCACACCGGATCAGTCGCCAGCACCGTGCTCCTGCCGCAGGTGCTGGACGCAGTGAAGGTGCCCGTGATCGCCGCGGGCGGCTTCGCCGACGGCCGCGGACTCGCCGCGGCGCTCGCCTACGGGGCGCAGGGCATCGCCATGGGCACCCGCTTCCTCATGACGCGCGACTGCCCGGTGCCGCAGCCCACCAAGGAGCGCTACACGCGCGCGGGCACCGATGACATCCTGCTCACCACCAAGATCGACGGCATGCCACAGCGCATGATCCGCAACGAGACCCTCGCGCGCATCGAGAAGGCGGGGCGGCTGCGCATGCTGATGCTCGCGCTCTCGAGCGCCTGGCAGATGAAGCGCCTCACCGGTGCCAGCGTCACGGAACTGCTGGCGGCGGCGCGCAAGATGGGACATGCCGGGGAGATGAGCTTCGGCCAGTCGCTGATGGCGGCGATCGCCCCGGTGATGTTCCAGCGCTCCATGATCGCGGGCGAGCCGCAGCGCGGACTGCTGGCCACCGGCATGGTTGCCGGGCGGCTGCAGGACCTGCCCGGGTGCGAGGAGCTGATCGAGGGCATCGTGCGCGAGGCGCGCGCCCGCCTCGCGGCACTCGGGGCCCCGCTGGCAGCCTGAAAAATGCGGCCGCGGCGCCCAGGCGCCGTGGCCTTCAAGGAGGGGGACCATGGCCATCCGCACAGAAATACACGGGCACATCGGCGAGGTGATCCTCGCTCACCCGCCCGTCAATGCGCTCGACTCCAGAGGCTGGAACGAGCTCGCCTCGATCATCACCGCGACCGGGGCGTTGCCCGAGGTGCGCTGCCTCCTCATCCGCGGCGAGGGCAAGGGCTTCTGCGCCGGCGTCGACATCAAGGAGATGCAGCAGTACCCGGAGCGCATCGTCGACCTCAACCGCGGCAACTACCTCACCTTCCGGGCGGTGCGCGCCTGCGAGGTGCCGGTGGTCACGGCCGTGCACGGTTTCGTCATCGGCGGCGGTATCGGCGTGTGCGGTGCGAGTGACGTCGTGATCGCCGCCGAGGATGCCTACTTCTCGCTCCCGGAGATCGATCGCGGCGCCATGGGCGGTGCCTCGCACCTCTCGCGCATGCTGCCGCTGCACAAGGTACGCGCGGCGTTCTTCACCGGCGGCCGCATCCCGGCGGCCGAGGCCTATCGCTTAGGGGGCGTCGAGAAGGTCGTGCCGCTCGCGGAGCTCCTGGCGCAGGCGCGCGAGTTCGCGGGGGTCATCGCCGCCAAGAGCCGCAGGGCGCTGGTGCTCGCCAAGGAGGCCCTGAACGGCCTCGAGCCGCGCGACGTCGACCACGGCTACCGCTTCGAGCAGGGCTTCACGCTCGAGATGTACCTGCACGAGGATTCCCAGAAGGCCCGCGACGCCTTCGTCAAGGACAAGAAGAGCGCGAAGTACTGAACTCAGGAAGCCATGGCGCTCGATCTCACCTTCACTGCCGAGCAGCAGCGCTTCCGCGCCGAGGTGCGGGCGTGGATGGCTGCGAACGTGCCGGCGACGCCGTTGCAGACCCTCGAGAGCGAGGCGGGCTTCGCGCAGCACCGCGAATGGGAGCGCACGCTCGCGCGCGGCAACTACGGCATGATCACCTGGCCGAAGGAGTACGGCGGGCGCGGTGCGAACCTCATCGACTGGCTGGTGTTCGAGGAGGAGTACTACCGCGCCGGTGCGCCGCTGCGCGTGAACCAGAACGGCATCTTCCTGCTGGGCCCGACGCTGATGGAATTTGGCACCGCGGCGCAGAAGGCCCGCTACCTGCCCGCCATGGCCGCCGGGGAGGAGATCTGGGCGCAGGCCTGGAGCGAGCCGCAGTCGGGCTCGGATCTGGCGGCGCTGCGCGCCACGGCGGTGCGCGAGGGCGACAGCTACGTCCTGCGCGGGCACAAGATCTGGTCCTCGCGTGCCGCGTTCGCGGACTGGGCCTTCGGTATTTTCCGCACCGATGCCTCTTCCGAGCGCCACCGCGGCCTCACCTTCATCCTCGTGCCGCTGCGCCACCCGGGCGTGCGGGTGCGCGGCATCCGCCAGATCCACGGCGAGCCCGGCTTCGCCGAGATCTTCTTCGAGGACGCGCGCGTGCCGGTTGCGAACCGCCTGGGGGACGAGGGCCAGGGCTGGCACATCGCCATGGCGACCGCAGGCTTCGAGCGTGGCCTCATGCTCAGGAGTCCCGCGCGCTTCCAGGTCGCCGCGCAGCGCCTGGTCGAGCTGTGGAAGAGCCGCGCAGCGCTTGCCGATCCTGCGCTCGTCGGCCGCGTCGCGCAGGCCTGGATGGACGCGGAGGCCTATGCCCTCAATACCTACCGCACGGCGAGCCGCCTGATGGCGGGGGGCTCGATCGGTGTCGAGGCGAGCCTCAACAAGATCTTCTGGTCCGAGCTCGACCTCGACCTGCATCGTACCGCCATGAACCTGCTCGGGGCGCGGGCTGAGCTGCTGCCCGATACGGACAGGGCCGATACGGATGCCTGGCTCGAGGGGTTCATCTTCTCCCTCGCCGGCCCCATCTATGCGGGCACCAACGAGATCCAGCGCAATCTGATCGCCGAGCGCCTGCTCGGCCTGCCGCGCGGCTGACGCATCCATGGACTTCACCTTCACCGAAGAACAGCAAATGATGGCCGCGGCCCTGAGGGAGCTGACCGCCGACCTGTGCGCGCCGCAGGTGCTGCGGGCGCTCTTTGACGGTGAGGATGCGGGTGCCGCGGAGCGCTGGCAGCGTCTGGGTGAGCTCGGGCTCTTCGGCGTGCGTGCGCCCGCGGCGAGCGGCGGACTTGCGCTCGCTGATGCGGACTTCGTGCTGCTCGCCGAAGAAGCCGGACGCGCAGCCCTGCCCGAGCCCCTGTGCGAGCAGGCGGCCGTCGCGGTGCCGGCGCTGGCGGAGCTGGCGGACGTGCCCGCCGCGGCAGCCCTGCTCCCCCGGGCGGCCAGTGGCGAGGCGCGCATCGCGGTCGCCCACCCGCAGAATCCCCTGGTGAACGTGCCCCCGGGCCTGAGCCACTGGCTGCTGTGCACGCCGCAGGCAATCGTGCTCGCCCCGGTCGGTGCGGTCACCGCCGCGCCGCGCGCCTCGGTCGATGCCGGACGCCGGCTGCTCGAGCCCGACCTCGCCGCCACCGGGGTGACGCTCGCCAGCGGCGCCCGCGCCGCCGCGGTTGCGGCGCGGGTCCTGAACCGTGGCAGCGTATTCAGCGCCGCGCAGTGCCTCGGCCTCAGCGAGCGCATGCTCGCGCTCGCGGCGGACTACGCCAGGGAGCGGGTCCAGTTCGGCAAGCCGATTGGCGCCTACCAGGCGGTGAAGCACCACCTGGCAAGCGTCGCGGTGAAGCTCGAGTTCGCCCGCCCGGTGGTGTATGCCGCGGTCACGCGCCTCGCGGGCATCGATGCGCGTACCGACGCCTGTGCCTCGCACGCCAAGCTCGCCGCCGGCGACGCCGCGGACCTCGCGGCGCGCACCGCGATCCAGGTGCACGGCGCGATGGGATACTCCTGGGAGCTGGACCTGCACTTCTTCATGAAGCGCGCCTGGGCGCTCGCCGGCGCCTTCGGGGAGCGCAGCTTTCACGCGCGGCGCCTGCAGGCACTCCTGTGCGCCCAGCTCGCGCTCGGACCCGATCAGACATTTGCCGCAAGCGGCTAGAGGAATGGAACGATGAGCAACGAGGCCTACATCATCGGTGCGGTACGCAGCCCGACCGGCAAGAAGAAGGGCACGCTCGCGGGCGTGCACGCCGCCGACCTCGGCGCGCACGCCATCAAGGCGCTGCTGGAGCGCACCGGCGTCGATCCTTCCCAGGTGGAGGACGTCATCTTCGGCTGCGTCGACCAGATCGGCGCGCAGGCCGGCGACATCGCCCGCACCTGCTGGCTCGCCGCGGGCCTGCCTGATGAGGTGCCCGGCACCACCATCGACCGGCAGTGCGGCTCCTCGCAGCAGGCCGTGCACTTCGCCGCGCAGGCGGTCATGAGCGGCACGCAGGACCTGATCGTCGCCGGGGGCGTGCAGACGATGAACCAGATCCCGATCAGCGCCGCCATGGTGGCGGGCGCGGTCTACGGGCAGAGTGATCCCTTCTCGGGCTCCCAGGGCTGGCGCGCCCGCTACGGCACCCAGGAGGTCTCGCAGTTCCGCGCCGCCGAGATGATCGCCGGCAAGTGGCAGATCAGCCGCCGCGACATGGAGGAGTTTGCGCTCGAGAGCAACCGCCGGGCGGTGGAGGCGCTCGAGCGCGGCTACTTCAAGCGCGAGATCGCTCCGCTGAACGGGCTCGAGACCGACGAGACCCCGCGCCTCGGCACGACGCTCGAGAAGATGGCGCAGCTGCAGCCGCTCGCCCCCGGCGGGCGCATCACGGCGGCGGTGGCCAGCCAGATCGCCGACGGCGCGGCCGCCCTCCTGATCGCCTCGGCCGGCGCGGTGAAGCGCCTGGGGCTTAAGCCGCGCGCGCGCATCCACCACATCTCGGTGCGCGGTGCGGACCCGGTGTGGATGCTGACCGCGCCGATCCCGGCCACGCAGTACGCGCTTGCCAAGAGCGGCATGCAGCTCTCCGACATCGACCTCATCGAGATCAACGAGGCCTTCGCCTCCGTGGTGCTGGCCTGGGAGCGCGAGCTCAAGGCGGACATGTCGCGCGTCAACGTCAACGGCGGGGCGATCGCACTCGGGCACCCCCTGGGGGCCACCGGGGCGAAGCTCATGACGACGCTCCTGCACGAGCTCGAGCGCCGCGGCAAGCGCTTCGGGCTGCAGACCATGTGCGAGGGTGGCGGCCAGGCGAACGTCACCATCATCGAGAGGCTCTAGGGACATGGCAGGACTGTGTGCAGGCAGGATCGTGATCGTGACGGGAGCGGGTCGCGGCCTCGGGCGCGCCTATGCGCTCGCCTTCGCGCGCGAGGGCGCGAAGGTGGTGGTCAATGACCTCGGCACGAGCCTTGCGGGCGTCGGGCGCGATGACGCCACCGCACAGGCGGTGGTGGCTGAGATCCGCGCCGCGGGCGGGGAGGCGGTGGCCAACGGCGATGACGTCTCGGAGTGGGACAGCGCCGGGCGGATCATTGGCACGGCGCTCGAGCACTTCGGGGGGCTGGACGTCATCGTCAACAACGCCGGCTTCGTGCGCGACCGCATGTTCGTGAGCGCCACCGTGGAAGAGTGGGATGCGACCATGAAGGTGCACCTGCGCGGGCACTTCTGCATGGCACGCCACGCGGTGGACTACTGGCGCGGCTGCGCCAAGCAGGGCAAGTCCGTCGATGCGCGCATCATCAACACCTCCTCCGGTGCCGGGCTCAACGGCAGCATCGCGCAGAGCGCCTATGCGGCTGCCAAGGGTGGCATCGCCAGCCTCACCCTGGTGCAGGCCGCGGAACTCGGGCGCTACGGCATCACGGCCAACGCACTGGCGCCTGCGGCGCGCACGCGCATGACCGAACAGGCGTTCGCGGACAAGATGAAGCGGCCGGATGCGGGCTTCGACGTGCAGGACCCGGAGAACATCGCGCCCGTGGTGGTATGGCTCGGCAGCGCCGAGTCGCGCGCCGTCACCGGGTGCGTGTTCGAGCTCGAGGGGGGCAAGATCATGATCGATGACGGCTGGCAGGACGGACCGCAGGTGGACAAGCACGCCCGCTGGGCCCCTTCCGAAGTGGGTGCCGCGGTAGGGGCGCTGCTGGCGAAGCGCCGTGCGCCCAAGAAGGTGTACGGAACATGACTACGGCAGTGCAGGTGCCACCCTATCCGACCGGCAAGAACCTGCTTGCCGGCAAGCGCGTGCTGGTGACTGCCGCGGCCGGCACGGGTATCGGCTTCGCCACCGCGCGGCGCTGCCTGGAAGAGGGCGCGCAGGTATTCGTCAGCGACCTGCACGAGCGGCGCCTCGCGGAGGCCGTGGAGCGGCTGCGGGCGATCGAGCCGGACAAGGTGGAGGGGAAGCTGTGCGACGTGACGCGCGAGCCGGACGTACGGGCGCTGGTCGCCGCGGCGATCACCGCCATGGGGCGGGTGGACGTCCTGGTCAACAACGCCGGACTCGGCGGCTCGGTGGCTGTCACCGAGATGACGGACGAGCAGTGGGCGAAGGTGCTGGACGTCTCCCTGACCAGCGTGTTCCGCATGACGCGCGCGATCCTGCCGCACATGTACGCCAACGGCTCGGGCGCCATCATCAACAATGCCTCGGTGCTCGGCTGGCGGGCGCAGGCGCTGCAGGCCCACTATGCGGCCGCCAAGGCGGGCGTGATGGCCTTCACGCGCTGTTCGGCGATCGAGGCCGCCGAGCACGGGGTGCGCATCAACGCCGTGGCGCCGAGCATCGCGATGCATGCGTTTCTCAACCGCGTCACGAGCGATGAGCTCCTCACCGAGCTCAAGCGCCGCGAGGCGTTCGGCCGCACCGCGGAAGTCTGGGAGATCGCCAACGTCATCGTGTTCCTGGCGAGCGACCTTGCCAGCTACATGACCGGGGAGATCGTCTCGGTGTCGAGCCAGCGTGCCTGAGGGGAGTGACATGACAGCGGCGGTGTTTAGTTCGGCAAAAGAGTACCTGGAGGCCATCGGGCGCACCTTCGGGCCCACCGAGTGGCTGGTGGTGGACCAGGAGCGCATCAACCTGTTCGCCGATGCCACGGGGGATCACCAGTGGATCCACATCGACGCCGAGCGCGCAGCGCAGGGCCCCTTCGGCGGCACCATCGCGCACGGCTTCCTGACGCTGTCGCTGGTGAACTACTTCCTGCCGCAGCTGGTGCGTGCGCAAGGCATGCGCCATGGCGTCAACTACGGGGTCGACCGCGTGCGCTTCCCGGCCGCGCTGCGCTCGGGCGCGCGCCTGCGGGCGCGCGCCGAGGTTCTCGGCGTGGAGGACCTCGGCGGCGGCGCGGTGCAGGTGAAGATGCGCGTGACTCTCGAAGCGGAAGGCCTCGAGAAGCCGGTGTGCGTAGCCGATACGCTCAGTCGTCTGTATTTCTGAGATTTCCCAGGAGACTCCCAAGTGCGCGAAGCAGTCATCGTTTCCACGGCACGCACGCCGATCGGCAAGGCATTCCGCGGCGCCTTCAACGACACGGAGGCCCCGGTGCTCTCCGGTCATGCGGTGCGCGAGGCGGTGCGCCGCGCCGGCATCGAGGGTGCGGAAGTCGAGGACCTGGTGCTCGGGTGCGCCACGCAGCAGGGTAGCCAGGGCTACAACATCGGGCGCCTCACGGTGCTCACCGGCGGGCTGCCCGCGAGCGTGGCCGGCATGACTCTCGACCGCAAATGCGCCTCGGGCCTGATGGCCATCGCCACCGCCGCAAAGCAGGTCACCGCCGATGGCATGGACATCGTCGTGGCCGGGGGCGTGGAATCGATCAGCCTGACCCAGAACAAGCACATGAACACCTACCGGGCGCAGTCGGAGGCGGTGCTGGCGGCCTCCCCCAACATGTACGTGCCCATGATCGAGACCGCCGAGGTGGTCGCGGCGCGCTACGGCATCAGCCGCGACGCGCAGGACCGCTACGCGCTGCAGAGCCAGCAGCGCGTCGCCGCCGCCTACGCCGCGGGGCGTTTCGCGGCGGAGATCGTGCCGCTGCCGAGCAGCAGGCTCGTCACGGACAAGGCGAGCGGGGCGACCAGCAGCGAGCCTGCGCTGCTGAAGCAGGACGAGGGCTACCGGGCCGATACGACGCTCGCCGGCCTGGCGAAGCTCGAGCCGGTCTGGGCCGGCGGCAAGCTCATCGAGAAGGGCAGCAACATCACGGCGGGCAACGCCTCGCAGCTCTCGGACGGGGCCTCGGCGGTGGTGCTCATGGAGGGGCAGCTCGCGCAGCGGCGCAATCTCAAGCCCCTTGGCGCCTACCGCGGCATGGCGGTGGCCGGCTGCGCGCCCGAGGAGATGGGGATAGGCCCGGTGTTCGCGGTGCCGAAGCTGCTCGCCCGGCACGGGCTGAAGGTCGCTGACATCGGCCTGTGGGAGCTCAACGAGGCCTTCGCGGTGCAGACCCTCTACTGCCGCGACCGCCTCGGGATAGACAACGAGCGCTTCAACGTCGACGGCGGTGCGATCGCGATCGGCCACCCCTATGGCATGAGCGGTGCGCGCCTGGTGGGGCACGCCCTCATCGAGGGGCGCCGGCGCGGCGTGCGCTGGGTCATCGTCACCATGTGCACCGCGGGCGGCATGGGAGCGGCGGCGCTCTTCGAGGTGTACTGAAGATGCCAACACAGGCTACCAACCCCAGGGGCAGGGCATGAGCGCCGCCCAGACTTACGAGCTCGACGACATCGACCGGCACATCATCGCCGCGCTCAAGGCGGACGGGCGTGCCACCAACCAGAAGATCGCCCGCAGCCTGAAGATCTCCCCGGCGACGGTGGGCGCGCGCATCCGGCGCCTGGAGAACGTCAATGCCATGCGCGTGGTGGCCGTGACGGACTTCGCCGCCCTCGGCTACCAGGTGCTGCTGGCGGTGGGCATCGAGGTGCAGGGCCGGCCGGCCGAGGAGGTCGCGCAGGAGCTCGCGGCCCTCGAGGAGGTGTTCGCCGTGCACCTGGTGACCGGGGCGCGCGACATCGAGATCCTGGTGGCGCTGCATGACCTGAAGGAGCTCGAGACCTTCCTGCTGCAGGACGTCGGCAAGATCCGCGGCATCGGCTCGCTGGCCGCCGGCATCGCCGCCGATATCATCAAGTACGACTTCGACCGGGCGCAGATCACATGACCGACACGCTGCCCGTGCTGGATGCGCTCGACCGCCGCATCGTCGACCTCCTGACCGTGGACGCGCGCGTCAGCAACCGCCAGATTGCCGCGCAGCTCGGAGTCACCGAGGGCACGATCCGCGGCCGCATCAACCGCCTGGAGGAGGGCGGCGCAATCCGCCTCACGGCCGTCACCAACGTCGCCTTTGCCGGCTCGCCGCGCGTCGTGCTGATCGGCATCCGCGCGCAGCACGGGGAGCTGCGGGCGGTGAGCCAGAAGATCGCAGCCATGGCCGAGATCCGCTGCGTGATCATCATGCTCGGTCGCTTCGACATCCTCGCGATCGGGCTGTTCGATGCGCTCGAGGACATCGTCGAGGTTGCCAACAACCGCATCCTCGCGCTGCCGGGCGTGCGCCACGTGGAGACCTCGATCGCCGTGAAGACACTCAAGTACGATTTTCGCGCCGCCAAGATCACGCCCGTGCGCCGCGGCGCCCGCGCGCGCGGCTGAGCCGGCGCAGCTTTCCGGCCGGGGGGAACATGGCTGACACGCATCCGGAGGCCTCGCCCGCATTCACGCCGCTGCGCGTGGGTCCGTTGACGCTGCGCAACCGCTTCATCAAGTCCGCCACCAACGAGGGCAGTGCCAAGGGCGGCATCCCCTCGCGGCGCCTCGCCAAGTTCCACGAGGACATCGCCGCCGGCGGGGTTGCCATGACGACCGTCGCCTACTGCGCGGTGGCCCCGGACGGGCGCACCTTCACCGACCAGGTAACGCTCGATGAGGAGTCGGTGCGCCACCTGCGGGTGCTCACCGATGGCGTGCACCGCCACGGCGCCGCCGCCAGCGCCCAGATCACCCACGGCGGCTGCTTCACCTTCGTGCCCCCGGCGGCCACCCCGCGGCCGCTGTCCGCCAGCGGGGGCTTCAACAAGGTGGGGATCATGAGCGGGCAATGGTTCCGGCAGCGGATGAACGATGAGGACCTGGAGCGCGTCGCCGGGGAGTTCGTGCGCGGTGCGCGCCTGGCGCGTGCCGCAGGCTTCGATGCCGTGGAAATCCACATGGGGCACGGCTACCTCCTCAGCCAGTTCCTCTCGCCGCTCTACAACCGCCGGCGCGACGCCTACGGCGGTGGCGTCGAGGCACGGGCGCGCTATCCGGTGAGGGTGCTCGAGCGGGTCCTGGATGCCGTGGGCAAGGACCTGGCGGTGGTGTGCAAGCTGAGCGTCACCGACGGGCACCCGCGCGGCAACGGGCCGCAGGAGGGCGCGCAGATCGCGCAGGCGCTCGAGCGTGCCGGCGCGCACCTACTGGTGCTGAGCGCGGGTCTGAACATCGAGTCGATCACCACGATGTTCGGCTCCTCATTCCCCAAGGAGAACCGTACCAGCGTCGGCAACCCCATCGTGGCGGCGGCCATGTTCATCCAGCAGCTCACCGAGCCCAAGAACGTGACCTTCCATGAACTCTACCAGCTGGAGAACTCACGCAAGGTGCGCGCCGCGACGCGCATGCCGCTCGCCTACCTGGGGGGCGTCAAGAGCCTGGCCAACACCGAGCAGGTGCTGGCGGAGGGCTTCGACGCGGTGGCCCTCGGGCGCGTGCTGATCCACCAGGCTGACCTCGTGAACGCCTTCGAAAGCGGTCGCACCCGCACCTCGGGCTGCACCTCCTGCAACCGCTGCGTGGCGATGATGTACACCCCGGGGGGGACCTCGTGCGTGCTGGGTGAGCCGGGCGACGCGGTCCTCAACGCCACCCCGGCGGCGCAGTGAACGACGCCGCCCTCGCGCGCCGGCTCACCCACCCGGGGCTGCTGCGGGGTGCCAGCAGCCGCTCCCCGCGACTGCAGTCACGCGTGGGCTCAGCCCTGCTGGATGTCGCCGGGGCCGAAGTAGGCCTTCATGCTGGTGAACTTGCCTGCTTCATCGAAGGTCATGATGTCGATGACGCGCACGCTCACAGGCCCGATGCGGGCAGTGAAGGCCATGGCCGCGGCATTGCCGTGCGAGCCGCGCACCGGGGAGTCCAGGGAGAGCTTGGCCCCGGTGGCGATCGAATGGGTGTAGAACCCCTTGATCTGCTCCAGCCCGCGCTTGACCGGCGAGCCGACCGGGTCCTCCACAGTGGCATCCGGCGCGTAGAGCGCCACGACGGCGTCCGCGCTGCCACTGTTAAATGCATCGATATAGGCCTGCATCGCGGCCTTCATGACTTCCTGGCTGGGCATCGGCGGACTCCGTCGTTGCGGGGCGGCAGAGCATACCGAAACGGCGCGCGCGGCTGCGATCGTTCATTTGGGCGACGTGCATGCCAGGCGCGCAGGGCACACTGACAGTGATTTCAACATGCTAGAGGGGGTCCTTTGGGTGACGCACGCGAAGTGAGCGTCGATGTGCTGGTCGTGGGCTCCGGCAACGGGGCACTGACGGCCGCGCTATGCGCCTACGAGATGGGCGTGAAGGACGTGCTGGTGGTGGAGAAGAGCGCCCTCTACGGTGGCACCAGTGCCACCTCCGGGGGCGGCATCTGGATCCCCTGCAGCCGCCCGGCTCAGGAGGCAGGCGCCAAGGACAGCTACGAGGAGGCGCTGCAGTACGTGCAGGGCTCGACCCCCGCCGGGGCGGTGCCGCTCGCGATGCAGGAGACCTACCTCAGGGAAGGCCCGAAGATGCTGGACTTCCTGCAGGCGCGCACCCGCGTGCGCTACGAGTCCCTCGCCCACTACCCCGACTACTGGTCGAACCTCCCCGGCGCCAAGCACGGTCACCGCTCCCTCGAGCCCGCCCCGGTGGCGCGCAGCGTGCTCGGTGCGGAGGCGAGGAACCTGCGCGACACGCACCACATGATGTGGATGTTCGACCGCATCGCCATGACCCAGGTCGATGCCCAGGTGCTCATGGCGCAGCTGCCCGGGTGGAAGGGGCTCGCGGCGCGGCGCATCTGGGACCACGTGAGCGATGTGGGGTGGGCGCTCACCAACAAGCGCTCGCGGCGCATCGCCTGCGGCTGCGCAGGGGTTGCACGCCTGCGCTGGTCGCTGCAGGACCGCAGCATGCCGCTGTGGCTCAAGGCGCAGATGACCGAGCTTCTTACGGATGACGCCGGTCGTGTCACCGGCGCCAGGGTGACGCGCGACGGGGCGACCACCGTGGTGCGCGCGCGGCGTGCCGTGGTGCTTGCCGCCGGCGGCTTCGAGCACAACCAGCAGATGCGCGAGCAGTACCTGCCGCAGCCGACCGATGCGCGCTGGAGCGCGGCGGCCGGCACCAACACCGGGGACGCGCACCGCGCCGCCATGGCGATCGGCGCCGACACGCGCCTCATGAACGGCGGCTGGTGGTGCTCCTCGATCACCGCCCCCGATGACCCGGTGCCCAGGCTCGCCATCATGGACAAGTCCTATCCGGGCAACATCGTGGTCACCAAGCGCGGGCGGCGCATCGCCAACGAGTCGCAGAACTACATCACCTACCAGCTGGAGTTCTATCGCCGCCACAGCGCACAGGACCCGCAGGCGCCGTCCTGGATGATCTTCGACGCGCGCTCGCGGCGCATGTACTTCAACGGCCCCTTGTGGCCGGCGCGCTTCCGCCCCGACAAGCGCCTGCCCAAGAGCTACTTCACCTCCGGGTTCATCACGCGCGCCGACTCGATCCGCGAGCTGGCGACGCAGGCGGGCATAGATGCCCAGGGACTCGAGCAGACGGTGAGCGCGATGAACGAGTACGCGCGCACCGGCAAGGACCTCGAGCACGGGCGCGGCGATGCCGAGTACGACCGCTACTATGCCGATCCGCGCATCAAGCCCAATCCCTGCCTCGCCCCCATCATCGAGGCCCCGTTCTACGCCATGCGCATCGACCCGGGTGACTTCGGCACCCACGGCGGACTCGTGACCAATACCGATGCGCAGGTGCTGCGTGCCGACGGCAACCCCGTGCCGGGCCTGTATGCGGTGGGCAACTGTGCGGCCGCCATCCTGCCGACTTACCCCGGGCCTGGCTCGACGCTCGGCCCCGCCATGACCTTCGCCTGGCAGGCGGCCAAGCACTTCAGCGGGAGTTCCCCATGATCGCCGATGAACTCCTGGACCCGGGCAAGCTGGTCGCCGCGGCGCGCGCCGAGACCGGCCTTGTGCTCTTCGACGACCCGGACATCGAGGAGCCGCTCGAGCGCCTCACGCGCGCCCTGCGCACCGAGGCGAGGCTCAATGACGTCGGCGTGCACACCTGGAAGGCGCGCATCCACAACACGCTGGTGGCGCGCCTGCGGGCGCGCGACTGGTTCGACAAGAAGCCGCAGATCCTCGACGAGGAGCTGCCGCCGCCGATCGTGATCCTGGGGCTGGCCCGCACCGGCACCACGCTGCTGCATCGCCTGCTGCAGACCGACCCGCGCATCTATGCGGCGGCCTGGTGGGAGGTGCGCTTCCCGGTCCCCGCCGCCGATGACGTCGGCGGCGGGCAGCGCATCGCCGCCGCCAAGGCGGAGGTCGCCGGCATCCTGCAGGCGATGCCGGAGCTGGCCTCCATCCACCCCTGGGATGCGATGGGGGCGGATGAGGACATCATGCTCATCGATGCAACGCTCCTGAGCACCACGGCCGAGTCGCTCGCCTGCATCCCGGGCTACCGCGACTGGATCCATTCGCGCGACCTGCGCCCGGCCTATGCCTACCTGCTGCGCCTGCTGAAGTTCCTGCAGTGGCAGAAGAAGCAGCGTGGCCAGGAGGCGCAGTACTGGTCGCTGAAGACCCCGATGCACTTGGGCTACGTCGAGGTGATCGCCGAGCAGATGCCGAACGCGGTGTTCGTGCAGACGCACCGCGACCCGATCGCCACCATCCCCTCATTCGCAAGCTTCGTGCACATGCTGTGGGCAATGGGCAGCGACTCGGCGGATGCCCTGGAGGGCGCGCGCCAGTGGTCGCAGACGCTCGAGGAGCACCTGAACCACTGCATGGACCAGCGCGAGCGCCTCCCCAACCGCTTCATCGACGTCGACTTCCGCGACACGGTCGCAGACCCGGTGAAGGTGGTCGAGCGCATCTACAGCGAGATCGGCCTGCCAGTGACCGCGGCCACCCGCGCCGGCATCAATGCCTACATGGCCACCAACCCGCGCGAGGGCCGGCCCAAGCACGAGTACTCGCTCGAGGAATTCGGCTTCACGCGGGCCGAGCTCGAGCGGCGCTTCAGGCGCTACCGCGAGAAGCACATCCTTCCATTCATCAACAGGACTTAAGGGGCTCACGTCATGCTTTTAAAGGACAAGGTCATCATGGTCTCCGGCATCGGCCCGGGGCTGGGCGTGAAGCTGGCCATCGAGGCGGCGCGCGAGGGCGCGTGCGCTGTCGCGGTGAGTGCCCGGACCGCCGAGAAGCTCGATGACGCGGAGAAGCGCATGAAGGAGGCGAACCCGGCGTGCAAAGTGCTCAAGGTCGTGACCGACATCCGCGACGCGGCCAGCTGCAAGCGCTTCATCGAGGCCACGCACAAGCAGTTCGGGCGCATCGACGGGCTGGCCAACAGCGCCTTCCAGTGGGGCGCGCCGGGCACGGCCGACAGCTCCGATCTCAATGCCTGGCGCGAGATCCTCGAGACCAACGTCATTGGCACGATGAACATGGTGCAGGCGGTGGCGCCCGTCATGAAGGCGCAGGGCGGCGGGGCTATCGTGAACGTGAGCTCGATGGCCACCGTGAAGCCGCACACCGGGGAGGCCGGATACGCCGCCTCCAAGGGCGCCATCAACACCGCCAGCCGCTACATGGCCATTGAGCTCGGCCCGCACAACATCCGCGTGAACGTGGCGCGCATGGGCTGGATGCTGGGCGTCCCGGTGCAGAACTTCGTCAGCCACGATGCCAAGCAGAAGGGCGTGCCGGAGAAGAGCTATTACGATGCCATCGCGGCGAACATCCCGCTGCGGCGGCTGGTCACGGACACCGAGTGCGCGCGCGCGGCGCTGTTCCTGCTGTCGGACTATGCCTCGGGCGTCACCGGGGCGGTGATCGATGCCAACGGCGGCGAGTACCTGACGATGTAGGCGGGACGCAGTCGGCCGCCTCAGGCGGCCGACTCGGATTCTTCCATGCGGCCGGCCATGCCGGCGACGCGGTGCTGCACGCCCTCGACCTGCTTCAGGAATTCCTGCTTGCGGGCGCGCTGGTTGTAGAACTGCCGGTACCAGATGCGTGACTTGTGGAACGGGCCATCCCCCGGCACCTGCAGGATCTGGATGGCCGGGCGCTTGTTGGCCCACACGTCGAAATCCTGCGCGAACGCGACCCTGGAGGCTTCCTGGTAGGCGGCGGCGGCCGTGATCTCCTGGGGCGTCGGGCGCTCATGCTGCGACTTGACCAGCAGTGCGTGCCAGACCTTGATCACCCCGTCATCGACCATGGTGTGGCCGATGAAGATGATCGACTCGCCCATGCCCATCATCTTTGAGAGCAGGAACCCGGGCCCATGGTAGGTCGTGTCGGTGGTGAGGATCGGGCTGATGCCATCGGGAGTGACCAGCGTGCGGTGGCCGCCACCCTGGATCTGGGTCGCGAGGTGGCCCTTGAACTCGCAGCGGAAGAACTTCACCGTTTCCCCGTGCACCGGTCCGAGGTGCGAGCAGTCGGCGATGTTGTCGACCACCTCCTGCCCGTGGCAGCTGATCACGCCCAGGTGGTCGAACTTCCAGCGGATCCACTGCGGGTCGTCCCACTCCCTGAGCCCCGGGGCCTCCCACTCAGGCTCTCCGCCCTCCGGGTCGTACCACACGAAGATCGCGCCGAGGCTCTCGACGATGGGCCAGCTGCGCACCGCGGCGGCCTTCGGTATCGGCGCGCTGCTGTAGGGGATGTTGTTGCACTTGCCGTCGGCGCCGAAGCGCCAGCCGTGGTAGGGGCAGCGGATTGAGTCGCCCTCGATCTGCCCGTCCTGGACGACGTAGGAGGAGCTGTTGCGCGCCATGTTGGTGCCCATGTGCGGGCAGAAGGCATCCAGCAGCACCACCTTGCCGCTCTTGCCGCGGTAGAGGGCGAGCTCCTGGCCGAAGTAGCGCACCGGCAGGACCTTGTCCTTCACTTCGCTCGCCTCCGCGACCATGAACCAGCCGCGCGGGAAGGTGAAATCGCCGAGTCCGTAGTCCTGGGTACGCGCCATCACGTCACTCCTGTCATTGACCTGCGAAAAGCTACCAGAACGTCCCCGCGGTGCAACCGGCCTGAATACCGTAGTCCGTTCGGACGTCGGGTCCGCGGGGAAAATGCCTGTCCGGCCAGCGCTTTAGCGTGTCAGCGGGCGAGCATCGCCATGTGGGCCGGCACGTTGTGCTGAAAGCAGGGCTCTTCCACACGCTCGGTGAAGCGCCAGCCCTGCGGGGTGCGGATGTACTTATCCTGGTACCAAAGGCCGAGGAACATCACCTGCGTGCCCCCGGCGGGGAGCTTGGTATCCATGGGGTTGATGCACAGCGTGCGCCCGGAGGCGGTGTCACCGGCGACGGTAATGGCGATATTGCCCACCAGGTGGCAGTAGTTGGGGAAGTTCGGCAGCACCTCGGCGAGCCACTTCTTGATCTGGGGGTAGCGGCCGTCGATGCCGCCGAGCTTGCGGTAGTCGATGTAGGCGTCCGCGGTGAACACCTGGTCGAGCTCGTCCCAGTTGCCCGAGTCGATGGCGTTGGCGTAACGCACCGACAGCTGCTCGAGTTCGACGCGGTCGGAGAGTTCCTGCAGGCTGAGCATGGGGGCGTCCTCGGGGCTAGCGTGAAGTGGAAGCGGGCATCTGGGTGAGGTGCAGCGGCACGTTGTGCTGGATGCTGCCTTCCTGCACCCGCCGTGTCATGCGCCAGCCCTGCGGGGTGCGGATGAGCTGATCCGCGTACCACATGGCGAGGAACATCACCTGGCTGCCGCCCGCGGGCAGGGGCACCTCGACCGGATTCAGGCACAGCGTGCGTGCGCGCGCCTTGTCCTGGTCCACCGTCACGGCAATGTTGCCGACCAGATGGCACATGTGCGGGAAGGCCCCCGTGGCATCGGGGAGCCACGCACGGATGGTGGCATAGGACCCGTCGATACCCCCGGTGGCGCGATAGTCCACGTAGGCGTCGGGGGTGAAGATCTCGTCGAGCCACTCGAACCTGCGCGAATCCAGGGCATTCGCGTAGCGCACGATCATGTCGCGGATCTCGAAGCGGTCCGACAGCTGCTGCAGGTTCATCCGGGCAGCCTCGTGCCCGGGCCGCCCGGGGGCATCTCGAGGAACTCGACGATGAGTGGGTCCCCGGCGCGCTCCAGGTAGGCGAACGTGGTATCCGCGCACCAGCGCTTGTACCAGATCGGCTGGTAGCCAAGGCCTGCCAGGCGCGTGATCCAGGCGTCCGCATCCTCGACGCGGTACTGCACGTGGTGCATGCCCTCGCGGCCGAGCTCGATGAACTCGCGGTGCGGGCTTTCCCCGCCGAGCCACTGGATCAGCTCGATCTCCAGCGGCCCGCTGTGGCCGATGGCGATGTCCAGCTGGGCGTCCGCGGTGCGGCCCCGGTAGGTGGCCGCCGGCACGGAGCCGTCGAAGCGCTGCCACGGACCGTACAGGCGCTCGTACTTGGCCATCGATTCCTTCAGGTCCCGCACCACGAACCCGATCTGCACCAGGGGCGGCAGGCCGAGCGCGGCGAGTGTTGGGGTGCTGCTCATAGGGTGTTCCTTGGCTGGAAAATGTCGCTGGTCCTCAGGCGCGGCGCGCGAGCTGCGCATCAGCGGCGGCGGCGGCGCTGCGCCCGACACGCCGACCCGAAAAGACGCAGTCCGCATACGCAAGCCCGCTCATGTAGACGTTGGAGCAGATCCCGACCGCGCTGCGTCCGGCGGCATACAGGCCGCCGATGGCGCTGCCGTCGTCGCGCAGCACCTGGCCGCTGGCCTCGTCGACCTTGAGCCCGCCGAGGGTCAGCATCGGCATCGGGAAATAGCGGCTGTGCACCGAGATATCGATGGCATGCAGGGGCGCCTGCTCGAGCGCGCTCATCTCATCGACCGCCTTGCCGACCACATCGGGCGCCTCCCCGCGCGCCGCGCGGTTGTAGGCGGCCACCGTGGCCTTGAGTCCTTCCGGGTCGACGCCGATGGCGCGCGCGAGCGCCTCGGGCGTCGCGGCGGTCCTGCGGTTCATCAGCATGTTGAGGCGGGCCACCTGGCGCTGGTACTTCACGTACTGTGCCCCGGGGGATATCTGCCTGCGGCCCTCGCGGTACAGCGCCTCGTCGATGATGAGGAACGCAATCCCATCCGGGCTGTGTGCGACCGCATCCCCGAGGGTTGAGCCGTACACCCCCTCGTGGCAGATGCGCTCGCCGTGCTTGTTGACGACGATGCCACGCGGCCAGGCGGCGGGGGGATTGATCATGCACCAGCCGGTCACGCGGTCCATGGAGCCAAGCGCGCCACCGGCGCTCTGCCCGAGGCGGATGCCGCTGCCGGTATCCCCGAGCGTGCCGTTGGGAAGGCCACGGCGATAGAGGGGTGCGTAGTGGCCGACCATCACGGAGTTGAGGATGAAGCCGCCGGCGCTCAACACCACGCCGCGGCGCGCGCGGATGAAGCGCGTGACGCGCTCCTCGGCCTCGATGCGGCCCGCGGCGGCGAGGTAGCGGCGCGCGAGGCCGATGGTGACCGCCGCCAGCGGGATGACCGGCGGCAGCAGCTCCAGCAGCCGGTTGGCGGTGCGGATGTAGCGCCCGAAGCGCCGCGCTGCGGCACTCCCGGCCGGGATCGACAGCGCCTTCACACCGAGCACGTTGCCGGCGCGGTCGGTCACGAGCTGGCGCACCTCGGTGTACTTCTCGAAGCGCACGCCACGGCTCACGGCTGCCGCGGCGAGCGGCTTCCAGATGCCCCACCCCAGGCCCCAGGCCTTGCCGCGGTTCTCGACGGCGGTGCGATGGCCGCGCGCTGCAGGGCGCGCGCGCGCGGCGTACGAGGGCACCAGGGAATTGTCCGGGTGGTAGAGGTGGTATTGCAGCGGCGGGTAGGAGACCTTCTTGCTCCACACACCGCTTGAAGACATGAGCGCGCCATGCCCGAGCAGCCACTCGATCGTGGCGGCGCTCTCGTTGCAGAAGCGCCTCAGCGTCTCGTCGCTCACGACGCCCTGGGTCTCGAGGCTCAGGTACTTGAACATCTCCTCCGGGGTGTCGCTGACTCCCGCCTCGCGCTGCAGCCGCGTGCCACCGCCGGCGTAGAAGACTCCGCCGTTCGCGGCCGAGGAGCCGCCGCCTTCGTAGCGATCCAGCGCCATGACGCTCACCCCGAGCTCCGCGGCCTGCAGTGCCGCGGCCACTCCGGCGCCCCCGAAGCCTGCCACCACCAGATCGGCGCTGTCGTCCCAGGCCTGCGCGTCGGCGCCCTCGATGATGAGCGGTGCTTCAACCGGGGAGGCCCACAGCGGGTCTTTCGGGTCCACGGCGTCTAGTCCTCGGGGGAGAAGGCGAGCAGCAGGTTGCCCGGCTGTCGCATCGAGCCTGAGTTCACGAACAGCATGCCGTGCGCGATCACCTCACCGCCGTAGTCGATGGCCCCGCCGTGGCCGCGCACGCCGTTAACGGCATCGAAGCTCTGCCCGGTGTCGAACCGCCACACGATGTGGCCGTCGCGCGCATCGTAGGCGCGCATGTAGCCATCCATCGCTCCGGCAAACACCACGCCGGGGATCACGGCGACGCCGGCCAGGAGCGCGTGCGAGCAGTTCTCGGTGCCCCAGGCGCACGGGTCATCCGGCGTCGGCGTGCGCCAGCGTACCGCGCCGCTCGCAGGATCGATTGCTACCAGGGCTCCGGGTCCCTTCTTCGCCTGCGGGTCGTACTCGGAGGTTGCGATGTAGGCGCGCTCGCCGTCGTTGGCCGACGCCCAGAGGATGGCGCCGTTCGGGGTTCCCCGCGCGAGCACCCGCTGCCACAGCAGGTGGCCGCCGGCCTGCGGGTCCAGGCCATAGACAATGCCTGACTTGGCTCCGGCCACCAGCACCTGCCGGTCACCGTGCGTGATCAGCATCGGGGAACTGGAGAAGTCGAAGTCCGGCCCCAAAGGGCTCGGGCAGTTACCGGTGGCCTGCCCGTTGCACAGCAGGATCCAGGCGTCGTTCTTGGCCACCTGGTGGGTCCACACGCGCGCCCCATCATCGAGGTTGAGCGCCAGCACCGCATTGGTCGAGTCGCTCACCACGTTCGTGTAGGAGTCACCGGTGCCGATGTAGATGCGGCCGTGCTTCGGGTCGATCGTCGGTGCCGAGAACACCGCGCCGCCGGCGGGTCCGGAGAGCACCTGCCCGCTGGCGGTCTTCAGTTCGTGCGCCGGGGTGCGCACCGTGTAGGCGCGCCACAGCTGCCGGCCGCTGCCGGCATCGACGGCCACCAGGCTGCCGCGGAAGGTGCAGCAGTGGTACTTCGGATCCGCGGCCGCGACCTCCTCGAAGGAGCTCACCGGCGCGTAGAGCGTGGGCCCGTGCAGCTGCGGCGTGCCGACGAGGCGCGTGATCGGATGATCGTCGAGGCGCAGGGTCCACAGCCGGTGGCCGTCCTTCACGTCAATGGCGTGCAGCGTGCCCCGGTCATCGCCGAACCAGGCGACGGTGTGGGCCTGGTGATCCGGCGCGCGAGCCGCGGGCACCGCGCCGATGACTATGCCGGTGCGCACCAGGGAGCCCGCATCGTAGCTCCAGTAGGTGCAGCCGCTCCTGGCGTCGAGTGCGAACACGCGCCCGCCGGTGCCGCCGGTGAGGACGAGGTTGCCGATCACTGCCGGCTGGTTGAAGGCGGCACGCCCGGGGTAGGCAAAGGTCCAGCGCAGCTTCAAGTGCGGTACCTGCGCGGCACTGAACCCAGGGTCGCTCTGGAAGCGCGAGCTGGCGAGGTCCAGCCCCCAGCTGCGCCAGTCACCTGCCGTCAGCTGCGGCGCCGCGGGAGCCTTGCACGGGTTGGCATCAGCCGCGGCACGCGGCTGCGGCTCCTTGCCGGTCAGATACACCGCAAGGCTCCTGATCTGCGCGCTGCTGAGGCCCGTGGCCTGGGTGCGCATCACGCCGAGGGAAAGAGTGTCGATCACGTCCTCGGCGCTGCGGGTGATGCTGATCAGCACCTTCGGTGGTACGCGCCCGCTCGCGTGGTCATGGCAGACCGCGCAGCGCGCCGCATAGAGCGCCGCGCCCTCGGCATGGGCGGCATCCGTACCCGGGGCCTGCGCCAGCGCAACACTGCCGAGGAGCGTCGTGATGAGCGCGCCGAGCGCGGCAACATTAAGTTTCATTCGATATCCTCAGGCAGCGAGCGCCGGCGTGCCTGCAGGGTGTACGCGTCAGTCACGGCGAAAGTCGCGCCACGACGGCACGCACTGGTCTGCTGCACGAGGACCCCCCGAGGACATGAATCAGGCGAATCGATCATACCCGCGCGGGCTTCCTTGTCGAGGGAGGAGAGGCGCGCGCCGCGGCACTCCCGTGGCACGCGGCCGCCGCTCAATCCTCGTCCAAACGAGGGATTGCTGAGTCGGGTTAAGGACTATGATCCGCTCTGTTTTTTCGCGCACTGTGAAGGCGGGGACGGATGAGACACACGGCGCCTTGCGTGCGCGGCGCGCGCTGGATCATCGCGATCCTGCTGCCACTCATGGTGTGCTGCGCGCGCACCACACCCGTCGACTACTCCGGCGCGACCGGCGGCTGGTCCTCCTGGGGCGGCGATCCGGGCGGCATGCGCTACTCGCCCGTCACGCAGATCACGCCGGCGAACGTCTCGGAGCTGAAGGTCGCCTGGATCTACCGCATCGGCGAACCGAACCTGCTGCCCGCGCACCCGACGCCCGCAGCCGAGGTCACGCGGATGCTCGCCAAGGGGCTGACGCCGGAAGTGCACCGCATGCCGGCACTGGAGGCGACGCCGATCCTCGCCGAGGGGCGGCTGTATGTCTGCTCGAGCAGCAACCGCGTAGTGGCGCTTGATCCGCAGACCGGGCACGAACTGTGGTCGTTTGATCCGAAGCTCGATGCCACTGGCGCGGTGCTGCTGCTGTGCCGGGGCGTCAGCTACTACCACGATACGCAGGCCGGCCCCGGGGCGATATGCGCGAGCCGCATTTTCACCGGCACCCAGGACGCGCGCCTCATCGCGCTCGATGCCAAAGACGGCAAGCCGTGCGCCGGCTTCGGCAATGCCGGCAGCGTGGACCTGAAGGCGGGCCTCGGCCCGACGCTCCCCGGCGACTATGGCGTGACTGCGCCACCGGCCATCGTCGGTGACCGCGTGGTCGTGGGCGGCCGCCTCACCGAGGACATGCGCACCGACATGCCCGCCGGTGTGGTGCGCGCCTTCGATGCACGCACGGGCGCACTGCTGTGGGCCTGGAACTCGGTGGCCCCGCAGGCGCAAGGTACCACCGCGGAGGGCAGCTACCGGCGCTCGACGGCCAACACCTGGTCGGTGTTCTCCGTCGACCCGCAGCGCAACCTGGTGTTCATCCCGACCGGCAACGCGCAGGTCGGGCTGTACGGCACGACCCGCGACACGGACGGCCGCGACTACTACGCAAGCTCGGTGGTGGCCCTCGATGCCGCCAGCGGCAGGGTGGTGTGGCACTTCCAGACGGTGCATCACGATCTGTGGGACTACGACGTTCCCTCACAGCCGGTGCTGTTCGACTTCCCGACCGCTACGGGCCCGGTGGCGGCCGTGGCGCAGCCCACCAAGCAGGGCTACCTCTTTATTCTCAACCGCGAGACCGGCGAGCCGCTGGTACCGGTCGAGGAGCGCGCCGCGCCGCAGGGGGGCGCCGCCCCGGGGGAGCACCTGGCGCCCACGCAGCCAGTGCCCACGGATGCAACCTACGTGCTGCAGCGGCCGCGGCTGACCGAGGACGACATGTGGGGCTTCACGTTCTGGGACCGCAACCAGTGCCGCGAGCTCTTCCGCAAGTACCGCTACGACGGGGCCTTCAGCGCACCCTCGCTGCAGGGGACCATCACCTACCCGGACAACCTCGGGGTCATGAACTGGGGGAGCGCCGCGATCGACCCGGCGCGCAACCTGCTCATCATCAACACGAGTCACGTGGCCACCGTTGCGCAGCTGGTGCCACGCGAGCAGGCCGATGCGCGCTTCGCCAGGGGCGAATGGCTGCTGGCGCAGGAGGGCACCCCCTACGCCGCCGCGTGGAAGGCGATGCTGTCGCCGTGGGGCGCACCGTGCAACAAGCCGCCGTGGGGCGAGTTGGTTGCGATCGACATGAAGAACGGCAGGCGGCTGTGGCAGGTGCCGCTGGGCACCACCCGCGATCTTGCCCCCTGGCCGCTGTGGCTCTCGATCGGCACCCCCAACATCGGCGGGCCGCTGGTCACGGCATCCGGGCTGACCTTCATCGGGGCGGCCACCGATGACTTCCTGCGGGCCTTCGACAGCAGCACCGGAGCGGAGCTGTGGAAGGGACGCCTGCCCGCGGGTCCCCAGGCAACCCCGATGACCTACCGCCTGGGACCCCAGGGCAAGCAGTTCGTGGTGATCGCGGCCGGTGGCCACAAGTACATGCGCACCAAGCTCGGGGACTACCTGGTGGCCTTCAGCCTGTGAGCGTGTAGTCCTCGAGGTTCGGGGCGCGGGTCCACTTCCAGTAGTCCGCCAGGCGCCACGGGGAAGTGGTCACGACCCGCCCGGCGCGGTTGCGGTACCAGCTGTCGGCCGCCGGGTGCGACCACACCAGTGTCTCCAGCTCCGCGATCAGCCGGCGCGTGTAGTCATCGTAGACCTCCGGCTTGCAGTCCATGGCGCGCACGCCGTTCTCCAGCAGCGCCTGGATGCAGGCGGTGGCATAGCGCACCTGGCATTCCGAGTGGAAGATGATGCTGCCGGCGTGCGCCAGGTTGGTCGCCGGTCCGTACAGGCAGAAGAGGTTGGGGAAGTCCGGCACCGTGATGCCGAGGTAGGCGCGCGGCTCGTCGCCCCACACCTGCGCAAGGTTGCGACCGCCCTTGCCGATGACCTCGATCGGGAACAGGAACTTCGTGGCATGGAAGCCGGTGGCATAGATGATGACGTCGACGTCATAGTGGCGCGTGGCGCCGGCGATGCCGGTGGCATCGATGCGCGTGACACCCTCATCGATCAGCTCGACGTTCGGCTGCTGCAGCGCCCGCAGCCAGCTGCCGTTGTCCTGCAGCATGCGCTTGCCCATGAAGGGGAACTTCGGGGTGACCTTCTCCAGCAGCTCGAGGTTGCCGTTCACCTGGCTCTTCATGTACTCGATGAGCTGCGAGCGGTAGTGATCGTTGATGGCGTTGACCGAGCGCTCCGGGTGCGGCCAGTCCTTGTCGATCCGCAGGGCCGGCAGGATCCCGTCGCTGCCCGGGTAGAAGATGAGGAAGCGGAACCAGCGCCCGTAGTAGGGCACGTGCTCCACCAGCCAGCGGAACTGCGGGCTCACCGCCTCGTGGTAGAGCGGGTTCGGCAGCATCCAGGGCGCCGAGCGCTGGAACACGTAGAGCTTTCCGGCGACCTTGGCAACCTCGGGCACCAGCTGGAAGGCGCTGGCACCGGAACCGAGCACCGCCACGCGCTTGCCGGCAAGATCGATGTCCGGATCCCACTCGGCCGAGTGCATCTGCGGCCCCTTGAACTCTGCGCGCCCCGCGATGTCGGGGATGCGCGGCCGGTTCAGCTGTCCCACCGCGCTGACGATGGCGTTGACGCGCATCCGCTCTGCGCCGCCCCCAGCATTGCTCCTGAGCTCGACGTGCCACACCGCCTCGGCCTCATCGTAGCGTGCCGCGGTCACCTCGGTGTTGTAGCGGATGTGCGGCTCAAGCCCGTGACGCCTGACGAAGCCGCGGAAGTACTCGAGCAGCTCGTCGCGCCGCGAGAAGTACTCGCTCCACGCGTACGGCTCGAATGAGTAGGAATAGAAGTGGTTGGCGATGTCGACGCGGCAGCCTGGGTAGTTGTTCTCGTACCAGGTGCCCCCGACCGAGTCGTTCTTCTCCACCACCGTGAAGGGGATGCCTGCCTCCTTCAGCCGCAGCGCCTGCAGGAGTCCGGACATGCCGGCGCCGATCACCAGCACGTGGAACTTGTCGCGCACCTCGTGCGGCACCTGGCGCGTCCAGCGCGGCGCGCGCGAGTCGTTGCCATCGAGCGCCAGCTCCTCGAGCATCATCGGCACGTACTCATCGCCGACGCGCTCGCCGACCATGAAGTTCATCATCTCCTGCACCAGCTGCGCGGAGGGCTGGGGCGGCAGCGTGCAGCCGCGGTCGCGGTAGTCGGCGAGGGCCTTGAGCGCCATGCGGCGCACCTGCGCCTGGTCGGCCTCGCTCAGGTCCCCCTGGAAGCCGCCCATCATCACGACCTTCGGCCGGATCGGGCCGCGCAGCAGGCTCGTGTCGCCGGTGAGATGAACGAGGGACATGAGCAGCGTCGGGATGCTCGCACCCTCGAGCTGCGCGGCGATGAATTCATCGCTCTCGGTGACCGGCTTCTCGGCTGGCAGCAGATGCTCGCTCATCGTCGACTTCCCAGGACCGTTTCAGTGGCGGCAACGATACTCGCTAAAGCCGGCAGCGCCCATCGGCGGTTGCTTCTAGTCCGGTACGACGAGGGGCCTAGTCGGTCACCTCGCCGCTCACGAGCTTGCGGGCCGTCTCGAGGGCGGCACGGCCCTGCGATTTCAGGGTCGCGAGCGGCAGGAGGTAACTCGTGACCCTCGGGGGCGGCGCCGCGGTGAGGATCAGGCGCAGGCTCATGCCGCCGTGCACGTGGCCGCCCGGATCGAGCCAGTTACCGCCGATCCCGGGGTCGGCGTCCGCAATCACCACCCACACCGCTCCGTCGGGCTCCAGCGTGCAGCGGAATTTCGTGACGTAGCCCTGGCCGTCCTCGTAGTTGTCGAGGTTCTCCTGCCACATGTTGCACAGCTGGAAGATCCAGTAGTCGCACTCGGGAGGCGTGAAGCACAGCACCAGGGCTTCCTCGCGGGTCTTGGCCCAGGTGCCGAAGCCGTGGTGCCGGTCGGGGACGCCGCCGTTGCTCAGGTAGAGCGCCTTGCTGAAGCGGATGCTGTTGGGCCGCTTGGAGAGATTGTCCTGCCACCAGGAGCGCACCAGCTCGAGGTACGCCAGCACCAGCTGCCCGCTCTTGGCCAGCTGCGTGCTCAGGTGGTCTGCGCTCAGGGTCTCAGGCGCAGGGTGGTCCAGGCGCTCGATGTGCATGACGGGCGCGACCTCGCGCGCGCGCTCGTGGTAGACGACGCGGATCAGCAGACCGACGCAGTCCGGCTCGATCTTCAGCCAGTTGCGCCCGCCCGCCGGCGGTTCGCGGCTCACCAGCACCTCGAAGTTGCCCGCAGCGTCGAAGTCGATCGACTGGCTCTGCAGCATCCCGGTCGTGCGCAGCAGCGCGGGGTTGCAGTCCTTCAGGCCCGCAAATCCGCGCGGCGCCCAGTTGTGAGCCCCGGCGTCCTGCGGCTGCACTGCCGACCAGGAGGCCATCACGAAGTAGGGCGCCGTGCCTCGGGTGCCGCGGATCACGTAGGCATGGCTGCCGTCGATGAACTCCGCCAGCAGGTGATCCTGGTCGGGGGACTGGAAGTTGATCGACTGGTGCCACGGCGCATCGCGCAGTCGCGGGCGCTGTGGTTCGCAGTTCTCGACGAAGCGCTCCAGTCCGTTGCGCGTCAGGCGCGTGATGAAGCGGTACCACTCGGCGCGGTCGAGGTCGGTAGGCTCGCTGCCGAAGCGCTCGATCGCGCGGCCCGCGAGGCGCAGCACGTCGCAGTAGTCCTCCCAGGCGTCCCCCGAGAGCAGTCGCTGGGCACTCTCCTCATTCGCAAACGGCTTCTCGGTCATGAGCGGCACTGTCCCTGAGCGGCACTGCAGGTGTGGAGCGCAATGCTACCCCGTATCGGGGATGCGGGCAGCCGGGGCGGGAGGTCCACAATGAGCGCATGAGTGCGAAAACAGCGGCGCTCGGCGCCGTGGTGGTCGGGACCGGCTTCGGGGTGTTCACGCACCTGCGCGCGCTGCGCAATGCCGGCATCGAGGTGCGGGCGCTGGTCGGGCGCGACGCGGCGAAGACCCAGGCGCGCGCGAAGCTCCTCGGGGTGGCGCGCGCCACCACCTCCCTCGCCGAGGCGCTGGAGGATGCCGCGGTGCAGGTCGTCACGATCGCAACGCCGCCGGCGACGCACGCGCCGCTCGTGCACGAGACGGTGGCCGCAGGCAGGCACGTGCTGTGCGAGAAGCCCTTCGCCATGAACCTGAGCGAGGCGCGCGGCATGCTGGAAGCGGCCGAGCGCGCCAGGGTGGTGCACGTGCTGGGCGTGGAGTTCCGCTTCGCCACCGCGCACGAGCTGCTGCGCCGGACGATCGCCTCGGGTGCCATCGGGCAGCCGCGCCAGGCACTGTTCGCGTGGCTGGTGCCCTTCCTCTCGCATCCGGCCGCGCAGACCCCGGGCTGGTGGGGCGATGAGGCCCAGGGCGGGGGCTTCCTCGGCGCCTGGGGCTCGCACCTGGTCGACCAGGTGCGCGTCACGCTCGGGGAGTTCAGCGCGGTGAGCGCACGTCTGCAGACGCTCTCGGGGAAGCCCGGCATGAGCGCCGATGACACTTTCTCCGCGCAGTTCCGCCTCGCGGGCGGCCTCGAGGGGGTGCTGGTGGAATCCATGGCCGCGCCCGGGGACATGTTCGGCATCGTGCGCATCTCCGGGAGCGAAGGCGCGGTATGGATCGAGGGTGTCCAGGGCGAAGAGATCTGGGTCGCCGACCGCAGCGGTAACAAGAAGCGCGTGCCGGTGCCGCCCGAGCTGGTGCTGCCGCCGCCCGTGCCATTCCCGCACGCGGAGCTCATGCAGACCGCCTACGAGCAGGCGCATGCCTTCGGCACGGACCTTGCCCCCTACACGCGCCTGGTCGAACGGATGAAGGCGAGGATCGAGGGCCGGGAGATCCCCGCGGCGCCACCGCTCGCGACCTTCCAGGACGGCGTCGCAGGCCAGGCGGTGATTGATGCCATGCGCCAGTCGTCGCGGGAATCACGCTGGGTCGAGGTGCCGCGCACCCGCTGAAGCTGCGCGTTTCGTAACCGCATCGTTACCGCGTTCGTCCGTTCGAACTAGGGGTGGCGCGCTGCGTTCAACTGCCCCCCGATCCGCGGTACAGTGAAAGCCACGCTCGCGAGACCTTGGGGAATCATCATGGCTGAGAAGGACGTAGTCGGCAGAGTCATCAGCGGGGAGTCGTGGGCGCAGTTCTGCGACGCTCTCAAGGCCGCGGGCGCGGAGGTGCTGCGACCCGAGACGCCGGCAACTGAGCTCGATCGCGCCGAGGGCTGGCGCTACCTGACGCGCCTGACGCGGGTGGCGCTGGAGATGATGCTGGAGCACGGCAACCCCGACTTCCCGGTGTTCTACCAGGCATCCAACACCACCATCAAGATCGGTGGCGACAACCCGGACAACGTGTACTGGAACGCGACCATCGCCGGCGACCGCGACTACCGCCTGCGTGGCACGCGCGGTACGGTGCGCTACCTGTCCTTTGGCACCAAGGCCAACCGCTATGCGGTGGACGGCACGCTCGCCTCGACCGGGGAGCTGGATGCGCCGAACCTGAAGGTCAACGCCGACGGCACGTTCGAGGTGCTGGTGAGCAGGAACCCGCAGCCGGGGAACTGGCTGCCGATGTCGGCCGACTCGACCATGCTCTTGGTGCGCAATACGATCCTCGACCGCACGCGCGAGACGCCGGCGGTGATGACCATCGAGCGCATCGGCGGCCCGGCGAAGCCTGCCCCCCTGAGCGCTGCGCGCATCGAGCGGGCACTGCTCTCGAGCGCCGCCTTCGTGAAGGGCACGGCGCACACCTTCGCCGACTGGGTGCAGGGTTTCCAGGCGCACCCCAACGAGCTGGCGACGATCGACCAGACGGGGTTCTTCCGCGCCGGCGGCGACCCGAACATCTTCTACCTGCACGGCTACTGGAACCTGAAGCCCGACGAGGCGCTCGTCATCGAGGCGCAGCCGCCGGAGTGCGAGTTCTGGAACTTCCAGCTCGATAACTACTGGATGGAGTCGCTCGATTACCGCTATGCGCCGGTCTGGGTGAACAGCCACACCGCTAAGTACAACCCGGACGGCTCGGTGACCATCACCATCGCGCGCGAGAACCGCGGCTTCACCAACTGGATGGACACCGACGGGCACACCAGCGGCAGCATGTTGCTGCGCTGGACGCGCGCCAAGACACACCCGGTGCCAAAGTGCCGGGTGGTCAAGCTCGACAAGGCCGCGGCTGCCTGAGGATGCCCGCCGCCGGCGTGTTGCGTACCCCCGAGGCGCGCTTTGCGGGCCTGAGCGGGTTTGGCTTTGTACCGCGTTACGTGACGCTGAGCGATGCGCACTTCGGCGAGCTGCGCATGGCAGCGATCGACGAGGGGCCGCGTGGCGCGCCAGTGGCGCTGCTGCTGCACGGCGAGCCCACCTGGAGCTTTCTTTACCGCAAGATGATCCCGCGCATCACGGCGGCGGGCTTTCGCGCGGTCGCGCCCGATTTCATCGGCTTTGGACGCTCCGACAAGCTCGCGCAGCGCGCCGACTACAGCTACGCAGCCTTCGTGTCGTGGCTGACGCAGTTCCTGCGCACACTGGAACTGCAGCGCGTGACGCTCGTATGCCAGGACTGGGGCGGACCGATCGGTCTGAGCGCGCTCGCGGCGGAGCCTGAGCGTTTCGCGGCGGTATTGGCGGCCAACACCATCCTTCCCAACTGCGAGCCGGCGCCACGTGGCGTGCCCGAGTGGCCAGGCGAACTTATCGCAGGCTGGGTGCGTACGGCGGCGGCCGTCGACGACCTGCCCGTCAGCGGCATCGTCGCGGGCGTCTGCCGCACTGTGCCGCCCGCCGAGGTGCTGAAGGGTTACGACGCGCCGTTCCCGGACGCTTCCTACAAGATGGGCGTCCTCGCCTTTCCCGGCTTGATCCCCATCCGCGAGGAGATGCCAGGCATCCGCGAGAACCGCGCAGTGTGGTCCGTGCTGGAGAAATTCGAGCGTCCGTTCGTCACCGCCTTCAGCGACTCGGACCCGACCACGGCGCCGTGGGCGCAGGTCTTTCGTCAGCGCATACCCGGAGCGGCGCGACAGCCGCACCCGGTCATCGCCAACGCCGGGCATTTCCTCCAGGAGGAGCAGGGTGAGGCGCTGGCCGAGGTGCTGCTGCAGCTCATGCGGCGGGCGAACGGGCCGGGAGTGGCGCTCGGCTGAGGCCGCGCAGTCGCACTACTCGCGCGCCTGACCTGAGGCTAGCGGACGTAAAACTGGCTGAAGTACTTGCGCCACTTGAGGATTTCGCCGTCCCCGTCGCACAGCAGCGGCTGCTCGCGGTAGCGCTTGTTGTTCCACACGATCATGTCGACCGACTCGAAGCCGGCCTGCTCATCGACGCCCTGGCCGATCTGCTCCTGCAGCATGTTGGCGGCCAGCGTCGCCTCGGGCGTGCCGGCGGCGTACTTGCGGTGCGTGAGGCCCATGCGCATGACGGTGCGGCAGTTGGTGATGGGCTGCGGGTAGCTGACCATCGTGGTGACGACCGTGCCCTTGGTGAAGCGCACGACCTGAAGGCCCGGGCCGGTCTGCTCGATGACGATGTAGCCGTTGGCCATGTTGACGTGCCAGCGGATGCCGTCCGCGCGGCATTCGCCGGTGGGGATGACGGGCACGTGGTGCAGGAACTTCAGGTGCGCGAAGTCGATGCCGTTTTCGCCCAGCTCCTGGATGAAGGTGTTCACCGGCCATTCCCCGCGCTGCGGCGCGATGTAATCCGGGTCGGCAAGCTCGGGCACCTGCGGCACCTCCCACATCGGGGCTACGCCCTTGGGGTGGTACCAGGCCCAGACGATGCCATTCTTCTCGGTGATGGGCAGCGCCTTGAGGATCGCCTGCCGCTTGGTGATCGGCGGCATGATCTTGGCGTAGGGAATGCGCGTGCAGAAGCCCTTGGTGTTGTACGCCCAGTGGTGGAACGGGCAGCGCAGCGAGTCGCCCTCGACCTTGCCGCCGTGCCCGAGGTGCGCCCCGAGGTGCGGGCAATAGGGGTCCACGACGCCGGCATCCCCGGTCTCGGCACGGAACAGCACCCACTCCTGGCCGAAGCACTCGATGTTGCGCAGCTCACCGGCCTTGAGGTCCTCGCTGTAGCTGACGAAGAACCAGCCGTACGGGACCGGCAGCGGACTGCGCTCCAGGCCGTCACTGGTGGACAGCGGGGTGCGCTCGCCCGGGACCTCTTTCATGACACTGCTCATCTTGCTGGCTCCTTGGAGTGCTCAGGTTCTACCGGTGCGGGATCAGGTGATCACCGGCGCGCCCGGCTGGCTCATGTAATAGGGACCGATGCTCATGCCGCCGTCGACGGCGATCTCCGCACCGCACATGTACGAGGCATCCTCGCTGGCGAGGAACACCGAGACGCGCGCCACTTCCTCGGGCGCGCCGACGCGCCCGATCGGCACGCCCTTGTAGAAGCGCCTGGTGGCGGCCTCCACCTCGGGCGTCTGCCCGGCGCGCGTCGTCATGGGGGTGGCGATGCCGCCCGGGTGGACCGAGTTCACGCGCACGCCGCGCGGCCCGAGCTCCATCGCCGCAACCTTGGTGAGGCCGCGCATGCCCCACTTGCTCGCGGAGTAGGCGCTCACGGCGTTCGACCCCTTGAGGCCATCGATCGAGGAGACATTGATGATCGAGCCGCCGCCGCGCTCAATGATCTTCGGGGCCACCGCCTTGATGCCGAGAAAGGCCCCGATGAGGTTAATGCCCAGCACACGCTCGAAGTCAGCGCGCGAGGTTTCAATGATGCCGCGCATCAGGAGGACGCCTGCGTTGTTGACGAGGATATCGATGCCGCCGAAGCGGGTGAGGGCGGTGCCGACGCTCTTCTGCCAGTCCTCCTCGTTCGCCACGTCGTGGTGCTGGAACACGGCCGCCTCGCCGAGCTCCCGGGCGAGTGCCTCGCCCTCGGCATCCAGTACGTCGGTGATGACGACGCGGGCGCCCTCGGCGACAAAGAGCCGCGCGGTCGCCGCCCCCATGCCGCGTGCCCCACCGGTAACGATGGCCGTCTTATTGGCAAGTCGATGCACCGTGCAACCCCCTCGCGCAAGATGTTTCCGGTACAACGGTACCGGCGGTTCTCAAATTACCACGGCCCCGCAACGAGTGCGAATCCGGGCTGCGGAGCTATGTTTACCGGCCTTCCACCGTCCCCCGCGGCTCGCTGTCAAATCGAAACCGGCAGTACGTTAATTGACCCTCGCGGCAGCGGCGAGCACAATAACGAACAGCCGCCCAGGGGGCCTGCGCGGCGATCCACGCCAGGAGGTTCGCGATCATGAATGCCGTTGCTGCTACGGAACGACTCGTTTCGGCTGACTCGCACGTTCATTTCACCGACGAGTGGGTCAAGGCACGGCTGCCGGCAAGGCTGCACACGGTGTGGGACGAGGCCGCCAAGAAGCAGGCCGCCTACGAGGCATCCGAGCTGCGCCGCGGGCAGAAGCAGCTGCAGCTGGAGGATTTCGTCGACCCGGAGGCCGCCAAGGACCCCGGCCACTTCGAGCCGCACGCCAAGCTCCTCGCCATGGATCGCGACGGCGTGCAGGCGGAAGTGATCTTCCCCGAGGTCGGAGGCGCCAAGTACTGCACCCCGACCCTCATGGGCGAGGACTGGAAGGAGGCCCTGTCCGGCTACAACGACGGCATGGCGGACTTTGCCTCGGTCGATCCGCTGCGCCTGCTGTCCGCCTACCAGATCCAGCTCTACGACATAGACTTCGCGGTGAAGGAAGTGCGCCGCCTCGCCAAGCGCGGCGCGCGCTGCGTGCAGATCACCCCGTTCCCCACCGAGTTCGGCCTCCCCGACGTGTACGACAAGCGTTACGACCCGCTGTGGGCGGAGCTCGGCGACACCGGCATCACGATCCTCAACCACCTGGACGTGAAGGCCTCCCTCTGGGACGTGTTCCGCCGCGACCCGACGCCGCAGAAGGGCATCTTCACCGCCATGCCGGCCTTTGCGCTGGCCGAGCCGATGATGTTCTGGATCCTCAGCGGCACCCTCGAGCGCTTCCCGAAGCTGCGCGTCATCCTGGTCGAGCCGGGCCTCGGCTGGCTGCCGTTCTTCTTCGAGACGGTGCTCGACCCGCGCATGACGCAGCATTACGAGTTCCCGGGCGTGAAGATGCTGCCGAGTGAGTACTTCAAGCGCCAGATGGGCGCCACCTTCATGTACGAGCCGCAGGGACTCGGTGCTGCCTACCGCTACTTCGGGCCCGACTGTCTCTACTGGTCGACGGACTTCCCGCACCCGGCCACCTGCTGGCCCAACTCGCGCAAGGTGATCGCGGACCAGTTCGGCAAGGCGGGCATCCCCGAGAAGGATCGCGCCAAGATCCTCAGCGGTAACGCGCTGCGCGTCTTCGGCCTGACCTGAGGCTGCCGATGGCCGGCGTTCTCGAGGGTATCCGCGTCCTCGATCTTTCCTGGGGCATCGCGGGCCCGATGGCCACCATGCTGCTCGCCGACCACGGCGCGCAGGTCACGAAGATCGAGCCCCCGGGCGGGGACCCTACCCGCACCCAGCTCGGCTACCACGTATGGCAGCGCGGCAAGCGCAGTGCGGTCCTTGACCTGAAGGACCCTGCTGACCTCAAGAGCTTCCTCGCGCTCGCCGCGCACGCCGACATCCTGGTGGAGAGCTACGCGCCGGGCGTCACGGCGAAGCTCGGGATCGACTATGCGACGCTCGCCAAGTCGAACCCGCGCCTCATCTACTGCTCGATCACCGGCTACGGCCGCGACAACCGCCACTCCGACCGCCCGGGGCACGACGCCCTGGTGGCAGCGCGCTGCGGGCTGCAGTGGGAGCAGCGCGGCTGGCCGGAAGGGGCGATCAACCACATGTCCGGCATTGCCGACCCGTTCGCGGACGTCGACATGCCGATGGAGTGGCTGCAGGGCGCGCCACGCGCAGGGCCGCTGTTCCCGGCTTCCTTCTGGCCGAGCCTGGGGGCCTTCTTCGCAGCCACGACCGCGGTGAGCGCGGCGCTGCACGCCCGCGAGGTGACCGGTCGCGGCCAGTGGGTCGAGACCTCGCTCATGCAGGGCGCCTTCGCCTGCGCCAGCGGCGTGTGGCAGCGCGCCGAGAAGATCGACGTGCCGATGTTCAACAGCTGGATCCTGGGCTCGCGCTCGCCCAAGGGGCACTTCGAGTGCGCCGATGGGCGCTGGATCCACAACTGGGTACCGAACCCGCGCTTCCTGCTCACCGCATCGGCGGGTGAGAAGCTGAACGCGACCCCGGACCTGAAGGCGCAGAACGACCCCGATCGCTTTGGCACGGGACCCGAGGAACTGCTGGTGATGATGCATTACCAGCCGTTGCTCGCCGAGGCGGTGAAGAAATTCCCCGCCCAGGAGTGGGTGGATGCCGCCGCGGTGGCCGGCATGACCATCCAGGACGTGCGCACGCCGGAAGAGGCGCTCGCGGACCCCTTGTTCCTGAAGGACGGCTGCGTCACCGAGCTCAACGACCCCGAGCTCGGGCCCATCCGCCAGGTGGGCGTGACCTACCGCCTGTCGGCGAACCCGAGCCCCATCACCCGCCCCGCCGCCCGCATGGGCGAGCACACCGCGCAGGTGAAGAGCGAGGCGGCTGCGCTCGCCGGCAAGGCGGCGCCGGCGGCGAAGGGCGGCAGGAAGCTCGGTGCGCCCCTCGAGGGAATCACGGTGCTCGATCTCGGGCTTGCGATCGCTGGTCCCTACGGCACGCAGATCCTGTCGGACCTCGGCGCGACCGTCATCAAGATCAACGCGCTCTACGACACCTACTGGCACTCCAACCACATCGCCTACATGGCCAACCGCGGCAAGCGCAGCATCGCGCTCGACCTCAAGGACCCGCGCGCGATGAAGGTGCTGCGCGAGCTGGTCGCCAAGGCCGATGTGGTGCAGCACAACATGCGCTACGACGCCGCCGAGCGCCTCAAGATCGACTACGAGAGCCTGAAGGCCATCAACCCGAAGCTGATCTACTGCCATACGCGCGGCTTCGAGACCGGGCCGCGCGAGGGCCTGCCCGGTAACGACCAGACCGGTGCCTGCCTCGCCGGCGTGCAGTACGAGGACGGCGGCATGACCAGGGGCGGCAAGCCGCTGTGGTCGTTCACGAGCCTGGGTGACACCGGCAACGGCTTCCTGTCCGCCATCGCGATCATCCAGGCCCTCTACCACCGTGACCGCACCGGCGAGGGCCAGTTCTGCGACACCTCGATCGTGAACGCGCAGCTGCTCAACAGCTCCTACGCCGTCGCGCGCCCCGACGGCACGGGCTTCCCGCGCCCGCACACCGATGGCATGCAGCTCGGTTACAGCGCGACCAACCGCCTGTACGAGACGCGCGAGGGCTGGTTGTGCGTCGTCGCGGTCACCGAGGGCGAGTGGACGCGGCTGTGCGCAGCGCTCGGACTGAGCGCGCTTGCCACCGATGCGCGTTTCGCCACCGCTGCGGCACGGGCACAGAACGATGCGGCGCTGGCGCCGCTGTTCGAGGCGAAGATGCGCGAGCGCACGGCGGCGCAGTGGTTCGAGGTGCTCGATGGCGCGCAGGTGCCGTGCGAGATCTCGGACCCGAAGTTCTCCCTCGGCGTGCACGATGACCCGGAGTTCAAGAAGCGCGGCTGGGTGGCCGCCTACGAGCACCCCTTCGTCGGCCGGCTGAACCAGATCGGCCTGTTGTTCGATCTGTCGGATACGCCCGGCCGGGTGCAGGGCCCGCCGCTCATCGTCGGGCAGCACAGCCGCGAGATACTGGCCGAGCTTGGCTACTCGGCTGAGCAGATCGAGGCGCTGTGCAAGGACTGCGTGCTCGCATGGAGCCTGAAGGAAGGGCACCGCAAGGTGCGCAGCCCCTGGCAGCCGCAGGCGCCTGCCGCGACGGAGAAGAAGTAAATGAGCTCGAACGAGACCCCGGCAGCTGCCGCAGCCACCCGGCCCGACCCGGTGTTCACCCCCGATGCAGTCTTCTTCTGGGAAGGAGCGGCGCGCGGTGAGCTGCTCGGCCAGCGCTGCGCCGATTGCAGGAAGCTCGCGCACCCGCCGCGCCCGATGTGCCCGGCGTGCCACAGCGTCAGGCGCGAGACGGTGAAGCTGAGCGGGCGTGGCAAGGTGGCCAGCTGGGTGATCCCGCGGCATCCGGCCCCGGTCGGGTTTGCCGAGGCGCCCATCGTGGCGCTGATTGAACTCGAGGAGGGTATCCGCCTGGTGTCCAACGTGATCGAGGTGGCGGCGCAGGACATGCGCGGCGGCATGGCGGTCGAGGTGCGCTTCGCGCCCACCCGCGGCGGCAAGGCCGTCCCGGTGTTCGCCCGCGCCGCAGGTGGTGCACGTGGCTAAGTTCGCCGCCATCGCCGGGATCGGGCAGACCGAATTCTCCAAGAACTCCGGCCGCAGCGAGCTGCAGCTCGCGGCTGAAGCCTCCAAGGCCGCCCTCGATGACGCCGGCATCAATCCGGCGGACGTCGACGGCATGATCACCTTCACGATCGACGGCAACGATGAGATCGGCCTGTCGCGCTGCCTCGGGGTACGCGACCTTGCCTACACGGCACGCATCCCGGGTGGTGGTGCAGCCTCCGTGGCGACGATCCATCAGGCCGCGGCCGCGATCACCTCGGGGGCCTGCGAGGTGGTGGTCGTGTGGCGCGCCATGAACGAGCGCTCGCAGTATCGCTTCGGCCAGCCGATCGTGCCCCCGAGCGGCGGGGTGGTCAACGTCGCCGGCAACGGCACCGGCTCGCTCCTGTGGTGCATGCCCTTCGGTGCGCAGACTCCGGCGAGCTGGGAGGCGCTCGCCACCCAGCACTACATGGAGACCTACGGGGTCACCAACCGCGACCTGGGCTACGTCTCGGTGGCGCAGCGCAAGCACGCGGCCACCAATCCCCTGGCCTGGTTCTTCGGCAAGCCGATAACGCTCGAGGACCACCAGCAGTCGAAGTGGATCGTGGAGCCGGTGCTGCGCCTCCTCGACTGCTGCCAGGAGAGCGACGGCGGCGTCGCCATCGTCATCACGAGCCTCGAGCGCGCGCGTGACTCAAAGAGCCGCCCGGTGCGCATCGTCTCCTCGGCGCAGTCGATCCCCTCCGAGGTCGAGGTGATCTCCAACTACTATCACGCCGACCTGAACCTGATGCCCGAGGCGCAGGGGGTCGCGAAGCGCCTCTATGCCCGCTCGGGCCTCACCCCGAAGGACATGCAGCTGGCGATGATCTACGACGCCTTTACGCCGCAGGTGCTCAAGCAGCTGGAAGCCTTCGGCTTCTGCGGCCGGGGCGAGGCGAAGGACTTCGTGAAGGGCGGCAACATCGAAGTCGGTGGCGCGCTGCCGGTGAACACCAACGGTGGGCTGATCGGCGAGGCCTACATCCACGGCATGAACAACATCACCGAGGCGGTGCGGCAGCTGCGCGGTACGGCCACGAACCAGGTCAGGAACCTCACCAACGCGCTCGTATCATGCGGCATGGCCGGCGCGATCCTCTCGAACGGTTAAGCTAGCAGCCATGAGACCGATCAAGCCGGGCCTGCGCCTGAAGAGCGCCGTGTGCGCCACCGAAGTGATGGTCATCCGCGCCCCCGCGGGGGAGGCCAGCGTGAGCTGCGGCGGCGCCGAGATGCTCGCGGTCGGCGAGGCGCCACCGCAAGGCGCACGCCTGGACGCGGCGCAGTCGCAGGGTTCGCTCATCGGCAAGCGCTACGTGGATGCGCAGGAGCGCTTCGAGCTGCTGTGCACCAAGGGCGGCGAGGGCTCGCTGGCCATCGACGGTGCGGTGCTTTCGGTGAAGCAGGCCAAGGCACTGCCGTCCTCGGACTGACCCGATGAATCTTGCGATGCTGCTTGAGATGGCAGCGGATGCCTTCGGGGAGCGCACCGCAGTCAGCTGCGGGCCGCTGCACCTCAGCTACGCGCGGCTGCGCTCCGCCGCGCAGGCCGCCGCGGGCGAGCTGCGGCTCAGTACCGCCAGCCACGCGGCCTTCCTCGACACCAACGGCCTGAACGCGCCCGTCACGCTCTTCGCGTCGGCCTACGCAGGCCTGCCCTACGTGCCGCTCAACTACCGCCTCACGAGCGCCGAGCTCGAGGAGCTGCTGCAGCGCGTGGCGCCGGCCTGGCTCGTGGCTGCACCCGAGCAGCTGGCCCGCCTCCGGCTGCCCGCGGGGGTGACCTGCGCGGACGCCGCGCGGCTGGGCGAGGGGACCTGCGCGGAGGGTCTGCCGCTGCCGGATGAGCCCACGGCGGTGGCCATCCAGCTCTTCACGAGCGGCACGACCGGCACGCCCAAGGCAGCGCTCCTGCGGCACGAGAACGTCATGTCCTACATCCTCGGCACGGTCGAGTTCGGCGCTGCGGGCGAGGAGGAGGCGGCACTGGTGGCGGTGCCCCCGTACCACATCGCCGGCATCTCGGCGGTCCTGAGTTCGACCTACAGCGGCCGGCGCATCGTGATGCTGCCGAGCTTCGAGCCGGCCGAGTGGCTGCGGCTGCTCGCCGCCGAGCGCATCACGCACGCGTTCGTCGTGCCCACGATGCTCGTGCGCATCATGGAGCACCTCGCGGCGCAGGGCTCCCCTGCGAGATTCCCGGCGCTGCGGGCCATCGCCTACGGTGGCGGCAAGATGCCCGCGAGCGTCATCGCGCGCGCTCTCGAGGTGTTCAGCGGCGTCGACTTCACCAACGCCTACGGCCTCACCGAAACCAGTGCCACGATCTGCCTGCTCACCCCGGAGGACCACCGGGCGGCGGCGGGGAGTGCCGAGCCGGGCCTCAGGCGGCGCCTGGGCTCGGTGGGGCGCGCGCTGCCGACGGTGGAGCTGGAAGTCAGGGATGAGGCGGGGCAGCGCCTCGGCGCCGGCGCGCCGGGCTTCGTCTTCGTGCGCGGCGCTCAGGTGGCCGGGGAGTACCGCGGCAGCGGCAGCCTCTTGGATCGTGAGGGGTGGTTCGCGACCCAGGACCGCGGCTGGATGGATGAGGACGGCTACCTGTTCCTCGAGGGACGGGCCGACGATGTCATCGTGCGCGGGGGCGAGAACATCTCCCCGGGGGAGATCGAGGAGACCCTGCTCGCCCACGCGGCGGTGCTGGATGCCGTGGTCGTTGCGGTGCCGAGCGAGCAGTGGGGTGAGGCGGTGGCGGCTGCCGTGGTGCTCAGGCCCGGGGCCGCGGCGACGGCGGAGGCCCTGCAGGCGTGGGTGCGCGAGCACCTGCGCTCCTCGCGCGTGCCGGAGCGGCTGGTATTCCGCAGCGAGCTTCCCTACAACGAGATGGGCAAGGTACTGCGTCGCGTGGTGCGGCGCGAGCTGGAGAGTCGGCAGGGCACCTGACTGGGCTGCGCGCCATGCAGGTCAGGAACGGCTTGCCGCACGGGGGTGCTAAGCTCGGGCGGTGCCGCTGCCCGCAGCGCTATGCATTGCCCTAACCCTTAATTTCGCGCCGCAACTGTTCAGCGCCGCGGCGCTCCCGCAGGACAGTCCCGCGCAGCGGCTGGCATTCGTCGTGCACTGGCTGCTCTTGCCCGCGGGGACACTGCTGGCAGGCGTCGTCCTGGCGGCACGGCGGGGCTTCCATGCGGACACCATCGACGGCACCCGCGCCCCGGCAAGCTACGGCATGGAAATCAACCTGCGCTACAACCAGAACACGCTCAAGCAGGTGGTACTGGCAGCCAGCGCCTGGGCGGCCCTGGCGCTCGCGCTGCCGCGGGCGCAGCTGGTGCTGATCCCGGCGATGGCGGCGCTGTTCGTGCTGGGTCGCGCGACGTTCTGGATCGGATACCTGATGCACCCGATGGGCCGCGCCTTCGGCATGGTGCTCACCGTGCTGCCGACCCTGTGCGCCTTCGGGTGGCTGCTGTGGCGCGCGGTGCACTAGCGCACAGCTAGAACGAGCGCGCGATCAGCTCCTTCATGATCTCGTTGGTACCGCCGTAGATGCGCATCACGCGCGCGTCCGCGTACATGCGCGCCACCAGGTACTCGTTCATGTAGCCGTAGCCACCGTGCAGCTGCACGCACTCGTCCACCACCTTCTGCAGCATGTCGGTCGACCAGTACTTCGCCATCGAGGCGCCGACGTCATCCAGGCTGCCCGCGAGCTGGTCCTGGATGCAGCGATCGATGAAGGTGCGCGCCACGCGGGTGGTCGTGGCGGCCTCGGCGAGGCGGAAGCGCGCATTCTGGAATTCGACCAGGCTCTTGCCGAAGGCCTTGCGGCCCTTCACGTAGCGCACCGTCTCCTCGAGCGCGCCCTCCATGGTGGCGACGGCCTGGACCGCCACTATCAGGCGCTCGTAGGGCAGGTCACTCATGAGCTGCACGAAGCCGCGGCCCTCGCTGCCCCCGAGCAGCCGATCGGCGGGCACGCGCACCTGATCGAAGAACAGCTCGTTGGTGTCCTGGGCGCGCTGTCCCACCTTGTCGAGGAACCGGCCGACGCGGTAGCCGGCAAGATCCTTCGTCTCCACGATCAGGATGGAGGTGCCCTTGGCCCCGAGGGCCGGATCGGTCTTGACCACCAGCAGCACCAGGCCCGCGAGGAAGCCGTTGGTGATGAAGATCTTCGAGCCGTTGATGACGTACTCATCACCGGCGCGCTCGGCGCGCGTGCGGATGCCCTGCAGGTCAGAACCCGCGCCCGGCTCGGTCATGGCGATCGCGCCGATCAGCTCGCCGCTCGCCAGGCGCGGCAGGTAGTGGGCCTTCTGCGCCTCGGTGCCGTGGTTGAGGAGGTAGTGCGCGGCAATGCTGTGCACGCCCTGCCCGAACCCGGTGAGTCCGCGCCGCGCCAGTTCCTCGTACAGCACCGCCTCGTGGCGGAAGTCTCCGCCCGCGCCCCCATACTCGGCAGGGATGTCGGCGCACAGGAAGCCGAGCGCGCCGGCCCTGCGCCAGATCTCGCGGCCGACGTTGTGCTCCTCGCGCCAGCGCGCATCGTGCGGCACCATCTCGTTATCGACGAAGCGCGCCACGGACTTGCGGTACGTGGCGAGGTCAACGTCCATCCACGGCGATACGTGGGGCGTCACCACGAGGCCCTTGCTCGTCATGGTGCGTCCCACGCACTGGAGGCTTGCGAGAACCAGGCCGGTTTTCCGGCCGTCCAGGTCTCGCCCCACAGGTTGGTGCCGCCGTTCACGTGCAGTGTCTGCCCGGTGATGAACCGCCCCGCCGGTCCGCCGACGAAGATTACCGCTTCAGCGACCTCCCAGGGTGTGCCGGCGCGCCGCAGCGGGCTCGCCTGCGCGTAGCGGTGCGGGATGTCGGGGCGGTAGACCGCCCAGCCCTCGGACGCGATGGCGCCGGGGGCGATGCAGTTGAGGCGGATCCCGAGCGGCGCCCACTCGACGGCCAGCGCCTCGGTCAGGGCCGCCACGCCGGCGCGGGCGGCGCTGCTGTGCGCCACCTGGTGCAGGCCGCGCGGCGACACCACGATGCTGACGATGCTGCCCGCGCTGCCGGCGGCGTGCCAGTGCCGGCCGACGCTCTGCACCATGTTGAAGGTGCCGGTGAGGTTGGTCTCGATGACGGCGCGCCAGCCCTTCTCGGTGAAGTCAACGGCCGCCTGCGGGAACTGGCCGCCGGCGCTGTTGACGAGCAGATCGACGTTGCCCAGGCGGACGAAGAGATCCGCGAACAGGGCATCCACCGCGGCGCGCTCGCGGATATCGAGCGCGTGGGCCTCGCACGACAGGCCGCGCGCGCTCAGCGCCTCGCGCACCCGCGTCACCTTCTCCAGCGTGCGGCCGCAGACGATGACGTGCGCCCCGAGGCGCGCCGCGAGCCACGCCGTGGCACGCCCGATGCCGCTGCCGCCACCGGAGACCACCACCGTGCGCCCGGCGAGCAGCTGCGGTGCGAGGCTCATGGGATGGGACTGCAGCTCCAGGTCGGACATACCGAAGCGCGCTGCGGGGGTTGCGGGCGGCGGGACGCTCTGGCTCACGGGGACCTCAGGAGTCCCTGCCGAGGAGCTCGCCGCTGATGATCAGCTTGCGCACCTCGGTGGTGCCGGCACCGATCTCGAGCAGCTTGATGGCGCGGTACAGGCGGTTGACCTCCGACTCCCATATGTAGCCGTTGCCGCCGTGGATCTGGACGGCCTCGGACAGCACGCGGTTCATGGATTCGGAGGCGTACATGACGGAGGCCGCGGTGAGTGCGTGGATGCGGCCGCGGCCGCCGCCCCCGACCTCCAGATCATTGGCGGCGGCGAGCACCCGGTAGGTAAAGGTGCGCATCGTCTCCACCGCCACGTACATCTCCGCGAGCTTCGCCTGGATCATCTGGAAGTCGGCGATCGGGCGGCCGAACTGCTGGCGTGACTGCGCGTACTCGAGGGCGAGCTCGAGGGCGCGCTCGGCGATGCCCAGGCACAGCGGCGCGATCATGGCGCGCTCGAGGTCGAGGCCGCTCATCACCACCGCGACGCCGCCGTTCTCCGCGCCGACCAGGTTCGCGGCCGGCACGCGGCAGTCACTGAACACCAGCTCCGCGGTCTGGCTGCCGCGGAAGCCCATCTTGGTGAGCTTCTGCGCCACGCGGAAGCCCGGGAAGTCCTTCTGCACGATGAAGGCCGAGATGCCGCGCGGGCCGCGCTCCGGGGCAGTCTTCGCGTACACCAGCAGCACGTCCGCGACCGGGCCGTTGGTGATGTAGATCTTGGTGCCGTTGAGCAGGTAGTGCTCGCCCTCGCGCCTGGCCGTGGTGCGCATCGAGCCGAGCGCATCGGAGCCAGCGCCGGGCTCGGTCAGGCCAAGGGCGCCGACCAGTGCGCCCGAGCACAGGCCGGGGAGGTAGCGGCGCCGCTGCTCCTCGCTGGCATTGCGGTAGATGTTGTTGACGCACAGGTTGTCGTGCGCGACCCAGGCGAGCCCGAGTGCATGGTTCCAGCGCGCGAGTCCCTGCAGCACGAGGCCACTGGTGAACAGATCGAGGCCACCGCCGCCGTAGCGTTCCGGCACCGTGACCCCGAGGTAGCCGGCGCCCCCGAGAGCGGCGAAGGCTTCAGCCGGCCACCATTCCTCGGCGTCCATGCGCGGGGCGAGCGGGAACAGCTCCCGGCGCGCGTATTGCGCGACCGCATCGAGGGTGGCCTGCTGCTCGGCCGTCAGGTCGAAGGCCGGTTGGGATGCGGGGGCTTCGGGCATGAGGAACGTCCCATCACCAAGGAGGGCGGCAGCTGCGGAGACTAATGAGTAATGCTCATCATGTCCAGAATAGCTCTTTTGTAATTTGACTTCTGTACCTAAGTGAGGTGGACTCATTAGATGGCGGACGGTCGGTTACGCATCGGGTGCGGCTGCGGGTTCTGGGGCGACAGCGCCGCCGGTCCCGCGCAGCTGGTGCGCCGCGGCGACATCGACGTACTGGTCCTCGACTACCTCTCGGAGATCACGCTGTCGCTGCTGGCACGCGCGCGGCGCAAGCGCCCCGAGCTCGGCTACACCCCTGACTTTGTGCAGGAGGTCATGCGGCCGCTCGCCAAGGAGATCGCCGCACGCGGCATCAAGGTCATCGCCAACGCCGGGGGCGTGAACCCGAAGGCCTGCCGCGACGCGCTGCAGGCGGTGCTCGCGGAGCAGGGGGTATCGCTCTCGGTCGCGGTGGTGCTCGGGGATGACATCAGTGCGGAACTCGAGGACCTGCGCCGCTCGGGCGTGCGCGACATGGAGGACGGCCAGGAGCTGCCCCGTGAAGTGGCGAGCGCCAACGTCTACCTCGGCGCCTTTCCCATCGCGCAGGCCCTGGGGCGCGGCGCGGACATCGTCATCACCGGGCGCTGCGCGGACAGCGCGCTGGCGCTTGGTCCCCTCGTGCATGCCTTCGGCTGGGGCGAGGAGGACCTCGACCGGCTCGCCCTCGGCAGCCTCGCCGGCCACATCATCGAGTGCGGCCCGCAGGCCACGGGTGGCATCTTCACCGACTGGCGGGAGGTCGCCGACGGCTGGGACGACATGGGGTACCCGATCGTCGAGTGCACGGCCGATGGGGCCTTCATCGTCACCAAGACGCCCGGTACCGGCGGACGCGTGAGCGTGCCCACCGTCGCCGAGCAGATCACCTACGAGGTGCACGACCCGCAGGCCTACCTGCTGCCGGACGTCGTGTGCGACTTCACCGAGGTGCAGCTCGAGGACCTCGGCAATGAGCGGGTGCGCGTCAGCGGCGCGCGCGGTCTGCCGCCGACCCCCTACTACAAGGCGAGCCTCACCTATGCGGACGGTTACCGGTGCACCGCCACCCTGATGATCGTGGGGGCGGATGCGGCTGAGAAGGCGCGGCACGTCGCCGCCGCCATCCTCAGGCGCACACGCCGCATGTTCACCGAGCGCGGGCTCAACGATTACACCGCCGTGTCGACCGAGGTGCTCGGGGCGGAAGCCTCCTATGGCCCGCACGCCCGCCACGGGGACACCCGCGAGGTGGTCCTCAAGATCGCCGTCGCCCACGAGCAGGAGCGGGCGCTCGAGCTGTTCGCGCGCGAGATCTTCCCCTCGGCCACCTCCATGGCCCAGGGCATCACTGGCTTCGCCGCCGGCAGGCCCGCCGTACAGCCCATCGTGCGGCTGGCCTCCTGCCTCGTGCCGCGCTCGCGCGTGCACCCGCGGATCGAGGTGCAGGACGCAGCCGGGATTCACGTGAGCGCGCTCGCGCCTGCGCCCGCGGCGCGCTCGGGTGAGCACCGTCCGGGCGCCCGCGCGGCCCGTGCGCCAGTGCCCCCGACCGCGCGGGTGGTCCTGCCGCAGCAGGCCTCCGCGGACGAGGTGACGGTGCCGCTGCTGCGCCTGGCGCACGGGCGCAGCGGCGACAAGGGCGATACCGCCAACATCAGCGTGCTCGCGCGGCGCGCCGAGTTCGTGCCGCTGCTGTCACGCGTGCTCACCCCAGCCGCCGTGCGCGGCTACCTCGCGCACCTCCTCGAGGGCGAGGTTGAGCGCTACGAGTGGCCGGGCCTCGCGGGGTGGAACTTCGTGCTGCGGCGTGCGCTCGGCGGCGGTGGGGTTGCATCGCTGCGCTACGACCCGCAGGGCAAGAGCTACGCGCAGATCCTGATGGACCTGCCGGTGCCCGTGCCGCGCTCCTGGCTGGCAGCCGGCGGCCCGCTGGCGGACTCGGCGTGAGCCCGCGCGCCAGACCCGCCCGTCGCCGTGAACGGCTGCCGCGCGATGAGCGCGTGGCCGCCATCATGGAGGTGGCGCGCGAGGTGTTCTGCGAGAAGGGCTACGCGGACGCCTCGACCGCCGAGATCGCCGCGCGCGCAGGCGTCGTGGAGGGCACGCTCTACCGCTACTTCCCGACCAAGCGCGACCTTCTCATCAAGGTGGTCGAGGCGTTCTACGAGCGCATCTTCGCCGACTACGAGCGCCAGCTGCAGGGCGTGCGGGGCACCTGGAACCGCCTGCGCTACCTCATCTGGAAGCACCTGAGCGTGTTTCACGGTGACCCGGCCATGTGCCGCCTCATCGTGCACGAGTTGCGGCCGTCCCCGCAGTACCGCCAGTCCAGCGTCTTCGAGCTCAACCAGCGCTACACCGAGCGCACACTGGCCGTCATCAAGGAAGGCATCGCCGCGGGGGAGTTCGAGGAACGCCTGCCGCTGCGCCTGGTGCGTGACATGATCTTCGGCTGCGCGGAGCACCACACCTGGGCATACCTGCGGGGCGAGGGACAGTTCTCCCCTGAGGATGCAGCCGATGCCCTCACCAACCTCATCTACCGCGGCCTCGCGCGCGCCGCGCACGGTGCGCCTGCGCCCGTGGATGCCTCGGTGCAGCGCCTGGAGCAGGCGGTGCAGCGCCTCGAGGGCCTGGCGCCCGCGCGCCGCAGGCCGCGCCCGGGGGTGCGCTGATGTTCACGCGCGTGCTCATCGCCAACCGCGGCGAGATCGCCTGCCGCATCCTGCGTACGCTGCGCGCCCAGGGCATCGCAAGTGTTGCGGTGTATCACCACGAGGACCGCGGCGCGCCGCACGTGACGCTTGCGGACGAGGCCGTGCAGCTGCAGGCCGACGTGCCCAGCGCCGCCTACCTCGATCAGGGGCAGATCATCGCCGCCGCACAGCGCACCGGGGCGCAGGCCATCCATCCTGGCTATGGCTTCCTGTCCGAGAACGCCGGCTTCGCCGAGCGCATCACCGCCGCCGGCCTCACCTTCATCGGGCCGGACGCGGCAGTCATCCGCCTCATGGGCGACAAGATCCGCGCGCGCGCCTTCGCGAGCGAGCAGGGCGTGCCGGTCGCACCGAGCGTCGATGCGGGTGACCCGCAGACCCTCGCCGCGGGCGCGCTCGCGGTCGGCTTCCCGCTCCTCATCAAGGCCGCCGCCGGGGGCGGCGGCAAGGGCATGCGCATCGTGCGCACCGCGGCGGACCTGCCCGCGAGCCTGGAGGCCGCGGCCGCCGAGGCGCAGCGCTACTTTGGCGATGGCCGGGTTTACGCGGAGCGCTACATCGAGCGCCCGCGCCACATCGAGGTGCAGGTGCTCGGCGACGGGGCCGGCAACGTCGTGCACCTGTTCGAGCGCGAGTGCTCGCTGCAGCGGCGCTACCAGAAGATCGTGGAGGAGTCCCCGGCGCCCAATCTCCCCGAGGAGCTGCGCCGCGCCATCTGGGCCGCGGCGGTGGCACTGGCGCGCGCGGCGCGCTACCGCAATGCCGGCACGGTGGAGTTCGTGCTGGCCCCCGACGGCGCGTTCTACTTCCTCGAGATGAACACGCGACTGCAGGTGGAGCACCCGGTCACCGAATGCGTGCTGGGGGTGGACCTGGTGGCCGAGCAGCTGCGCATCGCGGCCGGGGAGGGGCTCTCGTTCACGCAGGCGGATCTGAGGCTGCGCGGCCATGCCATCGAGTGCCGCATCTGCGCCGAGGAGCCGGAGCACGACTTTCGTCCGGCGACGGGGCGGGTAGGGATCCTCGAGGTCCCCGCGGGCACCAATGTGCGCTTCGACGGCGGCATCGCCGCCGGGCAGGCGATCACCCCGGCGTTCGACTCGATGCTGGCGAAGCTCGTGGCGTTTGGCCCGGACCGCGCCGCGGCGGCCGCTGAACTCACCCGGGCGCTCGAGGAGCTGGTGCTGCTCGGCGTACCGACCAACATCGACTACCTGGCGCGCGTCCTGCGCCACCCGCAGTTCCTGGCGGGGCACCTGCATACCGGGTTCCTCGGCGAGCACGCCGTGGGTCTCGCGGCCCCGGAGCTGCCGCAGGAGAGGGCCGCCGCCACCGTGGCGGCGCTCCTGGCACAGCCGGACTTCCGCGCAGGCGCGTTCGGCGTGCCCGAGCCGCACGCGGGCATCGGCTTCTGGCGCAACTGACATGGCGATCAACCTTCGTTTCGAGGTCGACGGGCGTGCCGGTGAGGCCGAGATCATCGCGCGCCGCCCGCGGCTGCTGCTGCGCCTCGGGGAGTCGCGCCACGCGGTGAACGCCGGCGAGGACGCTGCGGCGCGCTTCGAGCTCAGCGTGGACGGGGTGAGCTACCGCGGCTGGCGCTACCTGTCGGGTGATGCGGTGCACGTGCGCCTGAACGGGCACACCTACATCGTGGCATTCCCGCGGCGCGTCACCAAGGGCGAGGGCGCAGCCGCTCAGGATGCGGTCCGCGCCAGCATGCCCGGCGTCGTGATCGCCGTGCACGTCCGGCCCGGTGAGCGCGTGGCTGCCGGGGACAAGCTGCTGACGCTCGAGAGCATGAAGCTGCAGATGACGGTCGTGGCCTCGCACGTGAGCACCGTGCGCGAGGTCCACGTGACGCCCGAGGCAGTGTTCGAGCGTGGCGCGCTGCTGGTGTCCTTCGAGCAAGAGGAGACGGCCGCCCCATGAGACCCCTCGAATCCGCGGTGCGCACCGGCGCGGCGGAGTTCCGCCGCCGCTATGCGCACAACAAGGGGCTGGCAGCCGAGCTGCGGGCACGCCAGGAGGCCGCGCGCCACAGCCGCCCGCCGCGCGACCTCGAGCGCCTTGCCTCGCAGGGCAAGCTGCTGCCGCGCCAGCGCCTGGAGCTGCTGCTTGACCCGGGCACGCCGTTCCTGGAGCTGTCGACGCTCGCGGCCAACATGGCGTACGGCGGGGAATCCCCGGGTGCCAGCTGCCTCACCGGTATCGGCGTCGTCAGCGGGCGCGAGGTCATGGTGCATGCGGATGATCCGACCGTGAAGGGCGGCGCCTGGTACCCGCTCACGGTGAAGAAGATCGTGCGCGCGCTCGACATCGCGATCGAGAACCGGCTGCCCGTGGTGCACCTGTGCGACTCGGCGGGCGGGCAGCTCATGCTGCAGTCGGAGCTGTTCCCGGACCGCTACATGGCCGGGCGGATATTCCGCAACCAGTCGGTGCTCAGCAAGATGGGCGTCAAGCAGCTGGCGCTGGTGTTCGGCCATTGCACCGCCGGCGGCGCCTACGTTCCCGCGCTCAGCGACTACAACGTGATCGTGCGCGGCAGCGGGGCGGTGTTCCTCGGCGGACCGCCCCTCGTCAAGGCCGCGACCGGGGAGGTGGTTTCGGCCGATGATCTTGGGGGCTGTGACCTGCACACACGCACCAGCGGTACCTGCGACTACCCGGCCGCCGATGAGCTCGAGGCGATCGCGATCGGACGCGAGGTCGTGGCGCAGTGGGAGCGCGCTCCCAAGTGGCGCCTGCCGGAGCAGGCCGCCGAGGCGCCGCTGCTCGACCCGGATGACCTCTACGGCATCCTCCCGGATGACATCAAGCAGACCTTCGAGATGCGCGAGGTCATCGGGCGCCTGGTCGACGGCAGCCGCTTCCATGAATACAAGCCCGCCTATGGCACCACGCTCGTGTGCGGCTACGCACACCTGTTCGGCTATCGCGTCGGCATCCTCGCCAACAACGGCATCCTCTTCAACGACAGCGCGATCAAGGGCGGGCACTTCATCGAGCTGTGTAACCAGAACAACACCCCGCTGCTGTTCCTGCAGAACATCACCGGCTACATGGTAGGGCGCGAGTACGAGGCGGCCGGCATCACCAAGGACGGCGCCAAGATGATCATGGCCCAGACCTGCAGCCACGTGCCCAAGCTCACCGTCATGTGCCACGGCTCCTTCGGCGCGGGCAACTACGGCATGTGCGGCCGCGCCTTCGACGGGCGATTGCTGTTCAGCTGGCCGAACCACCAGATCGCGGTCATGGGCGGCGAGCAGGCCGCCGGCACCCTCGCTGAGGTGAAGCTGCGGCAGCTGCAGCGCTCGGGGGCCAGCGCCGACCCGGCGGCGCTCGCGCGGCTGCGTACCGAGACGCTTCGGGCTTACGAGGAGCAGACTTCCGCCTACTACTCGACCTCCGAGCTCTGGGACGATGGCATCCTCGATCCTGTCGACACCCGCAACGCACTCGGGGTCGCACTGTCGGCGGCGCTGAACGCACCCGGGGGCACCCCGGGCAATGGCGTGTTCCGCTTCTGATCCGTGGCTACTTACCCTGCCATTGCGGCGGACGCTTCTCCGCAAACGCGCGCGGCCCCTCCTGGGCGTCCGCGCTCAGGTACACCGGCTCAAACAGCGCATCCCCGGCGCGCAGTGCCTGCGTGCGGCCGGTCTCGGTTGCGGCATACACCAGGGCGCGGCAGGCGCGCACCGTCAGCGGCGCGTTCGCGGCGATGCGCGCGGCGAGCTCCAGAGCACGCGCCAGCAGCTGCTCGCGCGGCACCACGTGGTTCACGTAGCCGAGGGCGTGCAGGCGTGCCGCACTCATCGGCTCCCCGGTCAGGAGCAGCTCCATCATGATCCGCTGCGGCAGCATGTCGATGAGGGGCGCAGCCCAGGGCGTGCCGCGGCCGACCCGCGCCTCGGTGATCGCGAAGGTGGCGTGCTCGGCGGCCACGCACAGGTCGCACATCTGCGCGAACAGCCAGCCGCCGGCCATGGCCAGGCCGTTGACCGCGGCAATCGTGGGCTTGCTCACCTCAACCGAGTCGCCGAGGATCGGGATGAAGCCGCGCGCCGGCACCTTCAGTCCCGTGGCGCTCGCCTCCTTCAGGTCCATCCCGGCGCAGAAGGCCTTGTCGCCCGCCCCGGTCAGGATCGCCACCTTCGCGGTGTCGTCGGCCTCGAAGCGCTGCCAGGCAGCGTGCAGGCCGGCGCGCACCTCGGCGTTGATGGCGTTGCGGGCCTCGGGGCGGTTGATGGTGATCAGCGCTACCGGACCGCGCATCTCGAACACGATTGCCTCGCTCATCGGCGGCACCTCTGCAGTTGACAGATGCGATCGACCACCGCTAGCGTACCAAAACGGTACCAGCGGTACCGCGAGCGCAATTCACGATCGACCTGGGGGAGCCTGCGCACCCGCCGGACAGCCGGCGCGGCGCGGGCGGCGAGAGCTCTTCTGAACATCTCACCGAGCCTTGAAGCAGCCGGCCTGCTCGAGACGGCGCTGGCCGCGGGCGCAGACCCGGTGCTGTCGCCGCTGAGCGGCCACCCGTACCTCTTGGTCGACCTCGGGCGTCCCGCCACGCTGCGCACCAGCGAACGCGACGCCCTGTGTGAATGGCTCAACCGGCAGGCCTGCCCGGTCATCGGGCTGGCAGGGGACGTGGCGGTGCACCCGCTCGCCTGCGCCTGCGACGTGCTGGCGCGCGACGCGCAGGATGCGGCGGCACTGATCGCGAACATCGAGGCGGCGCCGCTTGCGGCCCTGGTGCTGGTGCAGCTGCTGCGCGTCACCGCCGCCATGCCGATCTCCCAGGCACTCATCGCCGAGTCCCTCGCCTATGCCACGCTGCAGGCGGGGCCGGAATTCCGACGCTGGCTCGGCAGCGCGCCGCGGGTCACCGCGACCCCGGAGCCTGCGGGCCGCCTGCCGGTGCTCATCGAGCGCCAGGGGCCGCACCTGAACCTGCGGCTCAACCGGCCCGAGCGGCGCAACGCGCTCTCCGTCGGCATGCGCGATGCGCTGTTCGAGGCACTGGAGCTCGCGATTGCGGACCGCTCCATCACCGGCGTCACCATCAGCGGCGCCGGGGCGAGCTTCAGCGCCGGCGGCGAGCTTGCCGAGTTTGGCAGCGCGCCCGACCCGGCGACTGCCCACGCCGTGCGCAGCACGCGCTCGATACCGGCGCTCCTCGGCCGCTGCGCCGACCGCCTGACGTTCCGCGTGCACGGGGCGGCAGTGGGGGCGGGAGTCGAGATGGCCGCCTTCGGGCGACGCATCGAGGCCACGGCAGACGCGTTCTTCCAGCTGCCCGAGATCCGCTACGGGCTCATTCCTGGCTCCGGTGGCTGCGTGAGCCTGCCGCGGCGCATCGGCCGCCAGCGCACCGCGTACCTGGCGCTCTCGGCGCAGCGCCTGGATGCGCGTACCGCGCTGGCCTGGGGACTCATCGACGCGCTGCAGGAATCCAAGTCCGCGACGCGCGCGGCGCACGCCTGAATGTGCCGCACGTCCGAAACCGCGAGGGGGCCCCTGCCATGAGCCGAGCAGCAGTCGTGACCGGCGCCGCGATGGGCATGGGAATGCTCATGGCGCGCAAGCTCGCCCAGCGCGGCTGGCGGGTGTTCGCAGGCGTGCTGCCGGGGTCGGAAACCTCCGCGCTCACCCGCGACGTCACCCTCACGCCGATCGAGCAGGACGTCACCGATGAGGCGATGGTGCAGGCCGGGGCGCGCCGCGTCGCTGAGGCCCTGGGCGGCGCCGGGCTCGACCTCCTCATCAATAATGCCGGCGTCGCCGACACCGCCACCGGCCCGGTGGAGGGGGTCGACATCGAGCAGGGCAAGAAGCTCTTCGACGTCAACCTCTTCGGCCAGGTGCGCGTGATCAAGGCCTACCTGCCCATGCTCTTCGAGAGCCGACAGTCGCCGCGCATCCTCAATTTCTCCTCCGGGGCGGTGCGGGTGCCGATGCCGTGCTCGGCCATGTACAACATGTCGAAGTACGGCGTGGAGGGGCTGACGAACACGCTGCGCTACGAGCTCGCCAAGTTCGGCGTGCAGGCGACCTCCATCGAGCCGGGCGCGGTCAAGACACACATGACCGCCGACCCGGTCAACTCCACGGCGCGCATCTGGGAGATCTCGACGCCCGCCATCCGCGCGCGCTACGAGGCGAAACTGCGCCCGATCACCGACCGGCTCGGGCAGATGCTGCTGAGCGCCAACGAGCCCGACGCGGTCACTGACGAGGTGCTCAAGCTCGTCGACGTGCCCAGGCTCAAGCCGCGCTACATGGTCGGCAAGGAAGTAAAGATGCTGCCCCTCATGCAGGCGCTGCTCTCGGAGAGCGCCTTCGAGCGCCTGGTGGCAAAGCAGTTCAACATCTAGGCCGCGCACTGCGCGGCAGCTGAAGGAGAATATCGGTGCAGGACGTGAAAGCTCGGTTTGCGGCGCTGCGTAACGGCAGCCTCACCCTGGCGCAGACGAGTGGTGCCGAACGCGCGCAGCGCCTGCGCGCCATCCTGGCCGCGGTGCTGAAGAACAAGCAGCGCTTCTACGACGCCGCGCACACGGAAATGAAGGCCTGCGACCTGGACGTGGCCGCGCAGCTCGTCATGGTGAAGAGCGAGATCGACTTCGTGGCCAAGCGCGTCACGGCGTGGATGAAGCCGCGGCGCGTGAAGAACTCCGCCGCCACCATGGGCAAGAAGTGCTACGTGCTGTACGAGCCCAAGGGCGTGGTGCTGAACCTGTCCACCTGGAATGCGCCGATCGCCATAGCGCTGGTGCCGGCGGTGGCGGCGATTTCCGCCGGCAACTCGTTCGCGCTCAAGCCCTCCGAGCTCGCCCCCCACAGCGCCTCGGTGCTGAAGGAGGTCCTCGAGGGCGCGCTCTCGAGCGATGAGTTCGCGGTGTTCGAGGGCGGCCCGGACGTGGCGCAGGAGCTGCTGACGCTGCCGTTCAACCACATCTACTACACCGGCGGGCAGCGGGTCGGGCGCCTGGTCATGAAGGCCGCGGCCGAGAACTTTGCGGCGGTGACGCTCGAGATGGGTGGCAAGAACCCGGCGATCGTCGATGCCTCCGCGGCCATCGACAACGCCGCCAAGAAGATCGCCTGGGGGCGCATCGCCAACGCCGGCCAGGTGTGCGTAGCCCCCGATTACGTGCTGGTGCACGAATCGGTGTTCCAGCCGTTCGTCGAGTCGCTCGGCAAGGCGATGAGCCAGATGTACAACGCGGACGGCGCGGGCTTCGAGAAGTCCCCCGAGATGATGCGCATCATCAACGACCAGCATTTCGCGCGCGTATCGCGGCTGCTGCAGGATGCGCGTGACAAGGGTGCGACCGTGGCCTTCGGCGGCCAGACGCGTGCCGAGGACCGCTTCGTGTCACCGACGATCCTCACCAAGGTGAGCGAGGACATGCTCATCATGCAGGAGGAGATCTTCGCGCCGGTGCTGCCCGTCATTCCCTACGGCGACCAGCGCGAGGCGCTGGCGATCATCGGGCGCCGCACCAAGCCGCTCGCGCTCTACATCTATGCGCGGGACCGTGCCGCGATCGATTTCTTCCTTGGGCATACGAGCGCTGGCAGCACGGTCGTCAACCACAACCTGATCCAGTCGGGCACCAATCCGCGCCTGCCTTTTGGCGGTGTGAACCACTCGGGCATCGGGCGCATCGGGGGCGAGGAGGGGTTCAAGGAGATGTCGAACGCGCGCTCCGTGGTCGAGCAGCCGCTTGGCTTCCTGGACCTGACGTTCAACCTGCCGCCGTACTCGAAGACCTACCGCAAGCTCATCGAGAAGGCCATCAAGGCGTAGGCAGGCGAGGGCGGGCCCGGTCCGGTGTAGCCGGGGTTGCAATACCATGCATATGCATGTATATTCCTCCCATGGCCGATACCCCGAAACTGCAGTCTCTTCCCTGCTACTGCGCGACGCTGCGCCAGGCGGCGCGCGCGGTGACCGCCCTCTACGAGGAAGCGCTTGCCGAGAGCGGGCTGCGCTCGACGCAGTTCACGGCGCTTGAACTCCTCAAGAGCGCGCCGCGGCTGACGACCACCGAGGTCGCAGCCGCCATGGGAATGGACCAGACCACCGCCACGCGCACGCTTGCGCTGCTCAAGAAGGGTGGTCTTGCACTCGACGCGCCCGGCAGCGACCGCCGTGAGCGTCACTGGGTGCTGACCGGCGCTGGCGAAGCCATGGTGCGACGGGTGAGGCCCAGGTGGGAGGCCGCACAGGCGGCGCTCGAGCAACGCCTTGGCCGTGCCGAGGCAGCCGCGCTGAAGAAGGCGGCCTTTTCGGCCGCCACCCGACTCAGCGCGGAATGACCGATCCCTGATGTCCACATCGAATGCATTCCGCTTTTTTCCCATATACATGTAGATACATGTATGTCACCAACCAACCGGAGGACTGAACATGATCACGCTCAAACGGGTTGCCCTGAAGGGGCTGCCGGCACTCCTGGCTTCCAGCTTCCTCGTGGGGACCACCGCTGCGCTGGCCGCCCCGGCCGCAGGCGACGCGCAGACCCAGGCCCGCCAGCTGGTGCTTGCGCCCGCAGGCGACGCCGCATCTGCCGGCGTGCGCCTCGACATCCGCAGCGGCCCGCGCGCAGCGGATGCTGCGCTGGCCGCGCGCGCGTTGATCCTCGGCAATGAACGCCAGGAGGCGCTGCCGATCACTGCTGAGGCGCTGCAGGCGAGGGTGACGCCGGTGGCCGCTTTGCGCACCGCGCGCACGGCTCGCCAGGACGCGCAGGCGCAGGCGCGCCACCTGCTGCGCGGGGCGGCCTGATGCGCCTTGCCACTCAAGACACGGGCGGCTGCCTGACCTGACCCACCGAATCCATCAAAAGAAGAGAAGCACATGACACATCTCACAAAGCAGGGCACGGCCCTGATCACCGGCGCCTCCAGCGGCATCGGCGCGGTCTATGCCCGAAGGCTCGCCGAGCGCGGGTATGACCTCATCCTGGTGGCGCGCAACGAGGCGAAGCTCGCAGCGCTCGCCGGGGAACTCAGGAGCGAGACCGGACGGCACGTTGCGGTGCTGCCCGCGGATCTTCGCGACCGCGCCCAGCTCGCCAAGGTCGAGTCAGCGCTGCGCGAGGACCCGGACATCACGCTGTTCGTGAACAACGCCGGGGCGGTCTCGATCACGCCGCTGCTGAATTCCGACATCCGCAAGATGGAGGAAATCATCGATCTCAACGTGACCGCGTTCACGCGCCTGATCTATGCTGTTGCCCCGGCGTTTGCCAGTCGCGGTGCCGGAACGATCGTCAACATTGCATCGGTCGTTGGCGTTTCCCCCGAGACGCTCAACGGCGTGTACGGCGCCAGCAAGGCCTATGTCATTGCGCTCAGCCAGTCACTCCAGCACGAGCTCGCCGGCAAGGGTGTGCGCGTCCAGGCGGTGCTGCCGGGTGCGACGGCCACCGATGCCTGGGAGAACGCGGGGCTGCACTACTCGAAGCTGCCCGCGGGGATCGTGATGTCGACCCAGGACATGGTGGATGCGGCCCTGGCAGGACTTGAGCAGGGCGAGCTGGTCACCATTCCGCCACTGCAGGATGGCGCCGAGTGGACCGCCTTCGAGGCGGCGCGCCGGACCCTCTCACAACACTTCGGCAATTCCAGGCCCGCGGCGCGCTACGGCAGCCACCCGGCCACCTGAGAGAGCGCCGCAAAGGAGCCACCGTGTTCACCCGCAGGACCTTCAACGCAATGCTGGCCGCCGCGGCTGTGACCGCGGTGGCACCGAAGCGGCTCGCGGCGCAGGCCGCGCGCAGGGCGAAGAACGTGGTGCTGGTGCATGGCCTGTACGCGGACGGCTCCAGCTGGCTCGGGGTGATCCCGCTCCTGCAGCGCGCCGGCCTCACGGTGACGGCCGTGCAGAACCCGCTGCGCTCCATCGCCGAGGATGCAGCTGCGATCCGCCGCGTTCTCGCGCTGCAGGATGGGCCCACCGTCCTCGTGGGCCACTCCTTCGCCGGGACGCTCATCAGTGAGGCGGGAACGGCCCCGAACGTCTCGGCGCTGGTCTACGTGGCCGCGCGGGCGCCGGATGCGGGGGAGGACTTTGGGGCGCTGGCGGCGCAGTACCCGAAGCCACCCGCGAGTGCCGGAGTGGTGAAGGCTGACGGGTTCTTCTGGCTGAACGAAGAGGCCTTCCTCAGGGATTTTGCCGGGGACCTCGAGCCTGCAACGGCCCGGGCACTGTACGCCGTGCAGTCCCCCGGGGCGGACGCGCTGCTCACCGACCGCACGACCGTGGCCGCGTGGCGCAGCCGGCCCTGCTGGTACCAGGTGTCCACGGAGGACCGCACCATCAACCCGGAACTGCAGAGGTTCCTCGCGCAGCGGATGAAGGCGACGAAGATCGAGCTCAGATCAAGCCACGTGTCACTCTTGTCGCATCCACGTGAGATCGCCGATCTGATACGCGCAGCTGCGGGCCAGGCAGCCTAGCCTGAGGGCGGAGCCTCCGCCCTCAGTGGCGGCGGCCCTTGACCCGCACCTTGAACTTCATGCTCGGGCCAGGGGTCGGCAGGACCTTGGTCTCGAGCACATAGTCGGGCGACTCCAGTTCGAGGTCGAGCTTGTAGAAGAGGCGCGCCATGCTCAGCGCCATCTGCGTCTCGGCCAGCGTCTTGCCGAGGCAGGTGTGGGTGCCGCGGCCGTAGGGTGAGTACACGCCGGGCTTCAGGTGCTCGGCGCGCGGCTTGGCGTAGCGGTCAATGTCGAACTTGTCCGGGTTCGGGTAGTGCTCTTCCATGTAGTGCGGCACGGCCGTCGCCACGTAGAGCAGTTCGCCCTCGCGGATCTGGTGCCCGAGGAAGGCGAAGTCACGCGTCGCGGTGCGCATCTGCGCCACCGCGATCGGGTACATGCGCATCGCTTCCATGATGGCGCCGTCGATCGAGGGCAGGTTGCGGAAGTCCGTCTCGTCGATGTGCCCCTTGGCGAAGAACTCGTCGGCTTCCTTGAGCACGCGCTGGTGCACCTCGGGGTGCTTGAGGACTGCATAGATGAAGGCGCCGACGGTGTTCGCCACAGTGTCGAGGCCGGCCACGAACGGCCCGGTGAGGCTCAGGATCAGGTCGCTCGCCGGGATCAGGTCCGGGTCGCGCGCGTGCGCCTCCATCACGTCGTCGACCAGGTTGCGGCGCTCCGGGTCGCGCTGGTCCTTGCCGGCGTTGTACTCGGCGATCATGCGCCGCCCAAGTTCCTTGACCCGTTCCTTGGCGTGCTTGTAGCGCGGGTCCTTCAGCAGGAACTTCGGGCGCTGGCGCGTCACCAGGATGTTGAGGATGTAGAGAATGGTGGTGCGGATGTCGGCGACGTACTCGCGCGGCGAGGTGCCGGTGAGCATCGCCCCGAGCTGCTCGGTGACGATGTACTGCATGTTCTGCACCACCGGCACGAGCTTGCCGTTCGGCCAGTCGCGCGCGATCACGGAGTCGGTGATCTCGACCAGCTCATCGTAGCGGCCCTTGAGCGACTCCTTGGAGTAGCCGTGCTTCATCACGGCGCGCAGCTTCTGGTGCGTCTCGCCGTCCTCGCCGGTGAGGGTGCGCTTGGCGCCCCACTCATCCACCAGGCCCTGCCAGAATTCCTTGGAGCGCAGCGAGTCGCGCCCCTCGCGCGTGCCCATGAAGGTGGCGGCCTCGCTGCCGGCCAGCACCGTGTAGGTGTTGCTCATCACCTTGAGCCGGAACACCGGACCGTACTTGCGGTAGCACTCGTAGAAGAACCTGCCCGGATCCTTGGCCATCGACAGCGCATTGCCGAGAATGGGAATGCCGCCGACCTGGCGGGGTTCTTTGAGGGCTTCGGTTGCGACGGTGGCCATGGAAAGCCTCGCGATGGGACGCGCACGATGCGTCGGATTTAGCGATGTTATACGTATTGATCTGAATACGGAACCACCGGTACCTATTGGACCGGGGCGGCGGCGGTGTGCGATAGTCCTCGGCGCCCGGAACACAGTCTTTGCAGGGACATCATGAACAGCCAGCCGCCCGCCGCCCTACCGCAGACGAAGCGCAAGCCGGGCCGGCCGCGCAGCAAGCGCTCCGAAGAGGCCATCATCCGCGCCACCACATCGCTGCTGGCGGATGAGCGCTACGCGAGCTTCACGGTCAGCAAGGTGGCGGCGCGCGCGCGCGCCAGCAAGTCGACGATCTACCGTCGCTGGCCGACCAAGGAACACCTGGTCATCGAGGCCTTTAACCGCTGGCCGGCACTCACCCCGCACGACCGGGGCGACGTTATGTCCGACCTCCTCGACCTGTACCGGCAGTTCCTGCGCATCCTGCATCGCCCGCCCTCCAACGCCATCATGCCGACCCTGGTCGCCGAGCGCGTCCACAACCCGGCACTGGCCGCGGTGTTCGATCCGCTCATGCAGCGCCGGCGCGAGCCGGTGCGGGTCGTGCTCGAGCGCGCCATGGGACGCGGCGAGCTGCCCAAGACCACCGACGTGGAGCTCACCGTCGATGCCATCATGGGCATCACCGTGCTGCGCATGTACTTCATCCCCGGGAACCTGAGCATCCCGGCGATCCGCGATTTCCTGACGGTGCTGCTGCGCGGCCTCGGCGCGCGCGGCTACTGACAGCGCCCGCCAGGTCCCCCCGCCCGCCGGAACAGCCGCAAGTGAGCGCGCCGCCTCCGTTTACGCGCCGGATCGAGGTGGGCGAGCTGCTGCCCGGGCAGGGCGCCTTGAGCATCGCGGCCGACATCTTCATGCCGCAGCGGCTGCGCGCAGACCCAGCGGTGCTTTTCTGCCTGCCGGGCGGGGGTATGAACCGCGCCTACTTCAACCTGCAGGGCGAGGGGGACTTCAGTTTCGCCGCTCACCTCACCGCTCACGGCTTCATCGTCGTGACCCTCGATCACCTCGGCGTGGGTGACAGCAGCGCCCCGGCCGATGGCCACGCCCTGACCCCCGGTATCCTTTGCGAGGCCAACGCCATCGCCATGGAAGCCATCCGGGCAGAACTCCTCGCGGGCGCGCTCATCGGGCGCACGCTTACGCGGCTGCCCTCCATCGGGGTCGGTCACTCCATGGGTGCGATGCTCACGGCCCTGCAGCAGGCCGCCCGCCCGAGCCATGCGGCGCTGGCGCTGTTCGGGTTCAGCAATGCGGGCCTCGTGGCGGCGCTGGGCCCCGAGGAGAAGCGCTATATCGAGGACCCGGTGGGACTGCGCGAGAACCTCGTGCGCCTCGCGCGACTGCGCGACCCGAATCCCTACCCGCAGGTCAGGCGCTCCGCGCAGGGAACGGAACTGTTCGCGGGGGCGACGGCGGATCCGCGCGGCGTGGAGGCGCTGAAGCGTGCGCGCTCGAGCCTGCTGCTGACCGCCGGGGTGTTCTCCATGGTGCCCGGCAGCTGCAATGCCGAGTGCGCGCGGATCACCGTGCCCGTGTTCCTCGGGCTCGGCGACCGCGACATGGCAGGTCCGCCGCACCTGATCCCTGCGAACTACCCGGGCAGCCCCGACGTCACGCTGCAGGTCGTGCCCTCTACCGGGCATGCTCACTTCATCTTCCCCGGGCGCCGGCCACTCTTTGAGCGCGTCACGGGCTGGTGCGAGGCCATGCTGCAGGAACACTGACGGTGTCAGGGCCCGAGACGCAGTACGCGAGGCCGTACGCGCAGCGCCTGCTGCAGGACTTGGGGGTGACGACGTCACTGGCTGCCAGGCCGGAAGTGCATCCCGCGCAGGCCTGGGCCGAGAGCGGCAACATGGCGCTCACGGGCGAACCCGATGGGCCAGGACTGATGTGCCCGGTGCCGCTGGCCTCCTATGCGGACGGCATCCTGCTGGCGCTCGCGGCTCTGGCTCCCGGCGCGCCGCTCGCCGGAATCGATGGCGGGCGATTGCTCAGCGAGCGTGCGGCCCTGAGTGGCTACCGGCGCGGCGGCGGGGTCGCCCCGGGGGGAAGCTGCCGGCTCCTGCGCGCTGAAGGTGGCTGGCTCGCCGTCAACCTCGCGCGCACCAGCGACTGGGAGCTCGTGCCGGCGTGGCTCGAGGCCGGTGCGCTTGCGGACTGGGCCGCCGTCGCACGCGAAGTAGGCAGCCATCCGCTGGCAGCCTGCGTCGAGCGCGGCCGGCTCCTCGGGCTGCCCGTGGCTGCGCTCGAGCCGCGCGGGGAGCCGATGGGGCACTGGTTCGAGGAGCATTTCCGCTCCGGCACGTCGCCCGGCGCCCGGGGGCGATCGCCGCTGGTGGTGGATCTGTCGGCGCTGTGGGCAGGGCCCCTGTGCACGCACCTGCTGCAACTCATGGGGGCTCGTGTCATCAAGGTCGAGAGCCGCGCGCGCCCGGATGGCATGCGCGCCGCGGCGCACGGGTTCTACGATCTGCTGAACGCGGGCAAGGAGAGCGTGGCCCTCGATTTCGCCGACGGCGCGGCGCTTCAGCAGCTGCGCCGCCTCATCGCCCGCGCCGACATCGTGATCGAGGCCTCCCGAGCACGCGCGCTGCGCCAGCTCGGGATACACGCCGAGGAGCTGCTGGCCGCCCACCCGCAGCTCACCTGGGTCGCGATCAGCGGCTACGGGCGCAGCGGCCCCGGCGCGCAGTGGGTTGCCTTTGGAGATGATGGCGGGGTCGCCGGCGGACTCTCGCAGGTGATGCTGGAGTGCACCGGACGCGCGCTCTTCTGCGGCGATGCGATCGCCGACCCCCTCACCGGGATGCACGCGGCGCTTGCCGCCTGGAGCAGCTACCGGCAGGGCGGGGGGCGGCTGCTCGGGCTCGCGCTGCGCGACGTCATCGCGCACGGGGTGCGCTTCGCCGGCCTACAGGAGCGCGGCGCGCTGCGCGCGCGCTGCGCAGAGTGGACACGCAGGGTCGCGTCCTCGCAGGTCCTCGCGCCGCAGCCACGCGCGATCACCGCCAGCGCCCGCCCGAGCGGGGCTGACACGCAGGCGGTGCTCGCAGAGTTGGCGCGCGCGCACTAGCGCCTAGCGCGATGTCGTGGCGGCGCGCCGGCCGGCCTCGCGCCCGAAGAAGGTGGCATCCGCCAGTGACAGGCCCGAGCTGTAGCCCTCGCCCCAGCGCGGCAGGCCGCACGCGGTGCGTCCCGCGGCGAACAGGCCGGGCACCAGCTTGCGCTGTGCGTCCAGAACCTCCCCGGTGGGCAGCGTGTCCAGGCCCCCGAGAGTGAAGGATGCGTAGAAGCAGTGGTCGATGCGGCAGTCGATGGCAACGAAGGGCGGCTCATTCAGGGGCTTCAGCCACTTGGCCGCCTTGTGGAAGAGCGGGTCGGTCCCCTGGGCGGCGTAATGGTTGTAGAGCCGCACCGTGGCCGTCAGGGAGTCCTGCGGCAGCTTCAGCTCGCGCTCGACTTCCTCCCAGCTCTCACCGGCCGCGCCGATCTCCATCTTGGCCAGCGTCTGCATATCGCCACTGGCGTAGGTCGCGTGGTCCTCGAGCAGCCAGATGCGGTCACCGCTCTGGTGCATGATGTAGTTCGAGACACGACCGTGGTAGCAGTCCTCGTTGATGAAGCGCTGCCCGCGTCCGTTGACGAAGATACCCTTCACCAGCGAGCCGGGCGGGTACCAGGGGATGGTCGCAAAGCCTTCGCCCATGTTCATCATGGCGCCCCCGACGCTCGCCCCGAGCAGGATCCCCGAGCCATCGTCGACCGTTCCCAGAGGAAACAGCGAACGCAGCAGGAACGGGGCGTGCTGCTTCACCATCTCGCGGTTCATGACGAAGCCGCCGGCGCACAGCACCACCGCGCGCCGCGCGCGCGCGAAGCGCTCCGCGCCGTCCAGCCGCAGCACGAGCCCGTGCACCTCGCTGCCCTCGGCCACGAGTGCCTGGGCGCGCGCGTTGTAGAGCACCTGAACGCCGGCGGCCTGCACCTGCGCGGCGAGCTTGTCCATGACATAGCGTCCGCCACCCATGCCGAGGAACTTCGGGCAGTGGCCGCGCGGCGCCGGCCGGGCGCGCTCGACGAATGGCCACGCCTCCTCACTCCCGGACCAGATCAGGCAGTCATCGGTGGCAGGCTCGATGCAGCGCTCGGCGATGTAGGAGTTCTTGTACTCGATGCCCTGTTCGATGAGCCAGCCGTAGTGCGCGAGCGAGCCCTGCGCGTAGCGGCGCGCCTTGGTGGCATCCGCGTTCGGTCCCCCCACCATCAGCAGGTACTGGTAGAGGTCCTCGGTGGCGTCCTCGAACCCGGCCGCACGCTGGATCGGCGTACCACCGCCGCCGCCGAGGTAGATCTCCCCGCCCGAGAGCGCCGACGTGCCGCCGTGGCCGGCGGCGCTCTCCACCAGCAGCACTCGTGCCCCGGCCCGCGCCGCCTCCAGCGCCGCGCAGGCACCGGCCGCGCCGAAGCCGAGTACCAGCACGTCGCACTCGTAGTCCCAGCGCGGCACCGCGGCGAGCGCGGCCGGATGACTTAATGAATAACGCAGTGCGTCGGTCACGGCGGGGTACTCTGTTTTGGCGATGTAGCCGGATAAGGATAAGGTAGATTGAAATGAGAATGCAGCCTGTACCATGGCACAGGTAGCGTCCGTCGCAATGCGCTCAAGGGGGTCACATGTCGCTTCGTCTGGAAGATATCGAACTCATCCGCTGCCTCAAGTACCGCTACTGGCGCCTGATGGACATGGGCGACATCGCCGCCATGCGCGACCTGTTCATGGAGGACGTGCAGGTCGACTACATCGGGGGCAGCTACCGCTGGCAGATCCAGGGGCGCGAGAAGGTGCTCGCCTCGATCGCCGGTTCCTTCAACGCGAACGCGGTTGCCTGCCACACCGGGCACCATCCCGAGATCGATGTGCTCACCGACACCAGCGCCACCGGCATCTGGTACCTCACCGATATCTTCATCAACCTCAAGGAAAAGGTACGCACCACTGGCAGCGCCCTCTACCGCGACAAGTACACCAAGCACCAGGGGCAGTGGCGCATCGCCGAGTCCGTGTACCAGCGCGTCTACGAGGAGGTCGAGCCCTTCGATGAACCCCCGAAGCTCACCGCGCACTGGCTCGCGCGCGTGGCACCCCCGGGAGCCACCGCCAATGGCTGAGCTCAGCGGCAAGGTGGCCCTCGTGACCGGCGCCGGGCAGGGAGTGGGGCAGGGCATCGCCTTGTCGCTGGCCGCAGCCGGCGCGGCGGTGGCCGTCGCGGGGCGCACCGAGGCGAAAGTCGCCGCAACCGCCCGCACCATCACCGAACGCGGCGGCAAGGCGGTGGCGATCAGCTGCGACGTCTTCAAGGCCGAGGACATCACCCGCACGGTGGCGCGCACGGTGGAGGCGCTCGGCGGCATCGACATCCTGGTCAACAACGCCTACGACGGCGCCTTCGGGCCACTGCTGTCGCTCGATGACGAGGCCTTCATGCGCGGCATCCAGTCCGGGCCGCTCGCTTCCTTCCGCTTCATGCGCGCCTGTTACCCGCACCTGAAGGCCCGCGGCGGCGGCAACATCGTCAACCTCGTGACCAGCGCTTCGGTGCGCTGGGATTCCTCCAACTACGGTGCCTACGCGGTGGCCAAGCAGGGCGTGCGGGCGCTGACCCGCGCCGCGGCCGGCGAATGGGGACGCGACAATATCCGCGTCAACAACATCGCGCCGCTGGCGGCATCACCGGCACTGGCGAACTGGATCAAGCACGACCCGGAGGCGAAGACCTTCTTCGAGACCGTGGCGCTCAAGCGCGTGGGGGACTGCGAGAGCGACATCGGCCGTGCGGTCGCCGCCCTGGTCGGCCCGGGCATGAGCTACGTCACCGGCGCCACGCTGCCGGTGGATGGTGGCCAGGCCTACTTCGGCTGACCCTCACAGTGCCGGCTCGTGCCCGCCGTGCAGCCGGTACTCACTGGTGGCGATGACGTCGATGCGGTCGAAGTCGATGAACTTGGCACAGCTTTCCATCATGCGCTGCTGGTGGAGCTGATGACGCGCCTCGTCACCGACCGCGTTGTAGAAGGCCTGCGAGTCGCGCAGTGCCTCGGGCGGGAAGCACTCCTCGACGATGCCGCGGAAGGGCGGCGCGCCGGCGCTCAGGGGCATGACCACCACGTTGTGCACGTAGAGGAAGTTGGCCTGGGTGTCGATGCCCACCGGCGTGTGCTCCTCGAACCAGACCCGGCGCCAGGACTCGTAGGTGAGGCGCGGGGGTATCTGCAGGAAGGTGACCTGGCTGAAGCCGTAGGTGCGCTCGCCCTCGCGGGGCCGGTGCAGGACATTGGGCAGGATCGTGGACTCGGCCACCTCGTAGCCGGCAACACGCGCGAAGGCCTCGTTGAGCAGCCGCTCGAGCGGCGCGCGCCGGTAGGCACTCGTCAGCCAGAAGCTCACGATGCCATCGGGCGCAGGCCTGGTGTTCTGCAGGGAGAAGTTCACCAGGGCGCCGCTCAGGTCCGCGAAGTCGGCAATGTTGAACTGCAGCCGTTCGGCCCCGAGCGACTGCAGGCGCGGTGCCACCTCGTTCCGGAAGCGCCCGCTGACGCTGGCCGCGCTCTCAGGGCCGCGCCAGAACACGTACACCAGCTTCTCCATCGGCGCGCTTCCCCTCGTCCCGCGGGTGCGGGGCCGTTGAGTTTAGCGGCAAACGCCGTCGCCGGCGCGCGCACGCCTGCCGGATGCCGCGCATGAATGACGCATCTTTCGGCCCGATCCGCCAGGTCGCCTGGGTGGTGGCGGACCTCGACGCAAGCGTGGCGAACTGGCGGCGCGTGAGCGGTGTTGGACCGTGGACCTGCTTCCGCAACGTGGCGATGCAGGGGCGGCTGCGCGGCGAGGCGGTCACGGTACGCATGCATGTGGCACTCGGCTATCAGGGCGACATGGAGATCGAGCTCATCCAGCCCTACGGCGCCGGACCCTCCCCGTACCGCTCGTCCGCCGGCGAGCCACTCATCGGCATGCATCACGTGGCATGGTTCTGTGATGACGTGGCGGCGGACGTCGCGCGGGCCCGCGCACGCGGCCTCAATCCCTGCTTCGAGGCGGCGAACGAAGTCACGCGGGTGGCGTACCTGGAAGACCCCCGCGAGGCCGGGCTCCTGCTAGAGTTCATCGAGATGAATGCCGTGATGCGCGCCGGGTTTGAGGCGCGCCTGAGCGCTGCGCGTGCCTGGGACGGAAGCGATGCCGTGCAGGTGATCGACCTCGGCGGTTGAGGCAAAGGGGGGTTCATGAGTACCTGGAAGAACGTTCGCTACGACTACAAAGGCGCAGCGGTCCTCGTGACCGGGGGCACCTCGGGAATCGGCGCCGGAATCGCGGCCGCGTACCGCGAGGCGGGTGCGGAAGTCACCATCACCGGAACCCGCGCGGCAGCCGCCGAATACGACGGCGACCTGAGCGGTTACCGCTACCTGCAGCTGGGTCTCACCGACAAGGCGCAGATCGCCAGCGTCGCGGCGCAGGTGCCGCGCCTCGACGTGCTGGTGAACAACGCCGGCGCCAACTACATGATGCAGAACGAGTACGACCCGGAGGTGTTCGAGAAGGGCCTGCAGGTGAATCTCGCGAGCGTCTACCGCCTCTCGCAGGCGCTGAAGCCTAAGCTCGCCGCCAGCACGCTCCCCGGGGGTGGCAGTGTCATTGGCATCGCCTCGCTGACCTCGTTCTTCGGCCTCGAGGTGGTGCCGGCGTATGGCGCCGCCAAGGCAGGCCTGGTGCAGCTGGTGAAGACCCTCAGCATCACCTGGGCCAAGGACAACATGCGCGTCAACGCCGTGGCCGCAGGCGTCACCGAGAGCCGCATGACCGCGCAGATGCTGAAGATGCCGCCGATGATGGCGCCACTGCTGGCACGCACGCCGCTCAAGCGCGTCGGCCAGCCACAGGACGTCGCCGGTGCGGTGCTGTTCCTCACCAGCGCCGCGGCCGGCTACATCACCGGGCAGACTTTGCTGGTCGATGGCGGCTACTCGATCGTGGGCTGAAGGTTGCGCGACGACATCCGCATCGATGACCTGGCGCAGCCGCGACTGAACGAGGCGCAGCGCGCAGCTCTCGCCTGGGGGGAATCACAGCCGGTCGAGATGCGCACCGAGGCAGTGCTGGCCGCGGCGCGTGCGCGCACCGGGCTGGAGGACTTCGGTGCCGCGGACTTTCGCGAGCGCCTGGAGCTCTTGTGCCAGGAGTGGGACGCGGACCGGGCGCTCACCGCGATGCACCGGGCGGTGCTCTTTGGTTACCTCGTGCGCTACGCGAGCAACCGCCTTTTGATCGAGGACACGCTCAAGCGCCACCCGCAGATCCTGAACGAGAAGATCGACCGGCCGGTGATAGTCACGGGCCTGCCGCGCTCGGGTACCACGCACCTCGTGAACCTGCTGGCCGCGGACGCACGCTTCCACTCCCTGCCGCTGTGGCAGTCGTACGAGCCGGTGGCACTGCCGGGGGAGGCCCTGCTGGCTGACGGCACCGACCCGCGCTACGCGCGCTGCGCGGCCGCCTGGGAGGGCATGAAGCAGGTGACCCCGCTCCTCGCGTCCATGCACCCGATGGAGCCGGAGCACATCCATGAGGAACTCGAGCTCATGGGGCCGGACTTCGCCTCCTACAACTTCGAATGGCTGACGATGTCGCCACGCTGGCGCGACCACTACCTGGGCACCGACCAGACGCCGCACTACGAGTACCTCAGGCGCGTGCTGCAGCTGCTGCAGTGGCAGCGCGGCGAGCCGGGCAAGCGCTGGGTGCTCAAGTGCCCGCAGCACCTGGAGCAGCTGGCGGTGCTGCTGAAGGTGTTCCCCGACGCCACGGTGGTGTTCACCCACCGCGACCCGGTTGCCGTCATCCAGTCCACCATCACCATGCAGGCCTACACGCAGCGCATGCAGCGCCCGCGGGTGGAGATGGAATGGCTGCGCGACTACTGGGTGGCCCGCATCGAGCGCCTGCTGCGCTCCTGCGTGCGCGACCGCGAGCTGGCACGGCCGGGGCGCAGCGTCGACTGTCCCTTCCATGTGTTCATGCGTGACCCGTGGAAGATCCTCGAGGAGGTCTATACCAAGGCGCAGCTGCCGCTCACCGCGCCCGCGCGCGCCGCACTCGAGCACTATCTCGCGGCGCACCCGCGCGGCAAGGCCGGGCAGGTGCTGTATGACATCAAGCGCGATTTTGGCCTGGATCCGCACCAGCTGCGCGGCAGCTTCCGCTTCTACCTCGATCGCTTCGAGATCAGCGCCGAGAATCACTGAAGGGCGCCACGCCCTCAGCCGCCGAGCTGCGCCACGCTTCTCAGGATCGCGCGCACCAGGCGCGCCTGGCGGTCGATGCCGGTCTTGGAGAACGTCGAGCGCAGGTGCGCGCGGGCCGTGTTGAGCGTGATGCCGAGGTCACTGGCCGCCTCCTGCAGGCTGCGGCCGTTGGCGAGGCACAGCGCCAGCTGCGCCTCCTTGTGCGTGAGCTCGAAGAGCTTGCGGATGGTCTCCACCGGCGGCGGCGACTGCGAGCCTTCCTCGACACTGATGAAGACCGCGACCGCGGGGCTCACCGTCGCCTCCTCCGAGCCGACCGCACCGGCGGCGGGGCGGATCATCATGCCGTAGTGGCCGGCGCCGGAGGGGCGGCGCGCACGCAGCACCTCCACGATGCCGGGCTTGGCGGCGCGGCCGACGGTGATGGCGCGGCTGATGGCATCGCGCAGACGCTGGGCATCGGCTGGGTGGGTGAGGGCGAGCGTGTCGTTGGCGAGCGTGATGCCGTCCTGGCGGTGCAGGATGTCGCGCGCCAGCGCGTTCATGTGGATGACGTGCCCGGAGGCATCGAGGATCACGGTGGCGAGCGTGAGGTGATCCATGGCGTCGGCGTAGATCGCGCGCTCCATCTTGGTCACGTCGAGCGCCGCATGGGTGCGCATGGCGATGTCGAAGTGCGGCACCAGGGACTCCACGAAGCGCTTCTCGCTCGCCGTGAAGTTGCCGGCGTGGCGCCCGCGCGTCAGGCGCAGGCGCGCGTAGATGCGGTCGCCGTCGCGCAGGTCGACGCCCATGTTGTAGATGGCATCCCAGGGCACGAGATATTCGATGTAGAAGCGGCTGCGCTCCAGCTGCTCGGTGCCGACGAAGTCGTGCAGCGTGATGACCTGCTTCTCGGGCAGATTGACGAACGGGTCGGAAGGGAAGTAGCTGTGCGCGTACTGCGCCAGCACCTCATCGCTGCCGCCCCAGGAATAGAGCACGCCGGCCTCGGCCACGTGCGGGGAGCGCAGCAGCAGGGTCGCGGCACCCTTCATGCGCCGCCCGAGCAGCTCGAGGAACTCGCGCCAGCGCTTCGGTTCGATGGCGCCCTCGTGCATCAGCAGGGTCAGGCGATCGCGCAGCTCCTGGGTCGCGCCGAGCTCTGCGGACTGGGTGGCAGCGGCCGCGGCACGGCTGGCGGAGCGCGGGGCGGCGGATCGGCTGGTGGATGGTTTCAACGCAGGACTCGGCGGGGTCTGGGATCTATTAATAAGAGTACTCTATATGAGTGATGCCGACCACGGTGGGTCCGCCGTTACGCTTACGGGTTCAATGACCGCACGACTGCGGAAGGAGTTCCATGACACGTCTTGCTGGCAGGGTGGCCCTGGTGACCGGAGCGGCACGCGGGCTGGGCGCGAGTATCGCGCGGCAGCTGCACGAGGAGGGTGCGCAGGTGGTGCTGGCGGACGTGCGCGACGAGGAGGGGCGCGCGCTCGCTGGCGCGCTCGGCGCCCGTGCCCATTATGTCCACCTCGACGTCGGCAGCGAGTCGGAGTGGCGCGAGGCGGCGGCACGCGCGCGCGCGCTTTGCGGCGGCCCGGTGCAGATCCTCGTCAACAACGCCGGCATTTACCGCGTGCGCCCGACGCTCGAGGTGAGCGTGGATGAGTACCTGCAGATCATCCGCATCAACCAGCTCGGCACCTTCCTCGGCATGCGCACCTGCTTCGCCGAGATGCGCGACGCGGGTGGCGGCTCCATCGTCAACATCGCCTCCACCGCCGGCATCGAGGGGGTGCCGCTGGCGCTCGCCTACACCGCCAGCAAGCACGCCGTGGTAGGCATGACCAAGGCTGCCGCGATCGAGTTCGGGCCTGCCAGGGTGCGCGTCAACGTGGTGTGCCCCGGCGCCATGCTGACCCCGCTGCTCGAGGAGTCCTTCAACACCTCGGTCAAGGTGCTGGGGGCTGCGCCCTTCACCAACTCCCCGCTCGGGCGCATGGCAGACCCGGCGGAGATCGCGCCCACCGTGGTGTTCCTGGCGAGCGATGCATCGTCCTACACCACCGGGAGCGAGTTCGTGGTGGACGGCGGCATCACGGCCGGCGTCGTGATACCCCAGTGAGGCTGCCGCCGGGCAAGGTGCAGGCATGAGTGCCCGCACGCGCATCGCGGCCATCGAGGGCTGGTACACGCTCGATGATCCGCCGCACCTGCTCGGCTCGCGCTGCCGCAGCTGCGGCACCTTCTTTTTCCCGCGCCTGAGCACCTTCTGCCGCAACCCCTCCTGCGAGGGCACGGCCTTCGAGGACGTTGAGCTCAGCCGCACCGGCCGCATCTGGTCCTACACCAACGCCTGTTACCAGCCGCCGCCGCCGTACGTGGCCGCCGAGCCGTTCGTGCCGTTTGCGATCGCCGCGGTCGAGCTTGCCGCCGAGCGCATGATCGTGCTCGGCCAGGTGGTCACGGGCGTCGACGTCGCGCAGCTGAAGGTCGGCATGCCGGTGGAGCTGGTGCTCGAGACGCTCTTCTCGGAGGGCACCACCGCCAAGGTGGTCTGGAAGTGGAAGCCGCAGGTGCGCACGTGAGCCGCGAGGTCGCGGTGCTCGGCGTCGGCATGCACCCCTGGGGCAAGTGGGGCCGCAACTTCGTCGAGTACGGAGTGCACGCGGCGCGCGCCGCGCTGAAGGACGCCAACGTCCCCTGGAGCGATGTGCAGTTCATCTCCGGCGCCGCCACCATGCGCTGCGGCTACCCGGGATACGTTGCCGGTGCGACCTTCGCGCAGGCGCTTGGCTGGCAGGGGGCGCAGGTGAACACCTCCTATGCCGCGTGTGCCTCGGGCTCGCAGGCACTCGCCGCCGCCCGCGCGCAGATCCTCTCGGGTGGATGTGAGGTCGCGCTGGTCATTGGCGCGGACACGACGCCCAAGGGCTTTCTGGCACCGATGGCCGGCCACCGTCCGGATGATCCTGACTGGGTGCGCTTTTACCTCGGGATCACCAACCCGACCTATTTCGCGCTCTACGCGCGCCGCCGCATGGACCTGTACGGGGCGACGCTCGATGACTTCACGGCCGTGAAGGTGAAGAACGCGGCGAACGGGGCTGCCAACCCCAATGCCCGCTACCGCAAACGCTTCACAGCCGAGGAAGTGGCGGCTTCGGCGATGGTGGCCGACCCGCTGCGGCTGCTGCACGTGTGCGCGACCTCCGATGGCGGGGCGGCGGTGGTGCTCGCGAGCGTCGAATACGCACGGCGGCGTGGCAGCAAGGTTCCGCACATCGCGGCCATCTCCACCGTGACGCCGCGCTTCGCCAGCAACGAAGTCGAGATGCCCGACATCGCCACGGACTCGGCCGCGGCGGCGACGAGCCATTCCTTCCGCGCCTCGATTGCCGCGCGCGCCTACGAGGAGGCGGGACTGGGCCCCAGGGATCTCTCGCTCGCGGAGGTCTATGACCTGGCAGCCTCCATGGAGCTCGACTGGTACGAGTACATCGGCCTGTGCGAGCAGGGTGGGGCGGAGGCGCTGCTGCGCAGTGGCGCCACCGCAATCGGCGGGCGCATCCCGGTGAATGCCAGCGGTGGGCTCGCCTGCTTCGGTGAGGCGGTGCCGGCGCAGGCGCTGGCCCAGGTGTGCGAGCTCGTGTGGCAGCTGCGCGGCATGGCCGGGGAGCGCCAGGTGAAGGACGCCAGGGTCGGCATCACGGCGAACCAGGGCCTGTTCGGGCACGGTTCCGCGGTGATCGTCAAGGCTTAGGCCGTCAGCGCCGCCCGGATATCCGCGGCGACGTCCGCGAGCGCGCGGTTCGCCATCGGCGTGAGGTAGGGCATGCTGACGAATCCGTGGATCATGCCGAGGTAGCGCCGGCCCAGGACGGCGACCGCGGCAGAGCGCAGGCGGTCGACGTAGTCCTCGCCCTCATCGCGCAGCGGATCGAATTCTGCCGTGATCAGGGTGGCCGGTGGCAGCCCCCTGAGGCTGGCGCGCGCCGGCGCCGCCAGGGAGTTGGTGGCATCCGCGGGGGACTGCAGGTATTGCTGCCAGTACCAGAGCATCGAGTCGCGCGTGAGCATGTAGCCGGTGGCGAACTCCTGCTGCGAGGCACTCGCGCAGGAGGGGTCGACGCAAGGATAGATGAGTGCCTGGTAGCGCAGCGCGGGCCCGCCGCGGTCGCGCGCCATGAGCGCCGTGACGGTCGCAAGGTTCGCCCCCGCACTGTCCCCGGCCACCGCCAGGCGCGCAGGATCGATGCCCAGATCCTGCGCCGACGCGGCGAGCGTCCTGAGTGCGAGGTAGCAGTCCTCCGCCGGGCCGGGGAAGGGCGTCTCGGGGGCGAGGCGGTAGTCCACGGAGGCCACTGCGCAGCCGGAGTCATTGGCCAGCGTGCGGCACAGGTCGTCGTACATGTCGAGCGTGCAGATCGTGAAGCCGCCGCCGTGGAAGTAGACGATGAGCGGCAGGCTCGCCGCGGCCGAGGGGGTGTAGAGGCGCACGGCCAGCTCACCCCCGGCGCCCTGGAGCGTCAGGTTGCGCACCGCGTGCACGGGCGGATTCAGGCGCGGAGCCGGGTATTGCCGCAGCAGCGCCCGCAGCCCTTCGACGCCAAGCTCCGAGAAGGGCGGCGTACGTGAGAGCGGCGAGAGCAGGAAGGCGTGGATGGCGGGATCGACGCCCATGGCGCTGGCTCTTTCGGGGCTCAGGCGCGCTTGCGGTCGCGCGACATGTTGATGGCCAGGTCCTCGATCATGTCCTCCTGGCCGCCGACGGTCTTCAGGCGCCCGAGCTCCACCAGGATGTCCGCGGAAGGCACGCCGTACTTGGCGCCGGCGCGCTTGGCGAACAAGAGGAACGAGGAATACACGCCCGCGTAGCCGAGGATGAGGGAGTCGCGGTCGATGCGGATCGGGTGGTCCATCATCGGCACCACGAGGTCTTCGGCCACGTCCATGAGCTTGAAGACGTCGACGCCGGTGACGATGCCCATGCGCGCGGCGACGGCGTTGAACACTTCCAGCGGCGTGTTGCCGGCCCCGGCCCCGAGTCCCGCCGCCGAGCCGTCGATGCGGATGGCGCCGGCCTCCACCGCCGCGAGTGAGTTCGCGATGCCCATCGCCATGTTGTGGTGGCCGTGGAAGCCGATCTCGGTCTTCGGGTCGAGCACCGCGCGCAGCGCCTGGATGCGGGCCGTGACGTCGTCGGGCAGCATGTAGCCGGCGGAGTCCGTGCAGTAGATGCAGTTCGCGCCGTAGCCCTCCATGAGCTTGCCCTGGCGGGCGAGTTCCTCGGGCCCGACCATGTGGGCCATCATGAGGAAGCCCACGGTATCGAGGCCGAGCTTGGCCGCGCCGGATATGTGCTGCTCGGAGACGTCTGCTTCCGTGCAGTGGGTGGCGACGCGCACGGTGCCCACGCCGCAGTCGTGCGCGAGCTTCAGGTGCTCGACCGTGCCGATGCCGGGCAGCAGCAGGGCCGAAACCTTCGCGTGCTTGAGCCTGGGGATCACGGCGCGCAGGTACTCCTCGTCGGTGTGCGCCGGGAAGCCGTAGTTGACCGAGGCGCCGCCGAGGCCGTCCCCGTGCGTCACCTCGATGAGCGGCACGCCCGCACGATCGAGTCCGGTGGCGACATCCACCATCTGCTTGAGCGAGATCTGGTGCTGCTTCGGGTGCATGCCGTCGCGCAGGCACATGTCGTGCAGGGTGATCTTGCGGCCGGAGAGGTTCATGAGGCCCTCGCTGTGGCGGCAAAGGCGCCGCCGGACATTTCTTCCGCGATCAGCTCCCCGGTGCGCAACGCCGCTGCGGTCATGATGTCGAGGTTACCGGCGTACCGGGGCAGGTAGTCCCCGAGGCCCGCCACCTCGAGGTAAGTGGAGACGCGCCTGCCGTCGAACACCGGGCCGTTCTTGAGGGTGTAGCCGGGGACGTATTTCTGCACCTCGGCGATCATCGCCTCGATGGAGGCGCGGATGCGCGCCTGGTCGGGCTCGGCGTCCGTGAGGCAATGCACCGTGTCGCGCATGATGAGGGGCGGTTCGGCGGGGTTGAGGATGATGATGGCCTTGCCGCGCTTGGCGCCGCCGACCTTCTCGATGCCACTCGCCGTGGTGCGCGTGAACTCGTCGATGTTCTTGCGGGTGCCCGGGCCGGCGGAGCGCGAGGACACCGTGGCGACGATCTCCGCATAGGCGACGCTCTGCACGCGCGCCACCGCGGCCACGATCGGGATGGTCGCCTGGCCGCCGCAGCTGACCATGTTGACGTTCATCTCGCGCTTGCCGACGTGTTCGGCGAGGTTCACCGAGGGCACGCAGTAGGGCCCGATGGCCGCCGGCGTGAGGTCGATAACGACCACGCCGTGGGCGGCGAGCTTGCGTGCATTCTCCGGATGCACGTAGGCGCTCGTGGCATCGAAGGCGATACGGATGCCGTCGCGCTTGAGGTGCGGCAGCAGGCCATCGACACCCGCCGCCGTCGTCGACAGCCCCTTCTCGCGCGCCTTGGCGAGCCCGTCGGAGCCCTCATCGATGCCCACCATCCACTTCGGCTCGATCCAGGCGCTGCGCAGCGCCTTGTACATGAGGTCGGTGCCGATGTTGCCTGAGCCGATGAGGGCGGCCTTGATCTTTTCCATGGCTCTCTGGCCTTGCAGCATCAGACGAAGAATTCCTGCACGGCCTCGCCCACGTACAGTGCGCCGAGGGAGGTGCCGATGATCGCCGGGTCGTTGGCGACATGGGCGCGCGCAGCGTTGATGTCGAGCCAGTAGCGCACCACCGGGCTGTCCATGTAGATCGCGCGGCCGCCGAGCAGCGGCATCAGCTCATCGCACAGCGCGCCACAGCGGCGCACCACCTGCGAGGACTCGAAACGGTAGCGGATGCGGTCCGGGATCGGGATCTCCTTGCCGGCGCGCACCGTGGCCATCATGTCGTCGAAGCTCTTCATGAGCACCGTCTTCATCTCCAGGATCGCCGACTGCGTGCGCGCCGCTGCATTGAGCGCGAACGGGTCGAGCTTGGTCGACTTGCCGGTGTTGGTGGAGACGCGCTTGGCGGCGATGCCGATGAACGCGTTCAACGCGCCCTGCAGCGAGCCGATGGCGGCGGTGGAGACGGCGCGCACGAATACCTGCGCCCACGGCAGCCGGAAGATCGCCCCGGTGTTGAGCGCCTGGCCAGGGTTCTTGCAGAGAAAGCCATCGACGGCCTTCATGGTGCGGTGCTCGGGCACGAATGCGTTCTCGACCACGATGCCGTGGCTGCCGGTGGCCTGCAGGCCAAAGACGTTCCAGTCGTGCACGATCTGGTAGTCCGAGCGCGGCAGCAGGAAGGTGCGCATCTCCGGGGGTCCGTCCGGCTCTGCCGGCGGGATCAGGGCGCCGAGGAATACCCAGCTGCAGTGGTCACAGCCGCTCGAGAAGCCCCAGCGGCCCGAGAGCCTGAAGCCCCCCTCGACGCGCTCCACCTTGCCGACCGGCTGGTAGGAGGAGGAAATGATGGTCGAGTCATCCTTGCCCCACACGTCCGCCTGCGCCTTCGGGTCGAACAGGCCGAGCTGGAAGGGGTGCACGCCGATGACGCCGTACACCCAGGCGGTCGACATGCAGCCCTCTGCGAGCGCCATCTGGATGTCGAAGAACACCTGCGGGTCGTGCTCGTAGCCGCCGTAGCGCTGCGGCTGCAGCACCCGGAAGAAACCCGCGGCCTGCATGTCCTGGATGGTCTCCTTCGGCAGGCAGCGCGCGGCCGTGGCGGCCTCCGAACGTGACTTCAGCACCGGGATCAGCGCCCGCGCGCGCTCGAGGAGCGTTTCGCGGGTGGGGACTGCGGCGGGCATCGGGGCGGGGCTGGCCATAAGACCTCCGGCTCTTGCGAACAACTAGGATCAGAACGGATTCCGGATCAGAATGAAATATACGCGGCCCCCACGGGGCGCACAATGATATTCGTACTTTTTGGCTTAACTAATTACGCATCTCGTAGTGTAAACTATCGTGAAAGACGGGATTGCAGCGACTGATGGCGAATCAGCTGCGTTTTCCGCCTCCCGACCCCCCTCAAGGAGATCCCATGTCACACCATCGCCCGCCGACCCCGCCCTACGGCCACGTGGTGAAGCTCGCCCACGGCTACGAGATGCACTACCTCGAGGAGGGCCGCGGGGACCCCGTGGTGTGGGTGCACGGCAGCGGCCCGGGGGTGAACGGCTACAGCAACTTCTCGCCGAACTACAAGGTGATCGCCGCCGCCGGCTACCGCTCGGTGATGCCGGACATGATCGGCTTCGGCTGGTCCTCCAAGCCCACCGGGATCGACTACACGCTCGAGCTGTTCGTGCAGACGCTGCGCGAGTTCCTCGACCAGATGGAAATCTCCCGCTGCGTGCTCATCGGCAACTCCCTGGGCGGGGCGATCTCCATGAAGCTCGCCATCGATCATCCGCAGCGCGTCTCGAAGCTCGTGGTCATGGGCCCCGGCGGCATCGAGTCGCGTGAAACCTACTTCAAGATGCCCGGGATCCAGAAAATGGTGTCGCAGTTCACCGGCGCAGGCTTTGACCGCAAGGGCCTCAAGGGGCTGCTCGAGCTGCTCGCCTACGACCCGAAGTTCGTGACCGAGGAGCTGGTCGAGGAGCGCTTCAACGTGCTGCAGACGCAGCCGAAGGACGTGCTCGCGCGCATGCTGATCCCGGACCTGTCCCCGGAGCTGTGGAAGATCAAGTGTCCGCTGCTGGGTTTCTGGGGGGTCGAGGACCAGTTCTGTCCCTCGAGCGGCCAGGAGAAGATCCTGCGCGCCGTCGCCGACAGCCGCTTCATCATGTACTCGCACGTGGGCCACTGGGCGATGATCGAGCGTGCCGAGGAGTTCAACCGCTATGTCCTCGAGTTCCTCAGGAGCTGACGCCACGGGCGCGCGCCGCTCGCTGCACGAGGAGCTGGCGGCTGAGCTCTACCAGGCGCTCGTGCAGCGGCGCACGCTCGTGCCGCTGCGCACGCGCTACCCGCAGCTGACGATCGACGATGCCTACGCGATCTCGCTTGGGATCCTGGCGCGCCGCGAGCGTGCCGGCGAGCGCGTCATCGGCAAGAAGATCGGCGTCACCAGTGCCGCGGTGCAGGACATGCTCGGCGTGCACCAGCCGGACTTCGGCTTCCTCACCGACCGCATGCTGGTGCCTGAGGGTGGCACGGTGCACATCGCCGGCAGCATGATCCAGCCGCGCGCCGAGGCCGAGATCGCGCTCATCCTGCGGCGCGACCTGAAGGGCCCCGGGGTGACGCCCGCGGACGTGCTCGGGGCGACCGAGTCCATCGCTCCGTGCTTCGAGGTGGTCGACTCGCGCATCGCCAACTGGGACATACGCATCGTCGACACCGTGGCCGACAACGCCTCCTGCGGCGCGTTCGTGCTCGGCGATGCGCGCGTCGATCCGCGCCCGCTCGACCTTGCGGCGCTGAAGGTGCGCGTGTGGAAGAACGGCCAGCCGCTCTCGGAGGGGCTCGGATCGGCGGTGCAGGGTTCGCCGCTGGCCTCGGTGGCGTGGCTCGCCAACACCCTCGGCGGCTACGGGGTGCAGCTCAAGGCGGGCGAGGTGATCCTCTCCGGTTCACTCGTACCGCTGGAGCCTGCGCGGGCCGGGGATGAGTTCCGGCTCGAGCTCGAGGGCGTCGGCTCAGCGCACGTGGCCTTCGCGTAGCGCGAACTTCTGCACCTTGCCGGCGGCATTGACGGGCAGCTGCGTCACCAGTTCCACCGTGCGGGGTACCTTGTAATTCGCCATGTTCTCGCGCGCCCAGGCGATGATTGCGGCAGCGGTGACCGCAGCTCCCGGCCGCGGCACCACGAATGCCTTGCACACCTCCCCCAGGCGCTCGTCCGGGACGCCGATCACGGCGACCTGGCCGACGGCCGGATGCTCGGTGAGGAGTTTCTCGATCTCGGCGGGGTAGCAGTTGAACCCCCCGACGATGAACACGTCCTTCATGCGGTCCGTGATGCGCAGGTAGCCGCGCTCATCGAGCACCCCGACGTCCCCGGTATGCAGCCAGCCCTGCGCATCGATGGCCTCAGCGGTCGCATGCGCGTCCTCGAAGTAGCCGCGCATGACGTTGTAGCCGCGCACCAGTACCTCGCCGGGCTCCCCGACCGCGACGGTACGACCCTCAGCGTCGGCGCAGCGCACCTCGACCCCGGGGATGGCGATGCCGCAGCGGGTTGCAACCGTCTCATCGTCCGCATCGTGCGGGCACACCGTGACCACGCCGGTCGACTCGGTGAGCCCGTAGGCGGTGAGTACGCTCTGGAACTTCAGTTCCGCGCGCATGCGCGTGATGAGCACCGGGGGCACGCTGGCGGCACCGGTCACCGCCAGCCGCAGCGACGACAGGTCGCGGCGCGGCAGGCTCTCCTGTGCCAGCAGGCTCTGGTAGAGGGTGGGGGGGCCTGGCAGCACGCTGATGCGCTCGCGCTCAATGGTGTCGAGCGCGCGGCCGGCATCGAACACGGCGAGCGGGTAGAGGCTGGCGCCCTGCAGCAGGGCTGCGAGCCATCCGGCCTTGAAGCCGAAGCTGTGGAAGAAGGGGTTGACGGCAAGGTAGCGGTCGCCGGCCGTGAGCCCGACGAACTGGCTCCAGGTCCGGAACACGTGCACGTCCTGGCGGTGCGTGCTCAGGACCCCCTTCGGCTCCCCGGTGGTCCCGGAGGTGAAGAGGATGTCCGCCACGTCCTCGGGTGCCACGCGCTCCTGTGCCGCGCGCACCGCCTCGGGCGTGACGTCGCGGCCGCCGGCGAGGAAGTCCTGCCAGGCGTGTGTCGGGCGGGTCGCGCTCCCCTCGCCCTCGCCCGAGAGCACCACCACCTTCTCAAGCTGCGGCAGGTCTTCCCCGGCGAGCAGCTGCGGGTAGCGCGTGCCGAGGAACTCAGCGACCGTCACCAGCACGCGTGCGCCACTGCGGCGCAGGATGAAGGCGGCTTCCTTGCCCTTCAGGCGTGTGTTGAGCGGCACGAGGATGGCGCCGCCACCGAGGGCGCCCAGGGCAGCGATCACCCACTCGCCGCTGTTGGGGGCCCAGATCGCAACCCGCTCGCCCGGGCGGATGCCGGCGGCCATGAAGGCGGCGGTGGCGTGGCCGGCGGCAGCGGCGAGCTCGCGGAAGGTGAGGCGGCGGCCCTCCTCGATGATGGCGGGCGCGTCGCCAAAGAGGCTCGCGGCGCGCGCCAACACACGTGGGATGGTCGCGGGAATGTCGGCGTGCATGCTTTGAAAATACCAAACCACACCGTACGATGCGACCCATGCTGAAGCCCACGGCCGAGATTCGACTGCCTGGTGCCGTGGTCCTGGTGACGGGCGGCTCGCGCGGCATCGGCGCGGGCATCGCGCGCGCCTTCCTCGCCGCGGGCGCGCGGGTCGTCGTCTGCGGCCGCAACGCTCCGGCCACGCTCCCGGAGTCGGCCGGGGCGCGCGCCGAGTTCATCGCCTGCGACGTACGTGACGCGGACGCGGTCGCGCGGCTCTACGCCGAGATCGCCGCCCGCTACCAGCGCCTGGACGTGCTCGTGAACAATGCCGGCGGCGGGCCTCCCGGGGAACTCGCCGCAGCGCCAGCGCGCCTGATCGAGCGCATCATCCAGCTGAACCTCACGGCACCGCTGCTGTGCGCGCAGGGCGCGAACGCGCTCATGCAGCCGCAGGAGTCCGGCGGCTGCATCATCAACATCGGCAGCGTGGCAGGCGAGCGGCCCTCGCCGGCAACCGTGGCCTACGGCGCCGCCAAGGCGGGCCTGCTGCATGCGACGCAGAGCCTGGCGATGGAGTGGGGCCCCAAGGTGCGCGTCAACGGCATCATCGCCGGCTTCGTGGCCACCGAGAACGCCGCCGAGCACTACGGCGGGGAGGCCGGTATCGCGCGCATCGGCGCGATGTTCCCGCTGAAGCGCCTCGCGGAGCCTGCCGACATCGCCGCCGCGTGCCTCTACCTCGCCTCACCGCTCGCCGCCTACGTCAGCGGTGCGCTGCTGGCGGTGCACGGCGGGGGTGAGTGGCCGCTGTTCCTGCATCTGGCGAAGTCGCAGTCCTAGGGGACCGGCACGGTGAGCACCCGCAAGGCCGATCCGAAGATCGCGGTAGTCACCGGGGCCAGCCGTGGCGCCGGCAAGGGCATCGCGCTCGCGCTCGGCGCCGCCGGGATGACGGTGTACGTGACCGGGCGCTCCACCACGACGAGCCTCGGGCGGCTGAAGGACGTGGCGCTGCCCGGGACCATAGGCGAGACCGCAGCGGCCATCGATGCCCTCGGTGGCAAGGGCATCGCGGTGGCGTGCGATCACCGCGACGATGCCGCCGTGCAGTCGCTGTTCGAGCGCGTGGACAGCGAGTCCGGGCGTCTCGACATCCTCGTCAACAACGCCGCGAGCATCCATGACGCCCTGATCGACCCGGGTGGCTTCTGGGAGAAGCCGCTCGAGGTCGCCGACATTCTCGACGTGGGCCTGCGCTCGGGCTACGTCGCCAGCTATTTCGCCGCGCCGCTGATGGTGCGGGGCCGCAGCGGCCTGATCGCCTTCACCTCATCCTTCGGTGCGAGCTGCTACATGCACGGGCCGGCCTACGGCGCGCAGAAGGTAGGGGTCGACAAGTTCGCGGCCGACATGGCGGTGGACCTCGCACCCCACGGTGTGGCCGCCGTCTCGCTGTGGCTCGGGCCGCAGCTCACCGAGCGCACCGCCGCGGCCGGCCGCGACCGCCCGGAGCAGTACCAGGCGTTCCTGCGCCAGGGGGAGACGCCGCAGTTCAACGGCCGCATCATCCATGCGCTGGCGTGCGATCCTGAGCTTGCGACGCTCAGCGGCCAGACCCTGATCTCCGCGGAGATCGCGCCGCGCTACGGCATCACGGAGGAGGGCGGCCGCGCACCACCCTCGTACCGCGAGATGCTCGGTGCCCCCCGTGTCCCGCACCCGGCCAAGGTCATGTGAGCGCAACGGAGAGCCTGTGAGTACTTCCTTCACCCAGCGGCAGCTGCGCGATGCCTTCGGCGAGTTCGCCACCGGGGTCACCGTCATTACCGCAGTGCGCCCGGACGGGGAGCCCGTCGGCATCACCGCAAACTCCTTCAGCTCGGTGTCGCTCGAGCCCCCGCTGCTCCTGTGGTGCCTGTCGAACAACAGCAGCGGCGCGGTGGCCTTCGGTCCCGGCGCGGCCTTCGCGGTGCACGTGCTGTCGCACGAGCAGCGCGAGATGGCCGTGCACTTCGCACGCCGCACGGCCGACAAGTTCGAGGTCGACCACCACTGGCGCGCCAACCCGCACCCGCCCCACATCGAGGGCGCGCTGTGCCGCTTTGACTGCCGCGTGCACTCGGTGCACCCGGGCGGGGATCACCTGATCGTCATCGGCGAGGTGCTGGCGCTGAAGCGCTCCCCGGGCAGCCCGCTCGCCTTCTACGCCGGGCACTTCGGGACCTACAGCATGGATCGCGGGCTGCCGAAGATCGACGTCTGGGACGGGGCCAACGACGGCTGGTTCTGATGCGCTGAAGTCGTCCGGGCGGCGCGCCCGCCCCGGGGCGAACCCGCGGCAGGTCAGCCGCTGCTGTAGGGCGGATAGTCCGTATAACCGGCGGTACCGGGGGTGTACAGGGTCTTGCGGTCAAAAGCCGCCAGCGGCCAGGCGTTGCGCCAGCGGGCGATGAGGTCCGGGTTGGCGATGAAGGCGCGCGCGTACGAGACCGCCGCGGCGCCCTGCGTGCCCACTGCCTCGTTACCCGAGGCAAAATCGAAGCCGTCATTGAATATGAGCGCCCCCGTGAAGTGCGTGCGGGCGAGCGCGAAGGCGTCGATGGCCGCATCGGGGGAGCGCACGACGTGCAGGTACGCGAGCGCCAGCGGGGCCACCTCTCTTAGGAGCACCGCGTGTGTCTCGAGCGGGTTCTCGTCCGTCACGTCGTTGAAGGGATTGCCCGGGCAGATGCGCAGCCCCACGCGCCCGGCCCCGAACATCCCGATCAGCGCCTCCAGGGTCTCGATGACGAAGCGCACGCGCCCGGCCACGCTGCCGCCATAGGCATCGCTGCGCAGGTTGGTGCCGGTGCACAGGAACTGCATCGGCAGGTAGCCGGAGGCCGCATGCAGCTCGACGCCGTCAAAGCCGGCGCGCTGCGCCTGGCGCGCCGCGTGCGCGTACTCACCGATGACATCGGCGATGCCCCCCAGGGTGAGCGCCTCGGGCATGTCGAACTCCACCGGGCCGGCCGCGTCGGTGAACATCCTGCCGGCGGCGCGCACCGCCGAAGGGGCCACAGTGCGGGCGTCGGCGTCCTTGTTGAGGTGGCTCGCGATGCGCCCGCAGTGCATCAGCTGCAGCACGATGCGGCCGCCTGCGGCGTGCACCGCGTTCGTCACCCGTCGCCACGCCGAGACCTGCTCGGCGGTGAAGATGCCGGGCGTGCGCGGGTAGCCCTTGCCATGGCGGCTCGGCTGCGTGCCCTCCGTGACGATGAGCCCGGCCGTGGCGCGTGCCGCGTAGTACTGCACCGTGAGTTCACCGGGGACGTCACCCGCGAGCGCGCGGTTGCGCGTCATGGGCGCCATCACGATGCGGTTGGCGAGGTTCAGGCTGCCGAGATCGACCGGCCTTAAGAGTTCCGTCATGCCTCAGCGTACACGGATCCTGGGATCCGGGGCGCCGCGGCGCATGTGCCTCAGGAACTCTCCGAGTGGTGCGGGTGCTGCGACCTCGGGAGCGCCTGCCAGCGGGGAGGCCCAGAACTGCCGCCACGAGGGCCACAGTTCATGCCAGGTGCCCTCGTAGGGCTCGCGCCCCGGCCAGCGCATCTTGAGCTTCCCGAGCGGTGGCTTGTTGAGGTCGGAGGCGTACCAGTAGCAGGGCAGGCGGCGCCTGAAGTACCAGCGCCCGCCGATGCGCTCGTAGTCATCCCAGTAGAGCATCTGCATGATGACCCACTCATCGGCGGTCTCGTGCTCGTTCTTCGAGTACACCACCCCGTGCGCCTGCTCGCTGCCGGTGAACTCGATGATGTGGCCGCCGAGGTGGTGCGAGGTGCCGGTGAACTGCTCGCGCAGCATCGCATCGACCCATACCTTCAGGTGCGCGCGGCCCACCCGCTCGCGGCCGACGCGGATATCGGGCGCGAAGAGGTTCACGTGCGCATCGACGTCGCGCATGTCGAGGGAGAGGGAGTACTTGGCCGCCAGCATGCGGATCTCCTCGATGGACTCGAGGCGGTCGATGCGGGAGAGCAGTAGCGGGTCGACAGCGGCGGCTGCGGGTGCCCCCCGGCGTCTTGGCCCTGCAGCGGCAGTTGCCCTGGGGTTCTTGCTCTTCCTGACCATGCGGCTCAACTCCCGCGGCCGCAGTGGGTGCCCCTAGGCACGGGCGATGACCTCGTCGCCGAAGCGACGGATGCCATCGAGCTGCACCGGGAGAGCGGCCGCAGGATCGAAGCCCCACGGCGCGACGCAGGCGTCGGTGACTCCAAGCTCGCCGAGGCGCCGGAAATCCGCGACGCTCCGGGCCGCCATGTCGAAGCCGTGGATCTCGAAGTCCGATCGCGCGCGCGTGCCGGCCGCCACGCGCAGCGCGTCGAGCTCGGCGAGCAGCGCAGTCAGGGTGGCAAGGTCGGTATTGGCCGAGACCCAGCCATCGCCCAGGCGCGCGGCGCGCTGCAGCGCCGGCTTGGAGTGGCCACCAATGATGATCGGCACCGGGCGGCTGGGCACGGGATACATCTTCATCGGTCCGAAGTCGTAGTTCTCGCTGTGATACTCGAAGTACTCACCGCTCATGGCGCCGCGCAGGATCGCGATGCACTCGTCCATGAGCTTGCCGCGCTTCTCGAACTTCAGGCCGTTGTAGGTGAAGTCCTCCTTCCAGGGACTCAGGCCCGCGCCCAGCAGGATGCGCTCCTGCGACAGCACCGCGAGCGAGGAGAGCGCCTTGGCCAGCACCAGCGGCTGGCGCGTGGGCACCTTGAGCACGCTCGGGTAGAAGCGGATGCGGCTCGTGACCGCGGCCATCCAGCTCATCGCGACCATGGGCTCTATGAAAGGCATTGCCTCGATGTAGCCGCGGATCATGGAGGTGTCCGCGTACGGGTACTCCGAGTCACTGTGCTTCGGGAAGAAGAAGCTGTCGGGCAGGCCAATGGAGCTGAAGCCGGCCTCCTCGGCGGTGCGGGCGATGACCTGGTAGTCCGGGTAGCGCGCGAAGCCCAGTTGCAAGGTGAAGCGCATCTTATGTTCCTCGGCTGCCCTTTTTTTGCATGCACGCGCCCGGTAGGGCCTGCGGCGCAGTCCCGGGCGGGGGTGGATGCTCGCTATTGTGCACACTCCGGCGCAATATTTATACTGGAGTCCATTTTTCGCGCCGCAGGCCCGGTCATGTGCCGCCGCAAGGCGCCGCGAGGCCGGCCCCCCGGGGGGAACTGCCGGTACGGCGTCCGCCGGACGCACGGCGCGCAGCTGAAGAGAGCCCGATGCAGTTCGTCCACAGCCAAGAGCAGCAGATGATCCGCGCCACTGCGCGCAGTCTCCTTGAGTCCTACGACTCCTCGCGCCTGCGTGCGGCGCTGCAGGCCCGGGGCGGCTACGAGGCGGCGCTGTGGCAGCAGCTCGCCGCGGAGCTCGGCTGGTGTGGGCTTGCGATCCCGGAGGACGACGGCGGCGCGGGGCTCGGGTGGGTGGAGCTGTGCATCCTGCAGGAGGAAATGGGGCGCAGGCTGGTCGCATCGCCGTTCTTCGCCACGGTGGCACTCGGGGCATCCCTGGTGCGCGAGTGCGCCAGCGCGGCGCAGCAGCGGGAACTGCTCACCCACATCGCCGCCGGCGGGCTGCGCCTCGCGTGTGCGCTTGCAGGAGCTGACGGGCGGCCGCCGCCCGAGGGTGTGGCCGTGACTCTGCAAGCGCGCCGCGGCGGGCTCGTGCTGTCGGGCGTGAGCGACTTCGTGATCCACGCCGACAGCGCCGATCTGCTCCTGGTGCTGGCGCGCGGGGAGGACCCGAAGGAGCTCAGTCTCCTGCTGGTGCCGCCCGCGAGCGCCGGCGTGAGCATCGAGCCGCACGTCATGCTCGACCTGACGCGGCCGATGTCGCGGGTCACGTTCAACGACGTGCAGCTGGGCGAGGATGCATCGCTCGGCACCCGCGGGGGAGCGGCGCCGGGCATCGGCCGCGCCCTCGACCGTGCGCGCATCGCGCTGGCCGCGGAGGCGCTCGGTGGCGCGGAGCGCGTGCTCGAGATGACGACGGAGTACGTGAAGCAGCGCGTCCAGTTCGGGCGCGCCATCGGCAGCTTCCAGGCGCTCAAGCACCGCCTGGCGGACATGATGACCGAGGTCGAGGCGGCACGCTCGGCCGCCTGGTACGCCGCGTGCGTTGCCGATGAGGCGCCGCAGGAACTCGCAGAGGCGGCCGCCATCGCCAAGAGCTACTGCTGCGATGCCTTCTACAACTGCGCCGCGGGCGCCATCCAGCTGCACGGCGGCATCGGCTTCACCTGGGAACACGATGCGCACCTGTACTTCAAGCGCGCCCGGGCGAGCGCGACGCTGCTCGGCAGTCCCGCGTGGCAGCGCGAGCGGCTGCTGCGGGCACTCGGGCTCGGCGCTGCCGCCACGCCGGCTTTCTGAAGGGAATGAGCATGCAGCTCGGATTCACCGCCGCGGAGGAGCGCTTCAGGAGCGAGGCAGCGCAGTGGCTCGGGGCGCAGCTCGCCGGGCCGTTCCGCGACCTGCGCGGGGAGAGCAGCCTCACCGGCAAGCTCGAGCGCCGCATGGCCTGGGAGCGCGCGCTCGGCGCGGCGCGCTTCAGCTGCATCGGCTGGCCGCAGGAGTTCGGCGGCCGCGACGCCACGCTCGCCGAGCAGGTGATCTTCGCCGAGGAATACGCGCGCGCCGGGGCTCCCTGGCGCATCGGGCACTTGGGCATCGAGCTCGCCGGGCCGACGATCCTCGCCTTCGGGACCCAGGCGCAGAAGGCGCGCTTCCTGCTGCCGATCGCCCGCGGGGAGGAGTTCTGGTGCCAGGGCTACAGCGAGCCGAACGCGGGCTCGGACCTGGCGAACGTGCGCACGCGGGCCGAGCTCACCCAGGGGGCAGCGGGTCCTGAGTGGCTCGTCAATGGCCAGAAGATCTGGACCTCGCTCGCCCAGTTCGCCGACTGGTGCTTCGTCGTGTGCCGCACGGAGGAAGGCTCGCGCGGCCATCGCGGGCTCTCGTACCTGCTGGTGCCCATGCGCCAGAGCGGGGTCACGGTGCGTCCGATCCGGCAGATGACCGGCGAGGCCGAGTTCAACGAGACCTTCTTCGCGGATGCGCGCACGGCGGCGGACAACGTCGTCGGCGCGGTCGGGGACGGCTGGCGCATCGCCATGGGCACGCTCGCCTTCGAGCGCGGCGTGTCCACGCTCGGCCAGCAGATGAACTTCCGCAACGAGCTCGATGCCATCATCGAGGCGGCGCGCGCCAACGGTCTCATCGACGACCCGGCGATCCGCCAGCGCCTCGCGCACGCCCACATCGGCCTGAAGCTGATGCGCTACAGCGCGCTGCGCATGCTCTCGAACGCCCAGGACGGCCGGCTCGCCAACGAGGCCTACACCTACAAGATCTTCTGGGCCACCTGGCGCAGGAAACTCGGGGAGCTGGCGGCCGACGTGCTCGGGCCCCGCGGCGAGGTCGCCGCGGGCGCGCCGTACGAGTGGGAGCTGCTGCCGCGGCTGTTCCTCGGCTCGCGCGCCGACACCATTTACGGCGGCACCAACCAGATCCAGCGCAACATCATCGCCGAGCGCGCCCTCGGGCTGCCGCGCGAGCCGCGCGGCGGCTAGCCGTGAGCACCGCGCCGGCAAGCCTCGCAGCGCTCCCCGCCGGCACGCCCTCGCGGCGTGCGGACGGCAAGGCGCGCGTGCGCGCGGCACTGCTGGCCGCGGCGCGCACGCTGTTCGCACGCCAGGGGGTGTCCGCCACCACGGTCGATGACATCGCGCGGCTCGCCGAGGTCTCGCGCGCCACGGCCTTCAACTACTTTCCCTCCAAGCAGGCGCTGCTCGGGGCGCTGGTGCACGAGATGGAGGCGCGCTTCCTGCACATCATGGACGCGCAGCTCGATGCGCCCGCCACGGCCGCGCAGCGCATCGCGGCGTTGTTCTCCTGGACGGCCGCGAAGGTGGAGGAAACCCCGGAGCTCTCGCGCGTCCTGATCGGGGCCTCCGAGACCACCTTCGGGGCGGCGCCGGATTCCGGGGTGCGCACCGCGCGCACGCACCGCGCCTTCGTGCGGATCCTGGCGGCCGGCCGGCGCGCCGGCAACGTGCGCGCGGACCTCGCCCCGGAAGTGCTGGCCGAGATCGTGGGCGGCACCTACGGCGGGATCCTGCATGCGTGGCGCGTCGCGCGCCGCTATCCCCTGCGGCGGCGCCTCGATGCCGCAGCCGTCGCGCTCGCGGAGCTCATCGATGCAGGTGCGGGCGCGCCGCGACGGCGCCGGGTGCCGCGGTGACCCTGGAGTACCTGCCCTGGGCGCCACCTCCCATGGGAGGCGCGGCCGATGCCGCGGGCGGCGTGCGCTGGATGCGCCTGCCGGTGCCGGGCACTCTCGAGCACATCAACATCTGGCACGCACCGGGGCGCTCCGGACGCGTGCTGATCGACACCGGCATGAACCAGCCGGAGACCCGCGCGGCGTGGGATGCGCTCGCCGTGGCCGAGGGGCTCGATGCGGCGCTCAGCGCGATCCTGGTGACCCACCATCATCCGGACCACTTCGGCATGGCCGGATACCTCGCGGGGCGCTTCGGCGTGCCGGTGCGCATGAGCGCGCCGGCGCGTGCGGCCGCGCAGCGCTCGCTCGCCCCGCTCAATGGCGCCTCCGCCGCCGGCCTTGCCGACTACCGCGACACCTGGGGGGTGGACTTCGAGACCCTGCTCGGCAGCGCCCGCGCCACCGGGACGCTCGAGAAACTCCTGAGCGGCATGCCCGAGGCGGGCGCAGGCATCACGGAGGGCGAAACCATCGCCGAGCTGCGCGACCCGTGGCAGGCGTCCGTGCACTTCGGGCACGCCGACGGCCACGTATGCCTGCACTGGCGCGAGGGTGCGCTCTTCATCGGCGGTGACCAGCTGCTGCCGGCGATCTCGAGCAACGTGAGCCTGCATCCCGGGCTCGCCTCGCGCGACCCGCTCGGGGATTTCCTGGCCTCGCTCGCGCGCCTTGAGCAGCTGCCGCCGGACACCATCGTGCTGCCGGCGCACGGGCAGCCCTTCCGCGGCGCCGCGGCCCGCGTGGCACAGCTGCGCGCCGGGCATGCGCAGCGCCTCGCCAAGCTCAGCGACTTCACCGCCGCGCCGCGCACCACCCCTGAGGTGGTGACGGCGCTCTTTGGCAGCCGCAGTCTTGAGGGCTGGAACCGCCTGCTGGCCTTCGGCGAGACGCTCGCCCACATCCGCTACCTGCTCGGCCGTGGCGGGATCACGCGGCTCGCCGAGGGCGGCGAGGTGCGCTGGCAGCGCTCGTGAGGCCACCGCGGTCCGGCGCAACCGTCATGAACAACGCAAGGGGTGCATCCATGCATGAGTCAGATCTGCAACGGCTGCTCGATGAGGCGGCACTGCGCCGCACCGCGGAGCTCTACGCGCAGGGCGCGGACCGGCGCGACAAGACCACCTGGGCCGCCATCACCACCGAGGACTGCGTGATCGAGGCACCCGGGATCATCCTGCGCGGCCAGCGCGAGATCGTCGGCGCGCTCGACTTCATGGCGAAGCTCTACGTGGCCACCCAGCACCGGGTGAGCAACCAGATCGTCGCCATCGAGGGCGACGCTGCCCGCGGGGAGACCTACGGCATGGCCGATCACCTCGCCGTGGCGGAGGGCGGCCGCACGCTCCTCACCTGGGCGATCCGCTACCAGGACCGCTGGCGCCGCGAGGCGGGGCAGTGGCGCTTCGAGCACCGCTTCCTCATCCTTGACTGGACCGCGACGCGCCCGCTGCCTGACTGAGCGCTCGCACGCAGCAGGCGCGCGTCTTAGAACTTGAAGGTCGACAGCAGCAGGCTGGTCTCGGTCTGCGAGATGCCCTCGATCAGGCGGATGCGTGCCAGCGCGCGGTCGAAGCCCTCGAGGCTGTCCGCGCGCAGCTCCGCGACCACGTCCCAGCGGCCGTTGGTGCTGTAGAGCGCCGCCACCGCCGGCTCCCCCCGCAGCGCCCGGATCACCGCGTCCACCTGGTTGCCCTCCACGGCGACCGTCATGAAGGCGCGCATGCGCTGCTCCTCGACGTCGGGCTTCAGGCGCACGGTGTAACCGACGATCGTGCCGCTGGCGGTGAGGCGCGCGAGGCGGTTCTGCACCGTGCCGCGCGCCACCCCGAGCGCCTTGGCGAGGGAGGCGACCGAGGCGCGCGCATCGCTGCGCAGCAGGCCGATCAGCTGGCGGTCGATGTCATCCACGCGGCCTCCTCATGACGGGATAGGGGTGATCAAAAAGGCAGAATAGGATGTCATTATGATCACATAGCTGCAACATTTGATCATATTTCTGGCTTTATTTTGATTACCGGGGCGGCCACCATGGCCTGACCAGCAAGCACTGCGCTGTTGCGGGATCAGAGGCCGAGGGGGATTTCATGGTCGACTTCATCGGGATCGAACGGGTCCGGGAGCTGGTTGCGCGCCGCGGCACGGCACGCTTCATCGCCGAGCTCGCCGCGGAGATCGAGGCGGACTTTCGCCGCTGGGAGCACTTTGACAAGTCCCCGCGCCACGCCAGCCACTCGAGCGTCGGCGTGATCGAGCTCATGCCCGCATCGGACGGGCGCCTGTACGCATTCAAGTACGTGAACGGGCACCCGAAGAACACCGCCGTCGGGCTGCTGACGGTGACCGCCTTCGGGGTGCTGGCGGATGTGGAGACCGGCTATCCGCTCCTGCTCTCGGAGCTCACGCTGACGACGGCGCTGCGCACCGCGGCGACCTCGGCGCTCGCCGCGCGCCACATGGCGCGCGCGGACAGCCGTGTCATGGCGCTCATCGGCAACGGCGCGCAGAGCGAGTTCCAGGTCATCGCCTTCCACGACATGCTCGGGATCCGCGAGGTGCGCCTGTTCGACGTCGACCCCGCCGCCACCGACAAGCTGGTGCGCAACCTGACATCGCTGCGCCTGGCGGGACTGAAGGTCGTGCGCTGCGCCTCGACCGCCGCGGCGGTGCAGGGGGCCGACATCGTCACCACCGTGACCGCGGACAAGCGCAACGCCACGATCCTGAGCGCGCCCATGGTCGCACCCGGCATGCACCTGAACGCCGTCGGTGGCGACTGCCCCGGCAAGACGGAGCTCGAGCGCGCGATCCTCGAGCGCGCCGACGTGCGCGTCGTGGTGGAGTTCGAGCCGCAGTCGCGCATCGAGGGCGAGATCCAGCAGCTGCCGCCCACCTTCGGCGTGACCGAGCTGGCGGATGTGCTCGCCGGGCGCGCCCGCGGCCGGGCGCATCCCGCCGAGATCACGGTGTTCGACTCGGTGGGCTTCGCGCTCGAGGACTTCGCCGCGCTGCGCTACCTGTACCGCGTGCACCAGGAAGAACGCGGCGCCGCCGCGCAGATCGACCTGGTGCCGGATCTGGAAGACCCGAAGGACCTGTTCGCGCTGCTCGCCGCGGCGAGCGTGCCCGCGGCAGCGGACCGCGCGGTGCCGGCATGAGCCCGCCGCGGGCCGCCGCCCTCATCGGGGCTCCGACTGACGTGGGAGCCGCGGATCGCGGGGCCTCCATGGGACCGGAGGCGCTGCGGGTCGCAGGCCTCGGCGCAGCGCTCGCCGCGCGCGACCTGGAGGTGCACGACCTCGGCAACCTGCATGGGCCGGGGAACCCCTGGAGCGCGCCGCAGGGCGGCTACCGGCACCTCGCGGAAGTGGTGCAGTGGAACCAGCTGGTGCACGAGGCCTGCCACGCGCAGCTGCGCGCCCAGCGCCTGCCGATCCTCCTTGGCGGGGACCACTGCCTGAGCATCGGATCCATCAGCGCGGTCGCGCGCCACTGCCGCGAAGAGGGCAAGCGGCTGCGGGTGCTGTGGCTGGATGCGCACGCCGACTTCAACACCCCGGAACTCTCGCCCAGCGGCAACGTGCACGGCATGCCGGTCGCCTGCCTGTGCGGCTTCGGCCCCGCCTCCCTCACCGGCATCGGCGGCGCGACGCCCGCGATCGAGCCCTCCTGGGTGCGCCAGGTCGGCATCCGCAGCGTCGATGAGGGCGAGAAGCGCTTCGTGCACGAGCAGGGACTGGACGTGTTCGACATGCGTTACGTCGATGAGATGGGCATGCGCCAGACCCTCGAGCACGCGCTCGCCGGCATGGACGGCGATACCCACCTGCACGTGAGCTTCGACGTCGACTTTCTCGATCCGCAGATCGCCCCGGGTGTGGGCACGCGCGTGCGCGGCGGCCCGACCTACCGCGAGGCGCAGCTGTGCATGGAGATGATCGCCGACACGCGGCGCCTGGGTTCCCTGGACGTAGTCGAGCTCAATCCCGCCTTCGATGAGCACAACCGCACCGCCGTGCTGGCGGTGGACCTCATCGAGTCGCTGTTCGGCAAGAGCACGCTCGTGCGCCGGCCGGTATGGCGCCAGCCGCGCGAGCGCACCAGCGGTGAGGAGCGTCGCGGCGCACGCAGCACCGCCTGAGTGGCCGCTAGCGGCGGCACCGCCGCTAGCGCGACTCGCCGGCCGGCAGCTCCTGCATGTGGACGCGGAAGCCGGGCGTCCAGGCGCCCTTGACGCTGAACTCCGTGATCACCTCATAGGCGTGCTCGCCCGAGCGCTGCCAGCGGCTGCGGTAGGTCTGCTCCTCGCCGTTCTCGGTGTAATGGCTCGGCGGGAAGACCAGCACGTCCCCCTCGCGTGACACCGTGCCGCGGCTGAAGCCCCCCGCACTCTCGATGTACAGGTACTGCAGCTGCCCGCTGGCCGCATCCCACAGGTAGAGCGACTCGCCCCGGTCCTCGTGGCCTGCGCCGCGGTGCACGACGTGCTCATCGCGCACGAACTTGTCGCCGTACACCCAGCTAAAGCAGTGCACGTCGGTGACGTCGCCGCCCGGGAAGGTGCCCTTCCAGCAATGCCCGACGAGGAACGCGAGCGCCTGGTAAGGGGAGGCGGCAGGTGCTGCGGCAATGGCGGGCGAGGGCGGCGCGAGCGCGCCGGCGAGGAGCGCCAGGGTGAAAAGCGTTCTCATCGTGACTCCTTACCTTGTCGGCACATTATCCGCGGAGGGCGGGGGCACCCGGAAGGCCATTCTCAGCCAACGGGGGCGTCGGCAACGGCCTGCGCCAGTGCCGCGCGCGAGAGCAGGCGGGCCGAGTCGAGCGTGGGCAGCGGTGAGTTCGCGTCGTTCATCAGCAGCGGGATCTCCGTGCAGCCGAGCACCACGGCATCGCAGCCGGCAAGCTGCATGCGCCTGAACACCTGCTGGAAGTAGCCGACCGCGCGCGGCGTGAGGATGCCGCGCACCAGTTCCTCGAAGATGATGCGGTTGATCTCCTCGCGCTCGTCGCTTTCAGGGCGCAGGAACCCAAGCCCGGCGGCGCTGAGTTTCTCCGGGTACACCTCGCTCTCGGTGAGGGAGCGCGTGCCGGTGATGCCGATGCGCCGCAGGCCGCGCCGCCGCGCCTCGGTGGCGACCACCTCGGCGATGTGCAGCCAGGGCAGCGGCGAGGCGCCGCGCACCAACGGCAGTGCCTGGTGGATGGTGTTGTCCGGGCAGATAAGGAAGTCGGCGCCGGCGGCCGCGAGGTGGCGCGCGGAGGCGAGCATCAGTGAGCCGACGCCGTGCCAGTCCCCGCGCGCGATGTGCTGCATGTAGGCGGCGAGGGGGTAAGTGTGCAGGCTCACCTCGGGGTGGTTGTAGGCGCCAAAGAGCGCCTCCCCCTCCAGACACACGGTGCGGTAGCACAGCGCCGCGCCCTCCGCGGAACAGCCGACGATGCCGATGTGCCGGGGCATGCGGGCGATTCTACCTGCCTGGGGCAGCGTGCATAATCGCGCACCTTCCCGTAGCAGAAGCACCACAGATGACACCCCTGAGCTCCCGTACCGGCACCGTGCCCGCGGTCCTCTTCGCCTGTGCGCTGCTCCTGGGCGCGTGTGCGCCGGTGCGCGCGCCGGCACCGGCCGCGAACCCCGCGCAACTGAAGTACCCGGCGGCCCCGCGCGGGCCCACGATCGATGACTACCACGGCGTCAGGGTGCCCGATCCCTACCGTGGCTTCGAGGACCTCGACTCCCCCGCCACGCGCGCCTGGGTGGCAGCGGAAGCGCAGCTGACACAGGCCTACCTTGATGCGCTTCCGCAGCGCGCGGCGCTGCGCCAGCGCATCGGGCAGCTGTACGATTTCGAGCGCACCGGGATCCCGTTCGCCGAGAACGGCCACTACTTCTATACCGACAACAGCGGGCAGCAGAACCAGAGCGTGCTGCTGGGCGTCTCGTCGCTCGCGGGCCTGCCCTCCGTGGCGCTCGACCCCAATGTCCTGCCCACGGACGGCAACCCGGTGGTGGTCGGGTACGTCGCCAGCCGCGATGCGCAGCGCGTGGCCTACGGCGTGTCGCTCTCGGGCTCGGACTGGACCGACTGGCACATCCGCGACCTGCGCACCGGCGCGGACACGAGCGATGTGCTGCGCTTCACCAAGTACTACCGCCCGGTGTTCACCCCGGACGGGCAGGGCCTCTACTACAGTGCCTTCCCTCAGCCGAAGCCCGGCGCGGAGCTCAGCGCGGCGGACCTGGGCAATGCCATCTACTACCACGCGCTCGGCAGCGCCGCCGCCGCCGACCGGCGCATCTACGCCGACCCGGCGCACCCGCAGCGGCAGTTCCAGCCCTTCCTCACCGGCGACGGCCGCTGGCTGGTGCTCATCGCCGGGGAGGGCGAAGTGGGGGACAAGGGCCTGGAGGACGTGCTCCTCATCGACCTTGAGGCGCCAACGCCCGCGGCGGTGCAGGTCGCGCAGGGCTTCAGGGCGGCGTTCGAGTATGCCGGCGCCGATGCCGGGCGCCTCTACTTCCTCACCTCCCTCGGGGCGCCCAAGGGGCGCGTGATCGCCATCGACCCGGCGCATCCGGCGCAGGCGAACTGGAAGGACGTGATACCTGAGGGACCCGATGCGATCGAGCTCGGCGGCGGCAGCGTCACCCTGGTCGCGCACCAGCTGATCGTGCAGACGCTGCACGATGCCCACAGCCGTGTACTCCTCTATGGCCTCGACGGCGCACCGCGCGGGGAGATCGCGCTGCCCGGCTTCGGCACCGCACTCGGCTTTAACGGGCACGCGCAGGATGGTGAGACCTTCTACTCCTTCTCTGACCTCATCAGCCCCTCGACCGTCTACCGCTACGACTTCACCACCAACACCAGCAGCGTGTTCCGGGCACCACGCGTCGCCTATGACCCGAAGGCCTTTGAGCAACGCCAGGTGTTCTACCCGGGCAAGGACGGTACGCGCATCCCGATGCTGCTTGCCTACGCGAAGGGCACGCGCCTCAGCGGCGACAATCCGCTGCTGCTGACCGGCTACGGCGGCTTCGGCGTGTCCAACCTGCCGCGCTTCGATCCTGCCACCATCGCGTGGCTCGAGCGCGGCGGGGTATATGCGATCGCCAACATCCGCGGCGGCGGGGAGTACGGAGAGGCCTGGCACCGCCAGGGGACACTCACGCACAAGCAGGTGGTGTTCGATGACTTCATCGCCGCTGCCGAGTGGCTGATCGCCGGGCACTACACGTCCACCCCGCGGCTCGCCATCCGCGGCGGCTCCAACGGCGGGCTGCTGGTCGGGGCGTGCGTGACGCAGCGCCCGGAGCTCTACGGTGCGGCGATCGCGGCGGTCGGGGTCATGGACATGCTGCGCTTCAACCGCTTCGGCCAGGGTGCCGGCTGGGAGGGTGACTACGGCTCGCCCGACGACCCGGCGCAGTTCGCCGCTCTCTACGCCTACTCGCCGGTGCACAACGTCAGGGCCGGCACGCGCTACCCGGCGACACTGATCATTACCGGCGACCACGACACGCGCGTCATGCCCATGCACTCCTTCAAGTTCGCCGCCGCCATGCAGGCGGCCCAGGCAGGCGCAGCCCCGGTGCTGCTGATGGTGGACGTCGCCTCCGGCCACGGCGGTGGCGAGACCGTCACGCAGGCGATCGCGCAGAAGGCGGACGCGTATGCCTTTCTCCTGAGGAATCTCGCCATGCCGGCGACGGCGCACTGAGAGCACCGCGCGCGGCCACCCTCATGCACGCCCGGGGCACACTCAAGGGGACCGCAGCGCTCGCCTGCCTGCTGATCGCGGCCGCGGCGGGCGCTGCGGGCGCGGCCGTACCACCGCGGCAGCCGCCGGCGGACGCGGCGCTCATCCGGGACCTCACCGCGCTGCGCGATGCCTTCGTGCGGCGCATCGACGAGGAGGGCTACCGGCTGTGCCCGCGGCCGGGCATCGATCTGGGCGCTGCGCCATCCGGGGGCCGCTACCTGGCCGCGCGTAACCTCATCCTCATCACCCCATGGTCGCAACTCTCCGCGCAGCAGCAGCAGGGATTCGAGGGTGTCCCGGGGCCCGCCACGCCCGCAGGCGCCCGTGCCGCCTACGAGAGCGGCACCTACCGCTGGGTGTTCGTGCAGCAGCTCGGCCACTGGTGGCAGGTCTGCCGGCACATGGCCGGCCCTGAGACGTATGCGGCGCAAAGCGGCGCCAACCGCATGGCGCTGGCCTTCTGGCGCGAGCGTGACCCGCGCCTCGCGGCCGCCATCGTGCGCGGCGCGACGGAACTCGTGAACGCGGTTCCCGATCCGTTGCCTGGCGGGCAGGACGCTCAGGCCTGGCTCGAGGCGCACCCGGGCGAGCAGCTCGCATCGCCGGCCCATGAGTGGCTGCAGGCACGGATGATCGCTACCCTTGCGCAGGAGACACCGCAGCCCTCGTTCCATAAGTCGCTGTCGCAGCCGATGTATCCCTACTAGGGCGAGCGCCGCGCATCACCTGACAAGGAGTCACGCCCCATGCCCGATCTGTCCGCCTATCCCGTCACTGCCAAGTGGCCCGCGCAGCACCCGGAGCGCCTGCAGCTGTACTCGGTGCCGACGCCCAACGGCGTGAAGGTCTCCATCATGCTGGAGGAGACCGGGCTGCCCTATGAGCCGCACTGGGTGAGCTTCGAGAACAACGACCAGGCTTCCGCGCAATTCCGTTCCCTGAACCCGAACGGCAAGATACCCGCCATCCTCGACCCCAACGGCCCGGGCGGCCGGCCGCTGCCGCTGTTCGAGTCCGGCGCGATCCTCATCTACCTTGCCGAGAAGAGCGGCCGCTTCCTGCCGGCAGAGCCTGCGGCGCGCTACGAGACGCTCGCGTGGCTCATGTTCCAGATGGGTGGCGTCGGGCCGATGTTCGGCCAGGTGGGCTTCTTCCACAAATTCGCGGGGCGGGAGTTCGAGGACAAGCGGCCGCGCGACCGCTACGTGGCCGAGGCACGGCGCCTGCTCGGGGTGATCGATGCGCGCCTCGAGGGACGCGCCTGGCTGATGGGCGATGATTACACCATCGCCGACATCGCGCTGCTGCCCTGGGTGCGCAACCTCATCGGCTTCTACGGGGCGGGCGAACTGGTGCAGTTCGCGGACTTCCGCAACGTCGCGCGCGCTCTGGAAGCCTTCAACGCGCGACCCGCGGTGGTGCGCGGGCTGGCGATTCCCGCCCGCCCCTGAGGCCTAACCCAGGCTCGCGTGCAGCAGCGCCTGCAGGCTCTGCCAGTGCCGCTCGGTGGCGGCCGCATCGTGCACCGGCGTGTCGCTCGGCACCCAGCCGTGCCGCGCCGCGTAGGTCTCGATGAGATGCTCGACACCTGCCGCGCTCAGGGCCTCCTGCAGGCGCGCCTTCATGTCATCGGGGAAGGATGGATCGGCGGTGGCGCCGCCCACGTAGATGCGTGCGCGCATGCGCGTTGCCAGCAGATGCGGGCTGTCAGGGGCATCGGTGGCGAGCCGTCCGCCATGGAAGGAGGCCGCCGCCACGACCTGCCCGGGAAAGGTGCCGGCGGCGGTGAGTGACAGCGAGCCCCCCATGCAGTAGCCGGTGGTGGCGATGCCGCCCGGGCGCACCTGGGGCTGCTGCGCCAGGAACTCGAGGAAGGCTCGCATGTCCGCCATGACGTTCGCGGCGGTGGCGACCGCGAAGAACTTCTCGCTCAGCACGCGCCGCGCCTCAGGATCGCTGAAGATCGTGAGCGCGTTCATCGGCTCGTAGGGGCCGGCGCGATAGTAAAGGTCTGGCAGCAGCACGAAGTAGCCGTACGTTGATAGCCGCGAGGCGATCTCGAACATGGCGGGGCGAATGCCGATGCCGTCCATGAACATGAGCACCGCGGGCCAGGGTCCTACGCCTTCGGGGTGAGCGGCGTAGGCGGGGCACAGACCATCGGCCGTGCGGATGTTCGTCCTGAGCATTCGTTGCGCCTGCTGGTCAGGTGTCGTGGGCGCACGATAGCAGACAGGGCACTCCCCGCGGGACGTGTGCCGTGGCACAGTAGGACACCCGCGCGGCAACGCCACGCCGCGACGATGAAAATAAGGAAGGCAGGGGCATCCCGGTGCGCACGTTTCTCCTTTGTACGGTGTTGGCGCTGCTCGCCATGGCAGCGCTGCTGCCCCCGTTCTTCACCGGCGGCGCCTGTACGCAGGAGTTCGATGCGGCAGGCGCGCTGCTGCACGACGCACGCCCGCAGCTGCTCACGCTGTCCGCGGCGCAGCGCTTCCTCACGTCGCACGGTCTTGGCTACCGCCTGGTTAGCGCCGAGCTGTGCGAGTCCAGGCCGCTGCGCGATGTCGAGAGCTGCCCGGGCGGCCCACTGCTGCTCGGGATCGTGCCGGTCAGGAACCCCATCTGCCGCTACTACCGCGACAACAACGTGCGCTTCCAGCTCGGTTTCAACAACCATGAGCAGCTGGTGAAGATCCAGGTGGACATGACCCCCTACGGCAGGATTCTCATTCCGTACCTGGGGGAGCTCGACATCGCGAGGTAGCTTGCTTCGCTGCAGCAACCGACACGTAACCCCAGGCAGGATGAGGGCGGCTCTCTTTGACTGCGGCACAGCCGGCGCTTAACAATGAGCGCGTAGCTTGCGAACCAAGAACGGCGCGCCGGGATTCGGCGCCTAACAACAACGCTCGGGAAAGGGACGACTCATGAGACAGATCCGCAGGCTGCGGCCCTCGATGCCGCTCGCCGCCGTGGCCGTGCTCTTCATCGCATGCCTCAGCAGCGCCGCCTACGCTGATGGCAGTGGCTGGTACACCGCTCCGCAGGTGTCGCAGGGCCGCTGGGAGTTCTCGCAGAAGTGCGCGGTGTGCCACGGTGCACAGCTGCAGGGCGGCGGGGCGCCTGCGCTCAAGGGCACCGCCTTCAACCAGCGCTGGAACGGCAAGAAGCTCTCTGACTTCTACAACTTCGTGCACTCGGACATGCCGCTCGGGCTCGGCGCCTCGCTGCCCAGCCAGGAGTACGCCGACATCGTGGCCTTCCTGCTCGCGCAGAGCGGGCTGCCTGCCGGTACCGACAAGTTCACCCCGTACTCGCCCATGGACCGCGTGCTCGAGCTGAACGCCGCGGCAGCTTCCGGTGGCACGGTGGCCTCCGCGCCTCCCGGGCAGATCAAGATCGGCGCGCTCTACGGCAAGCTCGCCCAGCCGACCAGCAGCACCCCGACGCAGGCGGAGCTTGATGGCGCCGATGCCGCCACCGGTTCCTGGCTCATGTACAACAAGGGTTACCGCGGTGAGCGCTACTCGAGCCTGGCGCGGATCAACGCGGCGAACGCCGCGGGGCTGCATCCGGTGTGCATGTACCAGCTCGGTGAGCTCGGCACCTTCTCCACCGGTCCGGTCATGTACGACGGCATCCTCTACGTGACGACGCACCTTGGTACCTACGCGATCGATGCCACCACCTGCAGGAGGGTCTGGACCCACGCGCACGTTGCGCAGGGCCCGGAGATGAACGCCACCAACAAGGGCGTGGCGATCGCCGGCGGCCGCGTGATCCGCGGAACCCAGGACGGGTTCCTGTACGCGCTCGATGCCAAGACCGGCGCTCCGCTGTGGGTGCGCCAGGTCGCCGACTGGAGCCTGGGGGAGGGTATCGGGGCGGCCCCGATCGTGCTCAACGACCTCGTGTACGTCGCCAAGGCGGGCGGGGACTGGGGCATCAGGGGGCGCATGATGGCGTTCAAGGTCAGCGATGGTTCGCTCGCCTGGGCGTTCGACCTCGTGCCCCAGCCCGGGCAGCCGGGCGCGGACACCTGGAAGAACCCCGAGTCGATGCAGCACGGCGGCGGGGCAGCCTGGGTGACTTATGCGCTCGATCGCGACACCAACACGCTGTTCGTGCCGGTCGGCAACCCCGGCCCCGACTACGCCAAGGACATGCGCCCCGGCGCCAACCTCTTCACGATCTCAACGGTGGCGGTGGATGCGCTCACCGGCAAGCTCAAGTGGTGGTACCAGCTGCGCCCGAACGATGACCACGACTGGGATGCCACGGTCGTGTCGCTCTTCGACGCCGACGGCAGGAAGCTCGTGGCGACCGCCGGCAAGGAGGGGATCCTGCACGTCGTCACCCGCGAGGACGGCAAGCTCGTCTTCAAGCTGCCGATGACGACGGTGCTCAACCACGACGTGCCCCTCACCCCGCAGGGCGTGCGGGTGTGCCCGGTGGCGGGCGTGCAGTGGAACGGCGCCGCGCACAGCCCCCTCACCGGGCTCCTCTACGTGAATGCGATCGACTGGTGCACGCTGTTCAAGAAGGGCCCTGACCCGAAGTGGGTCGCGACCATTCCCTATACCGGCCTTGCCAATGGCTGGGGCAGCAATGACCCGACCAGCCGGTGGGCCGGCTGGACCAATGCCGTGGACCCGAAGACGCAGAAGATCGCCTGGCGCGTGAAGTGGCCGACGCCGATGTACGCAGCCCTGACGCCGACGGCCGGCAACGTGCTGTTCACCGGCGACCTGTCCGGCAACTTCCTCACGCTGGACGCGCGCGATGGCCACACGCTCTACAAGTTCAACACCGGCGGCCCGATCGCAGGCGGCATCATCACCTATGAGGTGAAGGGCCGGCAGTACGTGGCCGTGGCCTCGGGCAGCAGCGGCGGCTCCATACCGCTGAACGGTGCGGCCACCGTCGTGATCTTCGGCCAGTAGCCCTCGTGCGCCACCGCACCCGCGGCACTGCGCCGAGACTCGCCGGCGCCAGCCTGCTGCTGCTGGCGGCCCTCGCCGCCGGCGCCGCGGAGCTCGACCCGCAGGACTACCTCACCGGGGACTGGGGCGGACTGCGCTCGCGTCTGCACGATGACGGGGTCGACCTGCAGCTCGCCTACTTCGCCGAGCCGGCTTACAACGCCGCCGGGGGCGACCGGCACCTGGCGCGTTATGCCGACCAGATCACCGCGGATGCGAGCTTCGACCTCGAGAAGCTGTTCCACTGGCCGCAGGCGATCTTCAAGGTCACCCTCACCGATCGCAACGGCGACAACCTCTCCGCGGACGCCAACCTGCACACCCTCAATGAGGTGCAGGAGGTCTACGGGCGCGGCAACATCCTGCGCCTCACGGAATTGTCCTACGAGCAGGCGCTGTTCGGCGGGACGCTGGACGTGAAGCTCGGGCGCCTCGGCGTCGGCGGCAGTTTCTACAACTGGTCCTGCCAGTTCATGAACCTCACCTTCTGCGGGGAGCTTCCCGGCAACATCGTCTCTACCTGGTACAACTGGCCGGTGAGCCAGTGGGGCACGCGCCTGCGGCTGCGCCTCAACGAGGACATGCGCATCGAGGCGGGCGCCTACCAGATCAACCCGAGCAACCTCGAGAACAGCTACGGCACCTCGCTCACCTTCTCCGGCGGCATCGGCTGGATGATCCCGCTGGAATTTGACTGGTCCCCGGCGTTCGGTCCGGCGCAGCGGCCCGGCACCTACCGCTTCGGCGGCTGGTACGACACCTCGCGCCAGCCGGACGTGTTCCTCGCCGCAAACGGGGGACCGCAGGTGCTGAACCCGACGGTGCCGCCGCTGCTGCGCAACGCGGAGAGCGGCTTCTACCTGAACGCGCAGCAGCAGCTCACCGGCACGAGCGCCAACTCGCGCAACCTGAGCGTGTTCTTCAACTGGGTGGAGGCGGACCACAATACCGCCACCATCAGCGAGCTGCTGAGCGTGGGACTCTTCTACACGGGGCCCGTCAGCGCCCGACCGCAGGACATCCTCGGCTTCGCGGTGGGCCGCACGCGCGTCAACCCGCGCGTCGCCGAAGGCCAGCGGCTGCTGAACGGCACGGGGGTCTCGCCCCCGGTGCCGGTGCAGGGAGCCGAGTACCCAATCGAGCTGTTCTACAACTTCAACGTCCGCGGCTGGCTGTCGCTGTCGCCGCTCATCCAGTACATCAGCCACCCCGGGGGCAGCAGCGCTTACTCAGACGTCGTGGTGCTGGGCGCCAACATCGCCATCACGTTCTGACGGGGGCGGGGGCCGCGCGTGCGTTAGTCGCTGTCCTCGCCGAAGGCGCGCCGCGGCGCCTCCCTAGCCGCCGGCTCTGCGCTCTCGAGGTCCTGGGCGTACAGCACCCGCGTGCGCTGCTCGCGCTCAACCAGCCTCCAGCGCAGGGCAACCTGCAGCGAGCTGCGCGCCGCCATGTACGGACGGATCACCGCGCTGCCGAGGTCGAGGAGTCCGGGGGTGCCCCCGAACAGCCCCGTGACGTAGAGACCCGCGGGCGGGCGATTGGCGGCGACTATGAGATCCCCGCAGTCCGGGGAGCGCTCCGCGAGGCTGGTGAGGTCCGCCTCCACCAGGTAGGCGATGTCGATAGCAAGCAGCACGCTGTCGAGCGCGCGGCGCTCGAAGCGCGCCGCGCCCGGACTCAGGCGCAGCACACCCTCGGTGAGGTCGCCGCGCGACGAAAGGGCATCCGCGCGCACCCCGACGCCGGCTGGCTCGCGCAGCAGCACGAGGCTCCCGAGTTCGATCTCAGCCAAGCGCGCGGTGCGGAACGGGGGGCTCGACTGGATCAGCGGAACCTGCGGCTGGTACATGCGTGCCGCGGCCTTACTTGAGCGCCTTCCAGGTGGGATCCGGGTCGAAGCTGCTCATCGCCTGGGCGGCCTCGCTCGTGCCCTCGCCGAGGTCCTTCTCGTAGACGCGGCCGCGGTCGCTCACGAGGAAGCTCATGACGCCGCTGGCGCCGAACTCCACCGGATAGGCGAGGATCGCGAAACCGCCGCTCATCTTGCCGTCCACCACGTAGTCCTTCGCGCCGCCGCGGGCGTGCGGGCCCTGTGATTTCAGGATGCGGAAGTAGTAACCGTGGAAGGGGTGGCGCGTGCCGGTCTCGTAGCCGGCCGCCTCGGCGTCGGCCACCAGCGGGCCCGCAGGACTCATCGCCTCGCCGTCGGCGACCGGCCAGTAGAGCCCATCGTGCATGTTGGGGCTGCTGCGGAAGCGTTGCGCGTAGAGTCCCTTGGGATTGCCGTCGTGGGCGCTCGCGGCGTAGTCCAGTTGCGCCTGGTGCAGCGCGCGCGCCACCCTGATGGCCGCGAGCTCGTTGGCGCCGATGCGCCGGTAGAGCAGCTCCCTGGCACCCGCATCGCTGTCGAAGCGCCACTGATCCCCGCTCTTCACGAGCGGAATGGGCAGTGGCCATTCGTTCTTGCCGATCAGGAGTGTCAGCGTGCCCGGAGCGCTCTTCTGCAGGCGATGGTGCGCCTCGTAGAGCGTGACGAACTGCGCGCGGTCGTTCTTGTCCTGGGTGTCATCGCCCGAGGTGATGAGACTCGCCGCCGACGGACCCAGAATCTCGTTCAGTGCCGTCAGGTTGTCGGCCTTGTTGGCCTCGAGCAGTGCCGCCAAGGCCGCGCGCGGGCTGGCGAAGCTCTTCTGCGTCGCGTCCTCGGCGAGCGCACACAGGGGGACGAGCACGGACAGGAGCAGGGCGGCCGTCGTGCTGAGGAAGCGGGCGCCGGGACGTGTGGTGGTGTTCACCTGCGCTGTCCTCCTGACTTCGGCTGGGGCTGCGGGCGTTGTTGCGGCTGCGCGCGCTGCGGCTGCTGTCGCTGCTGCGTGTTGACACTGGTGCGGCCACGGTTCGCCGCCGCGCGGTCGGCGCTCGGGTTGTGGCTGCCGCCGAAGGCGCTCGGACGTGCACCAGTGTTGCTCGGTGCCGGCGCCTTGCCCGGGTAGCCGGCGAAGTTGCTCGGCGGTCGCGCCTGCGGCTGCGGTCGGGCGATACCCGGTGAGGGGCGCGGCGCCGGGGTAACGTTCGGGCGCGTGCTCGGCGTGGCCGGGCGGGTGCCCGGCTGCGGCATGATGCCGGGACTCGGGCGCGTGCTCGGTCCACCGGGTGAGCCGCCCCCGGGCGGCCGTCCGCCCGAACCACCACCGGGGGGCTTGCCGCCTCCGGGAGGCGTGCCGCCTCCGGGAGGCGTGCCGCCGCCGGGGGGCTTGCCGCCGCCCGGTGTGCCTCCACCGGGGGGCTTGCCACCTCCGGGGGGCGTGCCGCCACCCGGGGGTTTGCCGCCTCCCGGAGGTGTGCCGCCACCAGGGGGCCTGCCGTTGCCTGGCGGCTTGCCGTTGCCAGGATATCCACCACCCGGGGGCTTGCCGCCGGGTCCACCGCCGGGCGGCCGGCCACCGGGGCCGCCGCCAGGAGGCCTGCCGCCACCCGGGGGCGGACGGTAGTACGGGCGGTCGTGCCAGTTGTTGGGCGGCCGCGCGTGAATCGGGCGGCCGTACACGGGGGGCCGGTAGTGGTAGTAGGGACGGGGCGGGCGGTAGCGGTTGTTCACCACCCACACGTTGTTGTGCACGATCACCGTGCGGTGGCCCCAGTTCCAGCCCCATCCGCCCCAGCCCCAGGGGTAGCTGTTGTTGGAGATCCAGGCGCCGAGGGCGATGCCGGCGCCGAAGGTGAGGAGGGTGGTCGCGACCACCGCGCCCGGGTCGGGCGTCGCGTAGACGACCGTCGGGTTGTACGCCGGCACATAGACCACCTGCGGATTGGCGGGCACGATGCTGACCGCCTGCACGCCGCCCTGGTCCTGCACTTCGACCTTCTGGTACTGGTTGCTCTCGAGGTTGCCGGCGGCGTAGGCCTGCTGGCGCAGGCGCTGGATCGAATCCATCACCGGGGCCTGGTTGGCGCTGAACGCGCGTCCGATCGCCGCATAGCTGTCGATGTTCTGCGCCATCATGTCCAGCACCTGCGGGAAATTGATGAGCGCGATGAAGGCCGGATCAAATCCCTGCGCCTGGGCGGCGTCGGTGCGCGCCTGCGGGCTCAGCCCCGAGTTCTGCTTGCTCCAGGTGTTGACGTCGAGTACCTGCTGCGGATCGGTGGAGGCGGCACAGATCTGCGCCACCAGCGCATCCGGGTAGAGCGCCACCGGGGCGAGCAGCTCGTCCAGCTGATCCGGGGTCGGCACGTCGCTTTGCGCGTATGCCGTGGCACTGGAGACGACGAGGCTCACGTACCAGAGTACGCTCGTCAGGAGGCACAGGATTCCAGACGCACGGCGCATGAGATGCTTCCTGCCAGGTGGCCGTTGTGGGAGCGGCCGGGGCCGCGCAGCTTTTGGAAAATGTACCTGAAGCGGGCGACGCGGCGCCATAGGATCTCGCCCGTGGCCCGCCGCCACCCCGGAAACGGCCGCACTTCCAACATCCTGCGACATCCGCTCCGCTGCGGTGCGCTCCGCGGCCAACGAGGCGCTTGACGGGGCGCCGCCGGCATGGCCGGATGCCCCCACGAGGGGGGTTCTATGGATATACCGCGACTGCGTTACGCGACGATCGTCGGCACCTGCCTGCAGGTTGCCATGGCCCTCATCGGGCACTTCGTGCCGCTGGTGCGTGCCAACTTCATGTACGGCGGGCTCGGGCTGTCGCTCGTGGCCGGTCTTCTCTACGGGACGCGCGCCGCAGGCGGCTGGGGCGGCGCTGCCGCCGGCGGTGCCATCGCCGGCGGGGTGTGCGCACTCATCGGCATCGCGGTGTCGTGTCTTCTGGGTGACGTGCCGGCCGTGATCCTCGCCTTCGGCACGCTCGGGTCTGCCGTGGCCGGACTGATCGGCGGCCTCCTCGGGCGCGCACTGCGCCCCGCACAGCCCTAGCGGCCGAAGCGCCAGCTGACCCCCGCGGTCAGGACGTCACGGTCCTCGCTCTGGTTGGTGAAGCCGCGATCCCAGGTCACGCGCGCCACGAGGTGGTGTCTGAAGCGCCAGCTTGCACTCAGGGACACCATGCCCTCGAGGCGCGCAGCGCTCTGTCCGTCGCTGAGCTCGCGGCGCTCGAGCGCAAAGTACGGCCCCGCGCCGAGGCCCAGCGTCACGCGGCGCGCGAACATCGGGTCGATGAGCCAGACCTGTCCCGTGAGCCCGTTGTGGCTGCCGGCCGAGCCATCCGACTCGTTGAGCCAGCGGGCCGAGAGGTCGATGTTGCGCGTGACGCTATAGCGGTACTCGACGCCGAAGGCACGCGAGCGCGGCGAGGTGGCGCTGTTGTCGATGGTCTGCCCGGCGAACACCCCAAGTTCGCTCCCCGGCGGTGCGCTCAGTCCGATCTCCCCGAAGCGCTGCAGCAGCGGGTCGAGGCTGGTACCGACGCCGAGCACCAGGGTGCGCGTGTCCTCATCCCCCGGCGTGTGCACCTCGCTCAGGTTCAGCCGCACGAACCAGCTGGAGTCAAAGTAGTAGCTCAGCGAGCCGCTCACGATCGCCCCGACGCCGTGGTAATCGCGGAATCCGGGCGCGGCGTCGGCCGTCTGGGTGTCGAAGTAGAAGTACGGGCCGGCGCCAAGGGCGAGCTCCAAGCGGCCCGCGAGGCGCGGGGTCACCGCCCAGATCTGGGCGCTCGCCCCGTCACGGTGGTGGCCCGGTACGTGGCCCTCGTTGAGGTAGGCGAGGGAGAAGTCGAGGTCGCTGCGCAGTCGCTGCCGGTACTCGAGCTGCCAGGAGTAGCTGACGCTCGTGTGATCATCGGTGTCGGTGGCGCCGGCGAACACCGCGATCTCCTCGGCGTGCGGCGCGTGCACGGCGCAAAGCAGCGCCATTGCGCACAGGCCCGCGGCGAGCACCGCAGGCGCGTGCCGCCCCGCGTGGCCGTAGCGCAGATGCATAGAGGCGCGGATTTAATCGGAACGCTCATCAAAGGAGCTTCAACTTTGGTCGAGAAACCTGAACGCGCGCTGGCACCCGTCCGCGGCCAGGCCGCGCGCTTCTGCCGCGAAAGGCAGCGCGGCAGGCGCACGCGAGTGCTTGCCGGCGGCGGTAACGGATTGTGAGAATCCTGCAGCGATTCGTGTAACCTCACCCGGCATGCCCGGTGCGCCACTCTTACTGCTGCTCGTGCTGCTGACCGGCGCGCCCGCTGCGAGTGCGGCGACGGCTGTGCCGGTTCCGGCGTGGCTCTTTCCGGGGGAGGGCGATCTGCCCCAGCCGCCCTACGACGCCGTGACGCCGCTGCATCTGCCCGACAGCCGCCTCACCTACACGCAGGCGCAGCTCTTCGAGCAGTTCGCGGTGCCCGACTGGCACCCGGACTCCCACCCGCCGCTGCCGGCCGTCGTCGCCCACGGTGTCAGGCCCGAGGTCTATGCCTGTGGCTACTGTCACCTCGCCAACGGCCGCGGCCGGCCCGAGAACGCCTCCCTCGCCGGTCTGCCGCGCGAGTACATGCTGCAGCAGCTCGCGGACTTCAGGTCCGGCGCACGCCGCATCGCCTGGCCGCACCCGAACGCGCCCTCGGACGCGATGATCCAGGTGGCCTCGCACGTGAGCGCCCCGGATGCGGCCGAGGCGCTGGCTTACTTCAGCGCGCTCACTCTCACGCAGCGTTCGCGTGTCATCGAAAGCGACACCGTGCCCGCGTTCAAGGCAACGGGCTGGACCTACCTGCCGCTGCCGGGCGCAGCGCGCGAGCCCCTCGGTGCGCGCCTGCTCGAGATCGCACCCGATGCGCTGCGCGATGCGCGGCGTGATGATGAGATGCAGTACGACGCCTACGTGCCGGTGGGCAGCATCGAGCGTGGCCGCCGGCTCGCCACGGGCGCGGTCGCTGGTGTCACTGCCTGCGTCAGCTGCCACGGACCGGCGCTGCGGGGCATGGCGATCTTCCCGCCGATCGCCGGTCGTTCGGCGAGTTACCTGCTGCGCCAGCTGTACGCATTCAAGAGCGGCACCCGCCACTCGCCTGCCGACCTCACCATGGCGCCGGTGGTGGCGCCGCTGAGCCCCGCCGACATGATCGCGGTGTGCGCCTACGCTGCGAGCCTTGCGCCATAGCACTTGAACGCCGGCGACGCGCCTTGACCGCGCCCGGCGCCTGTCACACCCTAGTGTCCGACCAATAAGAAGGAAGTACGCGTATGCGGCCGCTCCCGGCAGGTTCGATCCCGACGATGCTCACGCTGGCGCTCATGAGCGCCGTCGCAGCCGCGGCACCGCCGCGCGCACCGGTGGCGGCAGGCGAGGACGGCCAGTGGACGATGCCGGGGCGGGATTATGCGACCACGCGCTTCAGCCCCCTGGCGCAGATCAACTCGGGCAACGCGACGGGCCTGCACCCGGTGTGGACCTTCTCCACCGGCGTGCTCGCCGGCCACGAGGGGCAGCCGCTCGTGGTGGGCGACACGATGTACGTCATCACACCCTGGCCGAACGTGCTGTATGCATTCGACCTGAGCAAAGAGGGCTATCCGCTGCGCTGGAAGTACCGGCCGGACGTGAGTGCCAACGCGATAGGCGTGTCCTGCTGCGACACGGTGAACCGCGGCGCCTTCTATGCCGACGGCAAGATCATCTACAACCTGCTCGATGGCCACACGGTGGCGGTGGATGCCAAGAGCGGCCGCGAAGTGTGGAAGACGCAGATCGCGGACATGGCCAGCGGCGAGACCGTGACCATGGCACCGTTGGTGGTGAAGGACCGCGTGATCGTCGGGGCGGCGGGCGGGGAGTTCGGCATCTATGGCTGGACCAAGGGCCTCGACCTCAAGAGCGGCGCGGTTGTGTGGACCGCACACAACCTCGGTCCCGATGCCGACATGCTCGCCAAGAGCGGTGACTTCAAGACGCCCTACGACAGTGGCGCGGATCTGGGCGCCCATACCTGGCCCGGGGAAACCTGGCGCACCGGCGGCGCGCCGGTGTGGGGCTGGCTCTCCTACGACCCGCAGCTCGACCTCGTCTACTACGGCACCGGCAATGCCGGGCCCTACAACTCCGAGCAGCGTGCCGGTGACAACAAGTGGACCGCGAGCGTGCTCGCGCGCCGACCCGAGGATGGTTCGCTCGTGTGGGCCTACCAGTTCACCCCGCACGACAGCTGGGACTTCGATGCCACGGGCGCGATGGTGCTGGCTGACCTCACCGTCGCCGGCAAGCCCGTCAAGGCGCTGGTGCACTTCGACAAGAACGGGTTCGCCTATACCCTCGACCGCACCAACGGGCGGGTGATCCTCGCCCAGCCGTTCGTCAAGGTGAACTGGGCGACGGCGGTGGACCTGCAGACCGGGCGCCCGGTGGTGGACCCTGCCAAGCAGACCGGGGCCTCCAAGGGCACGGTGAAGGACATCTGTCCGTGCCTTGAGGGGGGCGTGAGCCCGGCCTCGCCGCCGGCGTACTCCCCGCGCACGCACCTCTTCTATACGTCCACCAACAACCTGTGCATGGACTACGCCGTCGCGCGCGCCGCCTACCTGAAGGGCACGCCGTTCATGGGCATCAATCCCCCCTACAGCGCAGGTCCCGGCGGCTACCTCGGCACCTTCATGGCCTGGGACGCCACGACCGGCAAGAAAGTCTGGGAGAACAAGGAGGAATTCCCCAACTGGAGCGGTGCGCTGGTGACCGGCGGCGACGTCGCCTTCTACGGCACGCTCGATGGCTGGTTCAAGTCCGTCGATGCCCGCACCGGCAAGGTCCTCTCAAAGTTCAAGGTCGGCTCGGGCGTGGTGGGCAACCCGATCACTTACCGCGGCCCGGATGGCAAGCAGTACGTGGCGGTGTATGCCGGTATCGGCGGGGACTGGCTGCTGCTCGCCGGTGACGTGCGCGCGGATGACCCGACCGACGTGCGTGCGCCGGCGGACTACGTCAAGGAGATCGGACGTCACACCAGCCAGGGCGGCATGATCTGGATCTTTGCCCTATGAGCACCACCAACCTGTCATTGCGTACCCTGCTTGCGATGCTGCCGTGCCTCGGCGCGGCGCTCGGCGCCTGCTCGCAGCAGCACACCCCAACACCTGCTGCCACCGGCTCCGCGGCGCCGCCCGCCGTCGCCTATGCCTCGCACGAGGCGGCCGGCGGCCTCGTGCCCCCGGGCGGCACGCTGCACAACCCACACGCGGGCGACAAGGCAGTCGCTGCCACGGGCGCGCAGCTGTTCACCGCCATGAACTGCGACGGCTGCCACGGGCCGGACGCCTCGGGGGCCGTGGGCCCGAACCTCGGCGACGGGCGCTGGCGCTACGGTGGCGCGGACCCGGAGGTGTTCATGTCGATCTACTACGGGCGGCCCAAGGGCATGCCAGCCTTCGGGGGCGCCATCGGCGAGGATGGCGTGTGGCAGCTCGTGACCTACCTGCGCTCGCTCCCACCGCCGCCGAACCTCCCGACCCAGTCGTGGGAGCAGCCCTAGGCCGCGCGGGTCGGCGGGACTGACCTGCGCGCAGTCGCGCGGGCCCGCTGTCCACATCCTGCGCCGCGGCCGCCCGGCGGCGTGCCCGGCCTGCCTCCTGCACGCCTCAGGGGCGTTCCCGAGAAGTCCCGCTGCGCCCGCGCCGGTGCCGTGTCGGCCGTTCCCTGTCAGCCCACGCTGTGACGGCAGTGCCGCCGGCGGCGGGGAGCGAGGGGGACAATGGCTTTCCACCGCGTCCGGCGCGCCCGCGTAGGTGCCCGCCGGCGCCCGAATCAGCCCAGCGGGCGTCGCGGTTCGCAGACGGGTTGCTGTTTGATGTTGTGACGCTAGAGTCTGCCGTCCCGACGAGGAGCCATCCGATGACCCGTGTACATTTTCAAGCCGCGGCGGCGTTACCGCTGCTGCTGACGGCCGCGCTGCTGGGTGCCTGCGGCGGTGGCGGCGGCGGTGACAGTACTTCGTCGACTTCGACGACGCCGACCCCGCCGACCGGGGGCGGCGGTGGCACCACGCCCACCACGGCGACCGACATCCTCACCTACAAGTACGACATCAGCCGCAGCGGCAGCGATGCTACCGAGTCGGTGCTGACGACAAGCAACGTCAATTCCACGAGCTTCGGGCTGCTGCGCTTCCTGCCCGCAGACGGCAAGGTGGACGCCCAGCCCCTGTACCTCTCGGGCCTCACCGTGAATGGCGCCACGCACAACGTCGTGTATGTCGCGTCCGAGAACGACACGGTCTATGCGTACGATGCCGACAGCGGGGCGGTGCTGTGGCAGGTGTCGCTGCTCGGCTCGGGCGAAGCGGCGAGTGACGACGTCGGCTGCGACCAGGTCATGCCCACCATCGGGGTGACCTCGACGCCGGTGATTGACCGCGCCGCCGGTGCCCACGGCACGATGTTCGTGGTCGCCATGTCGCGCAACACCGGCAACTTGAGCTACCACCAGCGGCTGCATGCCCTCGACGTGACCACCGGGGCTGAGCTTCTCAACGGCCCGGTCGACATCAGCGCGAGCTACCCGGTGCTTGGCGGCACCACCACCTTCGACCCCGAGGCGTACGAGGAGCGCGCCGCGCTGCTGCTGTCGCAGGGCACGGTGTACACCAGCTGGACTTCGCACTGCGATCACCCGCCGTACTCCGGCTGGGTGATCGCCTACAGCGAGGCGACACTCGCGCAGACCCAGGTCTTCAACGCCGCGCCCAACAGTGGTGGCTTCGGCCCTGCCATCTGGATGGCGGGCGGCGGCCCGGCGGCCGACAGCGCCGGCAACGTGTACCTGCTCACCGCCAACGGCGCCTTCGAGACAACCCTTGATGGCAACGGCTTCCCGAACCAGCAGGATTACGGCAACAGCTTCCTGAAGCTTGCCAGCAGCGGCACCTCCCTCACCGTGGCGGACTACTTCGCCATGTCGAATGAGGTCGTCGAGTCGACCGCCGACCAGGACCTGGGATCCGGGGGCATCCTCCTGCTGCCCGACCTGACCGACTCCGGCGGCACCACGCGCCACCTGGCGGTGGGCGCAGGCAAGGACGGCAACCTGTACGTCGTCAACCGTGACTCCCTCGGCAAGTTCAGCTCCGCCGGCAACAACATCTGGCAGGAACTCACGGCGGCGCTCGGCGGAGGCATCTGGTCGACGCCGGCCTACTTCAACCAGACCCTCTACTACGGGCCAAACGGCGGGCAGCTCATCTCCTTCAATATCGTCGATGCCAAGCTCAACGCCGGCACACAGAGCAGCGCGAGCTTCACCGCCCCCGGCACCGCGCCTTCGGTGAGCGCCAACGGCACGGCCAACGGCATCGTCTGGGCGCACGAGAACACGAATCCCGCGGTGCTGCACGCCTATGCGGCGGGCAACCTCGCGCAGGAGCTGTACAACAGCTCCCAGGCCGCCAACGGCCGCGATCAGTACGGCGCCGGCAACAAGTTCATCACCCCGGTGGTCGCGGACGGCAAGGTGTTCGTGGGTGCGACCAACGGCGTCGCGGTGTTCGGGCTGCTCGGCAACTGACGCCGCGCGCGCCCGGGCGGCTTCACGGAGAGGAGGCGATCTCCAGCTCCCGCAGCCGCGGCCCCTCGATGTTGCCGATGCGCATCGAGACGTCATAGAGCACCACGCCGAACAGCACCACCGCGAGGCCGAGGGCGACGAAGGCGCGCACGTGCCGCGTCTCGAAGGTGCGGATCGAGCGCGCGTAGGCAATGAAGGCGAGCAGCCCCGCCACCACCACCGTCGCATCGACGCTGGCACGCTGCCAGTAGCTGCCCCCGAGGTGCAGCCACATCCCGAACTCATCGAAGGTCAGCGCCATGGCGATGCCGTAGGCGAACGCCGCCCGGCGCAGCGCATCGCCCGCCGGCGCCCCGAACAGCAGGTAGGCGCCCACGCCGGCGAGCAGGAAGATGCCGTAGTTCAGGTGGTGGACGTGGGTCTTGTCCATGAACAGGTACAGGTTCGGGATGCGGCGCGCCATGATCAGCAGCACGAGCGTGCGCGCCAGGATGAAGGTGATGAGGAAGGCGAGCAGCGCGCGGCGTGCGAGCTCATCCATCGGGGGCGCTGCGGTGGGTGTTGCGGGGTCCATCGGCGCCACATCTTGCAGACTGCCACGGCCGCGGGCAAGAACCCGCACCCTACATGCCGAGGTTGTCGAACGCGATGTTGTTGATGACCTCGCGCACGCCCGGGACCTGCCGGGCGAGCGCCTCGATGTTGGCGCGCTGGAGCTGGGTGCCCGAGTGGCCAGTCAGGAACACCACCCCATCGGAGGTCGACACGTAGATCATGCTCGGGGGCCCGAGGTCCGGATGCTGCTTCAGGAGCGCTTCCACCTGCTGAGTGATGGCGGCATCGCCGGGGCAGCCGTCCCGTCCGCACTTGCGGTAGGCATGGTAGGAGGTGCAGGCACACAGCAGGGCGAGCAGGCTCGCGATCACGAGGGCTCGCAGTGTCTTCGGCGGTCTCACGGGTGCGGATCCTCAAGGGGCGGGGGGCGCGCCGCCAAGGCGCGCTGGCGGTGCCTGTGGCGGCGGTCGCCTGCTCCACATAGTATCCCCCAGCAGGCGCCCGGGCGCTTCAGGGGAGAGTGGATGTTCGGGTTCCTCAAGCCGGCCGCGTTCGCGGCGCCGCTGCCGGCACAGGCGGTTGCCCCTACCTATCGCCGCCTGCGGCTGCAGGTGTTCCTCGGCATTTTCATCGGCTACGCCGGCTATTACCTGGTGCGCAACAACCTCTCGCTGGCCATCCCGGAGATCCTGCGCCAGCACCCGGAGTACTCCAAGGCGCAGCTGGGCACCGCACTCTCGGGCCTGTCCGTCGCCTACGGGGTGTCGAAGTTCCTCATGGGCTCGGTCTCGGACCGCAGCAACCCCAAATACTTCCTGCCACTCGGGCTGCTGCTCTCCTGCGCCATCATCGCCGCCTTTGGGCTGGTGCCGGGGATCTTCAGCTCCCTGTCCCTGATCGTGGGGCTGTATGTACTCAATGGCTGGGTGCAGGGCATGGGCTGGCCGCCGTGCGGCAAGACGATGGTGCACTGGTTCAGCACGCGCGAGCGCGGCCGCACGGTGTCCCTGTGGAACACTGCACACAACGTCGGCGGCGGCCTGATCGCCGGCATCTCCTACGTGGGCGTCACCTACCTGTTCCACGACTGGCACGCGACCTTCTACTTCAACGCGCTGGTGGCGGCGATCGTGGCGGTGCTCGCCTACCTGCTGCTGCAGGACACGCCCCAGTCCTGCGGGCTGCCGCCGATCGAGGAGTTCAAGAACGACTACCCGCCGGGGTACTCGCAGGCGAGCGAGCACATCCTCGGGTTCCGCGAGATCTTTTTCACTTACGTGCTCTCGAACCGCTACCTGTGGGCGATCGCGCTCGCGAACGTGTTCTGCTATTTCGTGCGCTATGGAGTCGAGAGCTGGATTCCGACCTACCTGCAGACAGCCAAGGGGTTCACGCCCCGCGAATCGAGCGTCGCCTGGCAGCTGTACGAGTACGCGGCGATCCCCGGGACCATCGCCTGCGGCTGGATCTCGGATACCTGGTTCCGCAGCCGGCGTGCGCCGGCCACGATCCTCTTCATGGCGCTGACCCTCATCGGCGTCGTGGTCTACTGGCTCAACGGCAAAGGCCCGGTCTGGATCGATTACGCGGCGCTCACGGCCATCGGGTTCCTGATCTACGGGCCGATCATGCTCATCGGGCTGCAGTCGCTCGACCTCGTGCCGAAGAAGGCGGCCGGCACGGCCGCCGGCTTCACCGGGTTCTTCGGCTACGTGTTCGGCTCGGCGATCTCCGGCAGCGGCGTTGGCTGGATCGCCGATCACTTCGGCTGGGGTGGGGTCTTCGGCACCATGATCGCCTGCTGCCTCCTCACCATGTTCTTCAGTGCGCTCACCCTCGGGCATCGCGCCCAGAGCGGGACGCGGGGCGCCACTCCCTAGCTCGCGGAGGCATCCATGGACGCAACACTGCTCGCCGGCTGGGACAACTTCTACGTCATCATCGGCTCCGCCGCGGGCGGCCTCACCGGGCTGACCTTCGTCGTGATCGCACTGGTGCGGGATGCGAGCCGCGTGAACCCTGTGGGCCTGCGCGCCTTCGTATCCCCGACCATGGTGCATTTCGGGGGCGTGCTGGCGCTGGCCGCGTACGCGAGCATGCCGCACCAGCACGTCGCCACCCTGAGCGCCGGCTTCATCGCCGGGGGCGTCGCGGGGGTGGGCTACGGCCTGCGCACCGCGCTGCTGCTGCGCCGCTCGATCAGCGGGGGCTACGTCCCGGTGCGCGAGGACTGGGTGTGGAACGTGATCCTGCCGTCCCTGTCCTACGCCGGCATCGCGTGCCTCGGGATCCTCCTCTGGCACCGTCCCGAGCAGAGCCTGTTCGGGGTCGCAGCGCTGGCGCTTCTGCTGCTGTTCATCGGCATCCGCAATGCCTGGGACATCGCGGTCTGGATGACGACACAGAAGGGACCGCCGCCGCCTGCGAAGCAGGACTTGACCGGACCGCCGGGCGCGGCTCAGGGTTAGCACGCGCCCCAGGCGTTACGGCCGGGCACATATTGCTGCGCCGCAGGCGAAGCGCCGCTGGATCGTGGAGGGTTTATGCAAAAGACAGTGCACTCTTATCTCAAGGCGCTCGAGGCGGGGGACGCGGACAAGGCGGCGGCGCTCTTCATTCCCGACGGCTGGGTGGAATCCCCGTTCCTCGGCCGCATTCCGGTGCGGCAGTACGTGAAGAAGGTGGCCGACTCCTCACGCGGCACCAAGCTCACCGTGCACGACGTCCTCATCAGCGCGGAGGGGCACCTGAGGGCGGTGGCCTACTACCTCTACGACTGGCGCCTCACGGACGGCTCGCGCGTGGCGTTCGACTGTGCCGACGTGTTCAATTTCGACCCGAGCACCGGGCACATCCAGTCGATCGTGCTGGTGTACGACACGCACCCGGTGCGGGGCGTCGTGGAGAAGAAATACCCCTGACGGGCGCGCCCGCGCCCTGGTTTGACTTAAGGCGCCGCGCGCCAGCCGCGCCGGATATTTTTCCCCGCCCTTGACCCCATCGCGCCGCCCGCCGCGCTTCAGTAGCCGAGGTGCATCAAGCACCGGAGGCGAGAGATGCAGCGCAAGGCGGTTTTCCTGACCCTGGTGGCACTGGCCTCGAGCACCGACGCACTCGCGCTCGGCAGCCTGGCCGACGTCGAGGTGATCGACCGCGTGAGCGGGGAGACGCTCGGCGTGCATTACTTCCGCGGCGAGTACTGGGTGGCGGGCCGCCCCGGGGCGAAGTACGCGGTGCGGGTGCGCAATCAATCCGGCGGCCGGGTGCTGGCGGTGATGTCGGTGGACGGGGTGAACGTGCTCTCCGGTGCGACGGCCGGGTACGACCAGGAGGGTTACATCTTCTCCGCCGGCACGGCCTATGAGATCACCGGCTGGCGCAAGAGCCAGTGGGAGGTGGCCGCATTCACCTTCACCGATGCCACCGACTCCTACGCCGAGCGCACTGGACGGCCGGCCAACGTCGGTGTCATCGGGGTGGCGCTCTTCAGGGAACGCGTGCCGCCGCCCGTGGCGCTCACGAGTCCCACGGCGCCGAGCCCTGCACCCTCGCCGGCGTACTCCGGGGGCGCGGCGGCGCGGCGCGAGGGCATGCTGGCGGATTCCGCGGCGATCACCGCGGGCCGCAGCGCTCCCCAGCCGGCGGCGAAGCTCGGCACCGGGCACGGTGAGCGCGAGGGCTCCTACGTCGACTACGCCGCCTTCGACCGCGAGGCGGCGCGGCCCAACGAGGTGATCCGCATCCGTTACGACAGCGCCGAGAATCTGCTGGCGCTCGGCGTGATCCGGCGAGCGGCGCCGGTTCGCGCGCCGCTACCGGTGCCTTTCCCAGACAGCCCGCCGAGCTTCGTGCCCGATCCCCCGGGCTGAGGTCCGGGCGGGACGCCATAATGACGCAGGATGAGTGACGCCGGCGAGACCGACGAGGGCCTGATCGAGCGCTACGCGGGCGGCGAGGTCGCCGCGTTCGACGCGCTGTATCGCCGACACGAGATGCGCATCTGGCGCTACCTCATGCGCCAGGTGGGCAACCGGGCGACCGCGGAGGAACTGATGCAGGAGGTCTGGTTCGCCGTGGCGCGTGATGCGCCGCGCTTCGAGCCACGGGCGCGCTTCACGACGTGGCTCTTCACGGTGGCGCGCAACCGCATGCTGGATGCCATGCGCTCGAGCCGCCGCACCCTGAGCCTGGAGGCCCTGGGCTACGAATCCGGCGCACTGCTCGGGCAGCTGAGCACCGAGCCGGGCGTCGGACCGCTCGCCGCAGCCATGGTGCGCGATGAGCAGGGTGCGCTTGCGGCGGCGCTTGCGCAGCTGCCCGAGGAGCAGCGCGACGCCTTCCTCCTGCAGGTCGAGGGGGAGCTCAGCATCGAGGAGGTCGCCGGCGTCACGCGCAGCAGCTTCGAGACTACCAAGAGCCGCCTGCGCTATGCGCGCAGCAAGCTGCGCGAGCTGCTGCGAGAGCACGCATGAGCGAGGAGTCACGCGAAGACGAGGCCCTGGATGCCCGCTACCGCAGGCTCGCGGCGCACGATGCGAGCGCGCCGTCTGAGGCCACGCGGCGTGCGATCCTCGCGCAGGCGCGCGTGCTCAGCGCGGCGAGCGACCTCAGCGCCATGTCCCGCCGCACCCCCAGCCTGCGGGCACGCTCGGCGCTCTTTGGTGCGCTGGCCGCGAGTGTCCTGGCGGGGCTCATCATCCTGCCGCGCTGGAAGGTGTCGACGGCCCCCGCCGCGCCCGCGGAAGCCGTGGTGCGGATCACGCCGGCAGGATCCGCAGCGCCTGCGGAGGCGGCTGGCAAGGTGACACTGCCCGCGCCACAGCTCGCACCCGTGACTGTCCCGGCGCCTTCGGTCGCCGCGCCGCCTGTGGCACAGCTGCGCCTGGAGGAGCAGCCGGCGCCGATCGCGGTGCCGGCGCCGCAGTCCCCGCCGGTCACGGCGTACGCACCGCCCGTGGCCCGCGGGCGCGCCGATGGCAGCGTGGCCGACACGAGCGCGATCGCCGCTGCGAGGAGCCGGGTCGCGGCGGCTGCGGTGCCGCCGCCGCCGGGTGCGCGGTTGCTTCAGGCGGCCGAGGCCGGTGACCTTGCAGAGCTGGAGGCACTCTCCCGCGATCAGCCAGACCTCAATGTGCGTGACGCGCTCGGCCGTACTGCCCTGATGCTTGCCACCCTGAAAGGGCACGCCAATGCCGTCGCGGCACTCATGGCCTACGGCGCCGATCCGCGCGTGGCGGACGCGCAGGGCGTAACCCCGCTCGCCGCGGCACGCGCCGCAGGCAACAGCGAGATCGTGGCGATCTTCGCCCGCTACGGCCTGCGCTAGGGATCGAGCGCCAGGGCGAAACCTGCGGTCTAACCCCGACCCAGGATCCGCTGCGCTTCAGTAATCAGGGCGCCCCGAGAGGGCGCGCGTGGTCGGGAAAATTTCCCGAGCCCTTCGCGCTAGTCTCTGGGTGTCGATCATCCGGCAACGCATTTATGGGAGCGAATCACATGGCTTACCATTTCGCGCAATCCGAGATCCTCCCGCGGCGCACGCTGGCCGCCTGCGGCATCGTCCTGCTGCACCTTGGCGTCATCTACCTGCTCGCCACCGCCCTGATGAGCTCCCTGGCGACACCCGTGCCACCGGCACTGGTTGCCCGCTTCATCCCCGAGCCGGTCCCCGAGGTCGCCCCGGCGCCGCGCGTGAAAACGCCGGCGCTGCGGCACGCGAGCCTGCCTGCCGTAGTGCCGCCCGCCGCGCCACGGGTCGTGCCACCCGAGGCCGCACCGCCCGCACCGCCGGTGGTGGAACGGCCCTCAGACGCGGACACGGTGGTTGCGCCTGAGCCTGTGCGCATGCTCGGCCGCAATGTCCTGCCCGACAGCGAGGATTACTACCCCCCGGAGCGGCGGCGGCTCGGGATCGAGGGCGCCGCGCTGGTGCGGGTATGCGTAGACGCGCGCGGCACGCGCAGCGGTGAGCCGCTCATCGAGGAGTCATCGCAGGATGCGCAGCTGGACGCGGCGGCGCTCAACGTCGCCCGCCACGGACGCTACGTGCGCTCCGAGCAGGGCGGGGTCGCGGTGCCCAACTGCTACCGCTTCCACATCGTGTTCAGGCAGGCCGGACACTAGAGAGCGTGGCGCTCCTTAGCCGATGAGCTGCAGCACGTTCGCGTAGCGTGGCAGGCCGCGCAGGGCGTCCAGGTCCGAGTCGACCTTCACCCACGACTTGGTCTCGTGGTTGGCGTGCGGCAGCAGCCGTTCGAGGAGATCGAACGCCATCTCCGCATCGCCCATGCGCGCATAGACGCAGGCACTGTTGTACTGGGTGAGGAGGTCGTCGGGGTCGATCGCCGTCGCACGCGCGATCCACTCGCGCGCCCGGTCCTTGTCGCCCATGGCGATGAGCAGCACTGCCCCGAGGTAGGCGGGGCGGGGATTTTCAGGGTGCAGCGTGAGTTCCGCCTGCGCGCGCTCGACGCCCGCGCGTGCCACCTGGGGGACTTCCGCCTGCCGGCCGATGGAGTTGTAGATCATCGCCAGCATGGCGTAGGTCTGGTAGTCGTCCGGCTTCAGTGCCGCGGCCCGCTCGCACAGCGCCGCCGCCTCCGGAAGCTGGTTCTGCGCAAACCGCGCGCGCGAGTAGAAGTAGTGTGCCTCGAAGGAATTAGGGTCGAGCTTCACCGCGCGCTCGAACTCGGCCATCGCCTCTTCGGTGCGCTCGGCGAGGGAGAGCGCCAGACCGCGTGAGGCGTGTGCCTCGGCGAGGCCGGACTCGAGCTCGATGGCGCGGGCGCTGGTGGCGAGGATGCTGTCGATGGCGACGTCCTGGTGGTAGTGCAGCACCAGGAACGAGTCGCAGTCGGCGATGCCGGAGTAGGCCCGGGCGTACAGCGGGTCGAGCTCGACCGCCTTGGTGAACATGCGCCGTGCCAGCAGGTAGTACGACTTCGAGTGGCGGTGCAGGAACTGGCGCCCGCGCAGGTAATAGGTGTAGGCCTCGATGTTGTCGGTAGGTGCCTGAGCGAGCGATTTCTTCTCCTGCGGCAGCAGCTTCACTTTCAGCTGCTCGACGATGGCGTGCGTGATCTCGTCCTGGATCGCGAAGATGTCGGTGAGCTCACGGTCGTAGCGGTCGGCCCACACGTGGCCGCCGTCGCGGCCGTTGATGAGCTGGCCGGTCACGCGCACGCGCGCTCCGGCCTTGCGCACGCTGCCCTCGAGCACGAAGGTGACGCCGAACTCGCGGCTGATCTCCTCCACCTTCAGGGACCTTCCCTTGTAGGTGAAGGCGGTGTTGCGCGCCACCACGTAGAGGCCTGAGACCTTGGAGAGGTCGGTGATGATGTCCTCGGTGATGCCGTCGCTGAAATACTCCTGCTCGGCGTCGCCACTCATGTTGTTGAAGGGCAGGACCACCACCGAGGGGCGGTCGGTGATCGGTGCCTTCGGCGCACCCCCCTCGGACTTGCCGGCGGCGGTATGGCCGAGCAGCCGCCGCGTGGTTGTAACGAGTGCGCTCACGTGCGCGGTGAGCGGGCCGTTGAAGGCATCGAGCCAGTGCGTGCCGCCGAGGGCGTACTCCATGGCGCCGGTCGGCTCAAGGTTCTCCACCCGGAAGGGCACGATCTGCTTCTGCGCCGAGACCGCCCGCTCCACCTCGCGGCGCACGTGCGGGGAGGCGTTGGCGCTGCCGGAGAACACCACCACGCACACGCGGCAGGCCTTGACCGCCTCGATGATCTCCTCGCCGTACTCCGAGCCTGCCGGGATGTCGCGCGGCGCCACCCAGCAGCGCACGCCGTGCTCCTCGAGGCCGGCAACGACGGCGTCCGCCGTCGCACGGTCGGCGGAGGAATAACTCAGGAATACTTCATGACCCATAGGCGGTGCGGTGTTCTTCTGGTGCGGGCCGGGTGCCCGATGATCTTGCCCCGTAAGCCCGGCACCGGACAAGCTGCCTGCGTGGGCACGGGCATGTTACGGGATCACCGCCGGCGGCGGGAAGAAAGGCGCAGGTAGCGTGGCGCGGCGCGGGTGGTTCGTCCGGATGAACGATAGGCGCTGCGATCAGGGCGCAAGGCTGCTGCGCTGGTAGGTCGCCGCCAGCAGCCACTGCGGGTTGATCTCGACGCCCCAGCCGGGCGCGGCGGGAATCGTGACGTGCCCCTCGCTCACCCGGTACGGGTCGCCGACGAACAGTCCCTGCTGCCAGGGGTAGTAGTCGGGTCCTTCGATGGACAGCTCAAGGTACTTGCCGGCATTCGGGATGGCCCCGAGCAGGTGCATGGTGCACATCGTCACGAGGGACAGGTTGGCGCTGTGCGGCGTGCACGGCAGGCCGCCCGCTGCAGCCATGCGCGCGACCTTGAGCGTGCGTCCGATCCCGCCCATGTACATGACGTCCGGCTGCACCACGTCCACCGCGCGCATCTCGATCATGCGTGCCCAGGTCGCAAGGTCCCAGTCCTGCTCGCCCCCGGTGACATCGAGTGCGAGCGCCTCGGTGACCAGGCGGGTCTCCTCGAGCTTCCAGTAGGGGCAGGGTTCCTCGTAGTGACCGATGCCATGCTCCTCCAGGAGCCGTCCCACCTCGATGGCGCGCGGCGGCGAGAAGCCGCTGTTGGCATCGACGAGCTTGGCGACGCCATCACCGAGCGCACCCGCAACGGTGGGCACGATGGCCTCGGTGCGCCCGGGCCACTCATCGACGTCGTGGCCGCACTCGGCACCCACGCGCCATTTGAAGGCGTCGAAGCCGTACTCATCGCGCAGGCGCACGAGACGCGCGGCCTCGTCCTCGGGCGTGATGTCACGGCGCATGGAGGAGGCGTAGGCGCGCAGCCGTCCGGGCCGACCGCCGAGGAGCTCCACCACGGGCTTGCCCTCGAGCTTGCCGCGCAGGTCCCAGAGCGCCGTGTCCAGGCCTGCCAGTGCGCGGCAGCGGTAGCTGCCCGGGAACTTGTGCTCACGCTCCTCGATGCGCTCCACCAGGGCGTCGATCGCCAACGCGTCGGCGCCGAGCGCCCAGGGCGCGACCTGGCGGTGGAAGATGGTCGCGGTGATGTCGGCATTGTAGGTGGAGGTCTGTCCCCAGCCGCTCGCGCCGCTGTCGCTCGTCACGCGTACGAAGCACACGAACTGGTTGCTGAAGGTCTCAAGCGTCGCGATCTTCATCCTTCCTCGTCCCTCATTCCCTAAGCGCCCGCGGTTGCGAGCCGCGCGCGCTCCAGCCCATGTCCGCGCGGGCCGCTTTCACGCATCCACAGGAGCACCGCGCAGCTGAGGGCGGCAAGGCTCAGCAGGCCGAAGAACCAGATCATGGTGCCGTAGCCGCCCGGATTGGCGGGTCCCGCGCCGGCGCGGTCGGCGAGGTAGCCCGCGATGCGGTTGGAGCCCCACAGGCCGAGGTTCTGCAGCAGCGCGATCACGCCAAGAGCCGTCCCCAGCCGCCGCGGTTCGACCACGAGCGTCGTCGCGGGCCAGATGATGGCGGGCACCAGCGAGAAGCTCACCCCCATCAGCACCGTGGAGACCCAGGGGCTCAGGTCGGTCAGGCTGAGGACCATGAAGGTCACGGGCAGCAGCAGTGTGCCGGCGGTGAGCATCAGGGCGCGGTGCCCGAAGCGATCCGCCAGCATGCCAAAGCAGGGCGTGGCGAACACCGCCGCGGCGAACACGCCCGAGTTGACGTTGCCCGCCTGCTGCAGCGTGAGTCCCTTGACGTGCTGCAGGTACTCGATCGCGTAGGTCTGCCGGAAGGGAAAGAACACCGCCGCGTAGAGCACGTGCAGGCCGAGGATGTACCAGTAGGAGAGATCGAAGCTGAAGAGTGCCGACCAGTCGACGCGCCCGCCGTCCACCCGTGGGACCGCGGCCGCCACGGGGCGCCGCGCATCGATGAGGCGGAAGGCGAGCGCCGCGAGCAGGCCGGCGCCGGTGATCCCGGCCCCAAGCCACAGCGGCGGCTGCCAGCCTCCCTCGTAGAGCGAGCGGGCCCAGGTGGGAGAGGTGTCGAGCGAGAAGGAGCCCACGCGCGCGAGGCTCAGGAACGCAGCGGTCGCCAGCGCGATGCCGCTGCGCGGGAACCAGCGCGCAATGCCGGCGATCAGGGCGATGAAGATGGCGCCCTCGCTGATGCCGAAGATCAGCCGGCCGGTCCACATGAGCGAATAGGGGGTACCGATCGCGGTGAGCACCGCGCCCACGAAGCCGATGGCCGCCGCCCACAGCGTGACGCGCGCCGGACCGTAGCGATCGATCAGCAGGCCGTTGAAGACCGCGAGCAGGATGTTCGGCAGGCTGATGACGGCGGTGAGGTCACCGATCTGCGCCTGGGTGAGGCCACGCTGGCGCAGCAGCAGGTCCGCGATCGGGCCGATCGCATCGGACTCGTAGTAACTGCTGAAGATGGCGGCGGCCGCGAGTGCCAGCACCACCCAGCGCAGCGGGGAAGGGGGGCGGTCCTGCGCCGCCCCGGACGAAAGCGCCGCAGCGGTCACGGACGCTTCACACCCTGCGTCAGCTCCCGGGGCACGTGGCCGGCCGGCGATGTCGGAAACCAGGGTGAGGTGCGCATGCGGGAAGTCTCGCGGCGGTGGCTGTGCGGGGCACGCCACTCTAGCATCGGCCGCGCGCGGGCCGCCTGCGCGCCGAAGAGGGTGCTGGGGATCGTGACTTAACCCTGCGTGCGGGCAGGTCCGGCGGTTCCCTGCGCTTCGCGCCGATCAGCACGCCGCCGCCCCTGCCGGCGCATGTCGCATTTGTTCCAGCGCGCGACGTCCAGCGGCGCTCGCGGGACGCAAGCCGCGGCGGCCTGCGTGCCGTTACAATTGCCTGACGGGCCGCGTGCTGGGTGCCCGCCCCAGAGATCCGCAACAGGAACGTCCATGGCAATACAGGTAAAGCCGGTCGCGCGTGCGCTCGGTGTGCTCATCGAGGGGGTCGACCTCTCGCAGGAACTGACTCAGGCGCAGGTGGACGAGCTCGGGCGCCTGCTGGTCGAGCACCAGGTGCTGTTCTTCCGCAACCAGCCCGTCACGCCGCAGCAGCAGGTGCGCTTCGCGGCGCGCTTCGGCACCCTGCACATCCACCCGATCTACCCGGTGCTGCCGGAGCTGCCGGAGATCATGCTGATCGACACGCACCCGGGGTTCCTCCCGGACAACGACAACTGGCACACCGACGTCACCTTCAGCCAGACCCCGCCGCTCGCCGGCATCCTCGCCGCCAAGCGCCTGCCGGCGAGCGGCGGTGACACCCTGTGGTCGAGCAACCGTGCGGTCTACGAGAGCCTCTCCGAGCCCCTGCGCGTGATGCTCGACGGGCTGACCGCGACGCACTCGGTTGCCAAGTCCTTCCCGGCCTCGCGCTGGGGGAGCGATGCGGCCTTCAAGGAGCGCTACGAGCGTGCGGTCGCCAAGCACCCGCCGGTGGTGCATCCGGTGGTGCGTACCCACCCGGTGAGCGGGCGCAAGGTGCTGTTCGTCAATGAGGGCTTCACCACCCACATCAACGAGCTCAGCGCCGGGGAGAGCCAGGCGCTCCTGGACTTCCTGTTCGCGCAGGCCGGGCGCCCGGAGCTGACGGTGCGCTGGAACTGGAAGGTGGACGACGTCGCGTTCTGGGACAACCGCGCCACGCAGCACTACGCCATCGCGGACTACCTGCCCGAGCGGCGCACCATGCACCGTGCCACGGTCAACGGCGACAAGCCTTTCTAGGCGGGCCCGAAGCGGCGCCTGAGGAAGTAGGCCGCCAGCATCGCGAGTGCGCTGATCACCCCGAACAGGAGCGCCGCGCGCTGCTCGGGGATGAAGGCCATGGCGGTCACGATGGCGAGCATCGCGCCGATCGCAAGCACGGTGAGGTAGGGATAGCCCCACATGCGCACGCGCAGCCGTGTGGGGTCCTCGCGCTGCAGGCGCGCGCGCAGGCGCAGCTGCGCGCAGGCGATCAGTACGTACACGAAGATCGCCACCGTGCCGTAGGAGTTCACCAGGAAGGCGAAGATGCGCTCGGGTGACACGTAGTTCATGACCACCGCCACGTAGCCGAACACCGTCCCGGTCAGGATCGCCCGGTTCGGCACGCCGCGCGCGTTCAGGCGGGCGAGCACCCGCGGCGCGTCCCCGCGCCGTGCCAGCGCCAGCAGCATGCGCGAGGAGGCAAACAGCCCGCTGTTGAGTGCCGAGAGCACCGCGGTCAGGATCACCGCGTTCATGATCTGCCCGGCGCCCGGGATGCGCAGCTGCTCCAGGGCGCTCACGTAGGGCTGTGCCATGCCGGGGCTGTTCCAGGGCAGCAGCGCCACCACCACGAAGATCGAGCCCACGTAGAACACGAGCACACGCGAGATCACCGACTGCGTGGCGCGCGCCACCGCCTCCTCCGGCGCGGCCGATTCCGCCGCCGCCACGGTGACGATCTCGGCGCCGAAGTAGAACCCGGTGGCCGCCACCGCGCCGGTGAGCACCGGACCTATGCCGTTGGGCATGAAGCCGCCGTGCGCAGTGAGGTGCCCGAGACCGCCGCCCCCGCCGGGCCACGCGCCGAGGATGAAGGCGACCCCCAGGCACAGGAACACGACGATAGCGGCGACCTTGATGGACGCGAACCAGTATTCCGCCTCGCCCCAGGAGCGCACCGACAGCAGGTTGAGGAGGGTGAAGGCGAGCACCAGTGCGAGTGTCAGCGTCCACGGCGGCGCCGCCGGGAACCAGAACGCCAGGAGGCGCGCGCCGGCCACTGCCTCCAGCGCCACGACGATCACCCAGAAGTACCAGTACATCCACCCGGTCAGGAAGCCGGCGAGCGGCCCCAGCGCCAGGCGGTTGTACTCGTAGAAGCCCCCCACCGCCGGATAGGCGGCGGCCATTTCCCCGAGCATGCGCATCACGAGCACGACCAGGAGGCCCGTGAGTGCAAAGGAGAGCACCGCCGCCGGACCTGCCGACTGCACCACCACGCCGCTGCCGACGAACAGGCCCGCCCCGATCACCCCGCCCAGGGCGATCATCTCCATGTGTCGCCGTTTGAGCGTCCTCTGCAGCACCGGCGTCTCGAGAGCACCCACTAGCGCGGCTCCCCGGGGGCGCGCGGGGAGGGGCGGCCGATCTCGTCCACCAGCCAGCGCACGAACGCATCGCGCAGCGGCGCCGTCGAGCGCTCGCGCGACTCGAGCAGGAAGTACTCGCCGAAGGGCACGCGCGTCTGCCCGAGCTGTGCCAGGCGCCCGCTGCGCAGCTCCGGCTCGATGAACGCCGCGGCGCCAAGGGCCACGCCCTGGCCGCGCTCGGCGGCGGCGATGGCGAGCGAATAGTCGGTGAAATACAGGTGCCGTGCGCGCTCGAAGCCCGGCAGCTGCGCCGCCTCGAACCAGCTGCGCCAGGCAGTGCCGTTGTCATCGTGCAGCAGCCGGTATGCGGTGACGGCCTGGTCGCGCCGCCACTGGGGCGGCCGCGGGCGCACGCCCGCCGTAACCGGCACGCCCTGCATCGAGAACAGCCGGCGGCTACGGGTGCGCGGACGGCGCGAGGCGGCGGAGATGTAGCGGATGGCGAGATCGGCATCGGTGCCGAGCACGCGGAACTCGTCCGAGGTCTCCAGCTGCAGCTCGATCTGCGGGTGCCGGATCGAGAAATCCCCGAGTCGCGGCACGAGCCAGCGCGAGGCGAAGGCGGGCTCCGCCGAGATGCGCAGCCGCCGTGTCTGCACGCCGCGCACCGCCTCCACCGCCCGCTGGATCTGCAGGAAACCAGCACCGAGGTCGGCGGCAAAGCGCCGACCGGGCGAGGTGAGCTCGACCGCGCGGTGCAGGCGCCGGAACAGTTCGCGCCCGATGTCCTTCTCCAGCGCGCGCACGTGGCGGCTGATGGCTGCCTGCGAGACGTGCAGCTCGTGGCCGGCCGCCGTGAAGCTCAGGCGCCGCGCCGCGGCTTCGAAGGCACGCAGGGCGAGGAGCGAGGGCGCGCGGCGGGTGGGCATAGTGGGTTCGCATGAGTCTAAGTTATCCGAAATGACGAGACAAATCGTTTGTGCGGGAGCGCGCGGCGCGCTGCAATGCTCGGCGTGAAGGTCACGGGCAAGGAGCGTCCCATGAATGTCTACGCAGCCAGCGTCGCCCTGTTATGGAGCACGGCCCTGCGGGCCCCGTCGGCGCCGTCGCGCGCCGCGGCCCGGGACGGCAGCGGCACCCCGCACCCCAAGCACGCGTCCCGGCACTGGTGGCAGCGGGGACGTCGGGAATAAAACGCGCCATGCGCGGGTCTTTCCCGGCGAGCCCGACCTGCGGCTCGTCACCGGAAAGCTGCCCACCATGGACTGCCTCAGGCCTGCGGCCCGCATCGCGCTCCTCGTAATCATCACTGCCGGCCGCGCGCACGCGCAGGAGGCCCACGCAATGCCCCCAGGGGACGCCACGCGCGGGCAGGGGCTCTACCAGGCCTGCAGCGGCTGTCACTCGGTCGATGAGAACGACGTGGGTCCACGGCACCGCGGTGTATTCGGGCGACGCGCCGGTTCGCTGCCCGATTACGCGTACTCACCGGCGCTGCGCAACTCGCAGATCGTCTGGGACGCGGCGAACCTGGACCGCTGGCTGACGAGCCCGCAGGCACTGGTGCCGGGGACGAAGATGTTCTTCTCCCTGCCCGATCCCCAGATGCGTGCCGACATCATCGCCTACCTGGCGCAGCAGAAGTGACACCGCCCGCACCCTGAGTGCGGCCCCGCAGCGGCTACTGGGACTTCGGCGGCTGCTCCGCCGGGGGCGGCGCATCCTTCGCCGGCGGCGACTTGTTGAGGACTTCCTGGCAGGCGGTGCTCAGTTCGCCCTTGTGTGCGTTCAGGCAGTCGGCGATGCGACCGCCGCCACGCTGCACGCCGGAACAGAATTTCTGGTAGTCGGCCTTGCAGGCGTGGCGTGCATTCGGGGGCGGTGCGTCCTGCGCCTGTGCGGCGAGGGCGAATCCGAGGAAGGTGAGCGGAAGCAACCATGCTTTCATGACGGATACCTCGTGACGGACATGAACTTGCGGCGGCCCGGGTGAACCTGCGACGCGTGAGGCAGTATAGGCGCGAGGTGCGCAGGCGGTGCCGGGATTACATGCCGTTACAGGCGCACATGCGCGCGCCGGATTCCGCGAAGCGCGCCAGAGCCGCGGCGCGCCTGTGCGCTCTGAGCCGGTGCCCTTGTCGCAGGCCATGGCTTCAACCAGAATCCGACGTTTCCCTCTCACTCGCCTCGCAATGCAAGACACGACAGTGGCGCGCGCGCCCACCGATGCGGCCGCTGCGCCGGAGATCTGGATCGGCCTGGATACCGGGGGCACCTACACCGATGCCGTGGCCCTCGATGGCGCGCGGCGGGTGATCGGCAGCGCCAAGGCGCTCACTACCCACTGGGACCTCTCGATCGGCCTGGGCGCCGCGATCCGCGCAGTGCTCGCGGCGCTGCCGCCCGGCACGCACCGTGAGCACATCTCGCTGGTGTCGGTGTCGACCACGCTTGCCACCAATGCGGTGGTGGAGAACCGCTTCAGCCCGATCTGCACGCTCCTCATCGGCTTTGACGACAAGATGGTCGAGCGCTCGGGGCTCAGGCGCGAGGGTGGCGGTGTCATCGTGCGCCTGCGGGGCGGCCATGATGCGATCGGCGACGAGGCCGAGCCGCTCGATGAGGCGGCCGTGCTCGAGGCGGTGCGCGAGTTTGCGTCCCAGGTCGAAGCCTTCGCGGTGGCCGCCATGTTCTCGGTGCGCAACCCCGCACACGAGCGCCGCGCGCATGACCTCATCCGCGCGGCGTGCAGCAAGCCGGTGACCTGCAGTCATGAGCTCAGCTCGCAGCTGGATGCCCCCAAGCGCGCATTGACGGCGGCCCTGAATGCGCGCCTGACGCCCCAGATCGCGCACCTGCTGGACGCCCTGCAGCAGGTGCTCAGGGAGGAGGGGATCGCGGCACCGGTGATGATGGTGAAGGGGGATGGGACGCTCATGCGTGCCGAAGTCGCCCTGGAATACCCGGTCGAGACGGTGCTCTCGGGTCCGGCGGCGAGCGTCGTGGGCGCAGGGTTTCTCAGCAACCTCAGCGACTTTGCCGTCTCCGACATGGGGGGCACCACGACTGACGTGGCCATCGTGGTCGGCGGCCGGCCCGTGGTGCGCGCTGAAGGTGCCGTGATCGGCGGCTGGCGCACCATGGTGCAGGCGATCGATGTCCGTACCTGCGGGCTCGGCGGCGACAGCGAGGTGCATTTCGACCGCGAGCACCGCCTTACGGTCGGGCCGCGCAAGGCCATGCCCCTGAGCCTCCTCGCCACGCAGTTTCCGCAGGTGCTGCCCGCGCTGCGCCAGCTGGCGGGAGCCGAGCACCTGGCGCCCCACGCCGGGCAGTTCGCGTTCCGTCATCCGGGCCGTGACCCGGGCGGGCACCTCGACCGGCTCGAGCAGCGCGTGTGGGATGCGCTCACCGGCACGCCGCGCAGCCTCGGGGAGGCCGCGCGCACGGCCCAGGGCATCGAGGCGCTGCGGCGCCTGGTGGACCGGGGGCTGGCGAGTGTCGCGGCGTTCACGCCGAGCGATGCCATGCACGTCCTCGGGCGCCAGCACGACTGGAACGTCGAGGCCGCGCGCCTGGGTGCGGCGATCCTCGCAACCGAGGAGCGCAATGCTACGGCGCGCAAGGAACGTGCAACGCCCGAGGCGCTGTGCGAGCGCACCTACCAGCTCGTGGTGCGCGAGGCCGCGCGCGTGGTGCTGGAGACGGCACTTGCGCATGACCCGGGCGTGGAGCGCAGGAACGGCCGCTGGGGATCGCTGTCGGTGCTGATAGATGACCTCGTGGCCGGCCGCACGTTCTCGAAGCTCCTGGATGCGCGCATCCGCCTGGCGACACCGCTCATCGCGATCGGCGCGCCCGCGGGCGCCTACTACCCGGAGGTGGCGCAGCGCCTCGGCGCGCAGCTGGTGGTACCGCAGCATGCCGCGGTCTGCAACGCGGTCGGAGCGGTTGCCGGTGTGGTGTCCGAGACCTGCGAGGTCGTGGTCAACCAGCCAGCGCTCAAGGTGTTCCGCGTGCACGACCCCGCCGGCAGCCGTGACTACCCCGAGGAGGAGGCGGCCATCGAGCACGCAAGGCGGGTCTCGCGGGAGCTGGCGCTGGCGGCGGCGCAGCGCGCCGGGGCGCGCGATCCCCATGTCGAGACTGCGGTGCTGGAGCAGCGCGCCAACGCGGGCTCCGCCGATGACTATCTGGCGGAGGCTACGGTGCGCTCACGCGCCACCGGGCGGCCTGCTACCGGGCGGGCATCCTAGCGGCCACCCGCGCCGTCACTCGCAGCGGAACTCGAGCTCGGCGTGGTCTGAGGCCTCGGCGGGGGAGTTGAGTATTTCGGGCGTCAGCAGCCGCACGTGCTTGTTCTGCTTCTGGCAGTAGGCGTCGGCGCGCTTGAGCGCGGCCGCGCGGGCATCTACCCAGGCTGACGCTGCGGACTGGGTGACGAGGTACACCCCGTTCCCCTCCGGTGAGATGCTCGCGGGCATCACCGGGACACAGGCTGCGATGAGGCCGAGTCCGAGGTACAGCAGGTGCCTCGAGGGGAGCTTGGGGGTGCGCATCTTCTTCCCGGCGGCAAGGAGCCGCGTATTGTCTAACCGGCCGTCCCTTGTGTCACCAAGTAGCGACTCTTTGTAATACGAAGTATCTGGGGGTACCGTGGAGACCCTTGGAGGGCAGCTTGAGTGAGGGATCACCGATGCTCAGAACACTCTTCTTAATGGCGATCTCGTTCGCCCTCTCGTTTTCCGTGACCACGGTTCTTCTGCTGGTGCGCGAGCGCTTCCTGCCCAGGGAGAAGCCCTACTGGCACGAGGAGAACGACCTGCTGCGCTGGTAGGGCTGCGCCAGGCCAGGACTGAGCAGCCGGCGGCGTGCGCGACGCGGTGTGGCTGCGAGGGGTTCGACCCCGCCGCCGGTCAGCGGAAGCAATCCAGGTCATTCGCGAACACCAGCGGGCCGGCATAGCTGCGGCCGATGACGCTGCGTGTCTCGTCCTCGTGCCCGAGCGTCCTTAGCATCCGGTGCGAGAGCACCAGCTGATGCACCCCGGCCGCCTGCGCGATCCTGCCGATCACGGAAGGTGGCATATGCAGGGCGCGCGGTGCGCCGCTGGTGCCCTCGGGCACGGCGTTATGCGCGACGAAGATATCGGCGCCCTGCGCCAGGTGCTCAAGATTGCCGTTGTCACCGTTGGTGTCACCGCTGAAGACGATGACGCGCTGATCCATCTCCACCCGCCACGCAAGGGCCGGCACGCCGCCATGCACGACGCGGGTGGCGCGCACGACCTCGCCGGCACCGGAGAAGACGGTGCGGATCTCGGCCGGCTGCAGCGCCGTGTCGTGTGCGCGCAGCAGGTAGCCCCCCTCGCGGCCGCGCAGGAAGTCACCCAGGTAACGATAGGCCCCGCGGGCCGGGTCGAAGAGATCTGCGACGTATGCGGTGGTGGCCGGGAATGCGGCGTTACCGGGTGGCCCGAAGAGGGGCAGCGGACGCGAGCGTTCCTCGAAGTACGATGACTTGATCAGCGCGGCGAGGTCCGCGGTGTGGTCGACGTGCAGGTGGGAGATCAGGACCACGTCGAGATCCTCCATGCGGGCACCGGACTCCCCGAAGCGCAGTGCCGCACCACCGCCGGCGTCGACGAGCACCCGCGCCTTGCCGTCCCTCCAGATGAGGTAACTGCTGCTGGCGCGCTTGTCCTGCATCTCAGGACCCCCGGAGCCAAGTACCTGAAGCTCCACGCCGTGACCGGTGCAGGCGGCTGCCTGCGCCGCCGCGGTGCAAAGCCAGCCGAGGGGCAGCAGGGCGCAGGCGAACAGCGTGGCGGATGGATGACTGCGCATGGGCGGCACACCGGCAAAGGACGCTGTCCGCATTATCCGCCTGCATGCGCGCGTCGCGCTGGTTATGTGCCCGCAGCGCGACGCCCACGGCCGGTTGTCTTGAGGCGCCATGGTGCTGCGCGGCAGCGTCTGCGGCTTTGACGCCCACGAGGGACCGGCGTAGCGTGCCGCCACCGCTCGCGCAATGCGGCGGATACAACAAGGTGGGTTCCCATGTACAAGACAATCGCTCTCCTGGCGGCGCTCGCGTGCGCGTTCGGCACGGCGGCGAGCGCTGATGAGGCGCGGGCGTACAAGGAAGGTCCGGTCAGCGTCATTTCATTCATCAAGATCAAGCCCGGCCAGTTCGACAACTACATGAAGTATCTTGACGCGCAGTACAAGCCGCTCATGGAGGAGTTCACCAAGAACAAGATCATCCTGGGGTACAAGATCTATCAGGGGCAGGCGCACAACCCGCATGACGCCGACCTGATCCTGAGCGTGACCTACGCCAACATGGGGGCGCTCGATAATCTCAATGAGCGCACCGATGCGATGACCGAGCAGCTGTTCGGCGACCGCGCCAAGCGCAATCAGAAGGCGGCTGACCGGGAGTCCATGCGCGAGGTTCTCGGCACCGAGACGATCCGCGAGCTCATCCTCAAATAGCCCTGCAGCAGGTTGGCGGAGCGACCGGCGGCGCCGCGGCGCCGGTCGTGACCGCAGCAGCGCACCGCAGCGCAGTCACGCTGATGCCTAGCGCCTCGCCCTGACCTCGAAGTGGTCCGGTTCGGTCCAGGGATCGGCGCGCTGCGGGTCAGCGTCGAAGCGCACCATCGTGCCACTCAGCCGGTCGCTGTCGAGGCGGAAGCGCAGGTAGTGGAAGTTGACGTTGGTGCGCAGCTGCGACAGCTCGCCAAAGAGGCGCAGTGCGGGGATCGGCCGCGCGCCCCCGCCACCGCTGACGAGGTAGGTGACCCCGTTCTTGCTGTAGCGCTCGTAGTTGTGCACGTGGCTGCCGACCACCACGACCTGCTGGCGCAGTGATGCGGCGTGCCTGGCGAAGTAACGGGCGATCTCCTTTTCGTCGCGACCGGCCGGATAGATCGGGTCGCGCACCGGCGGGTAGTGCATCACCACCATGATGAACTTCGTGCGCGGGTCGGCAGCGGCGATCTCGCGCTCAAACCAGGTGCGCTGCGGGGTGCCGGGCTTGAGGGCGCTGTCCGAGTCGAGCATCAGCACGAGCAGGCTCGGGCCGATGCTGATCGAATACCAGCGGAAGGGCTTCAGGGGCAGGCCTGCGAATGCGGTCCACCAGTTCTCGAGGCACGGGCTCTTGTCGGCACCGCAGCCCTCGAACTCGTGGTTGCCGAGCGCCGGGAACACGCTCAGATGCTGCTCGGACCACGCCCGGGTCTCGGCCTCGTAGACCGCGTAGTCCTCGGGGTTGCTGCCCCGGTAGACGAGGTCGCCCCCGATCAGGATCGCCACGGGGTGCTCCGCGGCCATCCGCTCGACCAGCGCGCGGCGCGCGAGTGGATTGGCGACCTCAGGCCGCTCGGTGAAGCGCGTGTCCCCGTAGGTCAGGAATGTCACGGCGCCGCCCTCGGGCGGCACCGGCACTTCGAATCGTGGTGGCTGCTCGTCCTGCGCCGCGCAGACGGCGGCGGTGCAGCTGAGCAGCCCGAGGAGAGCCGCGCTGAGCAGCGCCCGGAAGCCGCCGCGCTCGGGAACACCTTCGCATGCCATGGGGTCGAGCACTCCTTGTCACTCCCGCACCTCGGGCCGTCGCGCCGGGGAGGATCCTCACCGGAGGGCTGGCACGCACCCTGGCACCCGCGCCGCAGCCTGCGGGGGAGCCGCCCCGCTCGGCTGCGCGGTTCGGCTCAGGCGCGCTTCAGAACGGCGGCCGCATGTTCCACTTGCCGGATTCCTTGTAGAAGAACCCGAACGGCACATTGTTATACATGCTGGCCCCGATGTTGGCCGAGGCGACCTGTACGTCAAAGGTGCAGCGGAATCCCTGCGCTGTCGGGGGGTCGCAGGCTTCCTTCTTGAAGAACTTGATCGTCACCGGATCACTGACGGTGACGCCGGGCGGATGGTTCATGGCATTGAGCATGGCATCCTTCATCTCCGATTCGCTGGGCTCGTGGCCCGCGCCGCTGCCGCCGCAGGCCGAAAGCGCGAGCGCAAGTGCGAGGCCAGGGGAAAATGTGCGCATGGGTTGCTCCTTCTTATTGTTAGAACGCCAGCGCACGCTAGCCCGCGCCCCGGGGCGCTGGCAAGTCGCGGCCGCGCACCGCCGCGGTTCCGCACTGCAGCACGGCACCGCCCGGCGCACGTGCAGCCTATTCGATCAGCGGATGGCCCTCGGGCAGGTGCGTGTACCACGATGCCAGGCGCTGGCGGATGGAGCGCTCACCCACCTGGTCCTCGGGCATCGGGGCGATCAGTCGATCGTGCACGAGCAGCCGGTACACGTAGAGGGCCTTGGCGCTCGCCGAGTCCGTGGCCTCGAACTGCACGGCTCCGCGTCCCTCGGCGTAGCGCATCCCGGCGCGCAGCGCGGACTTGAACACTGCCGTCTCATCCTTGCTCTTCATGCTGCCATCGTAACTGCTGCGCGGGCCCTGTGGGACACAGGATCAGCACGCCGGCGGTCCCGCCTTCCGAGGCGGCTGGCCGGGACGTGGGCGGCTGCCGACCAGTCTCCTCTGGCAGCCCCTGCAGGGATTAGGCACTCTTGGGCCGGTCCACGCCGGGCACTTCGCGCCGGCATGCCCCGTCACGGCGTCATCGGGATCGCGACCATGCAGCACTTCGTGCTTTTCGTTTTCGCAGAGCGTCGCCGGGATGCACTCCGATGCGCCACCTGCCTGCGCGGAAGCTGCCATGCGGTCCTCGAACGCGGGGTGCCACGCTGATGGGCGAGGCAGCGCTGGTCGCAGGCGTCGAGCTCGGCGGCACCAAATGCGTCTGCGTGCTTGCGAGCGGGCCATCCGCCATACGCGATGAGCAGCGCATCGCCACCGGGACGCCGCGGCAGACGCTTGCGGCCATCCACGAGGTGCTGTCGCGCTGGCAGCGCGAGCACGGGTTCGCGGCTCTCGGGCTGGCCAGTTTCGGTCCGCTCAATCTCGAGCCCGGTTCGCCCGGGTTTGGGCGAGTCGTCGGTACGCCCAAGGCCGGCTGGGATGACGTGGCCCTTCTGGCCAGTTTCCGGGACCTGCGAGTGCCCATGGGCCTCGACACGGACGTGAACGCGGCCGCCCTGGCCGAGGGCCGCTGGGGCGCAGCGCGCGGGCTGCACACCTTCGCCTATGTCACCGTGGGAACCGGTGTGGGTGTCGGGATCGTCGCAGCTGGCAGCACGTTGCGGGGCCTGGGCCACGCGGAAGCCGGTCACCAGCGCGTGCCGCGGCTTGCCGGCAGCAGCTGGCCGGGCAACTGTCCCTTCCACGGGGACTGCGTGGAGGGCCTGGCTTCCGGGCCTGCGATAGAGGCGCGCGTCGGCATCGCGGCCGCGCAGCTGTCCGCCGATCACCCCGCCTGGGCGGAGGTCGTTCACACACTGGCAGCGCTGTTCCACAACCTCGTGCTCACCGTGGTGCCCGAGCGCATCGTCGCCGGGGGCGGCGTGCTCGGCGGTCAGGGCCATCTGCTGCCGCGCGCGCGGCAGGCGCTTGTCGAGAGCCTCGCAGGCTACGCCCACGCGCCGCGCATCGCCGAGCGGATCGATACGTTCCTCGCCGCCCCTGGACTGGAGGGACGCTCCGGGACACTCGGGGCGATCGCGCTGGCCCAGCTGACTCTGGAGTCAGGGGTAACGTGACCGCGGGAGCGGCGGGGACTGGCCGGCCGCGGGGTCGGGATTGGGTTCATGCTTCGCCAACCTGCGAAGCGCCGGAAGAGGGAAGAGCCATGTATGAGGTGAAGTTGCGAAGTCCCGGCCGGGCGCGGAGGGGCCTCGGGCGCCTGCTGCCCGCTCTCGTGGCTGTGAGTCTTGCGGCGTGCGCCGGCACGGCGCCCGGCCCCGGGGACGGCGAAGCCGGCATCGATGCTGTCAGCACGGCTTGGAAGCAGGCCTACAACGCCGGGGACTTCCACGCAGTCACCGCACTCTACGCAGACGATGCGGTGCTCAGCGCACCGGGAGTGCCGGTGGTCATGGGGAGGGTCGCCATCGGTGAGTACTTCTCGAAGCTCGGGCCGGTCTTCTCGCAGGCCGGACTCACGGTCGCTGACGCCCCCCTGGGCCGCGCGGGGACGTCCGGGGATCTGGGTTTCCAGTGGAAGACCTACCGCATCCTCGACAAGTCCGGCACGGTCCTCGATGCGGGCAAGCTCCTCACGCTCTTCCGGCGCAGCGGTACGAGATGGCTGATCATCGGCGATACCTGGAACTCCGATCGGGCGCCGCCGCGCTAGGGGCGCTCACGCCGCGGGCCGGTGTCCCTGCGCGGGCGCGATTTTCGGAAATGTGACATAAGCACGTGCGGGCCCCACGCAGCCCGGTAAGCTGGCCCACGGTTTCCAACACCCGATAACTAACATCATGCGGACCTCTCATGTCAGCCAGCGCCTGCTGGCGGCCACGGTATTGCTGTTGCCACTGGCGGCCAGTGGCGAGTCGAACTTCCAGACTGGCACGACGGCACTCACGGCCACGGCGCACGTCGATTTCCAGATCACCATCCCGAAGTTCCTGTTCCTGCGCGTCGGCAGTGGCACCGGCACGGCGAGCGGTGGCTACGCCACCCTCGCCACGATCGACGAGATCACCTGGGCCCCCACGGCGGCCCAGGTGGGCACGGGCGTGCTTGCCGGTGTCGGCGGAGACCTCACCGGCGGCGTCGAGACTGCGGTGGTCGTCGCCAACAACGGCAACGTGACGCTGAGCTCCACGACCAGCGGGGCGCTTTCTGACGGCGCGGGCGATACCATCAGCTTCACCAAGATCACGACCACGGCCACGCACAACACGACCACCACGACGCTCGCGCCGCCGGCGCTCGCGGACGCTGCAACCACGACGACCACCCTGACGGCGGTGGGCAAGGTGGTGCAGCAGGATGCCAAGTGGGCGTACACCTACAGCAACAACACGACACCGCCCGCCGGCACCTACGGCGGCGTGAACGTCAACGCCGGCCGGGTGACCTACACCGCCTCGGTACCCTGAAAGCGCCGCGCTGCCCGCCGGTGCCGGCGCCGGTTGCAATGTGGCGCAATGCCGGCGTGGCCTTGACGCACCCGCGGAATCCGGCGCAGCCTCGCCCCTACCTTGTACCTGGGGGCGACATGAAAAGAAGAACCTTCTGTGCTGCGGGCGTGGCTGGTTTCGTGGCGGCCGCACTGCCGCAGCGGCGCGCCAGCGCGGCCCCGAACACCCCTGACATCGCGGCCGTCGGCCTCGACGGCAAGCCCCTGGTCCTCAAGGGCGCCGACCTCGATGTGCTGCGCAGCAGCCTGCGCGGCGAGCTCATCACCGCCGACCAGAGCGCGTACGAGAGTGCGCGACGCCTGTGGAACCCCTCGTTCGAACGCAAGCCGGCGCTCATCGTGCGCTGCGTGGGTGCCGCGGACGTGCGCGCCGCCGTGAACTTCGCGGCCGCCCGGGGACTGCTGACGGCAGTGCGTGGCGGCGGTCACAGTCTCTCGGGGCAGTCCGGCTGCGACGGCGGCATCGTCATCGACGTGTCCCCGATGCGCGCCGTGGAAGTGGACCCGGTGGCGAAACTCGCCCGCGTCGAAGCCGGCGCCCTCCTGGGCCAGCTCGACCGCGAGGCACTCGCCTTCGGACTGGCGACGCCGGTAGGCACGGTCGGCGACACCGGGGTTGCGGGACTCACGCTCGGCGGTGGCGTCGGGCGCATCGCCCGCAAGTTCGGCCTGACCTGCGACAACCTCATGGAGGCGGATCTGGTCACCGCAGACGGCAACTGGGTGCGGGTGACGGAGTCGGAGAACCCGGACCTGTTGTGGGCACTGCGGGGAGGCGGCGGTAACTTCGGCGTCGTCACGTGCTTCACGTTCCGCCTGCATCCGGTGACGCCGGTGATGTTCGGCGGCGACCTCACCTTCCCGTTTGCCGGTGCGCGACAGCGCCTGCGCGGCTACGCCGAGACGGTCGCCGCCGCACCGGATGAGCTGTATGTCGACGTCGCGATGGCAAGGGGCGCCAATGCCTCGGACCCGGGCTGGCTGTCGTTCAACGTCTGTTACTGCGGCCCGGCGGCGGATGCCGAGCGTGCCGTCAGTGCGCTGCGAAAGCTCGGCAAGCCTCTCAGCGACGAGCTGGGCCCGACTCCGTACGCCAAGCTGCAGGGCAGCGCCGACCTGCGCGGCATCAGTCCCCTGGGTTCCTACGGCAGGGGCGGGATGCTGTACGGCATCACCCCGACGCTGATCGACACCATGGTCGGGGCCGTGGAGGCGGCGCCCTCCGAGCACGGGATCCTGTGGCTGCAGCACCAGGGCGGGGCGATCAGCCGCGTCGCGCCGCAGGCCACCGCATACTTCAATCGGGGCGCGAGCCACAACCTCGGGATCTTCACGGCCTGGAAGATGCCGCAGGCGGCCGATGAGCGCGAGGTGGACTGGGTGCGCAGCTCCTGGGCCAGGATCGAACCCCAGACCCGCGGTCAGTACGTTAACCTCGCCGCCACGGACGATCGCGAAGCCCGCATACACGCCGCCTACGGCGAGAACTATGCCCGGCTGGCCGCGCTCAAGAAGCAGTACGACCCCTCGAACCTGTTCCGGCTGAATGCCAACGTCAAGCCGGCCTGAAGCGGCACGGGTTCGGCCGGCGCGGGCGCCCGTGGGCGCGGCGTCACGCGCTGTGCCCTAGATGATCTTGCAGGACAGATCCGTCGTGGCCGTTTCGGTTCCGCGGGTGACTGCAACCACGCACTTGGAGTGCTCGGAGAACTGGTGCAGGCACAGCCGGGTCGTGGGGCTCGTGTTGCCGACGTTGATGCATTCATCCAGCGGCAGGGGCTGGGCCTGCGTGCGCTCGATGCGCAGCGTCAGCGCGCTGCCGAGCACCGCGGCGGCGAGGAGGGCGGAGGTGATCAGGACTCGTTTGTTCATCTTGTAGCTCCCACGCTTGAGTGACTGCCTGTTCCTTTTCTGGAATCAGGCTAAGGGAAGCTTCTACACAAAGCCCTGCATGAATGCGACCGCCGCCGTGTGCTGCCGCACTGCATCCGCGCCGCGGGCCCGGCCGTAATCACTGCACGGCACCTCCCGGACCCGTGCCTGAGCGCGAGGGGACGCCACCGGCGCTGCGGGCCGGGGCGTTGCTGTCATAACGGGCCGGGTCGGTGGGTGGGCCCGGGGGAAGAAGCTGCGGTACAATGCGTGAAAATAACGCGTGCGCGTTTCGCGCCCGCAAAGACCGTTCGGGATCGGCGTAAATGGATGTTTTGCCCCTGCCTCGTGCCTTCAATGGCTCAGCATTTCCGTGGCCGCACCGGTTGCGGAGTCCCATGAGCATGGCGCGCTGGCTCTCGCTGTTCGTCGTGGCACTGGCTCTGGCCGGGGCTGCTGGCCGTGCCCACGCCCAGAGCACGGATCCGGCCGATCAGGTCTGTGCGCGCTTCGCGCCCGGCTCGGTCCTCCCGGCGCCAGCGGACCTGCGCAGCCAGAACGGGGTGCTGGAACTGACCCTGCTGTTCAAGACCACCGTCGACCAGCAGGGTCTGACGCGCTACTGCTACGTCACCGACACCGGGCTCGAGTCACCGACCCTGCACGTGAATCCGGGCGACCAGCTCATCATCCATTTCCAGAACACGCTGCCGGCGGCCAGCGCCGCGGCGCCCTCGCGAGCGATGGCGAAGCTGCACGGCCATGTGGCCAGCGACGGGCCGAACAACGACTGTGCCGGTGGCGCGATGGGAGCGAGCACCACCAACCTGCACTTCCACGGCCTGAACGTGGCGCCAACCTGCCACCAGGACGAGGTGATCACGACCCTGGTGCAGCCCTCGGAGTCGTTCGACTACACGGTGCAGATCCCCGCCGATGAGCCGACCGGCCTCTACTGGTACCACCCGCATCCACATGGGTTCAGCACCGGCCAGGTCATCGCCGGTGCGGCCGGCGCGCTCATCGTCGATGGCATCGAGAACGTGAACCCGCTGGTCGCGAACCTGACGCAGCGACTGTTCGTGCTGCGCGACCAGTTCATGCCGCAGCCGGCCGGCTCGCCGCCGCCATCGCCGCCCGCCGGGCAGCAGGCACCGGTCCTCGACCTCTCGGTCAACTTCGTGCCGGTGACCGCCCCGGCATACACCACCCCGGTGGTCCAGACCGCTCCCGGTGCCAGCGAGTTCTGGCGCGTGCTGAATGCGGCCGCGGACACCCAGATGCAGCTGCAGTACGTGATCGCCGGTGTGGCCCAGCCGCTGCAGGTGGTCGCACTCGACGGGGTGCCCGTCGGGCAGGGAACCGGGGCGATCCAGACGCTCACGCAGACGAGCATCGTGCTCGGGCCCGGAGCGCGCGCCGAGTTCATCGTCGTCACACCCAAGGCCGGCCAGCAGGGCCAGCTGCTCACCCAGTCCATCGATACCGGCGCCGATGGCCTGCCGACCCCGGGCCGTCCGCTCGCGGCCATCGTCCCGCAGGGCAGTACGGCGGCGGCCGCGTCACGCCTCGGAGCGGTGCGCACGGCCGTGCGCACCACGCGCTTTGCGAACCTGAATGTCGCCTCCGCCGGCAGCCGCCGGCTGCTGTACTTCTCGGAGTCACTGCAGGCACCCGCTGCGGCCTACTACATCACGGTGCAGGGCCAGACGCCGGCCGCCTATGAGATGGGCGCACCGCCGAGCATCGTGCTCCACCAGGGCGTGACCGAGGAGTGGATCGTCGAGAACCGCACCCTCGAGGATCACATCTTCCACATCCACCAGACGCGCTTCCAGACGCTGGCGATCAATGGGCAGGCCGTCAGCGATCCGGCACTGCGCGACACGATCACCGTGCCGCACTGGACCGGCAGCGGGCCCTACCCGAGCGTGAAGCTCCTGATCGACTTCCGCGCGGCCAATATCGTGGGCACCTTCGTCTACCACTGCCACATCCTCTCGCACGAGGACAGGGGCATGATGGCGGCGATCCAGGTGCTGCCCGCCGCCACCTCCACCAGCACGGTGGTGACGGCGTCCGTGTCCGAGGTCACCCTGAATTCACCGGTCGGCCTCACCGCGGTGATCACTCCCGCGAGTGCCGCGACGCCCTTGACCGGGACGGTGCAGTTCTTTGACGGCGACGCGGTGCTCGGCAATGCGGTGGCCGTGCAGAACGGGCGCGCCGTGCTCACCACGCAGCTGTCCGCGTACGGCAGCCACGTCATAAGCGCGGCCTATTCGGGCGACAGCACGCGCAACCAGAGCCTCTCGGCGGGTACCACGGTGGCGGTGGAGGACTTCGCACTCAGCACGCCGACCCTGACAATAAAACAGGGGGAGTCAGGCAGCGTGCCGGTCGAGGTTACGACTTCCCCCGGATTCTCCAGCGTCATGAACTTCAGCTGTACGCTGCCGGCGAGCGCCACGGGCGCGACCTGCGAGGTCAGCCCGGCATCGCTGGGGGCGGCCGGCACCATCACCCTGAGCGTGAAGACCGCCGCGCCGGTGACGGCCGCCAGGGTGACCTCGGTGTCAGCCGTGCTCGCGGCCCTGTTCATCCTGGCGATGCCGTACCGCCGGCGCCGGCGCACGCTGCTCGGCGCCGCGCTACTCGGTGCACTCGGCCTGCTCAGCTCCTGTGGGGGCGGCTCGCACAGCGCCGACACCGGCACGCCCACCGGGACCTACACGATCTCGCTGAAGGCCAGCTGCGCGGGGGATGCATCCCCGATCACGCACGTCGTGTCAGTGCCGCTCAAGGTCACCTGAGTTTCGCGTGGCCCTGCGCGAGTGATGCGCCGGCTTCACCGTCGCGGCATCCTCGTGGTGCCGCGGAGGCGCCTGGCGCTCCGCCCTGTCGCCCGGATCCCTCGCCGCACCGATGAGCAAAACGCCCTACATCACCACTTGCCTGGGTGGCCTCACCCTTGAGCGCGGCGGACGGCGCGTCCTGAGCCGCATCCGCTGGACGATCCGTCCGGGGGAGCGCTGGGTGCTGGCGGGCGCCAACGGCAGTGGCAAGACGCAGCTGCTCAAGGTCATCGCCGGGATCGTCCGTCCCTCCTCTGCCCCGGACAAGAGCCTGCGCTGGCGCCTCGGGGATGAGTGGCACGCAGTGCCCTACGAGGTGAGGGAGCGCATCGCCTACCTCGGCCCGGAGCGTCAGGACAAGTACCAGCGCTATGGCTGGGACCTGCCGGCTGAAGAGCTGGTCGGTACCGGGCTCCATGGAACCGATATCCCGCTCGAGGCGCTGAGCGTGGCCGAGTTGCGGAGCGTGAGGGCGCTGCTGGCGCGGCTCGGCATCGCCGCCCTCGCGCGCCGCAGCTTTCTGGAGCTCTCCTACGGGGAGCGCCGCATGATCCTCCTGGCCCGCGCGCTCATCTCGCGACCCGGCCTGCTGTTGCTCGATGAGGTATTCACCGGACTCGATCGCGACAACCACCTGCGCCTGCTCGGCTGGCTCGGCCGCCTGCGCGGGCAACTGCCCCTCGTCACGGTCACGCACCAGGCAGCTGACGTGCCCGCGAACGCGACCCACCTGCTGGTGCTGCGCAAGGGACGGGTCGTCCACGCCGGGCGCCTGCGTGCTGCGGACGTGCAGCGCTACCTCGGCGAGCGCGCCCCCCGCACTGGCGCGGACCCGCGCGGTAGAAGCGCCGGGCGCACGCGGGGCGAGCCCCTGGTGCGCATGCAGGATGCCTGCGTCTTCCTCGAGGAGCGCTGCGCGCTGCGGGACGTGTCCCTCACGGTGCGGCCCGGGGAGCTCTGGGTGGTACACGGCGCGAACGGCGCGGGCAAGACGACGCTGCTGCGCACGCTGTATGGCGATCATGGCGTCGCCGCCGGCGGCTCCCTCGAGCGTCGCGGCATTTCATCCGGGGTGCCGCTGGAGCGCTTCCGTGCGCGCACCGGTATCGCGGCGCCCTACGTGCACGCGCGCTACCCGCGCACCGCGACGGTCCACGACGTCGTGCTGTCGGGCCGCTACGGCAGCATCGGCATCCACCGCGGGGCAACGGCCGCGGACCGGCGCGCGACGCAGCTCGCGCTGCGGCGACTGGAGCTCGCGCGCTGGGCGCAGCGGCCCCTTCAGGAGCTGTCCTACGGACAGACCCGCCGCGTGCTCTTCGGCCGTGCGGTGGTGCGCGAGCCGCCGCTGCTGCTTCTCGATGAGCCCTTCGACAGCATCGACGCGGCGACGCGCCGGCTGCTGATGCGGGAGATCCTGCGGCTCAGCCGCGCCGGAGTCGCGGTCGTCGTCACCGCGCACGCCTTTGATGAGTGGAAGGGCCACGCGAGCCACGAGTTGGAGCTCGACGCGGGCCGGGTGCGCTATTGCGGGGCGCCGCGGCGGCCCCGCGCGGCTGGCGGCGCTGCAGCGGGCATCACGGCACGGCGTTCGCCGGCGCGGTGAGCACAGGTTGCGGCGGCGCGGGCGGCTGCGCTCGGTGCTCGCGGCTGTACTGCCGCGGCGAGCAGCCCATGACCCGCCGGAAGGCGGTGCTGAAGGCGCTCTCGGACTCATAGCCGAGGGAGTTCGCGATCACCGCGGCGCGCTCGCGCGAATGTGCGAGCCGGTCAGCGGCGAGGAGCATGCGCCAGCGGGTCAGGTACTCCATGGGGGAGACGCCGACGGTTGCCTTGAACCTGAGTGCAAAGCTCGAGCGCGACATGCCGGCGCGCCTGCCGAGTTCCTGCAGGGTCCAGGCGTGCGCCGGCTCCTCGTGCATCGCGTTGATGGCGGCACTCATCTGCCTGTCTGCCAGGGCGAAGAGCCACCCCACGCGCTGCTGCATCCCCGCCCCAAGGTGCAGCCGCAGCGCCTGCACCAGCATGAGGTGCGCGAGGTGCTCCGCGACCAGGGCTCCGCCGGGCTGCGGATCCTGCAGCTCCTGCATCAGGCGCTCGACCGCCCAGCGCAGCGTCTGGCGGTGCGCGGGCTCGCGCAGGTGCACGATGGGCGGCAGCATCCCAAGCAGCAGGCCAGCAGGATCGCGGCCAAACGTGAAGTGGCTGCCAACGAGGTGGAAGTCCCCGCCGCCATTGCACAGGGCGATGCCGCCGCGACGCGCGGTGGGAAAGAACGCCGCGGCATCGAGCGCAGGCACACTGAGGTCGCTGGCGAGACGGAAGGGGCGGCCGCCCGGCAGCAGAAAGCAGTCCCCGGCCCCGAGGGGCACCGCCTCCGCGACGCCCTCCAGGGACAGCCAGCAGTGCTCGGCGACCACCGCGTAGCACTTGATGCCCTCGTGGCGCGGGAAGCGCACCGACCAGTCCCCGCCGGCACTGAAGCCGGAGGCGGCGTAGGTGCGCGGCCTCAGGAGCGACAGCACGTCGGAGAGCGGATCCATCGATAGTTTCGGACGATTGCGAAAGTAATGTGGATCCTACCGGGTAGATAGTCCGTTCTGCATCACCTACCTTGGGTACCACGCGCTCAGCGTCCGTTACCCAGGGAGGAAGTCATGCGTGTATTCGTCACCGGAGCGACAGGATTCGTCGGCTCCGCCGTTGTTCAGGAACTCATGCGCAGCGGTCACCAGGTGCTGGGCCTTGCCCGCTCCGAGGCATCCGCGCAGGCGCTGGCGGATGCGGGCGTCGAGGCGCACCGCGGGGATGTCGAGGATGCACAGTGCCTGGCACGGGCGGTGGCGCAGGTCGACGGCGTGATCCACACCGCCTTCAACCACGACTTCTCGAAATTCGCGGCCAACTGCGAGTCCGACCGCCGCGTCATCGGGACACTCGGCTCAGAGCTGGCAGGGTCCGCGCGGCCCCTCATCGTCACCTCCGGCACCGCGCTCCTCGCCTCAGGGCGCATCGCGACCGAGGAGGATGCGCCGCCCGAGTCGAGCCCCATCCCGCGCGTGGCGAGTGAGCACGCGGCCGCGGCGGCGCGCGGCGTGCGCGTATCGGTGGTGCGCCTGCCTCCCTCGGTGCACGGCGAGGGCGATCATGGCTTCATCCCGCGGGTGATTGAGATCGCCCGCGAGCGGGGCGAATCGGCCTGCGTGGGTGAGGGGCTCAACCGCTGGCCCGCGGTGCACCGGCTCGATGCGGCGGTGTTGTTCCGGCTGGCGCTGGAGGAAGGCGCGGCGGGGGCCCGCTATCACGCCGTGGACGATGAGGGCGTGCCGTTCCGGGACATCGCCACCGTGATCGCTCGGCACCTGAACGTGCCGGTGGTCGAAAAATCCACGGAACAGGCCGCCGGCCACTTCGGCTGGTTCGCGCACTTCGCGGCGATCGACAACCCGGCCTCGAGCCGCCGCACGCGAGAACTCCTCGGCTGGCAGCCGCGCCCGGGGAAGCTGCTCGCCGACCTCGACGGGCCGTACTACTTCGGAGGCTGAGCTCTCGCCGGGCGCCTCAGGGGATGGACTTGCTGCCGAGGTTCGACAGCGCGCTCTCGAGTCCCGCGGAGTCGTACGCGGTCATGCCGAAGTACCAGGTGGCGCTGGAGAGGTTGCTGATGACGTAGGTGGTCAGCGCCGTGCCGGGCAGCTGGATGACCTGGCTGAGATTGCCGGCCGAGGTGCCGTAGTAGATGCGGTAGCCGGCAAGGTCGGTGAGGGTGCTGCCATTGGTGTTCACCATCGGCTGTGTCCAGCTCAGGGTCGCCGAGCCCGTGGAGGACTGCGTCACCGTGATGGCGAAGGCGGGCAGGGAGACCGACGCCGACCCCGCGCTCGCGGAGATCACGATGCCCGAGTAGGTGCCGGCGGCGCCCGTGCCCGGGGTTCCCGAGAGGTTTCCGGTCGCAGCGTTGAACGCAGCCCAGCCGGGCAGGTTCTGGATGCTGAAAGTGAGGGCAGCGCCGCTGCTGACGGAGGCCACGGGGGTGAAGCTGTAGGCCGACCCGGCGGCCACCGAGGTTGCGGGTGTACCGGAGATCGTCGGTGCTGCACTCGGGGGCGCGCTCACCGTGATTGAGAAGGGGGCAAGAGAAGCAGTTGCCGCCCCGTCCGTCACCGCAATGGTGATGCCCGGGTAGGTGCCGCTCAGCGTCGCGGCCGGTGTGCCCGAGAGCTGCCCGGTGGCGGCATTGAAGCTCGCCCAGGACGGCTTGGCGGTGATCGAGTAGGTGAGGGTGCGGCCACGCTCCCCGGAGGTGACGGGCACGAAGCTGTAGGGCTGCCCTGCCTGGTCACTGGTTGCCGGGGTGCCGGAGATGGAGAGGCTGCTCGGCGGGTGCCGCCTCACGTGCGCATAGGCGGCGAGCGTCAGGAGCAGGCAAGCGCAGAAGGTCAGCTGCCGCGCCCGCCTGCCAAAGAGAGATCCCGGATTTTGCATAGCTTCCCCGTCCACGTGTCCATAACGCGTCGAGGGCAGCAAAGCGCGATCGCGGACACGGAAGCGTGGACGCGGATCGAATGACGGTCGGGCGTGCTTCCCGCGCGGCCCCAACCGGCAACCCCGCTATCTTCGGAGACGGACCCAGAAGACCGGAGGCTTTGCGTCCCCGCCTTGCGGCGGGTTTGCCCTTTGTGCGAGTGAGTAGACCCACTGCGCGGCGAACTTGCAACGTGTCGCGCTCGCCCGACGTGCCTGTTCGGCGACAGCTTGCTTCCTGTATCGCGCTGGTGCGCGGATTGCGCGCGTGTCGCCCTCGGGAGGGGCTGGGCGCGGCGCACCCTGGTTGCACGGCGCGCGCGCGCATGAGAGCGTTGCCAGCCAGATTTACCGTAACCAGGTGCGGAAGCTGACGATGCAGACCAGGGCAACACCGCAGGTTTTGATTGCCGGTGCGGGTCCCGTGGGACTCACGGCGGCCGCGGAGCTCGCGCGCTACGGCATCAGCGTGCGCATCGTCGACCAGGCGGCGCAGCGCACCGACAAATCCAAGGCGCTGGTGCTGTGGAGCCGCACGCTGGAGCTGCTGGACCGTGCCGGGTGCACCCCGAGCTTCGTGGCCGCCGGCATGCGGGTCACCGCCGCCAACATCCTCGCCGGCAGCGAGCGCATCGCCCACGTGGACCTCACCTGCATCCAGAGCAACTACAACTTCGCGCTGATGCTGCCGCAGTCGGAGACCGAGCGGCTGCTGGAGGAACACCTCGGGCGGCTCGGGGTGACGGTGGAGCGGCAGACCGAGCTCACCGGCTTCGCCGCGGACGCTGAGGGCGTCACGGCACAGCTGCGCCGCGCCGATGGGGGCGTGGAGTCGGCGCGCGCGCCGTGGCTCCTGGCGTGCGATGGCGCCCGCAGCATGGTGCGCCACGCGCTCGGACTGCCCTTCAGCGGCGAGACGCTGCCGAGTGACTGGATCCTCGCCGACTGCCACCTGCAGGGGTATCCGTTTCCGGAGTCGGAGATCGGAGTCTATTGGCACGAGGATGGCGCCTTCGCCGTGTTCCCGATCTCACCGGGCCGCTTCCGCGTCATCGCCGACGTGCCCTCGAGCGCCGCCGAACACCCGGCGGCACCCACGCTCGAACAGGTCCAGGCCGTGATGGACCGGCGCGGCCCCCAGGGATGCCGCGCCTCGGACCCGATCTGGCTCTCCACCTTCCGGATCAACGAGCGCAAGGTCGACGCGTACCGCTGCGGGCGCGTGCTGCTCGCAGGCGATGCGGCCCACATCCACAGTCCCGCCGGCGGGCAGGGCATGAACACCGGCATGCAGGATGCCTTCAACCTCGCCTGGAAGCTGGCACTTGTGTGCGCCGGGGCCTGCCCGGATCAGCTGCTGGAGAGTTACTCGAGCGAGCGCAGCGCGGTGGGCGAGACGGTGCTGAAGGCGGCCGGGAGGCTCACCAAGCTTGCGACGCTCAGGAACCACGGCGTGCAGGCGATCCGCAACCGCATCGCGCACCTGGCATTCGGGCTGTCCCCGGTGCGGGATGCTTTGGCGAAGAACATGTCCGAGGTGTCCATCGGGTACCCGTCGAGCCCGCTCAACGGTCCGGGCCTGCACTTCACGCCCGGGCCCTCCCCCGGGGAGCGCGTGGCGCCGGTTGCCGGGCAGGTTCCGGTCGGGGCCGGGCGCACCCCACGCTTTGCGCTGTTCGCGAAGACGGATGAAGCCAGTGCTCAGCTGCTGGCGCGATTTCCCCAGCTGCTCGAGCCCTCCGTGCGTGCGCCGCTGAGTCCGGGGGGTGCCTGGCTGGTGCGACCTGACGGTTACGTCGCCTGCGCCGCCGTCGACTACGAGATCGACGCCATCGGGGAGTACCTCGAGGCCCTTCTTTCCCGCGGCGCGCCAGGATGAGCGGCCGGGCCGAAGGGCCGGCCGCGGGTGGCGCGTCTAGCTGCGCGCGGCGGCCGCGCGCAGGCGTCGCGTAAATCCGAGAGCGGCGAAACCAAGACCCATCAGGGCGAGCGTCGCCGGTTCCGGCACCCCGGTACCGCCACCCGGTGAAGTGCCGGTCCCGCACGAACTCGAGCACACCCCGACATTCGTCGTGTCGATGCTGAAGCTGAAGGCCGCGGCCGAGGGTCGCAGGTCGGCGTAGAAGACCTCCAGCGTGTTGGAGGTGCCTGCGGCCAGGACACCCGTCGTGCAGGTGCCGGGACTGTCCGGGTGCACGCCCCCGAGGTCGCAGATGATCTGCCCGTTGAGGTAGGCGAAGGCGACATCGTCGGCACCGATCGAGAAGCTCACCGACTCCGTTGTCTTGGGGGTAAGGGTGGCGCTGAAGATTGCCGCCTGGTAGCCGGCCGTGCCGCCATCGGCGGCGCCGGCGCCATTGGCGGGGTAGAGGCAGTTGCTCGAGGTCGTGCAGGGAAAGTTCAGGGGCAGCAACACCGAGGTGGTGCCCGTTTGCGTGACGTTCGTGTCATGGGCCGGACTCCACCAGGTGATCTCCGACACGCCGCCGTGCGTGTACAGATCCTGGATGGCAGGACCACCGTAGCTGCTGTTGTACTCGGGCAGGCCATCCGGCCCGAGCGCTGCGAGCACTTCGTTCGGAACCACGGCACCGTTGGTGAAGGGGAAGGGCCGGTCCGGGTCACTGGAGCTGACCGTGAACCACGTGGCGGTCATGGTCTGTGCAGCGGCGGCGGACATCAGCCCCAGCAGCAGCAGGGGTGCACCCAGAGTGCGCAGAAGCCAGGAACGTGGAGTCGTCATGGTGATCTTGCTCCCGGCCGCGCGCACGGTGCGTCGGCGCCAATTACTAGGGCGACACAAATTACTCTGCGTCGGTAGCGAAGCAACTTGCATGCCACCCACACAAACACACGGCGACACAGGGGCTTGAGTTCATGCGTTGCGCTGCAATACGCTCGGAAACGTAAAGAGATATATGTAAGCGAATGTCGCAGCGCTTGGCGGACGACGTGTTGCGGAGCAACGCCGTGGCGCTGCCGCGGTGAGAGGGTGATCAGTCCGAGCGCGTGCCCCAGCATCCAAGGAAGATGCTTCCGCCGGCGTCCTCGATCATGGTGGCGCGCGGGAACATCTCTCCTGGCGGCCGGCTCGGCAGGAACGGCGCGGGTCGCGGTGGTGAGTGCCCGCAGGCACTGAGCAGGACGAGGAACCCGGCGGCGAGGCAGGCGCGCACTGCGGTTGATGAATGCCCGCGCGCGGCCCACGACACGGATGTGCGATGTGTCATTTTTCGCCGCGCCGTCATGACGTTACGCCGCAGATCAGGATCCCGCCCCCCAGGTCGTACTCATCCTCCCGTCAAACGAAGACCGTAGGCGGCCCCGGCAGGCGCCGGGTCCGGACGGATGTCGGGAGATTTTCCCGACATGGGTCGGGACAAGATCCCTAGATCGCCCGGACTCAAGTCCCGAAACTGTGCTGGAAAATATCCCGAAAGCGAACCCTCCGGAAAGGCGCGATCGGAACCCAGGGGTGGGACTTTCGGGCTCTGCGATGGCGGCCTGCGGGCACACCCGCGAATCGAGAAGGGGGTGTCCTTGTATACGGCCAGGTCCTGGATGTTGTGCGCTCTTGCAGGCCTCACTGCCCCGTTGATCCTGGCGACTGCGCACGCCGCGGACGCGGATGCCTCGGCGGCGAAGAACAACCCCGCCAGTGCCCAGGAGCTCCCGGAGGTCCTCATCATCGCGACGGCCCCACTGCCGGGCCTGGGCCTGCCGCTCAACCAGATCCCCACCAACGTACAGACCGCCACCAGCGCGGACCTGCAGCGCCAGCAGACGACGGACGTTGCGGATTACCTGAACATGAACTTCAGCGGCGTGAACGTCAGCGAGAGCGCCGACAACCCGTTTCAGCTCGACATCAACTACCACGGCTTCACCGCCTCACCGCTGCTCGGCACCCCGGAGGGTCTCTCCGTCTACGTGGATGGCGTACGCGTCAACGAGTCATTCGGCGATACGGTCAACTGGGACCTGATTCCGGAAGCGGCGATCTCCAACGTGTCCCTGATATCAGGCTCCAATCCGGTGTTCGGCCTGAACACGCTCGGCGGCGCGCTGTCGGTGCAGACCAAGAGCGGGCACGCGAACCCGGGGACGGAATTCGAGGCCTACGGGGGCTCCTTCGGCCGCTACGCCCTGGAGGCGCAGACCGGTGGTGAGCTCGGCGCGTTCGACTACTTCTTCACCGGCACCTATTTCAATGAGACCGGGTGGCGGGAGCTGTCCCCGACACGGGTCTGGCAGGGCTTCGGCAAGATAGGCTGGCAGACCGACACGACTGACCTCGACCTGAGTTATACGTACGCCGACACCAGCCTCTACGGCAACGGGGCTACGCCCCTGAGCATGCTCGCTTACCGGCGCGAGCAGAGCTACACGCCGGACTTCACCGCCGACCTCATGCATTTCGTGAACCTGACGGGTACGCAGGCGCTGTCCGATCAGCTGCTCCTGTCGGGGAATGTGTTCTACCGGCGACTGGTCACGGGCAGCAACAACGGCAGCAACAACGACAACTACCTGGACGGTGACTACCCCGGGCCGCCGATCGACTGCAGCGTGACGGCGGCTGACCGAGCCGCGCTCGCCTATTGCTCGAACGCGGCGAGCCAGGTCTCGCGCCTGGTCCAGCGCACCTATGGCTTCGGCCTGCAGCTCACCGAGTCGGCGGACCTGTTCGGGTGGAAGAACCAGGGCATCGTGGGCGCGGACTACAGCGATGCTGCGAATAGCTTCGCCCAGATCTTCCAGTACGGCAGCTTCGCCCCGGACCACCAGCTGATCTACGACCCCAACCCGTTCAACGACCAGACCGTCATTTCACTGGACGGCTCCAACCGGATATTCGGGCTGTACGTCACCGATACGCTGTCGCCGTCTCCGCTGCTGCACATCAACGTATCGGCCCGCTACAACAGCAACACCGAGCGGCTGAGCGGCTACAGCGTCGACACGGACGTGGGGGACTTCGGCAACGGCTTCGACACCAGCACTCCCCTGAGCGGTGACCACACCTTCGTGCGCATCAATCCCGCGGTCGGCTTCACGGTGACCCCCACTGACCAGGAGACCTACTACGCCAACTACAACCAGGCGAGCCGGGCGCCGACCGTCATCGAGCTCGGGTGCTCGAACCCGGCACAGCCCTGCGGGCTCCCCAACGACTTCGCGAGCGACCCGGACCTGAAGCAGGTGGTGGCGCGTACGTTCGAAGTGGGCCTGCGCGGCAACCGCGCCGACCAGCGCCTCAACTGGAGCGCCGACGTATTTCGCACCCTCAACGCGAACGACATCCAGTTCATCGCCACCACCACCAACTCAGGCTACTTCGCCAACGTGGGCAATACCCGCCGGCAGGGGCTGGACCTCGCCCTGGGGGGAACCGAGGGTGGCTTCAGGTGGCGCCTGAGTTACAGCCTGGTGGACGCCACGTTCCAGTCCCAGTTCGCCGTCAGCGCGGAGTCGAACAGCACCGCCGATGCCGCCGGAAACATCCTCGTGACGCCAGGTGACCGGATCCCGCTGATCCCGCGCCATACCGCGCGACTCCTGCTCGACTACGACCATGACAAGCAGTGGGACGTTGGCGGCACGGTCATCTTCGCTTCCGGCTCGTACCTGCACGGCAACGAGAACAATGCCAACGTGGCCGGCGGCACCAATGGCGAGGGCAACTACGTCTCACCGGACGGCACCGGCTGGATACCCAGCTACGTGGTCGTCAATCTCTACGGGACGTACCACCTGGGCAAGCGCATCGACCTCTTCGCTCGCCTCGTGAATGCCCTGAACAAGGAATACGCGACCGCCGGATTCCTCACCAGCAACACCTTCAATCCCAACGGCACCTTCCGGCCTGATCCGAGCACGTACACCAACGAGAATGCCGTATCCCCGGCGACGCCGCGCGCGATCTGGGCAGGCGTGCGGCTGCACCTGAACTGACGCGGGCGCGCGGCGCGCGCTTCGGACCTCAGCGCGGGGCCTCGGGAACCGAGCTCTCAGGCCTGTCCGGGTTCTTCATCTCTTCGAAGAGCCTGGAGTTGGCCGGCATAATAGGCGAGATCGGCTGCCCGGCTACGACGCAGCCGCTCACACTTGCGAGCCGCGGGATTGAGGACGGCGTGCATGCGACGCACGTAGTCTTGGCCTGCGACGGCCGCCGCTGCAATCGAAGTGATCAGTAGAAAATGACAAGCTAAGCGATCAGGAGCTATTTGGATTCGCCGCCTTGTGGGACCGAAGTGTGAAGGCGGACGGCACGGCCATCGAAAGTTGCGTGCACATAACGATGCCGTCGAACGCCCTCATGGCGGACATCCACAACACACGGAATAACCTGCATCGCATGCCTGCGATTGTCAACGCCGAGGATCGGGATGCGTCGCCGAGCGGCACGGCCGAAGAGGCTCGGGCGGTGCTAACCCAATACCCAGCCGACCTGATGCCTGCCTTCGAGGTGAGCACCCAGGTGAATTCTGTAAAGAACAACGGCCCGGGACTGATTGAGCCGGTTCAACGCGAGGCGAGACTATTCGCCTAGTTCAGCATAAGCAGGCCCGCTAACGACTACTTGTCCGAGTGCGAACCGGAAACGACGCCTATCCCAAGCGCCTCCAGAGCGGCCCTTTTGACAGTGATAGTCCCGCTGCAACTAAGGGTTCCTAGCGTCGAGATATCTTGGGTGCCACACGTCGCACCGGACAGCGCCAGACAAGACGCGCGCGAGACATTGCCCCCTGGGTTGACCAACACACGGGTAGTCTTTCCGTAAGCGTCCTTGCAGTCGCAACTGCAGTAGGCTTGCTGTATCTGCGGTTCTGGGGGTAACGCAAGAACGGCTGTCGAAGACGCGAACAAACATAGGCTGAGCAGTACTTTCGTAATCACGTCCGCCTCCCGTGCTACTGCCTGACCAGGCAGACCGAATGGCCGGAGCTTAGCGCCGGCGGGTAGCCTCCGCCAACTTCGAACGTACTCGATCTCCGCAAGCGCCCCACAGCGCCGCGCTCTGCGTGCTCCATCGAGCGATACCTTCCGTGCACTTGCACATAATGATGTTGCGTCGCGCCACGCAAATGGCGCACCCGACGAAACCCTATCTGTCGCGCAAATGACGCTACCAGCGTCGTCCAACTCGCCGCTGCTTGGAGCTAAGCCTGGTGGCGCGCCAGCAGCCCCTCAACACGCTTTGAACCCAAGGCTCGCTTACCGAGTGTCCAACGGGCCCGAGGGCATCGACGACCTGTCGTGCGGTGTACTCAGGATGCTCCTTCCATATGGCGCTATTCCGGACTCTCGCCACTGTCCGGCGATCGAGCGGCCACCGCAGCCGTTTGTGCGCAGTGCTACGCCGGGCGATTGTTCGCCGTAAGCTCCCCAGCAGCTCCAGTGCGCGTGTGGTGCGAATTGGGGGCGAAGTGGAAGCGCACAACACGGCTGCCGCGTCCCCAATTCCGCAGCGCTTCGACCTCGTCTACGGCGTGCTTCAAATCTCGTTCATCTTCTAAAGCGTAATTCTGGAGCCGGGCCTCCAGTGGCCAGAACGGACTGAAAAGAACCGGTGATATAGTTTTGGCCAGTCATGGCTATCCGCAGTCTCTTTACGCGACGATCTGGAATCATCCTGCTGGTGGTTCTCGCTGCCGGCGTGCTCACCCGCATGGTGGGCATAACCCTGAAGGAGGTCGTCCATGGTCATTTCTGCGACGACTTCACCGAGGTGCTTGCGACAGACACCCGCGGTTATGTGGTTGAGTCCAAGACGTCAGCGTGCACAACTCTTGGCACCACTGTGGACGGAACGCTCGAAGTCACTTTCCCGGACGGTCACAGAGAAATGGTAGCGAGATTCCTCCCATGGACTGGCTCGTGGAAGAAGGACAGCCCGCAGCCGACTGGACCCTTTGACCCAACCGCGACATGGACCTCGCCCAGGTCTCTGAAGGTTTCACTGGGCGTGATTGACGCTCTGACCGAGAAGCGCACCTTCGTGGGCGGCATCGACATCACGTACGAGGCGATTGAGGTAGATCCCTCAAAGTGATCACAGGGACTTCTTCCAGACGACACGTACGCAGCTAGCGGTACCTTCCGCTTCGCAGACAAGAAAGGGCCAACCCTCGTTCCCGCTAACGACCATGGGTTGTTCGAAGAACGTCCAAAAAGGGATCGTCATCGATTTCGCACAAAAGCGGACCGCCAAGACGGGTTGTGATGTCCTTAGGCATCGGCTTGTGGGAGTAACAGGCCGGGACTCCACCGAAAGCGGTAATCAGTTCATTGCGATTGATTCCGTTCAGGCTGGAAACGTCGCTGTAGGCGCATGGTGAGATGAAGCCGTCCGGTGCCCGTTTGGGAAACTCGTCAAGACATTGGCGAAGCTTCTGAATTACTTCTGCCCAGCTTGCCTTTGGGGGTGCTGGCGGGGTGGCATGGCATGACACCAGCGCGAATACGAACACAAAGAGAATGGAACGCGGCATAGCCAAATGATGCCACGGGACAAACAGAGATAGAAATCTACGCAACCGGCCACCGATTGGTGCCGCGCTTCGGTCTCGCCTTAATAGTCTGGCGACGCAGGATCGGTTCACCCCTCACTGGCTTGTGCCTTTCAACTGAACAGGCAGCACACCTTACTCGACCAAGGCCTACTTCCCATGAAGCAAGTTCCCACCCGCACGCACACCTGACGAGATTACTCACTGTGGCGAAACCTCGAGTAAATCGCGCAGCGCGCAGAGAAGGTTTGTGGGATCTAACCACTCCGGATCACGAATCACCAGCTTGAATAAATCACTCACACCATGACCTCACAGGTAGTAGGGGTGCTAACCATAAGTATTTTTAACAGTAGGGCCAACTTATCCGAGTAAGGGTTAGGCGACACTGGAGTGCAGTACTAACAATTTGCCGTGAGTGCTCCTTTGTGCCTAGTAGGCCCCATGGCTCTTGACGTGAAAGCAGAAAGCGGACGCCCTATCCCCAGAGTTGTGCTTGGTCCGTTGAAGACCCACACACAGTTAAGGATGGCCTTCCGACGCGTAGGACAGGCGGTTCTTGACGGCAAAATCCCCCGAAGACAGTCAACTCCGCCATGTATGCGGTAGCAGGTGCCGGCAAATGCTTGGAGACGGAAATTGCCGAGCGCCTGTCACTCCAGCTGGCACAACTGAGCCGCTCTCAGCACCAGGAACCTGATGCGCTACTCACTCATGGCCCCCACACAGTAGAGGGGGAGTTGGTGGAGCGATGAACGCCGCTTTTGAAGTTACCCACGCGACTCAAGCAGGTACTGCCACAACTGGCGACCCGGCGACTAAGGCGTCGACACGCTTTCGCACCAACCGACGTGAATGAACCCCGATCACGGCGCGCACGAGCCGCACGCTTTCGCTGCCACAGTGCCAATCGCTGCGCGCCGTGGGCGGCCTTAACTGGAGTAACTAGTAAATGCAAGTCCTAATGAACGTTCCCGCTTATTTACAAGGCCAGGAGGCCGGCCAGTTGTTCGACTCCGGACTCGCAGCCGTGCCGCGCGGGTCAGGGCCCACAGGCACTTTGGTCACCACGATCACGCTCGCCATCGGCTTCCTCAATCAGGCACTGGCGATGGTCTTCGTGCCAACCGGCTACACGTACGGGTGAGTGATGCGGCGCACGCCACTCAGTCCGCATAGCCCCACCAAGGCGGCCAGTGTTCCGAGAACGCCGCCGTACGAGCCGCAGCTTGGCGCACAACTGCCCAAGACCTTCTCAGGTCCCGCCGGCTCCATGATCCGACTTAACGAAGCGCAGTACTTCGACCTGAAGTCGCTGGTGGCGGCGATGGTGAAGTGGCAGTTGATGCAGCCCCAACCTGATACCCCAGTTAACTAAGGATCGCACATGGCACTCCTAAGGCACTTCGTACTGGCATCTTTGTGGGCGGTCTCCGGAGTGGCGAACTGCGCCTGCCGTACTTCGAAGGAGCGAAAGAAGTACTCGATCTGGAGGCGTTGTATCGCGACGTGGAAGCGGGTGCCGTCACGCTATTGCGTGAGCTGAAGGTCCACGCGTAGATGCGACGCTAACTAATCGGATTCGGCTGGTACGGCTGGTTAAAGTCGGCGCCGCACTTAGGGCAGAACTTCACAATTGCTTTGTCAACTTTCAGGCTTTCGGGCCGGAAATAGGTATTGCACTTTGGGCACCGAAGATTCCGGAGATTGTAAATTCCAAGACCAATGCCGATGGGAACAATCGCGGCGAGAACCAACCACATAGTGACCTTAAAATCGATTCCGCCGACGATAAGGACGACCATAGCGCCGGTCACAAGCAGCGCGCCGCCCCATGTAATGCGGTTGGACACGCGCAGTCGTTCTTGAAGGTGTTCGGCGATTGTCACGGTGGAATCCGTTGGACTCTAGGTGATCGGATTCGGCTGGTACGGTTCGATAAAGCTGACCCCACACTTCGGACAGAAAGCAACAAGAGCTCCATTCACTTTCAGGTGCGCAGGTTGAAACTGCGCGTTGCACTTGGGGCATCTAAGATTCCGCATGAAGACACTGAGCACGGCGCCTATGACGACTATTGCACCCACGCTATACCAGCGGGTGGTTGCAGCGGACGCGTGCAAGAAAGCCAGTGCGAGGAGGCCGACCACCACGGCCCCAACCGCGACGCGTCTGGCCACCGCCAAGACGCGGAGCTGTTCTCGGAGATGCTCACCGATGGTCATGGGTGCGAATCCTACCGCGACGCTCAAGGTGCTGCATGAGCAGGCACGCCTCACTGCGAGCAGTACTGAAACACGCCCAAGCTGTTCTGGAACTGAGGCTGTACACGAGGCACAAGCAGCCGTGGCTGCTGCCGATTCAACGGCGATGAGGAAGCTGGACGAGCAGGCAACCGCTCTCAAGCGGTTAAAGCTCGCTCCCGCCGCTCTAGATGCCGCTCTCGCCGCGTTAGACCGCGAACGCGAGGAGCTTCCTGAGCGGGCCGCTAAGCGGACCACCGCCCCTACGGATCGCGCGAAACGCCTGCTCACGCGGATCCCGGAGATCGTCGCAAAGTATCAGCATCTCATTGAGCAGGGCATCAAAGTGTTGGCTAGCCCGGAGGCGGTGGCGGAGGGCAGTGAAGCCATCCGGTCGTTGCTTGTGGACGGTCGGATGACACTAGGTCCAAACGCGGCGCACGACCGAGTAGTCGGAACACTTCAGCTCCGGGACCTTGGTGACCTTCTGCTGGATATGGCTGGCTGTGCGCGCCGAGTAGGCGCTCTTCCGCTAGCCAAAAAGTTAAGTGGTAGCGGGGGCAGGATTTGAACCTGCGACCTTCGGGTTATGAGCCCGACGAGCTGCCAGACTGCTCCACCCCGCACCAGGAGGGCCGCGCATTCTACAAGCGCCCATCTCCGACAGCAACCTAAAGCGAAGGAGCCGAGCAATCAAAGACTTGCGTGTACTTCGGCCATCCGCCGTCGGCTCTCTTGGCTGCTCGGCGGACGCGACATGAGCCTGATCGTAGGCGCTAGCGGATGGCCGCCGCGATCGCCTGTGCGAGGTTCGCTCCTGCCTTCGCCTCAAGAGTCGTCAGCGGCCAGCCGATGCCGAGCCCTTCATGACTCGTGGGCTTGGGGATGATGTGGAAGTGCACGTGGGGAACGGCCTGGTGTGCGGGCGCGCCATTGTTCTCGAGCACGTTGTAGTGGCGCACCCCGGTGGCGGCGATCACTGCCCGGCACAGCCGGGGCAGCACGCGTCCCACGGCGGCGGCCGCCTCGTCCGAGAGCTGATCGAGCGTCTCGGCCGGTTCCTTCGGGATGACCAGCGTATGGCCGCGGCTCAGGGGGTTGATGTCGAGGAACGCGAGAACGTGCTCGTCCTCGTAAACCTTATGACAGGGGATCTCCCCGCGGATGATCTTGCCGAACACCGTGTCTGCCATGCGTGAGCTTCCTTCAACGACTGCGCGCCAGAGTGCGCCAATTGTGTCTCACTCGCGGCACGCTATGGCACGTTTATGGAATTTGTCGCTTGCGCAGGTACACTCTGGGGCTCTCTTTTACGCGCCCATTTGAGCAGCGGGGAATTGCCATGAAAACACGAGCCGCGATCGCCACCGGAGCCGGGAAGCCCCTTGAGATAGTGACGCTGGACCTGGACGGGCCGAAGGCGGGGGAAGTGCTGGTGGAGCTCAAAGCCACCGGGGTGTGCCACACGGATGAGTTCACGCGCTCGGGGGCGGATCCGGAAGGGCTGTTCCCCTCGGTGCTTGGTCACGAGGGAGCGGGGATCGTGGTGGACGTGGGCGCCGGGGTGACGTCGGTGAAGAAGGGCGATCACGTGATTCCGCTGTATACGCCCGAGTGCCGCCAGTGCAAGAGCTGCACCTCGCACAAGACGAACCTGTGCACGGCGATCCGGGCCACCCAGGGGAAGGGCGTGATGCCGGACGGGACGACGCGCTTTCACTTGGGCAAGGAGCCGGTGTACCACTACATGGGGTGCTCGACCTTCTCCAACTACACGGTGCTGCCGGAGATTGCGGTGGCGAAGATCCGCGAGGACGCCCCGTTCGAGAAGGTGTGCTACATCGGGTGCGGGGTGACGACGGGGATCGGGGCGGTGATCAAGACGGCCAAGGTGGAGCCGGGTGCGAACGTGGTGGTGTTTGGCTTAGGGGGCATCGGCCTGAACGTCATCCAGGGGGCCCGGATGGCCGGGGCCAACAAGATCATTGGCGTGGACCTGAACCCGAAGCGCAAGGCGCTGGCGACGCAGTTTGGGATGACGCACTTTGTGAACCCGAAGGAAGTGGAGGGGGACCTGGTGGCGCACCTGGTGGCCCTCACCGATGGGGGCGCGGACTACAGCTTCGAGTGCGTCGGCAACGTGAAGCTGATGCGCCAGGCACTGGAGTGCTGTCACCGCGGCTGGGGGGTGTCGGTGGTGGTAGGAGTGGCCGGGGCGGGGCAGGAGATCGCGACGCGCCCGTTCCAGCTGGTGACGGGCCGGGTGTGGAAGGGCACCGCCTTTGGCGGGGTGCGCGGGCGCACCGAGGTGCCCGGGATCGTGGACTGGTACATGGACAAGAAGATCTCCATCGATCCTTTGATCACGCACGTGCTGCCGCTGGAGAGGATCAACGAGGCCTTCGACCTGATGCACTCGGGTGAGTCCATCCGCACCGTCGTCACTTACTGAAGAATTTTTTGGTTTAAGCGCCGGCGCGGCATGCGCGCGGCGGTTCATGCAAACGCGAACCTGAGGAGAAGATCATGGCAGTTTCAATTCACCCGGCGGTCGACGGTGGCGTCAAGCCCGGCTCGCCCAACTTCGCCGGCGGCACCCTGACCTGCAAGTGCACCTCGAACCCGGTGACCGTGAAGGTCTCGGCCAACACCGCCTTCAACCACGTCTGCGGCTGCACCAAGTGCTGGAAGCCCGAGGGCGCCACGTTCTCGCAGATCGCGGTGGTGGGGCGCGACAAGGTCGCCGTCACGGCCAACGCCAACAAGCTCAAGATCGTGGACGAGAAGGCCGCCATCCAGCGCCATGCCTGCACCGTGTGCGGCGTGCACATGTACGGGCGCATCGAGAACAAGGACCACCCCTTCCACGGTCTGGACTTCGTGCACACCGAGCTCTCCAAGGAGAGCGGCTGGTCGGCCCCTGAATTCGCAGCCTTCGTCTCCTCGATCATCGAGTCGGGATTCCCGCCGGCCCGCATGGGCGAGGTGCGTGCGCGCCTGAAGGAGCTGAAGCTTGAGCCGTACGACTGCCTGTCGCCGCCGCTCATGGACCTGCTGGCCACGGATGCCGCCAAGAAGAAGGGCACGCTCGCCGCGTAGCCTGCGCGGCGGCTGCCGCCTTAAGATCACGCGGCCGCCCGAACCGGCGCCGCTGCCGCAGGATCCTCCTGCGGCGGCCGGCGCCGGTGCCTTATGGGAGTCAAGGAGAGCACAGCAGTGACCGATCGCCGCCAGTTCCTCGTCCGCTCCGGTGCCCTCGTGGGCCTTGCCGTCGCCGCCGTGCTGCGGGCACCACGCGCTTTCGCCGATGCCAGCCCCGGCACCACGCAGCGCCTCGATGCCCTGTTCGACGTGTTCATGGCGGAACGCTTCGCCAGGAGCCCGCAGCTGCTGACGAGCCTTGGGCTCGACAAGGGTGAGTACGCCTGGGCGCGCTCGCAGCTGAACGACGCATCGCTCGAGCGGGCGGCCGCCGCGAAGCTCGAGAACGCTTCGCGCCTGAAGCGCCTGCACGAGTTCGGGCGCGAGGGACTCTCCGGGCGCGCCCTTGCCAACTACGAGACGGTCGAGTTCCAGATGGAGACCCTGGCGCGCGCGGCGCCCCTGCAGTACGGGGACTACGTGCGCCCGTACGTCGTCAGCCAGCTCACCGGCTCCTACCAGGAGGTCCCGACCTTCCTCGACCGCCAGCACAAGGTCGAGAACCGCGAGGACGCCGAGGCCTACCTTGCGCGCCTGCGCGCCTTCGCGGTGGTGCTCGACCAGGAAACCCAGCGCCTGCAGCACGATGCGGCCCTGAACGTCGTGCCGCCGGACTTCCTCATCGAGCGCACGCTCGAGCAGATGGGCGCCCTGCGCAGCGCCGCGCCCGCAGACTCGGTCCTCGCAACCTCCCTCGGCACGCGCGCCGGGAAGCTCAAGCTCGGTGGCGACTATGGCGCGCAGGCGGCGCGACTGGTGGCCGATGAGGTCTACCCGGCGCTCGATCGGCAGATGAAGGTGGTGGGCGACCTCAGGGGCCACGCCGTGCACGATGCGGGCGTCAGGCGCCTGCCGCAGGGCGAGGAGCTCTACCAGGTGGCGCTGCGCTTCGCCACGACGACCGACATGACCCCCGCTCAGGTGCATGAGCTCGGGCTCACGCAGGCCAAGGAGATCCACGCGCAGATGGATGCGCTGCTGCGCAAGCTCGGCAAGACCCACGGCACCGTGACCGAGCGCGTGCAGGCGCTCATGAAGGACCCGCAGTACATCTACCCCGACACGGATGCCGGGCGGGCGCAGGTGCTCGAGTACTGCAACGGGCTGCTCGCCGCGCTGCAGCCGCACCTGCCGAAGTACTTCAACATCCTGCCCAAGGTGCCGGTGGAGATCCGCCGCGTGCCCGAGTACACCCAGGCCGGCGCACCGGAGGGCTACTACAACACCCCGGCTCTCGATGGCTCTCGTCCCGGCGCCTTCTACATCAACCTGCGCGACACCAACGAGCTGCCGCGCTGGACTCTGCCGACGCTCGTGTACCACGAGTCAGCGCCCGGGCATCACTTCCAGCTCGCCCTGGTGCTGGAGATGCCCGAGCTGCCGCTGATCCGCAAGGCCGGTGGGGGCTTTTCCGCCAACACGGAGGGCTGGGCGCTGTACGCCGAGCAGCTCGTCGATGAGATGGGGCTCTATGACGCGGACCCGGTGGGGCGGCTTGGCATGCTGCAGTCGGCGATCTTCCGTGCGGCGCGCTGCGTCGTCGACACCGGCATCCATACCCAGGGCTGGAGCCGCGAGCGCGCCATCGACTACATGGTCGAGACCACGGGCGACAAGCGCAGCTCCATGACGAGCGAGGTCGAGCGCTACTGCACCTGGCCCGGGCAGGCCTGCAGCTACAAGGTGGGGCAGACGCAGTGGCTGAAGCTGCGTGCGGAGGCGCGGCGCCGCCTCGGCGCGCGCTTCGACATCCGAGCGTTCCACGACGCCGCTCTCACCGCCGCCCCGATGCCGATGTCGGTGCTCGGCGGGGTGATCGAGGGCTGGGTGCGGAGCCAGGGCGGGTGAGCGCACGCCCGCTCCTCGCAGCGACCGCGGTACTCGGGGCCCTCATGGTGCAGCAGCAGGCCCAGGCGGCTGACTACCCGACGCCTGTGCAGGGTGACTTCGTGACGGGCGCCTTCCGCTTCGCCTCCGGGGAGACGCTACCGCAGCTGCGCATCCACTACCGCACCTTCGGCACGCCGCGCCGCGATGCCAGGGGCGTGGTGCGTAACGCCGTGCTCATCCTGCACGGCACCGGCGGCACGGGCGGCAGCCTCGTGCGGCCGGAGTTCGCCGGCGAGCTCTTCGGCCCCGGTGAGCCCCTCGATGCCAGCCGCTACTTCATCGTGCTGCCCGATGGCATCGGGCATGGCGGCTCGAGCAAGCCGAGCGACGGCCTGCACGCGCACTTCCCGCGCTATGGCTACCGCGACATGGTGCAGGCCGAGTACCTGCTGCTCACGCAAGGCCTGAAGGTGAACCACGCGCGCCTGGTGATGGGCACCTCGATGGGCGGCATGCACACCTGGCTGTGGGGCGAGCTGCACCCGCAGTTCATGGATGCGCTGATGCCGCTTGCGAGCCTGCCGACGCAGGTTGCCGGGCGCAACCGCGTCTGGCGGCGCCTCGTGAGCGATGCGATCCGCAACGACCCGGACTGGCAGGGCGGGGAATACCACTCCCAGCCGCCCGCGCTGCGCACCGCGCTTCAGATGATCTGGCTCATGGGCAGCAACCCGCCGCTGCGCCAGCAGGAGGCGCCGACGCGGGCCGACGCCGACCGCCTCATCGACCACTACGTCGAGGAAGGCTTCAGGACCCAGGATGCCAACGACATCCTGTACGCAGTGGAGGCCTCTGCCGACTACGACCCGGGTCCGGCACTCGAGAAGATCGAGGCGCCGCTGCTGGCGGTGAACTCCGCCGATGACCTGATCAACCCCCCGGAGCTTAAGATCCTGGAGCGCGAGATCGGGCGCGTGCCCAGGGGCCGCGCCGTCGTCATTCCCTTCAGCGAGCACACGCACGGCCACGGCTCGCACACCTATGCGGTGCTGTGGAAGGAGTACCTCGAGGAACTGCTCAAGTCCCCGGAGCGCTGAACTCAGCAGTCCTGGGCCACCGCGCGCAGGAACCCGGGCCCAAGATCTGCGACCGAGTTGCAGCCAAGCTCACCGAGCACCCGGTCGAGCTCGCCGGTGAGGATGTCGAGCGCCTGGTTCGCGCCGGCCTCGCCGCCGGCCGCAAGTCCGTAGAGCGTGGCGCGCCCGAGCATGACCGCATCGGCGCCGAGGCACAGCGCCTTCGCGATGTCGGTGCCGCGCCGGAAGCCGCCGTCGACGATGAGCCTCATGCGACTGCCCACCGCGCGCGCCACCTCGGGCAGCACCTGCAGCGCAGTCACGCAGTAGTCGAGCTGCCGCCCGCCGTGGTTGCTGATCACGAGGCCGTCGACTCCGAGCTGCGCCGCCTGCTCGGCATCGCGCGCATCGAGCACCCCCTTCAGGAGGAACTTCCCGCGCCACAGCTCGCGCATCCAGCGCACGTCGTCCCAGGAGATCGAGGCGTCCATCAGGCGTGGGATCACCGTGCTGCCGCCGAGGGCACTGGTGGCCTCGGGTGCGAGGGACCCCTCGAGGTTGCGGAAGCGCGGCAGCCCGCAGGCGGCGTGGCGGGCGAGCCAGCGCGGGTGGGCGAGGATGTCCAGAAGCGTGCGCAGGCTGGGTTTCCCGGGCGTGCGGTAGTTGCGCCGGTCCCACTCGCGGCTGCCAAAGACATTGGCGTCGGTGGTGAACACCAGTGCCTCGTAGCCGGTGGCGGCGGCGCGCTGCATGAGCCCGCGCGCAATGGCGCGGTCCTTGAGCACGTACAGCTGCAGCCACAGCTGCCCGCCCGCGCGCCGCGCGACGTCCTCCATGCGCACGGTGGAGAAGGTGCTGAGCGTAAACGGGATGCCGTGGCGTGCCGCGGCGCGCGCCAGCGCCACGTCCCCCTCGGCCTGCAGGATGCCGTTGAAGCCCGTCGGGCCGACCACCAGGGGGACGGCAAGCTCGCGTCCGAACAGGGTGGTGCGCAGGCTGCGCGCGCAGGTGTCGATGAGCGTGCGCGGCAGCAGCCGCCAGCGCGCGAAGTCGGCGCGGTTGGCGGCGAGCGTCGCCTCATCCTCCGCTCCGCCCTCGACGTACTCGAAGGCGAAGTGGGGCACGGCCCGCCGGGCGAGCGCGCGCAGGTCCGCGATGTTCAGCGCCGCGGTGAGCGGGCCGCGGCGCAGCGCACGTCGCTTCCAGGGCACCGCGGTTCCTGCCCGTGAGCCGCCGGCGGCCCGCTAGTCCAGGAACGACACGCTGATGCGGGTCGCGACGAAGGTGTTGCTGGCGCTGTTGTACTGACCGAGCGCCACGAGGCTCGTGACGAGGTTGACCCCGTTGAGCGCGCTCTCGAGCGCCGGCGCGAACGTCGCCGCGCTGTTGAATACCTGCACGCCGGTGGTGAGGGTGTTGTTGCCGAAGGCCAGCGCCAGCTCGGTTCCCGCGGGGGCGCCGACCGTGGTGATGACCGGGGTGGCGGGCAGGCTCTTCAGGTCCAGTGCCTCAGGCCCGGTGTAGATCGCGTGCAGGGTGCCGATGTCCGCGTTGGCGAGGTCCACGATCAGCTCGTTCTCGCGGATGGTGGGGAACGGGTGCGCCGCACCACTCGGGTAGGACACCACGAGCACCTGCTGGGTGGCTGACCCGAGGGTGATGGCACTGGCGGTGAAGGCCGGCGGCGCGGTGCCGAAGGGGTTGACCGCCCCGTCGATGGCAAGCAGCGTCCCGGGGGCCGTGGAGGGCACCGGGACGGTGCCGGCGTTGACGGGATACTGCTCCTTCGACACCTCGCCACCGCCGGTGGCGGTACCCGTGAAGTCGAAGGCCGGGTTGTTGAAGCCGCCGAGCGTGAGGATGTCGAGCGACAGATTGCTCGCACTGGCGGAGTTGAGCACGCCCCAGAGCCGCGTGTTGGTCAGGCGCACTGCGCCCGCGGTGGCATCGAGGGTGGCGTGCCCGAAGGTGCTGCAGACCGTGGTGACGCCACTGACGTCTATCGACTGCCCGACCGAGATCGACTGCAGCGACTGCGGGGTGTTATAGCCGTCGCGGCTCACGAGTGTCTGTGGCCCGAGCTCCACCTGCGCGCTCTCGAGGTAGTAGGTCTGGCCGAGGGTGGGGTAGGTGACCTCGCAGATGCCGTTCGGGCCGCCGGTCGAATACAGGTAATCGCCGCCGATGACCGTGAGCGTGTTGCCCGAGCGCGCGCCGACCACGCCGATGATGTGATCGCTCAGTCCCTGGCTCTCCAGGCTGGTGCCGGCGATGATGGTGTTGGCGTCCATGGAGGGCGTGATGCCCGAGAGGCTCGTCACCTTGCCGTAGGCGGCGATCGGGGTGTTGATCTGCAGGCTGCTCATGGCCTTGAGGCCCGCATCACCGGTGTAGGTCACGCCGTCGATGATGTAGTAAGCGTTGGAATTGACGTTGACGTAGATCGCCCCGAGCGCCGACACCAGGTCGAAGAAGGGGCGGATGTTCATGACGAAGAAGCCGGCGCCGGTGTAGACGAACAGGCCACGGGCGCGCAGCTGGGCGCCATCGAGGACGTTCGTCTGCGTCATCGTCACGAACGGATTTACCGCGACGCTGTTGGTCTTGAGATCGATGGTGTTGAACGCGTCCAGGTCAAAGTGCACGTCCACGCGCGTCGACTGCCCGTTGGTGACGACCAGCGGATTCTTCGGGTCGAAAGTGATCGTGACCGTCGCGGTCAGGGCGCCGCCGCTTGAGGCCGGCAGGGTCGGGGCCAGGGAGACCGAGGCGCCGTTGACCTGCGCGTAGATGCTGGCGGCGGTGTAGTCGAGGGTAATGGTCGCGGAGGTGTAGGTGTCGGAAGGCACCGCCGGCGCCTGCACGAGTTCACTCAGGTTCGCCACCCGCGCCAGGTCCACCGTCTCGACGTTCACCAGCGGGGTCGCGTAAGTGCCGTCGGCGCCGGTGAGCGTGATCGAGTCGATCGCCACGATGTAGGAGGCGAACTGGGTGTTGCTGGCACTGAAGCTCAGGACCGGCGTGCCGGGCGGCGGGATGTCGTCCCCGCCGCAGGAGCTGAGCAGCGCAGCAATTCCTGCAAGGAACACGGGCAGGACGCGCGCCAGGAGCGGGCGGCCACAAGCAACGGCTGTCATCTTCGAGGATCCCCTTCAATTCTTAGACTCAGGCGCGACGGCCGGCCGCGCCTAGGCTTAGAGGCGCGCGCGACGGATACGTTCCTTGGTCAGTTCAGCGACTCGGCCCCATGGCGGGGCCGAAAACCGCGCATTCTACTGGTTTTCGCGGGAAGAATCGGTCAGTTGATGGTGACCGGGATCGAGACGCTGGTGGTCGAGCGCAGATCCGCCGGGGTGTCGAAGGACTGGCGCGAGAGCGTCCCGGCGGTAAGTCCGCTGCCGGGCGGGGCCGGGTTCGGGGCGGGATTGCTGGTGTTCCAGACGCGCACCGAAACGTAGTAAAGCGAGCTCGCCGTGCCTGCCGGGACCGTCGCCGAGACGTTGCCGCCGGAGGCGAGCAGCGCGGCGCTCAGCGGTACCTGCGCCACGAGCGCCCCCTCGTGCGAGACCAAGAGCTGCCCGGCGTTGTACTTGCTGTTCGCCCCCACCACCGCCACCACCGAACCGGTCGCGGCGCCCGAGGCCAGCGCGAGTGTGGGGATCGCGACGGACACCGGCGCCGCGGCGGTCGTCGTCGTCGTGGTGGTGGTCGGAGCCGTCCCCGCAGGGGCCGTCACGCAGGCGCTTGCGGCAGGCGGGACGACCTTGGGCGTGAGCGCGCCGCCGGCGTAGTTCGGTGCCGTTCCGGCCACCGTGTACCCGCCCGCGAGCTGCTGTGGTGCGGCGCTGATGACGTTGATGGTCTCGCCATTGGCGACATAGGTCCCCGAGTCGACGGTGCAGGCGGAGAGCGTCTGCGCGCTGAAGAGGTTCTGGTTGAAGGGGTCGATGGGGCTCGACTCGATCACGTACGGCACCTCTCCCGAACCGGTGAGGGTCTCGTAGAAGTTGACCTGGGTGCCCGCCGGCAGCACGGCGCCCGCGGCCGGGGTGACGGTGGCCGTGTAGGTGCTCGCGTAGCGCGGCAGCAGCGTGCCGATGGAGACCGTGTTCAGGCTCGGCGGCGTGATGGTGGCCGTGTCGATGCTGGTGTTGGTGCTGTTGATGGTCGCGGCAGTGAGGGCGGTGGTGGTGCCGGTGCCGGTGGTCGTGGTGGTGCTCGTCGCGGTGTCGGTCGTGGTGCTGCTGCCGAAGGTGCTGCTACTGCTGCTGCTCGGCAGGCCCACCTCCACGTTCTTGATGATGATCGTCGCGATGCCGGCGCCATGGATGACGACGTCGTAGTAGACGGCCGTCGAGGAACTCGAGGGCAGCGGATAGAGGAGGAACGTGCCGTCCGAGTGCACCGGGACGCTCAGGACCACCTCGTGCCGCGTGCCATCGGCGCTCAGGGTCTCCGCGGTAGCCTGGATGTCGGGCAGCCCGCTGACCGCGGTGTAGCCGGTGAGGTTGGTGAGCGTGAGCGTGCCCTGGATGCCGCTCACCTGCGAGAGGTCAAACGCGGTGGCGTGCGAGCTGAGCATGATCTCCTTGATGCCGCTCGTCGTGTTCGTCGGTGCGTAGAAAAAGGGAACGAGGTCGGTGCTGCCATCGATGTTGACCGTGAACGAGGCAATCGTCGTGGTAGTGGTGCCGGTGGAGGAGGTGGTGGTGCCGGTGCTGGTCGCGACGCCCGTCGAGGCATCGGTGGTCCCGGTGGTGCTCGTGGCATCACCGGTGCCGATGCTGCTCGAACCGCCGGCGATGGCGCCGATCCCGGCGGAGCCGACGTTGCCGATCGGTACCTTGAGGGATGCCTGGATGCCGATGCCCTTGTTGGGGTTGAGCAGTTCCAGGGGCAGCTGCACGGTCGTGCCCGTGGCAGGGTCGACGTAGTCGGCCTCGGCGTTGTAGGTCGCCCCGATCGCCGTCGCCGACACCGCCAGTGCCGCCGAAGGGTCGATCGGGATCAGGCGGATCTGCGAGTAAGTCCCGGCCACGAGGTTCACGTTGGTCGCGATGGTGCCGAGCGTGCCGTCCTCGTCACCCACGAGGTCCACGGTCGCCGGCGTCGTCAGCGGGAATTTCTGCCAGCCCGAGTCATCCGGGCCCGCGGTCGCACTGGTGTTGAACCACACTTCCTGCGTGGTGATGTAAACGTGCGAGTACTGCGCCGGGGCGTTGCCGGATTGCGACACCTCGGTGCGCGCCCCGCAGCCTGCCAGCAGGAGCCCGGTGGCTGCGGCGCAGCCCAGCAATGCGCTCGGATATCTCATGCAAGTCCCTGTGCGAGGTGAATAAGAATCATCGCCGAGAGAGTCTAACGAGGCAACGTGAAAGTCGCTGACAAGTGTGATGAATTGTCGCTCTGAGACATGCATTGGACTCGGGGACTGGAATTCTGTACAGTCCGCTGCGCCAAACGACCTTACGTGCTCGGTCAGCACCGTTTCGCTCGCAGTCTGTCCGTTTTCAGACGTACTTCGATTTACCATTAACTTTCAGCCTCGCGCCTGACCGCCGCAGCGCAGAAGCGCTCGCGGGCGAGCTCAAACAGAGGTTTTCCTACAATGTTGTTTACTGAACTTGGGCTCAAGCCCGAGCTGTCCCGTGCTGTTGCCGATAAGGGCTACGACACCCCCACCCCCATCCAGCGTGAGGCCATCCCGGCCGTGCTTGCCGGCCGCGACGTGCTCGCGGGCGCGCAGACCGGCACCGGCAAGACCGCAGCCTTCGTGCTGCCGATCCTGCAGAACCTCGGCGCTCCTGCGGGCACCGCTCCGCGGGCGCTGGTACTCACCCCGACCCGGGAACTTGCTGCCCAGGTGGCCGCCAGTGCCCGCGACTATGGCCGCTTCGTGGCCCTGCGCACCGTCGTCATCTTCGGTGGCGTGAGCGAGAAGCCGCAGATCGAGGCGCTGCGGCGCGGCTGCGACGTGCTGGTCGCAACCCCCGGACGGCTGCTCGACCTTGCCCAGCAGCGCCAGCTCGACCTCTCGCACGTGCGTACCTTCGTGCTCGATGAGGCCGACCGCATGCTCGACATGGGCTTCATCCACGCCATCAAGCAGATCATCAAGCTCCTGCCGCGCGAGCGGCAGAACCTGCTGTTCTCGGCCACCTACTCGCAGGACATCCGCGGGCTCGCCGAGCGCATGCTGCGCTCGCCGGTGCACATCGAGGTGGCGGCACGCAATGCCACCGCCGAGCGCATCGAGCAGCAGGCCTACAAGGTGCCCAAGGAGCACAAGCGCCACCTGCTCGCGCACCTGATCGAGGAGGGCAACTGGCAGCAGGTGCTCGTCTTCACGCGCACCAAGCACGGCGCCAACCGCCTAGCGCAGCAGCTGGAGGGCAGCGGCATCCGCTCGAGCGCCATCCACGGCAACAAGAGCCAGGGCGCCCGCGTGCGCGCGCTCGCGGACTTCAAGGAAGGCCGGGTCACGGCGCTGGTGGCCACCGAGGTGGCCGCGCGCGGCCTCGACATCAAGGAGCTGCCGTACGTTGTGAACTACGAGCTGCCGAACGTCCCGGAGGACTACGTGCACCGCATCGGCCGCACCGCGCGGGCCGGCGGCAGCGGGGCTGCGGTCTCGCTCGTCGCCCCCGATGAGGCACCGCTGCTGCGTGACATCGAGCAGCTGCTCAAGCGCAGCATCCCGGTTGCGGCGCTGCCGACCTTCAAGGTGAGCGCACCCACCGCGGCCGACACGGCACGCGAGAGCACGGGCGGTGCGCACCGCCAGGGCGGGCAGCGCCCGCACGGCTCCTTCGGCGGGCAGCGCCGCGGCGGGGGTCGCAGCCGTGCGCCGAACTCCTTCTCGCGCGGGGCCCGCCGCTCGGTGTAGCCTCATGGCATGAGGTGGAGGCGTGTCGCGTGCGCGGTCGCACTGCTCTTTGGCAGCGGCGCCGCGCTCGCGCATGCGCACCTGAGGGCGAGCACGCCTGCCGCGGGCGCGCAGCTCACCGTGGCTCCTGCGGCCCTCACGCTCGAGTTCTCCGAACCTGCGCAGCTCACGGCGCTCTCGATCGCGAAGGCGGGCGAGGCGCCGCTGAAGCTCGCTCCCCCGTCCGCGCCGGCCAGCCACGTGAGCATCGCGCTGCCTGCGCTCACGCCGGGCACCTGGACCGTGACTTACCGCGCGCTGAGTGCCGACGGGCACCTGGTGCCGGGCACCGTGAGCTTCACGCTCGCGCCGTGATCATCGACGGGCTCTGGCTTGGCTTGCGCGCCGCGGGCTTCATCCTGCTGTTGCAGGCCAGCGGCACCGTGCTGTTCCGGGCCTGGTTTTCACCCGGGCTCGCTGCCCCCGCGGCGCAGGACCTCAGGGCCTTAGCCCTCAGCTCCACGCTCGCAGCGCTCGCCGTCGTCATCCTGCAGGGACTGCTTGAGCCGGTGCACCTCGCCGGCGCCTGGGACGGGATCGCGGACCCGGCGCTGCGGCGGCTGGCCCTCGCCTCCCCGGGGGGCGTCGTGCTGTGGCTGCGCTTCACCGGCCTCGGCACGCTGGCGCTCGCCGTGTGGCGCGCACACCCCGGACTTGCGCTGCCGGCCGCGCTCGTGGCGCTCGGCTCGTTCCTCGTCAGCGGTCACACGCTCGTCGATGCCCACCGCGTGCTCCTGTTGCCGCTGCTCGCGCTGCACGTGGGCGCGGCCGCCTTCTGGTTCGGCGCGCTCGCGAGCCTGCGGCGCCTCGGGCCGCCGGCCCCGGATGCGGCTTACCTGGCGCTGCTGCACCGCTTCTCGGTGCGGGCGCTGTGGCTCGTGCCGCTGCTGGCACTGGCAGGCGTGCTGCTCGCCGCGACCCTGCTGCCGGACTTCGCTTCCCTGCGCCGTCCCTACGGAGTGCTGCTGCTGACGAAGGCTGCGCTCTTCTGCGTGCTGCTCGGGCTCGCGGCGCTCAACCGGCTGCGCATCGTGCCGGCGCTGGCGCGCGGGCAGCGCCGCGCGGCCGCGACGCTGCGCGTGACGCTCAACGCCGAGTACGCGCTGCTGGTGCTGGTGCTCGCGGTCACCGCCCTCATGACGGGAGCCTTCTCGCCGGCGGGCTAGGGCGGCGGGCGCGGCCGCATGATGGCGCGGCGGATGTCGGCGAGCGGCGCTGCCTCGTTCAGGTGCACCGCAGCGCCTGCGCCCTCGACCCCGAGGTCTCTCCACAGCTGCGCAAGGTCGGGCGCGGCGGCGGCGTCGCGGTAGCGCGCATACAGCTCCTCCAGCACCGGCACGCCGACCGCCTCGTCGCCGCGCGCGAGCACGCGCTGGATCGGCCAGTCGGCCGACAGGCCGCCGCTGGAGGCGAGGATGGCGCGCAGCGCATCCTGCAGGCCGCGCTCATTGTGCGTGCGGCGGTGGATCTCCACGTCCGCGAGCAGGCAGAACATCGCCCCGCCCCAGTAGGTGCGTCCCCAGGTGTGGGTGTGATCGAGGCCCGCATCGCCCGGCTGCGGCAGGCCGCGCGGCATCGAGGACAGCTCCTCCGACCACACGTCGAGCTCGCTGCGGTTGCCCGCCTGCACGCGGGCAACACCCTCGACGTAGGTCGCAAGACCCTCCGAGAGCCAGGCGTGCTCCTCGCCCGTGTCGGGCAGCGCCAGGTGCGTCATCTCGTGCACCAGCACCCAGTCCGAGAGCAGCTGCGCGGCCGTGACCGCGCGCCCGACGCCGACACGGATGTGCGCGTCGGGATTGGCGAAGGTGCGGCCGCCGTGCACGCCCTCGCCGGGCTGCTCCTCGAGCACGAGCGCGAGGTGCTGCACCGGGAAGCGCCCGTAGTAGGCGGCGACGATCTCGCCACTGCGGCGCACCCAGGGGACTATGAGGCCGGCGCCCGCGCCGAAATCCGCCGCCGAGTAACTCACCTCGATGCGCGAGGCGCCGATCGTGACCGGCTCCGCACGGCCGGCAGCGGACGCCGCGGCGCCGGCAACGCACAGGAGCACACCACCGATGAGGGACCTGCGCACGGACGGCTGCGTCGGTCAGCGTGCCGTGTGGGCCGGGACGATCGTCCGGGCCTTGGCGGTGGGGCTCGTGTGCCTCCTCAGGGGGGCGCCCGGGGCGGAGGCGGTAGACTTCACTCCGGCGCCGGCATCGACCGGCAGCCTGTGGCGGGGGAGCGCGGTCTGCCCCGGGAACATCGTGATCCCGAGGGACGTGGGCCGGTAGTACGGGTGGGTCATGTGTGTGATGCCTGATGCAATTGTGAGTCTGCCCAGCCTGTCACGGGGGCGCACCCGGTGCGCGACCCCATCAGGGTCAGCGCGTGCTGCGCGCTGCACGGGAGCACCATGGTACAGGGGGTGAACGGGGCGCGCGCCCGCGCGCTCGAGGCACTCAGGGCGCAGGGCTTCGTGCGCCTGTCCGCCGCCGAGGCGCAGCTTGCCCTCGGGGTCGACGTGGCTGCGCTCGCGCAGCTTGCGCCGCTGTGGGAATCGCTGCCGCGCGATGCGTACCTGCGCGACGGGGGTGACTACCGCGCGCGGCGCCACGGCTGCTTCACCCAGGAGCCGGGCGCCGCTCCGGTGCCCGTCGCGCACCGCGCGCACTGGCAGCCGACCGCCTACAACGCCCTGCACGGCGGCCTTACGCGCTGGTTCGAGCCCATCGAGCCCGCCGCCGCTGCCGCTGCCGCGTGGCTTGAGCTGCTCGGTGGCCTCGGGTCGCTGTTCGCGCAACTCAAACCCGTGCCGCGCTGGTACATCGAGGCGCACCAGTTCCGCATCCACACCGCGCACGGACTCGGGCGGCCGACCCCGGAGGGTGCGCATCGCGACGGCGTCGATTTCGTCGCGGTGATCCTGGTGGGGCGCCGCCACGTCATCGGCGGGGAGACGCGCGTGTTTGAGGCGCACGGCCCGCACGGGGTGCGCTTCACGCTCGAGGAACCCTGGTCGATGCTCCTCATGGACGACGCGCGGGTGATCCACGAGACGACGCCGCTGCAGGCCCAGGGCGAGGGCGGGGCGCGCGACACCCTGGTGCTCACCTACCGCGCCGCGGGCTTCCAGGCCCCGGACTGAAAGCCGTCCCGGGCCATCCCACATCCGGACGAGGGTCTGCAGGCTGCGGGGCAGCCGCGGAAACGCGCCCGTTTTTCATGATTTTCATGATGCCGTGCGCGAGCTGAGCGGGGGCGCGATGGCGCTGCCGGGACCGCCGCTTGCAGGGCGGCCGGCGCCGAGGCTGACAGGGGGCCGCCGTGCGTGGCGCTCTTAGACAACTTCTCGCGAAAAGCCCGCGTAACTGGTCTAGTCTTTGCCGCGGGCCGATGGCGGGAACGTGCAAGCGTACCGGGGGACGCGGGACTAAGATTTTGGCTTGCGGCGCCACGCGCGTACGCTCGCACGTTCCGATTGCGCAGGGAGCGAACGACAGTTCGCCTTAGGCTGACTTAAAACTATAAAAGCAGAGGAATTGGCAGATGCTCATTCTCACTCGACGGGTCGGTGAAACCGTCATGATCGGTGACGACGTGACCATCACGGTTCTGGGGGTCAAGGGAAATCAGGTTCGCGTCGGCATCAACGCGCCCAAGCACGTCGCCGTCCACCGGGAAGAAATCTACGAGCGCATCAAGCGCGAGCAGCAGCCCGAGGACGTCGCCGCGGACAAGCCGAAGACCGCCCTGTACGTTCCGGCCTGAGGCGCCGCGGCGCTGACGGGCACCGGCCTGCGATCGCCGCATGCCGCTTGCGCAGGCCGCCGCGCGCTGCGCCGGGATGGCAAGAAAAAGGGCCGCGACCCTGGCGGGTCGCGGCCCTTTGTGCGCGCGGCACGCGCGCGGAAAGGCTACTGCCCTTCCTGCGCCTTGCCCGCATCCTTCACCGGGATGTCACCCGGGTTTTCCAGCACGTGCATCACCACGCGGCGGTTCTGCAGGCGGCCTTCCTTGGTCGCGTTGCTCGCCACCGGCTGCGTCTCGCCGTAGCCCTTGGTGGTGAGCTGGGCGGCCGGCACGCCCTGGCTCTCCAGGTAGTCGCGCACCGAGTCCGCACGGCGCTGTGACAGGCCGAGGTTGTAGGCCGCAGATCCGGTGCTGTCGGTGTGGCCCTGGATCTCCACCTTCAGGCGGTGGTGGTCCTTGAGGCCCTTGGCGACCTCATCGAGCACCGGCTTCGACTGCCCGGTGAGCGTCGAGGAGTTGGTCTCGAAGTTCACTCCCAGCAGCACCACGTCCGCGATCGGGCAGCCGTCCTTGTCCACCATGACGCCGGCGGGCACGTTCGGGCACTTCACCTGCGGTGCCGGCGGTGGCGGTGGCGGGGGTGGCGGCGGGGGCGGGGGCGGCGCGGCAGCGGCCACCGGCGGCGGGATGCCCGGGCCGAAGGAGAGCATGAACCCGAGCGTGTAGAGCACGTCCATCGGGCCACCGGACTGTCCGAACTTGTCAGCCCGCAGCTTCACGTCCGGGCGCAGCGAGAAGCTGCGCGAGGCATCCGCGTTCTCCCACATCTTGATGAAGGCGCCGACGCCGGCCTCGAGCATGAAGTCATCGCGGCTGCGGTCGCCGGAAACCTGGGAGTGCAGGTCACCCGCACCCACGTCAACGTAGGGCGCGAACACGCCGCTGCGGTTCCACACGCGCAGGGCATCGAGCGACAGCCCGGTGAGGCGCGTGTGGCTCTGGTGATTGTCAGTGCCGAGGCGCGCGGTGTTGAGATTGAGCTCCGTGCTCCAGTCCTGGCTGATGTGGTAACCGAAGGCGAGGCCGCCGAGCGCGGTGGTGTTGCCGTCCCACTTGTTGTCCGGCGTGATGCCGCCCACGTAGGGGTCGACGTAGAAGTGACCGACCTCGTCTCCTGCTGATGCTGCCAGCGGCAGACATGCCAGCAGCAACGCGTAGTATTGACCCTTCATCCTAGAACTCCTTCCTTGTTGCAAGACAACAACACCACACAGTGCTGCTTTATTTCGGCGCGAATTATAACTGTTGTGACCACGACGCGTATGCGCCGTTCGGGTCACGGTGTTGGTTTCTTCAGCGGTAGCTCGGTAACAAACTGTCAGCGAGTGACTGCACGTCGGCACGACGCAACACCAGCGCGGCCGCTGCGATGTCGAGCGCCAGCAGCCGGTCATCGGGCGCAAACGGCACCGACAGCCGCAGCGCCCCGTAGGCATGCATCAGCGGCACCGAGGTCTTGAGCGGGGCACGCAGGTCGATGCCCTGGCAGGCGGCGAGGAACTCGATCGCCACGACGTTCAGGGCATTGGCCGTCATAGCTAGTACGCGGCGCGCGCCGTGAGTTGCCATGCTGACGTGATCTTCCTGGTTGGCGGAGGTCGGGATGCTGTCAACGCTCGCCGGGTGGCACAGCATGCGGTTCTCCGCGACCAGGGCGGCCGCGGTCACCTGCGCCATCATGAAGCCGGAGTTCACGCCGCTGTCGGGGGCGAGGAAGGGCGGCAGCCCGCTCATCTTCGGGTCCACCAGGAGCGCCACGCGCCGCTCGGTGATCGAGCCGATCTCGGCGCACGCGAGCGCGAGCACGTCGCCGGCGAAGGCGACCGGTTCGGCGTGGAAGTTGCCCCCGGAGAGCACTTCCCCGGAGTCTGCGAACACCAGCGGGTTGTCGGTGACGGCATTGGCTTCCGTGGTGAGGGTGGCGGCCTGCTGCGTCATCAGGTCCAGGCACGCCCCCATCACCTGCGGCTGGCAGCGCAGCGAGTAGGGGTCCTGCACGCGGGTGCAGGTGCGGTGCGACTCGCGGATCTGGCTGCCCTCCAGGAGCGAGCGGTACACCTGCGCGACGCGCGCCTGGCCGTCGTGCCCGCGCAGGTGGTGGATGCGCGGGTCGAAGGGCGCATCGCTCCCCTGCAGGGCGTCGGTGGAGAGCATGCCCGTGACCACCGCGGCGGCGAACACCTGCTCAAGCTCAAAGAGCGCCGCGAGCGCGAGCGCGGTGGAGACCTGCGTGCCGTTGAGGAGCGCCAGTCCCTCCTTCGGTCCGAGTGTGGGCACGCTCAGTCCCTCCGCGGCCAGGGCCTCCGCCGCAGGCACGATCTCGCCGTTGCGGCGGATCGAGCCCTGGCCGAGGAGCGCGAGCGAGAGGTGCGCAAGCGGCGCGAGATCGCCCGAGGCCCCGACCGAGCCCTGCGAGGGCACGCACGGGTAGAGCCCCTTGTTGATGAGCGCCTCGAGGAAGCGCACCAGGGGGATGCTCACCCCCGAGAAGCCCTGCACGAGGCTTGCGAGCTTGAGCACCAGCGTGAGTCTCACGATCGAGTCATCCAGCAACGCACCGACGCCGGCGCTGTGGGAGAGGATGATGTTGCGCTGCAGGAGCGTGCGCTGCGCGGCAGGGATGCGGGTGTTGGCGAGCAGCCCGAAGCCGGTGTTGATGCCGTAGGCGGGCGCGTCGGCCGCGGCGATGCGCAGCGTGGCCGCGTGCGACTGCTCGACCGCGGCGAGCGCGCCCGGGTCGAGCGACACCGTGACGCCCGTCAGGTAGATGCGGCGCAGGTCCGCCAGGTGCAGCGGCCGTGCGCCGAGCTTCAGGGAGGGGAGTTCGGCCATCTCAGGACCTCGCCCGCGCGCACCACGGTGCGGCGGGGGTTAAAGCCAATCCAGTAGGACAGTTCCGCGAGCGAGGCGACGTTCCACACCACGAAGTCGGCCGCGAAGCCCGCGGCGAGGGTGCCGCGCTCCTCACCGAGCCCGAGCGCGCGCGCCGCCTCGCGCGTGACGCCCAGCAGCGCCTCCTCGGCGGTGAGCCCGAAGAAGCGCGTCGCCATGCTCAGCGCCAGCAGCAGTGAGGTGCCGGGGGCGGAGCCGGGGTTGCAGTCACTCGCCACCGCCATGGCGGCCCCGGCGGCACGCAGCGCCGCGACCGGCGGCAGTTGCTTCTCCGCGAGGCAGTAGTAGGCCACGGGCAGCAGCACCGCGACCGTGCCTGCGCGCGCCAGTGCCTGGGCCTCCGCCTCCCCTGCGAACTCCAGGTGATCACAGGAGAGTGCGCCGAGCTGCGTGGCGAGCAGCGTGCCGCCGAGGTTGGAGAGCTGCTCGGCGTGCATCTTCACCGGGATGCCAAGCCGCTGCGCGGCACTGAACAGGCGCGCCGCCTGGGCGGTGGAGAAGGCGATGCGCTCGCAGAAGATGTCGACCGCATCGACCAGCCCCTGCGCGGCGAGCGCCGGCAGCCACTCGCGCGCGATCACCTCGATGTATTCGTCGGCGCGCCCGCGGTACTCGGGCGGCAGCGTGTGGGCGGCGAGCAGCGTGGTGCGCACGGTGACGGGGAAGGCGCGCCCGAGCGCGCGCGCCACGCGCAGCATCTTGGCCTCATCCTCGAGGGTGAGCCCGTAGCCGGACTTGATCTCGAGCGTGGTGACGCCCTCGCTCATGAGTGCCGCCAGGCGCGGCGCACTCTGCTCGAGGAGCTCCTGCTCGCTCGCAGCGCGCAGCGCGCGCACGCTCGAGAGGATCCCGCCGCCGGCGCGCGCGATGTCCTCGTAGGAGCGCCCGCGCAGGCGCTCGGCGTATTCATCGGCGCGGTTGCCCGCGAACACCAGGTGCGTGTGGCAGTCGATGAGCCCGGGCGTCACCCAGGCGCCGTTCAGGTCGTGCACCTCCGCAGCTGCTGCGGCCGCGGGCAGCGCGTCCTCCTCCCCGAGCCACTCGATGCGCGGCCCGCGGGTGAGGAGGGCGCCGTGCGCAACGCGGGTGTTGGCCGCATCGCAGGTGGCGAGGCGCGCGTTGCGCCACAGCTTGAGGTTGCCCGGCATGCCCCTGGGTCCTGGCCCGTTTGCCTTCAGCGCGCCGCGCCGAGGAAGGGCAGGTTCAGGCCCTGCTCGCGCGCGCACTCGATGGCGATGTCGTAGCCGGCATCCGCGTGGCGCATGACCCCGGTGGCCGGGTCGTTCCACAGCACGCGCTCGATGCGGCGCGCGGCCGCCGGCGTGCCGTCGCACACGATGACGACGCCGGCGTGCTGCGAGTAGCCCATGCCGACGCCGCCGCCGTGGTGGATCGAGACCCAGGTGGCGCCGGATGCGGTGTTGAGGAGGGCGTTCAGCAGCGGCCAGTCGGCGACCGCGTCCGAGCCGTCGCGCATCGCCTCGGTCTCGCGGTTGGGGCTGGCGACGGAGCCGGAGTCGAGGTGGTCGCGGCCGATGACGATCGGGGCCTTCAGCTCCCCGCGCGCCACCATCTCGTTGAAGGCAAGCCCGAGGCGCTGCCGGTCCCCGAGGCCCACCCAGCAGATGCGGGCCGGCAGTCCCTGGAACTGGATGCGCTCGCGCGCCATGTCGAGCCAGTGGTGCAGGTGGGTGTCCCCGGGGAGCAGCTCGCGCACCTTGGCGTCGGTCTTGTAGATGTCTTCCGGGTCCCCGGAGAGTGCGACCCAGCGGAACGGCCCGATGCCGCGGCAGAAGAGCGGGCGCACGTAGGCGGGCACGAAGCCCGGGAAGGCGAAGGCGTCCTTGACGCCGGCGTCGAGGGCCACCTGGCGGATGTTGTTGCCGTAGTCGAACACCGGGATGCCCTGTGCCTTGAAGGCGAGCATGGCCTCCACGTGGCGCGCCATCGACTCGCACGCCGCGCGCGCCACCGCGTCCGGGTCCTCGCGCCGCATGCGGTCCCACTGCTCGAGCGTCCAGCCGCGCGGCAGGTAGCCGTTGACTGGGTCGTGGGCGCTGGTCTGGTCGGTGACCGCATCGGGGCGCACCCCGCGGCGCAGCAGCTCCGGCAGCACGTCGCCGGCGTTGCCGAGGAGGCCGACCGAGACAGGCTTGCCGTCCTTCCTGGCGCGCTCGAGGATGGCGAGTGCCTCATCGAGGCTGCGGGCCTCGACGTCGAGGTACTTCGTCTGCAGGCGCTTGGCGATGCGCTCCGGGCGGCACTCGATGGCGAGCATCGAGGCGCCGGCCATGGTGGCGGCGAGGGGCTGCGCGCCGCCCATGCCCCCTAAGCCTGCGGTGAGGATCCAGCGGCCCGCGAGGTTGCCGCCGAAGTGCTGGCGGCCCATCTCCACGAAGGTCTCGTAGGTGCCCTGTACGATGCCCTGGCTGCCGATGTAGATCCAGGACCCGGCCGTCATCTGGCCGAACATCATGAGGCCCTTGCGGTCGAGCTCGTTGAAGTGCTGCCAGTCGGCCCAGCGCGCCACGAGGTTCGAGTTGGCGATGAGCACGCGCGGCGCATCCGCGTGCGTCCTGAAGACCCCGACGGGCTTGCCGGACTGGATGAGGAGGGTCTCGTCCGCCTCGAGCGCCCGCAGCGCCGCGACGATCTGCTCGTAGCACTGCCAGTTGCGCGCCGCCTTGCCGATGCCGCCGTAGACCACGAGCTCGGCGGGGCGCTCGGCGACCTCCGGGTCGAGGTTGTTCATGAGCATGCGCAGCGGGGCTTCCGTGAGCCAGCTCTTGGCCGTGAGGGTGGCGCCGCGCGGGGCGCGCAGCGGCATGCGGGTGCTGGAGTCAGACATGGTCGTCACCTCGGCTGACAGTTCGCGGCGAGTTCGTAGCGCGAACCGGGATGATAGAGATCGGCAAGGCTGGCGACGCGCCCCCGCGAGAAGGTGCGCCGGCGAATGAGGAGGCAGGCCTCCGTGGCATCGAGCTTCAGCAGGCGCCGGATGCGCCGCTCGGGACTCAGGGCGCGCACGGTGTGCTCGGCGCGCTGCAGCGGGGCGATGCGGATCAGGAACTCGTGCGGGGTCACGCGCGTGAAGTCATTCTCCAGATACCCCGGCGCCACGGACGGATTGACGTAGCGCTCCTCCACCTGCAGCGGCAGTGCCCCCTCGTAGTGGGTGAGGAGCGAGTAGGCGAGCGCGCTTGCGGGCTTCACCTCGAAGCGCTCGGCGAGCTCTGCGGTTGCGCTCACGCTCGCCAGCTCGATCACCTTCACCCGGTAGTCGTGGCCGCGGGCGCGGATCTCGTCGGCGATGTTGCGCACCTCGAGGGGGTGCGCGTGCACGCGCTGCTCGGCGACGAAGGTGCCGACGCCGGCCACGCGCACCAGCACCCCGTCCTGGGTGAGTTCCTTCAGCGCGCGGTTGGCGGTCATGCGCGAGACGGCGAGCTCGCGCACCAGCTCGTTTTCCGAGGGCACGCGCTCCCCGCTGCGCAGCAGCCCCCCGGCGATGCGCTCGAGCACGTAGTGCTTCACCTGCAGGTAGCGGGCTGCGGCCAGGGGTGCGGACACTGCGGGAGCTGCCTCTTGAAGGGCGCGGACGATGCCCCCATCGTGCCATGGCGCCGGGGAGCCTGTCTATACAGGTCTAGGGTAGAAGGGTGCCCGGGCCCCTGGCCGGGCACGCGCGGCGGGTTTCCATCGTGCGGTCGGTTCCGGTAGAATGCGCGGCCCGCAAACGGCTCCTGGGTCGCAGGCGGGCAAATGGGTGGCTGGTGCCGGGTGATCGCCGCGAAGCGATGCACGGCGCCCCCTTAAGATCGAAGACCGTAAAGCCCCCCATGGGGCTTTTTGTTTTTTGGGTGGGCCATAGGGCCCATTTTTGTTTCCGGGCGGCACCTTTATATAGAGGGCCGAGAGGGGATGAAGCGGTGACGGGTGCGGTGCGCGAGCGGCTGATGGCCCTGGTCGAGCCTTTGCTTGACCGCCTCGGCTATGAGCTCGTCGACCTGGAATACGTGGCCGGCCGCGGCGGCAGCGTGGTGCGCATCTTCATCGACAGCGCATCCGGGGTCGGTGTCGAGGACTGCACCCTCGTGAGCCGCCAGGTGTCGGCGCTGTTTGATGCCGAGGACCCGGTGCCGAGCGCCTACACGCTCGAGGTCTCGTCCCCGGGGTTCGACCGCGTGCTGCGCACCGGCGCGCACTTCGGCCGCTTCGTCGGCTCGCGGGTGTTCGTGGAGCTGAAGGAGCCGCGCGCCGGCAGGCGCCGCTACACCGGCACGCTCCTCGGGGTGGACCCGGAAGGCATCGCGCTGGAAGTCGACGCGCAACCGGTGGCGCTGAAGTTTGCTGAGATTGGCAAGGCGCGGCTGGCTTCCTAGGGGAAGCCGCAAAGCCGCCGTTGAGCCTGGCGGGCGAGAAGCCCGCGGGCAAGAGGTACGAGGATCGTGAATAAAGAAATCCTGATGGTGGTCGATGCCGTTTCCAACGAGAAGGGCGTCGACAAGGAAGTCATCTTCGAGGCGCTCGAGGCGGCGCTGGCCTCGGCCACCCGCAAGAAGCACGGCGAGGAGTGGGACGCGCGCGTCTCCATCGACCGCAAGAGCGGCGACTACGAGACCTTCCGCCGCTGGAAGGTGTTCGCCGATGACTCCAAGGAACTGGAAGTCCCGGAGCGCGAGCTGCGCCTCGAGGACGCGCTCGACATGAACCCGCAGGCCGAGGTCGGCGGCTTCGTCGAGGAGCCGATCGAGTCGGTCGCCTTCGGGCGCATCGCCGCGCAGCAGGCGAAACAGGTGATCGTGCAGAAGGTGCGCGAGGCCGAGCGCGCCCAGGTGGTGGGTGCCTACCAGGAGCGCGTCGGCACGCTCGTCAGCGGCGTCGTCAAGCGCGTCGACCGCAACGGCATCTACATCGACCTCGGCTCCAATGCGGAAGGCTTCGTGCCGCGCACCGACATGATCCCGCGCGAGCAGGCCAAGCCGCAGGACCGCATCAAGGCGTTCCTGAAGGAAGTGCGCTCCGAGCCGCGCGGCCCGCAGCTGTTCCTCACCCGCACCGCCCCCGAGTTCCTCATCGAGCTCTTCAAGCTCGAGGTGCCCGAGGTCGGGCAGGGCCTGATCAACATCCTCGGCGCGGCGCGCGACCCCGGGGTGCGCGCCAAGATCGCGGTCAAGAGCAACGACCCGCGCATCGACCCGGTCGGTGCCTGCGTCGGCATGCGCGGCTCACGCGTGCAGGCGGTCTCCAACGAGATCGCCGGCGAGCGCGTCGACATCATCCCGCACGTGGACAACCCGGCGCAGTTCGTGATCAACGCCATGTCGCCCGCGGAAGTGATGTCGATCGTCGTCGACGAGGACTCGCACAGCATGGATATCGCGGTCGCCGAGGACAAGCTGTCCCAGGCCATCGGCCGCGGCGGGCAGAACATCCGCCTCGCCAGCCAGCTCACCGGCTGGGACCTGAACGTCATGACCGAGTCGGATGCCGAGGCCAAGAGCGAGACCGAGGCGAAGGAGCTGGTGCAGAACTTCATGAAGCAGCTCGACGTCGACGAGGACGTCGCCACCATCCTCGCCCAGGAGGGCTTCTCGACCGTCGAGGAGATCGCCTACGTGCCGCAGGCGGAGCTCGCCGCGATCGAAGAGTTCGACGAGAACATCGTCAAGGAACTGCGCAACCGCGCGCGCGACGTGCTGCTCACCCAGGCGATCGCCAGCGAGGAGACGCTCGACCAGTCGATGCCGGCGGATGACCTGCTGCTGCTCGAGGGCATGAGCCCGGACCTGGCCCTCACGCTCGCGCGCCGCGGCGTGCGCACCCGCGAGGACCTGGCCGAGCAGTCGGTCGATGAGCTTGCCGACATCGACGGGCTCGCCACCGACAAGGCGGCGCAGCTGATCATGACGGCGCGTGCGCCGTGGTTCGAAGCCGGCAACGGGACCTAAGGATCGTACAGCTATGGCGGAAGTAACCGTTTCCCAGTTTGCCGAGGTCCTCAAGGTACCGGTGGACCGGCTGCTCGTGCAGCTGGACCAGGCCGGCATCAAGGTCACGGGCCCCGATGCGCGCATCAGCGATGACGCGAAGCTTGAGCTCCTCACGCACCTGCGCCGCGCGCACGGCAGCGAGGACGCCGGCGGCGATGGCGCACCGCGCAAGATCACGCTCAAGAGGAAGACGCAGAGCGAGCTGAAGCTCGCCAGCAACCAGGGCCGCGCGCGCACGGTCAACGTGGAAGTGCGCCGCACCCGCAACTACATCAAGCGCGACGTGCTCGAGGAGCAGGCGCGCGCCCAGCAGGACGAGCTCGACTCCAAGAAGCGCGAGGCGGAAGAAGCCGCGCGCGCGGTCACCGAGAAGGCCGAGAGCGAGCGCCGCGAGCGCGAGCGCCTCGAGGCCGAGAACCGCCGCCGCGTCGAGGAGGAAGAGACCCGGCGCCGTGCACAGGAGGAGTCGCGCCGCGTCGCCGAGCAGCGCAGCCGCGACGACGAGGCGCGCCGCACGCGCGAGCGCGAGACCGGCGAGCGCCGCGTCGAGGACCGCGAGCGGCCCGAAGTCCCCGTGGCGGCGGCGCCAGCCGCGCCGGCCCGCGCCGTCCCCGGGGCGGCCCCGGTGGACGACAAGGCCACGCGCTACGGGCGCCAGGAGCTGCACGTCGCCGGCGACGTCAGCTCGCGCTACAAGAAGAAGCGGCGCACCAAGGCGCGCCCCATGCCCTCGGCCGGCGCCGAGGGTCGCCATGCGTTCGAGATGCCCACCGCGCCGGTCAAGCGCGACGTCGGCATCGGCGAGACCGTCACCGTGGCCGAGCTCGCCCAGAAGATGGCGGTCAAGGCCAACGAGGTCATCAAGGTGCTCATGAACATGGGCGTCATGGTGACCATCAACCAGCCGATCGACCAGGACACCGCGGTGCTGGTGGTGGAGGAGATGGGACATACGCCCAAGCTCCTGCGCGAGAACCAGATCGAGGATGACCTGCAGGGTGAGCAGGTGGACGCCGACGCCGAGCCGCGTCCGCCGGTCGTCACCGTCATGGGTCACGTCGACCACGGCAAGACCTCGCTCCTCGACTACATCCGGCGCACCAAGGTGGCGGCGGGGGAGGCCGGCGGCATCACCCAGCACATCGGCGCCTACCACGTCGAGACCGAGAAGGGCGTCATCACCTTCCTCGACACCCCGGGCCATGCGGCGTTCACCGCCATGCGCGCCCGCGGCGCGCGGGCCACGGACGTCGTGGTGCTGGTGGTGGCGGCGGACGATGGCGTCATGCCGCAGACCATCGAGGCCATCCAGCACGCGCGCGCGGCGAACGTGCCGATCGTGGTCGCGGTCAACAAGATCGACAAGGGCGATGCCGACCAGGAGCGCGTGCGCACCGAGCTCTCCAAGCAGGAGGTGATCGCCGAGGAGTGGGGCGGGCAGAACATGTTCGTGCCGGTCTCGGCACGCACCGGTCAGGGGATCGACCAGCTGCTGGATGCGATCCTGCTGCAGGCCGAGGTGCTCGAGCTGCGCGCGCCGCGCTCCGGGCTCGCCTCCGGCATCGTCATCGAGTCGAGCGTGGAGAAGGGCCGCGGCGCGGTCGCGACCGTGCTCGTCAAGCGCGGCACGCTGAGGATGGGCGATCCGATCATCGCCGGCTCCGAGTTCGGGCGCGTGCGCGCCATGTTCGATGAGAACGGCAAGGCGGTGCAGGAAGCCCCGCCCTCGATGCCGGTCGTGGTGCTCGGCCTTGCGGCCGCGCCCAATGCCGGCGATGAGCTGCTCGCGGTCGAGAGCGAGCGCAAGGCGCGCGAAGTGGCACTGTACCGCCAGGGCAAGTTCCGCGACGTGAAGCTGGCGCGCAACAGCACGCGCGCGGAGGACGTGTTCTCGCAGATGGGCGAGGCCAAGGCCGGCGTGGTCGCGGTGCTCATCAAGGCGGACGTGCAGGGCAGCGCCGAGGCGCTGCGCGAGGCACTCACCAAGCTTTCCACCGACGAGGTGCAGGTGAAGATGATCGCCAGTGGCCTGGGCGGCATCACCGTCTCCGACATCCAGCTGGCGGCCGCCTCGCGCGCGCTCGTCATCGGCTTCAACGTGCGCGCCGATGCCGGTGCGCGCGATGCAGTCAAGGAGACCGGCGTCGAGGTGCGTTACTACAGCATCATCTACGAGGCCATCGATGACGTGAAGCAGATGATGTCCGGCATGCTGCAGCCGGAGATCAAGGAGACGATCGTCGGGGTTGCGCAGGTGCGCGAGGTGTTCCGCTCCAGCAAGTTCGGCGTCGTGGCGGGCTGCCTCGTCACCGAGGGCCTCGTCAAGCGCAACAACCCGATCCGCGTGCTGCGCGACAACGTCGTCATCTTCGAGGGTGCGCTCGAGTCGCTGCGGCGCTTCAAGGACGATGCCGGCGAGGTACGGGCCGGCACCGAGTGCGGCATCGGCGTCAAGAACTACCAGGACGTGCGCGTCGGCGACCAGATCGAGTGCTTCTCGCGCGTGGAAGTGGCGCGTACGCTGCAGTAATGACCCAGCCGCGCAACCTTCGCATCGAGTCGGAGATCCAGCGCGTGCTCTCCGCGCTCATCGCCCGTGAGGTGAAGGACCCGCGCGTCGGCAACGTCACCATCACGGGCGTGACCGTGGCCAAGGACAAGAGTGCGGCGAAGATCTTCTTCACGCCCTTTGCCTCGAAGAACCCGCCCGAGCAGGTGCGCGTGGGTCTCACCCACGCGGCCGGCTACCTGCGCGGGGAGCTCGGGCGGCGCCTCGGGCTGCGGCATGCGCCGCGCCTGGAGTTCGTCTTCGATGACACCGTCGAGGGCGCCGAGCGCCTCACCCGCCTGATCAACGGCGCGGTCGAGAGTGATCGCGCCGGCGCCGGCGGCCCGGAGGCCGAGCCGGCCGCGGGCGAGGACCCCGCCGGGGGCTGAGGCCCCACGAGGTCCCCCATGCACAGCGGCGTCCTGCTGCTCGACAAGCCGCTCGGGCTGTCCTCGAATGCCGCGCTGCAGCGCGTGCGCAGCCTCTTTGACCGCGCCAAGGCCGGCCACGTCGGCAGCCTCGACCCGCTGGCGACGGGCATGCTGCCGGTGTGCCTCGGGGAGGCCACCAAGATCGCCGGCGACATCCTCGCCGGGCGCAAGCGCTACCGCTTCACCATCGCACTCGGCAGCGCCACCAGCACCGGGGACACCGAGGGAGAGGTGACGCAGCGCGCCGCGGTGCCCCCGCTCGGGCACGCCCAGGTGCTGGCAGTCCTTGAGCGCTTTCGCGGCCTGCAGTCCCAGGTGCCGCCGATGTACTCCGCCCTGAAGCGCGACGGGCAGCCGCTCTACCGCCTGGCGCGCGCCGGGTTGAGCGTGCCGCGTGAGCCGCGCCGCATCGAGCTGTTCGAGCTCTCGCTCGAGGGGCTGGGCAGCGGCTGCGTGGAGCTTCAGACACTGTGTTCCAAGGGCACCTACATCCGCGTGCTGGCCGAGGACATCGCCGCAGCGCTGGGCAGCTGCGGGCACGTGGCGGCGCTGCGGCGCGTCGCGGTCGAGCCCTTCGAGCACGAGCCGATGCAGACCCTGGAGTCCCTGGCACAGCTGCGTGCCGCAGGTGCGCCGATGCCGCTGCTGCCGCTCGACTTTGCATTGCAGCACCTGCCGGCGGCGCACCTCGGCGCCGATGACAGCGAGCGCTGCCGCCGCGGGCAGCGGGTCGCCGCCACCGTGAGCGGCGCCCGCGTGCGCATCTACGATGCGCAGGGACGTTTCATGGGGCTCGGTGAGGCCGATGCGGATGGCGGCCTGCAGCCGCGACGGCTGTTCAACCTGGACACCCCCGGCCCGGGGTGAGCGCTGCTGCGCTGCGCTACTGAGTCGGTGTACCCGGGAGAGCACCGCGGGGTGGTTGTGGGTGCTGCGGCAGCGGCGTACGGTCCTCCCGGGGGTCCGCCACTGCAGCGGACTGCGACAACCATAATTCCAACAAAGCGATTCAAAGCTTCAGGAGAGCTCTCATGACTCACATCAGGCGCAGCCTCTGCGTTCTTGGCACCGTGTGCGCGCTCGGCGCCGCGGCCTCCGCGGTTAAGGCCGACGGGCGCAACTGGAACGACGGTCCGGTGATCAACGTCTCGGCCATCCGCACGCTCGATGGTCACTTTGATGACTACATGAAATGGCTCGCCACCGGCTTCAGGAAGCAGGAAGAGGCGGCCAAGAAGGCAGGCCTGATCCTGTCCTACCGCGTACTGATCGCCGAGCCGCGCAGCCCGACCGATCCGGATGTCTACCTCGTGGTCGAGTACAAGAACTGGGCGGCCCTAGATGGCCTGGGCGGCAAGTTCGACGCGCTCAGCACCCAGACGGAGGGCTCCCCGGAGAAGGCGGCGCAAAGCTCAGCCGAGCGCGGCAAGATCCGCACGATCCTGGGTTCGCAGACGATGCAGGAGGCGCTGCTCAAGTAGGCCTCAGCGCTCCCACCCCCCGCGGGGCGTGCGCCCCGCGGGCGTGGGGCGAACGTCCTTTGGGGGCAGGGCGTTCCGGGGGCGGATTCGGCCCCCGGACCCCAGGACTTAAGCGTCCCCGGACCTTGTCGCCGGGGTGGTCTGCCGTATAGAATTGGCGGCTTACCAAAAGGCTCTTAAGACAAGCAGTTAGGACAATCGCGCAATGGCTTTAACCAGCGAGAAAAAGGGCGGCATCCTCGCCCAGTTCCGCCGTGACCCCGCCGATACCGGTTCGCCGGAAGTGCAGGTCGCGCTCCTCTCCGAACGGATCAACGGACTCGGTGAGCACTTCACCGCGCACAAGCGCGACCATTCCTCGCGCCGCGGGCTCGTGAAGCTCGTGAACCAGCGCCGCAAGCTCCTCGATTACCTCAGAGCCACGAAACCCGAGAAGTACCAGGAGCTCGTCGAGCGCCTGGGGCTTCGCCGCTAGAAACGATCAGGGCCGCCGTCACCAAGACGCGGCCCTTTCGTTTTCACCTACCGAATTCACTCTTTGAGGTATTGACCTTGAGCGTCCTCAGCAAGTCATTTCCCTACGGCCAGCACAGCGTCACCATCGAGACCGGCGAGATGGCACGCCAGGCCGACGGCGCGGTGCGCGTTTCCATGGGCGAGACCGTGGTGCTGGTCACCGCGGTCGCCAAGACCGCGCCCACCCCGGGCCGCGATTTCTTCCCCCTCACCGTCAACTACATCGAGAAGACCTACGCTGCGGGGCGCATCCCGGGCGGCTTCTTCAAGCGCGAAGGGCGCCCGACGGAGAAGGAGACCCTGACGTCCCGCCTCATCGACCGTCCCATCCGGCCGCTGTTCCCGGACGGCTTCCTGAACGATGTGCAGGTGGTCGCCACCGTGCTGTCGATGGACCCGGACATCGACGCGGACATCCCCTCGCTGCTCGGGGCCTCGGCGGCGTTGTCGATCTCGGGCATCCCCTTCAAGGGCCCGATCGGCGCGGCCCGCGTCGGCTACATCGACGGCAAGTACGTGCTCAACCCGACCGCCAAGCAGCTCACCACCTCGCAGCTGCACCTGGTGGTCGCCGGCACCGAGCAAGCCGTGCTGATGGTCGAGTCCGAGGCCAAGGGGCTCTCGGAAGACGTGATGCTCGGGGCCGTGGTGTTCGGCCACGAGCAGATGCAGGTCGCGATCAAGGCCATCAAGGCGCTCGCCGCGGAGGCGGGCAAGCCGCGCTGGAAGTGGGAAGCGGCCGCCGACAACGCCGACCTCAACAGCGCCGTGTCGCTGCACGCCCAGGCCGCGCTCGCGCAGGCCTACAGCATCACCGAGAAGCAGCAGCGCCACACGCGCATCAGCGAGATCAAGGCGCAGACGCTTGCGACCCTGAGCGCCGGGGAGGCGCCGAAGTTCAGCGCCGCGCAGGTGGATGACGCGCTCTTCAAGCTCGAGAGCAACATCGTGCGCCAGCGCATCCTCAACGGCGAGCCGCGCATCGACGGGCGCGACACCGTCACCGTGCGCCCGATCACCGTCAAGGTCGGCGTGCTGCCGCGTACCCACGGTTCGGCGCTCTTCACCCGCGGCGAGACCCAGGCGCTGGTCGTGACCACGCTCGGCACCAGCCGCGATTCGCAGATCATCGATGCGCTCGAGGGCGAGCGCCGCGAGCCGTTCATGCTGCACTACAACTTCCCGCCGTTCTCGGTGGGTGAGACCGGCATGATGGGATCGCCGAAGCGCCGCGAGATCGGCCACGGCAACCTGGCACGCCGCGGCGTGGCCGCGGTGATGCCCGACATGACCACCTTCCCGTACGTCATCCGCGTGGTCTCGGAGATCCTCGAGTCCAACGGCTCGAGCTCCATGGCGAGCGTGTGCGGCACGTCGCTGGCGCTGATGGATGCGGGGGTACCGATCAAGGCCCCGGTGGCAGGCGTTGCCATGGGACTCGTGCTCGAGGGCGGCGCGCTTCAAGGTCCTGACCGACATCCTCGGCGATGAGGATCACCTCGGCGACATGGACTTCAAGGTCGCCGGCACCAAGGACGGCGTCACCGCGCTGCAGATGGACATCAAGGTGGAGGGCGTGACGCCGGAGATCATGCGCGTGGCGCTCGATCAGGCCCGTGCCGGCCGCCTGCACATCCTCACCGAGATGAACCGCGTCATCGGCACGCCGCGCGAGAAGATGTCCGAGTGGGCGCCCTCGATCATCACCATCAAGATCGACCCGGAGAAGATCCGCGACGTCATCGGCAAGGGTGGCGCGGTCATCCGCCAGATCACCGAGGAGACCGGCACCACGATCGACATCGAGAACGATGGCACCGTGAAGATCGCCTCGGTCAGCGGGGCGGCCGGGCGCGAGGCGCTGGCCCGCATCGAACTCATCACCGCCGACGTCGAGGTGGGGCGGATCTACGAGGGCAAGGTCGCGCGGCTGATGGACTTCGGCGCGTTCGTGACGATCCTGCCGGGGCGCGATGGCCTGGTGCACATCTCGCAGATCTCCAACGAGCGCGTCGAGCGTGTCTCCGACAAGCTCAAGGAAGGCGACGTGATCCGCGTCAAGGTGCTCGAAGTGGATCGCCAGGGGCGCATCCGCCTCTCCATGCGCGACGTCGACGCGGCCTGAACGGCCGCGTCTTCGGGGGTTGGCGGCGCGGCGCGCTCAGCCCACTAGGGGCCGCGCCCGTTCTGGCTCGCGAACTGCCGCAGGCTCTGCTCGAGGTAGTTGCCGACCATGGCGCGCGTCGTGCCGCCATAGGAACGGATGACCTGCGAGAGGAAGTCGCGGCTCATGAGCGGTTCCCCGTCATGCTCCTGTTCCGCGATGACCTGCAGCAGGATGCTGCGGGTGATGTCGGCTTGAGACTTCTTGTCGATGACCACGAAGTCGATGCGCTCGACCACCAGGCGCCGGATGTCGGCGAGCGTGATGTAGCGGCTCTCGACGGTGTCGTACAGCCGCCGGTTCGGATACTTCTTAATCGTCCGCGCGTCACTCATACGTCCCTCACTTATGGGTTGTTATTGCACCTTCCATAGTGCGGGCGTTTCACATATACCTTATTACACCGCCGCAAGCGCAGCCACCGCTGTGCGGCAAAACTGCTCTTTGTAACTTTGTGTTACGGCGCGCGCACTTCGCGTACGCCGCGCAACACCTGCGGGTCCCAGCGCGCGATGGCCCGGGCGAGGATCCGGGGCGCAGGCTCAAGCTCAAGCTTGGGCTCAACTGCTTGCCCCAGAAGTCTCAAGGCCGCCGTGAGTTGCTCGCCGGCGCGCGCGGGGTCGAGCGCCACCGAGCGGCGTGACTTGGCAAGCTTGGTGCCATCCGGCTCGGTCACGAGCGGCAGGTGGGCGTAGCGCGGCTGGGGCAAGCCGAGTGCCCGCTGCAGTGAGAGCTGCCAGGGCGTGCTGTCGAGCAGGTCGGCCCCGCGCACCACGTCCGTGACCCCCTGCCAGGCATCGTCTACGACCACCGCGAGCTGGTAGGCGAAGGTGCCGTCGCGCCGGCACACGATGACGTCCCCGAGTGCCTCGAGGTCGAAGCGGCATTCCCCCTGCAGGCGGTCGGTGAAGGTGAGCTCCCCGCCGACGCGCAGGCGCTCGGCGGTCGGGCCCTGCGACTTCGGACCCGCGCGACAGGTGCCCGGGTAGCCGCGCTCGGTGGCGAGCTCGCGCCGCGAGCAGCTGCAGGGGTAGGTGAGCCCGCGTTCGCGCAGTTCCCCGAGTGCTGCGGCGTAGTGCGCGAGGCGCGCGCTCTGGTGCTCGATAACGCCGTCCCACTCGAGCCCGAAGGCGGCAAGCGTCGCGAGCATCTGCGCTTCGCAGCCGGGCACGACGCGCGCGCGGTCGAGGTCCTCGATGCGGATCAGCCAGCGGCCGCCGGCGGCGCGTGCATCGAGGAAGCTGCCCAGGGCGCTGAGGAGGGAGCCCAGGTGCAGCTCACCGGTGGGCGAGGGCGCGAAGCGCCCTACGTAGGGGGCACGCGCGCGGTCGGCGCGCGCAGCAGCGGCGGCTGACTCAGCGGTAGCGATCGTCGCGGTCGCCGTACTGGCGCTCGCGCCGCTCGCGCCGTTCCTGCGCTTCGATGCTCAAGGTGGCGACGGGGCGCGCCTCGAGGCGCTTGATGCCGATCTCTTCGCCGGTCTCCAGGCAGTAGCCGTAGGAGCCGTCCTCGATGCGCTTGAGCGCCTCGTCGATCTTGCGGATCAGCTTGCGTTCGCGGTCGCGCGTGCGCAGCTCCAGGCTGAACTCTTCTTCCTGGGTGGCCCGGTCGTTGGGGTCCGGGAAGTTGGCCGCCTCGTCCTTCATGTGCGAGACGGTGCGGTCCACCTCGACCATCAGGTCGCGCTTCCAGCTGTTGAGGATGCTGCGGAAGTGCTCGAGCTGCTCCTTGCTCATGTACTGCTCGCCGCGCTTGACGATGTACGGCTGTACATTGCGCGGGCCGGCAAGCAGGCTCCCTGGCTCCAGGGACTCCGACTCGTCGGCATCGGCAGCGGCGGTGAGCGGCACGGCGCGGGCGGCCGGCACGGCGCTGGCCGCAGTGGCCGGCAGCGCGCGTGCGACGGGCTTCTTCAATTCCACCTCGGTGGGCGCGGCGGCGGCGGCGGCGGGCTTCTTCGCTGGGGTCACCGCGGCGGGCTTGCGCACCTGCGCGCTCACCGGGCGCGGGCGCGCCGCTTCGGGCTTGCGGGCGAGGGGCTTGCGGGCCGGCGGCCGGCTCACTGGCTTCTTGCCCTTTGCGGACTTCGGCGCAGGTTTCTTAGCCGCCATCAATGACTCCTCGGTCTGTCCGGCCTCGTTTAAAGAACGCGCGATTATACCGGCGCACTTCGGGCTGTACAGTGCCGTGACGAATGCGGAATCTGCGGCCGGAAAAGGCCTTTGGCACCAAGGGGCAGCGGCCCTTTCTTCAGGCCACGGCACACCCCGGCACGGCCCCTGGCGCTCAGGGGAGCGTGACTTGCGGGGCGGGCTGCCAGCCGCTCTGTCGGCGCTCCGCGACAACCGTGGTGTAGATCCCGCCGCGTACGTTGAAGCGCGCGGTGAGGCGCAGGAAGCGCGCCCGCACGGCCGCGTTCAGGTGATCGGCGATCTCGTTGGTCACCGCCTCGTGGAAGGCACCGCGATCGCGGAACGACCAGATGTAGAGCTTCAGCGACTTCAGCTCCACGCACAGCTCCTCCGGCACGTACTCGAGCTCGAGGGTCGCGAAGTCCGGCTGCCCGGTGCGCGGACACAGGCAGGTGAACTCCGGGATCTGCATGCGGATGGTGTAGTCGTGGGAGCTCGCCGGGTTCGGAAAAGTCTCGAGCTCACGGGTGGGCGCTGTCGGCATATTGCTCTACACTACACCATCCTCTGAGGACCTGAACTAAGGGCGGAAGTAATACGAGATGCGGCTGACCAAGATCAAGCTCGCCGGCTTCAAGTCCTTCGTCGATCCGACCCAGATCAACTTCCCCAGCAATCTCACCGGTGTCGTGGGCCCGAACGGCTGCGGCAAGTCGAACATCATCGACGCGGTGCGCTGGGTGATGGGTGAGCTGTCCGCCAAGCACCTGCGCGGCGACAACATGGCGGACGTGGTGTTCAACGGCTCCGGCGCCCGCAAGCCCGTGGGCACCGCATCCGTGGAGCTGGTGTTCGACAACGGCGACGGCAAGATCGGCGGCGCCTACGCCGGCTTCACCGAGATCTCGCTCAAGCGCCAGGTGTCGCGCGACGGCACCTCGGCCTACTTCATCAACGGTGGCCGCTGCCGCCGCAAGGACATCACCAACCTGTTCCTCGGCACGGGCCTCGGCTCGCGCAGCTACGCGATCATCGAACAGGGCATGATCTCGCGCGTCATCGACGCCAAGGCCGAGGACATGCGCGCCTTCGTCGAGGAGGCGGCCGGCATCTCGCGCTACAAGGAGCGCCGCAAGGAGACCGAGGCGCGCATCGCCGACACGCGCGAGAACCTCGAGCGCCTGCAGGACGTGCGCGACGAGGTGGAGAAGCAGATCCGCCACCTGCAGCGCCAGGCCGCCACCGCGCGGCGCTACCAGGGGCTGAAGGACCAGGAGCGGCGCCTGACCGCCGAGCTGCTGGCGCTGAAGCTGCGCGACCTCGACTGCGGCGCCGAAGTGCACGACGCGGCGGTGCGCGCGCGCGAACTCACCATGCAGGCGGCGCTCACCGAGCAGCGCGCCGCGGAAGCGGCCATCGAGCGCGAGCGCACCGAGCACCAGGTGCGCAGCGATGCGCTCACGGCCGTGCAGGCGCGCTACTACGAGGTTGGCGCCGACATCTCGCGCCTCGAGCAGGCCATCGAACACACCCGCGAGCTGCGCGAGCGCCAGCACGCGGACCTCACCCAGACGAGTGCGACGCTTGGCGAGCTTGCAACCCACATCGAGCGCGACGAGGCGCAGCTTGCCGGCCTGCGCGCCGAGCTTGCGGCCCTGAGCCCCGAGCTCGAGCGCGCCCAGCACGCCGAGGCCCAGGCGGCCGCCGCGCTCGAGGCCGCCGAGCGGGCGCTGGCGGAGTGGCAGCAGCGCTGGGAGAGCCATACCCGGGCGGCGAGCGCCGCGGAGCAGGTGAGCCAGGTCGAGCGTGCCCGCATCGAGCAGCTCGAGAACCAGCTGCGCCGCCTCACCTCCCAGGCGCAGCGCCTGAGCGAGGAGCGCCAGGCGGTCAGTGCCGCGGACCCCGGGGGCGAGCTGAGCGCGCTCAGCGACCAGGAGGGTACGGCGCGCGAGCGCAGCGAACACCTGACGCAGGCCCTCCAAGCAGCCCACGAGCGTGTGCAGGCGCTGCGTACCGGGCAGCTCGGCGCCGAGCGCGAGCTCGAGCGCGCGCGCGGCGCGCGCGAGGCGGCGCGTGCCGAACTGACTTCGCTCGAGGCGCTGCAGGCGGCAGCCCTCAGTGACCACGCCGGTGAGACCGCCGCGTGGCTCGGGGCCGTGGGCCTGCAGCGCCAGCCGCGCCTCGCCACCGCCCTTGAGGTGGAGTCCGGCTGGGAGCGCGCGGTCGAGACCGTGCTCGGGGACTACCTCGAGGCGGTGTGCGTCGAGGGGCTCGATGCGGCTGCCGCATCGCTCGGCACGCTCGGCACCGGGCGCCTGACCCTGATCGAGGGGGCCGCCGCGGCGGTAGCCGCGCCCGGCGACACGCTCGCCGCGCGCGTGCGCGGGCCGGCCGCAATCGTCGCGCAGCTCTCGGGCGTGCTCACCGCCGCGAGCCTGAAGGAGGCCCTCGCGCAGCGCGGTGCCCTGGGTGGCGGCAGTTCCTACATCACCCCCTCCGGGGAGTGGGTCGGGCGCGAGTGGCTGCGCGTCAGCCGCGGCACCGACCAGCGCGCCGGCGTGCTCGAGCGCGAGCATCGCCTGAAGGGGCTGCGCGCCAGTGCCGGCAGTGCCGCCGACACCGTGACGGCGGCGGAGGCTGCGCTTGCCGCCGCACGCCATGAACTGACCGAGGCCGAGCGCGCCCGCGATGAGACGAGCGCCGCGGTGCAGCTCGCCCACCGCTCGCACGCGGACCTGGTGGCAGCGCTCAAGGCCGGCCGCAGTCGCGCCGAGGCCGCGCGCGAGCGCGGCGAGCGGCTGCTGGCGGATGCCGCCGAGGTCGAGCGCGAGCGCGCCGCCACCGATGAGCAGCTGGCGCGCGCGCGCGCCGAGCTCGAGGGCGCCGACCGCGCCCTCGAGGACCTGAGGGCGCGCCACGCGGACCTCACCGAGGAGCGCGAGGAGCGCCGCGGCACGCTCGGCAGCGCCCGCGCGCAGGCGCAGGCCCTGCAGGCGGCGGCTCGTGACCTGCACGTGCGCGTGGAGTCACGCCGCTCGACGGAGAGCTCGGTCGCCGTCGGCATGGGCCGCATGGTGGAGCAGCGCGCCCAGCTCGCGCGCCGGCGCGGCGAGCTCGAGGCCGAGCTCGCCTCGGGCGACGAGCCGATCATCCAGGCGCAGGGGCGCCTCGGGGCCGCGCTCGAGCAGCGCCTCGCCGTCGAGGGGGAGCTGGCCGCGGCCCGCACGCTGCTCGAGGAGACTGAAGCGGCGCTGCGGCGGCTCGACGAGGAGCGCCTGGCGGCCGAGGGCCGCGTGAACGAGGCGCGCGAGGCGATGGACGCCGCGCGCCTGGCCGCGCAGGAGACCCACGTGCGGCGTGCGGCGCTCGCCGAGCAGTTCGCCGAGACCCGCGCCGAGCTTGCCGCGGTGCTGGCGGCGCTTGCGCCACAGGCGGATGTCCTCAGCTGGGAGCAGTCACTGCTCGAGGTGCGTGCTGACATCGAGAAGCTCGGGCAGGTAAACCTTGCCGCGATCGACGAGCTCGCCGAGCACACCAAGCGCAAGGAGTACCTCGACAGCCAGTTCGCAGACCTCAACAGCGCGCTCAACACGCTGGAGGAGGCCATGCGCCGCATCGACAAGGAGACGCGGGCGCGCTTCGAGGACACCTTCGAGCGCATCAACACCGGGCTCAAGGACAAGTTCCCGCGCCTGTTCGGCGGCGGGCATGCCTACCTTGAGCTCGTGGGCGAGGACAAGCTGACCGCAGGGGTGGCCGTCATGGCGCGGCCGCCGGGCAAGAAGAACAGCACCATCCACCTGCTCTCGGGTGGCGAGAAGGCGCTGACCGCCGTGGCGCTGGTGTTCTCGATCTTCGACCTGAACCCGGCGCCGTTCTGCCTGCTCGATGAGGTGGACGCGCCGCTCGATGAGCACAACGTCGGGCGCTTCTGCGACATCGTGCGCGAGATGTCGCAGCGCGTGCAGTTCGTGTTCATCACGCACAACAAGAGCACGATGGAGCTCGCCTCCCAGCTGATCGGTGTCACCATGCACGAGCCGGGGGTCTCGCGGCTCGTGACGGTGGACGTGGACGAGGCCGTGCGGCTGGCGGCGGTCTGAACCGAAGGTGGCGCCCCTCATGACCTCCGAGCTGCGCTGGATCCTCCTCATACTCGGGGTGCTGTTCATCGCAGCTCTCGCGGTCTGGGAGCGCCGGCGCCCGCGCCAGGCCAGTGCCAGCAGTGCCACCGAGCGCCCCGCGCCCCGCGACGTGCTGGGCGAGGGCGCGCCGCGCGCCCGCCAGGAGCCGCGGCTGATCCTGCCCGAGATGTCCGCCCAGCCCCACGCCGGGCACGAGCTGCCCGTGATCGAGTTCGGGGGCGCGGAGCCTGAGACCGACGAGGTGCCGGTGCTGGCGGCCATCGACGAGATGGATCCCGATCCTGAGGGCGTACCGCCGCAGCAGGAGGAGGACGCAGCGCTGCCGCACGCGCCCCGCGCGCACGCTGCGGCGCCCCCCGACGCCACGCCCCCCGCCGCTGACTTTGCCTACGTACCGAAGATCAACGCGCCCCCGGCGCTGCGGGCAGTGCCCGAGGCCGCAGCCGCGCACGACGCGTGGCCCGGGTTGCCGGCCGCGGAGCCCCCGGTGGTCGAGTGGCCCCCGGACGAGGAGCGGCAGATCGTGGCGCTGCGGCTCGTCGCCGCGCAGCCGCAGCGCTTCGCGGGGCGCTCGCTGCGCCAGGCGCTGGCCGCGGAAGGCTTCGTGCTCGGCCGCTTCGCCATCTTCCACAAGCCCGACGAGGAGCACCGCGCGGTGCTCTCGGCTGCGAGCCTCAACCGCCCCGGTACCTTCGACGCCGACACCATGGACTCACAGCACTACGGCGGCCTGTCGCTGTTCGCGGTGCTCCCCGGCCCGAGGTCCCCGCCGCAGGCCTTCGATGAGCTGGTGTTCACCGCGCGCAGCCTGAACGAGCGTCTGCATGGCGTGCTGCAGGATGAGCAGGGCGGCCCGCTGACTCCTGCGCGCATCGCGAGCCTGCGGGAGCGCCTGAACGGCGGAGCCGGGGCGTGAGCTCGAAGGCGGCGGCGCGGGCCGCCGAACTGCGCGCGCAGCTCGCGCAGCACGACTACCGCTACTACGTCCTCGATGATCCGCAGGTCCCGGACGCGGAATACGACCGCCTGATGCAGGAGCTGCGGGCGCTCGAGGCCGCCGACCCCGCACTCGTCACTCCTGACTCCCCGACGCAGCGCGTCTCGGGCACCCCGAGCGCGCAGTTCGGGGAGGTCGTGCACGCGGTGCCGATGCTCTCCCTCGACAACGCCTTCACGGAAGAGGACCTCGTCGCCTTCGACCGGCGCATCCATGAGCGCCTCGGCGTGACGGGGGAGCTCGCCTACGTGGCGGAGCCGAAGCTCGATGGACTGGCGGTGAGCGTCACCTACCGCGACGGGGTCCTCACCCAGGCGGCGACGCGCGGGGATGGGGTCACGGGGGAGGACGTCACCGCCAACGTGCGCACCATCCGTGGCGTCCCGCGGCACCTGCGCGCCGCCGCGCCGGCGCTCATCGAGGTGCGCGGCGAGGTCTTCATGCCCCTGGCGGGCTTCGAGCGCATGAACGCGCAGGCGCGCGAGCGTGGCGAGAAGGTGTTCGTGAACCCGCGCAATGCGGCGGCGGGGAGCCTGCGCGTGCTCGACCCGGGGATCACGGCGTCGCGGCCGCTGCGGGCCTTCTTCTATGGGCTCGGGGCACTCGAGGGGCGCGCAGCACCCGCCGGGCAGTGGCAGCTGCTCGAGCTGCTGCGCTCCCTCGGCCTGCCCGTCGCGCACGAGGCGCGCGCGGTGCAGGGTGTCGGCGGCTGCCTCGCCTACTACCAGGACCTCGGGGCGCGGCGCCCCAGGCTTCCCTACCAGATCGACGGCGTCGTCTACAAACTCGATTCGCGCGCCGACCAGGAGCGCCTGGGGTTCCTGTCGCGCTCGCCGCGCTGGGCCATCGCCCACAAGTTCCCCGCCGATGAGGCGGTGACGCTGGTGAAGGGCATCGAGTTCCAGGTCGGACGCACCGGCGCGCTCACCCCGGTGGCGCGCCTGGAGCCGGTGTTCGTCGCCGGCGTGACGGTGAGCAACGCCACGCTCCACAACATCGACGAGGTGCACCGCAAGGACGTGCGCAGTGGCGACACCGTGATCGTGCGCCGTGCCGGGGACGTGATACCGGAAGTGGTGAGCGTGATCCTCGAGCGTCGTCCGGCGGGCACGGTACCGGTGGAGCTGCCAGCGACCTGCCCGGTGTGCGGCTCCCCGGTACTGCGCGTGGAGGGGGAGGCGGTGGCGCGCTGCACCGGCGGCTTCACCTGCCGCGCGCAGCGCCAGGAGGCGCTGCGCCACTTCGCCAGCCGCCGCGCGCTCGACATCGAGGGCCTGGGCGACAAGCTCATCGGGCAGCTGGTCGAGCACGAGGTGCTCAAGTCCCCGGCCGACATCTACACCCTCGATGCCGCACGGCTCGCAGACCTCGAGCGCATGGGGGAGAAGTCAGCGCAGAACCTGATCGCGGCCATCGACAAGAGCCGCTCGACGACGCTGCCGCGGCTGCTGTTCGGCCTCGGCATCCGTGACGTCGGGGAGGCGACGGCTCTCGCGCTGGCACGCCACTTCCGCACGCTCGAGCGGCTGATGGCCGCCGACGAGGCGGCGATCCAGCGGGTCCCGGATGTCGGCCCGATCGTGGCAGCGCACGTGGCGGCCTTCTTTGCCTCCGCAGATCACCGCAGGGTAATCAAGGCCTTGCAGGATGAAGGTGTCACGTGGCCTGAGATGCAGGCGCCCCCCGAGGCCGACTCGGATCCGCTCGCGGGCAAGACCTTCGTGCTCACCGGGACCCTTCAGTCCCTGACGCGCGAGGCCGCCCAGGAGGCCCTCACGGCACGGGGCGCCAAGGTCTCCGGGAGCGTGTCGAAGAAGACGGACTACGTGGTCGCAGGCGCCGAAGCGGGCTCGAAGCTTGCGAAGGCCGAGGCCCTGGGCGTCCCCGTCATCGACGAGGCGCAGCTGCTGAAGCTCCTCGGGCAGCCCTGAAAAACAAACGGGGCGGCGAACCTTGAGTCCGCCGCCCCGCGATCACTCAGCTCTTCAGGGTCTTACTTGTTGGGAGCCGGCTCAGGCGTCGTCGCCGGGGCCGGGGCTGGTGCCGCGGACGGCGCGGCGGCCGGGGCCGGCGCCGCCGCAGGGGCTGCGCCGGGAGCCGCCGGTGCGCCCGCCGCAGGGGCGGTCGCTGCCTGGTCGAGCTTCTCGACCTTGGCCGAGGCCATCAGCTCGTCCATGTACTTGCGGAACTTCTTCTGCTGCACCATCTGCTCGAGGCGACCCTTCACCTGGTCGTAGGAGGGCGGGCTGAGGTCGCGCGTCTCGATCAGCTGGATGACGTGCCAGCCGAACTGCGTCTGCACGGGCTTGCGGGTGTACTCGCCGGGCTTGAGCGCGATGACCGCGGCCGCGTACGGCGGGGGCATGCGCTCGGGCGTGGTGAAGGGCACGTCGCCGCCGTTGTTCTTGGAGGGGTCCATGGAGAGGCTCTTGGCGACGTCCTCGAACTTCTCGCCCTTCTCCAGGCGCGCGATCGCCTTCTCCGCGAACGGCTCGGTCGCCACCAGGATGTTGCGGGTGTGGTACTCGAGCTTGGGCATCTGGCCGACCTGCGTCTCGTACTCCGCGCGCAGCTCCTGCTCGGTGGGCGGCCGGTCCTTCAGGTACTTCTCCTGCATCGCCTGCTCGAGCACCTGCATGCGCGCGAGCTGCATCGTGTAGGCGGTGTCGCTGGTCTTGTCGACGCCTTCCTTGATGGCCTCATCGCCGACGACCTTGCCGCGGATGAGGTTATCGAGCGCGGTGGCGCGCATCGGCGGGGTGAGGTCGGCGGAGGTCTTGCCGGTGATCCCCTTGATGTAGAACTCATAGAAGCCGCGCGTGATCGGCGAGCCGTTCACGGTGGCAACCGGCGGGGAGGTGTCGGCGACGACCGCATCGGTCGCGGTCTTGGGCTGACAGGCGGCCAGGGCGCAGAGCACCAGGGCCAGTGACGGGATACGCAGATGGTTCATAGGATTTCCGGTGTGTTACCTAGAGGCAGTGGAGGAAAGCTGATGTTGGGGTGTTGGAGCGCAGGGGCCCGGTTTCGTTCGTGCGCCGCTTCAGTTTGTTTCATCGGCGGTGCGCGCCGTTATGTTGAGCGCGTGCACGCGCCCGGCCATCAGGGGCGCGACCGCGGCATACACCAGGCGGTGGCGCTCGAGGGCGGAGCGGCCGCGGAACGCCTCGGCCACGAGGTTCACCCTGAAGTGTCCGCCGCTGCGCGCCCCGGCATGTCCGGCATGGCGCGCGCTGTCATCGACGATCTCGAGGCTCGATGGGGCCAGCGCGGCCTGCAGTGCGCCGCGCAGCTCGCTGATGAGGGTCTCGTTCAAGTCAGCGCGCCTCGGACTCGGCCGCCACCGGCGTGCCGCGGCTCGTCACCCAGAACGCCTGCGCGGCGGTGAAGGCGAAGGTGAGGAGCGTGAGCCCGAAGAGCTTGAAGTTCACCCAGGTCGCCTCGCTTGCGTAGTGCGCGACCGCGAGGTTGAGGGCGCCGGCGCAGGCGTAGAAAGCCACCGAGGCGCCGTTCATGCCGCGCCACAGGCGCTGCGGCACGGTGATCTTGTCCTCGAGCGCGGGGGCGAGGAAGCGCTCGGTCAGGGTCTGCGTGCCGATCCAGAAGCTGCCGAGGAAGGCGAGTGCGATGATCCAGAAGAGCACCGTCGGCTTCCACTGGATGAAGGCGCTGTTGTGCAGCACCAGGGTCGCGGTGCCGAAGATCAGCACCAGCACCGCCGACAGCGCGTGCACGGGCGGGATCCTGCGCTCGCGCAGCCAGTCGAGGGCGAGCACCAGTACCATCACCGCCATGAGCGCCGCGGTGGCCACGTAGATGCCGCTGAGTTTGTAGGCCACGAAGAACGCCGCGAGGGGCGCCAGGCCGATAAGAGTCTGCATCGGGGAGAACTTGGGGTGCGACGGTCCTACAAGAGGCGACGGTGTACCCGGCAAAGGGCCGCGTATATTGTCACGCGTCGCGATGAACTTCCACGCGGGTTGGCTTTTCTGCAAAAACGCACGAAATCTTGGCTGAATACCTCCAGTTACACCCGGTTACCCCGCAGCTGCGCCTGATCCGCCAGGCCGCCGAGATCGTCCGCCGCGGCGGCCTGATCGCCTACCCGACCGACTCCTGCTACGCCCTCGGGTGGCACCTCGGGGACCACGCCGCGCTCGAGCGGGTGCGCCGCATCCGCCAGGCCGACCGCCATCACCACTTCACGCTGGTTTGCGCAGACCTGGCCCAGGTGGGGCGCTTTGCACGCCTTCAGACCTGGCAGTTCCGCATGCTGCGCGCCTGCCTGCCCGGTCCGTACACCTTCCTGCTGCCCGCCACGCGCGAGACGCCACGGCGCCTGCAGCACGCCAAGCGCCGCACCATCGGCGTGCGCATCCCGGCGCACAACGTGGTGCACCAGCTGCTCACCGAGCTGGGCGAGCCCCTGATGAGCTCCACGCTCCTCGTGGGCGGGGACGCGGAGCCCCTGACCTCGGGCGCCGAGATCGCCTCGCGCCTGGAGCACGAGGTGGATGCCATCCTCGATGGCGGTGACTGCGGCACGGTGCCCACCACCGTCGTGGACCTCTCCGTGAGCCCGCCGCTGATCGTGCGCGCAGGCAAGGGCGAGCTCGGCCCGATCACGGGGCGTGCGCTATAATCGGTGGCATCGTGAAGAGCCCCTGCGTCCCCAAGTGCCGCGCTGACCGCGCGCGTGCCGACAGCCCCCTGCAACCCCCTTCCGCAGCCGCACGGGCGCAGCTCGCGCGGGGCGGCACTTGAGTTCACCGGCGCCCGCGCGGCGCGTGCTCTCCGGCATGCGTCCCACCGGGCGGCTGCACCTCGGCAACTACCACGGGGCGCTGCGTAACTGGGTGGAGCTGCAGTACCAGTACGAGTGCTACTTCTTCGTCGCCGACTGGCACATGCTCACCACCGGCTACGAGGACACCTCGCGCCTGCAGGAGCACATACGCGACGTGCTCATCGACTGGCTGGCCGCGGGCCTGAACCCGGGGGTTGCGACCCTCTTCATCCAGTCGCACGTGCCCGAGCACGCCGAACTGCACCTGCTGCTGTCGATGATCACCCCGCTCGGCTGGCTCGAGCGCGTGCCGAGCTACAAGGACCAGCAGGAGCAGCTCAAGGAGAAGGACCTCGCCACCTACGGCTTCCTCGGCTACCCGCTGCTGCAGAGCGCCGACATCCTCATCTACCGCGCCGCATTCGTGCCGGTGGGGGAGGACCAGGTGGCGCACGTGGAGCTCACGCGCGAGGCCGCGCGGCGCTTCAACCACATCTACGGCAAGGAGCCGGACTTCGCGGCCAAGGCCGAGCGCGCGGTGAAAAGCCTGGGCGGGCGCAACAGCACCACCTACAAGCAGCTGCGCCGCAAGTTCCAGGAGACCGGCGACCAGGAGGCGCTGCAGCGCGCCCAGGCGCTGGTGCAGGGGAACAACCGCATCACGGTGGCCGACCGCGAGCGCCTGCTCGGGTTCCTGGAGGGCACCGGGGTGACGATCCTGCCCGAGCCGCAGGTGCTCTTGACGCAGACACCGAAGGTGCCGGGGCTGGATGGGCGCAAGATGTCCAAGTCCTACGGCAACACCATCGGCCTGCGCGAGGAGCCCGATGAGGTGGTGAAGAAGCTGCGCGCCATGCAGACCGACCCGGCGCGCGTGCGGCGCACCGACCCGGGGGACCCGGACAAGTGCCCGGTGTGGGACCTGCACAAGATCTACTCGGACGAGCCCACGCGGGCGTGGGCGGCCGCCGGCTGCCGCAGCGCCGGCATAGGCTGCCTTGAGTGCAAGCAGCCCCTCATCGACAAGGTGGTGGAGGAGATCAGCGGCATGAGGAAGCGCGCCCAGGAATTCGAGGACAACCCGGAGCTGGTGCGCAACATCGTCTCCGAGGGGGGCGACAAGGCGCGCGAGGTGGCACGCCAGACGCTCGACGAGGTGCGCCGCGCCATGCACCTGCGCGCGGACTGAGGGAACATGAAACAGCGCCCGGACCTGAAGATCGTCGTCTCCAACCCCGCACCAGCCGCCGCCGTGCTCGCGGTGCCGCAACCGGAGCAGGTGGAGATGCCCTTCGCCGTCGTCAACGGCGAGCCGGTCTCGCAGCTGCCGCGCGACCTCTACATCCCGCCGCAGGCGCTCGAGGTGTTCCTCGAGGCCTTCGAGGGCCCGCTCGACCTGCTGCTCTACCTGATCCGCCGCCAGAACCTCGACATCCTCGACATCCCGCTGGCGGAGATCACCCGCCAGTACATGCAGTACATCGAGCTGATGGCCGACCTGCAGCTGGAGCTCGCCGGGGAGTACCTGGTGATGGCCGCGACGCTCGCGGAGATCAAGTCGCGCATGCTGCTGCCGCGCCCGAAGCTCGACGAGGACGGTGAGCTCGACCCGCGCGCCGAGCTGGTGCGGCGCCTGCAGGAGTACGAGCGCTTCAAGCGCGCCGCGGAGGGCATCGACGCGCTGCCGCGCCTGGAGCGCGACGTGTGGCCGGCCTCGGCGCCGCTCAAGGAACGCCAGAACGTGCGCGCGCTGCCGCAGATCACGCTGCAGGAGATGCTGCTCGCGTTCAAGGACGTGGTGGTGCGGGCGCAGATGTTCGCCCACCACCACGTGCAGCGCGAGCGTCTCTCGGTGGGCGAGCGCATGAGCGACATACTCGCAATGCTCGGCACCCACGGGTTCCTGCCCTTCATGCAGCTGTTCCGCCCGCAGGAGGGGCGCATGGGGGTGACTGTCACCTTCGTGGCGATCCTCGAGCTGATGCGCGAGGGGCTGATCGACATCGTGCAGACGGAGGCCTACGCGCCGCTGCACGTGCGCGCCGCGCCGCAGCACCCGCAGCTGCGGGTGGTGAGCAATGATGCCGTGGTCGATGCGCCTGCGCTGGCGGTGAATGCGGATGAAGAGCCCGTGGTGCGGTCCGACGATGAGGGTGAGGCATGAACGAGTCGTACCTGAAGAACGTGATCGAGGCGGCGCTGCTGGCCGCCGGCAACCCCGTGCCGCTCACCGAGCTGCAGCGCCTGTTCGAGGAGGCGGTGCGACCCGACACCGCGCAGCTGCGCGCGGCGCTTGCCGTGCTCGAGGCCGAGTACGCGGATCGCGGCATCGAGCTGAAGGAGACCGCGGGGGGCTTTCGCATCCAGGTGCGCCGCGAGCTGGCACCGGAGATCTCGCGCCTGTGGCCCGAGCGCGCGGCGCGCTACTCGCGGGCGCTGCTCGAGACGCTGGCACTCATCGCCTACCGCCAGCCGATCACGCGCGCCGAGATCGAGGCGGTGCGCGGCGTGGCCGTCAACCCGAACATCATCCGCACCGTCATAGAGCGCAACTGGGTACGGGTCGTCGGCCACCGCGACGTCCCCGGGCACCCCGAACTGCTCGGCACCACGCGCGACTTCCTCGACTACTTCAGCCTGAAAAGCCTCGATGAGCTGCCCCCGCTCGCGCAGCTGCAGGCGATGGCGGAGGTCAGCCTGCAGCTCGCGCTGCCGCAGGAGGAGCTCGAGGCGCTGCCCGCGGCCGATGCGTCCGCTGAGGGCGCAGGCGCCGACGCGGCGGATGCGGACGAGGGGACGGACGAGGATGAGCTCTCAGCGCAGGGCGGTGGCTCACGCGAGCTCGTGGCCGCACCCGCCCACCTGGACGACTAGGTGAGCCGCGCACCTGCGCGGCCCGGCGGCGGCGCGAGGCGCCGTGGCGCGCCGGCGCGTGAACCTGCCGCGCGCCCGGCGGAGCGCAAGCGCAGCGGCGCGCCGCCCCCCGGTGCCGAGCGGCTGCAGAAGATGCTGGCGCGCGCCGGCCTTGCCTCGCGCCGCGAGGCCGAAGGGTGGATCCGGGCCGGCCGGCTGACGGTCAACGGCGCCCCGGCCACCCTAGGGATGCGGGTCGCTGCGCACGACCAGGTGCACCTCGATGGGCGCCTGGTGCGCGCGCAGAAGGCGCACACCGAGGCGCGCGTCTACATCTGCCACCGCTCCCCCGGCGAACCGCTGCAGACCCCGGAAGGAGTCGCCTCCGAGGGCGAGGCACCGGCGCTGCGTCCCGGGCTCCTCGAGCGCCTGCCGCGCCGTGCCGGGCGGCGCTTCATGACGGTGAGCCCCATGCCGCGGGTGGACGGGGGCCTTGAGCTCGTCACGTCCGATGGCGGCCTGGCCCTCACTCTGCAGCGTGGCGTGCACAGGCTCTCGAGCGGATTCTCGGTGCGGGTGCGCGGGGAGCTGAGCGAAGCGCAGCTTGCGGGCATCGCCGCCGGCATCCTCGACAGCGGCGAGACGCTTGCCGTCGAGCGCTGCGAGGCGGCCGGGGGCGAGGGCGCGAACCGCTGGTACACGCTGGTGGCGCGCGGGGCGAGCGGCAAGGACGTGCGGCAGCTGTTCGAGCGCGGCGGCGCGCTCGTCAGCCGCGTGATGCGCACGCACCTGGGTCCCCTGACGCTCGAGCGCTCCCTCGGCCGCGGCCGCATGCGCGAGCTCACGGACGAGGAACGCGAAGCGCTCCTGCACCCGAAGCCGGAGCCTCAGGCCTGAGCGTCGAAGCTTGCGCCGGTGATGCCGCGGCTGGCAGGCCCCAGCAGCGCAAGATACGCCGCGGTGATCGCGGCGGGCTCCGGCACGGTGGCGATGTCCTCGGCGGGGTAGGCCTGGCGGCGCATCGCGGTGCGCGTGCGCCCGGGGTTGATGACGTTGACGCGCACGTGGCTCACGTTCTCAAGCTCCGCCGCCAGCACCTGGCTCAGACCCTCGAGGGCGAACTTGGAGGCCGCGTACGCGCCCCAGTAGGCGCGCCCGCTGCGACCGACGGTGCTGGACGTGAAGAGCACGCTCGCATCGGCTGACTTCTTCAGTGCCGGGATCAGCACCTGGGTGAGGGCGAAGGCTGCCGTGACGTTCACGTGCATGACGCGGCACCAGGTGGGGACGTCGTAGTGCTCGATCGGGGCGAGCGTGCCCAGGAGCCCGGCGTTGTGCAGCAGCCCATCGAGCCGCCCGTAGCGCTCGAGCACCGCATCGGCCACCTGGTCGTAGTCCCCGGCGACGGCCTTCTCAAGATCCAGCACCGCGATCGCAGCCTCGGGCGCGCCCGAGGCTTGGATCTCGGCGTGCACCGCCTCGAGCTTCGCGGCGTTGCGGCCGATGAGGACCACCTGTGCCTGGTGCGCCGCACAGGCGAGCGCGACCGCGCGCCCGATGCCCGCGGTCGCACCGGTGATGGCGATGACGCGGCCCTGAAGCTCGGCGGGGCCGGCCTCGTGGGTGCGCGGGTCGAAGGTTGCATTCAAATGGCACTCTCCACTGATGAGCGGGCCTCAGCGGGCATCGGCCGCGCCGAGCCGGCCGCGATCGGCCCGGCGCGCGATGCGCCAGGCCGCGAGGCCATCGAGGGGGCGCTGATGGTCGCCCGGGCGCGCGAGGCGTGGCAAGGCAGCTTGCGCCCGCTGCGAGAAGCGCCCGCTCATGTGACCCCACACCAGCAGCGCACGCAGCGCCGGCTGCTGCTGCGGCGCGAAGGTCGCGGCAGCGAGCGCATCGCGTGCGCCTGCGTGGGCCGCGCCGATGAGAGCCGCGAGGGCCGGGCCAGCCGCCCTGCCTGCGAGCTCCGCCGGGGCGATGGCGGCCGCCTCGAGCTCATCGAGCGGCAGGCGCACCCGGCCGGCGCGGGCGTCCGGACTGAGGGCGAGCAGCAGTTCGAGCTCCTTGAGTGCGGTCCCGAAGGCGAGGGCGCCGGCGGGGGCGGGGGCAAGCGCGGCGCGCGCCAGCGGCACGATGAGCGCGGCACTCCAGCGCTCGCAGTAGCCGTGAAGTTCGCGCCGCGAGCCGAAGGTCGCACCCGCAAGGTCCCAGGTGGCGAGGTCGACGAGGCCGCCCACGCCGGCAAGCGCCTCGCGCCCACTCGCCCCGAAGTGGCCGGCGAGCGCGCGCGTCAGGGGATGCACCGGGGCAGCGCCCACCAGGCGTGCGCACTCCTCGCGCCACCAGGCAAGGCGCGCGTGCGCCACCTCGTGCTCGAGTCCTTGCTTGAGCGCCTGGCGGATCTCGGCCTCGATGCCGAGCAGCGCCTCCAGCACCGGGGCCTGCGTGGGAGGGCAGTAGAGCCGGGCGAGCGCGCGGGGTGTGGCGGAGTCAGCCCTTGCGGACATGACTGGCGTCGCCGGCGCCGGGGAGTTCCGGATCAGCGGGGAGCGCTGCCGGGGCTTCCGCGGCGCTCGGCGCGCCGGTGCTGCGCACCAGCTGGCCGATCGGCTCGAGCGCGGGCGCCGGCGCATCGCCCGTGACGCCGAGGTCGTGGAAGCGCCGCGCCTGCGGCATGACCTGGCGCTCGAGGGAGCCGACGGCGGAGTTGTAGGCCTCGACGGCGGAGCTCAGGCGCTGTCCCATGCGCCCGAGGTGGGCGTTGAAGGTGCCGAGGCGGCGGTAGAGTTCCTGCCCGAGGTCGCGGATCTGGGCGGCGTTCTGCGCCACGGCGGACTGGCGCCAGCCGTAGGCCACCGCCTTGAGCAGCGCGATGAGCGTGGAGGGCGTGGCGATGATGACGCTCTGCGCGAGCGCGTTCTCCAGCAGCTCGGGCCGCTCGGCGAGCGCTGCGGACAGGAACTGGTCCCCGGGCAGGAACAGCACCGCGAACTCGGGGCTCTTCTCGAACTGTGCCCAGTAGGCCTTGGAGGCGAGCTCGCGCACCCGCGCCTCCACCTGCTGGGCATGGCGGCGCAGCCCCGTGAGGCGCTCCTCCTCGTTCGGGGCCTCGAGGGCCGCGAGGTAGGCATCGAGCGGGGTCTTGGCGTCGATGACGAGGTCGCGCGCGTCGGGCATGTGCACCACGAGGTCAGGTCGCAGTGGCCCCTCTGCTGCCACCACCTGCAGCTGCTCGCTGAAGTCGCAGTGCTCGGAGAGCCCGGCGAGCTCCACCAGGCGCCGCAGCGTGAGCTCGCCCCAGCGGCCGCGCACCTCCGGGCGCCGCAGCGCGTTGACGAGGTTGCGCGTCTCGCGCGACAGCAGCGCCTGGCCGCCGGCGAGGCTCTCGATCTGGGTGCGCAGGCTCGCGAACGCATCGCGCCGCTCGCGCTCGAGTGACTGCACCTGCGCCTCGGTGCGCTCCAGGGCCGCGCGCAGCGGTTCCACCAGGGCCGCGACCGCCACCTCGCGCTCCTTGAGCGCGCCCTGCGCGATCACCTGGTCGCGCCCGAGCGCCTCGTGCGCCATGCGCAGGAAGATCTCGCTGTTGCTGCGCAGCGTTTCCCCGGCGAGGGAATCGAACGCGGCGCGCAGGCGCTGCTCGGACTGCTCGAGCATCGCCACGCGCTCCGAGTCCTTGAGCGTCTCGGACTCCAGGCGCACCTGGGCGGCGGTGAGCTCGACGCGCAGTCCCTCCACGCGCTGCGTGGCGCGGATGTGCGCGATCAGCGCCCCGAGCACGGCGCCGGCGACGAAGGTGGCGCCGAAGAGGTAGTAGATGAGGTGGGTGACGGTAATCAACGGCTGAAGTGCGCGAGGTAGTTGACCGAGACATCGCTGGTGAGGGTCACCTCCTCGGTGAGGGGGTTCAGGGCGATGCCCGCCATGCGCTCAAGGTTCAGGCCCGCGGCGCGCGCCCACTGCGCGAGCTGCGCCGGGCGGATCAGGCGCTCGTACTCGTGCGTGCCGCGCGGGATGAGGCGCAGCAGGTACTCCGCGCCCACGATCGCCGTGAGGAAGGACTTCAGGTTGCGGTTGAGCGTGGAGACGAAGAGCGCCCCGCCCGGGCGCACCAGGGCGGCGAGCGTGCCCACCATGGCGGCCGGCTGCGGCACGTGCTCGAGCATCTCCATGCAGGTGACGACGTCGAAGCCTGCGGGCGCCTGCGCGAGCAGCGCTTCGGCGCCCTCCAGGCGGTAGTCGATGGTGAGGCCGCAAGCGCTGGCGTGCAGGCGTGCGACCTCGATCATGGCCGGGGCGAGGTCGATGGCGGTGACCTGCGCGCCCTCGCGCGCCAGGCTCTCGGCGAGCAGGCCGCCGCCGCAGCCGACGTCGAGCACCCGCCGGCCCGCAAGCGTCGCGTGCGCGCCGACGAAGCGCGTGCGCACGGGATTGAGCAGGTGCAGCGGCCGGAACTCCCCGTGCGGATCCCAGAAGCCGCTCGCGCCGGAGTCGAACTTCGCAAGCTCCGCGGCATCGGCGTTGCCCAGCGGCGCGGCGCCCGTCATGCCGCAGCCCCGAGCAGGCGCTGCGTCCAGTGGGCGGGGATGCGCTCGAGTTCGGCGGCATCGAAGGCGAGCAGGGCGTGCGCCTTGACCGCCGCGCGCCCGCTGGTCCACACGTCGCTCACCGCCTGGCGGGTGCTGGCGAAGACGATCGCATCCTCGACGCTCGCGCTGCCCGAGCGCGTGAGGGGATCGAGCTCGATGCAGGTGAGGTCGGCCGCCTTGCCGGCCTCGATGGAACCGGCCTGCGCGGCAAGCCCGAGCGCGGTGGCGCTGCCGAGGGTCGCAAGGCGCAGCGCGCGCGCGGCGCTGCAGCCGCTCAGCAGCGCCGCCGTGCGCGCCTCGGCGAGCAGGTCCGGGACACCCGAGTCCACCGGGTTGCCGCTGCCAAGGCCGGTGCGGTCCGCGCCGAGCAGCGGCAGCGCCGTGGCACCGCGGCGCAGTCCCGCCTGCGGGCAGGCGATGAGTGCCGCACCGTGGCGCTCGATGAGCTCGACGCCGGCCGCATCCGGCTCGCCGATGGCCGTGACCCCCGGGCGCAGCAGGCCGAGGCGCGCCAGGCGCGCAAGCAGCGCCTGCGGCGGCGCGGCGCCGGCATCCCGCACCTCCCCGGCTGAGTTCGCCCGGGACTCCCCGAGCTCGAGCGCCACGCGCGCCTCGAGCTCATCGGCCACGCGCCGCACGCGCGCGAGCGTCGCCTCGCTCAGGGCGCCCACCTGCAGGGGGGCGAAGTAGAGGCTGACGCGCGGATCGGAGCGGTACTCATCCCACAGCCACTCGGCGCGCGAGAGCTGCACGGTTGCACCCTCGCCATCCTCGGCCACCGGCAGCGCGACGCACACGCGCATTTGCGCGGCGGCCGCGGCGCGCGCGGTCTCCTCGGGATACAGGCTCAGGTCCGCAAAGCAGGTGATGCCGGCGCGCAGCATGCCCGCCATCGCCAGGCGCGTGCCGTCGCGCACGAAGTCCGCGCCCGCGCCGCGGCTGAGCAGTGTCTCGCTCGCGCCGGCCGCGGCGGCGTAGGGCACGCAGGCGCGCAGCAGCGTCAGGCTCGCGCGCGTGTGGGCATTGATGAACCCGGGCAGCAGCGCGTGCGCACCGCGCCGCACGTGCTCGCGCGGGGCGTAGCGCGCCAGCAGCTCGCCGGCCGCCCCGGTGGCGAGGATGCGCCCGCCGTTGACCACCACCGCCTGGCCCTCGAGGGCAGCGCTGTTGCCCGTCATGGGCAACAGCCAGCGCGGCTCGATCACAAGGTCGGCGGGTTCTCGCATGTCGCATCCGGTAGCGTGGAAATGCCTGCCCGGAAGTATATCGGTCGCTGCCCGCGCACGCGCGCCGCGCACACCTGCGCCCGAGCCCTAAAGGTGAGGGTTCAGGCCGTGCTTCGTGGTAGAATTCCTCCTTTGTTTCGGGCCTTCCACAGGCCTTCAGAGTGCTTAGGATTAATGGCTGAATTCGCCCGTGAGATCCTGCCGGTCAGTCTCGAAGACGAGATGCGGCAGTCCTACCTTGACTATGCGATGAGCGTGATCGTCGGGCGTGCTCTGCCCGACGTGCGCGATGGCCTCAAGCCCGTGCACCGGCGCGTGCTGTACGCGATGCGCGAGCTCGGCAACGACTGGAACAAGGCCTACAAGAAGTCCGCGCGCGTCGTGGGCGACGTCATCGGCAAGTACCACCCGCACGGCGACACGGCGGTGTACGACACCATCGTGCGCATGGCGCAGCCCTTCTCCATGCGCTACCTGCTGGTGGACGGGCAGGGCAACTTCGGCTCGGTCGATGGCGACATGCCAGCGGCCATGCGCTACACCGAGGTGCGCATGTCGCGCATCGCCTCGGAGCTGCTCGCCGACATCGAGAAGGCGACCGTCGACTTCACGCCCAACTACGATGAGTCCGAGTACGAGCCCTCGGTGCTGCCGGCCAAGGTACCGAACCTCCTCATCAACGGGCAGACGGGCATCGCGGTCGGCATGGCGACCAACATCCCGCCGCACAACCTCGTCGAGATCGTCAACGCGTGCCTGGCGCTGCTGGATGACCCGGCGGTGACGCTCGCGGGCCTCATGCAGCACGTGCCGGGCCCGGACTTTCCCACCGGCGGCATCATCAACGGCGCCCAGGAGATCGCGACCGCCTACCGCACCGGCCGCGGGCGCCTCTCGGTGCGCGCCAGGGTGAGCATCGAGGAGGTCGGCAAGGGCGACCGCCAGGCGATCGTGGTCACCGAGCTGCCCTTCCAGGTCAACAAGGCGCGCCTCATCGAGCGCATCGCGCAGCTGGTGCGCGAGAAGCTGCTCGATGGCATCGCCAGCGACGGCCTGCGCGATGAGTCCGACAAGGACGGCATGCGCATCGTCATCGAGCTCAAGCGCGGCGAGGTCACCGAGATCGTCCTCAACAACCTCTACGCGCAGACGCCGATGGAGACGGTGTTCGGCATCAACATGGTGGCGCTGCAGGACGGGCAGCCCAAGCTCATGTCGCTCAAGGAGATGCTGGAGGCCTTCATCCGGCACCGCCGCGAGATCGTCACGCGCCGCACGATATTCGACCTCGCCAAGGCGCGCGACCGCGCCCACATCCTCGAGGGCCTGGCGGTGGCGCTCGCCAACATCGACGAGGTCATCGCCCTCATCAAGGCCGCCCCATCCCCCGCCGAGGCGCGCACGGCGCTCCTGGCACGCGACTGGGCGCCGGGCGCGGTGACCGGACTCCTCGAGCGCGCCGGGGCGATCTCCACCCGCCCGCAGGGACTGGCCGCCGAGTTCGGCCTGCGCGACGGGCGCTACTACCTCTCCGAGGTGCAGGCCCAGGCCATCCTCGACATGCGCCTGCACCGCCTCACCGGCCTCGAGCAGGACAAGATCATCGCCGAATACCGCGAGCTGCTCGACTCGATCCGGGACCTGAGCGACATCCTGGCGCGTCCCGAGCGGCTGACGGAAGTGGTGCGCGCCGAGCTCATCGAGGTGCGCGAGGCCTATGGCGATGCGCGCCGCACCGAGATCAACCGCGACCACCTGGACCTCACCACCGAGGACCTGATCGAGCCGCAGGACGTGGTGGTGACCCTGAGCCACGCCGGCTACGCGAAGAGCCAGCCGCTCACCGAGTACCAGACCCAGCGCCGCGGCGGCCGCGGCAAGACCGCGACCGCGGTGAAGGACGAGGACTTCGTCGAGAAGCTGTTCGTGGCGCACACCCACGACACCGTGCTGTGCTTCTCCAACCGCGGCAAGGTCTACTGGCTGAAGGTGTACGAGCTGCCCCAGGCCGGGCGCGGCGCGCGCGGCAAGCCGATGGTGAACCTCTTGCCGCTGGAGGAGGGCGAGAAGATCAACGCCCTGCTGCCGGTGAAGCAGTACGACGAACAGCACTTCGTGTTCATGGCGACCCGCGCCGGCACCGTCAAGAAGACCCCGCTCGCGGCGTTCTCGCGCCCGCGCTCCTCGGGGATCATCGCCGTGGACCTGGCCGACAACGACCAGCTGGTCGGGGTGGCCATCACCGACGGGGAGCGCGAGATCATCCTCGTGTCCTCCGGCGGCAAGGCCATCCGCTTCCACGAGAACGAGGTGCGCCACATGGGGCGCGAGGCGACCGGGGTGCGCGGCATCCGCCTCTCCCCGGGCCATGACCTGATCGCCCTGATCGTGGTGGGCGAGGGCCACATCCTCACCGCCTCGGCCACCGGCTACGGCAAGCTCACCCCGCTCGAGGACTTCCCCTCGCACGGGCGTGGCGGCCAGGGCGTCATTGCGCTGCAGACCTCCGACCGCAACGGCTTCACGGTGGCGGCGCTGCAGGCCAAGGGCGGCCAGGAGATCATGCTGATCAGCTCCAGCGGCACCCTGGTGCGCACCACGGTCGATGAGATCTCGGTGCAGGGCCGCAACACCCAGGGCGTGCGCCTCATCCGCCTCGACGAGGGCGAGCGCCTGGTCGGCATCGAGCGCATCGAGAGCCTGGAGGGCGCCGAGGAGGGCGCCGCGGCGGGCGAGGGCCCGCAGCCGGGCACCGGCGAGCCCGCGTCCGAGCCCTGACGGGGCGAAAGATCTCCCACCGCGGCCTGCCGCGCGTTGCTAAGATCGGCGCATTCCCTGATGGTGTGAAGACGACCTTCGAGAGGGGCCGTGCGCGTATTCAATTTCGCCGCGGGGCCGGCGACGATGCCCCTGGAAGTGCTGGAAGAGGCGCGCGCAGAACTCAGCGACTGGCGCGGTTCGGGCATGTCCGTGATGGAGGTGAGCCACCGCTCGCGGGCCTTCATCGCCACCGCGGAAGAAGCCGAGCGCCGCCTGCGCGGGCTGCTCGCGATCCCGGAGAACTACCGGGTGCTGTTCCTGCAGGGCGGTGCCACGCTGCAGTTCGCCGCCATCCCGCTGAACCTCGCCCGCGCGGACTCCAAGGTCGACTACCTCAACACCGGCGCCTGGTCGAAGAAGGCGATCGCCGAGGGGCGGCGCTTTGCCGCAGGCCTCGCCGTGATCGCCGACGAGGCCGCATCGCGCTACACGCGCGTGCCGGCGGCGGGCACGTTCGCGGTACGCCCCGATGCCGCCTACCTGCACTACACGGTGAACGAGACCATCGGCGGGGTGGAGTTCCCCTACATCCCGGATGCCGGCGCCGTGCCGCTCGTGGCCGACATGTCCTCGACGCTGCTGTCGCGCCCGCTCGCGGTGCAGCGCTTCGGCCTCATCTATGCCGGCGCGCAGAAGAACATCGGTCCGGCGGGACTGACGCTCGTCATCGTGCGCGAGGACCTGCTCGGGCGCGCCCGCGCGGGCACCCCCGCGGTGCTCGACTACCAGGAGCAGGCCGCGGAGCACTCGATGCTCAACACGCCCCCGACCTTCGCCTGGTACATGGCGGGCCTGGTGTTCAGGTGGCTCGAGGCCAAGGGCGGCCTGGCGGCGATGGCGCGCGTCAACGAGGCCAAGGCGCGCCTCCTCTATGAGGCGATCGACGCCTCGGGGTTCTACGCAAGCCCGGTCGCCAGGGAGTGCCGCTCGTGGATGAACGTGCCCTTCACGCTAAAGGAACCCGAGCTCGATGAGAGCTTCCTCGCCGGCGCGCGCGCGGCGGGGCTGATGAACCTCGAGGGACACCGCTCGGTCGGGGGCATGCGCGCCAGCCTCTACAACGCCATGCCGCCTGAGGGCGTCGAGGCGCTGGTGGCGTTCATGGCCGAGTTCGAGCGCCGCAAGGGCTGAAGTCCCCATGACCTTCCGCATCCTCACCCTCAACGACATCAGCCCCAGGGGACTCTCGCGCCTGCCGCCCGGGCGCTACCAGGTGGGCCCGGGGATCACCGAGCCCGATGCGATCCTGGTGCGCTCCGCGGACATGCATGCCCTCGAGGTCGCGCCGCAGGTGCGGGCCATCGGGCGCGCCGGCGCCGGCACCAACAACATCCCGGTGGCGGCCCTGAGCCGCCGCGGCATCCCGGTGTTCAACACCCCGGGGGCCAACGCCAACGCGGTGAAGGAGCTGGTGCTCGCCGGCCTGTTGCTCGCGGCCCGCAACTTAGGTCCCGCGTGGCTGTTCGCGCGCGAGCTCACCGGCGACGATGCGGCCATCGACGCGGCGGTCGAGCGCGGCAAGAAGGCGTTCGTCGGCTTCGAGCTCCCCGGGCGCACGCTCGGGGTGGTGGGCCTGGGTGCCATCGGGGTCGAGGTCGCCAACGCCGCGCAGGCGCTCGGCATGAAGGTGCTCGGCTACGACCCGCAGATCACGGTGCAGCGCGCCTGGGCGCTGTCGGCGAGCGTGGCGCAGGCGGCCTCGCTCGAGGAGCTGTTCACGCACTCGGACGCGGTGAGCGTGCACGTGCCGCTGAACGCGGCGACGCGCGGACTCGTGAACGCGGCGCTGCTGAAGCTCCTGAAGAAGGACGGCATCCTCCTCAACTTCGCGCGCGCCGGCATCGTCGATGACGCCGCGGTGATCGCGGCGCTGGATGCCCGGGCACTGCACGGCTACGTGTGCGACTTCCCGACGCTCGCCCTCAAGGGCCACCCGCGCGTCATCACCCTGCCGCACCTCGGCGCCTCCACGCTCGAGGCCGAGGAGAACTGCGCGGTCATGGTGGCCGAACAGGTGCGCGACTTCCTCGAGAACGGCAATATCCGCAACAGCGTCAACTACCCGGAGGCGGTGCTGCCGCGGGTGCCCGGCACCACGCGGCTCGCGATCGCCAACAGCAACGTGCCGAACATGGTCGGACAGATCTCGACGTGCCTTGCGGCAGCGCAGCTGAACATCGCCGACCTGCTCAACAAGTCGCGCGGCGAGTTCGCCTATACCCTCATCGACACCGACGGGGAGGTGGGTGCCGCGGTACTCGGCCGGATCCGCGCGATCACGGGCGTGCTCACCGCCCGCATTGTCTAGGCCTACGGGGGAAAGTGGATGGCGAAGCGCAGCAAGGGTAAGCCGGTCGCAGCCACGGCGCGCGCGGGCGTGGCCGGGGCCAGGCCGCTCGGGCTCGACCTTGAGGCGGTGCGCGCGCGCATCGATGCGGTGGACGAGGAGATCCACCGCTTCATCTCCGAGCGCGCGCGCCTCGCCCAGGCGGTCGGCATGTCCAAGGCCGCCTCCGGGCGCGCGGTGGACTTCTACCGCCCCGAGCGCGAGGCACAGGTGCTGCGGCGGGCGCGGGCGCGCAACGCAGGTCCGTTGCGCGACGAGGAGGTGCTGCGCCTGTTCCGCGAGATCATGTCGGCGTGCCTTGCGCAGCAGGAGCCGCTCAAGGTCGCGTTCCTGGGCCCCGAGGGCACCTTCACCCAGACCGCGGTGCTCAATCACTTCGGGCACTCGGTGCGCGCGCTGCCCTTGAGCTCCATCGACGAGGTGTTCCACGAGGTGGAGGCCGGGAGCGCGGACTTCGGCGTGGTGCCCATCGAGAACTCGACCGAGGGCACCGTCAACCACACGCTCGATCGCTTCCTGAGCTCGCCGCTGAAGATCTGTGGCGAGGTGGAGCTGCGCATCCGGCAGCATCTGATGGGCGCCATGAACTCCCTCGGGCGCATCGTGCGGGTGTGCTCGCACCCGCAGTCCCTCGCCCAGTGCCGCGAGTGGCTCGAGGAGCACCTGCCCGGGATCGAGCAGGTGCCGGTGTCGAGCAACGCCGAGGGCGCGCGCCGCGCGCGCGACGAGAAGGGCACCGCGGCGATCGCCGGGGAGACCGCCGCGGAGGTCTATGGCCTCAAGGTGCTGGCGGCCGAGATCGAGGACCGTGCCGACAACACCACGCGCTTCCTGGTGCTCGGGCGCAAGCTCTTCGCCCCGAGCGGCGAGGACCGCACCACGCTGCTGGTCTCGGTGCTGCACACCGACGCCCCGGGCGCGCTGTCGCGCCTGCTCGAGCCCCTGGCACGCCACCGCGTGAGCCTGACGCGCATCGAGTCGCGGCCCTCGCGGCGGCGCAAGTGGGACTACGTGTTCTTCATCGACTTCGAGGGGCACGCCGAGGATGCGCACATCGCCAAGGCACTCGCCGCCCTGAAGAAGCGCGCGTCGCTGTTCCGCGTGCTCGGCTCCTATCCGCGGGCGGTGCTGTGAGCGAGGCGCCTTGCACGCGCTTTCGCGTGGCCGCCGGCGGCAGCGTCTCGGGCACCCTCGAGATCCCCGGCGACAAGTCGATCTCGCACCGTGCCCTCATGCTCGGGGGGATCGCCGAGGGGCAGACGGACATCCGCGGCTTCCTCGCCGGTGAGGACTGCCTCGCCACCGCGCGCGCCCTGAACTCGCTCGGGGTGCGCATCGAGTGGCCCAGCGCAACCCAGGCGCGCGTGCACGGGGTCGGCCTTCAGGGCCTGAAGGCCGCCGCGGCGCCGCTCGACATGGGCAACGCCGGCACCGCGATGCGCCTCATGATGGGCCTGCTGGCCGGGCAGTCCTTCGCCTCGACCCTCATCGGGGATGCCTCCCTCATGCGCCGCCCGATGGAGCGCGTCGCAGCCCCGTTGCGCCTCATGGGGGCGAACATCGCCACCCGGGAGGGGAGGCCGCCGGTTGCGATCCGCCCCGCCGGACCCCTGCGCGCCATCAGCTACACCCTGCCCGTGGCGAGTGCGCAGGTGAAGTCGGCGCTGCTGCTCGCCGCGCTGCGCGCGCGGGGACGCACGCGCATCACTGAGCCTGCGCCCTCGCGCGATCACACCGAGCGCATGCTGGCCGCGTTCGGCGTCGAGTTGCTGCAGGAGGGCGCCACGCTTGCGCTCGAGGGCGGCCAGACCCTCAGCGGCACCGCGATCGAGGTGCCGGCGGACTTCTCCTCCGCGGCGTTCTTCCTGGTGGCGGGGTGCCTTGCGGCCGATTCCCCGCTGGTGCTGAGGAACGTCGGGGTCAACCCGACGCGCACCGGGCTCCTCGAGATCCTGCAGCGCATGGGCGCCGACATCCGCGTGCACCCGCGCGACGTCGGCGCTGCGCCCGATGCGGAGCTGATCGCCGACCTCGAGGTGCGGCGCAGCGCGCTGCGCGGCATCAGCGTGCCCGAGTCACTGGTGCCCCTCGCCATCGATGAATTCCCGGTGTTCTTCGTGGCCGCCGCCTGCGCCAGCGGGGAGAGCGTGGTGCGCGGCGCGCACGAGCTGCGTGTGAAGGAGAGCGACCGCCTCGCGGCGATGGCCGCCGGGCTCACGGTGCTTGGCATCGAGAACCAGTTGCTGCCCGATGGCCTGTGGCTCAGGGGGGCGGGGGGCTTTGAGGGCGGCACCATCGAGAGCCTGGGGGACCACCGCATCGCGATGGCCTTCGCGGTGGCGGCACTCAGGGCCCGCGGCCCGATCGAGATCCTGGACGTGGCGAACGTGGCCACCTCCTTCCCGGGGTTCCTCGCGACCGCGCGCGCGGCCGGCTTGCAGATCGAGCCGGCCTGACGGCAGGCTAAGAACGCATGAGCGAGCCATCTGACATCCCCGTGGTCACCATCGACGGGCCGAGCGGCTCGGGCAAGGGCACCATCAGCCGTGCCGTGGCCCGGCACGCCGGGTGGCACCTGCTCGACAGCGGCGCGCTCTACCGCCTGGTGGCCCTCGCCGGGGCCCGCGCGGGGCTCGACCTCGAGGACCGCCCCCGCCATGCCGCGCTCGCCGCCGCCATGGCGGTGCGCTTCGGCTCCGCCCCCGATGGCAGCGAGCAGGTGCTGCTCGGGGATGAGGACGTGACCGCCGCCATCCGCTCCGAGAGTGCCGGCGCCGGGGCCTCCCGGGTGGCCGCCTGGCCCCAGGTGCGCCAGGCCCTCCTGGGGCGGCAGCGGGCCTTCGTCGAGCCCCCCGGCCTCGTGGCCGACGGGCGCGACATGGGGACGGTGGTCTTTGCCCTGGCGCCCCTGAAGATATTCCTGACGGCTACCCCTGAGGAAAGGGCCCTGCGGCGGCATAAGCAGTTGAAAGACAAGGGGTCCGATGTTAGCCTTCCCGCCCTTTCGCGCGAGATAGCCGAGCGGGATGCAAGGGACCAGACCCGTCGGGTCGCACCCTTGAGGCCGGCAGCCGACGCCTGCGTGATCGACTCCACCGGCATGTCGGTGGAGGCGGTGGTAGGGCGGGTGCTGGAACTGGGGGCCGCTCGAGGCTTGTGGCGCTAGCTCGCCGCTCGTCGCGATACGCACGGAAGGGAAAGCTAGGTTGGCACACGCCAGGATGCGGGTGCCCGTTACTTTTTACCTGGACCTCAAGGATCCGAGGGCCCAGTACAGGCACGCGCGTGCGTGCGAAGTGAAGGTATGACAGAAAGTTTCGCAGAGCTCTTCGAGCAAAGTCTCGCTAACCAGCGCATCCGCCCGGGGATGATCCTCACCGGGCTCATCGTCGATGTCACCGATGACGTCGTCATCGTCAACGTAGGCCTCAAGTCCGAGGCCGTCATCCCGCTCGAGCAGTTCAAGAATGAACGCGGCGAGATCGAGGTCAAGGCCGGCGACCAGGTCGAAGTCGCGCTGGACTCGGTGGAGGACGGTACCGGGGAGACGCGGCTGTCGCGTGAGAAGGCCAAGCGTGCGCGCACCTGGACGCGGCTCGAGGAGTCCTTCAACAAGTCAGAGATCGTGACCGGTGTCATCACCGGGCGCGTCAAGGGCGGCTTCACGGTCGAGATCGAGAACGTCCGCGCATTCCTGCCCGGCTCCCTCGTCGACGTGCGCCCGGTGCGCGACACCTCCTACCTCGAGGGCAAGCCCCTCGAGTTCAAGGTGATCAAGCTCGACCAGAAGCGCAACAACGTCGTGGTCTCGCGCCGCGCCGTCGTCGAGCAGGAATTCTCCGCCGAGCGCTCCGCGCTCATGGACAACCTGCAGGAAGGCGCGGTCGTCAAGGGCACGGTCAAGAACCTCACCGACTACGGTGCGTTCGTCGACCTCGGCGGCATCGATGGCCTGCTGCACATCACCGACATGGCGTGGAAGCGCGTCAAGCACCCGAGCGAAGTCGTCAAGGTGGGCGATGAGGTCGAGGTGCGGATCCTGAAGTTCGACCGCGAGCGCTCGCGCGTGAGCCTGGGGCTCAAGCAGCTGGGGGCGGATCCCTGGCAGAACATTGCGCGCCGCTACCCGCCCAACACCCGCGTGTTCGGCAAGGTCACCAACATCGCCGACTACGGCGCGTTCGTGGAGATCGAGGACGGCGTCGAGGGCCTGGTGCACGTCTCCGAGATGGACTGGACCAACAAGAACGTCAACCCGGCCAAGGTGGTGCACACCGGCCAGGAAGTCGAGGTCATGGTGCTCGACGTCGACGAGGAGCGCCGCCGCATCTCCCTCGGCCTCAAGCAGTGCCAGGCCAACCCGTGGAAGGAGTTCGCCGAGAACTACAACCGCGGCGACAAGGTGGGCGGGCAGATCAAGTCGATCACCGACTTCGGCATCTTCATCGGACTGCCGGGCAACATCGATGGCCTGGTGCACCTCTCCGACATCTCCTGGGACATGCCGGGCGAGGAGGCGGTGCGCAACTACCAGAAGGGCCAGCAGCTGGAAGCCATGGTGCTGTCCATCGACCCGGAGCGTGAGCGCATCAGCTTAGGGATCAAGCAGCTCGCCAAGGACCCGTTCTCCTCCTACATCGCCGACAACCCCAAGGGCACGATCGTGCGTGGCGTGGTCAAGGAAGTCGATGCGCGCGGCGCGGTCGTCGATCTTGGCAACGGCATCGAGGGGCAGCTGCGCGCCTCCGAGCTCGGCCGCGACCGGGTCGAGGATGCCCGCGCGGTGCTCAAGGTGGGCGAGGAGATCGAGGCGAAGTTCACCGGCGTCGACCGCAAGTCACGCACCATCTCGCTGTCGATCAAGGCCAAGGAGGCGCACGAGGAAGCCGAGGCCGTCTCGAGCTACCGCTCCGAGTCGGGCAGTTCCTCGGGCACCAGCCTGGGCGACCTGCTCAAGGAGCACATCGGATCCGGAGAGAGCCGCTGACTTGAGCGCAATGACGAAGTCGGAACTCATCGAGATCATCACCGCCAAGCAGAAGCATCTGCCGGCGAAGGACGTGGAGCTGGCACTGAAGCAGATCCTCGAGATCATGAGCGATGCGCTCTCCCAGGGGGAGCGCATCGAGATCCGCGGCTTCGGCAGCTTCTCGCTCCACTTCCGCCCGCCGCGTCAGGGGAGAAATCCCAAGACCGGCGAGGCGGTGGCACTCTCGGGCAAGCACGTCCCGCACTTCAAGCCCGGCAAGGACCTGCGCGAGCGGGTCAATGACGGGGCGGATCGCCCGATCCGCGACTGATCCTCAGGCGGGGCCGTGCGGCATCCGAGACGGATGCCGCACGGTTATCCCCCTCGCGCCCGACCTGCTAGTCTTCGGCGCGTGTTCGAACTGCCCCCGATGTTCCTGGCGCTGGCCTTCATTGTGGTGGGCCTCGCCGCCTATTTCCTCGGCCGCAAGAACGGCGCGGCGCGCACCGTGCGCCTGCCGCGCGACTACTACGAGGGCCTCGATCACCTGATCAACGACCGCTTCGACCACGCCGCCGAGATCTTCGCGCGCATGGCGCAGGCGGACGGGGATGCGGCCGAGATCCAGTTCGCGCTCGGGAGCCTGTTCCGGCGCCGCGGCGAGGTCGACCGCGCGATCGCCATCCACTCGCGCCTGCAGGACGGCGGCGGCCCGCTGAAGGACCGCGCCGCCTTCGAGCTCGCGCAGGACTACCAGAGCGCCGGCCTCATGGACCGCGCCGAGCGGGTGCTCGAGGAGCTGTCCGCGTCGCGCGAGTACCGGCGCGCGGCGCTCGATCACCTGGTCGGTATCTACGAGGCGCAGGGGGACTGGGCGAAGGCGCTGAAGGTGTTCCACGAGCTGCCAGGACCGGTGCAGCTCGAGCGCGCCCAGGTGGCCGCGCACTACCTGTGCGAGCTCGCCGAGCAGGCGCTGCTGCAGGGGGAGGGCGAGCGCGCGCACACGCTGCTGCGCCAGGCGCGTACCCACGACCCGCAGCTGCCGCGTGCCGACATCCTCGCCGCGCGCCTGGCCGACACCGGCGGCGATGCCGGGGGCGCCCTGGTGCTCTACCTGCACGCGCTCGAGGTCTCCCCGGGGCTGGCGCTGGAGATCATCCCGGCGGTGCTCAAGGTCGCGCGCCGCGCCGGCAGCGCCGACATGCTCAGCGAGCTCGGCCGCCGCCTGCAGGGCAGCGGCCGCGTCAGCCCGCGCCAGCTCGCCTGGCTGCTGGCCACCGCGATGCCGCCCGAGGACGTGGCGCGCCTGCCGGGCGTGAATGCCGAGCTTGCGCTCGGCGTGGCCTCCGCGGCCGAGGCGAGCTCCCTGAGCCTGCTGCTCACCCGCATCGGGGACGCCGGCGGGCGCTACCAGTGCGATGACTGCGGCTTAAACAGCGTCGGCTGGTACTGGCGCTGCCCGAAGTGCCGCTCCTGGGACAGCATGCGCCCGGCGGTCTTCAAGTGGGCCGAGCGCGCCGACCACGTGGTACGCCCGTCCGCGCCTTAAGTTAACGAGAGTTCGTGGCGCGCGCCGTGCGCGGTGCGGCTAAACTTGCGCGGCTTTCGCAACCCCCTGACCAACCCGTGAGGTCGACTCGATGAGGACGAGTTCCAAGGCGGCCATCCGCACCGCCGTGTTCCCCGTGGCCGGGCGCGGCACGCGCTTCCTGCCGGCGACCAAGGCGAGCCCGAAGGAAATGCTGCCCGTGGTCGACAAGCCCCTCATCCAGTACGCGGTGGAGGAGGCGCTCGCCGCCGGTGCCACGCGCCTGGTGTTCGTGACTGGCGCCTCCAAGCGTGCCATCGAGGACCACTTCGACTCCGACCAGGAGCTCGAGACCATGCTCGAGCAGCAGGGCAAGAGCGATCTTCTCAACCAGCTGCGCAGCGTGCTGCCCTCCTACGCCTCCTGCATCTACATCCGCCAGCCCGCCCCCCTCGGGCTGGGCCACGCGGTGCTGTGCGCGCAGCCGGCGGTGGGCGCGGAGCCCTTCTTCGTGCACCTCGCCGATGACCTGATCAGGAGCGAGGTCGCCTGTCTTGCGCAGATGGCGCAGGTGTACGAGGCCAAGAAGGCGAGCGTGCTCGGCGTGGAGCTGGTGCCGCACAAGGACACCGAGAAGTACGGCATCGTCGCGGTCGAGGCCGACCGCTCGGCCACCAGCCGCGTGAAGAGCATCGTGGAGAAACCCAAGCCCGAGAAGGCGCCCTCGAACCTCGCCGTGGTGGGCCGCTACGTGCTCGCGCCGGCGATCTTCGAGCACCTGGAGCGCATCGGGCGCGGCGCCGGCGGGGAGATCCAGCTGACCGACGGCATCGCAGCCCTCATGGGCGAGGAGGCGGTGTACGCCTACCGCTTCAGCGGCAAGCGCTACGACTGCGGCAGCAAGCTCGGCTACCTGCAGGCCACCGTCGAGTACGCGCTCGGGCACGGCTCCCTAGGCAAGGACTTCCGCCACTACCTGCAGAACCTCGACATCGCCGCCGCCGCTGCCGGCACGGCGCCGCGTTCAGGCAGCGCCGCGCGGCGCAAGAAGTAGGCGCGCCGATCAGGGCAGCCACACCGTCACGAGCGCACCGCCGCCGTCGCGGTTGGCGAGGCTCAGGCGCCCGCCGTGCGCCTCGACGATCTCGCGGCACAGGGTGAGCCCGAGTCCGGTGCCCGTGGCCTTGGTCGAGTAGAAGGGCAGCAGCGCATCGCGCAGCGTGCCTTCCGCAAGGCCACTGCCGCGGTCGCCCACCTCGAGGCGAAACAGCGCACCCTCATCCTGCACCGTGACCGTGATCGCCTGCGCGGCGGAACCTGACTCGGCCGCGTTCTTCAGCAGGTTGATCAGCACCTGCTCCACCTGGCCGGCGTCGAAGCTGCCGTCGCGCTGCGGCAGCGGCCCCAGGGTGCGAAACGGCAGCGTCCCCTCGAGGCGCCCGAGGAGGGCCGCCCAGGCCACCGGCGCCGGGCGCGGCCGCGGCAGCTTGGCAAAGCGTGCATAGCCTTCGATGAAGGTCGCCAGGTGCGCGGCGCGCTCGGCGATGGTGCTGAAGACGCGCTCGAGCTCGCGCGGCTGCGGGGCCTGCGCCAGGAGTCCCCCGGAGTGGGCGAGCGAGATGATCGGGGCGAGGGAGTTGTTGAGCTCGTGCGCGATGACGCGGATGACCTTGCGCCACACGGCCAGCTCCTGCGCGGCGAGCTCGCGGGTCAGCTGCTTCAGCAGCAGCAGCTGGTGGGCGCGCGCGTTGAGGATGAAGCGCCGCTGCGCGAGGTGGTAGACCTGCATCTCCCCGGCCACCTCCATGGTGAAGAGCGTGTCGCCGCCGGCTCCGAGGGCCTCGCGCAGCGCCGCGGGGGACTGTGCGAGCAGTACCGGGAAGGACAGGCCCTCGAGCTTGCGCCCGCCGTTGAGCAGTACGCGGGCCGCGACGTTGCTGTAGATGACGCGCTCGCCGGCGTCGTTGAGCACCATGGCGAGCGGGGAGCTCTGCATCACGGTATCCAGCAGCAGCTCGCGCTGGTAGAGGTCCAGGCGCTCGCGGCGCAGCAGCTCCCCGAGTGAGTTGTAGGCGCGCACCAGGGCATCGAGCTCCGCGTCCCGGACGCTGCCGACACTGACGCTGAAGTCATGGTCGTGGAGGCTGACGATGCCATCGCGCACCGCGCCGAGCACCCGCGCCCAGGGGCGCGTCAGGCGCCGCGCACCGAGGAGGATGAAGGGCGCGACCCCGAGGCAGCCGCACAGCGCCGCCGCCGCCGGGGGCAGCCAGCGCGCGGCGAGCGCCGTCACGCACGCCGCGGCAAGCGCGCTCACGGCGAGCGCGACCGCGACGCGCCCGGCGAGCGAGGTGCGTGCTCTCACGGCGCCGGCGCTGAGCGGGGCGCCTCGCCCTTGAGCCCGAGTCTTTCCATGCGCCGGTAGAGTGCCTGACGGGACAGGCCGAGGTCACGCGCGGCATGCGCGATCACGCCGTGGGCGCGCTCGAGCGCCTGCTCGATGCTGGCGCGGTCGGGCTCGGGCTCCTCGGGCTGCGCGCCGCGGGGCTGCGGGAGGTTGAGTGCCTGGGCGGAGATCAGCGCCTGGGTGGACAGCAGCGTCGCGCGGCGGATCGCGTTCTGCAGCTCGCGCACGTTGCCCGGCCAGGGGTAGCGCTGCAGCAGCTCCTCCGCCTCCGCACTCAGCGCGAACCGGCCCGCGAGGAAGTGACGTGCGAGGGGCAGGATGTCCTCGCGCCGCGCGGCGAGCGGGGGCACCTCGAGCTCGATCACGCTCAGGCGGTAGAACAGGTCCTCGCGGAAGCTGCCCTCGCGCATCGCCTGGCGCAGCGGGGTGTTGGTGGCGGCCAGCACCCGCACGCGCGTGCGGCGCGTGGTGTTGGAGCCGAGGCGCTCGAACTCCCCGGTCTGCAGCACGCGCAGGAGCTTCGCCTGGCCACCGCCGCTCAGGGTGCCGAGCTCATCCAGGAACAGCGTGCCGCCATCGGCCGCCTCGAAGCGCCCGATGCGGGTGCGCGCGCCGGTGAAGGCGCCCGCCTCGGTGCCGAACAGCTCCGCCTCCAGCAGCTCCTGCGGCAGCGCCCCGAGGTTCACCTTGAAATACGGGCCGTCGGCCTGCGCGGAGTTGGCCTGCACGATGTCGGCCAGCACCTCCTTGCCGGCGCCATTGGGGCCGGTGATGAGCACCGGCACGTCCGCGTGCGCCACCTGCGTGGCCATGGCGACCAGGGTGTGGAACGCCGCGCTCTCGTAGACGATGCCCCTGAGGTCGAAGCGCTCGGCCAGGGCGAGGCGTGCGGCGCGCTGCCCGGCGCGCAGCGCCTCGGCCTCGGCGCGCGCGCTGCGCAGGTCGAGGAGGTTGCGCACGCTCGTGATGAGGCGCGCGTCGTCCCAGGGCTTGGCGACGTAGTCCGCCGCCCCCTCGCGCACCAGTTCCACCGCGCTCTCGAGGTGCGTCCAGGCGGTCAGCAGGATGATCGGCACGTCCGGGGAGCGTGCGCGGATGCTGCGGAAGAGTGCCGCGCCCTCGGCGCCGCTGGTGGCCTCGCGCTGGAAGTTCATGTCCTGGATCACGAGGTCCACGGGCCTGCCCGCCAGCAGTTCGAGCCCGGCGGCCGGTGTTGCGGCCACCAGCACGCGCCCGCCATGCAGCGACAGCAGCACGTCGAACGCGGTGCGCACCGCCTCGCTGTCGTCGATGACGAGGATCGTGTGTCCCGCAAGGCTCACGCGCGCTGCGCTCCTGGCATCCTCGTTCATGGCCCGGATCCTAGCACTGTGGCGCCGCCCGCCAGGCGCCGCGCGACCCTACACGGTGCGGGTCGCCACCGAGGGGCTGACCGCGGCGGCGCGGCGCGCGGGCTGCCAGGCGGCCAGCTGCCCGACACCCCACAGCAGCAGGACACCGGCCACCAGGTAGTAGAGGTTCAGGCGCGGCAGCGAGTACTCGAGCGACAGCCAGTAGCCCACCCCGAGGGCGAGTGCACAGCCGCCGAGGATCCCGGCGCTCGTGATCATGCCGTTCTCGATGAGGAAGTAGCGCACGATATCGCGCCGGCGCGCACCGACCGCGCGCCGCGTGCCGATCTGCTTGGTGCGCGTGCTCACGTTGAAGGTGGCGAGCGCGAAGATGCCGAGGCAGGTGACGGCGATCAAGAGTGCCGTGACGGTGCCGAGGTAGATGTTCATCGCCCGGTCCCCGAGGTAGGACAGGTCGCGGAAGTAGTTGAGCGGGCGCACGAAGTGCACGACGCGCTCGGGGTTCGAGGCGCTCATGTGCTCCTCGGCGAGCTTCAGGACCGCGTCGCGCTGCCCGGGCTGGGTGCGCACCAGGTAGATGAGCGCCCCGCCGCCCTCGGTGGTGGGCATGCGCGGCATGAGGAACACCCAGTCAGGATGCGGCACCATGCCCGGCCAGGAGCCGATCATCGGGTCGACGACGCCGATGATGGTGGCGGCCTGCCCGAGGCTGTCGTACACGGTCTTGCCGAGCGGGCCCTGGCCGGGGAACAGATACGCCGCGAGCGAGCGCGTGACGATGATCGAGGGCACGAAGCGCGAGGCGTCCGCCTTGGTGAGCGGGGGCTGGATCTCATCGTGGCGGAAGGCGCGGCCCGCGACCAGCTTCAGGCCAAGCGCCGCCAGGCCCTGCTCATCCACCTCGAAGTAGTTCATGAACTCCGCGCTGTGCTCGCCCGGGTGCCGCAGCAAGGTATTGGCGCTGCCGCCGCCACTCAGGGGGATGCCGCTGCTGGCACTGGCCGCCACCACCCCGGGGATTGCGCGCAGGAACTGCAGGTCCTCCGGGATCGAGCTTGCCGGGTTGTAGCGCTGGGTGAAGCTCGCGCTGGAGATCACGAGCACGTTGTCGACGTCGATGCCGGTCGGCCGGCGCATTTTGTCGATGCGCTGCACGACGATGTAGAGCGCGTTGACCAGCACGGCGAGCGCGATTGCGATCTGCATCGAGACCAGCACCGCGCCGGTGCGGTTGCGCCACAGCGCCGAGAGGATGGGACGGGTGTTGAGGCTCATGAGGCTCCTTTGGCGCCTGCGGTCATTGGCTCTTGAGGTACTGGGCCGGGGGCAGCCGGCCCACCCGCCAGGCCGGGTAGAGCCCGGCGGCGAGCGTGGCCACGACCGCCAGCACCAGGGCCCACAGCACCCCGGTCGCATCGATGTGGGTGAGCTCCTGGTAGCCGCCGCGCTCCCCGAGGTGCGCCGCGGAGTACATGTGGCGCACGGCGGCGAGCCCGAGGGTGGCAAGCCCGAGTCCCAGCAGCGCCCCGAGCGCTGCGAGCACGCCGACCTCGACCAGGTGCTGGGCAAACACCTGACGGCGGCTCGCCCCGAGGGCGCGCCGCACGCCGGTGATGGCGGCGCCGTTCAGGAACTTCGCGAGCAGCAGGCCCACCGTGTTGATCAGGCACACGGCGAGGAAGGCGAAGGCGAGGCCGACCAGCACCCGGTCATCGCTGTCGACCACCTTGCGGTCGCGCAGCCACTGCCCGACCGGCGTGAGGCGGTTGTCGCGCGGCCGCTCGAAGCGCCCCGCCTTGCGCTGCTCGGCCCAGTAGGAGTCGATGAACGCCTGCATGCGCTCGCGGCGCGCGGCATCCGGCAGCTCCACCCATACCTGCAGCCAGATGGCGTCCGAGTTGAGGAAATCCTCGAAGGTGTCGACCTTCTCCGGGCGCCAGCTGTCGGTGTTGCCGCCACTCAGCAGCTGCAGCTCCCGCCCCCAGGCGAAGGGGATGTAGGCATCGTCGGGCATCTGCAGGCTGCCGCCGTTGAGGTCGTAATAGCGCGGGCGCGGCGTCCACTCATCGAGCACGCCGATGATGCGGAACTCGTGATCGTTCCAGCGCAGCGTGCGGCCGACGCTGTTGGCGCCGCCGAACAGGCGCTCGTTCTCGCGCCGGGACAGCACGATCACCGGCTGCGGCGGGGTGTCGGCGGCGGCGTTCCAGCCGCCGCCGTAGAGGAAGGGCACGTCGAACATGGCGAAGAAGTCCGCGCTCGTCAGGCGTGTCTGGATGCGCCGGGCGGGCGCCTGCGTGCCGCTGATGACGCCGTTCACCGTGTACATGATGACCTTGCGCACCGGGATGTCGGAGGACACCACGTGGGTGGCATCACGGTAGGTCATCTGCGGGGGTGGCCCGGGGGTGCCATCGCGGTTGTAGGGCGTCTTCGGGTCCCAGTTGTCCATCGTGACCGCGTACAGGCGGTCGTTCTTCCACCAGATGGGGTTGCCGGCGGTGGCGTGGTAGACGGTGAGCGTCATGATGCACACCGCGATGCCGAGCGCGATCGCGAGCACCATGAGGATGCTGAGCCCCGGGTTGCGGCGGAAGCTGCGCAGGGACAGCTGGCAGTAGTAGGCGAGCATGCGGCTGGCTCCTGTGGACTTTCAGAGCGCCGCGCTGTGGGCGGCGGCCTCGGGGCGCGGCTCGTAGGGGCGGAAGTCGGAGAGCTGCCCGTCCACGAGGTGCACGTTGCGCTGCGCGCGCCGTGCCAGCTCCGGGTCGTGGGTGACGAGGAGGATCGTGGTGCCGAGGTCGTTGATCTGCTCGAGCAGTTCCATCACCTGGCGCGCCATGAGCGAGTCGAGGTTGCCGGTCGGCTCATCCGCCAGCAGGAACGCGGGATCCCCCGCGATGGCGCGCGCGATCGCCACGCGCTGCTGCTGCCCGCCCGAGAGCTGCGAGGGCATGTGCTTCATGCGCGAGGAGAGCCCCACCAGGTCAAGCGCGCTGCCGATGCGCTCGTGGCGGTCCTTGGCGCTCATGCGGCGGTAGCGCAGCGGCACGTCGACGTTGTCGTAGATGTTGAGGTCGGGGATGAGGTTGAAGCTCTGGAAGATGAAGCCGATGCGCTCGTTGCGCAGGCGCGAGCGCGCATCGTCGGAGAGCTGGTGCACGTCGGTGCCATCGAGGCGGTAGCTGCCCGTGTCGAAGGTCTCGAGGAGTCCCGCGACGTTGAGGAAGGTGGTCTTGCCGGAGCCCGAGGGGCCGGTGACCGCGACGAACTCCCCGGCGCTCACCTCCAGGGAGAAGCTGCGCAGGGCGTAGGTCTCGATGAGGTCGGTGCGGTAGATCTTGCTGACGTTCTGCATGCTGAGCATTGCTTGGCTTCCTCTTGCGGGGCGGGCGCACCGCTGCCGGCGCGCCCGCGCGTCTTCAGTTTGAGATGGCGAATTGCGGCGCCTCGTTTAAATCACGCGTGTCGGAGGTCACCACCGTGTCCCCGGGGGCGAGTCCGCGCAGAACCTCGATCTCGGCCACCGAGGCGGCGCCGAGCTCGACCGGGACGCGCACCGCCTCGCTGCCACGCACCACGTACACCGCGCGCGTGGCCGAATCGATGAAGGCGCCGCGCTCGAACTTCAGCACCGCGTCGCGCTCATCGAGCACGATGCGCACCGCGGCGCGCTCGTTCTGGCGCAGGCCCGGGGGCTGCCCGTCGCGGAACCTGACGCGCCCGGTGACCTGGTTCTGGCGCACCTCCGGGGAGATCGCGGTGACGACGCCAGCGATGTCGCGCCCCTCGAGGGTGATGGCGGCGGCCATGCCGGCCCTGATCTCGGCGGCGTACGACTCGGCCACCTGGAACTCGATCTCGAACGCCGACAGGTCCACCACCGTGATCAGGGCCGCGTTGGCGGCCACGCGGGTCTTTTCCGTGACGGCGAGGTTGGCGACCGTGCCGGCCACCGGGGAGCGCACGGTGAGCTCGGCCACGCGCTCCTTCAGGGACTCCACCACCAGCGCCTGCCGGTCGCGCTCCAGGCGCTTGGTGCGCAGCTCCAGCGCGAGGCTGTCGCGCTCGAGCTGCGCGGAATCACGCGCATGGTCGTAGTTGAGCTGCGCGGTGGCCACGTCGTCCTGCGCGCGCTTGTAGTCGCGCTCCGGGATCACGTGCTCATCCCAGGCCCACTGGTTGCGGGCCAGCTCGCGCTGCGCGGCCTTGATCGCCACCTGCGCCAGGTCCGCCTGCTGCTGGCTGGTCATGATCTGGCGGCGGATCTCGATCTGCTGGCGGCTGAGTGCCGCGTCGAGGCTGTCGAGGGTGGCCCGCTCGCGCTGGTACTCGTTGTTGAGCTCGGGGCTGTCGAGGGTGGCGAGCGGCTGCTCCTTGGTGACTGCCTCCCCGGCGCGTACCAGGTAACTCACCGTGCCGGGGGCGATGGCGTAGAGGGTCGGGTTGACCGCCGCGACCACGGTGCCCTCGGCGGCGACGTCGCGCACGAAGTGACCGCGGCTCACCTGCGCGGTGCGCATGCGCTCGCGCGACAGCACGCTCCCGGTGCGCAGCCAGCCATGCACCAGCCAGGCGAAGAGCAGCACCACGAGCGCGGCTGCGAGGAGTGCATAGCGCCGCCAGTGCGCTCGCCAGCCGGGCGCTCCGGGCGCGCGCGGCGCATCCTGCGCCTGGGTGCCGGCGATGGCGGCGACGGTCGCGGTGCTGCCGTCGGGCTTCCTGAGCTGTGCGAGTTTCACAGGCAGTGTCATTGCACGGCGCGTGCCAGCCGCGCGGCGGCCGCCCGAGAGCCCCCAAGCGCCTGAGTAAACTTGAGAAAGCTTCAGTCGGGCGCTGCGCGCGTGCCGCTCGCAAGGTGTCCGGCACACGGACGCGGACACCATCGGACACCAGGTGCGGACATTTCATGTGCCCGTGCTTGCACGCTGCCGGCGGGCGCGCGCAAAGTCGCAGGGCGTCATCGCTTGCTGCCCAAGGAGGACCCATGGCCAGCCGTCGAACCAGTGATACCACGCCCGCCGCCGCCGCTCCCCGCCGCACGCTCAGCGTCAGGAAGGGCGCCGCTGCACGCGCGACCGCGGGCGTCACGCCCGAGGCGCGTCGCGCCATGATCGCCGAGAGTGCCTACCTGCGCGCCGAACGGCGCGGCTTCGTGCCGGGCCTGGAGGCCGAGGACTGGCTCGCCGCGGAGGCCGAGGTGGATGCGCTACTGAAGCTCAGCCACGGGGGCTCGCCGCAGTAGGCGGCGTCTGCGGCGGCGTGTCCCCCGGGCGCGGGTTCGGGGGCCTGAGGCCGTTGGAGTAGAGGATCTTGCCGTCGGGGGTGATGAAGACCGCATCGTACTCGGGCATGCGGTTGATGATCTCCAGGGTCTTCTCGGCGCCGAGCACGAAGGCGGTCTTGGACATGCCATCGGTCTGCGTCGCGGTGGGGGCGAGGATGGTCGCGCTCCTCACCTTGCTCGCCGAGTGCCCGGTGTGCGGGTCGATGATGTGGTGGTAGCGCACGCCGCCCTCGTCGAAGAAGCGCTCGTAGTCCCCCGAGGTCGACATGGCGCTGTCGGAGAGCGGGATGCGCGTCACCACCTTGGTCGGGTCGTCCGGGTGCTGGATCGCCACCACCCACGGGCGCCCCATGTGATCGCCGATGATGCGCGTGTCGCCGCCGGCCGTGACCACCGCGTGCTGGATGCCGCGGGCCTTGAGGATGTCGATGCCGCGGTCGACCGCGTAGCCCTTGCCGATGCCCCCGAGATCGATGCGCATGCCGGGGTGCTCGAAGCGCACGGTGTGGTGCGCCTCATCGAGCAGCATGTTGCGCCAGTTGACCCCCGGGAGCGCACTCTTGATCTGCGCCTCGGTCGGGTGGATGTGCTTGGGATAGTCGTAGAGGTAGCCGACGCTCGCATAGGTGATGTCGAACGCCCCTTCGGTGATCTGCGAGTAGTAGGTGGACAGCTTGATCAGGTCGAACAGCTCCTTGTCGACCTGCACCGGCTCCTCGTTGGCGTGCTGGTTGATGTGCGACAGCTGGCTGTCGGGCTTGTAGTGGCTCATGAGCTCATCGATGCGGCGCATGTCCGCCATGACGGCATCGATCGCCTCGTTTCCCTTGGCCGGGTCTTCGGCCCACAGCTCCACGTAGATGCGCGTGCCCATGATCGCTTCGGTGCGCGAAAGCCACGCCGCCCGCGCCGCCTGCGGCAGCAGCGCGGCGAGCAGCACGATAAGAAGAGTGCGCATCAGGGTGGGCATCGCTACGGACCTCTGGCAGGGCAGGGTGTCGCCTTTCGGGCGCTAGCCTAGCACCGGCGACGGGGAGCCTCCCCGGGCGGCCCGCGGCTCCGGGTGGCCCGGTAACGCCCCGTTGGGGGATTGGGGTATTCTGGCGGCTCCTACAATAAGCGCTCACTCGCATGGAGAGCTGCAAATGAACGTAACGAATTCCCGGTCTCTGGCCTTAGGCGTGGCGCTCGCCGCAGCGCTGTTCACCGCCCCCCTGGGGCTGGCACAGGATGCCTCCACCACCACGGTCACGTGCAACGACGGCAGCGCCTCCAAGGGCGGCCGCGGCGCCTGCAGCGGCCACGGCGGGGTGAACAAGTCAGTCCCTGCCACGACGACGCCCGCCAGCAGCCCGGCACCGGCCGCAGCGCCCGCCGCGGCGGCGGCGCCGGCTGCGGGCACGGCCATGACGGCCAGCGCCCCGAGCACGGTCACCTGCAATGACGGCAGCTCCTCCAAGGGCGGTCGCGGGGCCTGCAGCGGCCACGGCGGAGTGAACAAGTCCGCGGGCGGCACCAGTTCGACGGCGGCCCCGGCCGCAGCGGCCGCGCCTGCCGCGGCGAGCACAGCCGCAGCCCCGGCTGCGGGCACGGCCATGACGGCCAACGCCCCGAGCATGGTCACCTGCAAGGACGGCACCTCCTCGAAGGGGGGGCGCGGCGCCTGCAGCGGCCACGGTGGCGTGAACAAGAACGCCGCGGCGGGCAGCGCAGCTCCCGCAGCCCCGGCGGCGAGCGCACCAGCGGCAGCAGCCGCGGCACCGGCCGCGGCGGCCACCGCGGCAGCCCCGAAGTCCTCCTCGACCTACACCCCGCCGGCGCAGCCGGCCCCGGGTGGCGGACCGGGGCAGGTGTGGGTGAACAGCAGCAGCAAGGTCTATCACTGCCAGGGTGATGTCTGGTACGGCAAGACCAAGGCCGGCGAGTACATGACCGAGGCAGCCGCCAAGGCGGCGGGCAACCGCCCGGACCACGGCAAGGGCTGCTCCTGAGATCCTGAAGTCGTCCCGCGCGCACCGGGCCGGTGCGCGCGGGGTGCCGCGGATGTCAGGCGCGCGAGGGCTCTGAGGTGCTGAGGCGCCGCGACCTGCTGCTCGGGGCGACGGGCACCGCGCTCGCCGCACGACTGCCGGCGGCAGCGGGTGAGGACCTCCCGGCACTCAGCGCGCTGCCGGGCAAGCGCCCCCTGATCCGGCGCGCCTTCCGGCCGCCGAACTACGAGACTCCCCTCGCGGACCTCGTGCCGGCCTTTACCCCGAACGACGCCTTCTTCGTGCGCTACCACCTGGCGCTCATCCCGGAGATCGATCCGCGCACCTGGCGCCTCGCCGTCGGCGGGACGAACGCCGCGCACCCCCTGTCGCTCTCGCTGTCCGACCTGCGTGAGGACTTCGAGCCGGTATCCTTAGCGGCGGTCAACCAGTGCTCGGGCAACCGGCGCGGGCTCTTCGAGCCGCGCGTGCCGGGCGTGCAGTGGGGCCCGGGCGCCATGGGTAATGCGCTGTGGCGCGGCGTACGGCTGCGCGACGTGCTCGAGCGCGCCGGCATCGTCGCCGGGGCGCTCGAGGTGTGGTTCAAGGGCGCCGACCGGCCCGCGCTGGAGGCGACACCGCAGTTCCAGAAGAGCCTGCCGGTGGAGCGGGCGCTCGATGACAGCACCCTCATTGCCTTCGAGATGAACGGCGCGCCGCTGCCGCGCTGGAACGGCGCGCCCGCGCGGCTCATCGTGCCCGGCTGGACCGGCACCTACTGGATGAAGCACCTCACCGAGGTGCGCATCGAGCCCGCGGCGCTTGCCAACTTCTGGATGAAGTCGGCCTACCGGCTGCCCGCCGGCGCCTTCCCCGGCCACTTTGCCAGCCAGGACAGCCCCGAGAGCGTGCCGATCACGGAGATCCTGGTGAACTCCCTCATCACGGCCCCCGCCGCCGGCCGGCGCCTGCCGCGCGGGCGCCCGGCATCCGTCAGCGGCAAGGCCTGGGACAACGGCGCGGGGATCGAGCGCGTGGAGGTCTCGGTCGATGGCCGGCGCAGCTGGCGCGAGGCAGCCCTCGGGCGCGACTTCGGGCGCTATGCCTGGCGGGAGTTCTCGCTCCCCCTGGATACCTCGCGCGCCGGGCCGATCGGGATCGCGGTGCGCGCCGTCAGCCGCAACGGCACCCAGCAGCCGGACAAGCTCACCTTCAACGCTGCCGGCTACCACGACAACATCGTGCAGACCCTGGACGTGGAGGTGGCATGAAGAGCCGGGCTCGCAGTGCGGCGGCCCTCGCGGTGCTGCTGGCGCCGCTCGCGGCGGCCGCGGACACGGAAGCAGCGCTGCACCTGAAGGGCGGCCCCGGGCGCGAGGTCACCGCCGCTCACTGCGCGCTGTGCCACAGCCTCGAGTACATCCCCGCCAATGCGCCGGCGATGGACCGCGCGGGCTGGCAGAAGACGGTGCAGAAGATGCGCGAGCGCTTCGGTGCCCCGATCACCGACGAGGAGGCGAAGGTGATCCTCGACTACCTCGGCACGAGCTACGCCGGCAAGACCTGAAGCGGCGCCCCTGCCCCTACGTGCCAGGGGCGAAGGTGTCGCAGTCCTGGATGGAGCCGTTGGCGAGTCCGCGCTTGAACCAGCTGGTGCGCTCCGCGGCGCTGCCGTGCGTGAAGGACTCCGGCACCACGTAGCCCTGGGCGCGTTTCTGGATCGTGTCATCGCCGACCGCGGAGGCGGCCTTGAGCGCGGACTCCACGTCGCCCTGCTCGAGGATGTGCTTGGTCTCATCGGCGTGCTTGGCCCACACGCCGGCGAAACAGTCGGCCTGCAGCTCGAGGCGCACCGACAGCTGGTTCGCCTGCGCCTCGGAGGCCTGCTGCTGTGCCTGGCGCACCTTGCCGGCGATGCCGAGCAGGTTCTGCACGTGGTGGCCCACCTCGTGCGCGAGCACGTAGGCCTCGGCGAACTGACCGGGCGCATGGAACTCGTCGGAGAGCTGCTGGAAGAACCCGAGGTCCAGATAGACCTTGCGGTCGAGCGGGCAGTAGAAGGGGCCCGCCGCCGCGCTACCGGTGCCGCAGGCGGTCGGCATCTGGTTGCGGTACAGCACCAGCTTCGGCGGTATGTACTGTGCGCCGTTCGCCTTGAAGATGGCGCTCCAGGTGTCCTCCGTCTCGCCCAGCACCGCGGAGATGAAGCGCCCCTGTTCATCGGTGGGCGTGCCCTGGGTGGCCACCGGTGCCGGTGCCTGGCCAGGGGCTGCGCTCATCAGGCCGAGGATCACCCGCGGGTCGATGCCGAGGAAGTAGGAGGCCACGAGCGCGAGCAGCGTGCCGCCGAGTCCGAGTTTCAGGCCCCGTCCACCACCCCCGGTGCTGCCGCGCACGTCCTCGACGTTGCTGCTTTGGCGTAAGTCATCCCAGCGCACGGTGTTCTCCTTGTTGCTCGACGGGCCTCAAAGCCACGCTATACCGGCGTCGCGCGCGAAAGCAAGCGCGCACCCCGCTGGCTTCAGGTGCGCGGGCGCGGGCGCGGCGCCGGACCGTGGCGCGGCAGGCGCCCGGTGAGGGAGTAATAGAGCGACTCGGTGAAGGCCTCGGTGTCCACGAAGCCCTTGGCGGGGGAGTAGCGCTCGCTCCAGGGGCTCAGGGGGTTGGCCTTCTTGATGGCCGCGAGGCTCTGGCCGTTGGCGATGGCGTGCTCGATGAGGGTCGCGGTGTCGGTGAGCATCTTCGTGTACTCGCGCAGGTCCGCAACGCTGGCCACCGCCCCGTGGCCCGGGATGATGCGGGTATCTTCGGGCACGCTCGCGAGGACATCCTGGCAGGCACCGATCATGCCGCGCACGTTCCCCCCGCCCGAGACGTCGATGAAGGGAAAGCCGTAGCGCACGAAGATGTCGCCCATGTGCACCGCGCGCGCGCCGGGGAAGAACACCACCGAGTCCCCGTCGGTGTGCGCATTGGGATAGTGGTGCACGCGTACCGCCTCGCCGTCGAGGTGCACCGTGAGTTCGCCCTGATAGGTGATGACCGGCAGCGCGCCGGGATCGGCCGGCTTGATCTGCAGGGAGATCTTGCCGCCATTGCCGGCGGTGCCGCCGCTCTCGAGGCGCTTGCGCAGGCTCTCGTGCGCGATGAGCGTCGCGCCGAGGCCGGCGAAGGCGAGGTTGCCGTCGGTGTGATCGAAGTGGTAGTGCGTGTTGATGATGAAGCGCACCGGCTGCGCGGCGCCGTCGGCCCTGAGGGCCGCGCGGATCTTGTCCGCCAGTGCTCCGAACTCGTCATCCACCAGCAGCACCCCCTCCGCGCCGGTGAGGGCGGCGATGTTGCCCCCGGAGCCCTCGAGCACGAAGAGGTTGGGTGCGAGCTGCGAGCTCTTGATCTCGACCTTGCTGAAGTCCTGGGGCTCGTCCGCCGCGCTGGCGAGCGTCGTGAGCGTGGCGGCCAGGAGGCCCGGGAGGAGCTTGCGCACGAGCATGGCTTGCACTCTTTCAGGTGTGGGACCGCCACCGGCGGCGGGGCGATGCTAGCACGCCACCGTGCGCCCGAGAGTCGCCCCCTGCCGGGCAGTTCGCAGCGCTGCGCGGATGCTGTGTACACTCACTGCCCCGCAGCGCGCGCAGGCGTGCCAGGACTCAAGGGGAAGGGGGCCGCGTGACTCTCAAGGGCAAGACACTGTTCATCACCGGGGCGAGCCGCGGCATCGGGCACGCCATCGCGGTACGCGCGGCGCGCGATGGCGCCAACGTCGCGATCGCCGCCAAGACCGCCGAGCCGCACCCGAAGCTGCCCGGCACCATCTACACCGCCGCCGAGGACATCGAGCGCGCCGGGGGCAAGGCGCTGCCTCTGGTCGTCGACGTGCGCGAGGAGGCGACCGTGGTGGCGGCCGCGCAGAAGTGCGCCGAGACCTTCGGCGGCATCGACATCTGCATCAACAACGCCTCGGCCATCAACCTCTCGCCCACGGCCGAGATCGACATGCGCCGCTACGACCTGATCCAGGCGATCAACACGCGCGGCACCTTCGTCACCTCGCGCGCCTGCCTGCCGTATCTCAGGCGCGCTGCCAACCCCCACATCCTCACCCTGTCCCCGCCGCTGAGCCTGAAGCCGCAGTGGTTCGCCCCGCATCTCGCGTACTCGCTCTCCAAGTACGGCATGTCGCTGTGCATGCTCGGCCTGGCCGCCGAGTACAAGGCGGCCGGTATCGCCTGCAACTCGCTGTGGCCGCGCACCACGGTCGCAACCGCGGCGGTGGAATTTGCGCTCGGGGGGCGTGACATGATGCAGCGCTCGCGCAAGCCCGAGGTGATGGCGGATGCGGCCCACGTCATCCTCTGCCGCAGCGCGCGGGAGCACACCGGGCAGTTCTTCATCGACGACACGGTGCTCTACGAGTCCGGCGTGCGCGACTTCGAGCCCTACAGCGTCGAGCCGGGCGGGGTGCTGTTCGCGGACCTGTTCGTCGACAGCTCGATGCCGGCCCCGCCGGGCGTGAAACTCAAATACCACTACGAGTGAGACACCCATGAGCAGCACCGCGCAAGCCATCAACCGCCGCATCGTGCTCGATCACCGCCCGGTCGGTGAGCCGACCGCCGCCAACTTCCGCCTGGAGAAGCAGCCGGTGCCGGCCGCCGGGGCCGGGCAGCTGCTGCTGCGCACCCGCTACCTCTCCCTCGATCCCTACATGCGCGGCCGCATGAGCGATGCGCCCTCCTATGCGCCCCCGGTGGAGGTCGGTGACGTCATGACCGGCCAGACGGTGAGCGTGGTGGAGGCATCGCAGGCGGAAGGTTTCGAGGTCGGGGACCTGGTGCTTGCCACGGTCGGCTGGCAGGACTACGGCGTGGTCGAGGCGCGCCATGCCCACAAGATCGATCCGGCCATCCCGCGCCTGAGCTATGCGCTCGGCGTGCTCGGCATGCCGGGACTGACCGCCTGGGTGGGCCTGCTTGAGATCGGGGAGCCCAAGGCCGGCGAGACCGTCGTGGTCTCGGCTGCCACCGGCGGGGTGGGTTCGGTGGTCGGCCAGATCGCCAAGCTCAAGGGCTGCCGCGTGATTGGCATCGCGGGCGGCCCGGAGAAGTGCGAATTCGCGGTGAAGACGCTCGGCTTCGATGCCTGCCTCGATCACCGCGAGGGGCAGCTGCGCGAGCGCCTGGCGCAGGCGGCGCCCAAGGGGATCGACGTGTACTTCGAGAACGTCGGCGGTGCGGTGCTGGCCGCGGTGCTGCCACTGCTGAACGTGCACGCCCGCGTGCCGCTGTGCGGCCTCGTGGCCTGGTACAACCTCGCGAAGCTCCCCGAGGGCGTCGATCGCACGCCTGCGCTGCTGACGACGGTGCTCAAGCACCGCCTGAAGATCGAAGGCTTCATCATCTTCGATCACTGGCACAAGATGCCGCAGTTCTACCAGGAGATGAGCGGCTGGGTGCGCGAGGGCGCGGTGAAGTACCGCGAGGAGATCGTCGAGGGCCTCGAGGCGGCACCGGGTGCGTTCCTCGGCCTGCTGCGCGGGGAGAACTTCGGCAAGCTCGTCGTGCGCGTCTCCGGGACCTGAGCCCACCGCGATGAGCGCCGTCAGGGTCACCTGGGTGTACGACGTGATCTCGCCGTTCGCCTACCTCATGCTGCCACGGCTCGCGGAACTGCCCGCGGGCGTCGAGCTCACCACGCTGCCGGTGCTGTTCGCGGGGCTCCTCGACCACTTCGGCCAGCGCGGCCCGGCCGAGATCCTCGCCAAGCGCCGCTTCACCTACCGCTTCGCGCTGTGGCGCGCGCGGCGCCTGGGGGTGCCGATGCGCTTCCCGCCCGCGCACCCCTTCAACCCCCTGGGCGCGCTGCGCCTTGCGATCGCCGCAGGCAGCACGCCCGGCGCAGCTCAGGTGCTGCTCGAGGCGGTGTTCCGCGACGGCCGCGACGTGAGCGCTCCTGCGGTGCTCGCAGAGCTCGCCCGGCAACTGGGTGTGGCGGACTGGCAGGCGCGGCTTGCGGACCCTGAGTTGAAGGCACGGCTGCGCCACAACACCGAGTGGGCCGCGGGCCGCGGCATCTTCGGCGTGCCGACGCTCGTCATCGGCGAGGAGTTCTTCTGGGGGCACGACGCCTTCGACATGGCGCTCGACTACCTGAAGGACCCGCAGGCGTTCGAGGATGCCGCGATGCGCGCCGCCGACAGCCTGCCCGTGGGCGCTGCGCGCACGGTGAAGTCCGCGTGAGGCGCGTGTGCCGCGCCGGCGCTGCGGTTCTTGCACTGTGCCTCGTGGGGTTATGCGGCGCCGCGGGCGCCGCCGAGCCGCCGGTGCGCGCCATCACCGCCTTCATCGACCTGGATGCCGGGGACTACGAGCACGAGGTGAAGGACGCCGCGGCGCGCCTGCACCGCGCACAGCGCATCTTCGAAGCGGCAGGCTTCACGGTGCAGACCGTGCGCCTCACCACGCAGCCCTTCATGCAGTACGCCGGCAAGCTGCCGCGCGCGCAGGCGCTCGAGCTCTTCACGCGGCTCGCGGCGCTCTCGGCGAGCGAGCAGGTGCTGATCAACATAGGTCCTGCGGTGCTTGATGACCACCCGGATCCTGAGGCGCTGGCGCTGCTCGAGGAGGTGCACTCCCGGGGCCTGAACCTCAACTCCAGCATGATCATCGCGGGCGAGGACGGCATCCACTGGAACACCGTGCACGCCGCCGCCCACCACGTGGCGGTGGTCGCCGCGCGCAGCGCGCGCAGCCAGGGCACGTTCGCCTTTGCCGCGACCGCCATGCTCTCCCCCGGCACGCCGTTCTTCCCCGGCTCCTACCACCTCGGGCAGGCGGGGCGCTTTGCGGTGGGGCTGCAGTCCGTGGGTGCGGTGGCGCAGGTGCTCGCTCACGCTCACGGGGACGTGCCCGCGGCGATCCGCGAGCTCACCGCGGCGCTCAGCGACTATGCACAGCAGCTGGCGCGCCTTGCGCCCCAGGTGCAGGCGGCCACGGGCTGGCAATACTGGGGCTTCGACCCGACGCCCGCGCCCCTCATGGACGATTCCATCGCCGCCGCCATGGAGGGGTTCGGGCCGCAGCGCTTCGGCTCCTCCGGCACCATGACGGCGGCCTGGGTGATCACCGAGTCCGAGCACCACGTGCCCGAGCCGCGCGTCGGCTACTCCGGGCTCATGCTGCCGGTGCTCGAGGACACGCGCATGGCGCAGCGCTGGAGCGAGGGCGCCATCAACATGGACGCGCTGCTCGCCTATTCCTCGGTGTGCGCCACCGGGCTCGACACGGTGCCGCTGCCCGGTGACGTCAGCGAGGCGCAGCTGGCGCGCATCATGGGCGACGTCGCGGTGCTCGCCTACAAGTGGAAGAAGCCCCTGACCGCGCGCCTGCTGCCGGTGCGCGGGGCGACGGCGGGCGAGCTGACCCGGTTCGAGAGCCAGTTCCTCACCAACGCGCGCCTGCAGCCGCTGCCCTAGCAGACCGCGCCGTTCCTCAGGTGTGTGTCGAGCCGCTGCGGCGCGCCGACACCTCGTAGCCGGGCACCTTGGGCTCATCGTCCACCATCTGCGCGGGGAAGCCCTCGCCGAGCACCCGCACCCCGAGGGGCTCCTCGAGGCGGCGGATGATGTTGGGGGAGAACTCGCGCGGGCCGAAGCGCCGGGCGCCGTCCCGGAAGATCTCCAGCACCAGCGGCGAGAGCTCGAGCGGCACGCGCTGCTCGCTTGCCATGGCATCGAAGAGCCCGACGTCCTTGATGACGAGATCCATGGTGAAGTTGATGTCGCGGCTGCCATTGAGGATCACCTGCGACTCGGTCTCGTGCACGAAGGAGTTACCCGAGGAGATGCGGATCGCCTCGTACGCGGTGTTGAGGTCCAGGCCCGCGACCCTGGCGACCGTGAGCGCCTCGGTGAGGGCCACGAGGTGCACCGTGCACAGGTAGTTGGTGAGCACCTTCAGGGCGGAGGCCGTCCCCACCGCTCCGGTGTGCAGGATCCGCTGTCCGAGGATCGAGAGCACCGGCAGCACGCGCTCGAAGGTCGCACGCTCCCCGCCGGCGAAGATCGAGATATTGCCGGTCGCGGCACGGTGGCAGCCGCCCGAGACCGGGCAGTCCATGGCCTGCGCCCCGAGGGCGGCGACGCGGGCCGCAAGTCGGCGCGCCTCCGCCTGGTCGGTGGTGCTCATCTCCAGCCACACCTTGCCGGGTGTGAGCCCGGCGAGCACCCCGTCGGGGGCCTCCAGCACGGCCGCCGAGGCGGCCGGTGAGGGCAGGCAGGTGATGAGGATGTCCACTGCCTGCGCCATGGCCTGCGGGGTCGCGGCCGCCTGCGCGCCGCGCGCCGTGAAGGCCGCGACGCGTGCCGGGTCGAGGTCGCGCACGGTGAGGTCCACGCCGTGTTTGAGGAGGTTGCCGGCGAGCTGCCCGCCGACGTTGCCGAGGCCGATGAAACCAACCCGCAGGTCCGTCATGACAATTGAGACTCCGGTGTGTCAGGCGCCCGCCGCGCGGGCCGCCGTGGAAAGGTGAGGGCGCAACCTCGCTTCAGGGCGTGCGGTCCGCGAGGTGATTGACGCCGTCGTTCACGGGGATGCCCTGTGCCTGGTGCGGGTCGACACCCTCCAGGCAGCCGAGGTTGAAGCCGTACTGGTTCGGGTTCGAGCGCCGGCGATGGTGGGTATAGATGCCGCAGCGGGAGCAGAAGTAGTGCTCGGCGGTCATGCTGTTGAAGCGATACACCGACAAAAGCTCCGCACCCTTCACGACGTGCAGCCCGGCGAGGGGCACGGCCCCCATGATCGCGCCCTTGCGGCGGCACATCGAGCAGTTGCAGCGGCGCGCATCCAGGACACCCTCGGGAAGCTCGAGCTCGAGGACGACACCGCCGCAGTGGCAGGAGGCGCGGTGCCTGGGCTGGATGAGGGTGTCACCGATCTTGCGGAGTGTTGGCATGGGGCTCCTCCTGCACTGAAGTCTGGGTCGCGGCGCAAGGCGCGCCGTGCTCAGCGCTTCGGGCACTCCATCTCCTCGCCCTGCCAGGTGAAGCGTGCCACGCCCTGGTGCTCCCAGAGCTCCACGCCCTCGGCGCTGTAGCGCGCGCCACTGCCCGAGGGTGCGGCGAAGGCGACGGCCTGCTGGTTCTGGAAGCGCACGCGCACCGCCGGCGGATCACCGCGGAAGTAGGAGGCGCTGAGCGGGGTCGACTCGTGGCCCTTGCACAGGTAGGTGGCGGAGGCCGACACGGGCAACTCCCCCAGGGCGAGTTTCAGCTCGACGATGCGCCGCCCCTGGGCGTCGGCCACGCAGTCGCGCGCGTCCGGGTCCGGCGCACAGGCGGCGCGCTCGGCGAGCCAGGCGCTCTGGCGGGTGCGCTGGGCGGCGCGCTGCGGCGCGGGCAGTGTGTGGGCTGCGGACTTGTAGAGGCGCTGCACCTCGGCCTCGCGTGTACGCAGGGTGGCGTCGCGGCAGATGAGGCTCTGGATCGGGTCGCCACCGGAGGCGCATTCGGGACCTGCAACCGTGGCGGTGGCGAACAGGGGCAGCAGCAGGGCGATCGCGGACATGGACGGCCTTTCGGGCTCAACCTCGAAGGAGGGGACGATAGCTCAGGCGGGGCGCACTTGGGTGTGTCGGGCACGGCCGGCAGGAGTGATTGCACCTCGATGGTGCAACGCAACAAGCCGGCCGGCTGCATTGCCCCTCGCGCCGATTTCCGCGACGATGGCGGCCCGAGGAACCCGGCAACCGAGAGTCCCGAGACAACATCGGGTACGGTCGCGGACGACCTTACATTCATCGCCAAGGAGAGAACCACAATGAAATTTATGGCCGTCGTTTGCCCCGCCGTGACGATGCTGATGCTGAGCGCCTGTGCCAGCGGACCGAGCCAGGATGAGGTGCGGCAGCACCTGCGCGCGTGGCGCGGACAGACCGACACCGCCCTCACCAGCACCTTCGGCTATCCGCAGAAGACCGTCGACCTGCAAAGCGGCAAGAAGGTCTACCACTACGACTTCGACAAGGGTTGCGCCGGGGACTTCGAGATCGACAGCAAGGAGATCATCAGCGACGTGAAGATCACCGGCTCCGACCTCACGACCTGCCCGCGCAAGCTCCCCGGCGGGGGCACCTTCTAGGAAGCGCGCCGCGCGGCGGCAGTCTGCTGACCCTTATGTCCGGATGAGTGTGGCGGGGCCCGCCGGGGGTCCCGCCACTTCCGTCATGGGCGCGCGGCGGCGCGCCCTCACACCTCGAACGCCCGCCAGATCCTCAGGACCGCGCGCTGCGAGATGCCAAGCTCGCTCGCAAGGCGCCGGCTGCTCCAGCGCCCGGCATCGGGGGGATGCTCGTGCAGCGTCTTGGCGAGCACCGCCTCGACCAGCTCATCGCTGATGGAACGCGGCGCGCCCGAGCGCGGCTCATCCATGAGGCCCGCCAGGCGCCGCGCGATGAAGCGCGTGCGCCACTTGCCGACGGTCTGTGTCGTGACCTTGAGGCGTAGCGCGATCTCGCGGTTGGAGCGCTCATCGCGGCAGGCGAGCACGATGCGTGCGCGCAGCCCGAGCGCCGCACGGCGGCGGCGCGCCCAGCGGGTGAGCTGTGCGCGCTCCTCCTGCGTGAGCACGACCGGTGTCAGCCTCGAGCGATGTTGCATCCTTCGTCCCTCGGCCCGCGCGTGCGCTGCCTTGCGCAACTGCGGGAGCACGCTGCCACCGGGCGCCACAAACCGCAACCCGTTAAAGGGATTTGTGGCTCAGCGCGAGCGCGGCCGCGGCGCGCAAGTGCGGGAAATACCTGTATTTCAGCCGTGTTGGACCACGAGCGCAGGCGCGTCTTTAAGGCGCGACACTTAGACGGGGGCGCAGATGGCGCGTAGACCAGCGCCCACGACGTCCGCGTTGCGACGGGCGCGCCAACAGGGAGGAGATCTCATGGGTGGACATAACGCAGGCACGGCCGGCGCAGCCGCGCTCGTCTTCGCGCTCCTCGGCGGCGCCCTCGCGCCGGCCTCACTGGCACAGCAGGTGATCGATCCGGGCGTGCGGCACGCCCCCTACGATGGCGGGCCGCCGCTGCCGATGCCCGGCCTGTCGGCCGAGCAGATGATCTTTTTCCAGGACGGCATGACGCGCTTCGCCGAGGTTGAGGGCGTCACGGCGACCTCGCTGCAGGGGGACGGCCTTGGCCCGCGCTTCAACTCCAACTCCTGCGCCTCCTGCCATTCGCAGCCCTATAGCGGCGGCTCCAGTCCCGCCGTCAACCCGCTCTACGAGGTCTACAGCGCCGACGGTGCGAGCAACCAGATGCCCTGGTTCGAGGCCAAGAACGGCCCGGTGCGCGAGGCGCGCTTCGTGACTGCCAACGGCGCCCCGGACGGGGGCGTGCACAACCTGTTCGTCGTCACCGGGCGCGCCGATGCGGGCAGCTGCAGCATCGCGCAGCCGAGCTTCCTGCCGGCCGGCAACCCGGTGACCGGCCAGGGCGGCAACAGCAACGTGGTGTTCCGCATCCCGACCCCGATCATGGGCGCAGGCCTCATCGAGGCCATCCCGGACTCGGTGATCCTCGCCAACCTCATCGCCAACAGCAGCGCCAAGCAGCGCTCCGGGGTGGCGGGCCACCCGAACGCGATCCAGGGCGGCACCGTCAACCGCAGCGCCAACGACGGCACCATCACACGCTTTGGCTGGAAGGCGCAGAACAAGTCACTGCTGATGTTCGCCGGCGAGGCCTACAACGTTGAGATGGGCATCTCGAACGACCTCTTCCCGCAGGAGCGCGACGAGACCCCGAACTGCCAGGGCGGGGTGGGTGCGCCGAACGACAGCGACAACATCCCCAATCCCGCCGATCCGCCTTCAGCCACCGCGGTGCTCTCTGACATCGAGTCCTTTGCGCTCTTCATGCGCATGCTCGCGCCGCCGCAGCCGGCCGCGCCGACGCCCTCCACGCTGCACGGGAGCGCCGTGTTCGTGAGCACCGGCTGCGCGCTGTGCCACACCCCCGCGCTCAGCACCGGCCTCGCCACCGCCGGGGGACGTGGCAAGCCACCGACGCCCTCCCTCAGCAGCAAGCAGGTGCCGCTGTTCTCGGACCTGTTGGTGCACCACATGGGCAGCGGGCTCGCCGACGGCATCACCCAGGGCGGTGCGGGGCCGGATGAGTTCCGCACCGCGCCGCTGTGGGGCCTCGGGCAGCGCGTCTACTTCCTGCACGACGGGCGCACCAGCAACCTCGTGCAGGCCATCGCCGCGCACGCAAGCTCCGGCAGTGAAGCCAACCAGATCGTGAGGAACTACACGACGCTCAGCGCACAGGACCAGCAGGACCTCATCAACTTTCTGCGATCCCTGTAAGGGGTGGAGGAGAGGGTGCGGGGCCGCCGGGGTCGCCGGCGGCCCCGCTTTTTCGTGTGCATCCGCGCCGCAGCGCCGCGGGCGGCTAGTGCGTTTGGGGGGCGTGACGCGCCGGGCGGGGCGACGCATACTGGCGGCAACCGGAACAGTCAGAAGACCGGACGAGGGGGACGATGAGATCGCCTGCGACGCGCGCCGCGACGGCGCTCCTGCTGCTGATTCCCTTCAGTGTCTACGCCGCCAACGACTACTGGACCTACCGCTACCAGAGCATCGAGGTCACCGCGCAGGGCAACAGTGCCTTCACGGTGAACGTGGCGCGCTACTGTGCGCGCCTCGATGCGCTGCTGGCGCAGCTTCTGAACATCAAGACCGACTACCGGGTGCCGACCCGCATCTACGCGCTGCCGCTCGAGGAGGTGCATCGCCTGGCCGGCGGTAACTTCAGCAGCGCCTACCGCACCAGCCAGTGGACCAACACGGTGCTGACGGACGCAGCCCCGCGGCCCGACGGACGTCCCTACTGGGGCGCCTTCTTCGGCTACACGGCGAGCCTGCTGACGAGCGACGGCCTCGTGGGCCCGGACTGGTACGGCGTCGGGGTGCCGGCGGTGTTTGCCGACACCGTGTTCGAGAAGGGCCACGCCAAGATCGGCAATGTCACGCCCGCCTTCTCCTACGAGCTGATGACCGGCGGCAAGCTCTATCCCCTGCGCACCTTCCTCGGCATGACGCAGGCGGATGCCGAGAAGCAGGGCGACAGCCAGAGCCGCCTGTACGCGGCGCAGGCCTGGTACCTCGCACGCCTGATCTTCGTGGAGGGCTGGCACCGGGATGAGTTTTTTCGCTACCTCGACCGGCTGCGACAGGGCCAGCGTGAGCCGGAGGCATTTGCGGCATCCTTCAGGGTGAGCTACGAGGACCTCGACCGGGACATGACCCGCTTGCTGCACGAGGCGGCGCACGTCTACATCCTGCCGATGCCGCCGGATCCGGACGCAGCAGCTGCCAGCGCCCAGCCCGTCACGGTGCCGGAGTGGCACGCGCGTCTTGCCGGCCTGTACGCACTCTACGAGCAGCCCGCGCAGGCCACGCGCCTGGCGCAGGAGGCGCTGCGCAGCGAGCCGGACAACCAGAGCGCGCTGCGCGCGCTGGCACGGGCGCAGCTCGAGGCCCATGACTATGCGCAGGCGCTTGCGACGGCCGAGCGCATCAGCGTCGCCGGTTCCCCGGTGGATGCCTGTCTTGACCGTGCGCGGGTGTTCGCAGGTCTTGCGCAGGCGGCCGGGAGTGCCGGCGCGAGCCTGCCGGTGGACGCTCCGACCCTGCGCCGGCGCGCGCGCGAGGACTACGAGCGCGTGCTGGCGGCCGACGGCGGCAACCGCGCTGCACGCCGCGCGCTGGCCGAGCTGGACGCTGCCGGTTAGCATCGTGGCGCACCCGACGCGCGCTGGGCACTGACGCACCGCCACGGCAAAGTCCACCGGCATGGAAATCCCCCTGAGCCCGCTTCAGTTCGCGCGCCGCGCACGGCGGCTGTACCCACAGCGCGAAGCGGTGGTCGACGGCGCGCGGCGCTTCAGCTACGCGCAATTCCTCGAGCGCTGCGACCGCTGGTCGGCGGCGCTGCAGAAGCTCGGCGTGCGAGCCCAGGACCGGGTACTGGTCATCGCGCCGAACACCCACGCGATGCTCGAGCAGTTCTATGCGGTGCCGCAGATCGGCGCCATCCTGGTGCCGGTCAACTACCGCCTGACGGCCGCGGACTTCCGCTACATGATCGGGCACTGCGAGCCCGTCGTGGTGTGCGCGCACCCGGACTACATCGGGGCGCTCGAGGGCATGCGCGCCGAGCTCAAGGGGGTGCGGCACTTCGTCGCCCTCGAGGGCAGCCATCCCGGCTGGCTCGACTACGAGGCGCAGCTCGCCGCCGCGGAACCGGCCTTCAGCGCCGTGCCGCTCGATGAGACCGACGTGATCACCATCAACTACACCAGTGGCACCACCTCGCGCCCCAAGGGCGTCATGGTCACGCACCGCAACGCCTGGATGAACAGCGTCGGCACCCTGGTGCACCACCCGCTGGGCGTCGGGGAGCGCTACCTGTGGACGCTGCCGATGTTCCACGCCAACGGCTGGACCTTCGTGTGGACGGTGACCGCGGCGGGGGGCACGCACGTGTGCCTGCGCAAGGTCGAGCCGGTCGCCATCTACGCCCTCATCAACGCCGAGTCCATCACGGTGCTGTGCGCTGCGCCCACGGTGCTGATCGGGGTCGCCAACGGGCCCGAGGAGCCGCGCCGCGCCGTGCGCCGCGGGGTGCGCGTGCTCACCGCCGGCGCGCCGCCGGCGGCGGCCACCATTGCGCGCATCGAGGGCGAGCTCGGCTGGCATGTCACGCACGTCTACGGCCTCACCGAGACCGCACCCTTCATCCTGGTGTCCGAGCCGCGCCCGGAGCATGCGAGCCTGGACGCGGCTCAGGCGGCGACCATCAAGGCCCGCCAGGGGGTGGAGCTCATCACCTCGGGGGAGCTGAAGGTGGTTGACGAGACCGGGCAGGAGGTGCCCGCCGACGGCGCCACGCTCGGGGAGATCGTGGTGCGCGGCAACGTCGTCATGAAGGGTTACTACCGCGACCCGGAGGCGAGCGCGGTCGCGCTGCGCGACGGCTGGTTCCACACCGGCGATGCTGCCGTGGTGCACCCGGACGGGTACGTGGAGATCCGCGACCGCTTCAAGGACGTGATCATCAGCGGCGGGGAGAACATCTCCTCCATCGAGCTCGAGGGCGTGCTCCTCACGCACCCGGCGGTGATGGAGGTGGCGGTGGTCGGCATGCCGCACGAGAAGTGGGGCGAGACGCCGGTGGCGCACGTGGTGCTCAGGGCCGCGGCGGTGGTGAGCGAGGCGCAGCTCCGGGCGCATTGCCGCGAGCGCGTCGCGCACTTCAAGGTGCCCTCTGCCGTGCTCTTCGTCACCGAGCTGCCCAAGACCGCCACGGGCAAGATCCAGAAATACGTGCTGCGCCAGGGGCGCAGCGCCATCAGCCGGCAATAGCCGCCAGGGGGCACTCCATGAAGCAGACCCCGGTTGCTGGCCTGACACCGTGCGCGTTCGCCGCCGCCGGGGCGGCGCTCGCCACCATGGACGATGCGAACGTCAGGCGGTGGGTTCTTCTGTCGGGTACCTGCACTCACGGGCCTGGAACCGGGCAGCGGCCGGGGGTGTCACGCATGCGCAGCCATAACCATAACGAGGACAACACATGACTCTTCTCCTGATACATCTCGTGGTCGCATTCGCCTTCATCGCCTTCTTCTTCTACGTCAATGCCTATCTGTACCGCGGCGGCTGGCAGGGTTCGGGGGTGACGGCGCTGGAGGGCCTCTACTACCTGATCGCGGTGTGCTCCTTCGCGCTCGGTTACTACTTCAACGTGCAGTACGTGACGCAGTACCCGACCGAGGCCAGCTGGGTGCACTTCACCAAGCTGCTGTTCACCAACCCCGCCGCCGACTCCGGCTCCCAGGACCTGGTGTGCACCAATGTCATCCTGTTTCCGCTGTGGACGATCATCGACGGGCGGCGCCTGAAGATGAAGGCGCCCTGGATCTACTTCGTCCTGAGTCTCCTCACGAGCTTCGGCTTCGGCTTTGCGCTCTACCTCGCCGCGCACGAGCGCCAGATCCGCTGGCTGCGGGCGAACGGTCAGGGGCCACAGACGTTCGCGGCCTAGCGCAGGGTGCGGGTTGCCCCGCGGGGCGCGTGGCGGCTAGATTTAGGTCAGTCTTCTTCGGGTGGGCAGGACGCATGCGCAGGGCACACATCGGCTGGGGCGGGGCGGTTCTCCTTGGGGCCTGGCTGGCCCCGGGAGCGCCGGCCGTGGGCGCTGCGCCCGGTGACGTCACCGCCGCAGCGCTCGCCCACGATGCAACCTCCGTGGATCCCGGACGCGCCGGCATCTGGAAGGCGGCGATACCGCCGCCGGGCTCGATGCACGGGGAATTCGACAGCAATGACCCGATCGGCATCATGGCCGGGGCGCGCATCTGGGCGGACTGCTCGATCAACTGGACCGATCCTGACAGCCACCGCCTGTACTGCTTCTCGAGCGCGACCTCGCTGGTGTTCTTCCTCGAGGCGCCGCAGGACTACCTGCGGCGCGCCCAGAAGCAGTGGCGCGAGCTTGAGCGTCCGGTAAGCTAACCCGCCTCTTTAATTTCCGGTGCGCCAGCGCGCGGCCATGAGGCCGCGGTGGCCTGCGCGCGCCACACGCACGGGTGGGTGAGGACTATGGCGGACGCATACGATGTCATCGTGATCGGGGCCGGCCACAACGGGCTCGTGTGCGGGGCCTACCTTGCCAAGTCCGGCCTGAAGGTGCTGGTGCTCGAGCGGCGCGAGATCTTCGGGGGCGCGGCGGTCACCGAGGAATTCGTGCCCGGCTTCCGCGCCTCGCGCTTTTCCTACGTCATGAGCCTGCTGCACCCGCGCGTCATCCGCGACCTGGAGCTGCCCGCCCACGGCCTCACGGTGCTTCCCGCCAACGACCTCTTCTGCCCGCTCGGGGGGGATGACTACATCCTCTTCAGCGATGACATGAAGAAGACGCAGGCGGAGTTCGCGCGCTTCTCGCGCCACGATGCGGACATCTACCCGCAGTTCTCGCGCTACCTCGAGGAGTCCGCGAACGTGGTGCGGCGGCTGCTCTTCGAGACACCGGTGGACCCGGTGGCACGGCGCTGGAGCTCCTTCAAGGAGACCGCGGCGCTGGTGTGGCGCGAGCGGCGCATCGGGGACCAGGCCTACCGCCTCGTGGACCTCCTGACGCAGAGTGCCTACGACTACCTGTCGGCGTGGTTCGAGAGCGACATCATCAAGAGCGTGCTCGCCTACTACTGCTCGATCGGCACCTTCGCGGGCCCGAAGTCCCCCGGCAGCGCCTACGTCATCATGCACCACCTCATGGGGGAGCATCAGGGCGCGGGCGGCTGGGGCTTCATCCGTGGCGGCATGGGTGCGATCACCGCCTCCATCGCGCGCTCGGGCGCGCGTTTTGGCATGCAGGTGCTCACGCAGGCGGGGGTTGCCGAGGTCACGGTGAGCGCGGGTCGGGCCACGGGCGTGCGCACCACCGACGGGCGCGAGTTCAGGGCAAAGGCAGTGGTCTGCAACGCCGCCGCTACCACGCTCTTCAAGCGCCTGGTGGCGCGCGAGCACCTGCCGGCGGAGCTGGTGCGCGAGATCGACACCTTCCGCACCTTCTCCACCGCCTTCAAGATGAACATCGCCGCCGAGGCACCGCCGCGCTACCGCGCCTTTGATGCCGCGCGCCTGGGCTTCGGCTACCCGACCTACGTGCACATCGCCCCGGGGATCGACTACCTCGAGCGCGCCTACGACGAGGCGAAGTACGGCTGGTACTCGAGCCGGCCGTTCCTGACGCCCGTTGCGCCCACGATCGTGGACGACACGCTGGCTCCGGCCGGCAAGCACGTCATCAACGTGTTCGGCGGCCACGCACCCTACACGCTCAGGGGGGGCGCTTCCTGGGAGACCGAGAAGCCGAACCTGACCAGGGCCGCCCTTGCCGTGCTCGATGAGGTGGCCCCCGGGTTCTCGCAGCAGATCATCGGCATGGAGACGCTGGTTGCACCCGACCTCGAGGCGATCGTCGGGCTCCCCCAGGGCCACATCTTTCATGGCGAGCTGTCGGCGGACCAGCTCTACTTCCAGCGCCCGGCCGCACACTGGTCCGACTACCGCACCCCGGTGGCGGCGCTCTACCAGTGCGGCTCCTCCACCCATCCCGGCGGCGGGGTGTCGGGCATCCCGGGCCACAACGCCGCGCGCGAGATCCTCAAGGACTGGAAGCGCCTCTGAGGCCCCTCAGGCGTAGCGGCGCCGTGCGCCGCCGCCGGCCAGGCGCGCGATGAGGAAGCACAGCCCCTGGAAGAGGAGCCACAGGGTGAGCGCGAAGAGGAGCGCGAAGGCGATGCCCTCGCCCGAGAGCGAGAAGGTCGGGACCCAGTCACTCCAGGTCGCGCGCGCCAGCGCAGGATCGGCGTGCAGGGCGAGGTAGGCGACCTGCCCGAAGAGTCCGGTGTGCAGGGCATCGGCGGCCGCCTGCAGTTGCGCCACGGTGTGTACCAGCGACTGGATCACCGCGCCCTCGGCGTGGAAGGTCGGGTCGGGGCTCTTCAGGTGATAGCCGATGAGGGCGGAGAGGTCCCCGTGCTGGTACTGGTCGGCGAGCTTCTGCCAGGGCTCAAGGTCCAGGCGCGCCTGGTCGAGGCGACCGCCCAGGCGCTGGCGGTACTGGCTGATGAACCCGGGCACGAGGCCGCCTGCGACCACCGCGCCGATGAGCAGTAGCCGATCGAGGAGTCCCCGCACCAGTTGCAACAGCACCGCTTCGCCTCACCCGTCACGTGGTGGCAGCCGTTGTAGCCCTTCGGGGGCGCAAAGTTCAAGGTGGTCGCGCCGGAAAGTCTCTTCGGCGTCCGCGGGCTTGACGCTCCGGTGTCCTTTCCGAAAGACTCGGCCCCGCTGACGGATCCCCCTGCGGGCCTGCACCCGCGTCGAACAAGGCATGCGACATGATGCGCTATGGCTACATCCTGACGGCGGCGACGCTCACTCTTGCGCTCGGCGGCTGCGACAACGGTGACCGCGAGGTCGCACACGGGGCCTCGGGCACCTCGGCCGTCAACGGTTCCCTGCACGTGGCGGCAGGGGAGCACGCCGGGGCGGTCGGCACGGTGAACGGCGAAGTCAACATCGATGCGGATGCCGTCGTCACCAGCGTCTCCACGGTCAACGGCTCCATCGACCTCGGCGCCCACGCCACCGCCGAGTCGGTGAAGGCGGTCAACGGGCCGGTGACCCTCGGGGATGGTGCCCGCGTCACGGGCGGGGTCACGACCGTCAACGGCACCATCAGGCTCAGTCCCGGCGCGGAGGTGGGCGGCACGCTCAAGAACGTCAACGGGGAGATGATCCTCACCGCGGCGCACGTCGGCGGCGGCCTCGTCACGGTGGGCGGTGACATCGATCTTTCAGGCGAGTCGCAGGTGCAGGGCGGCATCCACGTGGAGAACTCCAACGGCGGCTGGCTCGGCAGCCTCTTTGGCCACGAGTCGCGCAAGCCGCGCATCGTCATCGGTCCGGGAGCTAGCGTGCAGGGGGAGCTGCGCTTTGACCGCGACGTGACGCTCTACGTCAGCGACAAGGCCACCATCGGCCCGGTCACCGGGGCCACCCCGGTGCGCTTCAGCGGCGAGCGGCCGCCCGCCTAGCGGCGGGCGCCTCGCCCCCGCCTCGTCCCCTCACGAGGTGGAGGTGAGCGTGGTGACGATCCCGTAGTAGTCCCCGTTCAGCGTGCCGGTCGCGGCGATCACCGCCTGCACGGGACTCAGGGTCGCATTGATGGTGCCGAGGCCGGTGAACTGCACCCCGTTCAGCACCTGGTAGGTGCCGGTGCAGCCGGTGTAGCTGTACGAGACCTCGTAGACGTTGTGGGTCGTGTCCGAGGTCGTGACCTTCCCGGTGAGGGTGCAGCCATTGGGCGAGTTCGAGATGGTGATGGCGCCGGCGGTGCTGATGGCGAAGGTGGCGCCGCTGGCTGAATCGGTGTACGTGCCGGCGAAGGCAGCCGGCGAGGAGGCGGTGTCGGAGAGCGACTCGTAGGTGAGGGACCAGTTACCGGTGATCGAGGTGTTGCCGTTGGTGGTGAAGGCGAGGGTGGCGGTGAGCGTGCTCCCGGTCGTGACCGTGCCGGTGAGCGTCCCGATGCCGTAAGTCGAGCCGTCGCTGAAGTCCTGGGCAAAGTCCGGGTAGCCATCGACGCTCGCGGCGAGGGTGCTGGAGGAGACCTGCACCGCGCCGGTGAACTGGATGCCGTCGCTCCGGATGAAGGTCGCCTGCCCGCCGGAGTTGATGAACGCCGTCACCGTGAGCCCGCTCACCGAGTCCGTGCCGCTCCAGATGCCGGTCGCCGACTGGGTGGTGGTGTTGTTGCCGTCGCTGGAGCTTGAGTTGCAGGCCGACACGAGGAGGGTGGCGGCGGCAAGCGCCAGCGCGCCGGTGAGCCTTGGGGAAAAATGACGCATGAACGTGGGTCTCCGCGACGTTTAGGGGCGCCCTGGGGCGCGAGGGTTCGGTCAACCGGGGCGGATTAGAACATCCCCGAGGCGGGCGTGATGTTAGCGCGAGTAACAGACTCTTACCGCAAGTGCCACCCGCAGCACCCGCAGGCGCTGCCGCCATGCAGCCTCGCCCCCGCAACGCAAGCGTTGCAGGGGAGGATGCGGATGAACTTGGCAGTTCCGTCAACGTGCGTGAGAACTGCGTCACGCCCGCGCCCACTTCCCGTGGCCCAAGTGGCGGTTTAGCCTCACATTTGGCCGAGTGCGGCCGACTTATTACGGCGGCTGCATGAGCGGCCCTGCGGGTGCACTTCAGGAACAGCCTTTCAGCGTGGAAACAAAGCTAATAATCGCGCCAGCCACGCGTGCCGGAGTGCGGCCGCCGTGGGTCGATCCCCTGGTGATGGGACTCCTTATCTACGTGGTGGCCGACACCGTGTGGATGCTCACCGGTCTTGGCGGCCCGACCATGACGCACTACGTGGGCCTGCTCTCGGACCTGCCGGCGGCGCTGGTGAGCGTCATCGTGGCCGCGGCGACCGCGCGGCACGTGGAGCGCGGGCCCTTGCGCCTGGGGTGGACCTTCCTGGCCTGCGCGCTCGGGCTGTACCTCATCGGCCTGACCATCGGCACGAGCGACTGGCTGCGCAACATCGATCCCTTCCCCGGGGCGCAGGACATCTTCTACTGCGCCTTCTACATCGCCCTCGCGCTCGCGGCGCTCTTCTTCATCCGCGCCGCCGCGGTGCGCGTGCCCTGGGTGCAGCTGTCCCTCGATGGCACCATCTTCGTGGTCGGCTTCGGCGCGTTCTTCTGGTTCCTGGTGATCCGCCCGGCAGCCTCGGTCACCGAGGTCGACCTGCTGCGCCAGGCACTGAGCCTCGGCTACGCCGTCTGCGACTGCGTGCTGCTCCTGATGTTCGGGGTGCTGCTGCTCACCGGCGGGCGGCGCGTGCCGCTGCTGATCCTCCTCGGGTTTGCGACCATGTTCCTCGGCGACATCCTCTGGTCGCTCGCCAAGGTGCGTGGCTACTACCTGCCGGGGCAGTTCCAGGACGTGCTGTATCTGTGCTGCTACGCGCCGGTCGCCCTCGCCGGGCGCGAGCAGATGCGCAGCGCCACCGCGCGCGCGCGCAGCCCGTCCAGCACCTCCGACACGATCGCGCGCTCGCTGCCGTACGCGGCCATGCTGTGCGCCTTCCTGGTGCTGGTGTACTTCAGCCGCAGCAACATCGGCGGTCCGGCCACCATCATGACGATGGTGGTGTTCGCGCTCACGCTGCTGCTCATGGTGCGCCAGGGCGTGATGCTGCGCGGGGATGCGCTGGCGCGCGAGCGCAAGGCGGCGCGCATCGTCGAGGACCGCTACGCCTCCCTGATCGCCAACGCCTCCGACGTCATCATGATCGTGGCCGAGGACGGCACGCTGCGCTTCGTGTCGCCGGCCTGCGAGCGCACCCTGGGCATGCGCCCGGAGGAGATCACGGGCAAGAACCTGCCGGACCTGTGGGCGGGCGAGGACCGCGAGAAGCTGCGGCGCTTCCTCGGCGAGGTGGCAGCCGCCGCCCCGGCCGGCACCGTGGGCCCGGTGGAGCTGCGCATCGAGCGCGGCTCCAAGCGCTACGTCATCGAGAGCGTCGGCAGCAACCTCAACGAGGACCCCGCGGTGCAGGGCCTCGCGCTGAACTTCCGCGACATCTCCGAGCGCAAGGCCCTCGAGGAGCAGCTGCGCCAGCTCGCCTTCCACGACCCCCTGACGCTGCTTGCCAACCGCAACCTGTTCCGCGACCGCGTGCAGCACGCGCTCACCCTGGCGCAGCGCGGCCAAAGCTCGGTCGCGGTCATGTTCCTCGACCTCGACAACTTCAAGAACATCAACGATTCCCTCGGCCACGATGCCGGCGACCGCCTGCTGCAGGCGGTCGCGCAGCGCATCTGCAAGACCACGCGCTCCTCTGACACCGTGGCGCGCTTGGGCGGGGATGAGTTCGCGATCCTGGTCGAGGGCATTGCCACCATCGCCGAGGTGCAGCGCCTGGCCGATGGCCTCATCGCCACCCTCGACGTGCCCTTCCCCCTGAACGGCATGGAGGTGCGGGTGGGGGCGAGCATCGGGGTGGCGTTCTCCGGGCGCGAGTCCGGCACCGAGACGCTGCTGAGCAACGCCGACATCGCCATGTACCACGCCAAGGCGGCCGGCAAGAACCGCCACGTCACCTTCCAGACGCAGATGCAGGACATGCTGCACGAGCGGCTGCGCCTGGAGGCGGACATCGGGCGCGCGCTGGCGCGCGAGGAATTCTTCATCGAGTACCAGCCGATCATCGACCTCGGCACCCGCAGCCTGCTCGGGGTCGAGGCGCTGGTGCGCTGGCGCCACCCGGAAGCCGGGGTGCTGATGCCGGCGCGCTTCATCCAGGTGGTGGAGGAGTGCGGCCAGATCGACAAGCTCGGTCGCTGGGTGCTCAGGCGCGCCTGCCAGGACCTGTGCGCCTGGCGCGGCCAGGTGGCCGGCGGCAACGGCCTGCGCCTGGCGGTTAACATCTCCGGCCGTCACCTGCAGCACGGGGAGCTGGTGCACGACGTCGCCCAGGCGCTGCACGAGTCGGGGCTCGAGGCCGGCAACCTCGTGATCGAGCTCACCGAGAGCACGATCATGTACAACACCGATGCCAACCTTGAGCGCTTCCACCGCCTCAAGGCCCTGGGCGTGCGCCTCGCCATCGATGACTTCGGGACCGGCTACTCCTCGCTGTCCTACCTGCACCGCTTCCCGATCGACATCCTCAAGATCGACCGCTCCTTCGTCAGCCGGCTCACCAACTCCGACAACGGTCCGGAGCTGGCGAGCGCGGTCATCACGCTCGGGGAGACGCTCGGTCTTGACACGGTGGCCGAGGGCATCGAGTTCGAGCCGCAGGTGTCGGCGCTCCTCGCCCTTGGCTGCGTCGCCGGCCAGGGGTTCCTGTTCGCCAAGGCAGGTCCGCTGCACGAGCTCACCAAGAGCACCTTCGTCGCGCGCCGCAACGCCCTGTGGAGCGCACCGGCCGGGCGCGAGGAGCTCTCGGCCACGGGGCGCTTCCGCGCCCTCAAGGCCATGCGCCGCCGCAGCGCCGGCGCCGCCTAGTCCGAAAGTCCTCTCCCCTCAGGCAGGCTCGGCGTGGTCCTTCTCGGCCCGCGTCACCGCGGCCCGCTCGCGCATCAGGCGCCCGTGGCGTGCCAGCGCGGGCAGCTCCCTCATGAGCGTGTCCGCATCCCCCGGGTACCAGCTGGCGAGCATGTAGAGGTAGGGGTCGGCGAGGGAGTAGGTCTCGCCGAGGAGGTAGGGACGCAGCTGCGCGTCGGCCGCCGCGAGCTCGCGGCGGTAGTCGGCGAGGGCCTGTGCCTGTACGCCGGCCGCCTCGGCCGCGCCTGCCGTCGTGTAGCGCTCGCTGTAGAAGTAGCGCAGCGCGGTCTCGTACAGGTTCGCCGACAGCGACACCATCCACTGCAGGAAGTGCGCGTAGCCGGCAGTCCCGGTGGGCGGCGCCAGGTGCGCCGCCGGATGGGCTGAGGCCAGGTAGATGAGGATGGCGGCCGATTCGGACATCACGGCGCCCCCGGGGAGCCCGAGCGCCGGGATCCTGCCGGCCGGGTTCACGCGGCGATAGGCGTCCACCGCCTCGGGCGTCTTCGGGATCCAGGTCACCTCGTAAGGCGCGCCAGCCTCCTCGAGTGCGATCTGCACGGCGATGGAGCCTGCGTTGGTGCGGGCATAGAGTCGGTAAGCGGATGTTGTCATGGAGGTCTTGCGGCCTTACTTGTGGAGGTCATCGATCCAGCGCACGAGCTCGGGCACCTCGACGGGGGTGATGTCGAGGTTGACCACGAGGCCGGTCTGCCCGCTGCGCGCGAGCACGCAGTGCAGCTTGAGCTCCTCGCTCGCGTTGATTTCCTGGTGCGGCACGTACGGGGGTACGTAGATGAAGTCACCCTGCGCCGCTTCGGCCACGTACTCGAGCTTCTCGCCCCAGCGCAGCCGTGCGATGCCGCTGACGACGTAGATGACGCTCTCGAGGTCCCCGTGATGGTGGGCGCCGGTCTTCGCCCGCGCCTCGATGGTGACCGTGCCGGCCCACAGCTTGGTGGCACCGGTGCGCTCGGTGGTCACGGCCGCGCGGCGGTGCATCCCGAGCGTCTGCGCGGTGGCATCGTCGAGCTCATCGGGCCGGATGACCCGCACCCCGTCGGTTCGCCAGCGGGAGGATTTGCCGCTCATCAGAGAAGGCCTCCGCGTGCACTTGTGCCTGCGGCCCCCTAACGGGCACTGCAGGGGATGTTGTCGGGCGAGTCTATCCCGCGCTCAGGTGGGCGGCGAGAGCTGTGCGGCGCCCATGAGAATGCGCCGACAGCCGGGCGCGGCGCGCGGGAGCTGACGGCCGCGCCGGCCGGCCCGTAGCCTTAACCCCAACGCAGGGGACCCCGCGGGTCAAGGAGCGGACCATGAGACGGCTGATATTCGCAGGCGCAGTGTTCGCAGGCTCGACCTGCGCAGCCCTGGCCCAGATCCCACCGCCCGGCCAGGTGCCCAATCCGCCCGGCTTCACGCAGCCAGGCGCGGTGCCGGCACCGCCGGGGTTCACGCCGCCCGGGGTGACGCCCACGCCACCGGGATTCACGCCGCCGCCCAACCCGGCGCCGCTCCCGCATCCTCCGCCGGCCGCGCAGCCGCCACCGCCGGCGGCGCCCATGCCGGCGCCGCCGGGACTGTCGCCCGGTGCGCCGCCCGGGACCCCGGGCGCCACAGCCCCGCGCGGCTGAAGCGGCGGGTCGCGCCGCCGCGGGTGCTTTAGAACTCGCCCCGTGCGCGGCTCACGCACCGGTATGCAGCTGCGGCGCGAGGCTCGCATCGCGGGCCCCCTGCCAGCGCACGGGCGCCACCACCGGCACGATCCACACCCAGCCGATGAGGCCGAGGATGCTCACCAGCGCACCGATCACGAAGGCGCTCGTGAAGTGATGCGTCTCCTCCACGATCAGCCCGGTGAGCGCCGGGGCGACGACCCCGGAGAGGTTGGCGATCGCGTTCTGCACGCCGACCCAGCGCGCCGCGGCCTTCGGCCCTGCCAGCAGCTGCGGGATCGCGAACGTGCCGGGCGAGGACAGGCCGCTGAGCACCTGAAAGGCGAAGATCGCCGCCACCGCCCAGGAGGCGGAGCCGAGCCCCATGCACAGCATGCATGCCACCGAGCCCACGTGCGCGATGCCCATGGTCAGCTTGTAGGGCAGGTTGGCACTGCGCCGGCGGCCGATGAAGCGATCGATCGCCCAGCCGGCGCTGAGCGCGCTGAGCGCATTGACGAGGTAGGCCCCGCCGGCAACGCTCGCCATCTGCGCGATCGAGAAGCCGCGCTCGCGCACCAGGTAGTAGGGCAGCCACGTCAGCATGAAGTAGAAGGTGTAGTTGCCGGAGAAGTGCCCGAGGCTGGTGCCCCATAGTGCCCGCTGGCGCAGCACCGCAGCGAAGGCCGGGGTGCCGAAGTCCTCCGCCTGGCGCGCCGCGGCCGGCAGGCGCACGCGCGACCAGGGAATCAGCCACAGCAGCGACAGGGCCCCGAACACGAAGAAGGCCGCGCGCCAGCCGAAGCGGTCCATGATGAGGCCGCCGAGCTTGGTGCCGACCGCCGGACCGAAGAGGTAGGCGAACGCGACGACGCCGTTGGCCGTGCCCAGGCGGTGCACCGGCACCGCGGTGGCGAGCAGCTTCGAGACGCACGGGAACCCGGCGCTCTCGCCGATGCCGAGCAGCACCCGCAGCAGGATCAGTGTGCTGAAGGAGTGCGCGACGCCCACCAGCATGGTGGCGAGCGCCCACACCCCCAGGCCGATGCCGAGCACGCGCTGCGCGCCGAAGCGCTCGGCGATCCAGCCCACCGGGATCTGCAGCAGCGCATACGACCAGAAGAACGCGGACAACAGCACGCCGAGCTGCCGGGGCGAGAAGCCGAGCTCGTCCTGGATGAGCGGCGCGGCGGTGGGCACCGTGCCACGGTCGACGTAGTTGAGGAAGAGTGCCGCGGCCAGCAGCGCGACGATCAGCCAGGGGACGCAGCCGCGCGGGTCAGGAGCGCCGGCGGGCGCCCTCAACTGGCATAGTCCGCGTCGTCCGTGCGCTCGAGCAGGCGCTTGAGCGCGCTGAAGTGCAGGTCCACGCGCGCCTCGCCTCCGACCGTGGCGCCGGAGCGGAACTGCGCCGCCGTCGCCCTGATGACCGCCTCATCCGGCAGGTGCAGCGGCCGGCCGGTGGAGAGCGCGAGCACCTGCGCCTGGCTGGCGCGCTCGAGGAAGTAGAGCCGCTCGAAGCCCTCCGCCAGCGTCGCGGCGGTGACGAGCACGCCGTGGTTGCGCAGTATCGCCACCGACTTCGCGCCGAGCGCCGCCGCCAGGCGCTCGCCCTCGGTGTAATCGAGCGCGAGCCCGTTGTAGTCGACGTAGGCGATGTCGTCGAAGAAACCGATGGCGCTCTGGCCGGCCATGGCGAGCGTGGGATCCTCGAGCATGCCGAGCGCGGTGGCGTAGGGCATGTGGGTGTGCAGCACGCAGCGCGCCGCGGGCTTGAGGCGGTGCACGCAGAGGTGGATGTAGAGCGCGGTGTCCTCGATGAGCCCGCGCCCGGCGACTACCTGGCCCTCGAAGGAGACCTCCATGAGGTCGCTCGCGCGCACCTCCGACCACAGCAGGCCAAAGGGCGCCAGGTAGAAGCGGTCGGCGTGGCCGGGGACCATCATCGTCAGGTGGTTGTCGATGCCCTCGTTCAGGCCGAAGCGCGCCGCCAGGCGGTGGCAGGCGGCAAGATCGATGCGCGCGGCGCGTTCGGCGTCGCTGCGCAACGCGGGTTGTTCACGGGATGCGTTCATGGAGCCTCGCTGGATCAGCCAGGGCGGCCGCACCTGAGCCTTCGGCCAGTATATCCCGCGGCGCGCCTTTGCGGCCGCGGCGCCGCAGGCTATCGTGGCCTCCGGGCGTGAGGGCCAGGTGCGGATGAACCAGCGGGATCGGGTGCGGCGGCAATGGCGCAGGATCGCGGCGGCGGCGCTGCTGTGCGCGGGCGTCGCGCTCGCCGGCTGCGGGTCGCGCCAGCACGAGCTCAGCGCGCGGGTCGATGCCCTGATGCACGCCTACCAGGGCAACGTGCCGGGAGCGGCGGTGCTGGTGCTGAAGGACGGCAAGCCCCTCATCCGCCGGGCCTACGGGCTCGCAGACCTCGCGCCGCGCACGCCGGCCACGGCCGCCACCAACTACCGCCTCGCCTCGATGACCAAGCAGTTCACGGCCGCGGCGGTGCTGCTGCTGGCGCAGGAAGGGCGCCTGTCGCTCGATGACGTCCTCACCCGCTGGCTGCCGCACCTGCCTGCGGTCGCCGACAACATCACCATCCGCGAGCTCCTCAACCACACCTCCGGTGTCATCGACTACGAGGAGCTGATGGCGCCGGACACGAAGGTGCCGCTGCACGACATCGACGTGCTGCATCTGCTGGAGGCGCAGAACCGCACCTACTTTCCCCCGGGCAGCGCCTATCGCTACAGCGACAGCGGCTACGCACTGCTGGCCCTCATCGTCGCGCGCGTCTCGGGCGGGGATTTCGCGAGCTTCCTGCGCCAGCGCATCTTCCTGCCGCTGAACATGCGTAACACGCTTGCCTACGAGGCCGGCATCTCGAGCGTCGCCGACCGCGCCTACGGCTACAGCCTCGCCGGCGGCACCTGGGTGCGCACCGACCAGAGCCTCACGAGCTCGGTGCTCGGGGACGGCGGGGTGTATTCCTCCATCGATGACCTCGAGCGCTGGGACGCGGCGCTCTATGGCACCCAGCTCCTGAAGCCCGAGTGGCTGCGCCGCGCCTTCGCCCCGCAGGTTGCCACCGATGACCCGAACGTCCGCTACGGCTTCGGCTGGCGGGTCACGGGGGACACGGTGTGGCATTCGGGGGAGACGGTCGGCTTTCGCAACGTGATCGTGCGCTGGCCGGGGAGGCACCTGACGGTCGTGGTCCTCACCAACCGCAACGACCCGCAGCCCTATACGCTCGCACTCTCGATCGCGACCCTGTTCTACCCCGACGCCGCCCGTGCGCGCGCCTCGCAGGTGGTCGTCGGCCCGGACCCGGGTGCACGGCCGCTGCCCGGATCCTGAGGAGCCGCAGATCCCATGAGTGAACCGCACCCGTTTGCTTCCGAGTGCCCGCACTGCGGCGAGGAGCGCATGCAGTTTGCCCACGCGCGCGATGAGCTGGTGCAGCTGTTGCGCGCCGGGGCCGACATCGAGGCACTGTGCCGCAACTGCGACGCGGCCTGGTCGGTGTCGGTCGAGGAGCGCGCCGATCTGGCGCGCGCGCTGCAGGCGTAGCCGGAAAAGGCCGCGGCCCGCTATGCCTCGCGCCGCCGCGCGCCGCGCGCGCGCCCGACGAAGTAGCCGGCCGCGAACGGCAGGCCGAGCAGCACCAGCGCCAGCAGGATGACGAGCAGCGTCGCCTCGCGCAGGATCGTGTGCACCTGCAGCGCGGAGGACGCCACGACTTCCCTCGCAAGGCCGCTGGCATCGAGCGCCAGCGCCTTGCGTTCCTCGTCGGCGGCGGTGAGCACCGCGGCGCGCTCGGCGCTCAGGGTGGCCGAGAGTGCCACGCGCTCGGCGCGCACCGTCTGCAGCGTCGCCGCCGAGGACGCATCGAGGCGGCTGATCACCTCGAGCAGGCTGCGGCGCACCTCCCCGACCGAGTCGCGCATGAGCTGCGGCGCATTCTCCGCCGCCATCGACATGCGCTCGAGGCGCTCATCGAGGCGCCGCAGCGCGCCCTTGAGGTCCGAGCCCGACACCCCCGCGTCAGCCATGGCGAGCTGCGTGCGCCACATGGCCTCCGAGGGCAGCGTTTCCGTGAGCACCTGCACCCGGTCAGACGTGTCGGCGAGGGCCTCGGGGATGGTGCCGAGGGAGTCCACCAGGGGTGCATCCGCGCCGCCCTTCTGCACCCACAGCTGCACCACCGAGGGGCGCACGAACTTGAGGTTCACGAACGGGTATTCACGCGTGTAGTTGCTGACGAACTCCTGGAAGGCCTGGAACTCCTTGGGCTTCAGCAGCTGCTGCGCCATGGCCTGCGCGGCGTCGGCATATTCGGTGGCCACGTTCAGGGCGCGGGGCTGCTCGGGACCGAAGAGGTCCGCGCCCGGGGCACCCGGACTCAGGTACAGCTTCATGTCGAGCGAGAACGCCCAGGTGTCCAGCAGCGCCATGAGCGGCGCGAGCTGCAGCGCCGCGCGCTCGCTCTGCAGGGTGGCAACCAGCTTCCAGCGCAGCGCCGCGCGCTCGATGGGGGTGCCGGGGTGCGCGGCCGCGATGTCGTCCGCGCAGCTCTCGACCGAGGCGATGAAGTCGGCCGAGAACTGCCGGGTGAGGACGCGGGCGTTCAAATCGCGCGTCGACAGCGGCCGCTCCGGGCTCTTGATGGACAGCAGCGAGCAGGCCGCAAGGCCGGCGCAGCCGAACACCGCCACCCCGAGGCGCGCGAGGCGCCGCCCGGGCGGCGGCGGCGGGGCGTCCTCGTACTCGCTCAGTCGTCGGGGCATCGGCTTCCCTTTGGGGTCGGGCACTTATCCAACGTGCCTCTGTCGCGACCTTCTGTCCTCATCATCGCATCAACGGCGAGCCGGCGCGAAGCACCGGGCTATGGCCAAGCCAAAGCACAGGCTTTGTGCGAAGCAGCCTGAGGGCTACAGCTTCAGGTCCGTGGTCAGGTAGACGGCGTTCCCGGCCAGGTGATTGCGCGCGTCGAACTCGCGGTACCAGCGCAGCTGCCAGCTGACGTCCCTGCCGCCCATCTTCGGGTCGAACTCGAGCGCGGCGCCGGCGGCGTAGATGTCGGACTTGAAGGGGCCGAGGATCGCGCCCGAGCCGCTGTCAGCGGTGACCTGCACGACGGCGTAGCCGACCACGCCGACCTTGAAGACGGGGTTGAGGTACTGCCCGAGCGCGAGGTCCAGGTGCGTGACGTCGCCGCTCCTGTAGTGGGTGTCGGGGTTCTCGCGGTTGACGGTGTAGCCGAGGCTGAAGGACATGTCGAAGCCGTGCTCGGTGAGGTAGCTGCCGCTGTAGGCGCCATCCACGGCCCAGAAATGTTTGGAGAGGCTCACCGGCTGGTTCTCGTCGTACTCACCCGTGGGCGCGATGACGCTCAGCGTGAAATTCGCCGACCAGTCCCCGTTGCGCCAGCCAAGAATCAGCGGCACCAGCACGATGTCGCCAAAGCCAAAGGCGGAGGCCGTGCGGTCGAACCCAAGCGGGTAGATGCTCGCCTCGGCGCCGAAGTAGCCGACCGGCACCTCGGCGCCGAAGCCGAAGTTACCGCCGAGGAAGCTGTAGTGCGTCAGCTCGGTGAGCGCCAGGTTCTCGAAGTACGTATGAGTGCTGATGCTCAGCGCGATGCGCCCGTTGGCGACGAGCCTGGAGATGCTCCCGTCGTAGTAGTAGAACTCGCTCGTGAAGTAGGTGCCCGGATCCTGTGGCAGGTAGCCGGCAGCGAAGCCCGTGTAGCCGCCGACGTACTCGGTGCTGCCGCCCTCGGCGCCCCAGGCGCACGCGGCCGGCAGTGCCAGCAACAGGCCCCAGAGCCCGCCTCGCGTGCGCTCAGTCACGGCAGTGCCGCGCGCGTGGGCCTGGGAGCCTTGGCATCGGCAAGCCTGCGTGCTACTGGGACTCGAAGCGGATCGAGACGGTGGCGCAGCCGGAGGCGGGCTTGCCGCCCACGGTCGGTGCGGGGCGGTAGTTGCCCGAGCCCGCCCGTGCGATCCGCAGCGCGGCGGCATCGAGGCCCGCATCGCCCGAGGAGCGCACGATGGTGGGCGCCTGGGATACGTGCCCGGCATCATCGGCGCACACCCGAAGCTCAGTCGTCCCGGGGGCGGCTGCCGCGGCGGCCGGGGCCGCGATGCTTCCGGCCGCCACCACCGCGGCGGGAGTTGCCGCGGTGCCCGCAGGCGGCCCCGCGGGGCGCTGCCAGCGCCAGGCGATCTTCTGCCAGGAGCCCATGGGCACCGCATCGCCGAGCCGGGTGCGCGGCTGGAACTTCAGTTTCTGCACGCACTTCACCGCCGCCTCATCGAGCGCCGGGCTGCCCGAGGAGGTCTGGACCGAGACCTGCGAGGGGGCGCCGAAGTCGCTGACGTAGAACACCACGACGGCCGCGGGGCCGTCGTCGGCCGGGTGCAGGTCTGGGCACTTGCTCGAGACATTGAAGGTCCACGCCGGGTGGGCTTCGATGGCGTTCTCGGGCGCAGTCTGGGCGTTCACCACGCACGGCGCGAGCACGAGTGCAGGCAGGATGGTCAGGGCAGGCCAGGCACGCATCTAGTATCCCCGGTGTTTGAATGGCGGGGCATGCGTCCCCAAGGCGCGCTAGCCTACCTGAGAACCATGGCGAGCTGAATCGCGCGCCGCGTCGCGCGGCCCCGCGAGGCCGTCCCGCGGCGCACTCAGCGTCCGCGGGTGCTGAGCGCGGCGTGCACGGCCGAGACTTCCGCGACCGCCGACCAGTCCTGCTCGCCGCCACCGCCGGCGAGTGCCTCGAGGAAGTGATCGCGCAGCACGCCCGCGAAGGGCATCGGGACGCGGGCGCCCTCGGCGGCCTCGAGCGCCAGGCGCACGTCCTTCAGTCCGAGTGTGACCGTGAAGCCTGCCGGCTGGTAGCGCTGCGCGGCGATGAGGCGCCCGTAGTTCTGGTAAACCGGGCCTGCGAACAGCGTACTCGTGAGGATCTCGAGGAACTCGGCGCTCTTGATGCCGTGGGCGCGCACCAGGGCGGCGGCCTCACCCATGGTCTCGAGCGCGCTCGCGATCATGAAGTTGCCGGCGAGCTTCACCACGTTCGCGTTCTCGGGCAGCGCGCCCACCGGCCAGATGCGCTCGCCGATCGCCAGCAGCAGCGACTCGATGTGCGTGAGGGCGGCGGCATCCCCGGCCACGACGATGTTGAGCTTCGCCGCCTGCGCGGCTTCCGGGCGGCCGAAGACCGGGGCGGCAAGGTAGGTCACGCCGGCTGCCGCGGCGCGCGCGGCGAGCTCGCGCGCCAGCGCGACGGAAACCGTGGCGAGGTTCACGTAGATGAGCCCGCGTGCGGCCGCGGTGAATACCCCGCCGTCGAGGAGCACGCGCCGGTGCGCCTCGTCGTCGGCGAGCATGCTCATCAAAACCTGTCCGCGCGCCGTGGCCGCCGGCTCACCGACCAGCCGCGCGCCGCCTGCCACGAGCGCCTGGGCGGCCGCCGGCGAGCGGTTCCAGACACTCAGCTCGTGGCCTGCGCGCAGCAGGTTGCCGGCGATCGCCTGGCCCATGCGGCCAAGGCCAATGAATCCGATTTCCATAGTGGGCCTGACTCGGGAGGCGTGGTGTGGGGGATTGCTCCAGTCCGGATACCGTTGCGCGGCCCGTGGTGTCAAGTGACAGGCCAGTTTGACGCTGCCGCGGTTGCGCCTTAGCCTTTGATCAGCTGCCGCAGACTCTCGGTAAGAAGAACAATGCTGGCACGAGCGCACTCTCATACCCGGTTCATCCGCAGCCTCAGTGACTGGTCCGTGGCCGGAATGCTCGCTTGCCTCGGCATCGGGGGTGCGGCTGCGCAGCCGGTCGCACCATCTATCGAGATCTTTGCCGCACTGCCGGTGCAGGCGGACGCAGTGCTGAGTCCGGGCGGGCACTGGATCGCGTGGATGGAGCATCAAAATGCCACTACACGCGTGGTGATATTCGATCTTGCGGCCCGCAAGACACATCGTGTCGTCGCCATCCCGGCGCGCGGCACGCTGCGCGCCCTGGCATGGAACGATGAAGACACGCTGCTGGCCGGCCTGAGCGACCTCGCTCCAACGCGAAATTCGCGCCAGCAGCCGCGACAGGTCTTCGGCGTCACGGCCATCTTCGTGGACGGCGGGGACGTGGGCCTGCCGCAGGCGCGCGTGGTGCGTGCACGCCTCTCCAGGCCGCACACTGTGATCATGTCCCGCGGTGAATCGCTCCTGGAAGTTGATACGCGCACCGGCGCCTCGACCGTCAGCAAGGTCGGCAACCTGCATACCGTCAACTGGGTGGTCGACCGCGACGGGCGGCCGGTGGCACGCGAGGACTGGGACTACGAGAAGCGTGCCTATCACCTCTATGCACTGTGGGGGGACGGCATCAAGGAACTCCTGCAGCGCGACGACAATGACCCGCCGCACATTGCAGGTCTGCTGCCCAACGGCTCCGCCATCGTCCTGCTGGCGGCCAACGGGCGGCCTCATCAGGCGGCGTGGGCGGTGCCGCTCGATGGCTCGCCGTTGGCGCTCCTCGCGGAAGACCCCGACGCTGACATCACCAGCGCCTATTTCGATCCGCAGAGCGGGGACGTGATCGGCTTTTACGTCAGTGGCTCGAAACACGCGGTGCAGTGGATCACGCCCGAGGGACAGCACCGTCACGAGGTGCTGCAGCGTGCGTTTCCGAACCGCATCGTGACGCCGTACGGCTGGACGGCGGATGGCACGCGGACCCTCGCGCTCGTTGAGTCTCCGGCCACGCCCCCGGTCTTTTACCTCGTGGACTTCTCCACCCACAAGGCAGACATCGCGGCCGAGGAGTACCCGGCGCTCGCGGGCGTGACGCTCGGTGAGTTCAGGGAGATCAGCTACAAGGCGCGCGACGGCACGGTGATCCCGGCCTACCTGACGCGGCCGGCCGGCAAGGCGGATGCGCCAGCACCGCTGATCGTGCTGCCGCACAGCGGCCCCAATTCCCGGGACTTCCCCCAGTTCGACTGGTTCGTGCAGTTCCTCGCCACGCGCGGCTACGCCGTGCTGCAACCCGAGTTCCGCGGCTCGACGGGCTTCGGGGATGCGTTTCGCGAGGCCGGGTACCGCCAGTGGGGCGGGCTCATGCAGGACGATGTCACCGACGGGGTACACGCGATGATCGAGCAGGGCGTCGCGGATGCGCATCGAGTCTGCATCGTGGGTTTCTTCTACGGGGGCTACGCGGCGCTCGCGGGCGCCGCCTTCACGCCGCAGCTGTATGCATGTGCCATCAGCGTCAACGGCATATCGGATCTGCCGGCGTTGCTGGAGAAGACGGTGCCGCTCTACTCAGCCTTCGGCAGGATCTACTCGACGACGCTCGACCAGTGGACGGCGCGCATCGGCAAGCCGGGCGACAAGGCGCTGGCACAGAAGTCGCCGATCAACGCTGTCGCTGCCATCACCGCGCCGGTACTCGTCGTCTACGGCACGAGCGACGGTGTCGTACCGAATGAGCAGTCCGAGCGCATGGCGGCTGCCCTGACCAAGGCCGGCAAGTCGGTGAAGCTCGTCAGACTGCCGCAGGAAGACTACTGGTTGTCGCGCGACGACACCCGCATCCAGATGCTCAGCGAGGTGGATGCATTCCTGCGCGAGCACCTGCCGGCGACTGCGGCCCCCTAGCCAGGCGCGGCGAAGCGCGCAAGCGTGATCGCCTTCTCCGGGCAGGCCGCAACGCACAGCCCGCAGGCATGGCAGCTCTCGGCGCGTACCGCGAACGCCTGGCGGTTGCCATGGAAGCGGGTCTTGAGGCGGGCCATGAAGGGCAGGGCACGGCGTTCAAGGCTCAGGAGCGTACGCACCTCGAACACCTCGTACGGGCATACGCGCACGCAGTCATCCTTGCCCTCGCAGCGGGTGCGGTCGATGACCGGTCGCACCACGCCCGCGGGCTGCTTGCACTCATCGGGGCTGGAGGGTGCTGGCAAGGTGCTTCCTGTCGTACGTCGGCATGTTGTCGCCTGCCTGCGATTGTAGCGGGCGTGCAGAGCGCACACGCGTGCCCAAAAGAGAGAGGCGGCGTGCCCTTGCGGGCACGCCGCCTCCTTCAGCACAGTGGCACTCGCGGCTACTGCGGCGTGAGGGTCACCGGCACCTCGGTGACCTTGTCGACCGGGATGCCGTTTGCATGCGCAGCCTCGCGCACCGCGGACTCACTCGGCGCCTCGTACACACAGTAGGTCTTGGTCTTCTCGGCGTTGGCGTAGGACATCACCCAGTGAACGCCGTACTTGGCATTCGTCTGGTTGATCTTCACCTTGCCGGCGGCGTCCAGCCCGTCCAGGGCCCCGGCCGGGAAGGTGCGCTCGATCAGGTAGCGATGATCGGACTTGGACGGCGTGTAGGTGCCCGCCGTCGTCGGGTCAGCCGCGAAGGCCGGGCTCAGGATCAGCAGGGACAGTGTTGCGAGGATCAGTTTCATGGTTATCTCCCCCAAATGGTCGTGGTTGGTTGTGAATCGTCTACTCGGCGGTTGCAGGATCGATGACGCTCGTGACCTGCGTGATCTTGTTGGCCGGAAAGCCGCCGAGCTCCGCGTGGCGCCGCACCAGCGACTCATCGGTGGCGTAGTACACGCAGTAGAGCTTGTCGGCGGTCACGTAGCTCTCCATCCAGGAAATGCTCGGCCCGAGGCTGCTCAGCACCCCGCAGGACTTCTTCGAGATGCTCTTGAGCTCGGCCTGGCTGAGCTTGCCGGCCCCCGGGATCTCGCGTTCGATGACGAATTTGGGCATGTGGACTCCTTGAGTGCGTTGCGGGTGCGCCTTCGGGCTGCTCCTTACTGGCGCGGACCTCGCTCCAGTGGGACGCAGTGTTGCCCGGGGGCGCCGCCCGGGTCTTGAAGCCGCCCTGAAAAAGTTATGAAACAGGGCCCAACGGGCGACCCGGGCGGCTGCCGGTGCGCCCGGGGGGCGTGTTGGTTGTCAGGCGGGGCTGTTGGTTACGCCCGCCCGGGGCCCGGGATGGGCCGCGGACGCGCCCGTGACGGGCGCAGGCCGGCGCGGCAGGCGCGCACGGTATAGTTGCAGGCTGTGCGCCCCCTGTGAGGCGGGCCGCGGTGGTGCCGTATGGACCGGATACGTGTCGGCAAGTTCGAGCTGCGTCCTTCCGAACGCACGCTGTGCGAGGGTGGTGAGCCGCTCGAGCTTGGCGCGCGGGCCTTTGACCTGCTGCTGGTGCTCGCCGAGACCCCGGGGCGCCTCGTCACCAAGGGCACGCTCATCGAGCGCGTGTGGCCGCGCCTGGTGGTCGATGAGAACAACCTGCCGGCACAGATCGCCAGCCTGCGCCGCGTGCTCGGCGCCGGCGCCATACGCACCGTCCCCGGCTTCGGCTACCGCCTGGAGCTCGAGGTCGCACCCGCCCAGGCCGCGCCCGACGCCGCCGTGCCGCAGCAGGACGCGCAGCTCACAACACTCGCCGTGCCCAGGCGCACCCGCCCCGAGCGCCTCGTGCCCCTCGTCGGCCGCACCGCAGAGCTCGCCGAGGTGCAGAAAGCGCTCGCGCGCGGCTGCCTCGTGAGCCTGGTCGGCACCCCGGGCGTCGGCAAGACGCGCCTCGCCCAGGAAGTGCTCGCACAGGCCGCCGATGCCCACGGCGCCGCCGTCGCCTGGGTGTCGCTCGGGATGCTGACGAGTCCTGAGCACGTGCCCTCGGCGATCGCGGTCGCCCTGGGCCTGTCGCTGCCGGATGGCGCGGATGGCTTCGCAGCCCTCGCCCAGTCGCTCAGCCACGTGAAGCTGCTGCTGGTGCTCGACTGCGCCGAGCACCTCGGGGAGGCCCTTGCACAGCCCCTCGCGCAGCTCCTCGCCCAGACGCGCGGGCTGCGCGTGCTGGTGACGAGCCAGGTGCCACTCGGGATCGCAGGGGAGGTGGTGTACCGCCTCACGGCGCTGGCCGCACCGCCCCCGGGGGTGCCCGAGCCCGAGGCGGAGCGCTACCCGGCGGTGGCGTTCTTCGCGCAGCGCGCGAAGGCGGCCGACCAGCGCTTCGAGCTCTCGGCGGCGAATACACCACTCGTGGCCGAGATCTGCCGGCGCCTCGATGGCATCCCGCTGGCGCTCGAGCTCGCCGCCGCGCGCGTGCCGGCACTCGGGCTCGCGACGCTGCTCGCGCGCCTGGATGACCGCTTCCGCCTGCTCAAGTCGGCGGCGCGCGCGCCCGATGGCCGCCACGGGGCGCTGCACACCGCCTTTGACTGGAGCTATGAGCTTCTGAGCGCCCCCGAGCAACGCGTCTTCAGCCGCCTGGCCACCTTCGCGGGCACGTTCTCACTCGAGGCAGCCGCTGCGAGCGTCGCCGAGGAGGGCATCGACACCACCGAGGCGACCGACCTCATCAGCCGCCTGGTGGATCGCTCGCTCGTCTCCGTGCTCGCGGTCGAGCCGCCACGCTACGTGCTCCTGGAGAGCGCCCGTGACTACGCGCGCCAGCGCCTGCAGGCGCGCGGCGAGGAGGATACGGCGCGCTCACGCATGGCGCACACCATGCTCGCGCTGCTGGACGTCGCCTACGAGGAGTACTGGTCGCTCGATGAGGCGATCTGGCTGCACCGCTACGAGCCAGAGCTCGCCAACGTGCGCGCAGCGCTCGACTGGGCGGTGGCGCACGACCGCGCCCTCGGCGTTGCGCTGTTTGGCTCGGCATGGCCGCTGTTCCTGGAGACCGACCTGTACGGGGAGGGGCGGGCACGCTACGCGCAGGTGCTCGCGCTGCTGCACGACAAGCTGCCGCGCGCGCGCGTCGGGCGCTTCTGGGAGTCGATCGCCGCCTATGACTCCGCCCGCCAGTGCGACCGCGCCCGCTACGCGGCGGAACTCGCCGCCTCGATGTACGGCGACACGCGCGATGCGCGCGCCCAGTACTACGCCCTCATGCAGCTCGCCGCCAACTGGCGCGTCGACACCACCCAGGCCTGGGCCGCGTTCGCGGCGGCCCGGGCGCTCGAGCAGCCGCAGTGGCCGGCGCGCCTGCTCGCGCACGGGGCGCTCACGGAAGGCAGCCTGCTCACCAGTGCCGGGCGCTTCGGCGAGGCGCGCGATGCCTACCAGCGCGCCATGCGCCTGGCGCTCACCACGAGCGAGCGCCAGGCGCTGCTCGCGACCGTCAACATCGTGGAGCTGGACGTGGCGCGCGGGGACGCCGCGGCGGCGCTGCAGCTCGCGCGTCCCCTGATGCTGAGCCTGCGGCACGTGGGGCGGCGCGAGACGCACTTCGAGCTGCTCGCCGTGACCTTCGTGGCGCTGCTGATGGCCGGGGAGATCGCGGAGGCGCGCGCCACGGGGCTCGAGCTGTATCAGCTGGCGGTGCGCCTCGACCCCTCCAAGCTCTACATGGCCCTCGATGCCATGGCCTACCTCGCCTGCGCGGCGCAGCGCTATGGGGCGGCGGCCGAGATCGCCGCCTGCGCCGACCGCGCGCACGAGGCGCAGGGGCAGGTGCGGCGCCGTCCGGCCCAGGCGCGCATGCACGCCGCGGTGCTCGAGGCACTCGCGCAGCACCCGGCGCCGGGCGCACAGCCGAGGCAGCTCGGGGAGGCCGAGAGCTGCGCGCTGGCGCTGGGCCTGAGTGCCGACTGAAGTGCCGGCGGCTGCGCCCTCAGAGCTTCTTCACCACCACGCGCCCGGACGGGTCGACGAAGATGTGGTAGCGGTTGCCGTCCTTGCAGGAGGCGTTGTAGTCGCTGTCGCCGTTTCGCCTGGAGGTCACGACCTGGTCGCAGGGCAGTCCCTGCAGCGCGATGGTGGCCTTGAGGTCCTTGGCGAAGGCCGCGTCGGCCGCACGCGCCGGGTGTGGCGCGAGCATCACCAGGAGCGGGATCGCACATAAAGACAGACGCAGGCGCATGGCAACTCCTCTTGATCGTCCTTCAGACGTTGGCGAATTTCTTGGGGTCACTGAGCACCGCCCAGATCGCCTCGCGCGAGGCGGTCACCGCGGATGCCAGGGCCGGGTCATCATCCTGCAGCAGCGTCACGACCTTCAGCAGCAGCAGCTCGAAGCGCTCGCGCAGCTGCGCCAGCGTCGGGCTCGGGCGCCCGGCGTGGAAGGCACGGAACTGCGCGATGAGGTCATCGACCTGGTTCTTGATCGAGAGCTTGGTGAAGATGCCGATGGCATTGGTGCCCTTGAGGCGCTCCTCGAGCGTGGGCAGGTCCAGTGCCGGGGTCTGCGGCGCTGCTGCGGCCGCGGGGGGCTCCTGGGAGCGTGCCGGTGAGTGTGCGGCCGTCCCGAGCAGCGCGAGCGCGAGCAGCAGGGCGAGCCGCAGTCGCGGCGGGGTGGGATTGCTCGGGGGTCGCACGGGGCGCATGGGGCATTCTACCGTGCCGCCCCGCCGCGGGGCGGGGCGCGATTTCTCCTTGGACGCGCCGCGCGCGCGCGGGATAGTCTGGGCCTCCTGCACCGGTGCGTCGGATAAGCCATGGCCGTGATCGAGTCCGTGATTGAGCAGCGCCGCAAGGACCTCGGCGGCTTCGAGGTCGGCCGCGTGCTGCCGGCCGCCCGGCGCCGCATGGTCGGGCCGTTCGTGTTCTTCGATCACATGGGGCCGGCGGACTTCCCGCCCGGGATCCCGCGCTCGGTGGACGTGCGGCCCCACCCCCACATCGGCCTCTCCACCGTCACCTACCTCTTTGATGGTCAGATCGTGCATCGTGACAGCCTCGCCTGCGAGCAGGCGATCCTCCCCGGCGAGGTCAACTGGATGACCGCCGGGCGCGGCATCACCCACTCGGAGCGCTTCGAGCGCGCGCGGGCCGAGGGTGATCACGTGCACGGCATCCAGGCCTGGGTCGCGCTGCCGCGGGAGGACGAGGAGATCGAGCCTTCCTTCCACCATCACACCGAGGGCGACCTGCCGACCTATGAGGGCGCGGGCCTGTGGGCGCGGCTGATCGCAGGCGCCGCCTTCGGTGCGCGCTCCAAGGTGCGCACCCACTCGCCGCTCTTCTACGTGCACTGGCGCCTGGCTGCCGGCGCACGCGCCCAGCTGCCCGCGGAGTATCCCGAGCGCGCCGCCTACGTCGTCTCCGGTACGGTCGAGGTCGATGGCCAGCGCTTCAGCGCCGGCCGGATGATGGTGTTCACCCCCGGTGCGCCGGTGCTGTTCAGCGCCGAATCGCCCGCCGTCATCATGCTGCTCGGCGGCGAACCGATCGGCGAGCGCTTCCTCGAGTGGAACTTCGTGTCCTCCTCGCAGGAGCGCATCCGGCAGGCCAAGGCCGACTGGCGTGCGGGACGCATGAAGCTGCCGGACCTCGACAACCAGGAGTTCATCCCGCTGCCGCAGGATGCGGCGACCGCGGCGCCGCCGCTCTAGGCATCGGGCACCCCCCGCCCCGTGGGGTGCGATACTCGCGGCTGCGTCGCACTGCGCCACCCGACCGTACCGAGGAACCCGCTGCCATGATCACCGTCCATCACCTTGGCGTATCGCAGTCCGAGCGCGTCGTGTGGCTGTGCGAGGAACTCGAGATCCCCTACACGCTCAGGCGCTACGAGCGCGACCCGGTGACGAAGCTCGCGCCCGACGCGTACCGCGCCCTGCACCCGATGGGGATCGCGCCCGTGATCACGGACGGGGACGTGGTGCTGCCGGAGTCCGGTGCCATCCTCGAGTACGTGATCGCAAAGTACGGGCAGGGGCGGCTCGCGGTCGCCGCGGCGGCAGCGAATTTCGCCGACTACCTCTTCTGGTTCCATTTCGCCAACGGCACGCTGATGCCAAGCGAGATGAGCACGCTCATGAGCGCCATGCTCGGGCTTCAGGGTGACAACCCGATCCTCGCGATATTCCGCGCGCGCGGCGAGCGCGCCTATGCCTTGATCGAGGCGCGCCTGAAGGCGGTGCCGTTCTTCGCCGGCGGGGAGTTCACCGCGGCCGACATCATGATGTTCTTCCCCCTCACCACCATGCGTGCCTTCTCGCGGCGCGATCTGGGGTCGCTGCCCGCGGTGCGCGCCTACCTTGCGCGCATCGGCGAGCGCCCCGCCTACCAGCGCGCGCTTGCCAAGGGGGATCCGGGCATGGCGCCGCTGCTGAGCTAGTACCCTTCCCGTGCCTCAGGCGCCCTTGATCGCCGCATCGACGATCGCGGCCGCGTCGGCGAGCAGTGCCTTCAGGTGCGCCGGGCTCTTGAAGCTCTCCCCGTAGATCTTGTAGAGCGACTCGGTGCCCGAGGGACGCGCCGCGAACCACCCGGACTCACTCACCGCCTTGATGCCGCCGATCGGGGCGCCGTTCCCGGGCGCGCGGTCGAGCACCTGCAGGATCTTCTCCCCGGCCATCTCGCCGCTCTTGACCTCGCGTGGGGTGAGTTTTGCGAGGCGCGCCTTCTGTTCAGGCGACGCGGCGCCCTCCTGGCGCTCGGCGAAGCATTCACCCAGCTCAGCCGTGATGGCGCGGTAGCTCTGCCCGGGGTCCTGCCCGCGGCGCGCCGTCATCTCCGCGGCCAGGAGCGCCGGCACGATGCCGTCCTTGTCGGTCGTCCATACCCGGCCGTCGAGGCGCAGCACCGTGGCGCCGGCGCTTTCCTCGCCGCCGAAGCCGAGCTCACCCTGCATCAGGCCCTTCACGAACCACTTGAACCCGACTGGGACCTCCAGCAGGCGCCGCTCGAGCTTGCGGGCGATGCGGTCGATGAGCGCCGTGGAGACCACCGTCTTGCCGACGCCGGCCGCCCTTGGCCAGCCGGGCCGGTGACCGAAGAGGTAGTCGACCATCACCGCGAGGTAGTGGTTGGCCGGCAGCAGGCCCACGCTCGGGGCCACGATGCCGTGGCGGTCGTGGTCGGTGTCGCAGGCGGCGGCGATGTCGTAGCGGTCCTTTAAGGCGATGAGGCGCTGCATGGCGTAGGCGGAGGAGGGGTCCATGCGGATCTTGCCGTCCCAGTCGAGGGTCATGAAGGCGAACTGCGGATCCACCACCTCGCTCACCACCGTGAGGTTGAGCCCGTAGCGCTCCGCGATCCGCCCCCAGTAATGCACCCCGGCGCCCCCCAGCGGGTCGATGCCGATGGCAAGCCCGGCGCTCCGGATCGCCGCGAAGTCGACGACGCGCTCGAGGTCTGCGACGTAGGCGTCCACGTAGTCGTGGGACTGGATCGTGCCTGTGGGGAGGGGCTGGGCAGTGCGGCGCACCTCGCGCAACCCGGATTCGATCAGGGCGTTGGCGCGTGACTGGATCCAGCCCGTGACCTCGGTGTCCGCGGGGCCGCCGTTGGGCGGGTTGTACTTGAAGCCGCCGTTGTCGGGCGGGTTGTGGGAGGGCGTGACGACGATGCCATCCGCGAGTCCCCCGCTGCGGCCGTGGTTGTAGGTGAGGATGGCGTGGGAGATGGTGGGCGTTGGGGTGAATTCCCCGTGGGCGGCGCGCCGCGTCGGCACCGCGTGTGCCGCCAGCACCTCGAGCGCGGTGTCCTGGGCGGGCGCGGACAGCGCGTGGGTGTCGGCGCCGATGAAGAGCGGGCCGGTGATGCCCTGGCCGCTGCGGTACTCGCAGATCGCCTGGGTGATGGCGAGGATGTGGTCCTCGTTGAAGCTGCGCTCGAAGGAAGTGCCACGGTGCCCGGAGGTGCCGAAGGCCACGCGCTGGGAGGGCTCGCGCGCGTCGGGCTTGAGGGCGTAGTAATCACCGACCAGGCGCGCGACGTCCACCAGCAGCGATTTCGGGGCGGGCTTGCCGGCCAGGGGACTGATCGTGGTGCTCATGTTCGGCTCACCTGTCGCTTGAGGCCTTTCGATCATACCGAGCCGTATGGCCGCCGCGTTATCCTGAGACTGCGTAGGCCGGCGCCGATAGGTCCTCAGGGCCGCGCCCGAGCCCGGGGCTTCGGGTGCATCGGGGGGGCTGTGTTGGGGTAGGCTGTCGCTTGAAAGTCAGCCGGGCTACATCAATAAGAGGGCCCCATGAGCCAGTTCGATCTGCGGCCGCCGGATGAGGCACAGCGCGCCCGCATTACCGCAGGCCTCACCCCCGCCGAGCGTGACGTGCTGCTCGAGCACGGCACCGAGGCAGCCTTTTGCGGGGTGTTCCTCGACAATCACAAGGATGGCATCTATTGCTGCCGCTTCTGCGGGCTGCCGCTGTTCCGCTCGAGCGCCAAGTTCGACTCGGGCACCGGCTGGCCGAGCTTCTTCCGGCCCTACGCCGAGGCGCACATCCGCCGCATCCGTGACACGAGCTACGGCATGGTGAGGGTGGAGGAAGTGTGCGCGCGCTGTGGCAGCCATCTGGGCCACGTGTTTCCCGACGGGCCGCCCCCGAGCGGGGAGCGCCACTGCCTGAACTCGGTGTCGCTGACCTTCACCGAGAACGGACAGGCGCTGCCGGACGTGCTCGGGCGCGGGGCACCCGAAGGACGCGTGGACACGGGCTGAAGGGGCGTCCCGGGACGATGCGTCCGCGAGCCGGCGAGCCTCAGGGGGCCGGCGGACTGCCCGTGTGCAGGCTGAAGGGGTAGACCTCCAGCGCAGCCTCGCCGCTGCCGGCATCGAAGACGTTCAGGCTGTAGCGGCCGGGCGAGAGGCGCGTCGCGTCCGCGTAGACGTGCAGGAAGCCATCGGCCTGGATGGCCGCGACGTCACTGGATCCGAGCGTGCGCCCGGGGACACCGGGTTCGGCCGACAGGAGCGCGACACGATAGCCGCCGGCCGCAGGGCCGGCGGGCGCCGCGAGGCGGAACTCGACGATGCCCGCCCGGGGCAGCTCGAGGCCCGGTGCGGCGCCGCCGCGCATCGGCACGAAGGTGAACTGCGAGGCGACGGTGGAGGTGGCCTCCCGCGCCAGCGCCGTCGCGAGCGAGGCGCTCAGCAGCGGCGCACGCCGGGTGGCCGGATTTACCCACAACCCCACACCGAGCACGCCGAGCGCAGCCGCCGCGGCCAGCGCCGGCAGCCAGGCGCGCCTGGTGCGCCGCTGCGGCAGCGCCTGCACCGGGCGTGCCTCGCGGGAGAGCTGCCGCAGTCCCTCGCTCAGCTTGAGCGTGCGTTCCAGCTCACGCACGAGCTCCGGGTCGCGCACCAGGCGCTCCCCGAATGCGTCGCTCTCCTGGTCCGAGAGGCGCCCGGCGAGGTAGTCGCGGATGCGCTCGATGTCACGCCCGACATCTAGCACGGGGAGATCTCCGTGAGCTCGAGCCGGGAGGCGGCGGTGAGCGGCTCGCGCGCCGCCGCGCCCGGTGGCGGGCGATGGCCCGCACACAGGCTCGCCGCCAGGCACAGGGTGAGGGCGGCAATGGACAGCAGGTCAGCCTTCCAGTAACCGCGGTGCTCGAGCAGCTCGCGGAAGCGGTTGCGCGCGCGGAAGATCACCCGGTTGAAGTGTTCCTCCGAGAGGTTCAGCTCACGGCAGATCTGCTCCTTGTCCTCGTCGTGCAGGTAGAAGCGCATGAGGAGGTCGCGGTCGCGCGCCACCGGCATCTCATCGAGCAGGCGACGGGCGGCCTCGGCCCACTGCGGGCGCCCGACCTTCTCCCACTCCGGGTCGTTCTCCACGTCCGCCAGCTCATCGATCGGGGCCGTGTCGCACAGGGCGCTGCGGTCGCGGCGGCGGTGGTTGCGCAGGTGGTTGATGGCGACCCGGTAGAGGTAGCCGCCGATGTTCTCCGGGTGCGCAATCTGCCCGTTGCGCAGCTTCTCGAGGGTGGTGACCGCGGCGTCCTGCAGAATGTCGGCCGCGACTTCCGGGTCGCGCACGCGCCGCAGGATCAGCGCGCGCAGCCCCGGGTAGTCGCGGTAGACCCCGATCAGGTGGGAAACGGGGTCGGCGACCGGCGCGGGCAGGTCTGCTGCCGGCGCCAGCATCGACACGGGTGCCGCCTGCTCATCAAAAGCCGTCATGCACCCAGTATAAGCCGCAAAACCGGCAAGGGCTCCATGCCGGCGCGTGGCTGCCGCAGGGCGGAACCGAGCGGTTTGGGGGGTCCGGGATGAGAGGGATGGCCGCCTCGCAACAGTCCCACCTAGCGGGACGTCCCGGCCTTGCCCTCCACAGCCCCGCGCACGGAGGGTGGCGACGAAGAGCGCGGCGCGGCTTGCGTCAGGAGGACCGTGGGGAGCGATCCCCAGTCACCAGCGCGGCACGCCGGACCGAAGGATTGCGTTTCCTGGCGCGAAGCGATGACATCCGCGTCGCGCTCTTCGTGGCCGCAGGCCTACTGCGGGATGGCATAGCCGGCCGGCAGCTGCCCGATCATGATGACCTGGTGGCAGACGCGCTCGCGGATGCGCCAGCCCGGGGCCGTCTTCAGCAGCGAGTCGAGGTAGTAGCCCGCATTGGTGATCACTTCCTGCGTGCCGTCGGGGCGCAGGCGGCCCATGGGCGCGGTGAAGTAGCAGCGCGAGGTGGCCTCCTGCCCTCTGACCTCGATGCACACGTTCGTGATGTGGTGCAGGTTCAGGGGCCAGGGCGCGAGCGCCCGGTCCAGCCACTCGAGCGTCGGCCGGTAGGGCCCCCGGCGGCCCCCGGTGCTGGTGTAGTCGATGGTGGCCTGCGGGGCGAAGACCGTGTCCATCAGCTCCCACCTGCGCTGGTCGACCATCCAGGCGTAGGTGTAGAGAAGCTGCTCGATCTCGCGCCGCTCATCGGCAGGGTGCCCGTGCATGCTCGCTCCTTTTTTAGGGCTCTGGTGCGCAGCCCGACGTATTAGTATTCCACGGCAGCGCTGCCGGGCGGCTCTCCCTGGCGGCATCCTCATTGAAGGCAGCCGGGAAGGCGGTGGACGCGGTGAAGGAGTGGGGCGGGCACGGCGCAGCATCGCGATGCCGCCCTTGTGCCGGGCGCCTGTGCCGTAGCGTGACGGTGCTTGCCGCTGCCGCAGCGCTCGCCGGCTGCCACGCCGCAGTGCTTGAGGCGCGCGGCCCGGTCGGTCACGCCGACGGGACCATCCTCGTCGACTCCCTCGCGATCATGCTCGCGATCGTGGTGCCCACGATCCTCGCGACCTTAGGCTTTGCCTTCTGGTACCGCGCCGGCAACCCGAGGGCGCGCCACCTGCCCGAGTGGTCCCACTCGGGCCGCGTCGAGCTCGTGGTGTGGGCGATCCCGGCGATGGTGATCATCCTGCTCGGCGGGGTGAGCTGGATCGGCTCGCATGAGCTCGACCCCGCCCGGCCGCTCAAGGGCGCAGGCCCGGCGCTGGACATCCAGGTGGTGTCGCTCGACTGGAAATGGCTCTTTATCTACCCGAAGGAGGGCGTGGCCAGCGTGAACGAACTGGTGGTGCCCGCTGGCGTGCCGCTGCATTTCTCCCTCACCTCGGCGAGCGTCATGAACAGCTTCTTCGTGCCCGAGCTCGGCAGCATGATCTACACCATGAACGGCATGGTGACGGAGCTGAACCTCATGGCAGATGCGCCGGGCACGTTCCAGGGCCGCTCCGCGCACTATAGCGGCGATGGCTTCTCGGACATGCATTTCGAGGTGCGGGCGGTGGCCGTGCAGGACTTCGCCGCCTGGGTCGCCCGGGCGCGCCTGAGCACGGCCGGGCTCGACCGGGGCACCTACGAGGCGCTGGAGTTCCCCGCCGCCAATGCGGCCCCGGTCCTCTTCGGGCGGGTCGCGCCGGGCCTGTTCCACGACGTGGCCACGCAGGTCATCGCCCCGGCACCGGGGCCGGGTGCGCAGGTGGCTGACGCGGCGGGCAGCGGGGGTGTGCGGTGAGCCTCTGGGGCAGGCTCACCTTCGCGGCCGTCCCGATCCACCAGCCGATCGTCATGGTCGCCTCCGCGGTGGTGGCGGCCGTCATCTGCGCGGTGCTCGGCTGGATCTTCATCAAGGGCCATTTCCGCTACCTGTGGAAGGAATGGCTGACCAGCGTCGATCACAAGCGCATCGGCGTCATGTACGTGGTGCTCGCCCTCGTCATGCTGCTGCGCGGCTTCAGCGACGCGGTGCTGATGCGCTCGCAGCAGGCCGTGGCGCTGCACTCGGCCGGCTACCTGCCCCCCGAGCACTACGACCAGATCTTCTCCGCGCACGGCACGATGATGATCTTCTTCGTGGCCATGCCGTTCGTGATCGGGCTCATGAACTTCGTGGTGCCGCTGCAGCTGGGCATCCGCGACGTCGCCTTCCCGGTCCTGAACTCGGTCGGGTTCTGGCTCACCGCCACCGGCGCGCTGCTGGTGAACATCTCCCTCATCGTCGGTGAGTTCGCGCGCACCGGCTGGCTGCCGTACCCGCCCTTGTCCGAGCTCACCTACTCCCCGGGCGTCGGGGTCGACTACTACCTGTGGGCACTGCAGATCTCCGGCATCGGCACGCTGCTCGCCGGCATCAACCTCGTGACCACGGTGCTGAAGCTGCGGGCGCCCGGCATGACGTACCTGCGCATGCCGATGTTCTGCTGGACCACGCTCGCCTCGAACCTGCTGATCGTGGCCGCGTTCCCGATCCTGACCGCGACCTTCGCCATGCTGCTGCTCGACCGCTACCTCGGCTTCCACTTCTTCACCAACGAGGCTGGCGGCAACATGATGATGTTCATGAACCTCATCTGGGCCTGGGGGCACCCGGAGGTCTACATCCTCATCCTGCCCGCGTTCGGGGTGTTCTCGGAGGTGTTCGCGACGTTCTCGCGCAAGCCGCTGTTCGGCTACACCTCGATGGTGGCGGCCACCATGGCGATCTGCCTGTTGTCCTTCATGGTGTGGCTGCACCACTTCTTCACCATGGGGGCGGGCGCCGACGTCAACGGCGTGTTCGGCATCGCCACCATGGTGATCGCGGTGCCCACCGGGGTGAAGGTGTTCAACTGGCTCTTCACCATGTACGGCGGACGCGTGGTGTTCTCGACCCCGATACTGTGGTCGCTCGGCTTCATGGTCACCTTCGTGATCGGTGGCATGACCGGGGTGCTGCTCGCGGTGCCGCCGGCGGACTTCGTGCTGCACAACAGCCTCTTCCTCGTGGCGCACTTCCACAACGTCATCATCGGCGGGGTGCTGTTCGGGGCCTTCGCCGGCTACACCTACTGGTTCCCGAAGGCGTTCGGCTTCCGCCTCCACGAGGGCCTGGGGAAGGCTGCGTTCTGGTTCTGGATCACGGGCTTCTACGTGGCCTTCATGCCGCTCTACGCGCTCGGTCTCATGGGCATGACGCGCCGCATGCAGCACTACGACGTGCCGCAGTGGCAGCCGTGGCTCGTGGTGGCAGCCTTCGGGGTCGCCCTCATCACGGTGGGCATCGTCCTGCAGTGCGTCCAGCTCTTCGTCAGCATCCGCGAGCGCGAGTCGCTGCGCGACCTGACGGGGGACCCCTGGGACGGGCGCACGCTCGAGTGGGCGACCGCCTCGCCGCCACCGGTGTTCAACTTCGCGGAGCTGCCGCAGGTGGAGGGCGAGGAGGCCTACTGGCACATGAAGGGGCGCGCGCGCCGCCACGGGAACGCCGCGCCCGCGCGCCCCTACCAGGACATCGAGATGCCGCGGAACAGCCCGACCGGCTTTATCTGCGCCTTCTTCGCCACGAGCCTCGGGTTCGCCCTCATCTGGCACATCTGGTGGCTGGTGGGGGTGGCATTCGTGTGCGCCTACGGCACCTTCGTAGTGCTCGCCTGGCGCGACGTGCACGAGGACACCATCCCGGCGGCCGAGGTCGCGCGCATCGACCGCGCCAACGAGGCCGCGCGCGCCTCGTGGCTCGCGCAGGGGGCGGGGCTGTGAGCGTGGCCGCGGTGGCAGGCGGCACGGCTGGCGCTCACGCGGCCGGCGGCTCCCACGGCCACGAGGACCTGAAGCGCTTGGTCGTGGCCTACGGCTTCTGGATCTTCCTCATCAGCGACATCATCATGTTCTCGGCGTTCTTCGCCACCTACGCGGTGCTCACCGACAGCACCGCGGGCGGGCCCGCCGGGCGTGACCTGTTCCAGGTGCGCACCGTGGCGGTGGAGACCGCGTGCCTGCTGCTCTCGAGCTTCACCTGCGGGCTCGCCATGATCGGTGCCCGCTTTCGCAGCAGTCCGCTGTTCCACGGCGCCATGGCGCTCACCTTCGTGCTCGGCGCCACGTTCCTGTGGCTCGAGGTGCACGAGTTCGCGCACCTGGTGGCCGAGGGCGCGGGCCCCACCCGCAGCGGCTTCCTGTCCGCCTTCTTCGCCCTCATCGGCTGCCATGGCATCCACGTGACCGCGGGCCTGCTGTGGCTCCTGACGATGATGGCGCAGGTCCTCGCCAAGGGTTACCGGGCGGACATCCAGCGGCGCCTGCTGTGCTTCAGCCTCTTCTGGCACACCCTCGACATCATCTGGGTGGCGCTCTTCAGCCTCGTGTACCTCGTGGGAGTCGCAAGATGAGCGAGTTCGTGTCCGAGCAGTCAGGCGTAGCGGGCAGTACCGCACCCGGGGATGAAGACTCGGGCTACCCGACGGTCGGCGCCGCCGTGCGCAGCTACCTCGTCGGCCTGATCCTCGCGACCCTGCTGTCGGGCGTCTCCTTCTACCTGGCACGCAGCACGCTCGTGTGGGAGCCGAGCATCCCGATCGCGCTCACGGTGCTGGCGATCGCGCAGATGGGCGTGCACCTGGTGTTCTTCCTGCACATCACGGCAGGCTCGGAGAGCGTCAACAACCTGATGGCGCTCGCCTTCGGGCTCCTGATCGTGATGCTCCTGGTATTCGGGTCGCTGTGGATCATGACCCACCTCAACCACAACATGCTGCCCATGGACGAGATCATGAGGATGCAGCGCTAGGCGGGCAGCGCTGGACGCGCGGGCCGCGGTGCCCTGGCTGCCGCACTGTGAGTGCGTCTGCGGCGTTCGCGGCTCTAGCTGCCGCGGAACCTGTAGCTGAAGTGCATGCCGATGGTGCGTGGCCGGCTGACCGTCACGGCCTTGTAGGCCAGCGAGTTGTTGGCGTAGAGCTCGGCGCGGGTATCGGTCAGGTTCTGTCCGTACAGCTGCAGCTGCCAGGCGTCCTTCCGGACTCCGAGTGCCCCATCGTAGGTGGTAAAGGGCGGCAGGGGGTAGGCGATGGTGTTGCCCAGCCGGTCGGTGGAGACTTCGTCGGTGGAGGAAAGCGATTGCGACTGGTGCACGGCCCCGAGCTGTGCGAAAGCGTGATAGTCGCCCAGCGCCAGCTCGTAGCGCAGGCGGACATTGCCCTGGAACGGGGGCGCTCCGGCAAGAGGACTGCCGAGTGCGCCGGTGGGATTGGGGAACTTGGCGTTGTTCTCATAGTGCAATGAGCTGAAATCGATCGGGGTACCGTCGGCCCAGTAGAAAGTCCCCTGCCGCACCAGCGCGCTGTGATTCCAGGCGGCTCCGACTTGCGCGCTGAACCCTGCGAAGGCGTGGACAATGAGGGAGGTTTCGAGCCCGCGTACCCGGTAGTCGCCGCCGTTCAGGGTGGCATCGTCGAAGGCATCGACGTTGATCTGCGAGTGCTTCCAGTCCTCCTCGTACAGGGTGCCATTCCACTGCAGCTGCTGCCCGAGCCAGCTCGTCTTCCACCCGAGTTCGTTGTTGATGACGGTATCGGGGGCGAAGCCATTGGGCGCGGCGAACCCGAGGTGCAACCTGGCAGTCGCCTGCCAGGAGCCGTTACCGGGGGACAGCGGCGAATCGCCCAAGGGGACGAAGCCGCGGTTGAAGCCCCCGGTGCGGAATCCCTGCGACCAGGTGTAGTAGAGCAGAGCATCAGCGCTGACCTTCCAGCTGAGGTTCGCACGGCTCCTGAAGCCTGAGTACGTCTGGTTGAGACCGAGCGAGTCAAGGTTGTTGAAGTCGCGGTTGATGCACGGGTCCGATGGCGGCCCGAGTTGGTTGTTGATCTTGCCGCAATAAAAACTGCCCACCACCGCGCCGGTCTCCGAGGTGGTGTTGCTGAAGTAGCGGGTGCCGGCAGTGAGCGTGAGGGTGCGCGGCCTGAGGTCGAAGTCCACCGAGGCGTAGGCCGCCTTCTGGTCATAGCCGCGCGTGATGTCGTTGAAGAAGGCATCCCCGAGCGGCCGCACGCCGGGATTGATGGTGGTCACCGGGTAGCCGGGCGCCGTGACCGCGTGGGGCACGCAGGGGCAGACGGGCTTGCCGTCGAGCAACCAGGCGTCGGTGGGTGGCGCGATGGGATTGAAGTAGGGGGTCGCGGTGAGGTAGTACCAGTCGCCCTGATCCTGGATCTGGTACTTCTCGTAGAAGAGGCCGCCCAGACCGCGCAGGCGCCAGTCGTCCGGGGTGCTCAGACGCAGCTCATGGCTCTGGTGCGTGTTGCGCTCGAGGTCGTGCCAGACCGAACTGGGCGTAAAGCATTGCGCCGTGGCGGGATTGCCGGGCTTTGGATTGATGCACTGGTAGTAATCCACGTAGGTGCCGCTGTGGGCGTAGCTGGTGTAGTCCTGGACCTGCTCGACGTTGCGCACGAGGTAGTTGCCCGCATACAGGATCTTCACAGCCGCGAGCCGGCCCTCAATCGTAAGCGCGGTGTTCTCGAACCGGTCCTTGTTGTAGGAGGGGTTGAAGAGCTGCACGGTGAGATCGGGTTGCGGCTGCCCGAGTGAGTTGTAGGCCATCTCCGCGGAAACGCCTTCCGCATCGAGGCTCTGGTAGGACTGCGCCAGCAGCGCACTCCAGTCCTCGTGGAACTGGTAGAGAACCTCCAGGCGCATGCCCTGATAGGTGACCGTGTTGATGTCACTGGCAACCAGGGCCGCGTTGTTGATGACCACGCTGTTGGCCGGCACCATGCCGTTCGCGAACGCATAGCCGATACTCGGGTCAGCAGCGGTGCGCGCAAAGGTCGCCGGCGTGTTGTCGATGTAACCCCCGCGCCTCTCGTTGTAGATGACACCCCGTAGCGCCAGCGTGTCCTGGATCAGGGCGACATTAAGGACGGCGTTGAGGGCCGTGCTCGGGCCCCCGTGGGCGGTTACGGCGTAACCCGCGTCCACCCACGCCTCGGTCATGTTGAGCTTCGGCTTGTTGGTGATATAGCGCAGTACGCCGGCCTGCGCGCCCGAGCCGAACAACGTGCCCTGCGGGCCCTCCAGCACCTCGATGCGCTCCAGATCGGCGGCGTAGACGTCGAGATTGCGTCCCGGCAGCTGCGTCGACTGCTCATCCAGGTAGATTGCGACGTTGGGAAAGGCACCGTTGCTACCCGACGCCTGATTGCCGAATTCCCCGGTCCCGAGGCCGCGCATGTAGATGTCGTTCTGACCCGGTCCCACCCCATGCGCGGTGACGCCGGGCAGGTAATTCAGGAAGTCCTCCAGCGTCGTGGCGTTCAGGCGCGCCAGCGTCTCCCCGGTGAGCACCTGAAGCGTGATAGGCACGTCCTGGGAGCCCTCGCTGCGCCGGGTCGCGGTGACGATGACCTCCTGGAGTCCCTCGCCCGGTTTCACGGTCGCCTGCGGCGCCGCCGGGATGGCCAGGATGCGCACGCTGCGCGGCGTCAGGTACTCGAAGCGCAGCCCCGTTCCCTGCAGCAGGCGCGCGAGGCCCTCCTCGGCGCTGAGCCCGGCCGCCGCGGCATGGGACTTCTGGTTGCGGACCACCCCGGAGACATAGACGAACTGCAGCCCGGTCTGCTGGGCGAACGCCGTTAGCGCCTGCGTGAGTGGCTGCGCGGGAATGTCCGCGGCCAGGGCGGCAGGTTCCTCCGACACCGCCAGGGCCGGTGCGGCGGCGAAGAGCGTCAGCGGTGCGCCAAGGGGCAGCGCACGCAGGATCTCAGAGACCACCCTCGCGATCCGCGCAGCCGGTGGATGCAACCCTGACCCCATGCAATCCCAGTAAGTCTTGTTGTATGCGGGAGATTAAGCCTCCGGAGACAGCGGGTATAGCTAGTTCTGGGACACGACGATCTGTGTCGCGGTCACCTCGACCTTCACGTGCGGCAGGCTGCGCAGGAAGGCCACGAAGGCGTCGGTGTCATCAGTGGCGAACTGTCCGCTGATCTCGAGCCTGCGCAGGGCTGGTGTCGCGATCTCGATGCGTTTGGCGGAGTAGCGGTTGAACTCGCTCGCCACCTGCTCCAGAGGCTCATGGTCGAATGAGATCTGCCGGTGCAGCCAGGACGTGCTGCGCTGCGCATCCACGGGCACCGGCTTCGCCGGCCACTCCCCCGCTGCGACGGTCACCTGCTCATCGGGGCCGAGCTGGATCGCCTGGGGTGCGGCGCTGCCGCCGGGCTGCGCGGCGGGCGCGACGCTGACGCGGCCCTCGGCAACGGTGACCACGGTCGATGCTCCCCTCAGGCGCACATCGAAATGAGTGCCGACCGCGAGCGCCTCGGCGACGCCTGCCACCACGCGGAACGCACGCCCGGGGGAGTGAGCGACTTCAAAGTCCGCCTCGCCGGCCGTCAGCTCGACGCGGCGCTCCAGGCCGCTGAAGCGGACCGTCAGTGCGGTGTCGCTGTTGAGGTGCACGAGGGAATCATCCGGGAGGCGCCGCGTGGCCTGCTCCCCGTGCGCGGTCTCGAAGTGCAGCGTAGTCAGTGCGCCGCCGGCTGCTGCCGCAGGCGCAGGTGGCCCGAACCGCCATACCGCCATGAGACCGAGGCCGAGCACGGCGCACAGCGCGAAGCCGACAGTCGCCGCACGCCAGCGACGCGCTGCGGGGCCCGAAAGGCCGCCAGCGAGGCGCGGCCACAAGGGGGTCACCGCTCCCGTGTCCTCCGATCGCGCGCGTGTCAGGAGTTCCTCGACAGAAACCGGGGAGTCACGGCACGCCTCGCGCAGGTCACGGGCGATGACCGAGAACGAGAGGTACTCTTCGACGTTCACCGGGGAGGCCTTGAGCCAGGCCGCGAAGCCCTGGCGCTCGCGCGCGCTGAGGCCGGCGCGGTTGGCCACGAACCACTCGGCGGCATCCTGGGCGATCAGTCGGCGCACGCGTTCCTCGTTTTCGGCCATGTGTCCTATCCCAGCCGCGCCATGCGGCGCCGGCAGTGCAGCAGGGCCTGGCTCAGGTACTTCTTCACCATGTGCGTGGAGACGCCGAGACGCTGCGCAATCTCCTCGTAACTCATGCCGTGCCAGTACTGCAGCACCACGGCGGCGTGGCACTTGGGCGGCAGCTGCTGCAGCACCTCGCGCAGCCGCCTGATGCGCACCGCCCGGTCGAGCTCCCCGCCGAAGGCGGGCAGCTCGGCGAGCTGCGCCTCAACCAGCGGGTCATCGACGTCGAGCGCACCGCAGTCGCGGCGCTCCAGGCGGGCATGTTCCTTGGCAAGGTTGCTCGCCACGGTGAACAGGTACGACTCGGGGTTGCGTATCGCGTCCAGGTCCGGCACCCGCAGCATCCGCACGTACACCTCCTGTGCCAGGTCGACCGCATCCGGTCGCCGGCGCACGCGCTTGTAGAGGAACGCCTGCAGGGAACCTCCATGGTCCGCAAACAGCCGCTCCAGCAGGGTCTTTTTGTTATCGACCATTTCGACCTGAACGCCTAAACCCCGATTGTGAGCCTCCGGCAATAAGTAAGAGCGGGTTGGCGGGGGATCGGGTACCAAAAGAGTCTGCCGGCACCACCCGGCGGCCCGGGGAGCGCGCGCGCTCACATATTCAGGTACCCGATCCGCGGCCACCGGACTCTCCTACCCACAGGGTGCTAGCGCAATCCAGACCAACAAGCGCCGGTTACCCGACACGCACCGATGGAACGCGGCCGCAGCGACCCGCCGAGGTCTTGTGCCCGGCGGCCACGGGGCGTCGAGGGCCGGCGACCAGAGGCTGGATTGGTGCACCGCGACAAACAAGAGAAGAGGGGACACACACCATGACTCGCGATGAGTTCACACCGAAGGGCGCCGTTGCGGCCTCCGGCTGTGCAGGACAACACCTAAATGGCGACATCTCTGGGAGTGATTTCATGAAGAAAATTCTGATCGGGGCGGCAGTCCTCGCGGCGCTCACCGTGGGCGTCTCGGCCCATGCCAGCTGTGCGGATCCGAAGATGACCGGCCAGGGCGGCGCGGCGGAAGGAATTCCTGCCATCGAGCTGCACCAGGGCTCGCCGGGCAACTTCGAAGGCAAGGAAGTCTTCGAGCGCATCGTCGGCACCTGGCACGTGGTCTACACGCCCACGGGCTCGACCACGGAGTCAGGCGAAGCCTTCATCCAGTGGCACAGCGACGGGACGGAGTGGGAGAACATCAACTATCCGGTCCTCGGCGGCAACATCTGCATGGGTTCGTGGAAGGCGCTCGACAAGTCGCACGTCTATCGCAACCACTACGGGTGGCTGTACAACAACGGCACGCTCGCCGGGTATTTCAACGAGACCGAGACCGACGTCGTCGCCTGGGACGGGAACTCGTATTCCGGGACCAACGAGACGACGCTGCACTTCTTCTCCGGACCGCCGGTGGTGCTGACCGGCACGGCGAAGGCGACGCGGATCGCACCGTAAATCCTTCAGGGACGAGGCTTCCTGCCCGCGCCCGGCCCGCATGGGCCGGGCGCGGGCACGGGAGGCTCGCCGGGGTGGCCCATCGGCTCGTGCGGCATGGGTGCCGGCGCGATTAAGGCGCTGATTTACCTGGACAAGGTTCCCCGCAAGCGGCGGGGAGCCGCCACGGCGCTGAAGTGACCTGCCGGCAGGTTGCGCGCCCCGCTTGATCGGCAGCGCAGGTGGCACCATAACTGCGCCACCATGATTCCATTCTCGATTCTCGACCTCTCGCCGGTGCCGATGGGGAGCAGCGTGGCACAGGCGCTGCGCAACACGGTGGATCTTGCCCGCAGCGCCGAGCGTTGGGGGTATCACCGCTACTGGCTCGCCGAGCACCACAGCCTCCCCGGGGTCGCCAGCGCTGCCACCGCCATCGTCATCGCGCAGGTGGCAGCCGCCACCGAGTCCATACGCGTCGGCGCCGGCGGCATCATGCTGCCAAACCACGCACCGCTCGTGATCGCCGAGCAGTTCGGCACGCTCGAGTCGCTGTTTCCCGGCCGCATCGATCTTGGGCTCGGGCGTGCCCCGGGGGCGGACCAGAGCACCGCGCGCGCCTTGCGGCGTAACCTGGCCAGCAACCCGGACGAGTTTCCCCAGGACGTGATCGAGCTCATGCAGTACTTCGCCCCGGCGGAGCCCGGTCAGCGCATCGTCGCGGTGCCCGGAGCGGGACTGAAGGTGCCGCTGTGGATCCTCGGCTCCAGCCTGTTCGGCGCGCAGGTCGCCGCCGCACTCGGACTGCCATTTGCCTTTGCCTCACATTTCGCCCCGGCCGCGATGATGGACGCGATCGCCATCTACCGGCAGCGCTTCCGTGCCTCCGCCCAGCTGCAGCGGCCGTACCTCATGCTCGGCTTCAACGTGTTCGCCGCGGACTCGGACGAGGAGGCGCGCTTCCTTGCGACCTCGATGCAGCAGGCGTTTGTGAACCTGCGCAGCGGCCAGCCGACGCAGCTGCCCCCGCCGGTTGCCGGCTACGAGGAGCAGCTGTCAGGCACTGCGAAGGCGGTGCTCGCTGACGTGCTCTCGTGTTCCGCGATCGGCTCGCCCGCGACCGTGGAGCAGGCGGTGCGTGACTTCGTGAAGAGGACCAGCCCGGATGAGCTGATGCTCACCTCGCAGATGTTCGACCACGCCGCGCGGCTGCGCTCATTCGAGATCGCCTCGCGGCTGCTCAAGTGACCGTGGCCCGCCGTGCGCGCGGCAGCCGTCACTGCAGCGAGAGCGCCACGAGCTTCCCGGCGGGGTTGATGTAGCCCTCCCGCTCGCCGATGAGCACCGAGGCCACCTGGCCATGGAACGACCAGTCGTTGAGGGAGTCATCGAGTTCAGGGCCGCCGAACTGCGGGGTGATGATGATCTTCCCGGCGTGGTCGATGTATCCCCACTGCTGCCCGATGCGCACCGCCGCCAGCCCTTCGGAGAAGCCGTTGGGAATTCCGCCCACCCCGTCAAAGCGCGGCGCGATGACCTGCCTGCCGCTCTTGTCGATGAACCCGAACACCTTGCCGATCCGCACCGCCGCCAGGCCCTCGCGAAAGTTGAGAGCGTCATCGAAGGTCGCTGCAATCACGGTATTTCCCTGCCGGTCGACGTAACCCCACTTGCCACCGGTGTCCTGGAAGGCACTCAGGCCGTCGGAGAAGAAGTACGAGGCGGCGAAGCGGGGGTTGATGGCGAAGTGTCCCCGTGAGTCGACGTACCCGAACCGTCCCCTGAGCCTCACCGCCGAGAGGCCTTCGGCGTTCTCGAACACGTTGTCGAACACCGGTGCCAGCACGTAACTGCCGCCGGGGTCGATCAGTCCCCAGCGCCCGGCCACACGCACGGGTGCCACGTGATCGTGGAAGTCATTGGCGCGGTCAAAACGCGGGCTGATGACCATCCTCCCATGCCGGTCGATGAAGCCGCTCAGGTGGGCGACCGAGACTGCTGCCAGGCCTTCGCTGAATGAACCGGCGCCATCGTACTGCGGCTCGATGACGAATCTGCCGTCGCGACCGATGAAGCCGTACTTGCGGTGGAGAACGTCCCCGACACCCACCGCGGCCAGATCCTCGCGAAACGCAAAGGCTTCGGAGAACTGCGGCGCGATGATGAAGACGCCGGAGGCATTGATATAGCCGTACCTCCCGTCCGCGCCCTGCAGCGGCAACAGCAGCGCCGGCGTGACTGTCGCCTGTGGGATGGGAGGTCCTGAGCCTCCCCCGTGACAGGCACTGAGGAGGAGTGCAGCCGGGAGCACGACGGCGTGTCGCATCACGACGGGACCTGCGAGGCTGTGGGAGTGCCAGTTCTGACTCGTGCACCCGCTGCCGGTTCCCGCCGCGGGCAATTGTAAGAATCTGCGTAGCCGGATCCCTACAAGCGGAAGAGTGGGCCGCCAGCGGATGCGGGGCCTTCACCGTGCCACCATGCGCACATGAACAGTCTTCACGATCTCAGCATCCTGCGTGGCTTAAGAAGCCTCGCACTCGCCGCCTGCGCAGCCGCCGCACTTGCCGTCTCAAGCACCGCAGGGGCGCAGATCGGCATCTCCGTGGAGGTGGCACCGCCGCCGTTGCCGGTCTACGAACAGCCGGAGATCCCGGCGCCGGGCCTGATGTGGTCGCCGGGCTACTGGGCCTACGGGCCGGAAGGCTACTTCTGGGTGCCCGGCACCTGGGTCGAGCCGCCGCAGCCAGGGCTGCTGTGGACTCCCGGATACTGGGGATTCTCGAACGGGCTGTTTCTCTGGAATGCGGGCTACTGGGGTCCGGTGGTCGGCTTCTACGGTGGGGTGAACTACGGCTTCGGGTACCCCGGACGCGGCTACGAGGGCGGCTACTGGCGCGAGAACCAGTTCTATTACAACCGCAGCGTCACGAACATCACCAACGTCAATGTGCGCAACGTCTACACCCGGAACGTGGTGAACAACGTCACCGTGCAGCGCGTGAGTTACGTGGGTGGCCCCGGCGGGCTCAACGCGAAGCCGACCGCCGAGGAACAGCAGGCGGCCCACCAGCAGCACCAGGCGCCCACCGCCGCGCAGATACAGCAGCGCGAGAGCGCAGGCTCCCGGCATGAGCTGCTCGCCAGTGTCAATGAGGGCAAGCCCCCGATCGCAGCGACTGCGAAGCCGGGCGACTTCTCCTCGCATACGGTGGTCGCGAGCCGCGCGGGCGGACCCGTGCCAGCGGCCACGCTGCGGGCGCACCCCGGCACGCAGCCAAGGCCGCTGACGACGGCCGGCCTGCCAGCGCAGGCGGCCACGGCGGCGAAGCCAGTGCCCGCTCCCGTGCACGCACGGGACCTGCCGGCGGAGCCGCCGGTGGCTGCCCGCGAGGGCGCCTCGGATGAGGAGCGGGCACACGCCAAGGGACAGGCGGACCTCGCCGCGCGTCACCAGCAGGAGCGCGAGACGCTCGCCCAGCAGCAGGAGCGTGATCACGCCGCTGCAGCCACGCAGCAGCGCAATTCGCAGGCGATGGCGCAGATGGAGGCCCAGCACCAGCAGCAGACCCAGGCGCTGCAGCAGCGCCACGCCGCCGAGAGCCAGCAGCTGGCGCGGCCCGCACCACATGCCGCCGCGCCGCCGCAGCCTGCGCAGCCGCAACACCATTAGGACGAATCGGGAATCAACCCAGGAGTGAGGAAGTCATCATGAAGCGCATGTTATTTTCGGTAGCCATACTCGCGGCCGCGACGCTGGCCCAGGCACAGGTCGGCACCACGTTGAAGGAAGGCGCCGACGCCACCTCGCAGAAGGCGCAGCAGTACGGCGACCAGGCCAAGGCGGCGGTCTCATCGCAGCCCAACAAGTCCATCGACAAGGCCAAGGCCCAGACCCACAAGGCCAAGGCGCACAGCCATGCCAAGTCCGCCAAGGATGCGGCCAAGGAAATCCCGAAGTAACTTTCGGCGAGCCCCTGCCGAGAAGCGGGCGCCGCATGGCGCCCGCTTCCGTTGCGGGTATCAGATCCGAGCCGAGCCGCTTACTGGACCGAAAATCCCGAGGGCGGGTTGGGCGCAACCGTGGTACCGGTGCCGCCGGCGGTGACGGCGAGCCCGGTGGCACTGACATTGCCGCTGGCGTCGACGACGAACAGGTATGCCGTCTGGCCCTGAGTGAACTTGCCGAGGTTCACCTGGGCGGTGATCGAGCCATCACTCCAGGCGCTCGGGATCTGCAGCTCGACGATGCTCGCCTGGCTGAGCACGGGCTTGTCCGCGAGCACCACCCGGGAAAGGGTGGTGTCGAGGTAGACGTCGTCGAAGTAGCGCCAGTTGCTGGTGTAGCCCTGCATGCGTGCGTAGCCGCCGATCGCAATGCTGCGGCGGGTCCCGCCGTAGTTGTCCGTGATGCCTACGTAGTTCATCACCTGCTGGCCGTTTTCCCAGATGTTGATGTAACCATCGGTCTGGCTCGACACCTTGATCGCGATCTCCACCTTGGACCACTGACCCGCCATCGGGTTGACGGCCTTGCCCCACCAGGCGTTGTGCCCGTTCTGGTCCGGGTCGCCCAGGGGCGTGCCGGTCTGCTGCGTCCACTGCAGCCCGTTGTCGGTATTGCTGTTCGGGTGCGGCGGACCGTAGCAGGTGTACCAGCTCTGGGTAAGGGCGTAGGGCTCATCGCCCGCCGAATAGTCGAAGTTCTTGTAGTTGTTGTCACCGCCGAAGTGCCACTGGTCATCGGCGCGCTGATACCAGCTGGCGTAGATGTAGTAGGGCAGCGCCGGCAGGGCGATACTCTTCCACATCAGCACGTCGTAGCCGGTGTCGGCGCCGGTGTTGGATGCATGCGCGCCGGCGATGTAGCGCGTCACGTGCGAGTGCGGCAGGCCGATGTTGCGCATGGGCGCGTAGTAGGTCGTGTTGTAGCCGGGCAGCTGGTCGGGCCACACGCCCGTCCATATGTTCGTGATGGCTGCGCCGCTCGCGTTGTCCCAGGCCACGGGCGCCGCGCTCGCTTTCGCGCCGAAGCCCGAGCCCGTGATGGTGATGCTGGCACCGTGGTTGAGGGTGCCGTTGACGCTCTGCGGCAGTGGCGTCGCAAGTGCTGCCTGCATGCCCGCGGCGAATCCTAGGAGGCTCGCGCCAAGGGCGAGCAGTCTGCGGCGCGCCGCGCCGCGAGAAAAGTGGACGTCCATTTTAAATCCCCGTATCAGTCACACGTTCTTTGTGGCGCCACCATAGTTTCATCGGGCGTGAATACAAAGGTCCGCGGGTGTAGGGGAACTGCGACGTTCGGGCTAAGCCCCTGTATGCAGACGAATTAAAGTTTCTGCGACGCGCGACGTGCGGGGGCATTTGCGCGCCGTGCCTCAGGCAGCGTGCGCGATGACCTCGGTCGCGAAGCGCCGCACGCTCTCCTGCTGCTGCGCAAGGTCGGTGGTGCCGGGGTAATACAGCTGCCAGGGCTGCGCGATGATGTGCGTGACGCCCTGTGCCTCGAGGCGCCGGTAGCCTGCGGGATCGAAGACATCCGAGGGCGTTGCCATGACATCGAACGGCAGCTCCCCGCGGCCACACTCGCGCCGGTAGCCGCGGATCTTCTCGATGGTCGCCACGATCTCGGCGGAGGGTTGCCAGTCGGAGAGCCAGCCATCACCGAGGCGCGCGGCGCGCCGGTGTGCCGCGTCCGACATGCCGCCGACCCACAGCGGGATCGGCGTGGCGGGCTTCGGGTTCATCTCTAGGCGCTCAAACTGATAGTACTGGCCCTTGAACTCCACGTACTCGCCCGTCCACAGGCGCCGCATCACCTCGATCATCTCGTCGCAGCGCTTGCCACGGTTGGAGAAGTCGCGCCCGAGGATGTCGAATTCATCGCGCGACCAGCCGACTCCGATCGAGGGGCAGATGCGTCCGCCGGAGATGGCCGACAGTGTCGCCAGGGCCTTGGCGACCGAGAACGGATCGCGCATCGGAAGGACGAACGCGTTGGTGGTGAAGCGCAGCCGCGTGGTCACCGCCGCCATGGCGGCGATCATCACGAACTGGTCCGGAAACTCCGTGAACTCGGGCCAGCGGCGTTTGCCGTCCGGCGTGTAGGGGTAGGGCGTCCGCGGCTTCTCGGCATTCACGACATGATCGGAGAGCGTCGCCATCGCCCACCCGGTCTGGTCCGCGGTGACTGCCAGCGGAATGATGTTCACCGTGGGCGTCATGAACAGCGACAGCACGAATTTCACGGTGATTCTCCCAGCGCAGCGATGACCCTTGAAGCTGCCTGGATGGTAGCGCACGGGCACGTTGCTGAGGACCACCGTTTAGACTACGCGCGCCGCGAATCCGCCCTTTAAGCGTTTCGCGGCGTATCCACATCCATGTCTGATGCCGCGTTCCAGTCAGGGGCGCAGCAGGTGCGCCTCCGGTTACGGGTGGGCTCTCCTTTGGCCGCGCGGTCTCCTCAGGTCAGCCTGTGGACCATGGAAGTCCGGCCGGGCGCTCGGCTATACATGGGAGCATCCTTGCGGGGCAACGAGCGCCCTGGAGTATCCGCGGATGAAAGCCAGTCCCCAGAGTCCTGCGACGGCAGTTGGCGCCCGCCGGGGAATCGCCGCGCCGGCACTGCTGCTGCTTGGGTTTGCGGCCACCTTGCCAGGTGCATGCCCCGCCCGCGCACAAACGAGTGCGGCGCTCGCCAATCCCGCGCCGCGTGATGGCAGCCACGACTTCGACTTCGATATCGGCGAGTGGACCACGCATCTCAGGCGACTGCGGCATCCGCTGTCAGGCTCGCACGAGTGGCTGGAGTACGAGGGCACGAGCTCGGTACACAGCCTGCTGGATGGTCGTGCCAACCTCGTCGAGCTCAGGGTGCAGGGCGCGGCGGGCCGGATCGAGGGCCTGTCGCTGCGGTTGTACGAGCCGCAGTCGCACCAGTGGACACTGAACTACGCGAACATCGCGGACGGGCGCCTGACTGGGGCAACAGTCGGGGACTTCCGTGACGGGGTCGGCACGTTTCACGCCCGGGATTCCCTGAACGGCCGCCCGATACTCGTGCGCTTCGTGATGTCGAAAGCCGCCGAGAACGTCTGGCGCTTCGAGCAGGCCTTCTCGGACGACGGCGGCAGAACCTGGGAGGTCAACTGGATCGCAACCGACACGCGCAAGTCCTCTGGGCGGCCCTGAAGATCGCCGCTTTGGCGGGACGCCCACCCGTCACAGCCGGCGGCCCGGCAACTCGCGGATCAGTGCGGCGATCTCGTCCGCGTGCGTTTCCAGGGCAAAGTGTCCGGCGCCCTCGAGGATATGGAGTTCGCAGCTCTCGAGGTCTCAATGGAGTTGGGAAGGCGTGCGGCTGCAGGATCGTGGAGCGATCCGCAGGTCCTGCTTCGCGGTAGAAGAGCTCCAGTCCGGCAACGCTGACGCTCCTGTAGTGGCCCCCCAGGCGCGCTCGTGCAGTTCCGTCCTTACTTAATGCGCAGCGAGTGCCTGCGTTCGCTCCGTGTGGGCGTGCGTGTCCCTGCCGGAAATTTCGGTCCCGTTACTTTCGGAGATGATTGGTAACAGTTGCCCCGCTCATCGCGCATTTTCTCGAATTGTCTTTCAAATCGCCCTCTATCTACATGGGGCGGTGCGATCGCCCCATGCCATACTCGTTCACCGATCGCAGTGCGGTACGAACTTCCGGTGCTGCCGCGCTCATCAGGGATGACTCTCGGTTCAGGGGTGTCCGAGTGCTCGATACTCTACGAAGCGCATTTCTAGGGACGAACAAGGCGCTGAGTCTGCACAAGAGTGTCAGGCTGTCGGAGCCGTGCATTTCCAGTGGTGTCCGTGAGCTGGAGCGCCTGTGCCCGAGTGATCCGAGGGACGAGGAGTGTCCGATCTTCCTGCTCTCGGCAGGCTGGCGGTCCGGTTCGACGCTGCTGCAACGGATGGTGATGTCCAACCCCAGGACGATGATCTGGGGTGAGCCCTACAACGAGTGTGGCCTCATCCAGGCACTGGCCTGTTCGGTGAAGGCATTCCGCGGTGGCTGGCCGTCGAGCGAGTTCATCTTCGACGGCTCGGCGCTGGAGAAGCTCAATCACCAGTGGATCGCCAACCTGTTCCCGCGGCCGGCGGACTGGCGCCTCGCGCACCGGAGCCTCTTCGACAACCTGCTGCGGACACCGGCAAGAGACTCGGGTGCCACACGCTGGGGGATCAAGGAGGTGCGCCTCTCGGCGGAGCATTGCCTGTACCTGCGCTGGCTGTATCCGCGCGCGAAGTTCGTATTCCTGATCAGGCATCCCCTCGATGCCTACCTGTCCTACTCGCGCTACGGCCGGCACTGGTACTTCACGTTCCCGGATGAGCCCGTACTCACCCCCGTCCAGTTCGGCCATCGCTGGCGGCAACTGGCAGAAGGCTTCCTGAACACGGCGAGCGAGCTGGCCGCGCTCGTGGTCAGGTACGAGGACCTGATCGGCAGTGACCTGACGGTCCAGTGTATCGAGCAGTACCTGTCGATCGAGATTGACCCTTCAGTCCTGAGCTGCAAGGTCGGGAGCTCGGGGCGGATCGGCGAGGCGCACGTGAACCGGCTCGAGCGCGCGCTGCTGCGTCGCGCGGTGAACCCGGTGGCGGCATCGCTGGGCTATGCCTGGGGTGCACCGCGGTAACCGGCCGGCAGGCGCTCCTTAATATGGTGTCGAGCCTCCCGGGCGCGCCCTGACGGGGCGCCGCCATCCTGACCTATACTCGCGCCCTAACACCTTAAGACGGGGCAGGATGTCTATGAGCATTCGTCGGGAACACGCCATTCCAGGGGCGGGTGCGCTCAGCCGCCGCGGACTGCTGAAGTCATCCCTCGGCGTCGCGGCACTCGGGGCGATGGGCGGGCTGTCGCTGGGGATGCCGGGCGTTTCATTCGCCGCGGCAATGACCCAGGAAGACCGCGACAAGCTCACCCCCGATGCCATCATCGAGATGATGAAGCGGGGGAACGAGCGCTTCCGCAGCGGCCAGAGGCTGCAGCATGACTACCTCGCGCAGAAGCGGGCGAGCGCCGCCGGACAGTACCCGGCGGCCGTGATCCTCAGCTGCATCGATTCGCGCGCTCCCGCCGAGATCATCCTCGACATGGGCATCGGGGACACGTTCAACGCCCGGGTTGCGGGCAACATCGCCAACGATGACCTGCTGGGGAGTCTTGAGTTTGCCTGCGCAGTGGCCGGGGCCAAGGTCGTCCTGGTGATGGGACACACCGCCTGCGGTGCGATCAAGGGCGCGATCGATGGTGCCAAGCTCGGCAACCTGACGCAGCTGCTGGACAAGATAAAGCCGGCGGTACAGGCCACCTCCTATGCCGGTGAACGCAGCAGCAAGAACTATGAGTTCGTCGACGCGGTGGCGGTCACCAACGTGCGGCTGACCATGGCCGACATCCGCCGTCGCAGCGAAGTGCTGGCCGGCCTCGAGAAGGACGGCAAGATCAAGATGGCGGGCTCGATGTACCACCTCTCGGGCGGCCGGGTCGAATTCCTGTCGTAGCCTGAGGGCGGCGTGGCCGCCCTCAGGCGGGGGCCGCCCCGCCACGCTCCCCGTGCCACGGGGCCGCCGGGTCGATCTCGCGCCACGTGGCCGGGGCGAGGCCTGCGATACCGACCCGCCCGATTCGGGCACGGATGAGGCGCAGGGTTGGCATCCCCACGCGCGCCGTCATGCGCCGCACCTGCCGGTTCTTGCCCTCGCGAAGGGTCAGCTCGAGCCAGGCGGTCGGGATCCTGGCGCGCCAGCGTATGGGCGGCTCGCGGGGCCACAGATCTGCCGGCTCATCGATAAGCCGCGCCCCGGCAGGCTCCGTCACGAAGTCCCCGAGATCGACGCCTTTGCGCAGCTGCGCAAGCGCCGCCTCATCCGGGGCGCCCTCGACCTGCGCCCAGTAGACCTTGGGCAGCTTGAAGCGCGGGTTCGCGATGCGGGCCTGCAGCGCACCGTCGTCGGTCAGCAGCAGCAGCCCCTCGCTGTCGGTGTCGAGGCGGCCGGCGGGGTAGACGTCCGCGATCCTGAGGTAGTCGGCCAGCGTGCGGCGCCCAGGCTCCGGACTGAACTTGCAGAGCACGCCGTAGGGCTTGTTGAAGGCGACGAGCACGCCGCACTCAGCCGAGGAAGCGCTCGATCAGGTCGGGCGGCACCGTCGCGGCAGGTACGGTGGGGCGTGAACGTCTCTGGCGCCGACTGCCGCCGCGGGCACGGCCGCGCGGGAGTTCTTCGAACCACTCGCGTACGTCGGTGTCCAGGCCCACGCCATGCATGTAGTTGTACAGGGCGCGGCGCAGGCCCCCGCCCAAAAAATCGTGGTCCGTGCCGACGGGGTCCTCGAACGCGATGTCGTTGTGGGCGAACGTGACGTGCGCGGGTGGCCTGAGCGTGATGCCGAACTTCTGGGGCTGCAGGCCGATGGGTGAGTGTGCCGTGGCTGCGAAGCGATGCCAGTAGGCCGACTGGATGCACCCGGCGGCAAACAGCTGCCGCACGCGCTCGAGTGCGTCGATGGTGTCCTGCACGGTCTCGGTCGGGAAGCCATACATCAGGTACGCGTGCACCATGATCCCGGCGTCACTGAAGGCGCGCGTCACCCGTGCCACCTGTTCCACGGTGACGCCCTTGCGCATGAGTTTCAGCAGGCGATCCGAGGCTACTTCAAGTCCGCCGCTCACGGCCACGCAGCCCGAGGAGCCAAGCAGCCGGCACAGGGCGGGGGTGAAGGTCTTCTCGAAGCGGATGTTTCCCCACCAGGTGATGCTGAGCTTCTCCTGCAGCAGGCGCTCGGCAAGCGCGCGCATGCCGGCGGGCGGGGCGGCCTCATCGACGAGGTGGAAGCCCGTCTCACCCGTCTCGGCGATCAGCGCCCGGATGCGCTGCATGACGATGTCCTCGCCGGGGCGGTCGTAGCGGCCGATGTAGTCAAGGGAGACGTCGCAGAACGAGCACTTCTTCCAGTAGCAGCCGTGGGCGAGCGTGATCTTGTTCCAGCGCCCGTCTGACCAGAAGCGGTGCATCGGGTTCAACATTTCCATCAGCGACACGTACTGGTCCAGCGGCAGGCCCTGGTAGGTCGGGATTCCAGTGTCGCGCTGTGGGATATCGTGTTCGGCGGCGCCGCTCCTGAGCACGACCCGCTCGCCTTCGCGAACGTAGGTGCGCACCAGTGGCGTGACGCGGTCCCGCAGGCGCCGCAGCAGGTTCAAGAGCGGGCGCTCGCCATCATCGAGTGTCACGTAGTCGAAGTAGTCGAACACGCGCACGTCCTGCAGCGAGCGCAGCTCGGTGTTCACCCATCCGCCGCCGAGGATGAGCGTCGCGTCCGGTGCGGCCGCGCGGATGGTGCGCGCCATGCGGAAGGCACCGTAGACGTTGCCCGGAAACGGCGCGGTCAGCGCGACGACCTCGGGCTGCTCAGTGACCAGCTCGCGCGTCAGCTGATCGAGTGTGGCATCGACCAGCGTCGGCTCTGCGGTGAGCGCCCCGTGCAGGGCATCGAACGAGGCGGCGCTCGCGGCCAGCCGCTCGCCGTAGCGTGCCAGCTCGAAGCGCGGGTCAATCCCGAGCCGCCAGACGTCCGCGAGGTCATCGACGTAGAGGCTGGCAAGGTAGCGCGCCTGCTCGGTGGTGCCGAGCGACCCGAAAGCGGACAGCAGCTGCTCGTCATCGGACACCGGTTCCGGCGTGGGGGCGGGGCTCAGGTGAGCGAAGCGCGGCCCCTCGGGCAGGAAGGCACGCCCGGCGATGCGAAACGCGAGACTCGGATCGCGGCGCTGCAGGAAGCGCACGGCCGGCCCGACAGTCTCCACGTAGCGCTCGGCGTGCCTCAGGAAATGGGCGATGGGCGCAGGTACCTCGTTGCGCCCGCCGGCCGCGCGCGCGCGCTCGCGCAGCACCCGGGCCATCTGCTGCAAGGTGGGGGCGCAGAAGAGGCGCAGGAAGAGGGCGAGGGATGCATCGGCCTGTGTCAGCTGAAGCCCGAGGTCCTGTGCGTGCAGGCGCAGGAAGCCCATCAGGTACGCCGTGGCCGGGTACGGCGTGTTGAGCTGCGTCATCGGCGGTGTGACAAGCAGGACGCGCATGGTGCTGAGGATGGTAGCGCAGGCGATTGGCTCAGGCAGCCGGGGCTTATCGAACAGGCTCCATGCCGCAGGCTCTTGGTGGCGGGCGTGAGTGGGGTCGGATCGCGGGCCATTTGTTGCATGACCCCGTCATCGTCCCAAGCCGAGCTGAGCTGCGCGGTGCTTTCCTCAGCAGGCGCGCTCGCCGGCGAGGGCGGAAATTGGAAGCGGCGGCGGCGCCGGGAGCCGGTATAGTAGCGACCTTCATGCTCGAAACACTGCCGACCGCTGAGGCGGAACAGAACACGCTGAGCCGCTCGCTGCGGCCGCGGCACGTCGCGATGATCACCATCGGCGGGATCATCGGCGCCGGTCTCTTCGTCGGCAGCAGCGTGGCGATCAGCGCCGCGGGGCCGGCGATCATCATCAGCTATGCGCTCACCGGGCTGCTGGTGCTCCTGATCATGCGCATGCTCGGCGAGATGGCCGTCGAGACCCCGCAGGTACGCTCGTTCACGGAATTCACCCGCACGGCGCTTGGCAACTGGGCCGGCTTCTCGGTCGGCTGGCTCTACTGGTACTTCTGGGTCGTCGTGATCCCGGTGGAGGCAATCGCGGGGGCCGGGATCATCCAGCGCTGGCTGCCGCTGCCCATGTGGGGGATCGGCACCGTGCTCATGCTCCTCATGACGTGCGTCAACCTCATGTCGGCCCGGGCCTATGGGGAGTTCGAGTTCTGGTTCTCGTCCATCAAGGTGGCGGCAATCCTGTCGTTCATCATCGTGGTGGGGGCCCACGCCTTTGGCTACCGCTCGGCCACCGGGCCGACCTTTGCCACCCTGGTCGACCACGGCGGCTTTGCCCCGAAGGGACCGTTCGCGGTGCTCGCGGCCGTGACGACCGTCATCTGGTCCATGATGGGTGCCGAGGTCGTGACGATCGCGGCCGCCGAGTCGCCGGAACCTGCGCGCGCCGTGGCGCGCATGACCTCGAGCATCATCACCCGCATCCTCCTCTTCTACGTGGGCTCGATCTTCGTGATCGTGGCCACCGTGCCCTGGACACAGGTGGTCTCGGGGCAGTCGCCCTTCACGCTGGCGCTGGACGGCATCCACGTCCCCTACGCGAGCGAGCTCATGGCGGCCGTGATCCTGACCGCGGTGCTGTCGTGCCTGAATTCCTCCTTCTACATCGCTTCCCGGGTGCTGTTCGTGCTCGCGAGCCGCGGCGATGCGCCGCGCTGGCTGGTGAAGACCAACCGCAGCCACGTGCCGGCACGCGCTGTGCTGCTGGCAAGCGTGATCGGGTTTGCCGGCGTAGTCACTGCCATCCTGTCCCCGAGCGTGGTGTTCGCCTTCCTGGTCAATGCCTCCGGCGCAATCATTGCCGTCATCTACCTGGCGATCGCGGTGTCCCAGGTGCGCACTCGCCAGGCGCGCGAGCGCGCGGGCGCGCCGCCCCCGACGCTGCCGATGTGGCTGTTTCCGTGGCTGAGCTATCTTGCGATCGCGGGCATGCTGACGGTGCTCATTGCGATGGCGCTGGAGCCCGCCCACCGCGCAGAATTCTGGACCAGCGCCGTTTCCATAACCGTCGTGCTTCTCGTGTACGGGATATTCAGGCGGGGACGGGGCGCGGCGCCTTAGGCCTGGCTGCAGGTCAGGCCCGCTCAACCGAAGGAGAGCTGACCATGCCGAACACTGTGCGACTGCATCGGGTGCTCGCGACCAAGCCCGAGAAGGTCTACCGCGCATTCCTGGAGCCGGATGCCATGGCCAAGTGGCTGCCCCCGAATGGGTTCACCTGCACCGTCCACCAGATGGACGCAAAGCCGGGCGGCTCGTTCCGGATGTCCTTCCGGAATTTCACCACCGGCAGCGGCCACTCCTTCGGCGGGCGCTACCTTGAACTCGTCCCGAACGAGCGCCTGCAGTACACCGACAAGTTCGAGGATCCGAACCTGCCCGGCGAGATCCGGGTGACGGTGACGCTCAAGAAGGTGTTGGTGGGAACCGAGGTCTCCATCGTGCAGGAAAACCTCCCCGATGCCATTCCGGTCGAGGCCTGTTACCTCGGCTGGCAGGAGTCCCTGCGCAACCTCGCCAGGCTCGTAGAGCCCGATATCACGCCGTAGCGACTGTGCGCCGCTTTCCGAAAGGAGTTCAAAATGCTGCGTTCACTGGGTAACACGGGTCTCCAGCTTGAGCCGCTGGTGCTGGGCGGCAATGTCTTCGGCTGGACCATCGATGAGAAGCGCAGCTTCGAGCTGCTGGACGCCTACGTGGACGCCGGCTTCAGCGCGATCGATACCGCCGACAGCTACTCGACCTGGGTTCCGGGACATCACGGAGGCGAATCGGAGACCGTGATCGGCAACTGGCTGCACGCCAATCCCGGGAAGCGCGAGAAGGTGCTGCTGTTCACGAAGGTGGGCTCGGACATGGGTGGCGGCCACAAGGGGCTCTCTGCCGGCTGGATCGAGCAGGCCGCGGAAGACTCGCTGCGGCGCCTGCAGGTTGAGGTCATCGATCTGTACCAGTCCCACTGGCCGGATCCTCAGACGCCGATCGAAGAGACCCTCGGCGCGTATGAAAGACTCCTGCGCGCCGGCAAGGTGCGGGCGATCGGGACCTCGAACCTCGATGCCGCGCAGCTGCGGCAGGCGCTGCACGTGGCGCATGAGCGGCACCTGCCCGCCTACGCCACGCTGCAGCCGCAGTACAACCTCTACGACCGCCAGGGGTTCGAGGGCGAGCTGCGCGACCTGTGCCTGAAGGAACACCTCGGGGTGATCACCTACTTCAGCCTCGCGTCCGGATTCCTGTCCGGCAAGTATCGCTCCAACGCTGATTTCTCCAAGAGCGCCCGGGGAGCAGGCATGTCGAAGTACCTGAACGCGCGCGGAGAACGGATCCTGAGGGCCCTGGATGACGTCGCCGCACGCCACGGTGCGGCGCCTGCGGAGGTGGCCCTCGCCTGGGTCATCGCCCAGCGCGGGGTCACGGCGCCCATCGCCAGTGCCACCGATCCTGCGCAACTTGCAAGCCTGATCAAGGCGACACGGCTTAAGCTCTCGGAAGGCGACATGCGCCTGCTGGACACGGCCAGCGCGCCGGATGGCTGAACCCTCCGCGCGCTCGGCCTGAGGGCGCGGCGCAGCCGCTGACCCCGGTCGGTCCTGAGGAGGCGTCATTGAAACCGGTATCGACGGGACTGAACTTCCTCGCCTGGCTTTTCATCCGCCTGCCGCTCGGGTTCTCGCTGCCGTTCGCCCTGATGTCCCTGTGGTGGGTGTTCGGGGGCTTCCAATGGGCCAACGTTCACATGGCGATTCCCCTGGCCGCCGGGTTCAACACGGGCCTCGCGCGGCTGCTGCCGGGAAGCATCAGTGCGGCGCTGACCCATGACCTCTCCGCCTTCGTGCACGCAGCGCTGGTCATCGCACTGTTTGCGATCGGCTTCGTGGTGGCCTACAACCTGGCCGCGCTCATCAACTGGGTGCTGCTGGTTCTCAACGCGAAGCCGACCCCCTTTGAGCCGGGGCTGCCGGTTCAGCCGGCGGCGCGCGCGCAGGCCGACGGGCCCTTCGCGAACATCCGGAAAATCGGCATCGTCCTGGCCGGTGGTGGCGCCAAGGGTGCATACCAGGCAGGGGCGATGAAGGCGATCTACGGCTTCCTTGAGCAGCACGGGGCGCTGCACAAGGTCAGCGTGATTTCGGGTACCTCGATCGGCTCCTGGAATGCGTTGTTCTGGCTGGCCGGCCTCCTCAAGCCCGCCGGCGGGAGCCAGCGCAGCGCGCATGAGAGCTGGTGGCGGGCCATCAGCGCAAAGTCACTCACCGCACCCTCCTGGTACGTGCCGCTGCTGCGCAACTGCTTCCTCTCGGCTCTCCCCTGGGAGCGCAGCTTCGACCGGATCTTCGGCAATGAGGCCGTGGCCTCGCAGCTGGCCGGCTCGCCGGTGCACTTCTACTTCACGCGCTCCAACGTGCGCTCCGGGCAGCTCGAGTGCGCCACCAACAACCCCGCGCCGCCGGGCATCCCGAGGGTTGCTTACGAGGTGATAGATCCCAAGGGCAAGCCGAAGGACTTCATGCAGGCCGTCAAGGCGGCCGTCTTTGCCTCGATGGACCTGCCGCCGCTCTTTCCCTACGCGCAGCGCGATGGCAAGCAGTTCGAGGACGGGGGTGTGATCGACAACCTCCCCATCACGTTTCCCGCGATCGAGGGCTGTGACCTCGTCTTCATCCTGCCCCTGAACGCAAGTTTCGAGGCCGTCCCCAACGAGCACTCGATCCTGGCGAGGTTCCTGCGGGTCATGGACGTACGCCAGGGGGCGCTCGAGAGGGGCGGCTTCAAGCTCCTCTACCTATACAACGAGCTCGCCGCCCTGCGCTCGCAGGTTCCAGCGCCCAGCGCGGCTCCCGCCGCGTCGTCGTCCTCGTTCGAGCCGCTGGCGTTCGCGCTGCGGCGTCGCAACTCCATCATCAGCGTGTTCGCGGTCTGTCCCCTGAATTCATTCGTGGAGGAGACCATCAACACCGTGGAGCTGTGGAAAAACGTCGAGGCAGGTATTGCGTTTGACGTCATGCTGCAGGCGACGCAGAAGCTGCTGCCGGATTTCCCGTTCCAGCACCAGGAGGGCATCAGGGTGGCCCTCGTGAGCCGCGAAGGGCATGTCACGTGGGACGCGGATTTCTAGGGCTGAGAATGCCGCGGCGGCCGCCTACGAGCCCACGTTGAGCATGAACTGAGCCGAGTGCGTCGGGGCGCCGCTGCCCGACGCCGTCACGGTGACCGCATAGCTGCTGGCTGACGCCGGCGCAGTGGCTGAGCCGCTGCCGCCGGAGTCACCTCCGCAGGCGGCCACCAGCAGGAGTGCGGCCAGCGCTGGCAGCAGGCGCCACTGGCGTGAGCCACGACGCGCGAGCCCGAGGAGCAACAGCGGCAGTGGCCAGATGACCGCCAGCTGCGTTCCCGCACCACCGCCGGAGCCATTGCTCGCGCCCTTCGCGGCGCTCACGGTGAGGCTGGTGCTCTCCGTGCCGTTCCCGGACACGCTGGCGGGCGCGAAGCTGCAGGACCAGCCCTCCGGCAGCCCCGAGCAGGCGAAGGAGAGCTTGGCATACGCGCCATTCTGCGAGACGACGCTGACGTTCAGCGAGGCTGGCTGCGTCGCGGTCGCGCTCACGGAGCTCGCGGACAGTGCCAGCACGTATTCCGGCATCGGGGCAGTGCCTGGGGCGCTCACCGAGATGCCGACCGGGGTCGAGGTCGAGGGCGAGAAGCCAAGCGTCCCCGAGTAGCTCGCCGAGAGGCTGTGCGTGCCCATGGCCAGGGCCGGGACCGAGAATGAGGCGCCACCGCTTGCCAGCGCCATGGTGCCGAGCGCCGTGGCACCATCGAACAGCGAGACGCTGCCGGTAGGGGTCGCCGAGCCGCCCTGGGCCGCCACGTGGACATAGGCCGTGATGGTCTCCCCGGTGGTGATCTGTGTCGCCGAGGCCGAGAGGCCGGTCGCGGTCGAGACTGCGACCGGCTGCACCACGAACAGCACGGCAGAGTAGGCCGGGAAGGTGTAGGCGAGGCTGCCGCTGGCAAACGGGGCGTCCGCCGCCGGCACGATCGCCGCGAGGTTCGACGCCGAGTAGGTGAACACCTTCGCGCTCGTCGGCAGGTACAGGTCCGCGAAGCGGATGGAGGTGCTGATCGCGGCGGTGGTCTTGTTGATGACGAGCAGCGTGACCGCGTCATCTACCGAGCGCTGCGCGCCGTAGATCGACAGCGACCCCTGGTCGCTGCTCGTGGCGCTGATGGAGACGTCACCGAACTGGTGCCCGTTGCCGTCGTAGTTGCGGAACATGCGGAAGGCGTAGGCAATCGGGTCGCTCGGGGCCGGCGGGCTCCACATGTTCGCGAAGTCCAGCTGCTCGCGCCCGTAGATGCCAAGAACGTCCATCTCGGCGATCGCGTCGACGACCGATTTCTGGCCGCTGTCGATGCTGTACTCGGAGATCGCAAGCTTGGTGCCGGGGTAGTAGGTGCTGATCCAGCTCTTGAAACGCGGGATGAGCTGCATCGGGCCGTTGAAGTCGTACTGCTCGACCCAGGTACCGCCGTTGTAGGTCGGGTCCCAGAGCGTACGGGTGGAGGCGAGCTGGGCGGCGGGAGTCGAGGTATTGAAGTAGTAGTGCTCGTCGAAGTAATCGAGGATGCGCTGGCCATGCTGCTGCTGGTACGCGGCCATCTGCTGCAGGTAGTACTGCCCGGCGTACAGGCCTCCCTGCTGGCTCGGGGTGCCGATCCAGCCGCCGAGCGTGAAGTCTGAGGGTCCGAGGACGAGGGCGCCAGGGTCCGTCTGCTTGATCGCGGCCGCATACTGCTGGCCGAGCTGCACGATGGTGGGGTAGGTGGCGCCAGCGGGCATGACATCGCGGTGCGTGTTGCCCCAGCCGAAGGGTTCGTTGTCCAGCTGGTAGTAGGCAACCCCACCCTTCGCGGCAGTGCCGAAGGTGCTCACCAGGTGCGCGACCCACTGCTGCTGCAGGCTGGTGGTGTTGGCAATGTGGTTGGCGGGGATGTTGGTGTCGGTGAGCTGCGTACCGGTGGTGGTCAGGCTATTACCGCAGCTGTCGCCGTTGATCGTCAGGTACGGGTCGACGGATTGCTGCGCACCGTAGACCGACACCGGGAAGCTGCAGCTCCACGCCGCGGACTTGTTGACCCAGGGGATGATCGGGATCGTGATGAGGGCGCTTGCGGGTGCGTAGGTCTTGACCATCAAGTCGGCCGAGGCGCCCGGCACCGGGGTGGCCTGGCCGTTGCCTCCGACGAAGTACCAGTCGAAGCCCGAATTGCTCGAGTCGACCATCCAGTTGTAGCGCGTGGTGCCGTCGCCACCCCAGCGGATGTTGGGGACCTGGATCTCCTGCGCGAAACCGCTATCGAGGCCGTAGTTGGCGATCCCATAGATCTGCGGGCTGATGGGCTGGCGACTCAGCGTCGGGTCCACCGACAGCGTGGGTACCGCGGCGGTCTGCGCCGCGGCCGTGGCGGCGCACAGCGCCAGCAGGCACAGCGGCAATCGCTCAAAGAGCGTCGGAAGGGCTGAAATTCGCATGGTTGTGCCTGCGGCCGGACGCGAGGCGGAAAGGTTAGTTGTGCCGGAGCGTGTGCGCCGTGCCGTGTTTTTCGAAGCGTGAGCCAGCGCACGCTATCTGCGCGGTGCGTGTGTTGCCGCGGAACAACGTTTGACATAGCCCGGCTGCCAACCTAGCGTCATTGCGAAGAGGAGGCCCCACGCGTGGAGCGATCCGCACCCGGCTCAGTCATTCCCGCGCTCGACATCACCGCGCTGTTCGAGGCGCCCTCTGCCGAGCGTGATCGCACGGATAGTGCGCTGCGCCGCGCGGCGAGTGAGCAGGGCTTCCTGATCGTCACCGGGTTACCTCCCGCGGTGCCGCTCGGACCGGCAGCGCGCCATGCACTGCTGCGCGTCTTCGAGCTGCGGCAAGCCGAGCGGCGCCGGCTGTGGCGCCGCAAGTTCGAACCGCTGAACGCCAACGTCTATCGGGGCTGGTTTCCGGTACAGCCCGGGAACCTCACCAGCAAGGAAGGCATCGACATGGGCGCCGACGTTGCCCATGGACCTGCGGTGGTTGATCCGGGAGACCCGCTGTGCGAACCCACCCCGTTGCCCGCAGAGGCCGTGCTGCCCGGATGGCGCAAGGCCGTCGCTGACTACTACCTGGCCATGGAGCGCGTCGCGGCCGTGCTGATGCAGGCGCTGGCACGCAGCCTCGGGCTGCCCGAGTCCTACTTCGATGCATCCTTCCGCGAGGGGTTGTCCACCCTGCGGCTGCTGCAGTACCCGGTGCGGACCCAGGACGATCTCGACTCATGCCAGGATGCACAACTGTGGGTGCGATCAGGCAGTGAGCGGTTGCACGTGGTCGGGGCCGCGCATACCGATTCGGGCTTCATGACGCTCCTGGCACAGGACGCGGTGTCCGGTCTTCAGGCCCGCGCTGTCGACGGTCACTGGCTCGACGTCCCGCCCCGGGAGAATTCGCTGGTGGTCAATTTCGGCCAGGTGCTCGAAGCCTGGTCTGGGGGTCGCATCAGGGCGACCGAGCATCGCGTGCTGGGAGCCGGGCAGTTGCGCCACTCGATTCCATTCTTCTATGAGGCGAGGGCGGACGCCAGGATCAGCCCGCTCCCGACCGACCCGGCAAGGTTCGAGCCCTTCCTCTATGGGGACTACCTCTGGTCGCGGATCGTCAGCTTCGTGGAGTTTCGCGGGATGGCGGCGGAGCGGCGCCCCCGAAGCGCGAGCAAGCACGCGTAGCGGGGCACCCCCGGGTCAACGGTGCCGCACCGCTCAGGAAGGCTGGGACCAGAACTGCTCCATTCTCTTGCGCGCCTCCGCGTCGGGCAGCCGCCCGTGCCCGGCAGCCTGGTTGTCCTCCAGGTGCTCGAGCTTGCTCGATCCCGGGATGGCGCAGGTGATGGCGGGATGCGAGACCACGTACTTCAGGAAGAACTGCCCCCAGGTGGTGATGCCCAGCGGCGCCGCCCAGGGCGGCAGCTGGCGGCTTCCCACCTGGTTGAGGAGGAGATTGCGGCCTCCGCCGAGGGGCACGGCGGCCATCACGGCGATTCTGCGCTGCTGTGCAAGCGGCAGGATCTCAGCCTCTGCCGAGCGGTCCCCCAGTGAGTAATCGACCTGCAGGAAGTCGATGGGGTACCTGCGCATGTAGTTCGTGAGCTGCGGGTACTCGGAAGGGTGGATGGAAGTGACGCCGATATAGCGCACCTTGCCCTGCTTCTTGAGTTCCATCACCACCTGCATCATCGCTTCCACGCTGTCGATGAAGTGGATGAACAGCAGGTCCACCTTGTGCAGGCGCTGCACGGAGCGCTGAAAGCTTTCAAGTCCGCCGACCCCGTCACCACGGCCGCCGGGTGCATTGAGCTTGGTCGCGATGAACATGCTCTGTGTCAGGTTCAGCTCGGCGAGCGCCTTGCCGATCTGCACCTCGCTGTCCCCGTAGAGCGCCGCGGTATCGATGACGGTTCCGCCGAGCTGGTGCATGCGCTGCAGGATGGCGCGCACGTCTTCGTAGGCGATCCGCCCGAACTGGTTGGTGCCCAGACCCGCAACCGGCAGTTTCTCGCCGCTCGAGGGGATGGCCTTGGTAATGATCGCGCCGGGATCGTCCGCAGCGGTTACGCGCAGGGGCAGCACTGCGGCGGCCCCCGAGAGGAGCCCGAGCTTGAGGAAGCTGCGGCGCGAGCCATGCATGGGAGTGCGGTTCACGAGCATCTCCGGTCGTGGGGCAGGCACTGAAGTATAGGCAATCGCCACGGGTGCTTTCCTGCGGGCGTGCAGCCAACCTTCAGGTTCGGCACGGCGGCGAGCCGCTTAGCGTGCGGTGCGGTCGATAACGGCCATCTCGGAGCCCGCCTCGGCGCGATCGAACACGATCTGCGTGCCGTCCGCAAAGACGTCGAAATCCCGCACCTCATAGTCCGCGGGCAGCTGCGTGAGCTGACGCCTGGATCCCGAGGCCAGGTCCAGCAGCCAGAAGTTCTTGTGTCCGATCTCCCCGTCGAGGATCACGAGCGAGTCCGAGCCGGGGTAGAAGCTCACGCGGCGGCCGCCGCGCGTGAGCATCACGCCGGCGATCGGGTAGGGACGGCCATCGGGGGCCGCCGCCCGCAACGGAAAGGTCGTGCCGATGTCCGATCCTGAGTAGACGACGAAGCGATGGCCCGGTGCCCATACCGGATCGCTCGAGTATTCGGCGACGAACATCGCCGGAGGCTCGCCGTTCAGATAGATCCTGGTGAGCCTGGGCTCGCCTTCGTGCACGACTGCGCACAGCAGCGACAGTCCGTCCGGGAACCAGGCGGCGTTGCCGCGCAGCGCCAGCGAGTCGGTGATGCGCTGGAAGTGCGAGCCGTCCAGCCCCACGACGTTGAGCACCGTCTTCCCATCTTCGCCGGTAACGAATGCCATGCGCCGGCCGTCGTCTGAGATCGCCGGCGCGTTCAGCAGATGGGCCCGCTTGCTGCGCCAGATCTCGTGCGCGCTCTCGCCCTGCCGTACCCAGATGGCTTCCGTGTCGGCGCTGGCCGCGGTGTAGACCAGCGTCCCGTCCGCGAGCCGCGGCGTGGCGCCGTTTTCCACCACCTTGACCGGGGCGGCCTGGGGCAGCCCACTACCGGCGATGGCTGATACAGGCACACGCCACAGGCTGTCGTGGGGACTGGACAGCGTGGCCGCCAGCTTCATGCCGTCGGCAGCGGCGGACAGCGAGGTGAAGGTCCCGAGCGCCGAGCTGATGCGGTGCGGGCGGCGCTCCTTCAGGTCAAGGACGTAGAGCCACGGGCCGGAGCCATCCGCATCGGTCGCCAGGTATGCGAGGTTCCGTGCATCCAGCAGCACCGGATAGGTCAGACGCGAGTGCTGGTTAGTCAGTCGCTGCGGCTGCGTGCCGTCCGCCTGGATGCGCCACAGGTCCCAGTCATCCGGGGGCACGCCCTGCACGAAATAGATATATGCGTCATCCAGCGACCAGATCGGAAAATGACAATGCACACCGGCCACACCCGTGTAGATCTTGCGGTCTGCGCCCGCGCCGGCCGCGGCATCGCGCACGTACATCGGGTCGCCCGGGGCGGTGCTGTGGTAGACCAGCCGCTTGCCGCTGTGCGACCAGTCGAATTCGGCAACCCCGGGCAGGTAGGAAGTCGGGGCCCCGCCACTGACGGGTATGGCGATGATGTTGACGTCGCCGGGTTGCGAGCCATCCGCGCCACGCGTCCAGATTGAGACGCGGGACGCGTCGGGCGTGAACCCGAGGGTGCGGATGGACGGGTTGACAAGTTCCTGTGCCACCCCGCGGGTGAGGTTGCGGTAACGGCCACTGCCAAGTTCACCGATCCAGACGTCATTGCGCCCCTCCTGCTCGCCCACGAACGCGAGCAGGCGGCCATCATGCGACAGCGCGGCGGCCTGCTCGAAGCCGGGAAAGTCAGCGACGCGGGTGAAGCGCGCCTCCTCGAGCGGATTGCGCCACGCGGGCGTGGCCCGCAGTAGGAGCCATCCCAGCACGGCTGCCACCGCCATCGCCGGAACCACCCATGCAGCGGGCTTGCGAAGCCAAAGCGGGAAGCGTGAGGCGCCAGGCGTGGCCAAACCTGCCGCCGCGTCCGTGGCGGCAGGTGCTCCCTTGTCATGCTCGTCCTCGATGATCGCGCTACGGCGGCTGTCCCACCACCGGTCCAGCTCGTGTCGGAAGGCGTAGACCGAGCCTTGCTTGTCGTGCAGGTGGCGATGGATCGGCAACCCCTCGCGGCGCTCCCAGCGCTGCACGGTGCTGACGTCGCGCCGCAGGTAGGAAGCGACTTTCTTCCAGGAATCCAGCCGATCGTCGGGGCGGGTCTGGCTCGATGCCCCTGGTGCGCTGTGGTCCGGCTCGTCCAAACGCCATCCGATTACAGTCTGTTACGGAGGCGCCCGATCATACGCCTGGCGTCCGGTCCTGCCACACCGCGGGTGCGGGGCGAATCCGGTGAGCACTCCCGCCTGCATGGTCACGCCGACACGCCCGGTGCGGCAAACGACTGCATTGCAGGGCAAACGCCCTGATGCCGTGCTTCACCGTTTGCGCCGTGCCGGCAGGCCCGCCGATTGTGGCCGCAACGGCAGGTGAGCGCTACAGGCTCACAGCCGGAAGCATCGATTCAACCGCGGGCCCGCGAAGCTCGCCGGCAACCTGAAATGGGAGAACTTCCGATGAAGAACACCTCACGTGCGTGGCTTGTCGTGGCCAGCGCCACCCTGGGCTGCGTCGCCGGCATGGGTGGACTCACCCTGGCCGGGGACAGCGCCTATTACCCATCACCCCCGGTCCACTATGCCGGTCTCATCAACGACTACACGCCCTCGGCCGCCGTGACCAAGGGTGGCCCCTACGAGATGCGGGGCCACTGGACGCTCGATGTGGACGAGCGGCACGGCGCCGCCCGCTTCTCGGCGGCCATGAACATGGAGACCTCGGACTTCGGCATCACCCAGGGCACAGTCAATAAGGATGATCCGACCACCCGCGGGGCCCATACGCACCACATCAGCGTGACCGACGGGGTGGTGAACTCGGACTGGATGACGAGCTGCCCGAAGTTCAGCCCGGCCGTGAGCGAAGGGTTTGTCATCACAGGCACCGCGACCATCACGGGGAACGGCGGCCCTGCGCCCTTTGGCAATCCCTCGCCGATCACGATCTGCGTGCTGGGGGCTGCGGATGTGAAGTACTCCAACATCACGATCAGCTTCGGCCCACCCGCCAGCGGGCATTTCGGCACGCAGGCGATCCACGGCGTCATAGTGAGGTGCTCGGCCGCCTCGGGTCGTGACTCCAAGGACTGCTCGCTGCAGGAGTAGCCGGCGGCACGCATGACGCCGCGTACCCCACGGGTGCAATTCCTGTGGGATACAGGGTGATGGGGTATGCCGTGTCGGTGCACGCGAATGATCGGTGCATCGGCTGGCAGGAAAGCCCTTCTGTGCGCGGCGCGCGGAGGGGCGATTTCCCGGTCTCACACGGCGCCAGCGGATTCCAGGGCAGGTCGATGTAGCGTGATACGCTCCGCAACATGGGTCGCGGCCGTCATGGCATTCCGTGCCTAACAGGCGGCGCGCCGGCGCCCTCGCTGGAGAACTCCATGGCAGATCAACGGCCCGCGGTAACCATCTATCACAATCCCGGCTGCGGCACTTCGCGCAACACGCTGGCGCTGATCCGCAATGCCGGAATTGAGCCCACGATCGTTGAGTACCTCAGGACTCCGCCCGATCGCTCGACCCTGCAGAGTCTCATTGCACGCATGGGCATTCGAGTTCGCGAACTTCTGCGGGAGAAGGGCACTCCGTATAGCGAGCTCAATCTAGGAGCGTCCCACTGGACCGATGAACAACTGGTCGATCAGATGCTGGCGCAGCCGATCCTGATTAACCGTCCGATTGTGGTCACGCCCTGGGGGGTGCGCCTGTGCCGCCCGTCGGAAGCGGTGCTGGACATCCTGCCCGTGCTGCAGAAGGGCGCGTTTGCCAAGGAAGACGGCGAGAGGGTCCTCGATGAACAGGGTCGCCGCATCCGTTCAGACCCGGCTTGAGGTGCGGGCGCGCGACGAGTCGTGACGGGTCCCTGACGCCCGGGCGTTTACCGCAGGCACCAGTACGTCAATCCCTGAGAGTCGAGGAACGACTCAGCGTCCACCCCGTTGAGCATCGCCAACGTCGCGAGCATTCCCGCAGCCACGCAGCTACCGGCCACGACGGTAACAGAACGCGGCACGCCCTGGACTGGCCAGCCATTGCGCACGTCAAGGATATGGCCGTAGCGCACGCCATCGCGCAATAGGAAGCGGTGCGTGTCACCGCTGGTTGCCAGTGCACCCTGGGAGACCTCCAGCAGCAGCTGCGGCTCCCGTTCCGTATCGGGCCGCTCCACGGCCACATGCCACGGTCCATGGCGGGTCGGCTGATTGGCCGCCAGATCGCCTCCGAAGTTGACCAGCACGGCGGACGGCAGGCGGGCGCGTAGCATGTTCAGTACCTGGTCGACGGCGTACTCTTTGCCGATACCTCCAAAGTCGATCTCCATGCCGTGCGGGAGAGCGAGGTAGGGTCGCTGCCAATGCACTTTGTCAAAGCCGATCAACGGCAGCAGCTCACTTACGGCGGCCGGCTCCGGGATCCGATCAGACCCGTCGAACTTCCAGCAGCGACGCAGGACTCCGGAGGTAACATCGAACTTTCCCCCGGACAGGCGGTGGCATTCCGCAGCGTAATCGAGCAGGGCGGCCGTTTCTTCGTCGACCGTTACCGGTTGGTTCGCGCTGCGGTTGATCGTACTGAGGACACTGCCTGGCAGATAGCGGCTGTACTTCGCCTCGATGCGCCATGCCTCCCGCGCGGCGGCGCGCCCCAAGTCTTGGGCGACGTTCCAGTCGTCGGTGTCAAACAGGACCTCGCACGGACTTGCCATTGCACGGAATTTGGCCGCAATAATGCCGCGGTCGCGCCGTTCGAACTGCACCTCCGGGGTATGCACATCCAAAGTCCTGAAGTTGGATTGCGTGAATCCTAGAAAACAAAGCGCCAGCCAAGCTGCGCTATGGTGGCGCGTAGATTGGGGTTCAGGTTTAGGCCCTGAAGCTGCGGCAAGTTGCTCGATTGGACGCTCGGGCGCTGCTCGTATTCCTCAAGACGCAGGCTGAGCTCGCCATAGCGGCTTAGACTCATGCCGAATTTTAGTCCAAATGTTGTCCCCACGAAGGCAGCCAGCCGTGGATCTGCCGATGCGTAGAGCGCTGGCGGTGCGCCCTCGTTCAGGTAGAGATTGTAGAAGTCTGCGGCGCCCTGGCGATACCAGCGCGCATGTGGCTCCAGAAACATGGTAGCGCCGAGCGCTATGCGCAAGTGAGCATCGACGGTGTCGGAATTGATGCTCCAGCTGTCTTTACCTCGCCTGTAGGACACATCGAGCACCGTGGGGCCGAGCGCGGCCTTGTTCAGCCAGTAGAGGCTCTGGCGAGTGCGGGAACCAGGACGATTCTCGTATTGATAACCGGTTAGTCCCCCCGCTGAATCGATGACCGACAGGATGCGGTAGGGATCGGTCAGGTAGCCATGCGAGTGATCGATTGTGTAATTGAGTTGGGTGAGCCAGTTGCGTGCGAGCACCTGTGTCACTCCGGCAAGTGCGCCGGTGACGGTCTTGGTCTGGTTGCCCTCGTGCTCATAGAGCGCGTAGTCAGAATCCGGGACTGGTGTGCCGCCGTGGGGTTGAATCAGGTCATGTTCCAAGTTCAACCCGGCGGTAACCGTGGTGTTCTTCTCATTGAAGTCGTGGCTAAAATCACTGTGCGCCGCGAAAGAATCGAAGTCGTGTTCCGTGGACACGTGACCGCCAACCGCCACGGTGTTATTGAGTCCTAGGGCTTGAGACCAGTCAGCATCGCCCGCAAAGCGCTGCTCATTGAAGTTTGGATCCTGCGGCAGGTCTCCCGGGGCGATTGTGTACAGGCGGGTCTTCTTGCCTGGTTGGGGCGTGAGGCTGGTGCTGGAGGGGCTGGCGAATGTCTGTGCCTTGCGCGAGGGGATCGCCCCGTTCGGCGTCGCTCCGGACAGGGAGTCGACCGTGAAGGTCGCGCCGAGTACCCGTTGGTCGCTGAAATCCTTCTTCAGCGAGACAACCGGCTCGATGGCCTGCACGCGACCGGCATTTTCCTTGTAGTAGAGTACTGCGCTGTCAAGCGCGAACGACTGATCGGGACTGGTCACGGTTTGGGCGCGGGCGGTAGCGGAAAGCAAAGCGCAGCTGGCGGCCATCAGCCCGGCCTGCACCGAGGCACCCGGACGCTTCAGTTGCATCCGCAGCCTCCGCCGCCGAAGTTGCGGCCGCCGCTCGCAGCTTCCTTACTGAAATAGATGTGATCGTCAATCGCTGCATCGAGTGGGTACGCGTTGACCGCCATGTCAGGTCTAGCAAGAATCTCGTGCTGCCAGGGCCTGACGCCCACCATGCTGCAACCAGCCAGCAGCGCTCCGAGTGAGACGAGCAGAATCCTCGAGACGTGGTTGGATCGCATCACTGCCTCCCTGATCAGTTCTGGCCCACCCAGGCCCTTATCTGTCGCTCAAGAGCCTCACGATCGATCAGGCGAAAACCCTCGTGCCGCACTTGGATGACGCCGTTCCGGTCGATCACGAAGCTGCTCGGCATCCCATGTACTGAAAATCGCTCCGCCAGGCCTCCCTGTGGATCGAATACCACGCGGAACTGAGCGGGATGTTGGCGCAGGAACTGCTCAGCATCGGCGCGGCTTCTGTCGACATTGACCGCGATGACGGTGAGCCCCAGCGGTCCGAGCGTCTGCTGCAGCTGGTTCATGAAAGGGAAGGACTCCAGGCAAGGCGCGCACCAAGAGGCCCAGAAATCGAGGTAGACAACCCGGCCTTTGTAGGCGGCGAGATCAACCGAGTCCGCCGAGTGTGCGAGGGGTGATACGACACAGGATGCAGCGAGAAGCCCGATACCGGCTCGCACAGCGATCCACGCCATAGGAGTAGGAAAAACTGAAACAAGGCGTCTCATCGCTCCCAGCCTCCCCAGATCATTGCATGACAGTGTACCGTGCAATGCAGAGCATGTGTTCAAGAGTTCGCTCTGCGCGGCCTCACGGATGCGAACTCAGATATGTCCGGGGAGTACCGTGAGCCCGACGCTCACCGTCGCCATAGACGCAACGACTGCCAGGGGCGGCACTCGCCACACTGTCAGCAGCGCAAAACCTGCCAGGACCAAGCCGAGGTCCGCGGGAGTCGCAACGGAAGTGCTCCAGAGCGGTCGGTACAGTGCGGCAGCCAGCAGTCCCACCACGGCGGCGTTGGCCCCGGACATCGTTGCACGCGCCCGGGTGTTCCTGCGCAGCGAGCCCCAGTAGGGAAGTGCGGCGAAGAGGATCAGAACTCCTGGCAAAAAGAGGCTTATCAACCCCAGCGCCGCTCCAGGCAGTCCGTGGGGTATGGGCCGAACGACCGCTCCCAGGTACGCGCCGAAGCTAAACAGAGGACCTGGCAGCGCTTGAGCGGCGCCGTATCCCGCCAGAAAGGTGTCATCGGTGACCCAGCCAGGCGTGACGAACGCCTGCCGAAGCAGCGGCAATACGACGTGGCCTCCGCCGAACACCAGGGCCCCCGAGCGATAAAACGCTTGAAAAAGTGCGAGGCCGGGCCACGAGACCACCGTACTCAGAAGCGCAGGCCCCGTCAGCAGTGCGATAAAAGCTGCCAGGAAAGCCGCTCCTGCGTGTTTTGAGACAGGAATGCTCAGATCCGGGGAGTTGTCGGGTGCGCTGCCTGGATGAATGAGCATCCCCCCGAGAGCTGCGCCCAGAGCGATCGCCACGAGTTGTGCCCCGGTTGAATCGGTCAAGACCGCGATGAGCGCCGCGGCGCCAGTCACCGAAGCCCGGGCCACGCCGCGCGAGAGCGTACGTGCCATCTGCCACACGGCCTGAGCAACGATGGCGACTGCGACGAGCCTGAGGCTGTGTAGCAGGGCGACCGCGCCGGGAGACGTCAGCGCTCGGACACCATATGCGAACAACGCCATTAGAATCGCCGACGGGAGTGTGAAGCCAATCCAGGCGGCCAATCCGCCGCCGTAGCCGGCCCTGAGCAGACCGATCGAGATGCCAAGCTGGCTGCTGGCGGGACCGGGAAGTGTTTGACACAGCACGACCAGATCTGCGAATGCAATCTCATCCAGCCACTTGCGCCGTACCACAAACTCGCGGTGGAAGTATCCGATGTGTGCGACTGGGCCACCGAAAGAGCTAATTCCGAGCTTCAGGAACGCCAGGAGGACCTCGGTTACCGACCGAATGCCCCGCCGGCGCCCCGGGACGCGATGCTCATCACCGTCGGCCGTTGTTGCTGAGGTCTCGAGCACGGCGGTTTACAGTTCGATTGCGTTAAACAGCGTTCTCAATCCGAATTCCAGCCTGCAGAAGACGGTTGTCACGGGACGTGCGAGCCGCTCAGATGCGCTGATTTGATACGCTCCGCGTAGCGCCGGGTTCGCATTTGCAGTTGCGTGATTACCGTGAAGACCAACATGCGCGTGTATCGCTTGACGAGGCGCGACTTTATCGAACCGCGAGGGCCACCATGACAGTCCGTAGTGGTTTTGTTATCGGCATTACCGTGTTGGCGCTGCTGGCCTCGGTGCTGGCGCCGGCCACGCCTCAGTGGCTCTCGTATCACAATTTCTCGGACAACCGGAACATGTTCGGCGTACCCAACTTCCTGAATGTCGGATCAAATGCTGCCTTTCTGCTCGTGGGGATCATCGGACTGTACGTAACGCTAAGCAAGCGTGCGCGATTTCAGTTCGATATAGAGCGCGGGCCCTATATCGTGTTCTTCCTCGGCGTTCTCTTCACGGCGGTCGGATCGGGGTATTACCACCTGGCCCCGGACAACACCAGACTGTTCTGGGATCGCCTGCCGATGACCGTGGCATTCATGGGGCTCATCTCGAGCCAGATCGTTGATCGCATCAGCATCCGCGCCGGCATCGCGTTGCTGCTGCCGATGCTCTTGGTGGGGGCGGCGTCCGTCATCTACTGGCGAGTGACGGAAAATGCTGGCGCCGGCAATGTCATGCCCTATGGGATCCTGCAGGGCTATTCGGTGGTCATACTGCTGGCGATAACCGCGCTGATGCCCTCGCGTTACACGCTCGGCAATTACCTCTACTGGGTGTTTGCCTGGTACGTGGCGAGCAAGTTCCTGGAGACCTTCGATCGTGGCGTGTTCGGGCTCGGCCACTTGGTGAGCGGGCACACCCTCAAGCATCTGGCAGCCGCCATCGCAGCCGTTCCGGTGTTCCTGATGCTGATGCGCAGGACGCTCGTCACCGGAGGCGCGACGCAGAGCCCGGAGGTCGGTGGCGCACGGCGCTGACCCCGTCGGTATCGCAAGCCGTTGGTGATGCGGATGAAACTGCGCACTCCGTGCGCTGCGTAAAACCGCTGTCGCGGTCTGGTGCAGATCCAGTGCAGTGAACCGGCTACGGCCTCTTGCGATCCCAGACCTTCAGCCTCATGCCTTTGGGCGGGGGTTCTACACGTGGGCCGGTCGGGGTCGCCCGCGGCGCTTGAGGATCTACCTTCCTCGGTTTGCGGGACTCCGCTACCTTACCGACGATCAGCGACGCACCGACGGCCGCCCCTGACATCACCGGCAGGAACAGGAGACTGGCGGCCACGGCAACCGCGGCAGCGGAGTTAACCACCCAGGTAACGGTTCCCAGGCTGTTCACCAGGCGTGTATCGCGCTCGTTGGCCGCGGACTCGTCCTGGGCGGATCCGGCGCTCGAGAGCTTGTCGTCCTTGGCCTTGCAGATCCACATTTTCAGCTCCGCGGTACTGGCGACGATCTCCTTCGCGTCCAGTTTGGCCGCCTCGTGAGCTGCTTCGTAACGGACCGAGCGAAGTACGGCCAGGATGCGGTCCCGGGCTGCGAACCCGATTCCTGCCCGATGGAGAAGCTCGTCCTCCATGACTTCGAACAGGTCGTACAGCCGGGTGTCTTCCAGGATTTTGGCAGCCTGATCCCGGGGCAGGGTGGCGAGAATTCCCTGCAACCTGTCCTGGAGCTGGTCCAGATCAAGGCTCCCCAGGAGGTTGCAGCAGATGCTGAGGGCTTCGCGCTGCAGCCCCTCTTTCTCGGACGCCGAGACAGCGGACTCGTACCGATCAAGACAATGAACCAGTGAGTTAACCCGGGGACCAAAGCTCGCAGGAAGGTCTAGGCTCATGACAACACAACACCCAGCAGGACCTCGTACTTGCAGTGTGCGCCCGCGGGTGACTGCCGTGCAATCGGCCGGCGCTCGTCAGAGGATCGTGGGCACGGGTCACGCGCCGCCAGCGTCTGATGCAAATTCAGTGCTCCCCCGGCGCACGCGCAGTGTCAGGTGTCAGAATCCTGTTCGATGCCTAGAATTCTCTCCAGGTGATCCGCCGCGTCGCGACCGAAGCGCCGCGCCAGGACGCGCAACAGGTCCAGATCGATCGGTCCCTGTGCGCCTTCGTAGGCAGACTGTGCATCGAGGATGTCCTGCGGGCCGCCGGCGAAGCATTTCAGGGCGATGAAATCCTCGCGTCCGACGACGCGAAGAGGCTCTCCTGCCAACGGAACTTCGAGCGCGCGAGCAAAGAGCTGTGGATCCATCCCCTTGAGGCCTCCCAAGAGGTCAACCTGGTTGCCGTAGGCATCCCGGATGACCAGCGACCCGAGGACAGGGTCTTCAGGGTCACCGCCATGCAGCGTTGTATTGAAGCCCGCCGATCGAAGTGAGGTTCCCAGTCGCCTCAATTGTGCCTCTCTCACGTGCAGGAGCGCGTCCACATCGGTGGAGGCGCGTACGGCCCCGTGAACCGAGAGCGCGAAGGCTCCGATCACGACATAGTCGAGGTCACTTTGACGCAGGACCTTAACCACGTCCAGGAGTAGCAGTGCGGACTGGCCTGACTTGGTGGCTCTCATTTTGGGCGCCCGCGACTCACGCGCTCAACTTCCGCGCCGTGACCGGCAACATGTAGCTCGGCCAACAGCTGGTTGTGCTCGAGGAAGGCTTCCATGCGCTGCGCCGGGGTGAGGGCGCGCTCGGCCTGAGTCAGGAAGGCGCGCGAGGCGTCCGAGATGGCAGAGGCATGCGTTCGAGAGCGGGGCCGCGACTGGCCGGAGACAAACGCCCCCGCTTCCTGGGGAACCCGTCCGGTCTGAAGGGTCATGACGAGTCCCGCGCGAATCGCGATCCGGATCAGGAGCTCAAGCGAGAGTTCGGAGACTCGACCGTTGACGATCTTGCTGACGGTGGGCTGTGGGATATCCAAGGCGCGCGCGACCGCGAGCTGGCTCCTGCCCGATTGCCTGATCTGGCGGCTGATTTGGTACGCCACGTCGAGGCGCAGGGCTGTGACGGTTTGTGAGTCGGCGGAGGCCATCCGGGCGCTGATTTAGTCTATAGTTAATTCACTATAAATGATCGGCTGAAGGGTATCAATCAATAACGATCAACGGGTTACCGGACCTGCGAAAGTCACCTTCTAGAGCCCACGGGCCTTCGTCATTCGCTCTATCACCGTGGTCTTATGCCCCTGCGCCAGGTGGCTGTACCGCTTGACCATCGCCATGGTGCGATGACCCAGCACGTCGGCAATCTCAAGCAGGCTTGAGCCCTGACTGGCCAGGTAGGACGCACAGGTGTGCCGCAGGTCGTGAAAACGAAAGTCCGTTATCCCGGCAGTCGCCAGCGCGGCGTACCAATGAGCGTCGAAGGCCGTGTAGGGCCTGTCCGGGCCCGACCTTGCAGGAAAGACGAACCTGCTCGCTCGCTCGTTGGTGGCCTTAAGTGCCCTGACCGCCACCAGGGCTTTGCCGACCAGCGGTAACCGCCGGGCGTCGCCGTTTTTCGTGTCCTGAATGATCGCCTGGGGAGAGGGCGTGCCGAGGGTGACATCGCTCCACTGCAGGCGGATCAGTTCGCCGCGACGCGCACCGGTCGAGATCGCCAGAAGTACCAGGGCGTGCAGGGGCGGCCAACCGGACCTCGCGCAGGCGGCGAGCAGCGCATCCCGCTCCTCATCACCCAGGAACCGTATCCGCCCTCTGGCCTCCTTCTTCTTGCTGACGTCGCGTACCGGATTCCTGTCAACGAGGCGCCATTCCACCGAGGCCATCGCGAAGATGTGAGACAGAGTGGCGAGATAGCGATTCACGGTAGCGCCCGAGCGCTTGTACGTGGGCGGCGAGTTCCCAAGTCCCGCTTGCGTCCTTGCGCGGGTAAAGGGCTGCGCTGCGAGCACATCCCGGGCCTCTGCGATGCGATCCGGCGTGATCTCCGCTACGGTCAGCCCGCCCAGTCGGTGCATCCACCACGCTATGTGTCGTTCCGAGTTCGCGCTTCTTGAGGAGCTCGCATCGGCCAGGGTGGTCTCCCGATACCGCTGGACCAGCGCCGCAAACGTGATTCGCTGCGCGCGGGAGCGCGGAAAGTGCCGGCCCTCGAGAATGGCGGACTCGTTTGAAGCTGCCCAGCGCTCGGCGTCCTTGCGATTGCGGAAGGTTTCGCTTAGCGCGGGGTGTCCCTTGAGCCGGATCTGGACGCGGTAGGAGGTCCGTCCCGTCAGTGGACTCGTGAGGCGCTGAATTGACGCCATTTCCCTTGTGCAGGACCCGAGACGGGCAGCGATGGAGGACGCAACTCTGCGCCTGCAGCGGCAGACATAAAATCCGCAAATTCAATGCGTTGTGACAGAAAGACCTGATCTCTTCAGCGCGCTTCTGGGAAGTATCCCACAGAACTACCAGTTGTGGGATACTAGGTCCAAGCTGTACCATATCCCACTAGCGCAGATCTTGTGGGATACGATGGCCAACCTCACCAGCCGACATGAAAAGGCTCTGAGTCTGCTGTTCTCGGAGCTCGATGCGACCGCGCGGGAGCAAACGGAGGTTTTTCTCGGAACCCCGGGAAACCTGACGTTGCGCACGAACGAGACCGGTACCGAGTTCTGGGTTCACCGCTATTCGAACGCGATCGGCGATCGCCAAGAGATCTACCTCGGAACAGCTGACGATGCGTCGGCCACTGCACGCGTGGAGTCCCTGCGCCAGCGAATAGAGGAGGCCAACGCTGCGATTGGCCGGGTGAGGATGCTGGCGCGGGCAGGGTTCGCAACCGTGGATCGAAAGACCTATTCAACCCTGGCGAGCCTCCACAACCATGGTCTATTTCGGGCTGGCGCGCTGTTGATCGGCTCGCACGCATTTGGGGCACTACTGAATGCACTGGGCGTGAAGGCTGTGCCGTATGCGACTGAGGATGTCGATATTGCCCGCCCCGAAGCATTGGCGGTGCCGCAACTGCCGGCATTCATTGACATGCTGCGGGACACCGGTATCAAGTTCTTCGAAGTACCGGCGCTGCGTTGTCGCCAGCCCGCAACGTCGTTCAAGGAGGGCGGCAGGTCACGACTGACCGTCGATCTACTCGTGCCCTCCGCAGGTGAAGGCTACTCCACCGTACCAGTCCCGGAGCTCAAGGCCCACGCCAAGGGACTCCCGTACCTGCGCTACCTGCTATCGGAGTCGCAGGAGGTACCGATATTGAGTCCGCATGGCGTTGTGCTGGTACGCGTGCCAGTCCCCGAGCGCTACGCGATCCATAAACTGCTTGTATCGCAACTTCGGACAGAAAGCAGGAATAAATCGGCGAAAGATCTGAGTCAGGCGGCAGTCCTCATCGAGGCTCTCGTCGAGAGTTTTCCGGGTGCTGTCCAGGAGGCGGTGGGTGCGGCGCCAAAAAGCGCGGTGAGGCACCTGCGCCGTGCATTGACGGCCCTGGTGCGGTATCTGCCGGCTGATGCGGAGGCGGCCTGGGACGCACTCAGGCTGTCGACATGACTGACCAAAGCCCCGAGCGGGCGCTCCGGACCCGATACGCCCGCGTCCGCTAGTACTACATACCCACGCGCGGCGGCGCAAGGCGCACGTTATACGCCTGCCGCAGATTCAGTATAACTTCCGCCGCGGTTAGGACACCGACAGGACACCACACCGCTCAGGTAGTTTCCGCCGCGACAAACCCTCGTCCAGCGCAGGCCGGACGAATGGCCGCAGCATAGGTGAGCCAAAGGATCACGGAGCCCACTGCCAGTGCGCCCAGCAAAAGGAACGCATGGGGGTAGCCGCTCGTCTGCGCTATCCAGCCCCCAAGTGCAGGACTGAACGACGCGCCAATGCCCTGGGCTGTCATGACGGCGCCCTGGCCGACGTTGACGCGCCCGGTGCCGTTCAATATCCGGGCGACGAGCGCGGGGACCGCGACACTCTGGAGCCCGGCGCCGATGCCGTCGAGCACCTGCACCGGGAAGACTCCCCAGCTCTTGATCAGGTACGCGGCGACCACCGCGCGTACGGGAAGAGCGACGAAGGAAATCAGCAGGATCCACCAGTAGCCGTCCCTTCCCGCCATCCGCATCGCCCACAGGGATGCCACGACCATCGTGGCCTGCGCGACGACGATGGTCGCGGCCACCAGCGCTGCAGGGTCCCCCTGCCGGGCAGCGACGACAGCCATGCCGTAGAGCGGCAGCATGGCCGCGTTTCCCAGGTGAAAGAGCGCCAGCGCGCCGGCAAGCACCAGCAGCGGCTTGCAGCTCAAGAGCACGGACAACCCGCTCGCGCCATCGCCGCTTCCCGGGCCTTCGCGCATTCCTCGTGCGGCGCGATCGTCTATCGAGCTACGGGGAATGCTCAGGACCGAGATGATCGAGGCCACGCCGAAGGCCACCGCGAGCCAGAACACCGCGGGCAATCCAAACTTCCAGCCGAGGAGGCCCGAGAGAGCGGCTCCCACCGCATTGCCGCCATGGTTGTAGGCCTGGTTGATTCCCAGCTGCCGTCCGAAACCGGACTGGCGGAACATCCCGAGGGTGATCCCGGCGACGGCCGGGCCGATCGCGGCGCCTGCGATGGCGGTGGCCACCTGCGACAGGGCGATCGGCCAGAACGACTGCGAGATGAGGATGATTGCGGATGCCAGCACGGTGCAGATGCCGGGGATGACCACCAGCGAGCGCTTGTGCTTCGATGCATCCACCCAGGCGCCCGCGGGAGTCGTCATGAGCACACCCGCCACGCCTCCCAGGGTCATGACAGAGCCTATCCAGCCACTTTGCCAGCCGTGTGCCAGAAGCCAGACGCCGAGGAACGGGCCGATGCCCGCCTGCATGTCGGCCATGAAGAAGTTGAGAGCCTGGAGCGCGCGCCGGCCGGGCACCGGGGAACCGGGTTCACTTCCCGACGCAGGCATCAAGTCTCCTCGGTCACATCCCGGGGGTGCAGGTCCGAGCGGGGTGCCACGGGACGCGGGTCCCCCTCGCCGGCAACATGCCGCTGTTGGCGCTCGAGGTCCAGCAGGAGCGTGGTCGCCACCGGGTGTACTGCCACGGTTGCGCCGGGTCCTGGGCCGCACGCTGTCAGCTTAACCACAAGCTCACTTTTCAAACTGCAACATGCGAGTGTTAGATATGGGGTCCGGCTAGCCTGAAGTTCACGCGCATGAAGTCGCCGCTCCGCGTCCTGTCACTTTCCGTGCTGCTGCTGGCGGCAGCGATGGTCCGCAACGCCGTCGCGGATCCCCTGACTATCTATTTCATCGACGTCGAGGGTGGGCAGTCGACGCTGATCGTGACCCCGGACAAGCACTCGCTCCTCGTTGATGCCGGGTGGGCCGGGCAGGGCACGGGATTCTCTCCCGGCGACCCGCATCTCGCACGCGATGCCAACCGGATCATGGCCGCAGCGAAGGACGCCGGGATCACGCGAATCGACTTCCTGCTGCTCACGCATTTTCACCCCGATCACGACGGGGGGATCGCGGAGCTGGGCCAGCTCATGCCGATCGGAACGTTCATCGATCACGAGCGCCCGAGCCTCATGGCGGTGATCACCGGTCCGGACATCGAGCCGGCGTTTGATGCCTACGCGGCGCAGCGCGAAGGCCACACGCATATCGTGCCCAGGCCCGGGGATCGGCTGCCCATTCCGGGCCTGGACGTGACGGTGATCAGCTCGGGTGCTCAGATCCTGAGCACGGAATTGCCGGGCGGTGGTGCAAAGAACCTGCTGTGCAACAGCAATCCTGAAATCGCAGCGAACGATCCGTACGAAAACCCCAGGTCAACCGGGATTCTGCTGCAGTTCGGTCGCTTCCGTTTCCTTGACGTGGGAGACCTGAGCGGCAAGCCACTGCGCGGCCTGGCGTGCCCGAGGTCCCTGATCGGTCCTGTGGACGTGTACCTGGTGGCGCACCACGGAGGTTGGGATGCCGCAGATCCGGCCACCCTCGCAGCCTTCAGTCCCGTGGTGGCCGTCATGAACAACGGGCTGACCAAGGGCGGGGGTACGGCGACATTTCACTCGCTGCACCAGGTCGCCGGGCTAAAGGATATGTGGCAGGTGCACGCCTCGGGCAATAAGGGCGCGGAGAACTTTCCGGCCGGCTTTATCGCGAACCTCGATGAAGAGCACGCCTACTGGATCAAACTCGAGGCGCAGCCGGACGGCTCGTTCCGGATCGATAACCCGCGCACGGGGCTATGGACGGACTATTCGCCACGCGCTGCGTCACCTGCCGAGTAACAGGTTCATTGACTCCATGCGGATACCAACACGCAATCCGTTTGAGACTCTCTCGCGTTGCCGTTTGGGCAGCCTCCCAGGCATTCAGGAGTCGGTGCCGGTGCAAATCCGGTGCGCCGCGGCGTGAACGCAGCGCGCCGGGTGAGGCGAGGCGCCTGACCCGGCGTTTCTACCTCAGGTGGATGCCGCCGCCGCCGCCAAACAGGCCCAGGAGTCCGATGACGATAAGGTAGATGGCCACGATGTAGTTCAGGAGTCGCGGCACGACCAGGATCAGGATGCCGGCGACGAGTGAGACGATGGGAGTGAGGCTCAGATTCATTGTCGTAGCTCCGCTTGGAGGTCCGGGAGGATGTTTCGTGCTGCAGGACGCCCGGTTGTCACGAAACGGGGATGCGCCTTGCAGAAGAACCCGGCGCCGCAGGCGCCGGGTTTCGGTCAATCAGCCCTTGCGAGAGCGCGTAGGCCACGAGGGCTGCGGTCGACGCTAGGCGACGGCTCGGGTGCGCAGGACCAGGTGGTACACGGCGAGCACCGCCACCGCGCCCAGCACCGCGACCATGAGGCTGTAGACATTCAGTCCGGATACGCCGCGCATGCCGAAGGTATTGAACAGCCAGCCACCGACAACGGCGCCAACGACACCGAGGCCGATGTCTACGAGCACACCGTCCCCCGACTTGTTGACGATCTGGCTGGCGATGTAGCCGGCGACGAGACCCAGAACTATCCAGGCGATAAAGGTCATGTCAAAGCTCCTTGAGAGGGAGGAACGGTGGGCTCTTTCGCGCTTGACTCACCGGGCTTGGCTACCTTGCCCCAGAGCCGGCGCAACCTCGACTTCAGCTGGCCCCACTCCGTGGCGATGGTGTCCCAGTTCATGGGCGATCTGCCGAAGCGGTGCGGGCCATGCCCTCATCGAGGATCAGTACCTCGACGCGCCGGTTCTGCTGGCGTCCCGAGGCGGTATCGTTGTCACCGACCGGGGAGCTCTTGCCGCGTCCCTTAGTCAGGATGCGGTCATTCGCGATTCCCATGCTCGTCAGGGCGTCACGTACCGAGTCTGCACGGCGTTCAGAGAGGCTCTGGTTGTAGTCATCGCTGCCGACGTTGTCAGTGAAGCCATCGATCTGCACGTTGCGCTTGGGATAGGCGCGCAGGAAGGCGGCGAGCTTGTCCGTGGTCTGCCGCGATCCGGACTTCAGGTCCGCGCGACCGCTGGCGAAGAGTACGTCTCCCAGAGTGACCACGAGCCCGCGGTCAGTCTTGCTGGCCTGCAGGTCCGCCAGTGCCACTGCCAGTTCCTGCGACTTGGTCTGTGCCAGCTGGTTGGCGCGTGCAGCGTCGTCCTCACGGGCCGCGAGCAGGACTGCGTTGCGGCGGTTGTTCGCGTCCGCGATGACCTTGCGGGAGGTTTCAAGGTCCGCGCCCTTCTGCGCGGCCAGGGCAAAGCGGTCGGCGATGTAGGCTTCGTGGTCGACGTCCTCGACGGGCTTGCCGGCCTTCAGCAGGGCGTCTCCCTGGGCGAGGGCATCCTGGGCGGTCGTCAGGTCAACCTTGGACTCGCCCATCACCTGGGGATTGTTCTGTGCGTTGGTGACGGCGACTCGCGCCTGCTCGAGCATCGGGTTGGACTGGGGCGTCGTCGCGCAGGCCCCAAGGGCGAGTGCGACGGCTGCGGCGACTGATGTCGCGGCCAGCTTCAAAGGGGTTGAGGTCTTCATGCGAGAAGTCTCCGGGGAAAAGGAATGCGGACTCATGGGGTGCTCGGACGGCTGGCTTCGTTCTGCAGCGTGGCGATGCCTTTATCGACATCCGCCGCATCCTTCGCCGACTTCGCGCTCTGGGCGCTGATCTGTGCGAGGTGCGCGTCCGCGTACGACTCCTGGAACAGCTGCTCGGATTGCACCCTTTCGCCCTTGGCCGCGGCGGCCTGGCCCTCAGCCATCTTCTGCACGCTGGAGTTGAGGCTGTCGGTCGCATACTCGCGTGCGCCCGCGCGGTCGGCCTGGTCTATCGCAGACTTGGCCTTCGTCATCTCGTTGCTGGGTGCGAGAGGTGCCGAGGCGCAGCCGCCGAGCAGTACCACCGATCCGATAAGCGCCGCGCCGGCTGCTTGAATGCATTTCATTGAAAGTCTCCTGAATACTGGAGGGCAGGTTGCGCCCGGCGGGGAGGGGCGTCTGTTCGGTGCCGTACCTAGCGGTCCGGGTTGCGCTATCCTGCATGGACCGGAGAGCTCATCTCCCCAGGTCCCGAAAGTGGTTGACTTGCCGAAGACCCCCACCCCGCAGCAGAACCGACTGCTGGCCGCTCTCCCCGCAGAGGTCAAGCTGCGCCTTTACCCATTTCTCAAGCCAGTGTCGCTCGATCTGGGCAAGGTCCTGTATGAGTCAGGCGATGCGATGCGCCACGTCTACTTCCCAACCGACTCCATCGTTTCCCTGCTTTACGTCATGGAAAGTGGCGCGTCGGCCGAGATATCCGTGGTCGGCAACGAGGGTCTGATCGGCATCGCGCTGTTCATGGGCGGTGAGAGCACGCCCAGCCGTGCTGTGGTGCAGAGCGCCGGTCAGGCATTCCGGCTTCAGGGTCAGCGCCTGAAGGACGAATTCAATCGTCACGGCGAGATGCTTTTGCTCATGCTCCGCTACACGCAGTCGCTGATTACACAAATGGCGCAGACGGCTGTCTGTAACCGACACCACTCCATCGAGCAACAGCTGTGTCGCTGGCTGCTGTTGTCGCTGGACCGGCTGCCCAGCAATACGCTCACCATGACTCAGGAACTGATTGCGAACATGCTGGGGGTGCGTCGCGAGGGCGTTACGGAAGCTGCGGGCAATCTGCAGGCGCAGAAAGTGATCGAGTACGCGCGGGGCCGAATTACGGTATTGGATCGGAAGAAGCTCGAGCGGCTCAGCTGCGAGTGCTACGCCGTTGTAAAGAAAGAGACCGACCGTCTGCTGCCGTACCTCGCCACCGCGGGTCTCTGACGCGAGGCCGGCCATGGCGGCGCCCGGCATTGTCAAACACGACTCCCCGGCACGTGTTGTCTAGCGAACAGACGCGTTTGCACGCTCCCGACAGACTTCACAGCTAGGACGCGTATGGGCCCCGGCAGGCAACTGCCGGGGCCGTCTTTATTTGCTGCAGGAGAGTCGGGTGTTAGCCGCGGTGGAGGGGAGTGGCGTCAATCGTCTGCTCGATGAGCTGCCACGCAGGGACCGGCTGCGGGCTCTGGACCGTTGCGAATCCGTCGATCTGGTCCTGGGTGCGACGCTGTGCGAAACCGGTGAGCCGATACGCCATGTCTACTTTCCGGTACACGGCTTTATCTCCCTGGTGACCAAGGTGGGTGGCCACAAGCCTCTGGAACTGGGGCTTATCGGCAACGAGGGCATGCTGGGCGTGACCACCGTACTGGGGATCGAGAGCGCGCCGCAGCGGGCGGTGGTGCAGGGAGCCGGCACCGCCCTGAGGATGAGCAAACCACAACTCGCCCTGGAGTTGCGCGCGAGCCCACATCTGACGCGCTCCCTCAACGATTATCTCTACGGGTGGCTGGTGCAGCTGTCGCAGAACACCGCCTGCAACCGCTTTCACGAGGTCGAGTCACGCTTGGCGCGCTGGTTGTTGATGGTTCACGACCGCGCCGAGGCGGACCATTTTCACCTCACCCATGAATTTCTGGCCGGCATGCTCGGCGTGCGGCGGAGTGCGGTCACTATCGCTGCCGGAGGTCTAAGGCGCCGGCGCCTGATCCAGTACGTGCGGGGGGAAATCCGCATTCTCGACCGCGCGGGCCTCGAGAGCATCTCCTGCGAATGTTACGAGGCCATAAAGTCTCGCTGTGGGCGCGCCGCCGCGTAACCCCAGCAATTTGGATGCCTATGTACGGAACCGCACAGAGCGCAGGCGGGCTGCGCGCTAGTTTTCGGTTGGTCGGGTCCGCGAAGGCGGAGCGACCGACCCGACGGGTTGCTCGGGGCTGTCACGGACGATATGAAATGCCAAGGAAGGCAGCCCCGGCCCGCGCCATCGCTCCGCCCAGGGGGTGAGGTGCTCCCGGCAGCGCTCCGGCGCGCCCTTTGCGTGCTCTAGTTCATGTGTTCCAGAGATAGCGACCCTACCTAGGCCCCCGGCGGGTCGCGCGGCCTTGCAGTCAGCGTGGCGCGTGACACACCCCATTCCAAGCAGGATGTACTTGATGAAAGCTCTCGTCTATCTGGGTCCGGACAAGAAAGCTCTGCAGGAGAGGCCGCAGCCGGCCATTGACGCGGCGACGGACGCGATCGTCAGGATCACCCGCACGACGATCTGCGGCACGGACCTGCACATCCTTAAGGGCGATGTTCCCAGCTGTCAGCCCGGTCGCATTCTCGGGCACGAGGGCGTTGGCATCATCGAGCAGGTGGGAGTCGCCGTCACCGCCTTCAAGGCCGGGGACCGGGTACTGATTTCCTGCATTACCTCCTGCGGAAAATGCGCCTATTGCCGCAGGCAGATGTACTCGCACTGTACGACCGGCGGGTGGATTCTCGGCAACCGAATCGACGGCACGCAGGCGCAGTTCGTGCGGATTCCGTACGCAGATACCAGCCTGTACCCCATTCCCGAGGGGGCGGACGAGGAGGCCCTGGTCATGCTGAGCGATGTGCTGCCGACGGGCTTCGAGTGCGGTGTGCTTAATGGAAAAGTTCAGCCCGGTGGCACGGTGGCGATCGTGGGCGCGGGGCCCATTGGGCTCGCCGCTCTGCTCACGGCCCAGTTCTTCTCGCCGGCCGAAATCATTGTCCTCGATCTGGACGACACTCGCCTCGCCGTGGCGACGCGTTTCGGCGCCACGGCGGTGATCAATAGCACTGACGGCAAAGCTGCAGAAGCGGTCATGAAGCTGACCGACGGCCGTGGCGTAGATACGGCCATAGAGGCGGTAGGGATTCCCCAGACATTTGAGTTGTGCGAGACGCTCCTTGCCCCGGGCGGCATCCTCGCAAACATCGGAGTTCATGGAACCAAGGTGGATCTGCACCTTGAAAGCTTATGGGACCGCAATATCACCATCACCACGCGGCTGGTGGATACGGTGAGTACACCCATGCTGCTAAACACCCTGCGGTCCCGCAAGCTGGATGCCAAGCGCCTAATCACGCACCGCTTCAAGCTCGACCGCATCCATGACGCCTACGAGGCGTTCGCACACGCGGCGGAGACACGCGCCCTGAAGGTGATAATCGAAGCCTGAGTCCCCGGGTGGACGAGCGCCCGGGGTAGGGCGTGCGCCTGGTCGCGGATTCCGGCGGGGCTGGCGCCCGTGCACGGCGAACCGACTACCGCAGGAGGATAAAAAAAGGGCCCGGCGCTTGGCGCGCCGGGCCCGGTTCCGGGGCAGGTTACGGGTTGATCTTGGAGATCTTCGAACCCTCGAGCGACAAGTCTCCGAGCAGACCCTTCTCGGCAAACACAAACCCGAGAATCGGCTTGTGTTCCGTCTGCGATCCGTAGGTGCCACTGGCCCCGCCGGACACTACTGTAATGCCGGCATCGGCACCGATGGACCAGCCATCGCCTGCGGTGAACTTCGCCAGAGATTCCGGCGTCATGAACATGATGATCTCACTGTGCTGGGCGAGTCCGAGCGTCAGGCCGACCGAGCCGGATCCCACGCTGTAATACCCGACAGTCTTGCCATTGACCTGCAGGGCTCCCTCACCGTGCTCACCGGCGACACCCGCGCCGACTTTGGTGACGCGCGGAAACACGAGCACGCCGGCAGCCTTGTCGCCCAGGGCCTTGTTACTCGGGTCGAGCGCGTCGAAATCCACGAGAGTCGCGGACACACGACTGTTGATCTGCGCCTGGGTAGCCGCGAATGAGGTGCCGCCGGTGGCGAGGGCCAGCATTGCGAGGCCGGATGTGGCCACAAGGGTATTGATCTTCATAGGTAGTCTCTGTCGTTGATGACAGCGCCTGAGCGCTGGAGCGCGAGGGACGCGCGGGGGTCGGAGCAGGCCACAGCGAGGGGTGGCCCATTCGCGAGACTATCCGAGCGCCGCCACCGGGTCTGTACGCCAGCGCACGTCGCGCAAATCGGAGTGTGGCGACGCGTAGGGTGCATTCTGCGAATGGCAAGAGTGAATTTTTTCGTCCCGGCTGCGTTTCCCGGTCCGGCTCTTTGCCGCGCGATTGATCGACTCGTCCGTAGAGCATGGCTTACCAATCGACATGGGCAACGCCGTGCGGTGCGCTTGCCCGCGCGCTCGGCAGATCTTCTTGTGTACGACGGCGCACAGACCTGAACTGCGGAACGGCTTAGCTTCGAGGAATGGGGGATGCAAGCAACGTGCGGGAGATAAGCGTCATGAACAAGCAACAGATTTCTTACAGTGATGCGAGCCGGCGAAGCCACATCGTCATGAGATCCGCCGTCGGGCGCGGCAACGTGGTGCCGATACTGGGATCGCCGGCGAGCGCGCCGGCAGACGGGACGGAAGCGGACCTCGGGAGCCCGATGCCACGGTGGCCATCGGTGGAGGCGCGCGACGAGCTAAAGGGCGAGGTGGTAGCGGTTCTGGCCCACGAGTTGCGAAACTCTCTTTGCGTAATCCGCATGGCCACAGGGATCCTGAAGGCCGAGCTTTGCGCCAGCCCCGGGGTGACGAAAGCGCGAACACTGATAGAACACCAGACTGCCCACATGTCGCGTCTCGTCGAGGATCTCCTGGAGTCGTCGTGCGCACGCGGGGGCCATCTGGCTTTGAAGTTCGAGAGGCTCAACCTGTGCGTGGTCGCCGAGCAAGCCCTGCAGGCGGTGGAAATGACGATGCAGCGCGGGCGTCACTCCGTCACGGTCGCGTTACCCAAGGCGCCGGTTTGGCTGCAGGGAGATCCTGCGAGGCTCGAGCAGGTATTCGTGAACATTCTCCTCAACGCGGCCAAGTACACGCCCTCGGGTGGGCTGATCCGCGTAGCCGTGGAAGCAGAGGAGGGCGAGGCGGTGGTGCGCATCGGCGACAACGGTATCGGTATTGCGCCCGATGTCTTACCGCGCGTGTTCGACCTCTTCGTTCAGGGGGAGCCCTCGTCCTGCAACGACGGGGCGGGACTGGGTATCGGACTGGCCCTGGTACGCAATCTTGTCGATCGCCACGGGGGCTGTGTCACGGCTGCAAGCTTGGGATTGGGGCATGGCAGCGAGTTCACAGTGCGACTGCCTCAGCCGAGTCGCCCCAAGCAGTTTGACGTGGCAGCAGCTTGCGGGGTCCTGGGTTATCGCCAGGGAAGCCCATCTTTCAGGTAGTCAGCGCGATGCGGGCAGCCGCAGCGGGACCTTCGGGCAGCTGTTGTGGACGCCCTGACCGCACGCACGGACGGCGAGATCCTTGGTCAGGCACACGCGAACCTCGGACATGTTGGCGCGGCTGCAGGCGACGGTCATGGCGCCGTCGGGCATCTGCGGGTTGGCACGATGGAAGAGGTCGATTATCTGATCGGCGGACAGGGACTGCTCGGTGCGGGGAGCGTCCAGCGCCTGCGGAATCCTGACCGCAGCCGTGGCGTGATCGGCGGTCGTGAAGTAATCCAGCGCGCTCAGTCCACTGCAGGTGCCGTGCGCCTGCCATTCGTGCGACATCAGCCGCTCGCTGGGATAGATGGTGCCGCCCTTGGCCGCAGCATCCGCGGTCAGTTGCAGCTGGGTGTCGCAGTTCTCAGGGTAGCCACCGCCGTCATACTGCGGCCACAGTCCGTGCAGGACGAAGCCGTACCCCTTGCTTGAGCACTCCGCGCCGTCATCCGCATGGGTGAGGCAGTAGGTGGGAGCCCACGACAGACTCAGTACGTAGTAGTCGAACTGGCCGGCCTGGGCGTCCTGATTCTTCTTGTGGTGATGCCGGGCGTAGGAACTCGTCGTCGTAAGCAACAGAACCAGCACCGCGGCTGTGCAGGTGGCGAGCCTGGCGGCTGAACGGCGACGTTGGAAAAATGACATGGGGCTCCATTCGTTAGCGCTTAAGCGTGCGGGCAGGAGACCATATATGCGACCGCGAAGCCAAGCACTGCACCGGTGATGACGCCCCGGGCGCAGGGTCGGCGCGAATCTGACGGCGGCGCTGTGTTCAGCGCGAGCTCAGGCCATCAGAATCACTGCTCACTCTGGGCAGTAAAAACAATCGGTTGTGGGACGGGTACCGGCAAGTGGCTGGAGGCGCTACTCCGGCGTGCCGTTGCGCGCGCTGGCGGCGTCGGAAAAGCGGTTCGGAGGGGCGAGTAACTTCGTCACGAATACATCCGACGGCTTTACGGGCTGGGCCAGCGGATGTCGGTGATGAATGTTCGCGTGAGGCAGGAACCCCTGCTGGTGCCGCTCGCGTGCGCGTTGCAGCAGCAGGTCCGCGATCGCATCCCTTGCATCAGCCTCACTGGTCTCGGGCGGGAGCTCGAATATTTCCGAGGCGTCGAACGGATTGGGTATCTGCAGGACCGCCATCATTGGCTGGGCGGGAGCGCTCGGCGCGGGTCGGGCTTCCCCGGGGATCGGCGGCTCACGGGTGTCGGGCGGCGCCACCAGGGCGTGCCATGCCAGGACCGCGGTCAGGCCGAACAGCAGTGCGGCAAACGTGACCGTACCTGCCAGGTCCGCCCGACGCGTGCGGGCGTAAACGAAAGTGTCGTAGGAGGGCTGTGCGGCGGGCCCCTGTGCCCGGGCCCCCTCGTCCCCGGCCGCGCGCGCGAGTTCGAGCTGCTCGGCCGCGGTAAGCTCGAGCTCTACCGTATCCTCGCCGAGTTCGCGAGTCGCGCTCCCCGCTGGGGGCATTCCCGGCCCTCCGCTCATCCTGCAGCCTCCCTGTCCATTAATAAGAGCGCGTCCACGCCCCGCGAGGGCCACACCCCCTTATACCTTCGCACGAGCGTCAGCAGAACGTAGCAGTTCCCGCTTTTCCTGTGAGGCTTCTCTGACGCGAGGGACCCGCTGCCCCCTGCAGTCCTGCGCCGGACATCGGGGCAGCCGGGGGCGGGTCCGGCCCGCTACGAAGGTGCTATAGGGTGGGTTGCGCTCGGGTGCGTAATCTATTGCCCGTTCGTTCCGTGACATGCACCTGGAGTCCTCCATGAACTCAGTAGAAGTCGAGCAGAAAACCTACCAGATGCCCCCGACCGAGGGGTTCACCGTCGCGCACTTCCTGACCGTGGCCAATATCGAGCGCTCGGCGGAGTTTTACGAGAAGGTGTTCGGGGGCCGCATCCTGAGCCGGGGCGACAGCAGCGGGGCACCCGGCTACATCCAGATCGCGAACACCTGGCTCATCGTCAACGTCGGGGGCGGTCCGACACCGGACAAACCCACCGTGGTGCTCAGGGTTCCACCCGATCCCGATGCAGTCAGCAGCTTCATGAACCTGCGGGTCGCCGACATCCGTGCGTGCTACGAACTGTGGCGCAAGCGCGGAGCCACGTTCATCACCGAGCCCAAGGACAAGTACGGTGAGACGCGCTGTTACATCCGCGATCCCGATGGCTACATCATCGAGGTCGGGCAGAGTAAGCCGGACTTCACCTACGGCTAGGTGGGTGGCCGACTCGCTTGGTCCGGTCCTGGCGCGTTGATCGGGAGGGGACGCCCCGGGGTGCTCCGGGGCACTTGAGGATCAGCGGATCAACTTCTCCCGCCGCAGGCGATCTGCGGTGGGTGCCGCGATCGTCATGAGGGTGGCCTGGGTGGAATCGATTTCCTGCGCCTTCGTGACCGTGTCGATCGTGTAGACCAGGCTTGCGTCGCGGGTGTCGTAGAGTTTGGTCACCACGTGGATGGAATTGGTCAGGGACGTCAGCGGCGGGGCCGTCTGGAACTCGAGGTTCGTCACCGGCATGCCGTACGCCCCGTAGCCGAAATCGGTGGCCTTGTAGCGAGCGTCGCCCCGCGTATCGTTGCTTCCGCCCACGCCCTGGCCGGACTTGGCGGAGACGAGGCGCGTTGCGAGCACAGCATCCGCATGCGCCGATGCCACCGCGCGCTCTACATTCTCGCGGGTAAAGGGTTCTGCGGCAGCCATCAAGGAACAGCTGGAGACTACCGTCGTGGACGGGCCTTGGAGCTGGGACGCGAAGGTCGACTCAAACGCGCACCTCAGGTCGCGATTCGGGCTGACCCCGACGACAAGTAATCGGGTAAACGTCTGGTTCCGGGGTGCACCGGATTGCCACGTGCCTTTTACCGAGACGCCCGCGCATCCGGAAAGCCACCCGGCAACGGTGATCGCCAGCAGGCATGCAGCGAATGTGAACTCTTTGTGCAGTTGCGCGCGCGTGGGAGTGCTCAAGGTGTGCTCATGTGGTGGCAACGTGGCTTTCAGTATACAGAAAGGGGGCGTGCCCCCGGGCGAGCGCGCCGCGTGTCGCAGCAGGACTGGCGGGTTGGCGCGTTGGCGAAGCGAAGAGCGGGCAGGCCGCTCACGGGGGTGCGGATCCGTGCCCCAGCTGTGCCGTCACTTGCGCGAACAGATAGCGCCCAAGGGAGCGGTAGGTGCCACCGAAGGTGTTTCCGTTGCAGTAGATGCTGCCGCAGTCGCCGCCGACGGCCAGCGGCGGTGCCTTGTCCGCGACGTTGTTGACGCCAAGCCGCAGGCTGACATGTCTGCCGATCGCAACCGCGCCTGTCAGGTCGACATAACTGTAAGCCGGGATGCGGGACAGAGGCGGCCAGGGCGTGCCCGAGAGGGAAGGGTTGCTCGTGGTTTGCTCGGACTGCGTCCCGTCCAGATACAGCCAGCGCACGCCCAGCTGCAGCTCACTCCAGGGCACCGACCAGGTGAGGTCCAGTACATGTCGCCACTTCGGGGTGACGCCACAGATCGTCCCGAAGAGTCCCGCGCAGTCGTAGGAACCGGAGCCGGCAAGGGGCGTCGTCTGCAGGCTCTTGAGACGTGTCCCTTTCAGTGACACGAGTAACGAGCCTGCATCATGCAGCGGCACGCGGTAACTGAGGTCCGCGTCGACGCCCGCAGTGGAGAGTTCGCCTTCGTTCACTTCCAGGTCCGAGACGTAGCCCTGGGGCGTGAGCCACAGCGTGCCCTCGGCGTCGCGATGCACCAGCGGACAGAAGCGCGCCGCCTGCTGCGGGTCGGTGACGCTCGCGAGGCAGGTGTTCAGGATCGCATCGGCGCCGATGACGCCCGTGACTCCCGAGATCCGGATGTCGAAATAGTCGACCGACACTTGCATCTCGGGCAACTCGCGCGGCTGCAGCAGGGCGCCGACCGTGTAGGTCTTCGCAATTTCGGGCTGCAGCTGCGGGTTGCCGCCCTGCAGGCCGTTGTAGAGGCCCAGCGGGCTCGGCGTGATGTGACCGTACTGTCCTTTTTTCACGCCACTGAGCTCACAGGCCGCGAGCGATGCGGCGGGGGTCGGGCCCTCGCATGGATCGACGGAGCCGTCGGCAGTGATGGCCTGAGGCGTGAAGAGCTCGGAGATATCCGGCGCACGCACGGCGCGCTGGTAGCTTCCGCGCACGCTCAGCTGCGGCACTGGCGCCCAGAGGAAGCCGAGCTTGTAGGTGTCGGTCACGAAGCCCGTGCTGTAGCTCGAGTAGCGAAAGCCGCCTTCCACCCACAGTTCCTCGGCCAAGGCGCGGTGAGTGAAAAGTGGCAGACGTGCTTCCGAGAACACTTCACGGACCGTGAGTTCGCCCGCCACGGGCAGTATCGGGGCCCCGAGCCCGCTGATGTTGCCCTGCTGGGCCTCTGAGTTCGGGTCGTAGGCCGACTGTTCCTCGCGCCACTCGATGCCTGCATTGAGCTGCATGCCAGCCTGCGCCGAGGGTACCCTCACCCCGTAACGCCCGAGGTCGACGGTGGCCGACCCCGACACCACCTGCTCGGTGACGCTGCCGGAGATTCCCAACGGCACATAGAGCGAGTTCAGGGCCGCGGGCGTCACGGCCCCGGGCGCCCAGATATTCCAGGGGACGCAACCGGGATTGGCGACGAAGAGGGTGCCTGTGCCGACGAGGGGGTTTGCCGCATTTCCCAGGGGGCCGCCGCACACCGGACCCTTGGACCCGGGCAGCACATTCAGGGCCTGCTCCAGCTGGGAGTTGCCGAGGTAGTTGTCGAGACTGTCGTGGATCTCGGTCGTGCCGCGCTGCGCGTGGGCGTTGTACGTCCAGCCGTCGCCCAGGTCGCCCTTGATGCCGATCACCCCGCGCAGCATCTGGTTGAGGAAATCCTCGATCCGGCCACCGCCCTCGACGTTGCGGCGGCCGATCACGAGGTTCAGTCCCGGGTAGGCCTTCCCGTTGTAGACCTCGTAGCTGGCACCGCTGGCGCTCAGATTGGACGCAGTGCACAGCGCTGCGGCCTCCTGCGCACTCAGCAGGGGGTCTGCGCAGGGGACGAAGGAGTAGTCGTAGAAATCGCCACCCGGCGCGATTTGCGCGGTGGTGGAATTGCGCATGTACATGAGGTTCGCGTACACCTCGGCATGCGCATTCAACTGTGCGTGCAGGAAGGCGCCACCCGTCCAGCGCACGTTCGGTATCAGATAGTAGCTGCCGGGCCCGAAGTTGTACTGATCGCCCGGCGTGTAGGCGCGCAGGATCCCGGTTCGAGGATCGACCGTGTCATCGAGAAGCGTCGCGCCATTTTTGCCGAAGGCAAAGAACTGGCCGCTGGCTGACACGCCGGAACCCTGGCATCCGAGGCTGGTGAAGGGCGGGGATTCAGGCTGGGGCTCGAGGTTGCAGGCACTGTAGTCGTATTGGTTCTCGAGCGCGGCCGACTGCTGATCGTAGGTCGCATAGATGGTGGCGTTGGCGCGGTGATCCGCGAAGTCAGAGCCCGCCAGCAGCGCCGCTGTGCGGTTGAAGCCGGTGTCCACGCGGCCCGGCGGCAGGGGATAACCGGCCGCGCTCACCAGTGGCGCGACGCCGTCCTGATCGGCGTTGCTGTGCTCGTAGAAGTGGTAGCCCGCGTCCAGCCGCACTCCCTCGAAGTGCTGGTTGAGGACGAAATTCACGACGCCCGCCACCGCGTCCGCACCGTAGACCGCCGACGTGCCACCGGTGAGCACGTCCACCCGCTCGATCAGGGAGGCGGGGACCTGATTGACATCCGACCAGTTGCGCCCGTCGGCGGACCCCGGGCCGAGCCTCAGGCCGTCCACCAGCACCAGGGTGCGTTGCGTGCCGAGACCCCGCAGGTCGATTGAGGCCGTGCCGTCCGCACCGTTGGAGACGTTCGAGGTCATGCCGGCGAAAAACATCGGCAGGGTATTCAGCACGTCTTCCACTCGGGTAAGGCCCGTCGCGCTGATCTCGGCCGCCGACAGGGGGGTGACCGGGCTGATGGATACACCCGAGGGCGATGGCAGACGCGAGCCGGTGACGATGACCTCCTCAAGCACCTGAGGAGCGGCCTGCGGCGGTGGGGGCTCCTGGGCGGCGAGGGGTCCTGCACGCAGGGCGAGCAGGGCTGCAAGGGCCGTAAGCGCCCCGGATGCCTCCGGGGCGCGGCCGCCTCGGCCCGCGGGCTTCCTCAAGCGGCGGCTTCGGGCCATGCCCCGGCCCCCCGACAGAGGGTGACGCGCAACCTTCGGAATCCGGGCAGGTTTTTCCAGTCGCTGCGGGGTTTCATCGCGGGCGGTCGTTTCGTTCTTGTGCTGCCGCCTGAGCCTCAAGCATGCGCCGCGGGGCGGCTCCGGGCAAATGAGCCCCGGGAAAACGGACCAGCGCCCTCCGGAGAGGGTCACCCGCGAATCTTCCGCGAAACTTCCCGCCATTTTCACGCGCGATCCAGGCGGGGGGTGGAACCTGCACCCGCTGCGCCAGGATCCTAGCGCTCGGCCTTCGCCCAATGGACGCAAGAACGGCCCAAGAGGCGCACGGACCATCACCCGCAGCAGGGAGCAAACGCCATGTCTTCTCCGATTGAGATCCGCCGATCCGTCGCGCTGGCCATCCTCGCCGGCACCGTGGGCCTGGGCGCCGCAGCCAGCGCCTGCGCACCGCCGATCATCGTGACATTCGACGCGCCCGGTGCGGGCAATACCCCGGGAGTCGAGCAAGGCACCGTGGGGATCGACATCAACGAATTCGGGGTCATTGCCGGGATTACCCGTGATCAGAACAGCGTGCGTCATGGGTACCTGCGCAACCCCGATGGCAAGTACGTCGTATTTGACCATCCGAATGCGGGCACCAGTGGCGCGACGGGCCAGGGCACCCGCGTCGGCGGGCTGAACGCGCTCGGTGCAGTCGCCGGTTCCGTGCGCGACGCCAATAACCTGGACAGCCCGTTCGTGCGCGACCCGAACGGTCACTTTTCCACCATCAGCTTCCCGAATTTCGGCGGCGGCAACGGTGACGCCATAAATCTCTGGGGGACGATGGTCGGGAACTACCTCCTGCTGTCCGATCCGAACGGCCCGGAGTTTCTTCACTTCCACGGCTACGTACGCAGCGCGAGCGGGGTCATCACGCAGTTCGATCCTCCTGGTTCGACGAACACCGAGATCCCGCCCGCATCGATCAACGATGCCGGCACGGTCACCGGGGACTACTGGGTGTGCAGCGCAGACCTGTCCGCCTGCACCGTGCACGGGTTTATACGAAGCGCATCCGGCAAGTACACCTCGTTTGACGTGCCAGGCGCGGGCCCCGACGGCTATTCGGGGGAGGGCACCTATCCACAGGGAATCAACGAAGTCGGTGAGGTGTCCGGCATCTGGGTGGACGTGAACTTCATCTATCACGGGTTCGTGCGCAGCCCGTCAGGCCACATCACCACCTTTGACGTTCCGACTGTGTGCACCCGGACGGCGAGTCCGCCGGCGGACTGCGCCTATAACGGCACCTACTCCGCGGGGATCAACCTCCTCGGGAGGGTAGTTGGCACCTACTACGGGGAGGACGGGAATCCGCACGGGTTCTGGCGCGACGCTGACGGCTCGATAACACGGTTCGATGTTCCGGGTGCCGGGTACCTTACGAGTCCGCAGGCGATCAACGACTCAGGGGAGATCACGGGCATCGTTTACGATCCCAACCTCGTGGTGCACGGGCTCCTGGTCAAGCCCTAGGAGCCATCCAGCGTGGGCCGCCCGGGTTCTCCCGGGCGGTCCGCGGGCGCCACAGGTGCCCTCAGGTCCTGGGAGTCTGCAGGGCGGCGACCATGGTCGGCGCACACGGATCCGGCGTCGCCTGCGCGGTACGCAGCGGCAGCTTGCCGGCGTGGCGCTCCGCGTCTACCCGGGCCCGCTCCTGCTGCGACCAGGAGCGCAGGTCGGTGAGCAGCTGTTGCACGCGCGCTTCGCGTCGCAGGCGCTGCATCGCAGGGTGTCTCTCAATCCACACCCACCACAGCTGGCGTGCCGCCGTGTCGCGCTGCGCCTCGAGGATCGTGAGCGCCTCGGCGTCCCGTCCGAGCAGCGCGAGCGCGAGCATGCGCACACGCTCCATGTTGCCGGCGAGGTTGCCCTGTGCAGTCGGGTCATCCGGTATTTGGAGCACGCGTGTCGCGATCTCAGCTGCCGCGGCCTGGTGGCCGGCCAGCTGCTCGAGGGTTGCAAGCTGCACCAGCGGCAGCGCGTTGGCGTAGTTGTATTCAAGCGCGCCCTTCTCATCGGTGAGCCAGGTCATCTTGACGAGCTCCGAGCGCGCAGCCTCGTAGTTCCCGGTGTGCATCGCCTGTTCGAGGAGCGCCGTGATGCTGGCCGCGAGCCCCGGTCCCCCGGTATCGGTGTAGGGACTGCTGAGCGCGGGGCGCAGCCACGCGAGCGCGGCGTCGAGCCGCCGGGTGCGGTAGCACAAGAGGGCGGCGCCCTCGTGCTTGGTGGGCTCATGGAAGTGCGCGAGCACGTCCCGTGCCGCAGCCAGGTCCCCGAGATCTACGTACATGCGCGCCAGGTTCTCGCGGCTCCAGCCTACGTCCGGGTCGATGCGCAGCGCCGCTTCGGCGAATTCGATGGCTTCATCGAGCCGGCCCTGCGACCAGCGCATGCTTCCGAGGCGGGTGTACGCGGCCCAGTAGTCCGGGGCGATCTCGATGGTACGAAGATAGAGAGCGGCCGCTGCGACATCATCGTGAGTCGACTGGGACGTGATCAGCGCCTTGAGGTAGGTGAGGCGGGGCGCCAGCGGGTTCAGGCGGATCCCGGCATCCAGGATCCCGAGTGCGGCCTCGGGTTTCTTCCGTCTGCTACTCATGAAATCAGCGTAGTAGGCGACTCCGGGCGCGAATCCCGGGCTGATGGCCATGGCACGGTGATAGTCGGCCTCGGCCGCGTCATAGTCGCCATGCAGTTCGCCGAGCTTGGCCCGGATGAAGAGGGCGGGCGCGTCGCCCGGATCCAGCTGCAGTGCCCGGTCGATGTCGGGTTGCATCTGGGTGAAGAGCCGCTCGGCGTTCTCATCAAAGGCGAGCGCCACGAACACCCGCTGGAAGCGCGCCTCGGCGCGCCCGGCATAGGCGGACGCGAAAGTGGGGGCGGCAGCGATCGCGTGGGTGAATTCCGCCACGGCGGAGTCCGCGTCGGCGGCCTTGCGTGTCGCCAGCAGCGCCCGGCCCCGCAGGTAGGCGAGCGTGGCGTCGGCGCCGAACTCCTGCACGGAGGCATCTTCGGGGTGAACCTTGCCGAGGAGGAAGAAGCTGACGCGCCCGGCGATGTCGTCCTCGAGGTGGAACAACTGCGCGGTCGGGCGCTCCACCAGCAAGGCGCCCACGTGGCGCCCCGCATCCACATCGATCAGCTGCGCAGCCACGCGTACCTGGGAGCCCTCGCGCTGCACGCTGCCGTCCACCACGTACTGCACTCCGAGGCGCCGTCCCATCTGGACAGCGGACTCCGCTTCGTCGCGGGGGGCCAGGGCCGAGTCGGGCGCGATCACGGTCAGGCCCGGCTCGCTGGTGAGGCGATTGATCACCAGTTCCGCGATCCCACGGCCGAGCTGGGCATCGTCGGGGCCGCTGCTGATGGCCTGAAATGGGAGCACCGCGACCGAGTAGGACGCTCCCTGCACGGTCGTGGCCGTGTTGCCCTGCACGTACGGATGCCGGCGAGGGGCGAGGAGGTTGATGAGCGCGGCGATCAGGACGACGGCGACCGTGAGGCCGAGCGCGAAGACGAGACGACGTCGCGGGGGAGAAGGTGCGGGTGCCGGCGGCGGCGTGAGCGGCCGGGCGGCAGGATCAGGGCTCGCGATCGGTGCAGCGGCCACAGGCGCACCTTGCGGCGGCAGGACCGTAACGGGTGCAATGAGACGATAGCCGCGACGCCGCTCACCGGTCAGGTAACGCGGCTGCGCCGCCTCATCCCCCAGCGCCCGGCGCAGCAGCTTGACGCGCTGTGCCACTGTTTCCACGCCCACGACCTGGCGAGGCCAGACCTGTTCCATCAGGTCCGGGACGCTGACGGTGTTCGGCGCGGCACGTACGAGCGCCAGCAGGAGGTCGAAAGAGAGCTTGGGGACGTGCAGCTCATGCCCCGCACGCGCGACGGTCTGCCGGCCGGCATCGACCTCAAGGTCGAGCACCTGAAAGCGCGGTGGGATTGTGGGGGTCAAGCTCGCGCTGCCCTCGTCGCTTTGGTTCTTGTAGGTCGTGGCGCCCCTGCGCCCGAAGTCGCAGTGCGTCCAATTGTAGGCGCCGGTGACCCCGTACGCGATTTTTTGGGACCGCATCGTGCCCGACCATATCGCGGGTGCAGCTGGCACATGCATTATGGAAGAACGGGCTGGCGAGACGGATTTGCGCCCCGCGGTAATATCGATCCGGGGAGCATTTCACCCCAGACTCGCCCCTATAAGATGAGGAGTCGACCCCTGTGGCCCAGAATGTAATTTGCCTCTGGTATGACGGCACGGCAGAAGAAGCCGCCCGGTTCTACGCCCGGACCTTTCCGGACAGCGCAGTGACGGCGGTCCATCGCGCTCCGGGCGACTACCCGGATGGCAAACAGGGACAGGTGCTGACCGTCGAGTTCACCGTTGTAGGGGTGCCGTGCCTCGGACTGAACGGTGGGCCGGCCTTCAAACCGAGTGAGGCCTTCTCATTCCAGATTCTCACCGACTCCCAGGCTGAAACCGATCGCTACTGGGATGCCATCGTCGGGAATGGCGGCGCCGAGAGTGCCTGCGGCTGGTGCAAGGACAAGTGGGGTTTGTCCTGGCAGATCACCCCACGGGCCCTGATGGAGGCGACGACCGATTCGGATTCCCATGCAGCCAAGCGCGCTTTCGATGCGATGATGAAGATGAAAAAGATCGACATCGCGACGATTGAGGCAGCGCGACGTGGGTAAGGCGCGCGTCTGCTCTAAAGAGCAGTATCGGGAGCCTATTCAAGCGGCGCCCATCGCCGGTCGGGATAGAGCTGGGTGACGGGAGAGTACAGCCACTCCAGCCGGTAGGCCCGGCGGCCCAGGAATTGAATGAGCCGCTGGTCATCGAGGCGGTGCGCGCGGATTGCGGCATCGAGTTCCGCGTTACCGGACTTGGCATCGCTGATGCGGCGTCCCAGCAGCGTGCTCAGCTCCGAGAGGTCGGCGCGCCCGATCTCGTCGCGCAGTCGGCTGACGCGCTCCATGCATTTGATGAGAATCGTGACATCCGTGGCGCGTGACGTCGCGAAGCTCGTCGCCAGCGCTGGCTGTACGTCATGCTCGTTCGCCCAGATGGCAGAAGCCGCGAGCGCGTCGCGGACACCCGAATCAGGCGGCAGGTCCGGTCTTTCGATCTCGAAACCCAGGAACTCCGCCATCGCCTCAAGAGTAGAGCGATCACCGATATAGCGATAGGCGAGGTACCAGGCCAGCGGCTCACGGGGCTCGGCAATGACCGTGCGCTCGGCGATCGGGATCATGCCGCGCATGTTCTGCTGTACGCGGTAGTAGCGCACCGCCTGCAGGTCTACCTTGAGGCGCGAGCGCCGCTCGTACCGCTGCATCAGACCGGTGAGCCCACCGGAGGGATTCCAGAACTCGCGCACGCAGATGTTGCCGAGATCCTCCATCGGGTCCCCAAGGTGCCCCCACTCCCAGTCGATCACCGCTGTGACGCGATCGTCTTCGAACAGAAAATTCACCGGGCCGGTGTCGCCCTGGACGAGGGACACACGCTGGATGTTCTTCGGTGCATACCGCTCCAGCCAGTCGATCCCGTAAGTGATGAGCGGATCCTGGTGGATCGAGAGGAATTCCTTCCAGCGGTTCACGACACGATCCATTTCCCCTAGCGCGCAGTCGCGCGCGTTCAGCGGCCGGGGGAACTCGGCGGCCGGGAACGCTTCGACGTCGAGCGTGTGCAGATCGGCGACGATATCGAAGAAATGCTCCATGACAGGGCGTTGCTGAGCAGCAGGGGCGTTCTGCAGGTCAGCTCGCCCGCGCACCCGCTCAAACAAAGTACAAGCCAGGGAATCACTGCGCGCCAGCACTCGCGGCACCGGGACGGATGTCTGGTGAAGGATCTCAACGAGACGGGTTTCGCGTGCCAGTGACCAGGGGTTGTCAGGGACCACCGTGCGCTCGAGTCGCAAGAAGCCTTCCGTGACCGTCCCTAGGGAATCCTGAACATCGACGACCCAGGCCTCGCGGCGCGCCGTGTGGCGTTCCAAGCGCGTGACTCGGCCGTGGCAGGTCTCGCTGAGCCAGTGAGGAATCCCGTCAGGAAGATCATGGTTAAGCATCGTATCGCTCATTCAGGGTCCGGCGCCGGCCGCCGCTCGCCTGACCCGAGAGCGTCGCGACTGGCCAGGGTGGGAAGACCGATCGCACCGGACCCTACACGCACTGATCAGCGTGATGCAATGCGCGGCATATTCGTGTCGCATCCTAAGGGGTCTTCGCCGATAGAAGGTTAAACATGTATCGCGGCCCGTAGCGAGCCAGCCGCGCTCCGGGATGAGCCGAGAAATGACCAACGGATACGCAATCCGTTGGTGTCCGTATGGGTGTGCAGCGTTAGCCGATCTGCGGGAGCACGACGTCTCGCGCGGTGCAAAGTCGGTGAACCGCCTGCGGCGTGGGTATCACAAATAGACCGTGAGGAGAGCGCCGGGGAAGGGCGCCCGCCGGCGCGCCTGGCAACGCCGCGCGAACTGAAGAGCGGTTCTCGCTTGCCGGCGACAAAGCGATAAGAACGCCACATCGCTGGATCTGGGCCGCAACTGTTGTCTCGATTGTCTAACGGGTTCACGGAATTGCGGCGTCGGCGTGCGGAAGCTCAGGTTTGGAGCCTCTAAGTTGCTTTTGCCATGTTCTGGATTCTGGCCTCCCTTTTCTTTTTCTGGTGCGCGTTTCACGAGATCCGCTCGAGCCTTGTGGCGCCCCCGGGGTTTGATCGCCCCAGTCCGATCTCGACGCCCTATTTGACAGTCGTGCTGTCCCTGGCCGTGATGTTTGCGTGGCCGCCGGTTCACACCTGGATGTTCGAGCGCTTCCTGTCGCGGCATGCCACCGAGCTTGCCGACGGACGTCCGGCGCATGTTCATTGCAACACCGCGTGGGACACTCTGTTCGATCCGGAGATGCTCGCCGCGGGGCATGCCAGTCCGGTAACCGGGAAAATTGCTCTGCAGAAGCCGTGGTGCAGCATCCTGCGGTCGTATCTCGGTCATCCGGGGCGGGCAAGCGACCGGGAGCTCTGGAGCCTCGCCATGTTCACGCACGAGAGCATGCACGTGCGCGGCGAAATGAACGAGGCGCGGACGGAGTGCGAGGCGGTCCAGCGTAACTACCGCGCGGCAAGGTTGCTGGGCGTTGCGGATGCCACGGCCAAGAGAAACGCATTGGATTACTACAACAATCTATACAAGGCGCGCAGGGACGAAGGCATCATGCAGGCAGAGTACTATTCGCCTGAATGTGTGCCCGATGGGGCGATGGACGAGCATCTCAGCGATTCGACCTGGGCAGCTCCGTAAGACTGCAGCAGGGGCGAATGCTCGCGCGGAGCCGGGGCGGGTGTGCGCTGCAACAGACCCAACGGGGCGCAGGCTTGTTATCACTGGCCAGGTCGCCTCGGACCTCGTTGCTGCAGCGAACAGTACTATCCTTGGAGCCGGGCGAGGGGGTGCACGGACTGTGCACGGACTGAAGCGAGTGCAAACTTACTAGAACAAACGGAGACCACCCGATGAAAAGCAATCACGCGTTTGCGCTGACCATGCTCGTTGCAGTGGGGGCTATGAGTCTGTCTCAGGCTCAACAAAGTGCCGCCGTTACTGACGAGCAGGCCGTCACCGCGCTAGAGATGCAATGGCTGAAAGCGGACCAAACGAACAACGGCGACTTGGCTGCACCACTGATGGCCGACAGATACTTCTCGGTGAGCTTTACCGGCGCCATTGAGGACAAGGCCCAGACGCTCGCGGACTTCAAGGCGCGCCGGTATAGCAGCGCCGAGTATGAGGATGGTGTGAAAGTTGTCGTATTGGGAAACACGGCGGTCGCGAGAGGGACTTACATCGGAAGTGGTACCGATGGCGGCAAGCAATTTCACGAACACCTGCGATGGACGGACACTTGGGTGAAGACAGATGGAAAGTGGGTGTGTCTGGCCAGTCACTATTCCAAGGTATAGGCCCGCGCGAGCACGCCGACCGCCTCCGGACCAGATCGCTGGGAGCCGACGCTCTGGGCTTTAGCTGTGCCGGGTTTCTCGGTGTCGACTGACATGAGGCGAAGCCGCCGAAGGCGGTGTTGCAGGCGGCTTTCGGCCATACCACTCTGGCGGGCGTGATGCAGTCAGGTTTTGCGGCCTGAGGCGCGAGCTGAGCGGTGTGCGCCGCTCCGTAGGGTCATTGACCCACGACTGTCACGTTTTGCGCGTAACTCTCAGTTGGAGCGATCTGGCCGAGCCGCGGTCTGAGCGGCCGCAGGCGACAGCAGCGGCTTGTCTCGTCATTGACATCCTTCGGATCTCGCCCGAGAGTGCCGGTGCACCCTTTTTTAAGCAGCGCCGCGTTACGGCGGCGTCCGGGTCTGGCGCATCACGACCCGCCTGATGCATTGACCTTCACAAGTTCAGGAGAAAATCCATGCCAAACATAACTACCCCTGACGGTACCTCGATCTACTACCGCGACTGGGGAAAAGGAACGCCGATCGTTTTCTCGCACGGCTGGCCATTGACCGGCGCGGCGTGGGAAGCGCAAATGCTCTTTTTCAATGCGCAGGGGTACCGCACGATCGCCCACGATCGGCGCGGCAACGGTAATTCGGATCAACCCGGGACGGGGAATGATGTCGACACGTGGGCCGACGACCTGAATGCCCTCATCAACAGTCTTGATCTGCGCGGTGCGGTGTTGGTCGGTCACTCGACGGGAGGCGGGGAGCTGGCCCGCTACATCTCACGTCACGGAACCTCTCGGGTCGCCAAAATGGTGCTACTCGATTCGATTGTGCCGGTGATGATGCAGCGCGACGGGATAGAAGGCGGAGCTCCGAAATCCGTCATCGACAGTATCCGTGCGGGCGTTGCTCACGATCGTTCCTCGTTCTACAAGGAGCTGTCGGCTCCCTTCTTTGGCACCAATCGCCCCGGTTCAAAAGCCACCCAGGGCATGCGCGACCTGTTCTGGTTCCAGGGAATGCTGGGCGGCGCCAAGGGTCAGTATGAAACGACTTATAGCTGGGAGCTCGACTACACCGCCGATATCGCCAAGTGCAATGTGCCTCTACTGGTCATACATTGTGAGGACGATCAGATCGTGCCGATAGGCCCCACTGGACGCCGCGTGCGATCGATCGTTCCGCATGCAATCCTGAAGGTCTACGAGGGTGGCGCTCACGGTATCGCGATCATCGATCCTGAGCGGGTCAACGCCGACCTACTCGCCTTCATCAAGGGTGAGATGAAAGGATAAGTGAGGACGCTGGCAGAAGCTTCTGGCCTGCGAGGTGTCACATCAAAAAAGGCCCGCAGACGGTGTCTGCGGGCCTAAGTGCGGGCCGGTTATGTGCGCAGGCTTCTGAAGCCAGCGCGAAGCTCCTCGGAGAACGTCCTCGGCTGTTCCCAGGCGGCAAAGTGTCCGCCCTTCTCGAGCCTGTTGTAATGGATCAGCTTGGGAAACGCCCGTTCTGTCCAGCTGCGTGGGGCCGGATAGAGCTCATCGGGAAATACGCTGACGGCAACCGGGATGGACACGCCCTTAGCGTTGAAATACCCGAGCTTTCCCCAGTTTTCCCAATAGAGGCGAGCGCCCGAAAGGGCTGTGTCCGTCAGCCAGGTGATCGTGACGTTGTCGAGGATATCGTCTCGCGTGAGCCCTTCGGGTTTTCCATCAAAGACGCGAGCTATCAATTCATAGCTGCGCGCGTCATGGTCAAGGAAATATCCCGCCAGGCCGACTGGTGAGTCGGCGATCCCGTACAACGTCTGCGGCCTCAGACCCATCTGGAACCCGTAGGCGATTCCCTTCTGATACACGAACAGTAGACGCTCGTAGGCTACCTTTTCGTCGGAAGACAGCCCCGGCGGCGGGGGCGCACCGGCGAAGGCGGCTTTATCGATGTCGGCGGGAAAGATACCGGGCATGTTGGTGTGAATACCGAGCAACTCCGGAGGCGCCAGCACGCCCATCTGCTCGGTAACGAGTGCGCCCCAGTCACCGCCTTGCGCCACGAACTTGGTATAGCCGAGACGCTTCATGAGCACGAGCCACGCTCGGGCAATGCGGGACACATCCCAGCCCGCGGTGGACGGTTTGCCCGAATAGCCGTAGCCCGGCATCGATGGAATCACCAGGTGGAAGGCATCGGAGGCGGTGCCTCCATGTGCGGTGGGATTCGTCAGCGGTTCGATGATTTTCATCTGTTCGACGATCGAGCCCGGCCATCCATGAGTGACGATCAGCGGCAGGGCCTGTTCGTGTTTCGAGCGTACGTGGATGAAGTGGATGTCCAGTCCGTCGATCTCGGTGACGAAGTTGGGCACGGCATTTAACCTTGCCTCAGCCTTGCGCCAGTCGTAGTCGGACGCCCAGTAACGAGCGAGCTTCTGCATGGTGGCGAGCTGTACTCCTTGGGACGCGTCTGTGACGGTCTCTCGGTCGGGCCACCGCGTGGCCTTTACCCTCCGGCGTAGTTCGTTGAGCTCAGACTCCGGAACATTCACGTGAAGCGGGCGGATGGCAGTCTTTTCACCAACCGACTGTTGAACGGCATTCATAGATGTACTCCTGGCTGAAAAACCTACAAGACCCAGTGCGCCGCCGGCGAGGCTTATCGCTGCGGCACCGCAAAAGCGACGGCGATTGAAGTGCGACGTGCTTTGCATGAGGAACTCCCAAAAAAGTGGATGACCACTCGACCCTACAGACCTCTTGTTGAGTGATCTCTCAAACCCCCTCAAGGTCATTTGAAGAGTTGTGAAGTCAGCGGGGTTGCGGAAAAGGGGTCGTACCGACACATCGCCGTCTCTCTGGAGCCGCGACCGGTAGCGGGCCGGTGCGTTCGGGCGGGCGGCAAGCAGGCCAAAAAAGCGAAGGGACTGCGACTGCAACACCGAAGGTGCTCCCGGCCTGTCGTGCGAACAGGCGTCGTCGGTCGTCCTGGAGAGGGGCCGTTCTCTCGATTGTCGGCCCAACACGACGGACGATCGTGCCGGAGGCATCCGTTGTCCTCAGGAACCTCTGAAACAGCCACAGGATTGTGTTAAAAACTTCAAAAACCGCCCTGGGCGGGGGCGCGGCAATAACGCGAACGGTGTTTCGGAAGGCGGGAATCCAGTGCTCCCGACACCTTGGGACAGTGAGACGTGAACGCGCATCCCCATGAGGTCTGGCGGATCGGAGACTGGCTCGTCACGCCAGCGCTCGGTGAGCTGGCGCGGGGCGGGCAGACCAAGAAGCTAGACCCGAGGGCGATGCGACTCCTCATGTTCCTCGCCGAACGGCCCGGGCAAGTTGTCGGCATCGCCGAACTACTTGATGGCGTGTGGGGGAAGGCGGTGGTCACACCGCACTCCGTCTACGAAGCCGTCGCTGCCCTGCGGCAATCGCTTGGGGATACATCCGAGAAGCCGGCCTATGTGGCTACCCTGCCTCGACGTGGCTACCGACTGGTTGCCTCCGTGGAGCGGTACGTTCCGCAAGAGCACAGCGCGGCCACGGGCGCGGCGGTGAGCGAAGCGATTCCGGCAGGGAGTCGCGAGCGGTCGGGGTCTTCGTTGAGGCCAATCGTATTTATAGCGGTGGGCACCTTGGCCGCCGCCCTGGGGCTAGGATGGCTGCTCCACAAGCCTGAGACGGTCGCGCTTTTAAAGGTCGATAAGTCGATCGCGGCGCTCCCCTTCGTCGATCTGAGTGAGAGGAAGGATCAGGAGTATTTCGCCGACGGATTGGCTGAAGAGCTGCTCGAAGTCCTCGTGGACGTGCCGGGACTGCGGGTGATTGGCCGTACCTCGTCGTTTCAGTTCAAGAATAAGAATGACGACGTGCGCAGCATCGGGAGGAAACTCAACGCAGCCTACCTTGTCGAGGGGAGTGTGCGACGCGACGAAAACCAAATCCGCGTGGCCGCGCAATTGATCCGCGCATCGGATGGTGTCCACCAGTGGTCAGGAATCTACGACCGACATGTCGAGGACACGCTGTCGCTCGAGTCGGACCTCGCCACGGCTCTCGGTCGCGCCCTTCAGCTCTCGGTTGAAGGTAATGCAGAATTGATTCGGATCAAAACGAGCAGCGGCCAGGCAAATGATCACTACATGCGAGGCCTGCACGCTCTCGATGCTCACACTCTGTCGGGTACGGAAGAGGCGGTCGGTCAGTTCCAGGCGGCACTCGCCCTCGACCCCCAGTTCTCGGCGGCCGCAGTTTCCCTTGGGATGGCACACTACGTCCAGGGAGCATTCAGCTTCCTGCCGCCGGATGCAAGCTTCCCTCAGGTCCGCGAAGACGCGCTCAATGCACTGAAACTGGACCCGGGTTCGGCAACGGCACACGCGTTGCTGGCCAGGGTGGCGACGCTCTATGCCTGGGATTGGGAAGAGGCGAAGCGGCAGTCCGAGCTCGCGCTTGCATCGGACTCGCAGAATTCGTTCGCGCTTTATGCAGCCGGGGACCTCGCATCTGTTCTGGGGAACTTCGAACAGGCCGAGCGTTTTCTCCGCGCAGCCCTCGTCTCCGACCCGCTAAATCCGGAGGTTCACTTCGCGCTCGCTCTCGTCTTGCCCGGTACAGGGCGGATGCAGGAGGGGGAGCTTGAGGCGCGCCGTTGCGTTGCGTTGGCGCCCGGCTACACGGGCGGCCATTTTTTGCTCGCCGCGTTCATGATGGGAACGAACGGACAAGGCGCTGTGGCCGAATGCAGACGTGAGACCCCCGAAGGAGGGCGGCAGGTGTGTCTGGCCGAGGCATACCATTCGCTTGGGCAAACGAAGGAGTCAGACGAAAGTCTAAGCGAGGCGATGGAGGACCATGGACACAGCCAGGCTTACCTGATTGCTTCAGCGCTCGCGTATCGCGGGGAGCCGGATCGGACGTTCGAGTGGCTCAGCCGCGCATACGAGCAACGCGATCCGGTATTGCAGTACGTCAAGACGAGCCCGGATTTTGATTCCCTGAAATCGGATCCGCGCTACAAGGCTCTGCTCCATCGCATGAATCTGCCACAATGAATGTAAGCTAAATTCTGCTGCAGCGCGTCCACTTGGGGGCATCTATGGTCGGTGTACGCCGTGTCGGTGTCTGTGGGGCAATCGCGATCACTGTCGCGGCTACTGTTTGCTGGATTTTCTTCCTTGATATCGACGCCTACGCGCACGGTGAGAGCAACCTGTCTGGGGTTGAAGCCGGTACGGGTGGCGCTGTTCCGATATTCGGGCTGAAAATCCCGGCTGGATACCGCGACTGGAAGCTGGTTTCGGTGGCTCACGAGGAAGGCAATCTCAACGACCTGCGCGCGATCCTGGGGAACGACATCGCAATTCAGGCGTACCGCTCCGGAACACTGCCTTTCCCTGACGGCGCAGTGATCGTTCGTCTCGCATGGAGCTACACCCCGTCGGATGAGAACAATCGCGCGTTCGGAAAGACCCAGTCGTTTGTAAGTGGGGACCCGACTCCCTCGCATTTGCAATTCATGGTGAAGGACTCCAAGAAGTATGCCGGCACAGGGGGTTGGGGCTTTGCGCAGTTCGATAAAGACCGCCATCCGGCCGGCGAAGCGTCCCTGAAGGCCTGCTTCCCCTGCCACAAACCCGCTTCAGATCGGGACTTTGTCTTCACCCGTTACTCACCCTGAAGGCCCGCCAGAGAGCCACTGACGGACTGGCACACTTTCAGCAAACGAGGCGTCCGCTGTGCGGACCGTGGCACCCGGCGTTCCCGCCGAAACTGGGTGAGTTCGGCTAGCCCTCGCGCAGCAGCCGCGGCCGCCAGACCGCGAGAACGATGTTCACCAGGCAGATCGCCAGGAGCAGCCACAGTGTTGTGCGCTCGGCGTGTATGGCTTCAGTCAGTTCGGGGGCTCCAGCGCGCTGCGTGACTGCGAGCGCTGAAAGCTGCGCCGTGCGGTGAGCCGCGTTTCCCACCGTAAGAAGGGTCCCTTCAAAGAGGCTCAATCCCAGAGCCGCCTTGATCCACGCCCAGCCGGCATCGTAATAGGCAGGCTGCAAAAGCATCGCCAGGAAGCCGCTGAGGATCACCAGTGCAAGCGAAGGCATCATAAGCCACTGGGTAATGAAGGCGATTTGCTCGCGCACGGCCGCGTAAGCGAGCAAAGGCGCCTCTGGCTTCTTCATGGCCAGGACCAGACAGGAAGCAAAGGCGCCCATGACGCCGAGCGCGCCTACCTCATGCAGAACCTTCATCGCACGTCTAAGAAAGAGCTGTCGCACGGCAGTTACGAGCGGATTGGCCTGCGGTCAGGCAAGAAGCGACAGATGCTCTTACCATCCCGAAGTCCCGGGCTCGCCCTTGAACGGACCCACCAGTTCCGGCGTGATCCAGCCACCATAGAACCCGCCCGGTTGCGGCAAGACAGCTTCGCCGCCGACACGGCAATCGAGATCGGCGGGGTAGAAGGCAACGCAGTTCGCGAGTACGTCGGCCCCTGCCGCCGGCCGCGGGTAGCTCCATGCGACGCGGGGCAGGCGGCGCCTGCCGTCAACGAGACTCCAGTAGACCGCAGCGCCTTTCCATTCGCATAAAGAAGATCCTGCCGCGGGCTCCAGAAGCCCCGGGGCGACGTCATTCAACGGAATGTAAAAGCTCGGAGGGTGCGCAGTCTCGAGAACCCGGACGGCACGCCTGGTCCGGGCGACTTCGATGGCTCCCCACTGGATGGTCACCTCGCGGGAGTCGCCCACGATGCGCGGTGGCCGTGGGAAATCCCACACCGATGACTGCCCCGGCCCGGGGATTGCCGCGAAGGGCGGCCGCTCGTCTCCGTTCCAGCGCCACAGGCCCCGTCGGGCGGCAATCAGGTCGGGTTTGTCGTTCATCCTTCGAGGGCTCTCCGTGCCTCTCTGCCTGCGCAGTGATATTTCCCGCGCTGGCGACTCAAGTCACCAGATTGCGCGGCGAGCCACCGACAAACGCCTCGATGTTGTCGATCAGCTGGTCGGCAAGGAATTGCATGGCTTCATCGCTTGCCCACGCGATGTGCGGGGTAAGTATAAAATTCGGCAGGCGCAGGTCCAGCAGCGGATTGCCTTCCTTGGGCGGCTCGCGCGTCAGCACGTCAAAACCAGCCCCGGCGATCAGGCCTTCCTTCAATGCCTGCGCAAGAGCTTGCTCGTCCACCAGGCCGCCGCGCGCCGTGTTGATCAAGAGTGCGGAGCGCTTCATGCGCCGCAGCTCCTTGGTACCGATCATGTTGCGGGTCTCGGGCGTGAGGGGGACGTGAAGCGAGATGACGTCGCTTTCTTCGAGCACGCGTTCCAGCGGGGTGAACTCCACTCCCGCGGCCTTGGGCGGTGCATGGTCGGCGAACAGGACCTGCATGCCGAAACCGCGCGCGATCCGTGCCGTACCCTGGCCCAGTACGCCCTCACCGACGATACCGATGGTAGAGCCATACAGATCACGGATCGGGTGATCGAAGAAGCAGAACTGGTCGGTCTGCTGCCAGCGGCCGTTGTCGACGTCACTGCGATACGCAAGCAAGTTGCGGCGCAGTGCGGTGATCAGCGTGAAGACATGCTCGGGCACCGTATGCACCGCGTAATTGCGGATGTTGGAGACTGCGATGTCGTGGGCGCGGCAGAAGGGCACGTCGACCACGTCGTAGCCGGTGGCGGCGACGGCTATCATGCGCAGCTTTGGCAGGTCGCGCAGCGTCTCGGCCCGCAGCGGCACCTTGTTTGTGATGGCGATCGTGGCGTCGTGGAGCCTCTGCGGCAGCTCGGCGACCGCAGTGACGGGGTACTCATGCCATGTGTGCGCGAAGGCCGGACGTCGCACGTTAGCCTTGAGCGTCGAGCGATCGAGGAATACGAGCTCTTGTGCGCTGGCCGTCAAGCGGGCGCTCATCCCTGGATCGATCCGGTGGAGTGCGCTCCGTAGAACTGCTCCTCCTGGCTCACCTTGCGCTTGGGCACCGGGTCATGCGTGCGCCAGTAGGTGGAGGCCGCACCGACCCCGCTGCCGGGGATGACCTTGATCCCGACGTCCAGCATGGCCATTTCGGCGCCCGCAATGGCACCCATCAGCATGAGTTCGTTGAGGTCGCCCAGATGCCCGATCCGGAACAGCTTGCCGGCAACTTTGGCCAGTCCCGCGCCGAGCGCCAGGTTGTAGCGCCGGAACGCCACGTCGATGACGTGCGCCCCGTTGATTCCATCCGGTACCATGATCGCGCTCACGGTATCCGAGTACCACTTGGGCGCTTTCGCGCACAGCTGCAGCTTCCAGCCCTGCGTGACGGCGGCGCGCACACCCTCGGCGAGGTAGTGGTGACGGAAGAAGATGTTTTCCAGGCCGTCCTCGAAAATGATGTTCAGCGACTCGCGCAGCCCGTACAGCATCGGCAGCGCAGGGGTGTAGGGAAAATATCCCGTGGCGTTGGCCTTTATCATGTCCGCGAGATCGAAGTAGCAACGCCGCGAGGTCGCCGAGGGCATGGCCGCGAGCGCCTTGCGGCTGACGCCCAGGATCCCAAGTCCCGCGGGCAGCATCAGCCCCTTCTGCGAGCCACTGACGGCCAGATCGACGCCCCAGTCATCCATGCGGAAGTCGATGCTGGCGAGCGAGCTCACCGTATCGACAAACAGCAGCGCCGGATGGCCGGCGGCATCCAGGGCACGGCGCACTCCGGCGATATCGCTGGTCACCCCGGTCGCGGTCTCGTTGTGGCAGGCCAGCACGCCTTTGATCTGTTTACGCGTGTCGGCTCGCAACCGCTCCTCGTAGCGATCGAGCGGCACCCCTTCACCCCATTCGACCTCTATTACCTCGACGTCGAAACCGAGGCGCTGCGCCATGTCTATCCACAGGTGGCTGAACTGACCGAAGCGCGATGCGAGAATCTTGTCCCCTGGAGAGAGAGTATTGGTGAGTGCCGCCTCCCAGGCCCCCGTTCCTGAGGAAGGGAAGATGAAAACCTGGCCAGTGTCCGTCTTGAACACCTTGCGCAGGTCGTTCAGCACGCTGGTGGACAGCTCGGGAAACTTAGAGGACCGGTGGTCCTCCATCGCCACCATCATCGCCCGCTGCACCCGATCGGGAACGTTGGTGGGCCCAGGAACGAACAGGAAATTACGGCCTGGCATTCGCGTTGGCATCTCTATTCCTTCAGAACTTGCGGTCCCGACGTGCGCCCGGAGCGCGAGCGCCGTGACCGCTGCGGCGGATGCTGGGTGATCGTCCGGGATACGCATTGTGGCGCAGCCAAGGCGTAAGCAAAACTAATAAATGCTGATTGCCAGCATAAGAAGAACTTAATGGCACGGCATTGAGACGGCGGGAAATAGGCTTGGAGGGACGTTCGCTCACTCATGCCGGCGGCCGGGTGGGGTGCGGCGCAGCCCGGCTCTCGGCCGTGATGTCGAAGTCACCACTAACGCGCTGTCCACCAGGACTCGGTCGGCATTGAACCAGCGCACCTGATCTCCCTCGATCGCCGTGTAGAAGCTGGCGCTCTCGCCGTAGGCCCAGCTCTGCCATTGCCGGTGCCAGAGTTTCCCATCGGTCCACCACCGGCCGGTATCTCGGTCCTCATCGGAGAATCCGGCGCGACCGACGAGCCTTCCGTCTGCGTGCACCTCTATGGTGCACGGCTCTCCGTATACCGTGCTGTAGAGCAGGCTCTTACCCGCCATGGCACGAGTCAGCTGCGTCCCCTCCAGGAAGGTCGCCGCGCCCGCGGGCGCGGGTGCACTCAAGGGAGCGCGCCCGCGAATGAGCTGCGCAAGTCGCTCCACGCCGGGGCGGATTTTCTCCGCCGGCAGGCTGGTGACGCCCATAAGCAACGTGCTCGGCTGGCCGATTCCATCGAACGGTTCCACCAGCACGCCAAGATCGGCCGCTGCACGCGACAGCAGCGCCGCATCCTCACCGGAGTTGATGCGCACGAAGTAGGCACTGGACCCGGCGGGCGACTCGATCGTCACGAACTTGTGCAGGTAATGGTTGAGCGCGTCGCGCAGGGCGGTGTGCCGCTTCAGCAGGGCCGAGGCGGCCCGCTTGCTGCTCGCGGCATAGTGTCCGAGCCGAACGAAGTACGCCCATGCGCGTTGCTGGGCCTGCGGGACTTCCGAGGCATCGAGCCGGCGCTGCACACGCAGCCGGTCGACCAAGTCTGCGCGCGCGCACACCAGGCCCAGCGGCCGACCCAGGGAGACGGCCGCCGGTGGTGTGGCGATCAGGACCACGCGCCCGTCGGTATCCAGTGCCCGCAGGGACGGGAAACCCTGCCTGGATCCGGGCAGGTCGGGCGGGGCCTGGCACTCGATGACCTGGAAGTCGCCACGTGCGGCGGCTCCGAGCAATCGCTCCGCCGCACGGCGCGTTGGAGGCGACTGCCCCGGTACGCGCCGTGCGCCCAGCACCACCACGGACCCCCGCGGCAGGCGTTCGGCAATCTCATCGGCTTCCAGACTCTCGAGCTCAATGGTCTGGGCAGCGAGCTGACCGATCCGCTGTCGGGTCTCGCCATCGACGCCGCGATCCACGGCCACCGTGGTGGCGCGCGTGATGAGCGTTGCGATGCTCGCGTTGAGCGCTTGCCGCGCCGAGCCCATGCAGAGCAACTCGCGGGGCGCGGTCTCCAGCCCCCAGTCCGGCAACACAACCGAGCGCAGTTCTTCGGAAAGCACCTCGTAGTCGAGCTCGGGGCTGTCACAGCCCCAACGCGCGAGTTCCCGCTTGCTATGGGTGAGCTGCAGCGCTTCGCGCCATTCCTCGGTCGGGATGATCGATGAATCGAAGCAGCCGTCCAGGAATGCGAACGGGTGGCGCTGCCAGCTCGGTGGCGCCCGAAAAGGGCCCGCAACGTACTCGGGCGAGTCGGCGCGGGCGTCCCTGGCCGCACGGCGCCCGTGGCGGACTGTGGCGACACGCGCTGCGGCCGACTGGGGCGGCACGAACACTCCACTGCGCGCCCGGCTCACGAGGTGGCCGGCGCTGAGCAGCGCGTCGTAGGCCAGGATGACCGTATTGCGGGAGACGCCGATCTGCCGCGCGAGGCGCCGGGAGGAGGGCAGGCGTCGGCCCGGACGCAGGATGCCGCGGCTGATCGCGTCCAGCAGTCGCTGCCGCACCTGCTGCTGCAGCGTCGCACCGCTTTCCTCCTCGATGACGAGCCCGATTTCCTGACGGTGCGCGCGGCGTTCTCGGCTCATGGAGTCCCTGTCGCTTGCACCACGCGGGTGCGGGTCCACCCCCTCGCGGGAGTTCAGGACCACACTCTATCTGGACCCATTGTTGGCTACAAACTGGACCTATCGTACGCCTCGCGCTGCTGCCACTGTCTGCGGGTCAGGCGCGGCCTTGCAGGGGGTGTTGGGTGGCGATCATTGGCATAGGGGCACTACAGATCGACCTCGAGAAGTCGGGCAACCTCGCCCGCCTCTTAGAGGAGATTGCGGCCGCCAAGCGCCGGCTGCCGTGGCTGGACGTCATCGTGTTGCCGGAGCTCGCCACGCATGGTGCCGACATCCGCCACGCCGAGCCGCTGGACGGACCCAGCTGTGCGGAGTTCAGCCGCATCGCCCGGGAGCTCTCCGTGTGGCTGGTGCCTGGCTCACTGTTCCAGCGCGAGGGCGACCAGGTCTTCAATGTGGCCCCGGTCATTGCTCCGGATGGCCGCATCGTCGCCCGCTACCGCAAGATGTACCCGTTCTGCCCGTACGAGTCCGGAGTCACGCCGGGCGGGTCGTTCTGCACGTTCGACCTGCCGGGTGTCGCGCGCTTCGGCGTCCTGATCTGCTACGACGTCTGGTTTCCCGAGACGGTGCGCACGCTCGCGTGGCTGGGCGCCGAGATAGTGCTGTGCCCGACGTTGACCAATACCATCGACCGTGAAGTCGAGCGCTCGCTCGTGAGGGCGGCCGCGGCCAGCAACCAGTGTTATTTCGTCAACGTGAACGCGGGTGGGCGCCTCGCCCTGGGCCGCTCGCTCGTCTGTGGGCCCGGCGGCGAGGTCATCCACGAGGCTGGAACCGGCCGGGAGATCATGGCATTCGAAGTCGATACCGACTACGTGCGGCGCGTGCGCTCGCGCGGCTGGAATGGGCTGGGACAGACGCTCAAGACCTTCCGGGACCGGCAGATGCAGTTTCCGCCCTATCTGCCCGGTGCGCGCTCGCCCGCGCTCGACGGACTGGGCCCTTTGGTAAAACCACAATCGATGTTGCAGGGGAGTGACTCATGAAGGGCACCGTGACTAAGTCTCGCGTGACTGGTTCGCGTCGACCGGTGGTGGCGCTTGGCGCCGGGGCGATCATCGCGCGCGCGGTCTCACTGGCGCTCGCCCAGACTGCGCCCGGGGACGCCGCCGGGGTTTCCCGCACCGACGGTTTGCAGGAGATCGTGGTCACGGCCACGCGCCGCAGCCAGGACATCCTCGATGTCCCCTATAACATCAGCGCCGTGTCCGGCCAGACGATCGACGACAACCACATACTGGATGCAGCCGAGCTCATGCGCTCGATACCAGGGGTCACGATGGTCGACCGCGGTGATCGCAACGCCTCGGTGGTGAATGGCATCCGCATCCGGGGCCTGAATGTCGACAGCTCTGCGCTAGGGGACTATTCGGTGTCCGCCGCGGCGACCGTATCGACGTATGTCAATGACACGCCGATCTTCGCCAACTTCCTGCTGGCCGACATCGACCGGGTCGAGGTACTCAAGGGACCGCAGGGCACCCTGTACGGGTCCGGGTCGCTCGGCGGCACGGTGCGGTACCTTCTGAACCAGCCCGAACTCGGCAAGCTCGATGGGAAGGCCAGTGTCACGGCCTCCAAGGTCACGGGTTCTGATGATCCGGGGTATTCCGGGACCATGGTGTTCAACCTGCCGGTGGGCGACACCGCAGCGCTGCGCATCACGGCCCAGGGCAATGACTACCCGGGCGTCACCGACTACGTGAACCTGTACAAGCTCGACGCGACCGGCACGCCGGTGGCTCCGGATGGCATCCTGTCGCCGACCGCCGCCTACACGTCGCGCAACGACGCCGACTTCGCCCACCAGTGGTACGGGCGTGCGGCCTTCCTCTGGAAGCCCACGGACCGTTTCGACGCGACACTCAGCGTCACGGGCCAGTCCGACAAGTTCGGTGGGCGCCGCGGCACCTCCCTCGGCACCAATGGAGACGGCGTGCCCTACGGCGCGTTGCAGGTGGGCTCGGTGCAGCTCGAGCCGGCGGACCGCAACGTCTGGCTGGCAGCCCTCGAGGCCAACGTTGACCTTGGATTCGCCACCCTGACCTCGAGTACGTCGTATTACGACAACCACGGCGACACCACCAGCGAGAACACCGGCTTCTATGCGCAGAATGGCTGGCTGGCGGCCTTCTACTACAACTATCCGCGACCGATGGCCTCGGCGCTGCGCCAGTATGGCGACAAGGCGTTCATTGAAGAGGTACGGCTGGTCTCGAAGACTGAAGGGAAAATCGACTACGTCGCTGGCGCCTACTACCAGGACCAGAGGCTCTTCAGCAGCCAGGACAGCTTCCTGCGGGGGTTCAAGGAATGGTGGGACACGGCGTACCCGGCGTTCGCTTCGGCTGTCATCGACGATCAGGACTATCTCTACCGTCAGCATGAGCACTACCGCGAGGCGGCGCTCTACGGTGAGCTGACCTATCACTTCACCGATGCGGTGCAGGCAACCGCCGGCGCGCGCGTGTTCAATGACCACTCGGACACGGACGTGTACCAGGTCACGGGCCTCTACAGCGCCATACGCGACAGCTCCGACTCGGATGGCACCGATAAGCTGACGCGCGCGATCTTCAAGGCCAACATGTCGTGGAAGTTCGCGCCGCACGAGCTGCTCTACGGCACGATCTCCGAGGGCTACCGCCGGGGAGGTGCAAATGGGGTCCCGACCACCGGCAATTTCGCCGAGAGCCCCGCGTGGCTCACCTACAGCCCGGATACCGACATCGACTACGAGCTCGGTCTCAAGGGGGTGGCGTACGGCATCACTTACAACGCCGACATCTTCTACGTCGACTGGCGCAACCCGCAGATCAACACCGCCACCACCAACTGGGGGTTCTTCGCGGTCCAGAACGCGGACCGGGCTGCCACCAAGGGCGTGGAACTGCAGCTGAACGGCCTGATCGGCGCGCAGTTGCACTGGGGCATTGGCTACACGTATACGGATGCGCACCTGACGGCAGATGCGGTGTCTGCTGATGGCGTGTACGTCATCAACACCTCCGGCGCGCGCCTGCCCGGTGCGCCGCTCAATACCCTCAATGCGACGCTCGACTACGTGATCCCGCTCGGTTCCAACCGGCTGACGCTGCATACGGATGCGTACTACCAGTCGAGCACGCAGGACACGATATTTTCCCCCAACGTGTCGCTGAACACGGTCCCGCCTCCCAACCCGTACTACGGGCAGCCGAAGTTCTACTACACGATGCCCGGCTTCACGCTCTGGAACCTGTCCGCGAGCCTCGCCCACGGCCCCTGGTCGGCAACCGCGTGGATGAAGAACGTCACCAACCAGGCGGCGGTGACCGGGGTCTATACTCCCGCGTACATGGGCACCTCTCCGCAACAGAACTACTTCGGCAACGGCTCCAAGGCACTGACGGCGCTGCCGCGCACCGTGGGACTCACGATCAGCTACGGTTTCTGAGTGTGCCCCTGCCTCAGGTTGAAGCTCTGCTGGCGGCAGGGAGGATCGCCGAAGGGGTAGGGGAGCTCGACGCGCTGGCTGCGGACCCTGCCGTGCCGGCGGGCGTGCTGGCGGAAGTCGGCCAGTTCTATACGCACCTCAACCGGCACTCTGAGGCGGAGGCCTGCTACGCCCGGGCCGTGGTGCTGGAGCCAGAGTCCGCCGCACACCGCTATAACTGGGCGACCGCGCTGCTGGCACTCGGCAGGATGGGTGAGGCCGAGGCCGCGCTCGATCGTGTCATCGAGCTGAACCCCTCTGACGGGGACGCTTACTACAATCGCGCCACCCTGCGTCGCCAGACGCGCGAGCACAACCACGTGGCGCAGATCGAGGCCGCCCTGGCGCAGCCGATCCGGCATCCGGCAGCGGCCGTTGCCCTCAACTACGCGCTCGCCAAGGAACTCGAGGACCTCGGCGAGATCTCGCGCGGATTCGAGGCGCTGCGCCGTGGGGCCGACCTGAGGCGACGCCTCCTCAGCTACCACGTCGAGGATGATGAGGCCACGATGGCCGCGATCGCATCGACGTTTGGCGCCCAATATCTCGGAGCGCCCCCTGCGGGGTATCCCGACCTGCGGCCGATCTTCGTCGTGGGACTGCCCCGCTCCGGGACCACACTGGTCGACCGGATACTCAGTTCGCACTCTGAGGTCATCAGTCGCGGCGAGAGCAACGAGTTCGCCCGCTCGCTGATGCGCTCGGCGGGGGCCACGACCTCCAAGGCCGAGCTAATTGCCCGCGCAGCGTCGGCAGACCCGGCGGCGATGGGTGCGCACTATTGCCGTGCCCTGGGGGAGGGGGCCGGCCGGCGCTGGGTGGACAAGAACCCGGTCAACTTTCTCTACCTCGGCATCATCGCGCGTTCCCTGCCCGGCGCGCGGCTCATACACGTGCGGCGCGATCCGCGGGACGTGTGCTACGCGATGTACAAGACCCTGTTCCGCATGGCGTATCCCTTCTCGTACGACCTCACCGACCTGGCGCGCTACTTCGCCGCCTATGAGCGGCTCATGACCCATTGGCGCGTTCTCCTGGGAGACCGGCTGCTGGAAGTGCAGTACGAGGATCTCGTGGCCAACCAGGAACCGGCCACGCGGCGGCTGCTCGATTCCTGTGGTCTGCCGTGGGAAGAGGCGTGCCTGCACTTCGAGCGCAACGAAGCACCCTGCCTCACCGCCAGCGCCGCCCAGGTGCGCCAGCCGCTCTACACCAGCTCGGTGGGACGCTGGCGAGCGGTCGAGCCGCAGCTGGCGCCCCTTCTACAGGGGCTGCGCGGCGCGGGCGTTCAATACAGCGAGCTGGCGGTGCCGGCATGAGCGCGGCCGCTGGCGCCGAGCCAGCCACGCGCGGTCCGGGCAGAATCAACCCGGACGGACTGCTCGCCGCGACCTTGCTGGCACTGCTCGCCACGGCTGGCTTCTTCTACGTCAACATCATGCCCGCCATCGTGTCCGGGCTGGTGGACGGGCTGCACTTCAGCGCCCGGGACGCCGGCCGCGTCGGGGCGGCCAACGTCTACGGCGCGGCGCTCGGGGCTTTGTCCGCAGTGTGGCTCGCCCAGCACGTGCCGTGGCGGCGCATCGCCGTGGTCGCGCTCCTCGGACTGATGTCGCTCGACGTGCTGTCGCTCTCCATGACGACGCCCGTGGCGCTTGCCCTGGTGCGACTGGCCCACGGACTGGCAGGCGGCACCCTCGTCGGGACGGCATTCCTGGTCATCTCCAGGACACGCGTGCCGGAGCGGACCTTCGGCGTGCTGGTGTTCGTGCAGTACGGCCTTGGAGGACTCGCGCTCTTGGTGCTGCCATACCTGGTGGCCCTAACGGGCTCGAGGATCCTCTTCCTGGTGCTCGGCGCCTTCAGCCTGGTCACGCTGCTGCTGCTGCCGCTGCTGCCGGCGTATCCGCGCCCCTCCGCCGCCAGCGCGCAGGGGAGCCAGCCAGTCCCGCGCAGCGACCTGCGGGTGCTCGCGCTCCTGTCCGTGCTGCTGTTCCAGGCGGGAAACATGGCGCTGCTGGCTTACATCATCGAGCTCGGCCGCGCCTACGGCCTCTCGATCGGCGGCATCAGTCTGACGCTCGGGGTGGCCAACTGGATCGGCACTGCTGGCACTCTCCTGGTCGTCTGGCTCGGGCTGCGCCGGGGGCGTGTGTGGCCGATCGCGGTGTCGGCGGGCGCCGCGATCGTGGGCACCTGGATGCTGCACTGGAGCGGGCAGGCTGTGTGGTTCGTGACCGCGAACATCGTAACGACGGTCGCCTGGGCGTTCTGCGTTCCCTACCTGCTTGGCATGTGTGCCTCATTCGACCGCAGCGGCCGCTCGGCCACGCTCGCGAGCTTCTTCTCGAAGGTAGGGCTCGCAACCGGGCCCTTTGTGGCCAGCATGCTCGTGGGCAGCGGTGACTGGGGTCGGATCATCGACGCCTCGGTGCTGAGCCTGATCGCGAGTGCGGCATGTGCCCTTGTGGCGGCCCGCAACCTCGACGGGCAGCGGCAGGGGGCATGACACGCCGCTCGGTGGCCCTGGCCTGCGCGCTGCTCCTCGCCCTGCAGTCTGGAGCGGCTGCAGGCCGCGAGGCGCTCGGATACTCGGATCCCACTGCATCAAGCCTGCCGGCGCCGGTGGATCTGGGGGCATTCGCGCCTGGCGGGTCGTCGCGCCCTCCCTCGAACGCCTTCGAGGGAAGGCTGCGGTTAAGCGGCAGCGTTCACAGCAGGGTTGTTCATAAGGACCCTGACTTTGTGTCGGATGCGGACGTCGCCGCCGCGCGCACCCTCCCCAGGGACTTCGACTTCGAGTTCATACAGGACGGCGATGCGCTGATACCTGTACGGCGGGGGCCGATTCCCGGTGCGCACCGGTGGTGGGAGTGGATCCTGGAACCGGGCAGGGTGTGGGACGAGCCGGGCGACAAGGGCTTCACACGCGCCGCAATTCCATTCTCGCTGGAGGAGAAGAACGCCAACTGCACGCATCACGGCGTGCTCACCTTCCTGTTCCGCGCCGACGGCTCCACGTCGCGCGCCGCACTCGAGGTGACAGGCGAGACCTGCTTCTATCTGCAGGTCGATCTGTGGGGCTCGCTGCGCGCCCGATACCTGCCGGGTGTGGTATCGGGCCGGGACAAGATCGCGGCCGACTACCGGGCAGAGGTAGCGGCACGGCTGCCCACCGTCCCGATCGGGGAGCTCTCCAACGACCATCCGGGGATCGATCTGACCCGGCTGGCACTGGGAGCCCCAGAGGCACGCACGCTATTCGGTGTTCTCGTGGACGGGCGGCACTATGTCTCCGGCTGTGCCACTCGCGCGGGGGACTATCCCTACTGCGAGGTGCTCGACCTGCCGTCGTACTCGACGGCGAAGTCGGCGTTCGCTGCCCTGGCGCTCATGCGGCTGCAGGCCCTGACAGGGGAGGCCACCGAGCAGCGCATCGGCCGCTGGATCGACGCGAGCGGCTGTACTGGCGGCACGTGGCAGGCGGTGAGCTTCGCGGACGCCCTCAACATGGCCACCGCTCACTACGATTCCTCCGAGTACGAGGCCGACGAGAACAGCGCGAAGTCACGGGGATTGTTTCTCCCGCTCGGGCACCGGCAGAAGCTGCGGTTCGCCTGCGGTGCCTACCCGGCGAAGGGCACCCCGGGGACGCTGTGGGTCTACCGGACGTCGGACACCTACGTGCTCGGCACGGCGCTCAGCGCGTACTTTCGCAGCCTGCCCGGCCGGGCCCACGAGGACCTCTACGCCGACCTCATGTGGACGCAGATCTTCGGGCCGCTGAAGCTCAGCCCAGTGATGCGCGACACGCGGCGCACCTACGACGCTGTCCACCAGCCGTTCACGGGCTGGGGCCTGATCTACCATCGCGACGACGTGGCGCGCCTGGCGGGTTTTCTCCTCAACGATAACGGCCGCATCGCCGGCCACCCGCTGCTGGATGAGCGCATGTTGGGCGCGGCCCTGCAGCGTGACGCAGCCGACCGCGGCCTTCCCACCGCGGGACTCAAGGGATTCCGCTACAAGAATGGCTTCTGGGCCCGCAACGTCCAGCCGCTGCTGGCCTGTCCACACGAAGTGTGGGTGCCCTTCATGTCGGGGTTCGGCGGGATATCGGTAGTGCTGTTCCCGAACGGCGTCGTTTATTACAACTTCGCAGACGACGGGAAGCTGGCGAGCTTCGACTGGGGTCCGGTCGTGGGTGAGGTGAACAAGCTTGGAGCCTTGTGCAGCGGACCATCCTGAAATGCGATCAGCGTCCTCACGATGGGCAAGGGCTCGCAAACTGGGTTCATGCGCTCGCGTCTATTGACTTTCGAACACGAGAATCGTCGGGAAGGTTCTGCGCGCTGCGCGGCCTCCACCGTGAAGTTGTTGCTGCGCCAGCGGGTGGCGGCGGTCAAGCCGCAACGTGCGCCCAGGACCCGCCATTAACTATCGCGCAGGATACCTCGCCGTTTGCGCAGGACTCGCGGAGGCGAGCCTCCAGAGATCCGAGGCCGACTTCCTCGGAACTCGCGATTCCGGCGCGTTCCAGTACCGGAGCGAGAGAGCGTAGAGAGTTAGCGAGGTACCCCGGGCCGAAACCGTGCGGGCCACTGCTGACGAGCGTATGAAGCCGGGTACTTGGCCACCCCAGTCCGGCTTCATAGAAGTACCGAGGCATCTGTGACACAACAGTCGGCTGCATCCCGGCCGCTCGGCAGGCATCGCGGAGCCAATCGACCACCGTTGCGACCAGGCTTGATCTTGGGTCGCTGGAAAACCCCACCTGCAGTTCGTACTCATGAAATGCAAGCAGGCCACCTGGACGCGCCAGTTGGCGAAGGCTCCGAAGCGCGAGGACAATGTCGGCTTGATGAATCAGGACTAGCCTGCCCACTACAGCATCGAAGGCGCCCTTCAGGTTTGGCCGCAGCGAGTGGATGTCACCTTCCACAAACTGCACATTGTTTAGGCCGATGCTCTGAGCCCGCTGACGAGCGGTCTCGAGCGCTTCGGCTGAACGATCCACGCCAATGACTGAGCCTGTGGGCCCCACGAGCTCGGCGGCTAGAAACGTCGTGTCACCAACGCCACAGCCGACATCGATCACACTCATGCCGGCGGCGATTCCGGCCTCGCGCCAGATCGCCCAGGTGATATCACGCGTGTACTGGGCTTGCGCCTGTAGCCGCTCCTGCTCTGTGGAACTGTGACCTAAGCTGTATGTTGCCATGTGTGCACCCGGAGCCGCCGCGGAAGAGGCTATCCTAGTCACTCCTGCTCGCTGGAACATTCCAATCGAACTGCTTCACAGAGGGTAGCGACTCCCGGCAAGTGATCGGGGTGCATCTGGCGCACCTTCCTTGATACCCCGAACTGCGCAATTCCTGGGCCGCCGCTTGACGGAGAGCTTCCGCGGTGCCGAGGTTGCGCTTGGTGGCGGCCTATTCGAAAAGGCATCTCAGAGGCAGGGCGCGCTCGCTCAGTGCGTCGCCCCGCTCGTCTTCAGCCACCGATCCAGTTTCGCTTCCAACGCTGCGAACGGCAGCATGCCATCCTCGAGTTCTACCTGATGGAATGCTCGGACGTCGAAGCCCTTGCCCTGGCTCGCTTCGGCGCGCTTGCGCATCTTGGTCCACTCGATACCCCCGAGCGGGTAGGCGAGCACAAAGCCGGGCAGACCGCTGATGAGGGCGACAGACTGTGTGGCGCGCTCGGGAGGTCGCATCGGCATGGCCGCACGCAGATAGTCTTCTGCCTGTTGAATAGTCCAGCCTTTCAGCTGCAAACCCAGGTCGACCACCATCATCGGTGTGATCGAACTCATCTGACGCCCGATGTAGTCGACGTCTGAATCGTAAAGGTTGAGTTCGTAGGCGAAGTCTTCCGCATAAGTGGCCCACCCTTCCGTGGGGCCGGTGAATCCGAGGAGCCGCGCGACGGGGTGGTTGCCCTTATGCCCATGCTCGGCAAGGAACTGGATCTGAAGGTGATGTCCCGGCAGCGTTTCATGCAAGATCACGTTTTGCAGAGACGGGCGGTACAGGTCCTTCGGCACGTTTCGGTAATAGTAGGTGGCCGGATGACTGCCGTCGTCTGCCGCGGCCATGTACTGACCTCCGGGTGCAGAGGCCTGCTGGAACTCGGGGAAAGGCTCCAGCTTTACCTTGCCGTCGGGAGGTGTGAGGATCATTCGTGCCCGCGCCGCGTAGGCGCGATCATAGGTCCGCTGCGTGTAATCGCGGATCTCATCCGCGCTCGCAAACTTGTTCTTCGGGTCCGCGATTATCAATTTGGCGAGCGTAGCCCAGTCGGTCGCTTTGTCGCCGTACACCTTCCTTCCGAGCGCCAAAGCCACGGCGTGCTCGCTCGCCACTTGTTTGACTGCCTCGTCATAGAGTGCGGCCGGGTCTTCATCGACTGTTACGGTCGCGAAGATCATGCCGCGGTAGCAGGTGAGACCGTTGGGGTGGCTCTGGATCGAGGGACTCTGGCGGGCGTGAGGCAGGTACTCCTCCCTCAGAAAATTCCGATAGCGGCGCATTGCGGGTAGCAACTTGCTCTCGATCGTCTGCGTCCACTCGGCGACGAAGGCGGGGTTAGAGTCACGCTTTGTCGGCTCAAGGTACCCCGTCTTGCTCCCCGGCTGGTCCACCACGCCGTTGAGCTGCTCGATGGTCGCCTTGACGGTGGCCTGCGATGCAGAGTACCCGAGTCGCTGTCCCTCCCTGAGGTTCGCGATCTCCTGGTCAATCCAACCGGGAAAGCTCCCCCAGCGCGTCAGGGCCTGTTTGCGTGCCTCGGGGGTGCCGACCGGCTGGATGGTGGCCAGCTGGGAAAGCGCGGTCTGCCATCCAAGGGGTGCAACGTCCCAGAGCTCGTTGCGGCAGACCATGGTCTTCGCATCCTGCTCAAGTGCCTGATTCAGGAAATGCCACGTTACCCATTCAGGTTGGCCGACGAGAGAGTCGGTGTTTATCTGGTGCAGCTGGGCGCCGAGCTGCTTTTCGAACGTCTGCCACTTGGTGATCGCGGCCGGAGAGTTGATGTCGATGCCGTCGTGGCGTTCTGCGGTCAGCCCGGAGAATTCATACTGGACCGGAAAGGTGGCCTTGAATTCGACCATATAGCGATCTGCGAGTGAGGTTACTCGAGCCGCGTCGGGAGTCTTGTCAGCCGCGTAGACGCTGGATCCGAGCACGAACCCGACAGCCGTCAGTACCAACCAGGGCGCGGCCGAACGTACGCGCCAGCGATGTGCATGTGGCAGCTGTTGATTCGTAGATTCGAGAGAGTGTAGTTTGTTCTTCACTGGATCTCAGTACGCCGTTGGAGTTAGGGTCGCAGGGTAGGCAGCCGTTCACGGGGAGTCAACGCCGGGTGGCATGGGAATCTGTCCCGAAGAGTGACGATGGACATTAAACCGACGCGACGGCCCTGGGCCAGCAACGGGACCATCAATGTGGGCCTATAGGCTTACAGTGGAATGCGGGCGTATGGGCTTAGACTAGCGAGCCGCACTGACAGCAGAGCACGCAGACAGAATGTGTGAGAGGAAAGAGCGGCGGGATTCATCAATTGTGCAGCGCGACATGCGAGTGGCGCGCGATGAATAAGTGACCTTAGGGAAAGATTAATAAGAGGAGCAACGAAAATGACGGTTCTGAGAAAGCAGGTTTCCATTCTCGTACTGGCCGCGTTCACCGGATACGCGTCGGCACAACAGGCCGCTACCCCCGCGGCCGGTGCACCTCCGCCATCCACGGCCATGTCGGCCAATACCCCGGCGGTGACCAGCAAGTTGAGCACCGTGACAGCGACGGTGCAGGCGGTCTATCCCGACAAGCGCTCAGTAACGCTGGTAGGGCCCGACGGCAAGGTGCAGACGATCTTTGTGGACGAGAAAGTGAAGCTCGACCGAATCAAGGCTGGCGACAAGGTGAAGGTGAGTTTCTACCAGGGCCTGGCGGCTCAGATCGCCAAGAACGGCCAGACGGTCACGGATCCGGCTGGATCAACCTTCGCCTACAAGAATCCCAACGGCCCCGGTGGTGGCGTTGGAGAGTCTGTCACCGTAACCGTGAAAATCCTGGGGATCGACCCCGGCACCAATAAGGTTGCGTTCCAGGCTCAGGATGGATCGCAGCATGTCGTCGCGGTCAAATCACCGCACATGAAGAAATTCATCCGCACCCTGAAGCCTGGAGATACCGTGGATGTCACGTACACCGAGTCCGTCGCCGTAAGTGTGATACCGGCGGCTGCAGTCTCTCAGTGAGATTGAAGCCCCTGAGGCTCGCGCGTCTCAGGGGCTTTCTTCTGCGCTGCGCGCGGCGTGGACGGGCGCGCGCTCCTTTGACCGATTGAGCTTGTTCAGACTCTGGTCAGCACAACCATCGGAATCTGTCGGTCAGTCTTGGCCTGGTAGTGCTCATAGGGGCCGTAGATCTCTACCATCTTGGGCCATAGCGCGGCCCGCTCCTGGGCGTTGGCTGTACGTGCGCGAGCCGCGAACTTGTCCGCCTTCACCTGGACTTGAACGAGCGGATTGGCCTCGAGATTCAGATACCAGGCCGGATGGGCTGGTGCGCCGCCCTTGGATGCCACGACTACGTAGTCTGATCCGGAACGACCAAAGATCAGAGGCAGTGTCAGGGCCTTGCCCGACTTGCGGCCGGTCGTGGTCAGCAGCAGGGTAGGGACCATCCCTTTCCCGCCGCCCAGAGTCGCATCCCATAGATAGCCGTCCTCGCCATTCGTCGCGACATAGCGGGAAATGTGGTCTTTGATCCAAGACGGAAGCTCATTCGGCTTGTTCGGTTCGGGCATCAGTGTCTCCAGGTCGGTCGCTACGTGAGTGGGAGTGCCACGCAGACACTATTAGATGGGTTTGCTCTTCACCTTTGGAGGTGTCCGGCGCGGGGTGAAGTGTACCTCTTTGGCTTGCAACGCCGAACCTGCGCCTGAGGCTAAGGCCTGACCGCCAAACCGCTTTGCGAGGCTCCGCGGTTCGATTAACTGGTGTGAGCCGTGGCTTACGGGCCTAAACGCTGGCAACCGACTGCCGATCGCGGCCTTCTGGCACACACTCCAGCCAGGTCATTACTTCGGGAGCGGTAGGTCATGGTTGTAGAAAGCACGCAGGAGCAACCGGGCTCGGTTAAGCCGGTTACCTCCGTAACCCCGGCGCTGACCGACGAGGACAATTGGTCAACGGGCGAATCCAGCCACAAGGACCTGATGCGGTTGGATGACGAGGCGGGCCTTTCGCCTCGAGGTGCCGCGCCGTCCCCACCCGGGGAGACCGAGCCGACACCCGGCAAGGATGCGAAGGCTGCGGGCAGCAACGATGTGAAGTCGTTCAGCCAGGAAGCGAAGCCCGGCCAGCCGCAAGCGGAGAGCAAGGGTCAGTCTAGCACTGGCCCGGCGACTCAGACCACGGCGCCCAAGCCGCCGGCGTCACCGCCCAGACCTATATCGCAGGCAAAGGTCAAGATGCAGGAGAGCCTGCCGGCATTGGCTGACGATGCTGACATTGGCAAAGAGAAGGAGCAGACCGTTGCGCGCGACGGCAAGGCAGACCTGGGGTTCACGGGAACGCTTCTTGGGTCCATAGCCAGTGCGGCGCCTAAAGGGATGTGGCAGGAACTCAGAATCTATTCAACCGCGACCGGCAAGCACGTGTTCTCAAGGGTAACGCGAACCATATTCGCAGACGAGAACGACAAGCACGAGGCGGACGTATTTGAGCCGTCACCCACGTCCGTGCCATCCCAGCTGCTGAGGAGCGCCCGCGATATGACCCGATCGCGGCCGTTCACCTGGATGGACGCCGCGATCTCCTTCTTCGGTTACGATCCCCTCGCCAAGGGTCTTTATCGCAAGCTAAGCGTAAACTTCGAAGAGCGCATTTAGCCGGGTCAAGTTGCTGCGGAGGCATCGGGCGCGGCCGCTTCGACGATGACTAACGCCCGTCATTTTGTGGAGTCTGCGCTGAGCGCACCCACAAACATGGTGAGAGCGACTACCAGGCCAGCGATCATCCACCGATGATCGAACCAGAGGGTATCGATGCGAGCCCGCTCAGGATCTGAGCGAGAGTAGGCGATCGCAACCGTGTCACCGGCCGCCAACCGAACCACCGCCTGCTGCGTCGCGTTCATTACTCGGTGTGGTTTACCCTCAAGATCCCTGAACTCGAACACCGGATACACCTGTCTGGAGTTCCGGCGCACGAAGTCGACGACGGTCCCCTCGGTTCGTTCCGCTCCCGGGGTTGATCGTGCGTATGAATAGTCAAGCAACAGGCCAGAGATCACACACGCGACAGCGATAAGATAGGCAACTGCCTTCATTGCACGACCCCGACGTTGCAATCGTCTTGGCGACGGTCCGACCGAGCGAGCTTAGCTTACAGCGTGCTCGGAGCCTCGGCTTCGAGTCAATCGACTGATTTCCCATGTTCCCGAAGCCCGATGCCGAGTGCGCCTCGACACTGCGGAAAGCGCGATTCAACCACCGCAACCGTCGGAATTGGAATCCGACGTCTCGGAGCCAGAATGCGGGAAATCTCCGATGACGCAGCGCTACCGGTCGCGGGTCAGTGCAGATTCGGTGCAGTGGCGTGCCGCTGACTAATTGGCGACTGAGCACCGGGGAAAGGCTGGTCATTTGCCGGAAGATGACGTCCAGAGTGTGCGCGACGTCCTCGTTCGGGGCGGCAAGTGAGGGCAGGATGACCTGCGGAACCCTCAATTGTCGTTGCTCTAGGACTGGTGGTGTCTTGCCATGTGGCAGCGCTCTCTATTTGGCGCGCTAGTGCTGATGTTGTGCTGCCTGGTTCGCGCGGCTGAACCTTCAGGTCAGAGTTCTGAGGACATACAGCCTCTGGAGTCGCTGAACACGGGCAACTACCCGGCGCTCGAACAGTTTTACTCAGAACAGCAGAGAGCCTTCGAAGCCGGAACGATCTCCGATGAGGTGCTGTTCCAGGCGTTCCGGAAGCTAGACGTGCACTCGCCCGATGGTGCACGAGCATTCGATGGGTGGGTGAGTGCTTTCCCGAAGTCCTACGCTGCACTTCTGGCACGTGGTACTTACGAGTATCACATGGCACTGGCGGCCAGGGGCGACAACTACATCAGAGACACGACGCAGCCAAAGCTTGACGCCATGAGCAATTGGCTGCGGCGCGCCCAGTCCGACCTCGCCGCATCTCTGCAGCTGACCCCGAAACCCTATCTTAGCGCCGTGTATCTTCTCGATCTTTCCATGCTGAGCGGCGCGCCCGAGGAGAGGCAGCACTGGTTTGAGGTGGCGCTAAAGATGGACCCGGCCGCCACGCATGTGCGGCACCGCTACATGTTCAGTCTGCGGCCGCGCTGGGGCGGTTCGTACGCCCAGATGCAGGATTTCCTGCAGCAGTGTAAGGCCCAGGGATTGCCTCCGAAGCTTATCGCCAGCCTCGAGATACTGATCCACGCCGACCTGGCGGAGGACGCGATGAGCGCGGGAGACCAGGCTCAGGTCCTGAACGAATGGGGGCAGGTGCTATCGCTCTCCGATCTTGCCGGCGAGGCGCCGTCCGATGAGGCACTGATCGGCTATGCGAGAGCCGCGCAGGACCTGGGTCGGCCGGCGGACGCGGAACGCGCCATAAAGCAACTGCAGGGCCGGACGTTTCAGGATGCGTGGAGTCTTTCAAGAGTAGGTTACATCTATGTCCGCGCACACCACGACGCCGAAGCATGGCCGATATTACAAAGAGCTGCCGAGCTCGACGATGCGTGGTCCCAGTATTTGGTCGGCGCCAACCTCTACAATGGGATGCCTTCACTGAAAATTTCCGCACAGCCCGCCGAGGGCCTGCTCTGGATTAAACGGTCTGCTCAGCAGTGCCATCCGGAGGCCTTACGATTCCTCGCCGCGCATGGACAGGGAGAGATCGCAGGGTGCCGAGACCCCGATTTCAAGGTGCCTCGGGAATTGCTCGCATGGGGTTCCGCGGCGACTTGGCGTTCCGCGGGCACACTCGTGTGCTGTGGCCTTGTCGTACTCCTGTTGCTACGCCGTGCCCGGGCACGAGTGGACGAGACGCGGAACGGCGCGCCGTCCCCTGATCGATAGACTGCTCGGTATTAGTGCCGGACCTAGGCTCGCTCGTGCTCGTCCTGGTCGCGCGGTTGATATCCATGCAACCCATAAGCCCGTTACCGGACTTTTCAGAGGCGATCGCGTCGTTGAGTATTTTTCTGTTTGCTTCCGCACCGGCGGAGATTATCGCGCTCGGTGTGATCGTCAACAGCGGTAGCCCGTCTGTTAGTCCAATCAAAGAGCCGGCCGGTTGCGTCTGTGCAGTTCTGGTCCAAGCTTGCATGGCACTCGAAGTCGAAAATGTTGTGCGGTCCGCCGGGGAGGGGGTGACGTTGGCTTCCTCACAGGGATGCTAGGTAAGCTCCAACGGTTGGCTGGTGCAACGCAATATGGCTGAGAGTGACGCTGTCCGAGGGACGATGAGAGCCTACACTCTGCGCTTCCTCCAACATCTCCGGGAGAGGTGTCATGGCAGTCGATCCGGACAAACTGAATGCGTTCCTTGGCAAGGCGGTCACCGATCTGGGTGCGGCGATCAGTGCGGTGCTCCTCTCGATCGGTGACGAGCTCGGGTTCTACAAGGCCCTCGCCGCCGGTCGCCTGACTTCCGAGGAGCTGGCGGCGAAAACGGGCACTCATGAGCGCTACGTCAGGGAGTGGCTCGGCAATCAGGTGGCGGGCGGTTACGTGGAGTTCGACGAGAAGGCCGGCCAGTACTTCCTCAGTCCCGAGCAGGCCCTGTGTCTTGCGGATCCTGCCGGCCCGGTCGATCTTCCAGGCGCCTACCTCATCGTCCAGGACCTGTTCCACGTGAGGGAGCGCGCGATCGACAACTTCCGCACCGGGAAGGGCATGGAGTGGGGCGAGCACCATCGTTGTCTGTTCCACGGTACGGAGCGCTTCTTTCGCGCCGGCTATAACGCGCACCTCATCGGCGAGTGGCTCCCGACCTTGTCGGGTCTGGTCGAGACGCTGGACCGGGGCGGGAAGGCAGCTGACGTGGGCTGCGGGCATGGCGCCAGCACGATTCTGCTGGCCCAGAAATATCCCAAGTCAGAGTTCATCGGTTACGACTACCATGCGCCCTCCATCGACGTCGCCCGGGCACGGGCCGCTGCAGCGGGAGTGACGAACGCGAGCTTCGAGGTCGCGGATGCTACGAGCTACGCGGGCCGCAACTTTGACCTGATCGCGTTCTTCGACTGCCTGCACGATATGGGCGATCCGCAGGGCGCCGCGCGGCACGCCTATACAGCGTTGAGTCCTGAAGGCACCTGTATGCTGGTCGAGCCGATGGCCGGAGACGCGTTGCCGGAGAACGCGAATCCCGTGGGACGCGTCTACTACGGAGCCTCGTCGCTCATCTGCGTACCGGTGTCGCTCGCGCGCAAAGGGCCGGCGCTGGGTGCTCAGGCCGGCGAGAAGCGCTTGCGGGACGTCATGACTGCGGCGGGCTTCACGCGCTTTCGGCGCGCTACGGAGACGCCGTTCAATCTGGTCCTCGAGGCGAGACGATAGAACCGACCACGCACCCCACGGGTCGCGAGCCCGGAATGCGGCAGACCACGGGTTCGACGGGACAGTCCGTGCGCGGCCGGCTCAGGCGCCAGGTAGGATCCCGGGCAGCGTTCAAGGGACAGGTGCACCGTGGCCAACTCAACTCGCCGATCTTTTATCGCAGCCGCCGCTGCGTTGGGCGCTGTTCCTGTCTGGGCCCTGACAAAGCCAGCCGCTTCCCGCCACCCCTGGATGGAACGCCGGGACCTGTACCCGGAAGGGGTTGCCTCAGGAGACCCGGAACCGACGAGCGTGATTCTCTGGACCCGGCGGCCCTTCAGCGATGGGCGCACAGGGGCTGCGTTGCATGTCGAGATTGCGGAGGACGAGTCTTTTGAACATGTTGTCGCCGCGGCCGGGGTGGCGGTGCTGGCGCAGTCGGACTGGACCTGCCGTGTCCTGGTCGGCGGACTGAAGCCGCGCCGGGTTTACTGGTACCGCTTCACCGACAGCGACGGCCATGGCAGCCGCGTCGGACGAACCATCACCGCCCCGAAGCTCGATGACCCGCGGCCGGTGCGCTTCGCGTTCGTCTCCTGCCAGAGCGTCAACGAAGGCGCGCAGAATGCATTCCGGCGCATGATCTGGGAAGACCAGCGCGCCGCACCCGAGCACAGGCTCGACTTCGTGCTGCATCTCGGTGACTTCATCTACGAGGTGGTCGAGTACCCGGATGAAGTCCCGCATCGTTACGACCGGACGGTCTACGACATCGGGCGCATCCCGGACGGGCGCAAAGTCGATAACTTCCACGTGCCTACCACGCTCGCGGGTTATCGGATGGTGTACCGCGCGCACATCGCGGATCCGGACATCCAAGACGCCCGCGCCTACTTTCCCTTCGTTGGCATCGGGGACAACCACGAGTTTTCCTGGCAGGGCTGGCAGAGCTTCATCAAGTACGACGGCAAGTCCGAGCCCGCACAGGCCCTGCGCGTGGCGGCGAACCAGGCCTGGTGGGAATACATTCCCTCGCGGGTTCGTAAGGCCTCCGGCGCCGGCCTCGATAGGTTCGATGGGCCGAAGGTCGAGAACAGGCCCATCACGCAGCTCGATGCGGATGGCCTCGGCGATGAGGCCAACAATCACGCCGCGATCGCCAGCATGACCGGCTACCGTGCCATGCGTTTCGGGCGCCACGTGGATCTGATCCTGACCGATCTCCACAGTTACACCATGGAAGACCCCACGGCGCGCAACGAAGCGGATGCCTTCGATCTCAAGGCATTCCCGGAGCTCTTCCCGCAAGAGGCCCTGGAAGTCCTCGAGGCCGGACGTACCTATAACGGCGGCAATCCGCCCGAGAGCATCGAACTCGGTGCCACGCGCATCGAGAACTACACGCGCCATGACCCCGTATTCACGGTGCTGGGACGCGTCCAGAAAGCCTGGCTGAAGGAGCGGCTCGCGGCCTCACGCGCGACCTGGAAGATCTGGGGTGCCACCAATGGGACGCTCGACATGCGTACCGATCCGCAGAACCTGCCCGCAGGACTGACTGACCCGTGGCCCGGCCAGGGCTACGCGACGTTCGGCGGCGGCGACTTCAGTGCGGCGCTCAGCGAACGCGGCGAACTCTACGACTTCGTGCGCGATGCGAAGATCACCGGATTCGCAGTCGTGTCGGGTGATCGACACAGCTTCTGGGCCGGCTACGCCGCGAAGGCCCTGCCGCCGAAGGCCTTCGAACCGGTCGGAGTAGCCTTCATCTGCGGCTCACTCTCCGCGCCCGGGATGGCGGAGGCGTTCGAGCATCACTTCAAGGGGCACGCGCTGCGGCCGCTCTTCGTGAGCGAGCGCGAGCCGGGAACGTTCGAGCCCACGATTAACCTCACGGTGAAGCACGGGGTCAGGAGCGCGCTCGAGTATGCGCGCACGGGCAGCCTCGAGGCGGCGCACGCCGCCAGCAACCCGGACAACGCGCCGCATCTGGAATTCGTCGACATGGGCGGACACGGCTACGCCGTGGTGACCGCCGATGCAGGGGCGCTCGAGACCGAGTTCGTGTGCATTCCGCGCCCCATCGCGCGCGCACAGACCGCGGACGGCGGCCCGCTGCGCTACAGAGTCAGGCACACCGCACAGCGGTGGCACGCCGGGGAGAGGCCGAAGCTCATCCAGGAAGTGGTGGAGGGTGACCCCGGCCTGGCGGTCTGACGCGCACTCTCACTGCGGGGCCACGCGCGCTGAGCATCAGGTGACCAGATTTTTCGGTGCGCCGCGAACGAACGCCTCGATGTTGGAGATCAGCTGGTCGGCGAGAAATTGCATGGCCCCGTCGCTCGCCCACGCGATATGCGGCGTGCGATTTTCGCGCAGGTTTAGCGCTTGCGTCGCCAATTAGGCTTACGGATCACCGCCGCTGTTGTGGAGACATAACGCCGGGTGCCTCTTCTTTAGACTCGCTCCCAACGGCGCGGCATTTGTCGTCTTGAGTGGGATAGGCGACTCCGTTGTGACAGACTTCTAGGGCTCGCGCTGCAAATAACTCAGAGCAGATCCGCGAAAAATCGAGTGACGGCTGGGGGAAATGATGCTTACGCAAAATAGTCATGGCTTCGCGTTGTCTGGGCGCTTCAGGGTACAAACCGCACTTGCCCTTGTCGTCTTCGCCATTTCCGGTTGCGGCGGCGGTGGTGGCGGCGACGGTGACGGAACCCCCATCCCGAGCAGCTTTACGGTCGGCGGTACAGTTGCCAATCTGGGAGGTTCCGGACTTACGCTCGCAAGCGGCAGCCATACCGCCCAGCCAGAACCCGGAGATGGCTCCTTTACTCTCTCAGGCACATTCGCGCCTGGTGAAACCTACTCCGTGAGTGTCACCTCAGTGCCTGCGGGCCAGGCATGCACCGTTACAAGTGGATCCGGCACGGTCGAGTCGTCTAACGTCACGACCGTACAGGTTTCATGCGCTAACACTCATATTATCGAAGGCTCGATCAGCGGTCTGAATGTGAACGGGCTGATTCTGGCGAACGGCACCGAAACACTTTCCATTCCGTCCGGTGGCACCTTCTTTTCGTTCTCAACGCCGCTCCCCGATGGTTCGAAGTATTCCGTTTCCGTGCGGTCCCAGCCATCACAACTAACATGTGTTGTGACCAATGGAAGTGGAGTTATCAATGGGGGAAGCCCCTCAAATATTGCCGTTGTCTGCAGACACTGGCTTTGGGTAGCTGGTCCCGATACACCAAACGCCGGTGGCGTTTATGGAACGCAGGGGGTTGCCGCGCAAGGCAACACTCCCGGCGCCCGAGCTGCGGGAGGTTCGTGGACCGACGCTGCCGGAAACTTTTGGTTGTTTGGCGGCTCGGGGTACGACGTCTATGGCATCCAGAAGTCGGGGCTCAGTGATCTATGGAAGCGGGACTGGGCGACGGGCTTTTGGACTTGGGTGAGCGGTCCGTCGGAAGGGTCACTTGCCGGGGTGTACGGTACCCTGGGGGTTCCGGACGTTGCGAATTTCCCAGGAGCACGAACGAATCCGGTTACGTGGATTGATAAGCAGGGAAATCTTTGGCTATTTGGAGGCACTGGGCTGGACGGAATCGGTTCACCGGGTGACCTTAATGACCTTTGGAAATTCGATCCCCTAGCCAATCAGTGGACGTGGGTGGCTGGATCGAATTTAGCCAACGCGCTCGGAACTTACGGAATGCTGGGTGTTCCGTCGTCATTAAACGTGCCAGGAGCGCGGGACTCAGCGGTCGCGTGGGCGGATGGCGATGGAAACCTGTGGCTGTTTGGTGGAAACGGGGAGATTCCACCAGGCGTGACTGGTGCACTCAATGACCTGTGGAAGTACAGTCCAAGCACAGGCGTCTGGACTTGGATGGCAGGTTCATCAACAGGCAATGCATCCGGCGTCTACGGCATGCTCGGGGTTCCCGCAACTTCAAACGCTCCTGGGGCCCGCTACAGTTCGGCGTCATGGGCCGACGATACCGGCACTTTCTGGCTCTTTGGCGGTTACGGGTTCGGAGCTAACTCGGGCTTCGTAGGTGACCTGAACGACGTCTGGAGTTACACACCGTCAACGGGCCAGTGGACTTGGATCTCCGGCTCTAGCGCTGTTGGCTCTAAGGGCACATACGGAACGCGCGGGATACCTGCTTCAGGCAGTGCACCAGGCTCTCGCATCAATTCCGTCGCATGGTACACCAAGTCCGGCGTGTGGCTGTTCGGGGGTGTCGGAAACGACAGTGCTGGAGCCTACGGTGGCCTCAACGACTTGTGGCGTTTTGATCCGACCACCGACCTCTGGACATGGACAGACGGCTCTAACACTGTGAACGCAGCCGGCGTCTACGGTACGCAAGGAATGATCGGTAACGGGAATACCCCGGGAGCTCGCTACGCGCCATTCTATTGGCAGGATGTTTCAACCGATCAAAATCTCTGGTTGTTCGGCGGTTACGGCGTGGTGACTTCACCGAGCTACTACAACGACCTGTGGGTGTACATTGATTAAGCGCCGCTCGAGCGACACCGCAGAGGCATGTCGACTGACCGTCGTTCACGTTCTTGACATGCTACCGACGGTTGGCTAGTTGACGATTGCGGGGGACCTGCCCCTGCGAAGCTCGACGGGTGGGATCGTTTAATCCGACCCACCCGACGGACTTGGAATCCGTTGTTGCAACTCGCGGCGCTTGGGAATTGCCGCAATCTACGCAAGGACGGTGTCGGATTGGGGCAAATTCTGTGCGGCCACCTGCTGTGTACTGGGCACCTTGAGTTCTCGCCCACGCGGGTTCACAGACCTCAGCTAGTTTCAGGCGCCGGTGGACCCTTCGATCGATTTTTAAGGAAAGCCAAACTTGAAGTAGCGCTGGCGCTCCCGCTTCGCACCACGGCATCATAGTGCATCGTTCCCAGGGGCGGTGCTTGTGTCATCCACCACAATCGTGTCTGTAGACCAGACCGCGAGCTCTCGTAGGGCCGTCGGCCCTGGTGTCGCCCTCGTCTTTTGTCTGTCCGGTCTCGCAAGCGCAAACGACGTGCCGCTGGAGACCTACGGGCATCTACCCAGCGTCGAGAACGTCGCCATCTCACCGGACGGCACGCGTCTCGCATTTGTCCGGACGAAGGGCGACGATCGTGTCCTTGCGGTGGTCTCCCTCGAAACTCAGAAGCCGCTGGCAGTCACGAACGTCGGCAAGATCAAGCTGCGTGACGTTCTGTGGGCGGATAACCGGCGACTCATCGTCATTCATTCGGTCACGCAGTTCATGATGGAGTTCTCGGGCGGTAAGCACGAGTGGTTCATGATGGATGTGGTTGACGTCGAGAAGCAGAAAGTCATGGGCTATCCGCACCTCGACAGTACATACGGGTACAACAGTCAGATAGCACCGAACATTATGAACGTGATCCGTTCGGAGCCATCGATTCGGCATATCGATGGTCACACTGTTCTCTTCGTTGAAGGTGTGTACGTAAGGGAGCGCACCCTGCCTGCGTTGTTCCGGATCGATCTCGATGATGAGCGGCAGAAGGTGATCCGCCAAGGCGGCGAGAATACTCTGAAGTGGGTGGTCGACGAAGCGGGTGAGATCGTTGCCGAGGAAGATTACCAGGACAAGGACGGACAGTGGAAAATTCGATACCGCAAGGGCCATGAGTTAGCCGACGGGGTCGCAGGACAGGAGTCGATCGATGTTCCGCAGATTCTCGGCTTTGGTCCAACCGACGGGACCCTTCTGGTGGGCTCGACTGAGAACGGGGTCTCAGTGTGGCGTCTCCTTTCGCTCACCGACGGGACGCTGGGGCAGCCCATGGCAGAGCGGGCATCGCTCACTGCGCCGATAGAGGATCGCCAGACACATCGCATGGTCGGCGGTGTAGATGTTGAAGATGACACGCGTTATGTGTTCTTCGACGCGGAACGCCAGAAGTGGTGGGACGCGATTGTGCGGGCTTTCGAGAACGAGCATGTACAACTGGTATCGGCTTCTTCTGACTTCAAGAAAATCGTGGTGCGTGTAGCCGGACCGAACTTTGGTTATTCGTACCAGCTCGTGAACATGGATACCCGCAAGGCAATTCCCCTCGGGGACGTATATGACGGACTCAACCAGCCGTTGCCAGTGCAACGTATACAGTACCCGGCGGCGGACGGACTGGTCATCACGGCCTACCTGACACTTCCAAAGGGAAAGCGTGCCAACGGTTTGCCACTGATAGTGCTGCCACACGGCGGGCCGGCGGTTCGGGATACGGCGAATTTTGACTGGTGGTCTCAGGCACTCGCCGACCAAGGCTACGCAGTACTGCGGCCGAACTTCCGTGGCTCAAGTGTCACCGAGAAGCTCCTTCAAGCCGGATACGGCGAATGGGGCAGGAAGATGCAAACAGACCTGTCAGACGGCGTGCGGTTCCTTGTCAAACAAGGAACCGTGGACCCGGCGCGGGTGAGCATCGTGGGCGCCAGCTACGGCGGCTATGCGGCACTTGCGGGCGTGACGCTCGAACCCGGCGTATACCGGTGTGCCGTGTCCGTGGCCGGGATCGGAGATTTGGGCGGGATGCTCGACTGGGATCAAGAACGGCACTCTCAAACTACGATGCGCTACTGGAAGCGTTTCATGGGGGTTACAGGATCTCGTGACGAAAAATTGCGGGAGCTGTCTCCGGTCAGGCGCGTTGACGCCGTCAGTGTTCCGGTCATGCTGATTCACGGCCGCGATGATACGGTAGTCCCATTCGAGCAAAGCCAGCAGATGTACGATGCGCTGCGGCACGCCAACAAGACTGCGGAACTTGTCGAACTCAAGCACGAGGACCACTGGCTCTCGAATAGCGATACCCGGCTGCAGATGCTGCAAACCTCAGTTGCATTCCTTAAGCGCTACAATCCTCCAGATCCATAGCGCAGTCTGAGGAGACGCTTGCAGCGCGTCGGTTGGCGCTCGCGCCGCTCCACCGGGTCCGTTGCATCGCGGCATTTTGCTCGGATGGGCTTAAATCTCCGGGGCGGCGGGAGGCAACGAACAGCCCCGCCCATCATTGCGCGGGCTTGGCTGCCGCATCTGGCATTACGGTGCGCCGCCAGGCGCCAGGACCAAGCTTTCCAGTTGCGATCAAGGTATCCGGGGGTTGGTATTTGTACGTGCCCTTGTCCGTATAACCCTTGATTCCGGTGGTGGCCTTGAGCGCCCAGTTTCCATTGCTCGCCGAAAAGGTTCCCGAGTGACTCGGAGCGTTGTCCTTCGCCTCACTGTGGAACTTATAGGTTCCGTTCCTGAAGATCTCCCATATCCAGGGTCCGTCTTTTAGAGGCAGGATCCAGGTGCCCACGAGATTCGAGTCCACTCCCTTCGGGGCCGGCGTGCAGGGCCGCATGGCGTTTTGCTCGATGTAGCACGGATCGGGTGGCGCTATGCCCGGGGGGGCGGCACTTTGACCTTGATTGCCACATCTGGACATGCAGTTGTCGTACCCGGAGACGTCGCCTCCGACACCCATATTGCCCGTGCACATTTCCGCGCAGCTTTGCGCACCTGCATATCTCGGTGTACCGAATGCCGCTATCGCAAGTACCAATATAAGTCCCGAACGAAGAATAGCGGTCATTTCGAGCAACTCCGGTTAAGGGGAATGGCGCTTTTCGATTCTATGCCCGTGTACAAGCGATTCAACCCAACCTGTCGAATTGTCGGGAATAACCATGGCGATCCACATGTAGCAAGGAGGGAGGTGAAACCTCAGTGCGGGTGCGCAGTTACTGGTGGGAATTACCGCGGTGGCGACTCCAGGATCCAACTGGTCCAAGGTCAGTCGGTCTAGTAATGCGTTGGTGTCTCAGACTAACTCGTGCATTGCGTGGCTGAGATCGCGCGGATCTGCCTCACCGCGGGTTAACTCGGTGCAGCGCTGCCGCAGCAGTGGCGAGAGAGCGCCGCACTTCTCGTCTGTAATCTTTGGCCGTCTTTTAGCGCTTGGCGTACTGGGTAAAGACGTAGTCCCTGTTCTTCACGATGGTGTGGCAGCCTAACCCGCACTTGGCATCGTTTCCCTGTGGCGGGTTCTCGGACGCCGTTCGCGGCCTGAACGTATCGGAGGATGGCTCGTACTCAAAGGCCGCCCACCCCCAGCCGCCGCTGTCCGCGAACCGCTTGTCGTCCTTGACCATGAAGTGAGCATTCAGCAGGGTGCCGGGCACCGTCGTCGGAACCGTCGCCGTCTTGCTCTTCTCCGGCGTCCAATGGATCTTCACCGCTTTGGAGCCGTTTGGAAAGGGTTTACCGTTGCCGGGGATGCCGGTGCGGTATGCCTCGATCATCACCGGATTGGCGAGGATCATCGCCACCGCGCCGTCGTTGTAACTGAGCGCAACGGCCTGCCACTTTTCATACCCTCTGAACTCGGAGAACGAGAGTCCGCCCGGAACTTTCACGGTGTACTTGTCCTGCGCGGCGAAAGCGAGGCCTCCGAGAGCCGTGAGTATCAGGACTACAGTCTTTACCGCCGTCTTCATTTTCATTTGTGGCCCCACGGTGTTCCAAATTGTTCCTTCGCTATCAGAGCACGCATATTGCTTGAAGTCATTACGCAAACGACTCGGTTAATACCAAGGTATTGGTTTGGAACGACGTCGATGCAGTAAACCGAACTGTCGTGGCGGATTTGGAATCCGTCTGCACTATGGGTAGCTGGGTATTGCCACTTTGACGTAAAGCGAACACATTCCCTTATGCCTACTGGATGCGACTCCCAAAAGACGCACCGGCTTAGCTCATCGCGGTTACGGCGTTGCCGATGTTCGGAGTGGAAATCTTAGCAGCCAAGGTCCCGTCTGTGCTGGCGGCCATGCTGCCGTGCCGCACGATCGTAGCGTCGTGACTCGAAAAAAAGCCCAATCTCGGGAAGCCGAGCTTAGACTGCAGTCAATCAAAATAATAGGGGACCGGTTGTGCACGCACCCACTCGTCCGCGACTTCTTAGCTTTTGCATTTTTTTGGTCATTTCCGCGCAGAGCGTTGCAGGCCCGCTTCGCGTTCCTGAAATTCAAATTGCCGGTAATGCCAAGGTGGGCACGCAGTGGCTGTACGACTCTGCCACTGCGTTTTGCTACTTCGTTAAGATCGGCGGAGACTTCCGTGAGAAAGAATTCGTACACGTCGCTGCGGGAGCGAATCCGGACTCAGGTAACGAATTCTGGTTCTCCCAAACGTCATCCGAGAACGTTTTTAACACTGTCGAATGCTCGTTCTCAGCGAATTTTGGCGACGGATACCAGGCTCCGGAATTCAGCCAGACGCCTTCGACGTGGTCTTGCGAAACGAGAACGATCAAGAATCCGCCGGAACTTTGTTGCGCGGTAGCGCCGCCCCCTGACTCACCTCCAGGCACGCCAGGTCAATGCCCCCCATTCCCTCTCGTCATGTGTTCAAACGGGGGTAGCCATCAGGTTACGACCTGCGGGAATAGAGTAATCGTTCAGTCGGTGGGTGCGGTCGGAGTCGATAGTTGCTATCTCGCGCAAGTGCAGGGGAATTTGAACGGCTACAAAGAGAATATTGAAGCGCTTGAGAGCAGTTCAGTTTCGGGCTCACAGCTTTATATAACTTCCGGTGCCTCTAACGGAACAACCGGACAGATGGCGTGCTTGAGACATGCGCCACCGTGGCCCAACAACGTTAGCCAGACATATCGTTGGGAGCAAGGCCAGCCGCCCGTGCAGATGATCCCAGCGCAACAGGGGGTATGCTTTCTCACGGGCATCGGCGGAGATTTCACGGGAAAGAATGAGTGGGTTGCCGTCGTCCGCGGGGACCTGCCGAGCAACTCGGCGACCGTGCTTACCGGGCACTCCAATTCCAAATATGTTTGGGCCGCGGCGCGATGCCTTGATTACGAGGGCGTGAAGGTGATCGCGCGGCCGCCTCCACCAACGTGAGCCAGAAATCAATCACAGCCGCCGTTTTCGAAGGCTCTGGAAGACTGTGAGGACGTCGAGCGTCCGAGTTCCGAAGAGGCGCGAACTCTAAGGCAGGAGTCTCCCTTTACTACCCTTGTTCCAAGCGACGAGCGCCGGCGAGTGTTTGAGTAGCTACGTGCAACTCCCTAGCTGAACACCGCTACCAGGCGGCCATCAAGGGACTCGCAATCCGTTGGCAGCATGACCGAAGCCCCACCAAGAGCGGCGCTTTTGGTACGCGTCAGTGCAAATTCGGTGCAATGTGCCGCGGGTTGACCGCATCTGCTCACTGACATGCACAAGAGCGCGTTGGGGAGCGAAGGGTAGATTGGGTAGTGCCTATTTCTTGCGAGCCTCTGGCATGGCTCATCGCGCCTCTAGCCGAGTTGCGAGCGCGAGATTGGAAAGGTCACTTTGCCTCTGCGGGCACGCAGAATGCCTCGGCAGTCCTCGTGCAAGTGCTCGTCTCCCGCAGGTTGGGCAGAGTGTCGCCCTTCCACGTCTTATTGTAATCGTAGAATGCCGTACGCACGCCAGACTCAAGGAGGTCGTTGGCCCCACTACGTAGCTCGAACGAAACAATTGCACCGCCGTTGAAAGACGGCTTGGGCACGTAGAAAATGTTTAGCAGATAGATTGAGTTCACCCGGGTGCTCCCGCCGGCGGCAGCGACCGATACTTGGAGCGAGGGGATCGACGGTATCATTCGGGTCCGACACTCGTCCATGGCGAGCTTCTTTTCCTCAGGCGCGGCTCCGATCACCTTTGGATCGCGCCGGCAGTCGTAGATCTCGAAAATCTGGGACAGTCGTGCTCCGCGAATTACATCCAACTGCGTTGGATTGCCAAGGCTGTCGCTTTGGCTCTGAATGAAGGTCGTATAGCCCGATAGTAGCTGTGAGGCGACCGCGAGGTTGTTCACTGTGTACGGCGAGCTGCAGGCTGGCGCCGGCGCAAGAGTGTCGCCGGTCGAGTTTCTGTTGCTTTTGTTCTGAGCGCCCTGTGTGCCTTGGTCAGCTAGCTGCGGACCGGTTGTCAGAGTTTGCGGTTTGCAAACCGCTGTCCAGGCATTTACCTCAAATCCGTATGCCAGCATCTCGCCGTAAACGTGCGCGAGTCGCGTGGCCGTATCGCCCAAGTCCAGCATTGAGGTTGATGTAAAGGGTGCCAGGTAAGCGCGCTGTAACTCGTTCTGAAGCAGCACAATAAGGGACTGGGTGGCCGGTTGCGCGCTGGCCGGCGTGTAAGTCATGCCAGTCTTTAGACCTTCTAGCGCCGTTCCGAGCGCTCCAGTGTTGGTGATCCATGGTGGCGTCACAGCTGAGCTACCTTGGCCAGTGGTTTGTCCGGTGCCAGCGGTGCCCGAAGTCCCTGGCCCCGTCGCCGGCGGACTCGCCGCGGCGCCGGCGGCGGGCGGACCGGCAGGCAGTACAAGCGGCGCACCTCCTCCCACAACGGACTGAATGCTCTCGATTTGCAGCTGCTGATTGGCGAACGGGGCCGCCTGCAGGATGTATTTGACTGCAGGCTTCTTCGGCTGCTCCGCTGCAACCGGCGGCGCGCCACTATCGGCCCGTGGTGGCGCCGCGTTTGCGGGCTTGTCCTTCTTTGGCGCCTCCGTGACGGCCACGGTTGACGACACCTGAATCAGACTTACGAGCCGTCGCGGGTGGGATTTGTCAACGGGGTTTGCTACCACGACACCAATCAGGTACCGCACAGGCGTCGTATGCTGGAGAAGCTGCACCGTTACCTTACAGATCTCGCCGGGCTTTAGCGGATCAGGGCAATCTGGATTATCTTTGTCCTGCTTGGTCTGCACCTCGAAGTCCGGACCGCCGGTCACGAAATCAATGCCGGCAATAGGCCGCTGCGAAACATTCTTGAGCGGTAGGGTTTGAGTGGCGTACTTCGGCGGATCGAACTGCATCGCACTCGAGTAAGGTGAGAGCGAAAAGCTGAGATCCAGATCGTCGCGAAGAATCTTGAGCTGGCCGTGATAAGCGCGCAGCGTTTGATACAAGCCGATCTGGGTAGCGGATATGGAGTCCTCGATCAGCAGGGGTCTCGGAAGCTCGAGACTGCACGGATCGTCCTTGCACAGATCCCTTTGCGTGACATCGGAGATATTCTTCGCGAGCCGCGCGAGTCCGTAGTACACGATGTTGTTGATCTCCGGCGGCCCGCTTGCGCCTCCCCCAGCCGAACTGCTGGAAGGCGTGGTGGCCCCGGCATTCGAATTGAACGCGCCGCCAAGGGCATTGCCGGCGAGCCCCCCTGCGGCCCCCGCCGCCCAAGAACTCGATTGTCCATGCGCCGCATGGACGGGTAGCGCAAGCAATAGATACGACAAAGACAAGCAGACGGGTATTTTGCCCATAGGATGTGCGCTCCAAGTTGCTCTTGCTTCCGCCCGATGACTATGGCGGGCAGCGTTTCAATTCCGCACTGCTTTCCCGCACGAAGTCTTTATGCGGCGGCGCAAATAACACCTAGTTCGTGCCATGAACCCTCCCTGACCACTACCATTCTGTCTGGAGGCACCAGCTGATCTCATCGATGCCGGGCACGAGTGAAGTTACTGCTTGTGCGTTGCTGCATTGAGGGACGCGCGGCGTAAACGGTGCTCGTCCATTACTTCGCATCTTGGTGCACTGCATTTGCGTACGAGGATGCTCATATATGTTGGAGTGACGCGCTGCAGCGCCACAAAAAGGAACGCCTATCCGTGAGATTGCAGGAGGCGACACCACAGTGTGGATGTGCGGACGCTCAAAGTACGTGGATAACCACGAAACGCGGGCGATATAGGGCGTGGCCACCATGCAGCAATGGCGCGACGCACAAAATGATGTAAGACACAGTCAGGAATCAAATATGGTCTTCGACGTTGTCGTGTTCACGCTGTCATTGACCGGGCTCGTGATGGTCGTTGGAGGGATCATTTTGATAGCGCGCGGTGCTGTGGCGCTTGAAGCAGCAAAGGACGGGGCGACCGCCCTTACCCTCGGCGACTTTCTCAAATTGAGTACCACAGTGCCAGGGCTTGGTCTGTTTTTGATTGGCCTGGCATTTGAGGTCTCTGCGGCGATATATGCCAATGCCGCGCGGAAGGATGTAATCAAGGATGAGATCGCGAAAGCGGTTGATGCTGACCGTGCGCAACACGCATTGCATTTACACGGATATTTCGAGGCGCGAGATCCAGGCGCCCAGGCGATCACAATATCTGTTTGCGTGAATGGCGCCACTACGGTGTTTCCAAACGTGCCGTTTGATCAGAGTATTGACTTGTATTCGGAATCGATAATTCTCAAGGCGGAGAGTCCTGGTGTCAGAACTCAAATATGGGCGCTTAGCAAACAGGTCAAGGGACAATATGGGAACGAAATAGTCTTAGCTGATGGCCGAGCGGACCTCGGAAAGGTTCCGCTCATACAGACCGTCAGATTGGAGGAGCTTAAGCCCGTGGCTTCCGAAGCCATTGAGCAAAAGGCAGCAGGCGGCGCCTATGGAGCATCTCCATGAGACTCAGAAACTGGATCATTTCATCGATATGGGCACTTTCGGCCTCAATTTCGGCGCAGACCCCCGGCTACATGCAACTGGGTGGTCGGATCATGACGTCACGCGGAGTGCCAATTTCCGGATGCGCGGTGCAGCTTTTTGGTGACCCGGGTCCGAGCGGGATTATTGTTTCCGGCCCCGAGGGCGACTTTTTCTTCGCTCAGGTGCCCGCGAACGTCCCTCATCTGTACACCCTCCGTGTAACCTGCGGCGCACAGGTAATCTACCAAGGACTCGTGCAGTCACCCGGATTACAGCCACCCATTGTCATTCCGGTGCCTTGACGGTTGAGAGAGCAACCCGGAATCGGAGCCTAGCCAAGGACATCGTAGCTTGTCGTAACAGCGCGAATTCTCACGGGGCACCGAACAGATTCGCAATCCGTTGGTAGTGTGGTGGATCTGCTGAGTCCGTGCGTGCGGGGCGTAGTCGCTCAGCGAGCGCGTGCAAAGTACGTGCATTGGCCAGCACTGCGCGCGGGTAGGCCTTCGACTCGGCCATTTTCCGATTCCACTGACGCGGAATAGCACTCGAGCTCTATGGACTCTGGCTCCGCATTTGAGCCAAGACGTCCCCAGCGGCGTCCGGTCGATCGGCAACGGCGAGTGGGGCTAGGAGGCCGACCTCAATCTTGTAGTCAACTTCCGAAACTCCGGGCATCAAATCTCCAGCTGAGAGCTGATCTCTGGTGAGCCGCGGGAATAAACTGTTCACCTCGAATAGAAAAGAGTTAACGACGCGGTATGTCATTCGAGCATAGTGGTCTCTAAACGCATCCGAGTAGCCAATCTTGGCTAGGCAGTTGTCAAACAGGCTTGCGATCTCCGGCACATCAACCAGTAGTGAACGAATGGCGTCGATTAGAATCACGATGCTATTGGTGGCGCCGCCTTCGCGCTGAATGGCTAGGCTGAAGAAGAAGAGGGGGCCGCCTTCCGGCTTGGAGAGCTGATCGATGCCGCTTACTCGGTGGGATCGAGTGGAGCGGGAGGTTGTGGTCTTGACCTCCACGGAGCAGATTTTGCTCTCGAAGTCGTGTCGTGCGCCGAACGGTCCGCGCCACGATTTCACAGCATCGCTTACTCCAATGGATGCGGTAAGCCATACATGAAGGAACCAGAGCTCTCCAAAGAGCCCTGCAACATCCTCATCGAGCATTACGCTGCGCGGGATGTCACCCCAGAAGCGCTTCCAGCGGCTGAGAACAAACCAAATCGCTGCCCGAGGCTTGTCTGGTTTACTGGCGATGGCGGTTAGCAGTTCAGCTCCTACCACGTCAAACAGGTCGTAGGCCCCGGGCTCGCTACACTGCACCGAGATGTAGCGCTGCGTACCCTCACCTGCGATTTCTAGCTGTTGTGTGTCGACTCTGAGACCTCGCGTGGTGTTATCAACGAGACTCTCTTCAGCCGAACCGACAGGTACAAGAAAGTATCTATCGCCAGCGGTGTTCAACCCACAAAGCATTTCCACCGGGGGATCGACTCGAGGCCGCCGGCCCACTAGTTCATCGCCCTGGGCGGTGCTCGCGGCCAGGTGAGACCAAGCATCGCGAAGCGCGGCCTGTGCTAGGTAATCGGCCGCCAACTGACTGTCCCTTGGAGATATGCTTCCACCGGCTGTGCGGTCCTCGAGTCCGGGAAGCTCAGGGCAATTGCGATCAGGTCTCTCGCATACCGCGATCCGGGATCGTCAAACAAGCGGCGACGCGAAGCCTGGGATTCTAGGTTGAAGCCTGAGTTTCTGCTTATCGGGTAGATCAGGAGCAGCCCCTTGTGGGGAGAGCGCACTTGACGAGCCGCGGGATTCTCACCAAGAATTCTCTTGCCCTCGCGGTTTTTCATCAGGGTCTGAGCTAACTGCTTTTCGGTTTCGTCCAAATCTAATGTTTCGTCGCCGGGTGATGTGATCACACCCAGGCTATTTGCGCTTTTTGACAGACGAGTGCGCTCAATCTGATGCACCGGCTGCGGCCATAGGTTCCAGTCCACATTCCCGAGATGCTCGGATTTCTTTCCCCTGCCGCACACTGCAACAGTCCATCGATCAAGACGATCCGACTGAACTTCCCTTTTTATGTACTCTCTAATCAGAGGGAGAGAAATTCCAGTCGCTTCCTCATCTATGACGTAACTGTCCAAGTATTTAAGTAGGGCGTCCGGTTCTGTTGCCCAGACTGGTCCTTCCTGATTCCAACGCGTCGGCTCCCCTAGTGCTCCGAGGAAGCTGATGGTGGCTGCCCGATTCTGATCGGCCAGTCTGGCTAAGTCTCCGGGGCGACTGAGTGGAAACTTGAACGTCTGTTGTACAGTTCCTGAGAAAGACTGTGTGATTGTGAGAGCGCTTGCGAATCGCCGCTTTAGTTGACTCGTGACCTGCATGCTTGAGTGCTGCCAGATCCGCGTCCCCACCTCTAGGGGCGTTAGCCCCTGGTCCTCATAGACCTTCAAGTCCTCGCGCAGCTGCCATTCGATGAACGCCAAGTCAGCGAACCACGCTTCCAGATTAGGTGTTGTCCAAATCCGGGTGAGATCCTCGTAGCAACTGCGATAGCCGAACCACCGGCCCATCTGCATCAGCGTGTCATAATTCTCTGAGCTGCGCGCGAAGTAGCTGATCGTGAGTCCTTCGAGAGTCAAGCCACGAGACAGGCGGTTACCGCCGATTGCGATTGCCTTCAGGTCCGGCTGGCGCTCGTAGTCGAGCAAGTCGCCCGTATCGCTGTTGATGACCTTGATTTCCACCTCTTCAAGAAATGTCGATATGTACTCCTCGATCGCGCGGAAAGATCGATCTCGGTCAACATGCCGGGCCTGAGTTAGCGGGCGGAATTCGTCGTTCCAAAGCTGTTCAAGCCTGTCTCTCACCCCTTTGCTCCGCTGGTATCGCCAGTCATCTCGTAACTCATGGAACTGCTGCTGCACCGAGCTGAACAGCCACTGATGCTCGGTTCGAAGGTGACTTACGTGGATCAGCATTGTCGCGGCCTGGCTGCCTTGGCCGCGTTCAGCCCGCGCCGCTCCTGAGAGAGCAAAGCACTCGATGGCCCTTATCAATGATCCCGGCAGATTTCCTAAGTCCAGTTGTGCCATATCGTCAGCCGAGACAGTACGAATTACATTCAGGCCTTCTGAATATTCTCGTGTCTCGGGATCGAACTTACCGAAAAGCTCTTCGCTCCCGAAGTAGCCCGGGGGTTTCGGTAGGTCGATGATGAAATCCTTCGGGTAGAGATCGTTCTGTACTCTAGGATCGAAGGTGTCATGAGGAATTAAAATGTTCGCATAAGGGGTCGCTGTGTACCCCACATACGCGCGCCGTCTGAATCTCAATAGGAGATCGCGGATCAACCCGTTGATTACAGCTGGTTCTTCGTAATCTGTCGGGATCACATCCTGGACTTCAGACTGGTATGACCCTCTCGTATCGATGCTCGCTTGGTCCGCCTCATCGTCAATTACCAAGACGGGGATCTTCTCTTTGACTTCGGCTGGCGCGGCATTCAGCCATGCCAGGAGCTTCCGAAGTACAGGGCCGTTCTTCTTCATTACCAGAAGGACAGGCTGGGACCCTTGGAGCGCGGCTTGGTTAGCGTTGCCGGGCTGAAAATCGCCCCCTAGGACGTCTGAAGTAAACTCGTGCCATAGCTTGCCCACGGGTGGGAGCCGCACTGCCGTTGGTCGGTTGTCGGCGTACCCAACGATCTCCTGCTTGAGTCGGATCTGAGTCTGCCTCCGCAGTCCGTTATCCATCCCCGTCAGCACGATGAACAATCGATATCCGATGTCGGCGGCTTTCGCCATCAGCGCTGCATAGTTTGCGGTCTTTCCGCTCTGAACGTAGCCGAGTACGAGACCGCGGGTATCGAAGCTCTCGTCGGTCGGCGGTCGCATCTGCTCTAAGATTCTGTCGGTCTGTTCGTCCAAAGCGCTGACCAGTGCCTTGGGACGACCCTTCACGGTAAGCAGATAATCCCGGAGCTGGGGCCAGTAATACCAGTCAGATCGGTCTATTCCGCGCAGCCATGACGCCGAAGTTGACGCATTGGTGATGGCTATCACCGGCCGCAGTATGAGGTTGTCCTCGCGCTCGAGCGCCGCGCGGATCTCTCCCCGAAGTACTTCCGGGACCGCGGGGTTCATGAGGGCTTCGTCCCTGGTCAGTCCGTTCTGAATCAACAGGCGAACCAATCCCAGTGCAGCTCGCAAATCCATATCAGCTGAACTCCGGCGTCCGTCCCAGGCGGGCGGCGACCCGTTTGATGACTGCCTTCTCTGCAGAATCTGCTACGGCGAGTAGCGCGCGAAGCAACTGTTCCAGCGTAATGCTGTGATAGACCTCTTTTCTTTCATCGGTCCCGGAACCGGATGAGCGGCCGGTCGAGCGCCCTGAGGGCTTCCCCGTCGCCGCATTCCCCGCGCCTGCTTCAGCGGTACCACTGGACACACTAGGCCGATAAGCCTGTTGGGCGAGTTTTATGACGGGTCGAATTGCAGCTTCAATCTGGTCACGTGCCTGCGGAGGCAAAGAGACCCTCATCTTGGCGACGTTGACTTTGAACGCCTCGTCCAGCTGCGGCGAGAAACGCACTGCGATTCTTGCGAGCTTCGTATGCTCGTCAGCCGTTCTTAAGCGGTTCCATCCGCCGCTTTGAATGAGTCTGTCCGAACGGTAAATATAGAACCCTTGCTGCTGGTTCCAGTTCGCCGGTCCACTCGCGAGTCGGAACGCCTCAACGGAAGAGAAGCTGCTCTGGTTGGGAAGAATGTAAGGCTCGAGGATGACGTAACCCGTCACGCCTTCGTGCTCCACCTTGATTGGAATTGGCGTGATCTTCTTGGTATGGGGCTCGGCGCGGCAAAACGGATCCCAAGCTTCCACAACATTGCCGTTGAGGGAAATCCTCAGCTTTCTCCGACCCTTGGCTTCACCCTGCAGGAAGCGGTGGAAGACCATCGCGAGATAGTTCTCGGTCTCCCGACACATGAGTGAGAGCCGCTTTCTCGCGTGTTCTCCGTATGGATGTGCGTAACCCAAGAGGCGATCCAACCGACGCCATACGACTACGGTTCCCGGCTTTTCGCGCAGAGGCTCTCTCATGATCTCTGGGATCCCACCGTTCTCTCGGAGATCCAGGATCTCCCATTTGTTTACGCGGTCGATATGCTCCAAGTCCCAAGAATATGCGGCGATGTCGGCCCGTTCCCGGCTCGTGCGGCTCGAAACCGCGAGGTTCTGGCACTGGCTCAGCGATGCGACCTTCATGCCCAGCCCGAATTTCCCAAGATCCTCCTCACCGTAGTCGCGGCTGGAGGATCCGTACCGCATCGCTTCTCGAAGCTCGGACGGAGACATGCCCCGACCGTTGTCGGCGATGCTTACCCAGGAATTGTCGCCTTCGAATTCGACCTGTATGGAGATCTGAGTCGCTCCCGCCTCAACTGAGTTGTCAACGAGGTCGCTGACGGCGCTGGAGAATTCATAGCCCATATCGCGTAGCGACTTCATCAGACGGCGGGCTGACGGTAGGACTTCTAGTCCTTCAGGCTCTCGGGGCAACGTTTTATCTCCCGGCGTTTGATGTGCGGTGAGGCTAGCAGAGGGCGTCTAGGCAACAGGTGATACAGCTTCCGTAGAGCCCCAGAACTGTATGGCGTACACCTGAGACAACCTGGTACCCTTCGGGATCAGCGCAAGGGTCAGTAAGGGTCAGCAAAGCTTGTCCACCAGTCGACGTAGAATTCCTGTCATCGATATATTCGCCGGTCCCGGCGGTCTCGGAGAGGGGTTCCAGCAGCTCAACAGGGACGGGGTGCGCCCGTTTGACGTCCGCTTGTCCATTGAGAAGGACTCTATTGCGTGCGAAACGCTCAAGCTCCGCAAGTTCTTTCACCAATTTAAAGAACCCCCATCGGAGTATGCCGCATTTGTTGAGGGGCATATTACCAGCGAGCAGCTCTATCTGGCCTATCCGCGGGACGCAGCCCGCGCGCATGAGGCAACATGGCACGCCGAGCTGGGAAAGGTTGCGCCGCAGCAAGTCTCAAAGCGCGTACGCGCGGCTCTAAAGGGTGCGAAGCACTGGGTGCTGCTTGGGGGGCCGCCCTGTCAGGCGTACTCCATCGTAGGCCGAGCCCGCATGCTGTCTACCCATAAGGACTTTGAGAGAGACGAGCGGCACTTTCTGTATCGGGAGTATCTCCGGATTGTGGCTGACCACCGTCCATCTGCCTTTATTTTTGAGAACGTTAAGGGCCTTTTGTCATCGACCCAGAGTGGTCAAAGGGTCTTTTCGAGAATCCTTCAGGATCTGCGTTCGCCCCGCCGCGCCCTTGGCGGCCGGAGCGGAGCCAAACTGGAGTATCGACTGTATGCGCTCGGTCCGTCTGCAGAAATTATTCCTTCGCAAACACCGGATTTCCTAGTTCTTTCTGAGCAGCACGGCATTCCGCAATCGCGGCACCGGATCATCGTTATCGGCGTCCGAGCGGACATAGTGGCGACTCCGCAGCCCTTGGAGCTTCAGTCGACTGTGGATGCGGGTCGTGTCTTGGATGATCTTCCGGAGGTTCGCAGTCGGGTGTCTCAGGAAGTGGATTCGTTCAAGGCGTGGCGCGAGGCTGTCGGTGAGATTGGGGATTACCGATGGATGGAATCAACGAGCAGTGAACTCGCGGAAGTCGTACGGGAAATCCGGACAGTACTGCGCAGGCAGAAGGACCTTTCATTGAAGCCGGGCAGCCTGTTTCAATCTTATTCGCGCAAGCCATCGGCTTTGGCGGACTGGTACCGTGCTGGCGCATCTGGTCTCTCATTGCATGAGACGCGCCAGCATCGGCGTGATGATCTGCATCGATATATGTTCGCCGCGTGCTACCTCCGGGTGCATGGGCGTTCGCCTCGCATCAAGGACTTCCCGAGTGAGCTTCGACCGGACCACAAGAATGTCAGTCTTGCGGTCGAAGGTGGGATGTTTGCCGACCGTTTTCGAGTACAACCGTCAGACCGACCGTCTACGACCATCACATCGCACATAGCTAAGGACGGACACTATTTCATTCACTACTCCGCCGAGCAGTGTCGAAGTCTGACCGTGCGGGAAGCGGCCAGGCTTCAGACCTTTCCGGATAGCTATTTCTTTTGCGGAGGCCGAACAGACCAATATCACCAGGTCGGTAATGCAGTGCCTCCTTTGCTGGCGACGCAGATCGCCAATTCGATACTTGGCTTGCTACCGATTGGGAGATAGCACCCTTGTGATCGTGCGGTTTTCGTCGGTAGGACGAGCCTCAGACAAATGACAGATGCGATCTCGCGTGAGAGGCGGAGCGCGTTGATGTCGCGGATCCGAGGCTCGGATACGAAACCCGAGATTGCGGTCCGTCGGGGATTGCACCGCGCGGGGTTTCGCTTCCGCCTTCATCAGCGAAACCTGCTCGGCCGACCCGATTTGGTATTGGCGAAGTACCGTGCGGTGCTCTTCGTTCACGGTTGCTTCTGGCATCATCATACAGGCTGTCGGCTGGCGTACCGACCGAAGTCACAAACTAAATTCTGGGAGGAAAAATTCCGCCAAAACCGCGCCCGAGATCGCAGGGTAGAACGAGATCTACTGCGCGCCGGGTGGCGCGTCTTATTGGTTTGGGAGTGCGCACTTCGAAAGGTGCCAGATAGAGTGACGGCGCTGAATCAGATCAAACGTTGGCTCCGTAATGGGAGCGCTAGAGGGGAAGTCCGCGGCAGGGGCTCAGGAAAGAAGAGGCGTTCTCGACACCATGCTGCGGTCCTAAAAAGGTGAAAATCAGTTGGTTCCGGCTCTATCTGGAAACGGCGGCGAGGCACTGCGGCAGCGCCTGGATCCCATGACGTGAATCATTAGGGTGATCTGGGTGACGCATATAACCATTCCGAAACCAATATGTCTGCAACCGCCGTGAAGTCTTCCCTGCCGCGCGATTGATTTACCTGTCGCGTCGCTGCTGCGCAGAGTTCTGGCTGCGCGTTGAACGCTATCGAATACCCGACTTCGCTAGCGAGGTGTACGTCATTCATCCCGTCGCCCACGAATGCGCATTCTCGGGCACTAACGCCGTACTCTCGGCAAATGAGCTTCATGAAGTCAACTTTCCCTTCTTCGTCCGCCGGCAGAAGGTTTACGTGGTCGATCAGGCCCGTCTGACTGTCGAAGAAGTATTCGCACGCGGCAAGGACGTGGTGTATGCGTAGGTTCTTCTGAACGCGGTCTGCGAGTGCCTTGAATCCACCCGTCACCATGGCTGAAATCACACCTTGGTCATGCAGTTTGCGGAGTGCAACACTGACGTTCGGCACGAAATCTACTGATTGAATCAGCTCATCAAAGATTTGCTTCGTGAGGCCGTACTGCTGATGAAGGTCTACGGTCTTTCGCATCCATTCGAGATAGCCGGTGTACTCGCCCGCCTTCCAGCTAACTTTGGTTCTGTTTTCCGCTTCGAGGCATCTGGGGCCCAGCCGTTCGGCGAGAGCCGTCCATGCGCTCGGGGCGACCAGCCCGTCGTCTAGTCGGTACTCTTTTTGTAACAGCGTTCCTTCCATGTCGAGGAACAGGATTCGCGGGATGGACCTTTCCCCGATCATGGGCGCAGATTTCTTATTCGATTGATGCCCTTACCTGTGGAGGTTCTCTGCGGTGAATGAGTCCGGGAGTAGTTGTGAGATCGTTCTCTTCACGACAACTGACAATCGGGAGTCAGCAAATATCACTTCCACGTCACGGGCCCCGAGCGTTGCCGCCTCTAAGATCAGTTGTCGGCAGCGCCCGCATGGTGCGGTTGGCTTCGGATCACTGCTCTCGTCTGGTTTGACAGGCCCACCGACGACGGCAATTCGTTTAGTCAAGTGCAGCACCCCGGCGGAGGCTGCGGCTTGCAGTGCTCCAAGTTCCGCGCAAGCAGTCAACCCGTATGACGCGTTCTCCATATTTGCTGAGGAGAATATATGTCCATCGACGGTTTCGACTGCAGCTCCAACCGCGAACTGTGAGTAAGGCGCGTATGCATTTTTAGCGGCTGCTTGGGCGGCGCGAAGAAGCGTAAGGTCTTGCGCCGGTAGCTCGGGTGTGAACACTTTCGGAGCATTCGAAATAGCCATTTGGTTGCCTCAGCGACCTAAGCGGAGAGAATGTGAATAGTCTGGATCAAGAATTCGAGAAGAAAAGTGAGAACCGCCAGGAGGGAGACCCACCACGCGAGGCGATACAGGCGCTGTCTAAACGTACAAGCCAGATCTAGATGGGTAAGTTCCTCACTGCAATCGTAGTTTTCGCCTGTTTTCTTAACTCGGCCCAGAAAGCTCCAGCTTACGTTGACTACCCAGAGGCAGCAAAAGATGGAGACTGCCGAGAGCAGGGCAGAGATGACCACAAGGTGCGCATCGGCCTTCGTGGTTGAGAGTATCGTTCCGCCCTGTCGCATGAAGAGGCCCAACAAAAATGCTGCAGCGGCTATCAATACGCCGTTCAAACGCATCAGAGCCGATGCCTTGGTATCCAAGGTCGTTAAGACGTGGTACAGCCACGTCAACATGTCCGCAGCTTTGACTTGGACGGTGCGTTTTGCGGAGCCCGATTCGGGAGCGGGGAGATCGACACTAAAAATAATGTGCTCAAGCGCGTGGCGCCGTTGCACAAAAATCGGCCAGTCCTCGTATTTCACGGGCTCCTCACTTGCCGCGCCAGCGAGTGTTACTAGGGCGGATGGTTAAGGCTACGCCGCAACGGCAACTATACCGTAAGGGGGGCGGCTCGCGTTACGCACCACTGAGTATCCGATGTCAGATCTCATTACATTGATGTCTCAAGGCATGCGACGGAGAGCGAGCTGCGGAAGGCGTCCGATTAGTCCATAGAAATCAAAGGCTAGAGCCTAGACGCAGCGCCCGCGTAGGGATTCAGCGGAGGTCGCCGCTGTTGAATTTTAGCGGCGGTTCTCAGGCGGTTGATGTGCTCTACATTGGATCAGGTGCGGCTACGGCCGATCATTCGTGCACATTCAGTGTGGCTTGGCGTGCGCGGGGGGCCGACCTCTCCCGGCGTAGCCTCAAAGCATAAGGAACCGGAACTATTGCGATACAGAGCGCTGACCTGCGGTTGATTCGTGAAGCAATGCTGGCTGTGAGTTCCCATGCTACTTGAGAGGCCTCGTCAGACGGCTTCAGGTGGAAGAGTGCAGGGATGGAAGCGCGGCTCATGCCTCTGAGTTCCTCACAGTACTGATCGAAATTGTCTCGACCAAGCAGAGTCGAAGGTCACGGTACGAATAAGCAGTTGACCGTAACTCGGTCGATCGACGGAGGGGCACTCCGACGGCAGTCAGCCCAAGTTACTGATGGGGCAGGGTGTGAATCCTTGCTGCAGTGCATTTTCCGTGCAGGCGGCGCGATTGGCGTCGTCAGGCCTGTTATCAGGAGCGCGCAGCGCCCCTCCCATTCAATAGCGATACGACCATCGTGAGCAGGAGGCTCACCATGAAAAACGAGCCGCCCCACCTCAGTACAAGGTCGGCGGTCGGGCGTGTGCTGTCGAAGATGCTTCCCGCGAGGCCGAATATCCAGAACGCCCCAAGCCCGATCCAGTAACGAATCCGAAGGTCAGTCTCGCTTAGGTTGGCCGCGAATACGCGGGCGGCAAGTATCAAACCGATCATGGCGGCGAACAGCACCGAGCGAGTCCGGGCACCTGGAGTCTGAAGCCATATGAGCAGCAGCAGTCCTGCGGCAAGGGCCATGATCACGACGCGTCCCGTTTGTTGTTGCGAGGTCTTGAGTTCCTGAACTAGGGCGGTCAGGAGGGAAATCTGGCCGACGGCAAAGACGATCATTGCGCCCAGAACGGTGCACCACATTACCGTCGAGACGATTGGTGTCTGAGGACGTGTACCTACTAGGCACCACAGCAGAACCGGCAGGTTGATCAGGACCTGGGCATAAATGACCCTGGAACCCGACCCGGCCGATCTGTCGCGCGGCGCCGCCATGAGTGTCGCCCAGGCGACGGTCCCGACGGCAAGGGCCGTGAACAGCGCGAGGCTGAGGCCGTTTGACGCGATGCCGGCGGACAAGATGCATAGGATCACGGCGGTCGGAGCCCAACCCAGGCGCACCGCGGGGCTGGCAAGTCGTCTCGTGGTGCGCAGCTTGTGGCGGGGCCAGTCGATGAGCCAAAGAGCGCCGCAGATGAGCACGCCGCCCGAGAGTCCTCCAAGAACCGCACCGATGCCTGCTGCGATACCGACATGTCCGGCAGGTGCCCCGGCAATGCCAACGAGACTCCCCAGCAGCGTGAGCGCGAGGGCCGCCCAGACCAGTTCGGGGCGCACGTGGGGTGCCCCGAAGTAGCGCCGCCACCACTGCAGCGCAGGTTGGTTGACGCTGAGGGGTAACTGTTCGCCGAGCTTGAGAAGGAGGGCCATTACCGCCCGGTCGAGGCGTACAAGAAGAATCCACATCCATAAACGCCAGGGCTGTGGGGGTGTGGTGATCGCCGCGTGGGCGCGGGGAGATTCTGTGCGCGCCTTCTGCAAAACCTGGGCACCGTCCGCGTAGACGACTACGCGGAAGTGACGGTTGTCAGAGCGGGTAGCGCCAGAGCGCCTGCGCCAACCAAAGTGCTCGATCGTGGGCTCAAGCAGACATTCCGTGCGGGGCTGAGTCTGGCCGAGAAACTGGGCCAGCGCCGTCTCGAACTGCAGCTGGGCCTGCAGATTGGTCAGGCTGGGAGATTTGAGGCAATCGTCGAGACAGCCACGCAGCTGATCCTCGGTCGCAGCAGGAGACGCCGCCAGTTGCTGCAGCCGCAGAAAACTTCGGCGCAACTCTGCGATGGGATCTGCCGTGGTCTCTGCACCGCGGCTTGGCGCAGAACCGTCCTGCAGCGAACTGCGATTCGCCGCAGCGGCGATCGGCTGTCCGGGCGGAGCAGCTGGAACCCCTGAGTCACCGGGGGCGGCGACAGGCACTGAAGGTGCCGGCCTCTGCGCTGCAGGGGCAATTGACTGGCGGCCAGACCGCGCCAAGAGAAGTGCCTGCTCGTACGCCGACCGCAGTAGGGCAAACCCCGCAGCGTCGTCTTCGGGCCGGGTGCGCCGCAGCTTCTGTGCGTACGCACGTCGTATCTCGGTCTCGTCTCGAGTCGCAGCGATTTCAAGAACCTGCCACGGGGACAAAGCGCTCACAGATAGCTCTCACCCTCGAGCGAATCAAGCTGCTTCAGGAACTTCTCACGCACGCTGTCGATCCGATGAGGATCCTGCGCATCGAGAGCCATCTCAAACTGCCGCAGCCAGCCGGCGATGAGTTCGCGCTTCTCTCCCAGCGATGTCTCGTAGCAGCGCGCGCCGCGCGCGAGCGCCGCGCGATTAACATCCGTCTCACGGGGTGGCACTTTGAGCGCGGCAAGCGCCAGGCGTCGCTCCGCAACCTCTTCTGCGGGGAGGTCTCCCGAGGCGCCGGTTATCAGGACCTGCCGCGTCTCACCGGTCTCTGGAACGGTCACATCAACCTCGAGCAGTCCGTTGACGTCGTAGGTAAATCGGACGTTGACGGCTACGCGGGTCTCACGCGCGGGCACCGGAATTTCGACAGAACCGAGCGCGATGTTGTCGGCAACCCAGGGGGCCTCTCCCTGATAGACGGTAAATTGTACGGAGCGCTGCCCTGGCTCGATCGTCGAGAACGTCCGGAAGCGACTCGCTGGTACCACGGTATTGCGTTCGATAATCGGCGCAAAGATCCCGGTGTGAATAGTGCCGTCTGCGCGTCTTTCTCCTGAATTTACCCCGAGCGTGTAGGGGCAGACATCTGTCATGACCACTTCGCGCAGGGCGGCGTCTCGGGCTTTCAGGCCGGCCTGCACAGCAGCACCCACTGCGATTGCTTCATCGGGATTGGGACCGAGGCTCGGTAAGCGACCGAACATGCGAACGACGGCGCTTCTGACGACGGGCATTCGCGTGGCGCCCCCGACCAGAACGATGGCCTTCAGCTTATCCGCGTGGATTCCGCCATCGCGCAGCGCCTGCAGCACGGGTTCACGCAGACGAGAAAGAAGAGGCTCGGACAGCTGTGCAAAGCGTGCCGTATCGACCTCGTATGAAACCTCTTTGTCGCGCCACGCCACCGTCATGGTGGCAGAGTCCTGCTGCGAGAGCGCCCGCCGGGCACGCTCAGCTTGCTCGCGAACGCGCTCGAAGAGGCCCTCGTTCTGCTTGGCCCGCGGCCCGAGCTCGGCGTGGCGTGCCGTGAAGAAGTCATCTATCAGCACCTTATTGAAGTCTTCGCCGCCAAGGCAGTTGTCACCTGCGCTTGAACGTACCTCTATGACCCCGGCGAAAATCTCCACGATCGAGACATCAAAGGTGCCTCCCCCCAGATCGAAGACCAGGAATTGCGTATCGTCATCGCGCAGATGAAGTCCGTGGGCGAGGGCAGCCGCGGTCGGCTCATTGAGCAGGCGCTCCACTTTGAGGCCGGCGAGCTCACCGGCACGGCGTGTCGCCCGCCGCTGGTGGTCATTGAAATAGGCCGGGACCGTGATGACGGCCTCGGTCACCGGCTCATTGAGGAACGCCTCGGCATCGGCCTTGAGTGCCCGCAGCACGAGAGCCGACAGCTCCTCAGCCCGGAACGCCCGATCAGGTCCCAGTGAAACGGTACGCTCGCTTCCCATCAGCCGCTTGAACGCGGTTGCGGTCCTTGAGGGATGGCTGACCTGTCGCTCGCGTGCCGCGAGGCCCACGAGGATTTGCCCGTCCTCGTCCAGGCTCACCGCTGAAGGGGTGAGCACCGATCCGAGGCTGTTTGGAATGAGCTTTGCCCCTCCGTCGCGCCATATTGCGACTGCGGAGTTGGTCGTACCAAGATCAATGCCGACAATCATGGGCGTGGGAACCGCCTGCGGTCACGGAAAGCGCAATCATAAGCGCAACCGTGACGCGGCGCCGTGACTTGAGCATCGGTGAGGCGCACCCTGATTCGGTACCGGTGGTAGAGACCGCGGTAAGTAATCACCCGCCGTTCGGCACTCGTCGGCAACCATCGGGCAATGACCCGGCATGACGCTTCCGCGTGTCCGCATGACCTCGATGGTCAGCCAGGTTCCTCTTTCAGGAAGAGAGCCAGCGTCGCATAGTCAATCACCGCCCGGTGGTGGCGCAGGACGTCCTGGCCGATGACCGCGCGGATGGGGTCGACACCCCGCGACTTCAGTCTCTCGTTGGTGCTGCTCAGATCAAGCGCAAATATTCCATCGGTCCGGAGGGGTAGCCCCTCGAGAGTCAGCCGGACGTCACCCAGGGTGTAAACGTTGCCTCCATGGCCGGGGCGTCCCGTGTCCGTCACGGCAATCCCTTCGGCTCTGCAATAGGTGAGCTCAACGAAGGTCTTGCTCGCCCCGGTGTCGAGTACAACCTCGATGGGGCGGCTGTCGAGGTGCCCGGTGAGCTTCAGGTGTCCGACCTCGGTCCGGCGCATCACGAAGCGGCGGAAGCCGTGCCGAAAGAGCAGCTCCGCGATCGCCGTGGTGTAATCCATGCTGAATTGTCCTGCCTGACGAGGGCGTCGCACCCGCCGCTGAAGCTAGGGTGCGAGCATGTGGTCCACATACTCGAGCGCCTCCTTTGGGAAGGGCGGATACATCATGGCGGCGCCGCTCCTGGCCTCCAGCGCGTCCTCGACGACGGCGCGGGCGTTGGAGAACTCGATGAAGCCGGCTTCACCACCGAGGCGCCCAATGCCGCTGTGGTTGGCGCCGCCGAAGGGCAGGGACTGGATATTGGCCTGCACGACGGCGCAGTTGATGGCACTCGTGCCGGCGCGGGTATGGTCCAGGAACCAGTCGGCCGCATCGCGCTCCTGCGTGAAGATGTAGATCGCGAGCGGCTTCGGCCGCCTGGCGATCTCGGTGATCGCCTGCTCGCGATGCGAGAAGCTCTCCACGAACAGGACGGGGCCGAACACTTCCTCCTCGTATATCGCCATCTCCGGGGTAACGCCCAGGAGGATGGTCGGTGCCACGAAGCGCGTGGCGGGGTCCGCCTCACCGCCCATGAGTATCCTCGCACCCTTGGCGACTGCGTCGTCGATCAGGGCCTTGATCCGACGCACGTGACGTTCATTGACGATCCGGGCGAGATCCGGCGATGCGGCGAAGCCTGCCCCCTTGGGATCGTAGAAGGCGCGAATCTTCTCCTGCAGCGCCACCAGGAACCGATCCTTGACGCTGTCGTGAACCAGGACGTAGTCGGGGCTCAAGCAGACCTGCCCGCAGATAATGTGCCGTGCGAAGGCGAGTTTTGCGGCGGCATCCTCGATATCGGCACTCGCATCGACCACCGCCGGGTTCTTGCCACCCATCTCGAGCGTGACACCCGCGAAGTTCTTGGCGGCCGCTTCCATGATGAGCCGGCCGATCCGGTTATTGCCCACGTAGCAGATGTGGTCAAAGGGGAGCCTGAGGAGGGACTCCGCAACCTCCGGGCCACCGGTGATCACTTCAATCTCGTCACTGAGACCTGCACGCGCCACCACCTGGCGCACCAGCTCCGCAGATTCGGGTGCCACCTCGGATGGTTTGACGACGATGGCATTGCCGGCCGCAATCATGCTGATGACCGGCGAGAGACTGATCAGGACCGGAGAATTCCAGGTCGCGAGGTGAAGTACGACGCCCTTGGGCTCGTAGTGAACGTAGGCGCGACGGCCAAGCAGGCTGGGGACCTGTTCCACCTCGGTGCGCGTCATCCAGCCTTCAAGTCTCTCGCAGGCATGCTGCGCTTCCGCCTTCAGTGGCAGGAGCGCGAGCCTTCCGTCCATGCCGAGTTCTGCATCCCCAGCACGACCGATCGCGCCGCGGAGGTCGTAGACGGCCTGATAAAGGCGCCGGATCTTGTCGGCGCGCTCGCGTGCCGTCGAGCGGGCGATATGGGCGCTGCGCGCCCGGAGCTGAGCGAATACGTGCTGGTAGTCCTGCATCGGACGATCCTGTTGAAGGCGGATTGCCCGGACACGCTAAGCCGTGCCGCCAGATTGCGAAAGTGGGTCGCGCGTCGGCCGCCCGCCACAGCAGGGGCTGTCCGGTGCAGGAGACAAGCCGCGCACCCGCCCGCGGCATCGCCAAAACTCTTACAAAACAGTCTGTTAAGTAGGAAAGCAATGCGCGGGTCCCGGAGCACTAGACATATGGCGCGTCTGGCGCGATGCTGAACATAAGGGCATACCCGTTCGAAAGGCGGGGACGCAAAGCCACCGGTCTAAGGGCGAGAGCCTAAGACAGCGGGGTTGCCACTCGACACACCCGTGGTGTCAGCGTGCATCTCGCCTGCCTTACGTCTGTCGCTCCCCGACGGTGACTCGGATGGTCGTTTCAGGGGAGAGCTTTATGACATCGAGATCGCCAAAGTCCGCTGCGAAATCGGACCTCAATTCTGTGCGTCCGCAGGCCGGCGCCGGCCGCTTCATGGTTACGCTGTGCACTCTGGATGCGCCCATGTCCATTCGGCAACCCCAATCGCCGCACCTGCAGCCATTCACGTTCTTTGTAAGCCGTGCGTATCACGCGGACGGCACTGAGCGGTTCTTTCTCAACATGGGGTACTTCAACACCCTGGCCGACGCCGAGAGATATGCCCAGGTGACGCGACGGCAGTTTCCCGCCGCCTTCGCCACTCTCGCATCGCGGGTGGCAACCTGGTCGCACGATCAGGAAGCATCTTCGTCGCCGCCAGTCGCTATCGCCCCCGAGACTCGGGAGCCTGAAGCCAGCAATGCTGAATCCCTGACCGACACACAGGTTCTCAGGATGCTGGACACGCGTCGCGATGCGACGGTCGGGGAGGGCGCCGACGAAAGCGGTCTCGATCAGATTGAGCTGCTTCGCCCCGAAGACACGGTTACCAGACAGGTCCTCCGGGAGGCGGTCGCCCAGAATGCACCGGTGTGGTTCGCCGTGCAGCTGCGCTGGTCTGCTCAGCCCATTGATCTGAGCAACGTGCGCCCGCTGCCCGTCTTCAGGGCGCACACGCTGTACGCGACCGGAACCTGGCGTAACGGTCGCTCCCGGCATTTCCTGAGGTTGGGCTTCTTTGCAGATCCGATTTCCGCGAAAGAGGTCGCCGTACAGGTGCGCTCGACGTTCGACTCGGCTGCCGTGGTGCCGGTCGTGGAGCCGGAGATCACGCGCGCGCGAGAGGCCAGGACGGCGAATACGATCCCGTATCTCGAGGAATCCCGGATCAGCCTGGAGAGCGACTTCGGTGAATTGCAGGCATCGCCGTCACGAATCTCCCCTGCGGATGCCAGGCGAGGTCGCGATCGCACGAGCGCCCGGACAGATGATGAAACAGCTGTTTCCGACGAGCCGGAGATCTGGGTCGAACAGGACTCGCTGAGCGAAAGCGGTGTACGGCACCTGCGGGTCGAAATACAGGAGCAGCTCTCGGGCCGCTGGAGGGTCGTGCGTTTGCGCAAGGATCTGCAGAACGAGGCGCAGTCCCTGGCCTAGTCCCTCGTCTGGAGAGAGGATCCCCGGACCCCGCGGTCCGGCTTCAGCGTGCCGACTGGGGACGGCGAAACAGCTGCGCACGCTCAGCGATGAGCACGAGCGTAAAGGCCAGAACACCGCAAACCGCCGAACCGGCCGGCAGAAAGAATACCGATCCGGTCCATTGATGGCCGATGAGCGATCCAACGGCAGAGCCTCCAATCACGGAGATGACGCCCTGCAGGGACGCCGCGCTGCCCGCAATAGATCCCATCGGGAGCATGGCGATGGCTCCGAAATTGGACGCGGCAAGCGGGAAGCAGGCCATGGTGAGTGACTGCAGAATCGCAAAGGTCAGCAGCGACTCATTGCCGGACCAGGCAATCGCGGCATGGGTGCACGTGACGAGAATAAAAACAACGAGCGCTGAATGCGAGATGGCGTGCATACCGAGTCTCTCGACCAGGCGGGAATTCGCGAACGTTGCAACGCCCATGGCTGCGGCGCACACGGCGAAGACCGGACCCAGGAGCTTTGGCGCATGAAACACTTCGCCGAAAATCTGCGGAACGGTGCTGACGTAGGCGATCAATGAGCCGAACATCAGGCTCATGCTGACCGTATAGAGAATGGACGTCGGCTCGGTGAGAACGAAACGCGCAGCCTGGAGCAGGTGCGCGGCGGCCAGCGGGCGCCGATTTGCCGGATCCAGCGTCTCTGGGAGTCGCAGCGCTGCCCAGATTCCAACCGCGACGCCCAGAACCGCCATGGTTCCGAAAACCCCGCGCCAGCTTACGATGAGCAGCAGGAGCTGGCCGAAGCTCGGGGCAATGATCGGCACCATCAGGAACACGAAGAAGATCATCGAAAGGACGCGCGCCATGGCGGCGCCCGAATAGCAGTCGCGGACCACCGAGCGGGAAACGACGCTCGTGGCGGCCGCGGAAAACCCCTGGAGGACGCGCAGTGCGATCAGCGACCTAAGATCGGGCGCGAGGCTTGTAAGCAGGGACAGCAGGACGTAAAGGCAAAGTGCAGTGAGCAGAATGGGTCGGCGTCCGAAGCGGTCCGAGAGCGGTCCGTAGAGCAGTTGTCCGAACCCGGTGCCCATGATGAACGAGGTGATGATCCACTGCAGCTGACTGGGATCGCTCACCGAAAAGTCCCGACCGATGAGGGGAAGTGCGGGCAGCATGGTGTCGATGGCGGCTGCATTCAGCGCCTGCATCGCGGCCATAAGAGCCACGAACTCCCTGTAGGAAGGTGCGCGCCGGGGGAGATCAGTGGGTGGAGAGTGGGTGCTCAGTGTCCTTGTCTCTTGCGGCTAGCGCCGGCGCTCCCGCCAGTCGCGATGGAATACCAAACGCGTCTTAGACATCAAGGGGATACGTGGCGGCTCGGACTGCAGGTCGCGGGCCGCCGCGGGAAGAATAGCTGTGTTCTGGCGTGGGGGTGACCGGTCGAAAAATTGCAGCAGGCTGGCGAGATGCGGGCTGAAGGCGCTTCGAACCGGACGAGGCCGACCGTCGTGCAGTCCTACCTTGAGCGGAAGCGCGCAGACTTGCGGTTAGACGTGTTAACCTCTTGAATTAAGAACTAAAAAACTTCCAGCGGGGCGGTTGGTGGCAGATATCTTCGTCTCTTACTCCCGGGCGGATAAGGCGCGCGTCGCGCCCCTGGTCGCAGCATTCGAGGCTCAGGGCTGGTCGGTCTGGTGGGACCCGGAAATCACCCCGGGCGATGAGTTCGACAGGCTCATCGGTGCGGAACTGGAAGCCGCACGCGCCGTGGTGGTGGTCTGGACGCGCTCGTCGGTGGATTCGCGCTGGGTGAAGGGCGAGGCCCGCGATGCCGCCGACCGCGAGATCCTGGTTCCGGTGCGCTTCGAGAACGCGCGTCTGCCGATCGACGTGCGCTCCATCCATACAACAGAGATGGACGGTTGGGGCGGGAGCCGCGACAGCGCACCCTTCAAGGCTCTGTGTGCCGCACTCGAAGCGAAGCTCAAGCGCTCCGAACCCAGGGCAGCCGCGGCGCCGAAGGACGAGCGCACGGCGGTGTCCATTTGCGTCCTCCCATTCAGCAACATGAGCGGCGACCCGGAGCAGGAATACTTCAGCGACGGGATCACCGAGGACATCATCACCGACTTGGGCAAGGTCTCGGCGCTGTCGGTGGTTTCGCGCAATACCGCTTTCTCGTTCAAGGGTTCCTCGAGCGACATGTCGCGCATTGCGCGACAAACCAAAGCCTCGTACATCCTGTTTGGCAGCGTCAGGAAAGCCGGCGCCCGCGTGCGCATTACCGCGCAGCTGGTCGCAACCGCCAACGATGCGCAGATCTGGGGCGAGCGCTACGACCGTGACCTGAACGACATCTTCGCGCTCCAGGACGAGATTTCAAAAGCGATCGTCGCAGCGTTGCGCCTCACTCTGCTGCCTGAGGAGAAGAAGGCGCTTGAGCAGCGCTCCACCTCCAGCAGCGAGGCGTACAAGCTCTACCTCATGGCGCGCCAGTTCTGGCTGATGGACAACGAGCGCAACAACGAGATCGTGGTACGCATATGCCGCCGGGTCGTTGAGATCGATCCGAAGTATGCGCAGGCCTGGGCAACCCTGGCGCTCGCACAATGGAACATGTTCTGGCTCAGCGACTCAGGAGACGACGGGGAGAGCGCGGCTCGGACTGCATTGAATCTCGATCCCCACCTCGCCGATGCTCATGCGGCAATGGCGGCGGCGTTGCGTGCCAAGGGACTCTATGAGAAGGGGATCGAGGCGTGCCGCGAGGCTCTGCGACTTGAGCCCGCCTCGTATGTCGCCAACCGCATGGCGGGCCTGAACTACATGGGGCTGCGACGCTACGATGAGGCAGTCAAGCACTTTGAGGTTGCGGGAGCCGCGATGGAGTCAGACTTCACCGCGATTTCGTTCGTATCTCAGTGCTACAGAGCGCTGGGTGATCCTGTGCGCCAACAGGCCGCCGCGCGGTCTGCCCTGGACCGGATCGAAAAGCTGGTTGCAACCGACCCGGGGCACAGTCGGGCGATCGGCATCGGCGCGTGCATGTTGTCAGACCTGAATGAGGGTGAGCGCGCGAAAGAGTGGGTGATCCGGGCCCGGCTGGTAGACCCGGATAACATCAATCTTCACTACAACCTCGCGTGCGCCATGGCTGCGCTAAAAGAGGTTGATATGGCCCTGGACACGCTGGCGGAGATCGCGGACAACCTGTCGCCGGGCATGGTGAGCTGGCTGGAGTCCGATAACGACTTTGACCTGATCCGCGGGGAGCCGCGATTCATAAGCATCGTGGAGCAGGTGAAGGAACGCCTGGCGAAGGCGAGACTGCCCTCATGATCACCTGAGAGCCTGTCTTGCGCTGGCGGACTGCGGCAAGCCGCTGGCCCCAGGCTCAACCTGCAAAGCTTCCTGGGCTATCGGGGGGACTTGTGTCGATAGCGTTGGCGGCGGTTTACGTCTGCCTGGCACTGGTGGAGGTGCCCCTGGCCGTCGTTTGGCTGCGCGAGACGCGCCGGCAAAACTGGCCCTATCGTCCGTCCAGGAGCGATCTCGCGATCGGGGTCGTGACATGCTTCCTCGATACGCTCGGCATCGGCAACTACGCGCAGATCACGGCCCTGTTCAAGTTGCGCGGTTATCCAACGGATGAGCTGATCCCAGGCACATTGAACGTGGGCAACGCGCTCGGGATCATCATCAGCGCGGCGCTCTTCATCACCACGTTCCAGGTCGATCCGACACTGCTTCTCGCAATGGTCGTCAGTGCCGGGGCGGGCGCCTGGATCGGCGCGGGAATCGTAAGCCGGCTGCCGCGGCGTGTCATTCAGATTTCCATGGGCGGAGCGCTCCTGGTTGCCGCCGCATTCTTCGCGATGAGCAACCTCGGGCTGACACCCGCAGGGGGCTCGGCTATGGCCCTTACCGGCTGGCGCTTCGTGATTGCGGTCGCGGCGAACTTCGTTCTGGGTGCGCTCATGTGTGTCGGGATCGGCAACTATGCGCCGTGCATGGCGCTGCTTGCGCTGCTCGGTATGAATCCGATTGCCGCCTACCCGATCATGATTGCGAGCGACGGCGTATTGATTCCGGTGGCGAGCGTTGCGTTCGTCCGTTCCGGCCGCTTCTCGCCCGCCGTGGCTGTTGGCCTGACGCTCGGCGGCATCGTGGGCACGCTGGCGGCATTTCCTTTCGTGAGGGTCTTGAGTGATCACCTCACGCTTCTGCGGTGGGCCGTGACGGCAATCATTACGTATGCGGCAATCGCGATGCTGCGCTCAGCGCTGGAACGGGAGCCGGCCGTTGCTACTTCCACGCCCGCGAAGTAACGGGCCTCAGCGGTTTGCGCCGATAGCGCACGCGACGCAGGGACAGGGTATCAGGGGGCGGGATGGCGACGACGGCCCGGGCTATCAGGGGTGCCATCCCTGGGTATTCGAAAGAGGAGCTCGCGATGAACCAATCAGTGCCGTCCGCGGTAGGTGGAAACAGTGCGCAGAGTAATGTCCGGGTAACTCCGGTCCAGGGATTGCTGGTACTCGCGGGGGTAGTCGTCTTTGTGGTGGCTTACCTGATGCTGAACCATGCGATTGGCCTCACCGAGAGCTGGGCCGGCTTCCTGTTCCTCGTGTGCTGGGCGGCGAGCCAGCTGGATCTTTCCAAGCTCCCCGAGTGTGCCGTCGGCGCCTTCGTCGGCCTCCTCGTCGCGTACGCAATGCAAAAGCTGCCGCCGCTGCTGGGAATGGTGGCTTACGTACCGATCCTGGGTGTGATCCTGGTGATGGTCTACTGCCAGATCATGGGCTGGCTCACGGTGGTGGTGAACCTCACGACCATGACTTTTCTGACGATCGCGACGATGCCCCTCGTTCAGGCGCACGTCAGCTTTCCGAACCTGTTCGCGACGCTGGCCGTCGGCGTGGCCTACTTTGCGGGATTAGCGCTGGCCGGACGGTGGTTCACGCAGCGCGCCGCGGCCAGGCAAGCTACGTCGCCGTCGGCTGATCAGTGACAATTGATCGCCGGGTCGCGGATGTGCCGTCCTGCCTGTGCCGCGCCGGCTATCGCCTCTGGGCAGTATTGGCCAGCCGCACGTTCATGGTCTGAAGCTCGCGCTTCATTTGGCGTATCTGCTGCTGAAGATGCTCGAGCGCGCTGTCGGTCTTGCGACGTTCTTCGTCGATCCTGCGTTCCAGCGCGGATACTCGGAGCTCCAGGTTCTGGTCACTCATGACTTTGCTCCTCGCAATCCCGAAGGATGATGGACCGGGAGTCTGCGCTGCTTGGGCATCCCAAGCTACCGGTCTTCCAGCACAATGCATAACGGTGGCCCGATCCGCTCGGGCGGGAACTTGGCGCGTTGCGCCACTATCTGAGAGTGCAGGGATGGAGAGATAAGGCCATGATATTCCAAGGCTGGATCCAGAAGGCACAGGAACTCGGCGCAAGCGATTTACACGCGGAGGCGGACGGGCCGGTGACGGTCCGCATCCGCGGCAAGCTTCAGCCGCTCGGAGAAAGCTCAAAGGCTGTAGAGCTGCAGCAGTCCGGACAACAGTTCCTGGGCGCTCAGGGCTGGGCTGACTTTTTGGAGCGAGGCTCCGCGGACGTCTCCGTGGAGATCGCGGGAGTCCGCTGCCGCGTCAACCTGTTCAAGACCATCCGCGGGTTGGCCGTCGCGGTGCGTCTCCTGCCTTCCTCGATCAGCGACCTGCGGTCCTGCAATCTTCACCCGGACCTGCGGCGGCTGATCGAGCCGTCGACGGGTCTCGTCATCATTTCAGGGCCGACCGGCAGCGGTAAGTCCACGACGCTCGCGGCACTGATCGAGGAAATCAACGCCACGCAGTCCCGCAACGTCATTACCCTGGAAAGCCCGCTCGAATTCCTGCACGCCAACCGACGCTCCCTCATCCGGCAGCGTGAGATTCCCACCCATTCGCCGAGCTTCGAGCAGGCGATTACAGACGCGCTGCGGGAGAACCCGGACGTGCTCGTCGTCAGCGAGATGCGCACTCCCGAGGTCATGCGCCTTACGCTGAGCGCAGCTGAAACGGGACACCTGGTGCTCGCGACGATGCACTCGGCCACGTGTGCCGAGGCGCTGACGCGCATCTGCATGTCGTTCGCAGCCGAGCTTCAGGGCAGCATCCGCGCGCAGCTTGCGGACTGCCTCGTGGGCGTCTTGTGCCAGCGGCTCGACTACGTCAGCAGCCAGAAGCTGCGGGTTCCACGCTGCGAACTGCTTCTGGGAAGTGTCGGTGCCAGGGGCACCATTCGCGCGGGAACCTTCAGTCAACTGGCGAACGTGATCCAGTCGGGAGGCGAGGAGGGCATGTGGTCGTTCGATCGTTACGGGCGCTGGATTGAGCAACGCATGGACTGGGTGGTGCCGAGAGCGCGCACCGCTGCAGACGTCGCGCCTGGCGCAGTCGTGAGGCCCCCGGCGCCCGCTGCCGAGTTACGCGCTCCGGTCGTGAAGAAAAAGGCCCAGAATACGGAAGAAGGGGTTGACCTCGCGGAATTGTCTGAACTGATCGACAAGCTCGAGAAGCGGGGCGATTGAGCGGCGAGTACCGCGAGTGAACGCCGATGCCTGCCGCCCGTGCCGACGTCCGTGTGGCTCGCTCCGGTGAGGGTCGCAGACGGTCGCGTACGGATTTTGCGTTGGCGTTAAGCTCTGGCCCGGGGCGGCACGCTGGGGCCGTCGCATGCCATGGTGAAGTTGCGCCGCTTATGAGGACCAGTCGACCCTGGCAAGGTAAGGAAAACTGGGTGCGAGCTGCGAAGGCGCTCGTAACGGCGATCCCTGTGCTGGCCGTTTACGGTTTCTTTGTCACGCGGGCACTGGTTTCTTTCTGCGCGAAAACCGAATCCACATTTTTGTGCAACTCCGGTTTCATCGTCTACGTGGTGGGGATTGTCGTCATTGCGCGGTTATTCTTCTTATGGCTGAGATCGGAGCCGAAGGGCGGCGCGGAGGGGAACGAAACGCATTCGGGCGTATCTCCCACCGAACGGCCCAGAGAGAGGGACAATTCATTGGATGACGGGCAGGGGTGATAGCTTCACGGGATGTGCCGCGTACCCGCGCGTGTGCGGTTCCCGTTTTTTCTCTGGCGATCCTCATCAAGTGGGAAGCGGTTACGAACCTCGTCTAGGGCGGCGATTTGTATTGCCACCGGTCGGTAAGCGATGACGGAGGTCTAAAAAATTTGGAACCGATGTGCGCCAATCACTGTATTCGTGTAATCGCGCTCGTTTTCGCGTTTGTGATCCTGTTTGACCTGGGTACCAGGTACAACGTCGAACTTATTTGTCTAAGAACGCGCGGTATTTACGGGACGGAGCCCAAAGCATTCAATGGACTGTCGGCAAGGCATGGCGTACTCCTTGCATTCGCCGTTGTGTTTTCGTATTTGTTTTGCAGTCACGTGAGACAGTTCACGCCGGGCGTAGTTTGTATGCTTCTTCTCTGGGGTGTGTATTGCGGGCTTTTGATCTGGGACGTGTTCAGGGATGTGCCGTGGGTCTGACCGGTGCTGCTGCGTTATTTGAAGGCGCTGTTTCCGGGATCGAGCCCCAGACTACTGACGACCGTATCGTTCTATCGGGTTTATAGGGGAAGACATCGATTTCTCTTGTGCTCGCCTCCAGCTCAAGGGAACTGGACCGCATCGCCAGCGCGGCCGCAGAGCGTTGAAACATCGCAGCGCCATCGTAACGCAATCCGGACATCACGGCCGTTCGACGCTCGGCCCCGCACCGACGAGAAGCTCGTCGAGTTGCGCGAAGGACTCGGGCATCCCTTCCTCCATCCCGCCCTCGATCCCGGCGAGAGCACCATCGAGAGCTTCCTTCGAGGAATAGAGTTCGTGCATGACGAGCAGCGTCTTGCCTTCCCTCTCCTCGAAAGTCACCGTAGTGACGGACCCGCCGGCGCTTTCCTCGTTAGTCCAGACGAGGCGCGCATTCGGTATCACTTCAAGGTATCTGCCGAAGAACGCCATCGGCTCTTCTGCGGAGGCCGCGCGGCCGATTTCGAACCGGTAGCGACCTCCGACACGGACGTCCGCCTCGCAGGACAGCAGGGACATGCCGGCGGACTTCGGTATCCACCACCGCTTGAGCAGCTCCGGCTTGGTCCACGCGTCGAACACGAGCCGCGCCGGGGCGTTGAAGGTTCGCGTCATGACGAGCTCACGCTCTGACTTGCGCTCGACCGTCGTGCGGCTCTTCGCCGCGGGAAGTTCACTGTCTCTTCTTGCGCCCACGAACCTTCTCCTTCCGCTTTAGTTTTTCGACCACCTTGTCCAGCTCATCGAAGCGGGCGTCCCAGAGCTGGCGGTACGCCTCGATCCAGGCCGCTTCTTTCTCCAGTCTGCGCATGCCGAGCCTGCAGGTCCGCACGCGTCCGACCTTCTGCGTGGTGACGAGACCCGCCTGCTCCAGCACCCCGACGTGCTTCTTCATGCCCGTCAGTGTCATGTGGAACTTATCGGCAAGGTCGGTGATTGAAGCATCGGCGCGTCCGAGCTGCTCCAGAACGCCGCGCCGCGTGGCGTCCGAGAGGGCGGCGAACGAGGCGTCGAAACGGGCCTGTAAAGACTGAACCATACGGTTCAGTATGTAACACGGGGAGGAACAGGATACAAGGGGAGGCAGGGCGCACGGTGCGTCGCGGCACGCAGCCACGGACGGGCAATCCGTTTGGGGACATGGGCTCGCTCCAGCTGGACCGTCTTTTGCTTCAGGTGGTCGTTGCCTTCGGGAGGATTCGGTGCACGGGAGGGGGTCCCTCTGAATACACCAGGTTGACACTAAATGTGCGCTGTCATATATATACATAGATATGCATATAGATACGTTCGAAACACTCGCGGATCCCACCCGGCGCCGCATCGTCGACTCGCTGAAGACTGGCGAGAAGCCGGTGGGTGAGATCGTCAGGCACTCCGGGATCCACCAGTCCGGAGTGTCCCGTCACCTGCGGATACTGAATGAAGCGGGCTTCGTCTCGGTGCGACCTCTTGGGCAGCTGCGCCTGTACTCACTCAGGCCCGAACCCTTTCGCGAGCTCGAGGAGTGGCTCCTCGGCTACCGCACGCTATGGGAGAGACGTCTCGATCGCTTCGCAGAGGTACTTGAGCACCGCAAGTCACCCCGAACTCCACGCAGGAGAACCCGCGCATGAGCAAGCACAAAGGGCGCACCAGCCCTGCAAGCACCGTTATCGAGCGCACCTACCGTACCCGCGTTGAGGAGCTGTGGCGGCTGTGGACTACCAAGGAAGGCTTCGAGTCCTGGTGGGGAGGCAGGGGGTCCCGCGTCACTGTGCACACCATGGAGGCTCGCGAGGGTGGCACGCTTCACTACGAGATGATTGCCCGTGCCTCGGTCGACGTCGCTGCTAGGGACGAGATGGGCCTTCCACCCTCGTCAGCCGTGCGCGCAAGGTTCACGGAGTTCAGGCCGTACCAGCGGCTCATCCTCACGCATGTCATGGATTTTGTGCCGGGGGTGAAGCCCTACGAACAAATGATCGCGGTGGACTTTTTCCCGGCCGGCGACGCGGTGCGCATGGTGACATCGATCGCGCCGCTGCATGATGAGGTGTTCACGCAGACCTCCGTCAGGGTCTTCACCGACCAGCTCGAAATGCTCGAGCAGCGCTTCCAGGGGGCATGAGGTGCGAGTCATCACGCCCGACCGGATAACGAATGGGCAGCGCATCGAGCCCTCGTCCATCCAGTGCCTCAGAACGTTACATCGTGACCGTGCAGCGCCGAGGACAAGGGCTCGAGGTGGTGCTCGTAGCGCCGCCATTTTCCGACCGATGAGGCGTAGAGCGGGCGCCTCACTTGGGCCGCACTGGCAGTCGTCACGGCGCTGGCCTCATTCTGGAAGGTGAGGCAAGCATCTTCCCACTCAACATCGCAATGCTGAAGAAGACCCCGAGCCACGGATTCGGGTCGTTCGATGAGGGCTTCATAACGCACAACGCAGAGGGAGTCCTGCAATTGGTCGCGCCAGTGTCGCATGAGCGCCACCCACGCTCTGTAGTACTGTGCAAGTTCGACGAAGTCGTACGAGAACGGATAGGCGCCGGCAAATAGCGTCTTGTAGAGGGCAAAGCAGGTATCCATCGGCTCGCGTACGACCGCGACGTATCGGGCACGGGGTAGCGCGCGCCGGATCAGTCCGAGATAAAGATAGTTAAGGGGCTGTTTGTCTATGAAGCGTGAATACCCCTGCCTCGAGGGGCGCGCCGCATCCAGATAGCGCAGGCCCAGCGCTCCCGGGTCCAGACCCAGCGAGCACTGCGCGAGTTCCAGCTTCGGGACGGCTCGGCCGGTCACTTGGTGAACGGCAGCGATCGTTTCCGCTGCAAAAGCGGGGGACTCCCCGATGCTGACGACGCGGCTGTGCCGTCCGAGGATGCGCTCGATGAGCGTCGTTCCGGTGCGCGGCAGTCCGATCACGAAGATGCATTCCTCGGAAGCCAGATCGCTGTGATTCTGCAGTGCGCCGCGGTCATGTCGGTTCATGATCTCGCGCAGCGTGGCGACATCCTCCGCGACGCTGTAGTGAATCCGGGAGCGCTCGAGTTCGCACCCGCGCCTGAAATTCGCGAACGCCTCGTCGTAGCGCCCCAGGTCCTCGAGCTCCTTGCCGAGGGCAAAGCGCAGCAGGATTTCCTGGGCTACGGGCAGGGGGTTTTCGAGCAGCGCGGAGAGCTGCTGAACATGGTTTCGCTCAGTGCTTTGAACCCTGAGATCTGCCCGGGTGTAGTAGGCACGCATGTCACCCGGGTTCAGAGCGATCACCCGGTTCAGAGATTCTTCGGCGCCCTCAAAGTCCCCGATCATGCGCTGAGCGGTGGCGAGGTTGTACTGATAACCCGGGTGGGCCGGCGTTGACGAGACCGCGGCTTTGAAGAATGTGATCGCCGCGGAAGGGTCCTCGCAATGGGTCAGAATGGCGCCGAGCGCGTCGTTCCAGTCGGCACGCTTGCTAGGAAGCGCGGCGAGGGCTTGGGCGAGCTCCAGGGCGCGCCGTCGCTGACCGGTCTGGACCAGATGCTGCGCATGGCGCAATGCTGCCCACGGATCCGTCGCCGATGGCATTGGTGAACGGGACGTCACGCACGCACCTGTGGCCTGAACCTCGCTGCCTTGGGAGACGCATAACCGCTGCGCTAGAACTTATACCGCAAGTTGAGGCCCCAGGTACGCGGGCGGGCCACGAAGCGGAAGCGGCCGTAGTACGGATAGGCCTGCACGTTGGTGCCCCCGGAATACCCGGCATCGTCCGTGAAATTGTCGACGAAGAGACTGTAGGAGAGAGCACCCCCGGGGTCGAGCGTGACTCTGGCGTTGCCGATGAAGCTCGACGGAATTTCCCAGTTGTAGGGGCTGTCCGGGACGATATTCGCGGACTCCGGACTGCGGTACGCACCGTCCAGATGCAGGGTCAGCGTGGCGTTCCCCGACGGCGACACGGGGATTACGTGATCGATCCCGGCTGTGACGGAGCTGCGTGGAACCCCCGGGAGCCGGGTGCCTTGCTGGATCGGGCCTCCAAAGAGGGGAGCCGTCATGCCGTTGCCGCCAAGCGACGGGATCAGGGCGTAAGAGGGATAGTCAAAGAGCTCAAAGGTCTGGGTTACTTTGGCATCCGTGTAAGCGTAGCCAATGTTCGCGTGCGTGCGCGCTCCGAGGGAGGCCTGCAGCTCCAGCTCGAACCCCTGCGAGCGGGCCGTGCTGCCGTTGTAGGTGACGGGGAGGCCGCTGAGGTTGACGCCGTTGAACTGGAAATTGTCCAGGTTCACCCGATAAACGTCGGCCGTGTAGCTTAGCCTGTGATCGAAAAGGTAGCCCTTGAATCCGATCTCGTAGTTCTTTGCGAGGTCAGGGGCAAACGTTAGATAGGTCGGCAGGGACGCATAAGTGCCCGCGACCGGGACCGCATTCGCTCCGCCGCGGCGGAACCCTTCCGAATACGTGACGTAGACCTTATTGTCGCGATTCAGATCGTAGGAGGTGTTGGCCTTCCAGATGTGCCGGTGCACGCGCGAGGTTCCCGAAGTGCTCGTGAGGCCTTCCGGGTTCGTCTGGTCGCTGGCGCAGATCGATCCGCAGAAGGGCAGAATCGAGGTCGTGTCGGTCGAAAAGGACTGCCCAAAGTAGCGCACGCCCCCCGTGACCTGCCAGGCGGAAGTGATGTGGGCCGTGAGCTCACCGAAAACGGCGCGGTCCTGAAAGGTCGTGTTGCGGTCGTAGTCCCAGATCAGATCTCCATAGGTCGAGGGGTTCGGCTGACCGATGGAGGCATTGTAGGCAGCAATGCCAGGCATGAGCTGGAACCAGCCCGCATGGGCGGGTTGGCGGTTGTAGTAGCCGCCCAGAACGTAGTCGAAAAAGTGTCCCGCCTTGGAGACGAGCCGCAGCTCCTGCACGAATGCGTGGTCCTCCGCAGGGACGTAAGCGGGCGTGATGATGCGCGGGTAGTTGTTGTACGGGTAGTAGAGGTTGTAGTTGACGGTAGCGGGGTTGTCTATGAGCCCGGTCCAGTCGCTGACCCCGATACTATTGTCGGTGTAGTAAGAGCTCGCGGAAGTCACGGTCGCAAAGCCGACATCAAACGTGGCGACGCCACTCACGAGGTTTGTGGTATCAGAATAGGGGGACTCGATGAAGGCGGCCGACGTGTAGCGCCCGCCAGGATTCATGTTGAAAGTAGAATTCGGCCAGTACGCGGGATTGCCGGGCCCGGGCGGCAGCGCGGCGTTGGGCGCGGTGAGGTCGATTGGGCCACCCGCAAAGCCCGGGCTCGTGTATTGGGTATTGGCGGAACTGATGTACTGGTGCAGGTAGTCCACCTGCAGGTCGGCCCACGTGGCGGGCGTCCAGCGAATTGCCGCGCGCGCAAACCACTGCGTACTTGTGTTCGTACTGTGCTGAGCGGGCCCAATCACCGGGCCGCTGGTCAAATCCCCCGGTATGCTCGGCACGGGCACCGCGTACTGACCGGAGCCGGTGCGCTCGATCAGGTTGTTGTTGGTGATGAAGCCGCCGTCGTGTTCGGTACCCGCGACGAAGCGAATCGCAAGGTTACTCGCCAGCGGTACGTTCAGGATGCCTCGGATCGAGCGGTTCCAGTTGTCCGGCTGTGAGGCGTTCTCAATCGCGCTGCCTTCGACCTGCACTTCCCCGGAGACCCGATCAAACTGGGGTCGCGTCGGGATGAACCTGATCGTGCCGGCTTCCGCGCCGGATCCATACAAAGTGCCCTGCGGCCCGCGCAGTACCTCCACGCGGTCGATGTCGTAGAGCGGCATCGCGAAAAACACCGGTGTCTCACCCCAGTAGGTCGAGACTGAATTGACCGTCTGGCCGGGCGTCTCGGTGGTGGCCTGGCCACCGCCTGGACTATCCGTGCGCAGGCCGCGAAGCGTCAGGTTATTGGTCTGTCCGCGCGCTCCCGGGCCCTCGTCCACAGTCGTGAGTCCCGAAACCAGTCGGGTGAGATCGTTGATCGAGTCGGCGCCGGACTCCTGTATGGCGTTCGCTCCGATGGCGCTGATGTTGTAGGGCACATCCTGTACGGATTGCGAACGTCGTTGCGCAGTGACGACGACCTCCTGGAGGGCGCCCGCCGAATTTGCATCGCCGGAGGAGGTTGGTGAGGTCTGGGCATGCGCGCCCAGGCTGCCCAGCAACAGTCCACCAGCCGAGACGTACTGGGAAACGAACAGACAGTCTCGCAGGATGCCCCTGACCGAGGCGGCGACGCTCGTCCGCGACGTTCTGACCGATGTATTTGGCGTTTTCACCTTAAGCTCCCCGTCCCCTCGAGCGTGCTCCGCTCCTTTGGGAGCGGTCGTTGGCGAAACCGGGCAGACCCGGCCTGATTTTTTCTGCGACGTCAGCAGCCGTTAAACAATGACGCACCAAAATAAAGCAACGTAGCCGTCAGGGCCGACGTGCCAGACCGCTCGCGCTGCGACCGCCCTCGTGGTTGCCAGATAACACCAGAGCGTCGAGCGTTAACTAGTGTTACCTGATGCGATGAAGGGCGGGAAGATCGTGAGCGTTGGAGACGCGATATAAACCGTAGGCAATCCGGCGGATCGAATGTGCGCCTGGATCGAGACAGGCGGGTATTGCGAGAGCTGCGAGATGACTTGCGCCGCAGACTCAAGGGCCGAAGCCACGTCGGATCGCCGACGGGCGGCTGGTCACGGGCCTACGCTGGAGGCGCGCCTTTTGACGGTCGCGCACCAGGACGATGCAATGCGGTGGCATCTCGGATGACCGCGACCAGATACACGCGCAATGGTTCGTCGGAAGTGTTCTCGATCCCGTGCTCGACCCCGCTGGCGGTGAACACGTGTTCGCCTGCGCGCACTGCCACCCTGTGCCCGTCGATCTGCATCTCGCCCCGGCCCTCGAGGATGTAATAGAACTCGTCAACGGCTCCGAGTTCGGCGTCTCCTGCCTCGTGCACGTGGAGTCCTTCGCTAGCCCCGGGCGGGATGTGGTAGACCAGAAGCAGCGCCGGTTCAGCGAAGCGCTGTTCGCGGAAGATGAACTGCACCTCGACAGCTCCCTTGCCGCCGTGGAGGTGCTCGTAGTGGACCAGGTTCTGCCCGTCGTCTTCCTTGCAGTAGCTGCTCACTGCTGCCGCTCCTGCGTTGGTATTTCGGGCTAGATGGGATCCCTTGAAGCAGTCACGGGCCTGCAGGTACCTCAGTCAAATACCAGGCGCGGCAGGTAGAAGGAGACCACCCAGTTGGGCCGGTCCACGATCTCGCTGATCCGCAGATCACCACACACACTGCACAGCATGTAGGCATCGGGTGCGCTCATGTGATGGCGCTTGCCCAGCAGATCGATCATCCCGCGCACCGCATCGCGGGCCGCGGTCATGAGGTCAGGGCCGATCCCGGTAGTGGCGTCGTAGCCCTTGGCATCCAGATGTCGGGTGACCGGCACGTGGGAAACAAAGCGCGGGAAGCGCAGCTTCTCGCCCTTGACCAGCTCAATCTTGGCCGTGACGCTCATCGGGGATTCAATGGCAGTACCGCACACCTCGCCGTCTCCCTGCGAAGCATGGGGGTCGCCGATGGAGAACAGGGCTCCGGGTACTTCGACCGGCAGGTAGAGTTCGACCCCCAGCGTAAGGTCCCGGATGTCCATATTCCCCCCGCACGGGTAGGGGGGAATGGTGCTGTGAGATCCCGGCGTTGCCGAGGCCACACCGATGGTTCCGCAGAATGGCTTCAGTGGGACCTTTGCCCATTTCCCATACATGGCGGGCTTGCCGAAGGTCTTGTCGTAGGACCAGATGTGCAGCGCCGGCTCCGGAAAGTCATCCGCGAGCAGACCAAATCCCGGGACGATCGCTGTCCACGCCCAGCCGGTGGGATCAAAGCTTTGCAGCGTGACCTTCAGGGCGTCTCCGGGCGCGGCGCCTTCCACGTATACGGGTCCGGCGATTGGATTGATCAGGCTGAAGTCGAGCGTCGCAATAGTCTCGACCGTCGAGTCTTTGGTGATCTGCGCGCAAGTGGCGTCGATGTCGCGGAACTCCACCGTCTCCCCGGGCTCGATGCGCAGCGCCGGTTCGCGAGCGTTGTCCCAGGCGAGGTGCTGGTGCTGTCGGTGGATGGTGCGGATCTTGGAAGAGCTGTTCGTGGGAGGCATGCCGGGGAAGTCCTCTGGGCTACGATCTACGCGGTCAGGTTTGCGCCGCGCATCGGGTGAGTCAATAGGTGGGCCGGATCAAGAAATTGGAATTTGGACATTATTGGGAGCCACGCCGTGGCTACCTCTTGCCCACCGGCAGCCTTGCGTCAGAGCTTTTCAGGCAGGGACGGTCGACAGACGCCGGTTGCAAAGGGGCAGCACCGACACCAGAGCGATCACCGAGCCGAGCACACCCATGTAGAGCACGGGCCGGAAGCCGTAGAGCGCAAACAGCGCTCCAGCCACGTAGGGACCAATCGCGAAACCTGCGTACCAGGCCGCCGACATGCCGATGGTGGCGGTGCCGACAGGATCAGCCTCCGCGATCACGGCGAACTGCAGGGTAGCGAAGATCATCCAGGCGAACGTGAATACCGAGAGCGCCACGGCGTAGACGATTGGGGAGCTGGTCCGCATGAAGCAAATGGACACCACTGCAGCGAGCGCGGACAGCACCAGCGGTGTAACCATCCCGACGCGGTGGGTCACGACGATGGCTGCAGCGGCGCCCAGGATGCCGATAAAGGTGCACAGTGAGACCGCGAAATTGACGTCGTGTTCGGAGAGGCCGGCATCCGTCCCCATGCGCTCCATGAAAGTCCACACCGCGCCGGCTCCCACCAGATAGATCACGATCCCGGCGACGGCAGCCCAGACCAGGAACGGGGTCCGCGCCGGGGAGGCGCTGCCGGGGCGTGCGGATTCCTTCACATAGGGCTGCGCCGGCAGCGGGAGCGCCAGAGGCAGCGCGATGGCGGTGCACAGCACCAGCAGGTAGAACGAACTGCGCCAGCCAAAATGATCATTGAGGACGGGAAGGAGCGTCACGCCGAGGAATGCCGAGACCATCTGGCCGATGATGAATCCCGCGAAATTCTTCTGCGCGTTGCCGAAGGAGAGGACCGCATAGCAGGCGTCGAGGATGAAACCGGCCGCCGTACCGCCGATGAACCGGGAGACGACGACTACGGTCTGGTCGGGCAAGAGGCTGCAGCCGATGTTCGCGACGATCAGAACGATCAGCCCCCAGAGGACAATACGCCGCAGCGAGGCCCGCTTGACGAGCGGAATGCCCATCAGGGAACCGAGTGTTATGCCGGCGACGTCCGCGGAGGCAAACAGGCCGAGCGCCCGTTCGTCCCAGTGCAGGCTGATGCCCAGGATGTTCACCAGGGCAGGGAGCAGATTCACCACCAGGAGTGCCGCGACGCCCGCATAGATGGCGCCAAAGACCGTATAGCGCGTAATCAATGCACCCAACCCCACGGAGCGCACCGCGGTTCAGCGCCGGGCGGGCGGGTCAGTAGCGATGCCGGCAGTGGCCGCCTTCGTGGGTGCAAGCTTGATGGAGTCAACGAACGGGCCTTCAGGGTAGCAGACGGGGGCTTTGCGGAATTTAGGCGATCCGGCGGCGGAGGTAGGCGATCGGCCCGTGATCTGCGAAAGCAGCCCAGCTCCAGCATTGCGTCCTTGTCACGGTCCTGCGCCCGAGATTTCGGCTTTCCTAAGCTTTATTCTCACCGGCGTAAGCTCGCCGCCCGTACGCCCGACTAGGCTGACGGTGCACCTACCTGCAGAAAACCGGGACATCTCAGCCATGGACACTACCGAACTGCGAAATCTGATCGCAAGCCAGCGCGTGGGCTGGTCACTCGGACAGCCGTTTTACGTCTCCCCGGAGCTTTATGAGATCGAGCGCCGCGGCTGGCTCGCGCGGCAGCCTCATATCCTCGGACACAGCAGCGAGATTCCGGAGGTCGGCTCTTTTATGGTGCGCGAGCTGCTCGGCGAGTCTCTCATCGTGGTGCGGGACAAGGAGGGGGTGGCGCGTGGCTTCTACAACGTCTGCCGTCACCGCGGTTCCAGAATCTGCGATCGAGACGGCCGCGCGACGTCCCTCATGTGTCCTTACCACGCCTGGTCTTACCGCCTCGATGGCTCGCTGCGGGCCGCCGCCGCCCTGCCGGACGGGGTCGACACGGGCAAGCTCGGGCTACGCCCGATCCAGGTGCGTGAGTTCGGGGGTCTCGTCGTGGGAAGCCTTGAGGGAAACCTCACAAACCTGGACGAGGTGGAGGCAGCACTCTCCCCGGGGCTCCTCTACCACGGCATTCCCACGGCGCGCGTGGCGGCGCGACGCAGCTACCCGACGCATGGCAACTGGAAGCTGGTCATCGAGAATTTCCTGGAGTGCTACCACTGTGTGCCCTCGCACGTCGAGTACTGCACCGTAATGGGGCACGTCGAGACACTGGGCTACGATTCGCCGGCCAAGGCGGCGCAATGGGATGCGAGCGTGGCGAAGTGGTTCGAGACGGAGGCCGATAAGGGCTCGCCCCTGACTCTGCTCGGGAGTCTGGTCGGTGACGGTACGTTTGGTGCCACACGCGCACCCATCGGACGTGATCGCCGCACTCAGTCACAGGATGGCCAGCCAGTCGCGCCCCTAATGGGCCGGACCCCCGCCTTCGACGGCGGCTTCGGCTATTTCAGGTGGGACCCGTTTGTGCATCTCACGACGCTCAACGACCATGCCGTTTTCTTCCAGTTCTTTCCCACCGGGCCGCACTCCACCGATGTCACCCTCACGTGGCTGGTAGATGGTGACGCGAAGGAGTCAGAGGTGGACGTGGAGCGGATGGTATGGCTCTGGGATGTCACCACTCTTCAGGACAAAATCATCATCGAGCGCAATGCCGATGGGGTGCGTTCGCGTGCCTATGCGCCCGGGCCCTATTCAAAGCTCGAGGACTGGACCGTACGGTTCATCAACCAGTATCTGAGCGGATTGCGGGAGGACCTAGACACTCCGCAGGGGGCCGGCACGGCGCGCCTGGCAGTGCGTCGGTGACCGGCGCGTGGCGCCGCGGGTGAGCGCCACGCACTCGGGTCACCCGCGCAGTCTGGCTCCCGAGGGGTCAACCATGGGTTGCTCCAGGACCTGGCATGCGCGCGCCTCTCCCAGAATGGTAACGGTCAGTGCGGTGCCCGCGGTCACGCTCGAGTCGAGGTAGCCCATTGCGAGGCTGGAGCGGACGGTATGCCCGTAACCTCCGGAAGTCACAAAGCCGACAAGCTCCGTGCCGCGGCAGATCGGCTCGTAGCCTGCGGCATCCGCGTCCCTGGAGTCGACTGCGAGGGTCACGAGGCGCCGGCGCGGCGGGGTATCGCGGTCGCGAATGGCCGCCTCCCGGCCCACGAATCCTGGTCGGTCGTAATCCAGAAACCGCTGCAGGCCCGCTTCGTGCGGGGTGTAGTCACGTGAGAACTCTCGTGACCAGATGCCGAAACCCTTCTCCAGGCGCAGAGAATTCAGTGCGTACATGCCGACGTGGCGGGCGCCGAGTCCTGCGGCTGCTTCAAGAATACTGGCAAGAAGGGCATTCATGTGCGGTGCTGGAACGTAGATCTCGTAGCCGAGCTCACCGGTCACTGAGAGGCGCGCCACCCATGCGGGCGCAAACCCCACGTCGCGCATCTGTACGCTCATGAAGGGCAGGGCATCGTTTGAGACTTCGCCGCTTACCATGCGCGACAGGAGCGCCCGGGAGTGCGGGCCAAACAGGGCGATACCCCCGTATTGATCCGAGGCGTTCGTGACCTCAGCACCCTCCTGTGCCAGGTGCTCGGCGAACCAGCGCATATGCCAGGCCTGCAGATAGCCGGACCCTCCGATCATGAACAGTTCCTGCGACAGGCGCAGCGAGGTCAGATCGCCCATCAGCCGACCCGAGCGAGCCAGCATCGGGGTGAGCCGCACGCGCGCGATTTCGGGAAGCCGCCCGGCGAGTACTCGCTGCAAGGCCACCTCGGCCTTCGGGCCGCGAACGAAGTACTTGGAGAAGGAGGAGATGTCGAGAATGCCCACCCCGCTGCGTGCCGCACCGCACTCGGCGGCGACTGCCGCGAAGGCGTTCGAGCGGCGCAGGCTCGGGACTTCCGTGGTGGGATCCTGCGGGAGTGCAAAGTAAAGGGGTATCTCCATCCCGAAACTCACACCGAATACCGCTCGCGCCGCTTCGAGGACCGGATACACCGCGGAGGTCTTGGAGGGCCGCCCGGCGGGCCAGTATTCGTTGGGATAGGCAATCTGGAAGCGGCGCGCATAGAACTCGCGCCCTTTCGCGATGGTGTAGTTTCTGGCGGCGTAGGGACCAAACCGCGCCACATCCATGGCATAGATGTCCCCGTCGGGTTCTCCGTTGATGATCCAGTGCGCGAGCGCGAGACCGACACCGCCGCCCTGGGCAAATCCGGCCATGACGCCGCAGGCCGCCCAGTAGTTGCGGACACCGGGCACAGGACCCACCAGTGGGTTGCCGTCTGGAGTGAAGGTGAATGGCCCGTTGACGACTCGGCGTATGCCAGCCGAACGCAGCGCCGGGAAGCGCGCGAAGCCCTTGTCCAGGGCATCGGTGAGCCGCTCGAGGTCCGGGGCGAGCAGCTCGTTTTCCCCGTAGGTCCAGGGCGCACCATCGACCGCCCAGGGCGTTGCCTCCTTCTCATACACCCCGAGCAGGACGCCCTTGCGCTCCTGGCGCAGATAGATCTCGCCATCCAGGTCGAGCACGAGCGGGATCTCATGGTCGAGCCGGCGCAGCTCGGGCAGGTCATCCGTGAGCAGGTAGTGATGTTCCATCGCGACGATGGGAAGCTTCACGCCCACCATCTCACCGACCTCACGCGCCCAGAGTCCGGCGGCGTTGACTACGTGGTCGGCTTCGATGGTGCCGGACTCCGTGACCACGTGCCACGTGCCTGAGGCTGTTGGAACGAGCTCGAGGACGCGCGCATGCCGGTAGATCTCCGCTCCCTGCAGCCGGGCTGCCTTGGCGTAGGCGTGGGTGGCGCCGGCGGGATCGAGGTGGCCCTCCATCGGGTCAAATATCGCGCCAAACACGCTGCTGACGTCAATGATCGGGCAGAGCTCCCGGATCTCCGGGGGGCCGATGAGTTGTGTCGACAGCCCGAGGACGCGGTGTCGCGCCCAGTCGGCGCGCAGAAAGTCCCAGCGCTCGCGGGTGGCGGCCACGTTGAGGCCGCCCGTGAAGTGCAGGCCGATATCCTGTCCGGAGAGCCTTTCGATCTCGCGATAGAGTCCTATCGTGTATGCCTGCAGACGCGCAACCGCCGGGTCGCTGTTCAGGGCGTGAAACCCACCTGCCGCATGCCAGCTGGACCCCGCAGTGAGTTCCTTGCGCTCACAGAGCACGACATCCTTCCAGCCGAGCTTCGTGAGGTGGTAGAGCACGCTGCAGCCGACGACGCCACCACCGATGATCACAACTTGCGCATGCGACTTCATGTCTGGCGAGGATCATAAGGAACGCATCGCCGCCGTGGCTTTGGCGCCTGCGGCTCATTTGCTAGGAATTCCGTCACTCACCACGCGCGGGCCTGCCATTTTGAGCGGTTGGCCGCGGGCTTTCTGCATCTGGTGGGTTGCCATCGGATCGGCCCGACTCTAAATTGGAGCAGCGGTCCGGGTATTTAGGAAATCGGGCCGAGCCGCGTTCCTACGACAGTCGAGCGCTATGACCGACGGGGAGATTCAACTGGACCTTGGTGACGGCAGTGCGGGCCTGTTCCGCGCCATTCTCGGCGGGCCTGGGGCCACGATGTCGGATGCCTTCGCCACCCTGGAGCGCGCAGCAGGAATCTGCCGGCATCCCAGCCGTCAACTGTTGGGTGCCCGTATCGATCTGCGTCCGGAAGAAGGCGAGGGTTACTACGACCTGACGCGCATCGGCACGGACGTCTACGTGGTCGCGTTCAATTTCACTTACAAGGATCCACGAGTAGAGCTGATCCCGGGCGACGGCCTCATCCAGTTCTACTTCAAGCTATCGGGAGACCTGACACTCGGTGTCAGCCGCACGGAGCCGCTGCGGCTCAATCGTCCCAGTCTCCTGGTCTATAACCATCCCAATGGGATTGATATCAACGAATGGACCGCCCCCAGTGCCCAGGAGCGCAGCGTTGCCATCACGCTGCGCGGCAACTATCTGGTTGAGAACTTTCTCGACCCGAACACGATGAGCTCCCCGCGATTGCGTGCCCTGGTGACCGGCAAGCCCGCCCAGTTCGAATACATCCAGTTACCCCTGACGGCACAGATGTTCGAGCTGGCTACCAAGCTCGTGGACAACCCGTACTCGGGGGCTCTGCGACTGATACATACCGAAGCAAGCACACTCGAACTGCTGTGCGCCGCAGTACACGGCTTTGCCGAGCTCGCGCACACTCCGAGCGAGGAGTACAGCGAGCGGGACCTGCGGTGCTTGCATGCCGCGCGTGCTCTCCTCATGAAGCAGCTGTCACCGGCTCCAACGATCCGCAAGGTTGCACGCGCCGCTGGCATGAACGAAACCTCCTTGAAGCACGGGTTCAAGGCGGTTTTTGGAGAGACTATTTTTGACTTCTCGGTGCGATGCAGAATGCAGCACGCGCTTGGGCTGCTGCGCGAGCGCCGCATCCCCGTGGCACGCATTGCCGAAGCGGTGGGTTACGCCCATCAGACATCCTTTGCGACGGCATTCCGCCGACATTTCGGCGTCAGTCCCCGGGACGTGAGACCCGTCAAGTCGCGCTGACGGCGAGTGGATTGGTTGCGTCCGCGGCGCCGCAGGGGACGCACGGCGGGACGGCGTGCGAAGACGGGATCGCAGCACATCCCGCAGGCCTCTTCCGCAAGCCGCGACCGCCACATTCGGATCCGGCAACTCCGGGCGCAGGGGCAAATTCTGCCGATGATGCGTCCAGGAGCGGGGTGAACGATGCTCAATGCCCTGTCGGGGTAAGCCGGTGTGCCCAGGTCACGCGCCTGCGGGGTTCCGTGGCACGCGAGCGCGGGTTGAAGAACTGGCGGTACCAGCTGCGTTCGAGGTGAAACGGTCCGTCGCAGCCGACCTGGAGCACCGTGAGCGCAGGCGCCTTGTGCGTCCAGATCTCAAAATCCTGCGCGAAGGCCACGCGGCTGGCTTCCTGGAACGCGCGCGCCGCTGCCACGTCCTCGGCGCGCGTGACTTCATGCGGGAACTTGACCAGCAGTCCGTGCCAGACGCGGGTGACGCCGTCGTCCACCGGGGTATTGGCGATGAAGAGAACGGTCGGGTAGGTGCCGGTCATGTAGGCGAGGAGGTACCCGGGGCCGTGGTAGGTCGCATCGATGCGCAGCGTGGCGCTGCCTTGGGTGAGCGTGTGGTGGGTCCCGGCCATGCGCTGGATCGCCGTGTGCCCCTCGAACTCGTTCTCGTAGAGCTCGATGCGATCCATGCCATGGATGGGTCCGAAGTGCGCCCGGTCCGCGATGTTGTCGACGACCTCCTGCCCGTGGATCGGCAACGTGCCGATATGGTCGATCTTCCAGTGGACCCAGGTTGGATCTGACCACTCGGGCTGCTCGGGCGGCTCCCACTCCGGCTCGAGTCCCTCCGGGTCGTGCCAGACCCAGATGATCCCGAGGCTCTCGTGAACCTTCCAGCTGCGCACGCAGGCCGCCCGCGGGATCGGTCCGTTCAGGCCCGGGATGTCGTCGCACTGTCCATCGGAGCGGTAGCGCCAGCCGTGATAGGGGCAGCGGATGGCATCCCCCTCGATGTGCGTGCCGTTGCGTATCACGAAGGAGGTCGTGTTGCGCGCGAGGTGCGTACCCATGTGCGCACAGTAGGCGTTCAGCAGCACGGGCTTGCCGCTAGCCCGGCCACGGAACAGCACGAGCTCGGTCCCGAAGAAGCGCAGCGGCATCGGGGCGTCCGTGAGCTCCTCCGCGTCGGCGACCATGAACCAGCCGCGCGGGAAGGTGAATTCCCCGAGACCGTATTCCTTCGTCCTGGCCAACGCCGGTGCCCCCTTGCGTGTCAGTGTGCGCTGCGCGCAGAGCGGCGCTTCAGGTCCTGCCCATGTCGCGTTTCCAGGTCTTCAGGATCTCGAGGTACGCCGGCGCGCAGTAGAGGTCCTCCTCGTAGTGGAACTTGCCGTTGCCGGCGTAGAGATTCAGCGTGACGCAGGGGAACTGGTAGCGGTAGTCGGTCGCCGGCCCAGGGTTGCGCCACTCGCCGTACGGGACCTTGCTGCCGTCCGGGTTCGGCCAGCGGTTCCAGTTGTAGTTGACCACCAGGTTCCCCTGGATGACGTGCCACTCGGGGATGAAGCGCAGCTCCGGCTGGGTTGCCATCAGCGGCACCATCCATTTGGCGATGTCATCGCGGCGCCGGAAGGTGCCGAAGTGATGGTCAACGTACAGGCACTCGTCGGTGAAGATGTCGCACCAGTGCTCCCAGTCGTCCATGTTGGCGCGCGCCGCGTAGTCCTGGAACGCCGCCTCGACTTCCTCGTGCGGGAAGGCAGGTCCGGTGCGCAGCAGGGTCTGCCAGCCGAGGGCAGCGGAATTGGCCCCCAGGTAGGCGATCTTTCCCAGATCCGGGGGGGTCTGACTGGTCATGCGGGTCTCCTCTAAGGCCTGGCGAGATTGAAGGTTGCGGGGCGTCTCACGGTTTCGAGAGTCCCCAGGTGCCGATGTCTGCGCGCTCGGGCGGCCGCTGGTTGCGGTCGAGCTTCACGGGCGGCGCGTGTGCATTCTGTGGCGGCACCCACCCGGAGGCCTTGATCAGCTCTGCGAGCTCGACCATGTTGAACACGTCGTTCTCGTAGCAGAAGCGCCCGTTGCCGGCGTAGATGGCGAGGCTGAGGGAGAAGCAGTCGGGGTAGCTGCCGTCGGGGAGCTTGCCTGGCACCCGGCTCCAGAAGGCGCAGATGACGAGGTTGTCCTTCACCACCGTCCAGAGCGTCGGGAAGCGCCAGTCATCGAAGCCGACCATGCACTCGTGCATGAAGGTGGCGATGGCATTGCTGCCCACGTAGCGACCCCAGACCGGGTCGATGTAGATCGCGTCCTCGGTGAAGTGCTCGGCTACCTCGCTCCAGTCGGCGACGCCCTTCGCGACGCGCTCGCGGGTGGTGAGGACCTTGCCCCACGCGGCGCGGACTTCCGGCTCAGGATAGATGTGCATGCGCGGCGAGCTCCGTCTGAAGCATGATTGCAGGCGACTCTAGCCACAGCGCGGAAGGCCGAGCGCGACCGAAAAGAGCAAAGAGCGGGACCTAAGTGGGCCCGCGCGGCTACAGGTGGCGGATCTGCGGGAGTACCCTGCGCTCAAAGAGGCGCAGGCTCTTCCAGGACAGGTCCGGATCCATCCCGCCCATGAGCGGGTGGAACAGCAGGGTCCCCGTGGCGCCCAGGTTGGTGGCGAGCTCGATGCACTGCTCGGGCGTCACCACGGCATACCCGCCCTGGGCACGCAGGGCTTCGGCCGAGTCCACTGCCTTATAAGAAGAGTCGAGTCCGGCTTCCGCCGCCCACCGGCCATAGGCGTTGGTCTCGTGCAGCGCGTGGGGGGCAATCCTTGCCCAGTCGCCCTGCGGATCCTCGGTCACGTGCAGGAAGGTCGGGCCGAAATTCATCGCCGCGCTGGGCGTGAACCCGAGCCTGCGGGCCTCCTCGGCATATTGGGCGTGAAGCTCCTTCAGGTGCGTGTCGAAGCCAATACCCTGGCGCGCGGCGCGCCGCGCCGCGGCGGCGGTCGAGCCACCCAGCCACAGTGGCGGGTGCGGCTTTTGCAGCGGCCGGGGAGTGACCCGCATCCGCCGCCCGAGGTACTCGAACTCCTCGCCGCTCCAGGCGGCCCGCAGCACGCGCAGGTTCTCCTCGATCAGCGTCCCGCGCTGGCGCGGGTCGACCCCGAACATCGCAAGCTCGCTCGGCACATAGCCCGCCGCGAGCGTGACATCGAGGCGGCCGCGGCTGATGTGGTCGAGGACGGCGAGCTGTTCGGCCACGGACACCGGGTTGTGCAGCGTGAGCACCAGCGCGGCGATCACGATGCGCAGGTGCTCGGTGCGCGCGGCGATCGCCGCCGCGGCGATCAGGGGCGCGGGCAGGTAGCCATCCGCGACGCCGTGGTGCTCCGAGATGCGCACCTGGGTGAAGCCGTGCTCGTCACCCCAGCTCACCATCTCGAGCATCTCGTGATAGAGCCGGGTGCGGTCAGTGCCGAAGGAGGGCGCCCGCATGTCGAACCGGAAGGCGATCTGCATCAGGGGATCCCCAGGGTGCTGCCAGAAAGTGGTGCCTGCACGGTGCGCGCCCTCAGTACCGCAGCCGGCGGTCCGCCATCGGGCCCATCGCCGCGCGCCACACGAGCTGGCGACGCTGGTTGATGCGCTGCAGGCAGGCGATGACACCGGGTATGGCGGCGCCGGAGGCGCTCTGCGCCACCTCGCACAGCGCGGCGCGCGCGGCGGCATGGCTTGCGAAGCGCCGGCCCGTCAGTCGTTCGACATCCCCGGTCTCCTCCTGCTGCAGCCTCTCGGCGCCATAGGCCGCGCGATCGCGCAGGTAGCGCGACAGGCTCGTGAGCCCCTGGGCACGGTCGCGCACATACGGGTCGGCGAGGGCGGGGATCACCATCTCATCGAGGGTGTGCAGCACGTAGTCATGCACGTACGGCTCAGGCGCCGCAGGGGGAAGGGTCCCGTCGGGCAGTTCGGCAAGCCCGTGACGCTCGCCCAGCGCGCGCACCAGGGCATCTGCCACGGACTGGCGGTAGGTGAGGAGGACCGGCAGGTTCTGGCTGGGCGAGGGGCGCGAAACGGCAAGGTTCAGGCCGATGTACCAGCGCGTGAGCACCAGGATTACCCCATAGGCGAGCGCATCGCGGTCCACCCGCGCGCCGCTGAAGGCCTCGTAGTTCGCGATGTGCTCGTGAGCCTCCCCGAAGGGGACGCCGAGCGAGCGGCACAGGACTGCGCCCAGGTCCTCAAGCGGGTGCCCCATGTGCACGACTTCCCAGTCGATGATCGCGCGCAGCCGGCCGTCCGGTCCGAAGATGAAGTTCCCGGGACCCACGTCACCGTGCACGATGCGCGCGGGCTGCGAGGCGTCGGGGACGTTGTTGCGCAGCCAGGCCAGGGCGAAGTCGATCTCCGGCTCCTTGAGGATCTGCGGCGGTGCATACATCGACGCCAGGCGCGCGAGGTCGTGCTCCAGGGCCGCGCCCACCGTTGGCGTGCGCGCGAAGTCCTCGAGACCGAGCTCCTGCGGCTTCAGTGCATGCAGGGCCACCACGCGGCGCATGAGATCGGACTGGATGGCGCGCTGCAGCTCGGGCGGGACCTGGACCTGGTAGCTCGTGGTGCCTTCCACGAACTCCATGAGCATCGCGTCGTGCGCAGCGTCGTAGGCGGTGATTGCCGGCACGGGGAAGCCGGTGCGCCGCAGCGCCGAGATGACCCGGTACTCGCGCTCGATGGTGAAGTCGGTGCCCGACAGGGGGCCGGCGCCGTTGTCGACCCGCAGCAGGTGCCGGGTGCCATCTGCGCCCCTGGCGACGTAGCTGGTGCGCGAACCGCCGCCCGGGATCAGTTCCAGGGTGACTTCGGTCCCGAGCGTGGAGGAGGCCCAGGCTCTGAGCCGCGCAGCCGGTGGGCTGCTCATTCCGGGACACCGAGTATCCCGGTGCGCGAGCGCCGGTGCTCGCGCCACAGGGGCACGCTCCAGAGGTCCTGCTCTTCCCCGTAGGCAACCTCGCCCCCGATGTCCCAGCGCATCAGGTAGTGCCGGCTGAGGAGGTTCGGGTAGGGGGTGTAGGCGAACTCGTTCAGCGGCACGCCGGAGGCGTGGAGGGAGCGGCCGGCCGCATCCTCGATGTCGAAGGTGATGCGCTCGAGCCTGTCGCCGCGGTACTGCACGCGCCGCTCGCCGCGGCTCACCGTCTCGCGCTCACCATCGACGCTCAGGTAGCCGTTGAAGACCGGCTGGGAGCCCTGGCCGGCATGGCAGAACCCGAGGAAGCAGCGCCGCCGCGAGCCGCCGTGGAAGTAGCCGAGGCGCACGTCGTCGCGGATCACGCGCGGTCCCCAGGAACGGTCGCGCACGCCGTAGGCGTCGATCGCGTGCCGGCGGCCTTCGATCTCGATGAAGCCCGTGCACCAGCCGCCCTGATCCAGGTGACCGGCGAAGAAGTCGCCCGCGGCGCCGCGCGTGGTGACGTGGGGCGTGGCGAGCGCCTCGAAGCGGAACTCGACGAGCGCGCGGGTGTTGAGGAAGCGCACCAGGTACTCGCTGCCTTCCCGGATCGAGGTGATGGAGGTCCCGTTGTCGAGCGCAAGCGTCTGCAGCCGCAGGGGTCCCGGGATGGGACGATTCACGTCGTACTGGAAGAGGGCGGCATCCCAGGGTACGGCCGCCGTGCGCTCCCAGACGATGCAGCCGCCGCCATAGATGCCAAGGGCGGGCCTGAACCACTGATAGACGTAGGCGGTGAGTGCCTGCTGCGGGACGTACGCGGCGAACCAGATAGCGTCGGTCCACTCTGGCTGGTCCTTCGGGTACGGCTGGAAGGCGTCCAGAGAGGTTCCGGTCTCCAGTGGCGGCCCCAATTCGCACCCCTTCCCTGACGTGTCGAGCGCGGTCCGGTTGCCGCCCGGGCAGTCTACGGGGCGCTTACCCCCCGCTTAGGGGCAGCGCCGTGCAAAGAACGGGGCACACGTGAGCGCGGCGGGCGCTTCAGGCATGCAGTACGTCCTCGCGGTAGGCTGAAGGCGAGTGGCCGGTCCACTGCTGGAAGGCGCGGCGGAACGCACCCGCGTCACTGAAGTTCGCCAGCTCCGCGACCTCGTTGATGGTCAGGTCGCTGCGGCGCAGGAACTCGGTGGCGAGGCACAACTGCACACGCTTGCGGATGGTGGAGTAGCTGGTTCCCTCATCCGCCAGGCGACGCCGCAGCGTCCAGCTGGTGACCCCGAAGCGGCGGGCGACCTCGTCCACGCTCGGGACCTTGCGCAGGCGCATGTGCCCGTCGACCATGGCCCGGTGCACGTGCTCGGCCAGTGCCGTGCGCTGGCACTCGCCCGCCAGCAGGTTGAACGGGAAGTCCGCAAGGCGGCTGCTGAGCTCCGAGGGGCGCCGGATCACCGCGTGCTCGAGGCTGGCGGCGCCGAAAGTCAGGCAGGTCTGCGCCCTGCCGAAGCGGGCGGGGCAGCTGAGTAGGCTCAGGTGCAGGACCGAGCGCAGCGGATGCGGGTGGCCGAACTCGGCCGCTTCCAAGGGTATCGCGGCGTCGATCAGCCATTCGTAGAGCTTGTGCAGCAGCACGATGTTGCACAGGTCCACCGACAGCGCGGCAGGTCCCGACGCGCCGGTGACGGTCGTGATGCGCAGTTGTGCCCGGCCGCGGTCGCAGCTGAGGGCCACCCGGCCGCTGCGGCCACCCAGGACGTCGAAGAACTGCGCGGTTGTCTCGATGACGTCACGCAGGTCCGCGCAACCGACCAAGCACTTGCTCAGCAGCACCAGCTGGCCTGCGGTCAGGGACGAGCCGCGGTCAGTGCGCTCGATATAGGCGCGCAGGTACTCATGACAGATGCGGGTCGCGCGGATGAAGAGGCCAGGCTCGATGGAGCCGCGGCTCACCTCGGCCGGGTCACAGCCCCCCTGGCGCAGGATGTCCGCGGAGTTCGCCCCGAGTTCGTCGATGCCGCCGAGCAACCCCTGCAGCAGCGTCGGGGGCACGCGCGCGCAGTCCGGGCGCGCCACGTGCTTGTGGGACGGCGGCCTCGCCATGCCCAGCGCATCCGAGAATGCCGACGCTTCAGGCTTGCCTGGAAAGTCCATGACCATCGCCCCCTCGATGATGCGATACTGTGTATCACCATTGTATCTCATCGTCAACGGAGGCCATCCGCAGTGCACTCGGCCATGAGCCATCCCCGGGCGCGCGTCCCCGGCAGTTGGTCGGGAGTCGCGGAGGGCGCACAATGGCGGCTGGCCTTGAGGCAGATGGCAACCCCGTGAAGCCCGCACGTAAGTACCCAGCGGAAGCATCGCGCGCGGCAGAAGCGCGCACGCGCCGCGCGCGCGCGCGCCCGAGCGGCCGCACGAAGCTGCAGCAGGAGCAGAAGGAGGAGACGCGCGAGCGGCTGCTGCGGGCGGCGCAGCAGGTGTTCGACCGCCACTCGTACGCGGCGACCTCGGTGGAGGACATCATCGTCGCCGCCGGCACGAGCCGCGCCTCGTTCTACCGTCATTTCGACAGCAAGTGGGAAATCGCGAGCGCCCTGTGCGGCCTCGTGATGCCCGAGGCCTGGCAGCTGTGGCATGAACTGGCAGGCTTCGGCGATCCGAGTGAGGGCGTGCTGAAGGACTGGCTGCGACGCCGCCTCGCGCTCTACCACCGGCACCGCTCGATGTTCCTCATGATGCGCGAGGCCGTCGCACTCGAGCCGGCCGGTGCAGCGGCAGTCGTGCGTACGCACGAGGAGGTGATCCACGTGCTCGCCTCCGGCCTCCCAGCCTTCAGGAAGGCACTCGCGCGCAGCGCACCGGGGCAGCTCGCGCATATCCGCGCCTGCCTGCTGCTCATGCAGCTCGACGAATTCACCTACACCCTCGCGGTGCGTGGCTGGGACGTCAACAACGAGATCGCCATCGACGTCATGTCCGCCCAGATCAAGGGTTTCATCGCCGACTGATCCCGCTCACCGCGCGCCAGGACGCTCGCGGCTGAGGTCTCCCCGCGCGCCCGTCCCTCCAAAGCTGCGTCGATCTTTGCTCATTCCTGTCGCGCCGCCGCACGCGCACCACCCGTAGAGTGCCGCCGTACAGTGGTCGTGGCGCTTCGGCGATCGGTTCCGAAATGACCCACGACCTGAAATCCGAACCAGGGGGTCATGTGAGCGAGCGACTAGCCTCTGCAGCGTGCCGCGGTCCTGCCGCGCATCGTTGGTGCGTCGTGGCGATGTGTGTCGGTGCAGCGTGCCTGGGGAGCGTCGCGCGCGCCCAGGATGCCGGAGCGCTGGAAGAGGTGGTGGTTACCGCGCAGAAGCGCGAGCAGAACCTCATCGACGTGCCGATCGCCGTCACCGCCATCAAGGGCGACTATCTTGAGCAACGCGGCATCAACTCGGTCGACAAGCTCGACGGGCTCGCACCCGGACTCGTGATCGCGCCGTACCCGACGCAGTCGGCCAATGCACAGATCGGCATTCGCGGCTCGGTGCAGCAGAACGACGACATCGTCCTCGACCCGTCCGTTGGCATGTACCTTGACGGGGTGTACATCGGCAAGGCCCAGGGCGCGGTCTTCGAGATCGATGACCTGGAGCGCATCGAGGTGTTGCGCGGCCCGCAAGGCACCCTCTACGGGCGCAACACCCTGGCGGGCGCGATCAACTTCATCACCAACAAACCGAACAGCAGCTTCGGCGGCTCCGCCGAACTCGGCTTCGGCAACTACAACGAGGTGGACGCGAAGCTCACCCTGAATGTGCCCATCACCGACTCCCTGTTCCTGCGGCTTTCCGGCTCGAGCCTGCGGCGCGATGGTAACGTGCGCCTGATCGGCGACCCCTACAACGTGGGCGGCGTGCCGCTCGGGGAGCTCTACAACAACTCCGTCACGCAGGACCCCTTCGGCGCGGAGGCCAAGAGCGGGCGCATGGGCGACAAGGACCACGTCGCCTTCCTCGGGCAGGTGCGGTGGCTGCCTGCCGAACACCTCACGCTGGACTACATGCTCGACTACAGCCGTTCGCGGGACACGCCCACCTACAGCCAGCTGCAGTCCGTCAATCCCACCGGCTTCCTCGGCGCCAACTGCCCGTATGGCCCCGCGGTGTGCCTGCCGGCCTATCTTTACGTGCAGCCGAAGTACTCGAGCACCGGCTGGGTCGACAATGCCCCGTCGGACTACGTGTCGATCGCCGGCCACGGACTGACTGCCACCTGGGACCTGGACGCCGTGACGCTCAAGTCGATCACCGGCTACCGCACCATGAGCTACAACGACTACCCGGCGGACCTGGATGGCACGCCCCTGTGGCTCGCGACGGGGGGCCTGCAGACTTCCTACTACTCGCTCAGCCAGGAGTTCCAGGCCACCGGCAAGTGGGGCACGCACCTCAACTACGTGGGCGGGCTCTACTACTTCCAGGACGAGGGTGACACGACCAACCCGCAGCGCTTCTTCTTCGGCAGCGTGGGCTACGACACCAATTACGGCGGCACGACGCACGCGGGCGCAGCCTACGGGCAGGCGGACTTTGCGGTCACTGACCGGTTCACCGTCACGGGCGGCCTGCGCTATACGATCGAGGACAAGACCATCCACCGCTCGGACGTGCTGCTGCCCGACACCGTGCTGGTGGACGTGGGTGAAGCCTCCCACCGCTTCCATGCGCTCAATCCGACCGTGGTGTTCTCCTACAAGTTCACCGACAACCTGAACACCTACGCGAAGTACGCGCAGGGCTACCGCAGTGGTGGCTTCAATGGCGAGGCGGGCTCGAACGAGGCAACCACCACGCCGTTCAATGCCGAGACCGTCGACTCCTTCGAGGTAGGGCTGAAGTCGAGCTGGTGGGAGCGGCGCCTGGACGTGAACCTCGCCGCCTTCATCAACAACCACAAGGACATGCAGCTGTCGGTGTTCACCGCCGTGTCCTCGCTGCAGAGCCTCATCCAGAATGCCGGCTCCGCCAAGATGAGCGGCATAGAGCTCGAGACCGCCTTCCGCCCGGTGGAGGCCTTGCGGCTCACGGCGAACCTGGCTTACCTGAACGCCAAGTACAATACCTACTACGATACGAACGCGAGCGGCGAGGTGGTCAACGTGGCCGACAACCGCGTCATTCCCCACGCCCCGAAGTGGCAGGCCTCCGGGGGCCTCGACTGGCGCGTGCTGAGTGCGGGCAAGGCCGACAGCCTGCATTTCATCGTCGATGCCCACTACACGAGCAGCTACTACCTGTACCCGTACGCGAAGACGGCGACGGCGGATTTCCCCCTGGTGTCGCTGGCATCGCTGACGCAGGCCGAGGCCCTGGGCCTGGTGGACACGCAGGTGCGCTGGGAGAACATCCCGGTCGCCTCGCAGACCGGCTGGGTGTCCGTCTGGTGCAAGAACGTTGCGAACGTGGTCAAGAAGCAGAACGGCATCGATTTCGGACCCTCGTTCGGGGAGCTGAACATCGCCAACTTCAACGACCCGCGTACCTACGGCATATCGGCCGGCCTGAAGTGGTGAGCCTGCGCGGCCTCAGGAAGTAGCCATCGCCCGGGCCTCGCGGAGCCGGCGGGCGCCCCAAGTCACTGATGCCCAAGGCCCAATCCGTGGCCCTCGCTGCGGTAACGGGACCTCGAGCCCCGTGGAGTTGCGCCTGGCTTTCCGAAGAAGACCACGTGGGAAGGCAGAGTCCCTCGCGGGGTAGAATCGCGGGATGATTTCAGAGGGACAGCAAACCCGCGAACCGGCACACTCCGCTGCAGGGGCGCCGCACGAACTCGCCAGGCGCAGCGAGACGGCGGACGATGACCCGGTCGGGATAGCGCGCGATGTCTCGGCCGTGGGCCGCCTGGAAGCCCTCCCCACGATCCTCGATGTGCTCTGTGAGATCACCGGCATGGGATTCACGGCGGTGGCGCGGGTCACCGACAAGACCTGGACGCTGTGCGCGGTCAAGGACGAGATCAATTTCGGGCTCAAGCCCGGTGGCCAGCTGGAGCTGGAGACCACCCTGTGCATCGAGGCCAAGCGCTCAAGGTCTGCGATCGTCATCGATCATGCGAGCCAGGACCCGCTGTATCGCGACCACCACACGCCCCGGCTCTACAAGATCGAGAGTTACGTGTCGGTGCCGATCGTGTTCGCCAACGGCCGCTACTTCGGCAACCTGTGTGCCATCGACCCGCGGCCCGCCAAGGTGATGGACCCGAGGATCATCGGCACCTTCCAGCGCTTTGCGCGCCTGATTGCCATGCAACTCGAGTCCGAGCTGAGCCGCGAGAAGAGCGAGAACGCGCTACGCGACGAGCGGGCGGCGAGCGAGCTGCGCGAGCAGTTCATGGCGATCCTCGGTCACGACCTGCGCAACCCGCTGCAGGCGGTGGCCATGAGCAGCGCGATCATCGAGAAGCGCGCGTCAGACGCGGCGCTTAAGGAGATGGCGGCGCGCATCTCGACCAACGTCAGGCGCATGTCGGCGCTGATCGACGACATCCTGGACTTTGCGCGCGGCAAGCTCGGGCACGGCATCGATGTCGACATCAACGAGCGGGCGGATATCACCTCGGCACTCACCGAGGTGGTGAGGGAGCTGCAGGACGGGCAGCCCGGGCGCAAGGTGATCACCGACATCCGCGTCGGCCGCGCGGTCCGCTGCGACATCGGTCGTCTGCAGCAGGTGACGTCGAACCTGGTCGCCAACGCGCTCGCGCACGGGGATCCTGGGCGGCCGGTGGGGGTGAGTGCCTTCACGGACGACGCGGACTTCGTACTGCGGGTGTCCAACGAGGGCGAGCCCATTCCGGCCGAGGCGCTCTCCAAGATCTTCGAGCCGTTCTGGCGCCATTCCATCGCACCTCACCGGCAGGGGCTGGGACTCGGGCTGAGCATCTGTTCCCAGATAGTCCGGGCCCACGACGGCACGCTGTCCGTAACCTCCACCCGCGAGACGGGCACGACATTTACGGTGCGCCTGCCGCTATAGGGGCAGGCTTGCTTTCTCCTTTGTCGCTTCCTTAAGGTCGGTCTCCGGCATCTGCATGCATCCCGAGGGGCTTTAGGAGAATCATGTGAAAGTACGAACCTTCCTGGCGGTCGGCGCTGTGGCCACGATCGCGGTGCTGGCCGCGAGCACGATCCGATCCATCCCTGCCGCGGAGAATGAACCCCTGCAGCTGGGAAATTTCTCCGTCAGTCTCGCGGTCAAGGACCTCAAGGCATCCATGGCCTTCTACCAGAAGCTCGACTTCAAGCAGGTCGGTGGCAAGCCCGAGCAGAATTGGGTCGTCCTGCAGAACGGCACAGCCAGGATCGGGCTGTTCCAGGGAATGTTCGACAAGAACATCCTGACCTTTAACCCGGGGTGGACGAAGGACAAGGAGACCCTGACGGACTTCCAGGACGTTCGTGAGCTGCAGCGCGTGTTGAAGGCGCGCGGCCTGACGATGGCGCCCGAAGCGGACGTGAAGACCCAGGGCCCGGCATTCTTCGAGGTCACCGACCCCGACGGCAACACGCTCCTGTTCGATCAGCATGTTCCGAGCCCCAAGCGCTAGCAGTGTCCCACTGCCGCGCCCGCTAACCTGCGCGCCAGTGAACCGACGGTTACCCGCCTGCCGAACAGACATAATCTCACCGGACTGCAGGGGTCCTAAGCGGGTTAAGTGTTGGCGTCCTTTACACTTCCGCAGTGCCCGCAGACTCGAGCCGGAGCTAAACCGTTGACAGCATTGGGCTTGACCCGCAGTGGCATGAAGCTTGCGTGTGGTCAGTGAATGCTCAAGCAGGGCGCTGACCTCGCACGCATCCGGCGCCCGCGGCAAATAGGGGAGATCGATGAAGTCGACTAAGCTCGGGTTGATTGCGATAGGGCTGACGATCGGGCCGCTCGCCGCACACGCGGGCTCCATTGCGGGAACCTGGTCAGGAGTCGGCGTCCCCGGCCCCACCTCGACTCAATCGCCCTACGATCAGCTCGCGACCCTCGTACTTACGACCCCCGTGCCGAGCGATAGCACGGGCGACTTCTCCTTCTCCGGCACGGTCAACGTGACCTGCATAAAGGACGCCCTCTATTATCTCCATCCGGACCCGAAGTGCGGATCGGACGGCAACCTGTCGCTTACCGGGACCTTGTCATCGACGGGCGTGATCACGTTCTCCAACCCGGGCGGATTTGACGGGACGGGCAGCTACCTGGGCGGCAACACCTTTTCTATCGACATCACCTACGGGGACAGCACACCTGCCAGCCCCGACATCGAAGACTGGACCTTCACCCGGACCTCGGTACCGGAGCCGACGACACTCGCGCTCCTCGGCCTCGGCCTCGCCGGCGTGGGCTTCACGAGGCGGCGCAAAGCGACCTGAAACTCTCGTCCAGATCGCAATAACGAGACCCCGCTCCGGCGGGGTTTTCGCTTTCTGAGGTCAGTTACGTCGCGGCAAGCGGCGTTCCGGGAAAGAACCCGCCCGCCAGGGCTAAAACTGACTCCCCGGGTCATTCACCGTGCGCGGGTGACAAACCCCAATCCTAAGCGGTCTCTTGGCAGTGAGACATGCTGTAGCCGCGAACGATACCCTTAGAGCATTGAGATGGTCGGCGTGAGTCCTCTCCAGGGGGGCCTGATGGGCGCGTTCAGATGGATGTGGGCGGTGCTGGCGGGGCTGCTTGTTGCCTGCCATAGCGACAAGGCGCCGGATCTGAGCCGGCTTTACGCTTCCGGCATGGAGGAGGAGCGTACGCCGCCCGTTATCCTGATTCCCGGAGTTCTTGGTTCGAGACTCTTCGACAAGCGCAAGGCGCGTGAGGTATGGCCGGGATCGACGCTGCATCTGTTGGCGGGTTCGAAACAGGACCTGACACTGGCCTTTGACCCGGTGAGCCTGCAACCCGTCGATGACGGATTGGAACCGAGCGGGCTCTTTGAAGAGGTGCTGAACTCTGACTTCTACGGCGCGATTCTGCGCACACTGCGCCAGTCGGGGGGCTTCGTCGCAGGGAAGCTGGGCGCGCCGGCCGATCCGCGCGTGCGGCGGTACTACGTATTCGCATATGACTGGCGGCAGGACAATGTCACGACCGCAAAGCACCTTGACGCCCTGATAGAGCAGATCCGTAGCGACTATGCGGATCCGACGCTGCGGGTCAATGTGATCGCCCACAGCATGGGCGGTCTCGTCACTCGCTACTATCTTCGTTACGGCACGGTCGATGCGCTCGAAGGCGACGGCGCTTTCCCCATCAACATGGCGGGCGCGGCAAAAGTTGGCACCGTCGTGTTACTGGGCACGCCCAATTTAGGCTCCCTGAATTCCTTGCAGAGCATGCTTCTTGGTCACAGGGTGGGACTGCGTCGGGTTGAGCCGGAGGTACTGGCGACCATGCCGAGCGTCTACGAGCTCCTGCCGCATCCCCTGACGGACTGGTCGGTCGATCCGGGTGGCAAGGATCTCGACCTGGATCTCTATGACGCCGCTACCTGGAAGCGCATGCAATGGTCCGTGTATGACCCGACCGTAATTGGCCGTCTGCGAGCCCGGTTCAATTCACCGGGCGAGGCAGACGCGTACCTCTCGGCGCTCCAGGCTTACTTTGCCCGAAACCTGGAGCGCGCTCGGCGCTTCATATGGTCGGTGACTTTCGAGGAGCCGAGTTCACCGGTCAAGTTCGTCGTGTTCGGCGGGGATTGCGTGCTGACGCCCGCGCGCATCGTAGTCGAACCACAGGCCGGACGGTTGGTGGCCCGGCTATTCCCGGACGATGTGCAGCACAAGGTACCCGGTGTGGACTACAGTCGGCTGATGCTCGAGCCCGGAGATGGCGAGGTGACGAAGCCGTCGCTGCTCGCACGTGAAGCGCTCAGCCCCGTCGCGCCACGCAACAACGCTCTGTTTTTCCCGCTTGCCTACGCGTTTTTTCTCTGCGAAAACCACGAGAGACTCACGGGCAACATCAATTTTCAGGACAACCTCCTGAACGTGCTGCTGGCTCGCGAGCGCCCGTGGGAAGCACCTCGCGAGATGAAGCACTGAAGCGATGGAGTGGGAGACCCAGATACTCCGACGCTTGCTGAGCGTCTTGCCGACGCTACGTACTTGCGCGTGGCTGTGCGGCCGGTCGCGGCGACGGTCCGGGCTGAAACTTTTGCGCAAGCCAGTCAAAAAATGCCGCCTGCCACAGGCTGGGCGCGCCGACCTGGCAGTGCTCAGCGCCCCCAGATGCCTTATCGAAAACAACCGTCGTGACGCTTCGTGCGTGGGTGAGACTCGCTTTGTACCTGTCAGCCTGGTCCGGCGTAACGAAATGATCATCTTTACCGACCAGGATCAGAACATCGGCAGTAATCTTCGAGGCGACCGGTGCCAGCGTGTATTGCCTGAAGGCTGTTAGAACGCCCCACGGATGCTGGACGCCAAACACCCACATTCCGTTTTCTCGATTCCACTTCGCCCCTGGGTCGTGTTCCAGTTTGGCCAGAAAACTCAGGATACCGTAGTGGTTGTTGTCCACCAGCCATTTGACCAGAGGCTTGGTGCCCTTACCGGCCGCTTCGCCGCCATCGAAAAAGACGTCCTGTGACACGACCCCGTCGATGCGCGGATCAAATGCCGCGGCGCGCGGTGCCAGGTAACCACCGAGGCTTTCGCCCAGGTACACGATTCCGCTTGGCTTCGAGTGCGAGGCGAGGAAGGTATCAAGCACCGCGCGCGTAGGCTTCTCCCACTCCGCTATCATGGTCAGGCCCCGATCGCGAAGGGCCGATCCTTGCCCCGGACCGTCGAAAGCTAAAACGCTGTAGCCGCGCTCGTGGGCAGCGGCGACGATCGAGAAATACATCTCCTGGCGCGTGCCGTCGTAGCCGGTAACGGTCAGGATCAGCGGTTTGTTCTCCGAACCTGCGGACCCCGGATAATAGTCGGCGTCGAGGTGCGAATCTCCATATGGAACCGTGATGCGCTCGTACTGGACCTGCAACGTGTCTAGTCCCTCATAGAAGGTGGCTACGTTCTTCTGCCAGGCGCCCGGTCGCCTCGGATCCGCAGGCAGCAAGAGGAAGTCCGACGACCGATAGTAGTTGTGCGCCCGAAGCAGAGCGTGCCCTTTCGAAATTGGATCGGTCGTGCGTTGCGCTAGCGCCACGAGTCGGTCTCCTTCGGCCATCCATGCCCTGTACCAACCGTCTGCATCCCCTGCCTTGACGGTCGCAATGGTTTGAAGCACCTCGTTGGGATCGCCGCCGACCACCGAAGTGTCGTTCAACACCCGGAGCGCCTCGAAGTGATAGGTCTGGTTTTCATAGAGACGTGACACCCCATAATCACTTCGGTGTTCTTGCATGTACCATCCGATCCCGACCAAAAGCACGATAAGCATCAGAACGAGGATCCGGCGCATTGGTTGCCCCCTGTTCTTATTGGCCGCCCGACGGTGTGTCATGCGTGAGGAGATTTTGACGCTCCTCGAGGATCCTTTGCGCAATTTCGTCTGCCAGCAGCGTGAGGGAATCCTCACCCTGTACCTGGTGGATCACGAACTTTGATGCCGCGACGTACGGGTTCCAGCTCAACGCAGTACCTTGGCCCTTCAGCATCGCGTCGTTGCCGATGACGGCGAACGGAACATCCGGAGCCTTCGCGGCGTCGGCGATAGTCACGCTGACTTCCACATTGGGACCCGTCTGCTTGTTCAGGAGCGGAACGGAGATCAGGCGACTATTCTGATCCAGCGCGTAGAAAACACCCCGGATGATCCAGCCCGATTGCGGGCGCTGCGGGATATCCGTCGGCAGCTCTTCGGCCCGCGCCCCACGTTTCATCAGCGCCGCGACGAGCGCCGATGACAGCCGCGCGGCGTTCTCGCTCGACTTCACGTGGCGGACGTCCGAGTTCAGAGCGTGCAGCGGGCCGAAGCCGTGAGGGGGCTGCTCGACCGGCTTGAAGGCGCCGACGTAGAGGCGCGGAAGGTCGGTATTCGGTGCGGCCGGCGCCTCAGCGGTTGCCCGCAGGGCCCCCAGAGTGATGGCCAGCGCGGCAAACACAATTAGCCCTGATCTGCTCATAGCCCTCTCCCCGACAGTTCTTCTTGACGGACGTTCGGCCAGCGGCGTCGAAGTCCGGAACGATCTCGCGGCGCTGATATTGCCGGGTCTTGGACAAGCCTGGGGTGCTTTTCTTGCGGGTGGACCTGTACTTGAACCGCCAGGTGCCGTGCCGGTGGCCGACAGAAGCAGATACGGGCCGTCGCCGGCCGAAGCCGAATGGTCGGGTGCGGGGGCGAGGGCGCGATCGAGGCCTGCGCAGCACGCTAGTCGATGAGCTCGTAACGCACGCTGCGACCCGCGCCCTGCGCACGAAGTACTCCAAGTTTGGCAAGCTCAGCAAGATCGCGCTGCGCGGTGGCGGGACTGACGTGGGTGAGATGCGCGTACTTTTTGTTGGTCATTCCGCCCACAAGGCCACTGATGCCCGCATCGAGCAGCGTATTGAGGACCTTCCGCTGCCGCTCGTTCAAGGCCGTATGAGCATGTCGCACCCAGAAGCGCGCCTTCCGCAGAACTCCCTCCACAGTTCCGGCACTCGCTCCGCAGGCGGCTACGACCTGTTCGAGGAACCAGTTCAGCCATGCCGTGGCGTCGAGATCGCCGCGAGAGAGCTCTTGAAGCGCTTCGTAGTACTCGTTGCGTACAGCCATGAACCGCGCCGAGAGGCTATAGAGCCTAGATGATCGATTCTCGTCCTGTGCGAGAGCGCGATCCAGAAGGGCGCGGCCGACGCGCCCATTGCCGTCTTCGAACGGATGAATAAGCTCGAACCAGGCGTGCGCCACGCCGGCGCGCAACAGTCCATCCGCGTCTGCCAGCGGTCTGTTGAACCAGGTCAGAAGTCGTTTGAGTTCGCGCTCCAAGCCTCGCCGCGGGGGCGCTTCATAGTGGACTCGCTGGCGTCCGATTGGACCGGACACAATCCGCATGGGAGATGCTCCGCGCAGCACGCCGACGCGAATCTCGGTCAGTCCGGAGCGCCCTGTTGGAAAAAGCGCCGCCTGCCATCCAGCGAGCATTCTCTTCGTCAACGGCTTCTCGAGTCTCTGTGTGGCATCAAGCAACACATCGACGAGCCCCTCCATGGAACGCGGTGGGGCGGGCAGTCCGGCGGTCGGCAATCCCAGGCGACGGGCCAGCGAACTGCGCAAGGCATCAGGATCAAAGCGCTCTCCCTCGATGGCACTGGTCGCAACGCCTTCCGAGGTAAGTACCTCCAGCTGAGCGTGCAGGTCGGAGTCGGGGTCGAGGAACCGTGCCATGCCGGTGAGCTCCCCCTGAGCCCTGCGAGCGGCAGCGAGTGGTCGCGCCAGGCGCGCCGAATCCCAGTGAAATTCGGGCCAGTCCGGGCGCTGCCAGATCCAGGGCTTGAGGTGCTTGGTGGTCATAATCGACTCAGAATATGAGGTGATTATAGCTAATAATCACCTCACGGACAGTACCAGCGTCACGCTAGCTAGTCGGCCGCGGCCCGCTCTCCTGGGCGCGCTTCGCGCAGCCGGACTCGCGATGCGGCAAAGGCCAGTACGAAGCAGGCGGCGATACACCAGCCGGACAACCAGAGCATCTGTTTCGGCAGCGAGATCCCTGAATCGATGAGGGCGCCGGAGAGGCCGGGACCTAGCGCAGTCGAGGACACCATCGCCGAGACGACGATCGCACGAATGCCGCCGAGGTTTGCAAGTCCGTAAACCTCCGGCCACAGAGCGCCCAGCAGCGTGGACGTGAAGCCGCTGCTGACGCCGAGCAGGAACATGAAAACGTAGACGCCCCACATGGGGGTAACCAGACCGACAGTCGCGGCGGCAATTGCGAGCGGCAGCAGAAAAAAGGGCAACAACCTCAAGCTGCCGACCCGGTCGATCAGGTTGCCGCAGAACAAGCCAAAAAACACGGTTGTAACGGACATCACGGGATAGGCGGCCGCAAAGGCCAACCGGTCGTAACCGCGCAGAGCGATTAGGTAGTCCTGTTCGAAGAATATGACCGTCGAGATGACCGATGGCGCCAGAATTCCCACGAGCAACAGATAGAGCATCGGGTCCCGTAGCACTTCCGAGCGAGTCCAGTCGCGAGCGGTATGTCGCGCGCTGCTCTTCCTATCCTTCGACCTGGGCACGCGTTCCACCTTCAGTAACGCGATGATCGCCGGCATCCCGACCAGAAGTATCAGCGCAGCTGAGGCAAACCACGCTGAACGCCAGCTGCCTGTGGCCTTGGCAATCAGCACGACTGTGACGGGCAGGACCGCGACGCCGAGCTGTGCCCCGGGAGAGACCAGCGCCATGGCTCGGCCGCGGTTCGCAACGAACGCTCGTCCGATCTCGGTGAAGCAAGTCTCCTGCATCATTCCCAGGCCAAATAGACGCAGCAGAAAGAGCGCCAGGGTGAGAACCACGACGTTGGGCGCGATCGCGATCAACACACAAGCAAGGGCGAGCGCCGGCGCGGTGAATCGAACCACTCGCCAACCGGGCATCACATCCAGCGTGCGACCCAGCCACGGCAGCGTGACCGCACTGCCCATGGTGGCCAACATGTAAATCCCGCCGAAGGCGGCTCCCGAGAGGCGGAAAGTGGCGCGCAGAGCCTCGCCCGACAGGCCGATGAAGAAGCTCTGCCCGAACGAGGAGAACAGGGTGAGCAGGAATCCGCCGGCGAGCCAACGGGCATTTTCACGCAGGAAACGGACGGTATCGCGGGTGTAATCGAGCATGGCGCGCTGCGGAGTGGCTGGCCGAACTTCCGCGCATGGGGGGCAGCCGAAACTGCGCCTCGTGGATGCCGGCCGGCGGGACCTCAGAGGCCCATCAGAAAGCACCAAGCCAGAGACTGGAGAAAGAGCGGCCCTGCGCCGCTAACTCTCTGAAGAACTTGGGAATATCTGGCTCCCCGGGTTGGACGATGCACACCAACCCAAGTCCTTGATCCGACGACAGCTCCTGCTCCGGCAATCTCGAATCCGCCCCTGCGACTTTCCCTGAAGTCCTGGGCTGGCGTGTTACCCGAGTAAATTTGCCGATACCTGGTGTTCAAGGATAGGTTTCTAAGCTTTTCGCTTCGACTAAGAAGCGTCGGCAAACCTCTCGAGGCCGGCAGGCAGTGCGTCCCGCGACCACGACCCACTAGGCCGGTGATGGGACAGCCACCGGCGCAAATGCCGGTGGCTGCCACGCCTCACTCGCGAAAGGGAATCGCGGACCTGAAGCCTAGAACTGCCAAGCAACACCTCCGAAAAATCCTCGCGGCGCACCGTACTGAGGAGCAAACACGCCTACCCCCGTGCCACTACGGATCTGATAGACCTTGTCAGTTACGTTAATGACGTCGAATCGCACCGTGAGCGGTCCTGTGCTGGCGAGCCGAAACTCGTGACTTACACCAAAATTTATCTGGGTGTAGCTCGGGGTGTGATCGCCATTCGGGATCGATGACCCGTCGGGCAGCGTCAGATCCTGCCGCAGTCCGGTGCCAAAGAGCATATCGGCGCTGAAACGGGTGCCCGACCAGAGATATGAGGCGCCTGCAGAGGCCGCGACGCGCCCCTCGTGATCCAGGTGAATGTAATTGTTCTGGATATAGGCCAGGTCATCCGCCCCGAAATTGAACTGCGAGGATTCCACGCCCTTTCCGTGCGCGGCCTGGAATGAAAGGTTCGCATAGGTGGAGAAATTCTTGACGGTGTAGTTCGCCGAGAACTCCATGCCCCCGATGAGCCCATAGCGATAGTTGAACGGCGTCAGGATGATAGGCGCTCCGAACTGTCCCTCGTCGATCAGGTGCTGCGCCTGCTCATAGAAGCTGTCCACTCCGAGCGTCAGGCTGTTATCTAGCAGCTTCTGCTGCACGCCGAAGTCGTAGTAATTCGCGCGTTCGGCGATTGGCGCGGTGTCCTGCGTCACCGTACCCGGGGGCACGGCCGAAGTGCCCGCGAATTTTGTGAAGGTTTCGCTGCCGACGAGCTCAAACGGTGGCGGTGTGTAGTAGCGCGAGTAGCCACCGTGGACGGTCGTCCCAGTCGTAAGCTGCCAGACGAAGTTCACGCGCGGACTCAACTGGCTGCCGCTCGAGTAGGCGCTGTAGTGATCGAACCGTACGCCATAGTTCAGCGTGAGCGGGGCAACGATCTGCCATTCATCCTGCAGGTACGCGCTCTCAATCGCCTGCGACTGTTTCCCGTTATCAGGGACGGTGAGAGGAATGTCGCTCGTTTGCACGCCTTGGGCATTGATGGGCAGGACATTGGAGGTCGTCTCGCTCTCGGCGCTGTCGTGCTGTAGGTAGAAGCCCGCACGCAGGGTGTGTGAGGCGGTGATCTTGTATGACCCGTCGGTCTGCCATGCGAAAGCGGTGTCATCCTTGAACGCATCCTGGGCGATCCCGTTATAAAGCAGATCTCCGATCCAGTCGGGCGCGAAATGAAGGCTGGTATAGCGGGCAGACAGCGACGTCTGCCAGTTGAGATCTCCCTGGGAATGCTGCCAGCTGACGATGGCGTACTCGGCGAGTTCGTGCTGGTTTTCGTCGAGGCTATCGCTGAGAAACTCGCTCTGCCCCAGCACCTGATATCCCAGACTCGGTTGCAGCCCGCGCTGGTTCGGGATCTCGAAGTGATCGTTGGACAGCCCGACGATCAACGAGAGGCGGTTCTGCGGGTCAAAAATCTGCTCGAAATAACCGAACGCATGACCCTGCGTCGTGTGGTCGTGCAGCGGGTCTGAGCTTCCGTCGGGCGATTCAATCCCCAGGTTATTCTGTTTGTAGTCGCCCGTCAGGTAGTAGCTGAAATTACCGGTGCTTCCGCCATACTCGGCCGCGGGCTGTACCGTGCCGTGACTGCCGCCATAGAACGACACTTCGCCGCCGGGCTGTAGCAAGCCGCTGTTAGTCGTGAGGTCGATGACGCCGGCGGTGCGCAGGCCATATTCGGCGGGGAGGGCGCCGGTGATCAGGCTCAGCGAGGAGATCAGGCGCGGACTTAAGGTCTGGCTGAAGACGCTGATGCCCTCCGGCAGAATCACTCCGTTCAGCCGGTATTGCAGGTCGTTGTGGTCCGCACGCACGTGCAGCTGTCCGAAGGAGTCCTGCACGACATCCGGTGCCTGTAGCAGGACCTGGTTGAGCTGTACGTTTTCGCCCCCGGGCGTCGCGGCAATCGCATCGCTCGTGATCGTATAAGTCGAAGCGCCGGTCTGCGTTTCGATCTCGGAACGCGCAGCATTCAGGCGCCGCGCCGTGACGACGACGGTGGCTAGGGAGCCACTGGCATCGGAGGCGGCAGAAGCGCCGCCGGGTGCCGCGGCCGAATCGGCAGTGGCGACGGGGGAACTGTAATCACTGGCCTCGGCCCGGATCTCGGGCGTGATCAAGAGTCCGATTGCAATAGACGCAACTGCGGCGACCACGCTACGCGTGGCGGCCCGCTTTCGGGGATTAACCATGAAACTACTCCACAAGAACTGAAGAGACAACGCAGCGCGGATCGCTCGCGCGCTGCATGGTTCACAATCGAAAGCTCAGTTCAGACTTGCGGAGGACCGCGGCTGCGGGGCGTCGGAATCTCGGCGCCGACAATCGCGTAGGAAGGCTCGGGAGCGGGGATAAAGGCGGCTGTGCAAAGTGCCAGGACCAAAGTCGAGGCGGTCGCGGGGTTTGCAACCTGCGAGAAGGCCTGGCAGGTCGGACACGAGCCGTTGTCAGGCAGCTGGTCACTCTGATCCAGCATCGCACCGTGGGTGCTGGCGCCATGGCCGAGATGGCTCAGCTCATGCAATACCGCCCCGTGCTGAGCAAGCAGCAGCAGCAGCGATAGAACCCACGAAAGAGACCGTCTATGCATATTCACGAGAATCGGCCTACGGCCACCGGCGGAGTGTAGCCCCTCATCGGTCCGGTTTCCTAGTCGCCAGGCGAATGGTGGGGTTCAAAGATGTGACACCCGTTGAGATTTGCGTGTATGGGTTGCGCAGGGGTTGCCCGCGGTACAGACATTTGAGGGGCTCATGCCTCTAGCGAGGAGCGGGTGCGCGCGCGGGGGTTCGAAGTTCCCCAACGTACGACCTTTCCCTGGTTGCTCCGCTGAGCCAACGTTGAGTGGTGGAGCTCCCCGACAGGCTTCTGAGAACAAAGGCGCGATCGGGTTCCGCGTCGGACAGCTAGTCGATGAGCTCGTAACGCACGCTGCGACCCGCACCCTGCGTACGCAGCGCTCCACGTTCGGCGAGCTCGGCAAGATCGCGCTGGGCGGTGGCGGGACTGACGTGAGTCAGATGCGCGTACTTTTTGTTGGTCATTCCGCCCAGAAAGCCACTAGTGCCGGCGTCGAGCAGAGTATTGAGCGCGTTCCGTTGCCGCTCGTTGAAGGCCGACTGGGCATGACGCACCCAGAAGCGGGCCTTCTGCAGAACTCGCTCCACTGTGCCGGCACTCTCTCCACAGGCGGCCACGACCTGTTCGAGGAACCAGCTCAGCCACGCCGTAGCGTCGAGATCGCCGCGAGAGAGCGCTTGCAGCGCCTCGTAGTACTCGTTTCGCACGGCCATGAAACGCGCCGAGACGCTGTAGAGCCTGGACAACCGGTTCTCGTCCTGTCCAAGAGCCCGATCCAGAAGGGCGCGGCCGACGCGCCCGTTGCCGTCTTCGAACGGATGAATAAGCTCGAACCAGGCGTGCGCCACACCAGCGCGCAACAGTCCGTCCGCGTCTGCCAGCGAATTGTTGAACCAAGTCAGAAGCCGTTTGAGTTCGCGCTCCAGGCCGCGCCGCGGAGGCGCTTCATAGTGGACTCGCTGGCGCCCGATCGGACCGGAGACGATCCGCATGGGGGATTCCCCGCGCAGCACGCCGACGCGAATCTTGGTCAGTCCGGAGCGTCCGGTTGGAAAAAGCGCCGCCTGCCATCCGGCGAGCATTTCTTGCGTCAACGGCTTTTCGAGTCTCTGTGTAGCATCCAGTAACACATCGACGAGCCCTCCATTGAACGGGCTGGGGCGGGCAGTCCGGCGGTCGGCAATCCCAGACGACGAGCCAGGGAACTGCGCAATGCATTGGGATCAAGACGCTCTCCCTCGATGGCGCTGGTTGCAACTCCTTCGGAGGTAAGTACCTCCACCTGAGCGTGCAGGTCGGAGTCGGGGTCGAGGAGTCGCGCCATCCCGGTGAGCTCTCCTTGAGCCCTGCGAGCGGCAGCGAGGGGCCGCGCTAGGCGCGCCGAATCCCACGTCGAGTGAGTAGAAATATAGGGTAGGTCCCTATGCTATATTCGAACGATGTCACACACAATCATCGAAAAGCAGAAACTTCTGGCGCGCGTTCGGCGCATCAGAGGCCAGATTGAGGCCATCGAGCGTGCGCTGCAGGAGGAGGCAGGCTGCGAGCGCGTCATGCACCTTCTCTCAAGCTCCCGTGCGGCGATGGCGGGATTGATGGCCGAAGTCGTTGAGGACCATGTTCGGACCCACCTTGTAGACCCTAAGGCCCATCCCCCCGCCTTGCAGCCGCAAGCCGTCGAAGAACTCCTTTCCGTCGTTCGTACCTACGTACGGTGAGCCAGGTGGCTGAGCCCGACACGCCCCTTTTCGAGGCGCAACACGAGCATGTGTTCCTTGGTGAGGGCCATGAGCGCGCCGAACGCCAGACCTGGGCGGTGATCTGGTTGTGCGGCGTCATGATGGCGCTCGAGATTGCCGGCGGGATGCTCTTTGGTTCACTCGCGCTGGTTGCCGACGGTTTGCACATGTCCACCCACGCCAGCGCGTTGCTCCTGGCCGCTCTGGCTTACCGCTATGCGCGCCGGCATGCTGGCGACCGGCGATTTGTGTTCGGGACCGGGAAGCTCGGCGATCTGGCCGGATTCACCTCCGCTGTGATCTTGGCAATGATCGCGCTGCTGATCGCCTACGAGGCAGTCAGTCGATTTCTCAACCCGATCCCGATTCAGTTCCGGGAGGCAATCCCGATCGCGGTCCTGGGATTGGGAGTCAATCTTGTCTCGGCGTGGCTGCTGTCCCGCGGCAGCCACGTCCATCATCGCCATGACCACGACCATGATCATGATCGGGACCCGCATAGCGCCAGCGGCGAAGACGAACATCCACACGATGAACGGGACTCGCTGGCTGCGGCTCACCGCGACCATAATCTGCGTGCGGCGATCATTCATGTCGCAGCAGATGCCGCGGTTTCGGTGCTGGTAATTGTCGGCTTGCTGCTCGCGCGGACATTCGGCTGGTTGTGGATGGATCCGTTGGCGGGCATTGTCGGGGCATGCGTAATTGCGAGCTGGTCTTTGGGTCTCGTCCGCGACACCGGCCGCGTCCTTCTCGACATGACTCCGGACCGGGCGCTTGAAGCGCGTATTCAGAAATCAGTTCTGATGGCGGGAGATCGCTTGACGGATTTACATCTGTGGCGGCTCGGGCCCGGGCATCTCGGCGCAATTCTTGCCATCGAGACCCGACAGCCGCGGGACGCGAGCTTCTACCGGGAGCAACTGGGACGTATTCAAACGCTGTCGCACGTGACTATTGAAATACAGCGTGTGCCTTAATTGTGCGTAGCTCGCCAAGTCCGGCCTTAGATGGCGTCCGGCGTAATCCTAGGGCTGATGGCGGAGGGCGGAGCTCCGCCCGAGCTCTCCCAAGGAGATTCTCGGGTACGCCGACGTGCGCACGACTCTCGCGACTTCGCGCACGCCATGACGCGCTAGCACGACCACTCGGCCGACAAAATGGCCCATCTCGCGGGGCTCACGGGCCTTGGCAGGAAATTTGAAACCGGCTGTATAGAATCTCAAGAATCAGAGATAAGTTATTGTTTTAATGGCTCCCCGGGTTGCAGGCTGGGAGAACGCCTAACTGGTTGATCCGCGGATGAATCCAGTCTTGGGAGCCTCGAATTAGCCCCACAGGCTTTCCCCAAATGGAAGGGCTGGCGCGTTACGCGTGTAAATTTGTGGATACCGCTTGGTCAGCGATACGGTTTCACTCTTTTTTCCCTAGACGGGTCGGGCTTGCTTAGGCTAGGTGGCGCCGATGCACGAAAGCACATCCGCGACTCCAAGGGCGGCAGGGGCCTTCTACTTACTTTGCCAACGAGATCCAACCAAGAATTGGCTTCAATTGAGAGTTGCAGCGCACCACTGCGAACTCATTGATCGCAGTTGGCACTGAGTCGTATATAAAAAATGACGCGTGCGGCGGCTCGAGTTGCAAGATACTCAGCGTGTTGCTGGCGCTGAAGCGTGCGACTGCCGCGGTGTCACCCCTGTCCTTGACACTTCCGAACAGCGCAATCGTCTTGTGATCGCCTAGGAAATAGCTCTTGTACGTATAGAAGTTGTCGAGGTCCACCGGGGGACCAACATCCTTAAACCTTAAGTCCACGCGAATGAGTCTCGCCTCAAGACTCCGGGCCACCGTCACAATGCTGATTGGACCTTCGCCGGACCATGGTCGAATGAATTTCGCCCTCTCTCCGCCGTCGACTTGACGAGTAAGAACAACCTCTCCGTGCGCATCAAGTCTATCGAGCTGTGCGGAGGTTCCTTGGTCCAACGACCCAGTGGAGAGAACCAGTAGCCCGTGGTCTGAGGTCTCGATGGCATCAAGGGGTCGCCCAAAGCGAGGCGCTTTTTCCCACAAGAATTGTCCCTTCGAATCAAGACGAACCAGCCATCCAAATCCGGATCCATTGGTGCCCAATAGCCCGACACCGTCGCCCCACTTGAGGCATAGATCGATCTCAGTGAATGCTCCTTGCGTGTCGCCGTTCGCGTACAGGTCTCGCGCCTCGGCGCGGCCATCCGAATCGACGATGACAACTCTCCCGGACCTGGCCCTCATGGGATCCTCGTCGTTGTGCCCCTTTTTTCCACAAAACAACGAACGCCCCTGGGGCAGCGCAACGGCACCCGTTAGACTACCCAAAGAATGCCTGCGCTTCCCTGGTGCCGGCTCTTGGCCATCGAAAAACTCCCAGCGTTGCCTGCCGTACGCGTCGAGTTGGACGGCCCACCCGCGCTCCCCGTCACCGCCAGACCCGGCGACCAAATAGCCGCCGTCTGGCGTTCTCACGAGAACGTAAGGCGTGGCTCGGAGCTCGGATATCTGGGTGTCGCGCTGGACAATCACAGTGTCGGCCGCAAATGCGGAATTTATTGACGGCGCCGAGAGCGCGAATAGCGTCATCGCCGCGGCGATTTTTGTCGCCCCGTTCGCTTTCACTTGATTGCGCAGATTGGACATTTGGGCTGTCCCGATGTCACCTGACATCAACGGGTGTCGCTCGGCTACTGAATCCAGAACAGTTCTCCACTTACGTAGTCCGGTTCCGGCATGATCTTTCGAACCTCAGTACCATCGGCATTGCTGACGTAAAGGTTGATGCCCCGGATACATGGAAAGCTACCGGTGTTGAACTTGTAACCGATGGCCTGGTAGTTACAGATTTCCTTGGCCCCAAAGAACGATCGGAACACAAGGTGACGGCTATCGGGTGACCAATCAAAGGATTTAAGATCCATGTCACCTAGGGCGAACTTGATGTGTTGCATAGCCGTTCCGTCTGACTTCGCAGTGTACAGGCCGCCGTCGATGGTCGATTCGTATACGAAGCCAATGCGTGTGCCATCTGGACTCCACCGAATGACGTAGATAGATCCTCGTGGGCGCCCATTTACCACAGGCTGACCCACCTGTAGCGCCGTGATCTGCTTGCCCGTGCGGTCCATGATGAGCACCTTGCCGTCGAAGGTGCCTAGAGCAAGTCTGCCAGCGTCCCGACTCCAGGCGAGGCTCATGGGCCGTTCCTCGCGCATCAATGTGATCGGTGCGGACCCCCGAATCCTTTGATACATCACATCAACATAGAGTTTTCCAAAGCCATCCGGCTGCCGGTCGCTCTGATCACGAGTGTATAGATAATACGAAACCAATTCTCCATCGGGGGAAATCGCATAGGTTTCCATGCCGTCGAACGGTCGAAGCTTTCCGGGCATCATCAGGTTCAGCGGCTGGACTCTGCCGCTCTTGTTGATGAAATAAGCGTGATCGCTGGTGGCAAAAAGCAATTCGCCGGCACCAGAAGCCCAAGACGAGCGTTGCACGCCTTGGGGGGCTGGGCGGTTCGAAACATCCGCCGGCAACTCCCATCGGTACACCTGTTGCTTCGTCAGGTCATAAATCCGGATGCCTGCATTGGAGGTCGGCTCGACTTCAAGAACGACCTGATCGCCGGGCGGAATCGCTTTTAGAGTCGACAGGCTAGGCTCGGGAGCTTGTGGGAAGGGGTCGCTCGTGCTGGATGACGGCTGGGCGCTCGCTGGAGGGGCCGGGTGATCCGGTTCAACTGCACTCTGGGTGCCCACCGGAGTGGACCCTTGCAGATAGGCAGCCTTCCATGCACCGCCGTGGGCAGTCACTGATTGTTCCAAGGCCGCTTTGAACTCTGCCTCAGTGCTGGGGCCAGCGCCGCTCTTCGGTGCCGTTGCGCCTCGGAGTGCCGCGAGAGCGGCCCGCATAGCGTCTGACTTGTGAAAGTCAGAGAACCGGGGAAGGTCCGGGCCGAATGTGCGCTGCAGCTGGTCCAACTCCTGCCCGTGAAGCAACGCAATCGTGCCCAGCATCCCGCCCATCGCCTCGTCTGGCCCGGGCTCCGCGTGGGTGCTGCCCGAAGCGGGTCCGGTCTTGGGTGACGCGGTCGCTAGAACTAACCAGGAATTCATCATCAAGCGCTGACGCTGCTCTATCACCTCCGGGGAGGCCGGCTGCTGAAGCGCGGTAGGAGCTGGGCCCCCACCAAATAAGCCCCGGGTGATCTCGGCCATGCCTTGCGACACGACTCTGCTTACGCCCTCCTGAAATTGCAGATAGCGGCCGCCCATCGGGGAGCGGTAGAAGGCCAAGAGCTGCGAGACGGCCGTGGCGTCCAGGTTTGATTTAATCGGGGCTGCCAGCATGTCGACCCGCGCAGTGGCCTGCTTACGCAGAACGGGTTGGAGATCCGTGTCGAGGTCGTGTTGTACGGAATGAAACAACGTCACGTAGCGCGGATTGCTGGGTCTCCACTGCGGGTCGGTTGGCGCGATTTTCCGCACAATTGCCGTCACCAGGACTTCCGGAGTCTTCGGCTCCGCATTCCCGAGGGAGCGTAGTAGGTCGCGACTGAGTTCAGCAACATCGGGGTCGGAGCCATGCGAGCGTATTGGCGAAAACACCTCTGCCCCTGCAGAAGTTTTATGGTTCGGCGGCGTTAAGGCAGCTGAGCGGGCGGTGGCGCTGGTCGCCGTCGACGCCGACATGGCGTTGCAACGCAGCATTGCGGTTTCGCCCTCCTGGACTCGAATTTCCAGCGGAGGACCCCCGCGGCATTGATACGAGATCATGCACAGCTTGCGTTGGCCGAAATCCGGGTCGCCAGCAAGCTGATTGCCGCATCGGACGGCGCACTCCGCTGTACCCGACTGCCTGCAGTCAGCTTTAACTTTTTCGGCGACGTTGAGGCTGCGGCCGTTTCGTGGGCTGGCGTAGACCGCACTTTCGATTTGGAGAGCTGCGGCCGTCGCGGATGGAGTTGAGCCGCTCTGATTACCCTTGATGTCTACTCGCTCTGCAGTCGCACTGCATGGAACGTTTGAGTATGAGGCAGAGCCATTGGCGTCAGTGCACTTGTAGACAGGCGCGGCACGAACTGAAGCACCGTGAAGGGAAACCAACAGCAGCGCGCAGACGAGCGCAGAGCGATTTACTCTAATATGGAATTTGGGCCCGGGCAGAAGCCGCGATGCAAGTTGTGGGCGAGGGAAGACTGTCATACCAACGCGACCGGATTGAAAGGAGGACTGCGATTTATCATATTGCTTGAGGGACACGGCCGATCCGCGTGGCAGCTAGAGTGTGAACCGGGTCCGTATTCACCCCCTTTCTTAGCCAATCTGAGTTGGAAAGGGAGCGGGGAGACCGGAATGATAGCCTCAGCAAAGGCTGCGTGACCGAATGCAGGGGGAAGGCTATGAGCCGAGCTAAATTACGACACATTGACGCTACCTCTGATCAGAGGAATTCAAGTGGCGCCAGTGGCGGCTACGTTGGACGTCATGGATAACCGCACGACCGATAAAAGCGCAATCGCATGCAAACCACGTTCGCGCTTCGCCCCGTGGTTTTGGGGGCTGGGCATTCTCATCGCAGTTGTCGGCGGCTTTAAGGCCTGTGTGTTCATGGCGATCGTTCATCCGTCCAAAGACGTGCTTTTCTTTGAGCCGAACTTCCCTCGACTTAATTCCCATGCAACGCACACTGTTCGAGTTACGGGAATCATGCCCAATCGCCTGCCAATCAAGCTCATTGCGACTTATGCCGCATCGGCACCGCAGACGGCGGAAGACGAGAACTGTAGTCGTTGGCCCCGGCTGTCGCCCCCAGTAAGCCTGCATCTCACGGAACCACTCATCGTAAGCCGGCTCGGACGGAGCTATAAGACCGCAGTGACCGTCGACAAGTATGAACCGGGATACTGTCGATGGACGTTAAAGGCGATTTCTTACGCGATGAAGATGCCCCGTGGATGGTGGCTGCCTGGATCGGTGCTGCGTATTGGTTTACGGCATCCACGTCCTTCGCGAATCCGGCCATTACCATCGCTCGCTCACTGTCGGATACATTCGCCAGCAAGTTGGACAGCCTTGTAGATCAGTTTTCCCTACCGATGAGTTTGGAGACGTATGAGGCGATTGGGGGATGGGACGTGGCAGGGATTCTGGCCGCCGTATCTGATCCCCGAGAGGCCTAAAAGCGGCGCGTCGAAGTGAGGTCGAAGAGCGAATGATTACCGTCCCCACGACCTTCATCCTGGGCGCTGGCGCGAGCCAGCCCTATGGCTATCCGACCGGCGACAAGCTCTTGCAGGACATGATGCAGAACGCATTCGGGCTGCGCGAATTTCTCGTGCAACTCGGGGTCGAGCAGGACGTCGTAGAGGACTTCTTGGAAAGTCTCGTATGGTGCGGACTCGATTCCATTGACGCTTACCTGTCGCGTGTGGAACGTCACATGGAGGTGGGCCGGCTCGCGCTTGCGCACCAGATGCTCAACTACGACTCGAGCGCCGTGAATTTCTCTCAGGACTGGCTCGGGTATGTTTGGCGGCGACTGATCGAGGGAGTGCGCAGGCCCGAGGAGTTTTCCGGCAACTGCTTGAACATTGTGACATTTAACTACGATACGGTCGTGGAACGATTTTTGACCAACGCACTGAAGTACACCTTCGATCTGACGCTCGACAAAGCGGTCAATCTTTCGAAAGCGGTCTCTATCGTCCACGTGTACGGGCAGCTACCCACTAATTGGGTGGGACTGAAGCGCATCGGCCCCGTCGCCCCGTCGATTGCCAGCGTGCGCGAGGCGGCCGAGGGAATCATCGTGCTCCATGAAGGGAAGGACGACTCCGACGAGCTTAAGGTTGCGCGCGGCATGCTTGAGGGCTCAGAGGTCAAGCTTTTTCTAGGGTTTGGATTCTTGGAAGACAACCTTCGGCGGCTGCGGCTCGGTGATTGGCTTCGTCCGGGTAAGCAGGCTGCCTTCGGTACCACGTTCGGGTTGACCGAGGGGGAGCTGCGGCGCATCCGGAAGCTATTTCCCGCGACGCACCCTTTGACCCCAATCAACGGCAAGTGCGAGGCCGGCGTCCGTGAATGCGTCGACCGGTTCACTACGTGATGCTAGGGCAGTACACGGAACTCGCTGAAACCGCGCAGGCGCAGGAAATCTGGAAATGCAGTGTGGAGCCCGAGGTAGATCAGCTTTCCAGGAATCGACGAGTCGCCGATGGAATGGGACGTACTGACGGTATCCCCTGCGCGCTCCTGAGTCCAAAACTCGTGCAGCAGTCTGTCCAGTTCGAGTCTCTTTTCGCCGTCGATCTCGATACCTATCATTTGCCGATGCTAGCTCTGGCGGCGCGGCTCATCCAGTGTTGCTTGCTCGCCAGAGCTGGATGGACGCTCGGCCGCGGCCTATCCGAAAATCCGCCGCATGGCGAAACTGAGCGACGCAGAACTGGCCCTGATCGCGCAGGCGCTGCGGAGTTACTCGGCGCTCGCCGCCAGCGACGCGGCACGTCAGCAGCCTTCGATGGCAGAGGTGACGCGCAAGCGCTCCGAAAGTGCTGCAGCATTGGCGGACCGGATCGAGAAGGCGCGGAAGAGGGCGTAGCATCCGCGGCCATGAGCCTCAATGCTCTGCACGACGTGACTAATCGGCTGTGTGAGATCGTGGACGCACTCCATAAGGATTTTCCGCCGCCGACGGTCGTGGCGCAAGGGGACGGATTCGTCGACCGCCACGCGCCCGGCGAGCGCACCAACGTCCTCGCCGGTTACCTGAAGGCTGTTAAGGCTTGCAGCACGCTCAATGGCGCACTCGTGCTGCTCGGTCGGGCGTATGTGCAGGAGGCTTACGCTCTCGGGCGCATCGTGCAGGAGCAAAGCGAGGACATTCAGTTCTTAATTGTCCCGCGCGGTGAAGACGATCGGCCGACGAAACTCCAAGATGAAGTCCTCACCGAGTTCTATCAGGAAGAATTTGGCGACGCGATGGACCCCATCGGCACGTCACAACCGCGCAAGCGCCCCGATCGGCAGAAGATTCGCGCCGCGATCCATCAGGACATCGAAGATCCCAGTACGGCCGGCCAAATCACAAAGGCCATCAACCGCATCTTCTCCGGCTACGTCCACGGCGCTTACGTCCACGTCATGGAGCTGCACAGCAACACCCCGGGCAGATATATCTTGCACGGCGGCCAAGGCGCGCACCTCACCGAGGCGATTGATTACTTCCCGCAGTTCATCTTCAGCACCGCGCTCGCCGTGGAGCTGTTGGTGGAGTGCATTCCCCGGACTGACCTGCTCCCGCGGATTGAGGCTTTGCGCAAGGAGATCGGGATGCGGTTCGACCTGATGCCCAAGGGGAAAAAGGCGTGAAGTCGGGTGCGGCGCAGCATTGGGGTGGATCGATGAGAGAGCTGCGCCTCGGCCGACAGAGTTGGGAATGGGAACGGCGTCCCCGGGGGCCGACGGATGGAATTGGATCTTTCGAATTTCAAGAAACCCGACTACTGGTTGGGGATCGTCGCCTCCGCCGTCATAACCGCGGCGGTCATGTGGAATATCTTCGCGCAGCGCGTCCCGGCGCTGGAAGAGCACGACAAGCGACAAGACGAGACTATCGACAAGAACTTCACGGCTGCCACCGCCAGCATTGACCGGCAGTTTGACCAGCTTCAGGGGAACCTAGCGACGATGGACGGGCGCTTGAAGGACCAGTTCAGCCGCATGGATCTCTCCATCAAAGGGCTCAAGGTCAACATGTCCCGCATCTGCAATCTGAGGCGCATTTCCAACTCGTCCACCTGCAATCCAGATTCGCTGGTCGCAGATGTGAAAAGCGCCACGCAGGCGCAAGCGCAGTTCTTCGACTCGGCCAAGTTGACGCTCAACCATGGACCGACGCCCGTAGTGGCGACCCCCGGGCTGAAGGAGCAATTGCCGACCTACACTTTCACGAATAATTGGACCTTTCCCGACGTGGCCTCGCCCAAGGCAGACAAGGCGGAAATGGCGCAGGCGATCCTTTGGTCGAGCGCGGCGCAAGACGCCCACTGGCACCAGGCTGGCAACTCGCTCGTCGTCGTGTTCGCCAACGGTATGGCGAGTTTCGATCTATCCGCCCCGAACACAAAGGAACATGTGGGCGAGCTGATTCAGTCGCTGAACTCCAATACCCAAGCGCTGAAGGAATCACCGCCCGCGGAGAAGAAGCCGCAGTGACCGCGGCTTCCCCACTGAGCGCATAATGCAAGCGGACGTCATCCCCCGATTTCATGCAGCGCTTCCCCGGATTCGCGCGTGGATGGACCAGCTTTTCGCATCGCACACAGGCCATGCGAAACCGATCGGAGTGAGTTCGTACCCGGGATTGGCCGCGTGCTATCCAGCGGACCTGCTAGAGCGGGTACGCGTGGTGAGCGTCGAGAGGACGCCATACCCGCCGGTTGCAAAGTTGGGGCTGCCGGAGTTCACGCGCTTTGAAGGGAAGAGCTACGACGGCATCACCTTCCAGGATTACATTTTTCTAGTTAAGGGCCGTGAAGCTCCGCAGCTGTTATTTCACGAACTGGTCCATGTGGTTCAGTGGGCCAGATTGGGGGCGGACAAATTCCTGCTCGCGTACGCGAGCGGCCTTGCCCAATTCGGGTACGAGCAAAGTCCGTTGGAGCACATGGCCTTCTCGCTCCAGGCGGAGTTCGCACGAGGTTCGGTGGCGAAACAGGATGATCTTATGCGCCTCATCGAGGAGCGCACAGATGCGATTTGGAGCCGGGTGGAGCCTCAGGTCGGGGACACTGCGAAGTCTTAAGAGTCTGCAAGACGTTACCGCTCAAGTTCGAAGGACACGCGCATGACACAAAAAATCATCGAGGGCCTCGAGCGCCAACTGAAGCAACTGGAGCTTCGACTCAAATCGCCGCGGAAGTGGCGCGCCATCGTCAAGGAGGCCGGCAAGGCCGAGCGCGATGTAACCGACGACGTAATCGCTGAGGAGCAGGCGCTCCACAAGGAGCTGCAGCATTGTCTGACGGAATTGAAGAAGCTCGGCAAGTGAAAGTTGCGACCGCTGGTGTGGGCATGCACAAGCAGGTCTTCCGTTACTGGGTCGAGATCCGCGAGCTGGCGAGCGGCCAGGTGCGCACGCTGCCGCTCAACGGCGTGAGAAAGATTTGCCTCAAGCGAGGTAAGAAAAACGAGCCGCCAACACCAGACGAGGACGTCTTGGAACTCAAGGACGGCGCGGACACCTGGGAGACGAAGAACCTGGATGAACTCAGGGTGCGGCTTCGTGAGAAGTACCCGGACGAGAGCTTCGAGCGCACGCTGCACTATGTGCGGGACCGCGAGGCCGAGGAGCGGCGCGAGAGAGCCTTGGATGGGCTGATGAACTTGATCGTACAGAACGTGGTGGATGATTTGCTTGAGGAGTCGCGTGCCTCTGAACCCAGCGCGAACGCGCGCGGCGGATAGCAGCCGCCGATATGGCCTCAGCCCGACTCCAACAGATGGTTCCGCTTTACCGCGATTTGATGCAGGAGCTGAAGACCCGCGTCGACGTCACCAACGACACGCTGAAGAAACCGCCCGCGATCCCCGCCCACATGGTTCAGGAGTTTTGCCTCCTACAGGTGCGGATGATTTGCGAGTTGATCGCGCTCGGTTGCCCCGTCGCTCACGGCGACATCGACGAGGCCAACAAGCTCAACAAAACCTACCAAGCCGACAAGATCATCAATACGCTCGAGGACCTGCACGCGGATTTCTTCCCTGTGCCGGTTGTTCAGCACCAGGTAGAGCCACAACGGTTTCACCTTGTGCCGCGCATGACGGGATTTCTGACTAAGCCCGAGTTCATCAAGCTCTACAGTCGAACCTGCGGCAACGCGCTGCACCGCGGAAGCCTGAAGCATGTCCTGGAATCTAGGCCTCAGCTGACGGCATCGCGCCAAGACATTGCCGACCTGATCACGAAGATCGTCACGCTACTCGACCATCACATGATCAAGCTGATCGACCCCAATGTCGTGCTGGTGTGCCCCAGCGCCCTCCCGTTACCCCGCAGTCATCAAGCGCCGAGGCTGTCGCGGTTTTCGAGCTGCGCGAAGGTCTGGCGCGGCGGCACACTCGGATCCCAGTCCGAGGTGTAAGCCAGCAGCGCCCACATCACGCGTTGCAGATCCTTGACCAGCAGCGTGTTCGGCAGCTTCACGATCACCTTCGTGCCCGCCGGCAACGGGATCGTCACAGTGTGCGTGTCGGAGCTGTCCTCGTTGACGTGTTCAGCGGCCGGGGCGGCCTTCGCCTTCTCCGGACGCGGTGCACGCTTCTCGCCGTCCCCTGCCGCGGGGCGCCCGGCCTGGCGGGCAGCCAGATCGCGTTCCCATGCGTACCGGTCGGCCTTCCATGCGAAGAAGTCCTTCAGCACCAGCGCTGCGCGCTTGGCGTAGACGTCCACAGTGCCGCCCCGGATCTCGGGATGGCGGTTGGTGAAACGGGCCTTGATGACGTCCATGTGCTCGGCGACGTACTCGACGGTCTGCTGGTCCTCGTCCAGGGACTCGAAAAACTTATTGCAGGCGGAACGGCGGGATTGGATGGTGTGCTCGTTGAAGTAGTCCTTCTTCTCGGCAATGTCGATGAAGGAGAACAGCTCGGAGAGCGGCGTAACGGTCGGCATGGTGAATTTCCTTTCAGCGGAGAACTTAGTGTGGCTCCTCGTATGAGTAGTCCGGCGTGGAAGTCCCACGACAGGTGTAGCGCTGAAGGAGGTATGGCCGTCCCAGCGGCTTTCAAGGCGGAACAAGAAAAAAGTTTTTATGGGAGCCGCCGGATCTCTGGAAATCAGCTCGAGACCGGGCTTTTCCTGCAACTGCGCCTCGAGCGGCGGCTGTCCAGTTCCGGAGAACGCCTCGAGAGAACAGCGGACCGGGCTTACGGCGAGTCATTTGTTGCCTAGGCGCGACGGATCGGGCAAAAGAAAACCCCCGGCCGTGGGCACCGGGGGTGATGCCCGATGCGCTCAGCCGCGCTGGATGGGCCGCTGCTCCATCATGTCGTACCCCTTAGCCATCTTGGACCAGATGGCGCGTATCTTGCCGCGCACGGTCTCCTCGGTGGCGTTCGGGTACAGCTCCATGAAGGCGTCACGCGTTAGGTCTCAGAACTGACCGTACGTGCGCCAGGCGTTGCCGTCGTCGTATATGAGCGGCAAGCCCACCTTAAGGAAGTTGCTCGCGTCGCTGACCTTGGTCATGTCGACGCGTGATCCGGCGGGCGAGGGGCGGGGGAGGAAGATTTGCTGATATTTGCTGATATTTGCTGATATTTGATGATCACAGCTACCCTCCCCAATTTTATTCCGGTTGCTACTGAGGCTTAAGCGCGCGCAGGTAGCTAACGAGGGTGTGCAGTTTAGTCGAGGGATTTTGGGATCCCGTCCGCGCATTGTCGGCACATAGCCGCGCGGCATTACGGATGCCCACAGGTAAGTGGTCGCGCAGCACTGCGAAGATGTCGGCTTGAGCTTTCCTATACTTGGGAAGATGTGTCTTCAATGCGGCTATAACCTGGTCGCAAGGCGACCGATTGCCGGCACGTTCGAACGAGGCGTTGCTGTAGCGAAAGTGCAGCAGTAACCATACTTCAAAACACGGCCAAGACGGAACTGCAACAAGACGCTCGCCCAATGCAGACGTCCTGACTTTTTCGAGAGCAGCATCCCATGTCGTATGCCCGTTGCGGTCGAACACGCAGTAGGCGTATTCGAATTCTCCGCTTTCCAGGAGCTCCTCGCCGTAATTGACTACGCTGAGGGAATCAGTCCCGGAAGCCGGTGTAATGCGGATGTTGGCGCTGCTGAGCCTGTATGCGCGCCTTAAGCCTTCGAAGTAACGCGGCTCGGTCTTCGTTCCCTCGCAAACTATCGCCACGAGAGGATAGGGTTCTCTCTTGGGCGCCTTTCGCCCGTACGATGCCGGCGCTCTTCGCCGCGCCATCAATCTCTCGGAATACTCTGGAGAATGGGCAGCGCCCCATATCGCCCTCTGAGATAGCCTCGCTCAAGAGCCTCGTCACTTCGCACACGAAAGTCCGTTAACGGGTAGAGGCTTGACGCGCCTTCTGCGCTTTTCTCGACAAACCAGACCTGGTCGCGACGAAATAGGTTCTGAGAGAGTAGCGATGTGTTGTGGGTACTGAAGAACAGCTGTGCATTCTTCGGATTCGTTACGTTTGAATGAAAACGTGAAACCAAATACCGCACCAGCAGAGGGTGCAAACTTGTGTCGATCGCTTCGTCAACAACGATAACTTCGCCGTTTTCCAATACGTTCAACCAAGCGCCTGCGGTTCTAAACAAGGTTTGAGTACCGGCCGATTCTTCTGAAAGTGAAAGCGCGACGGGTCTGGACTTGTCATCCAAATGGGAGAACGTAACTTTTATGGCGCTTCGCGCACGTCCATCTGGCGTTTGCTCGATTATTGCGTTGCTCCCAGGCGCAACCAACACTGGTCCTGTTGCGGGAATCGCTTCGCGGGTGATCGACACGTCAGAGATTCCAAGGTCTGCCTCGCGCAAAAATGGCAAGAGACGTTCAGGCCCGTCCTTCCTGTCTAGCAGTTGGATCGTCAATGTGGGGTTCAGCTGAGACGCACCGGATATCACGACGAGGCGCTTCTGGAACCATTCGAATACCGGGAGCAACTGCTTGCTATTGAGCTGCGCAGCGGTCGAAAGAAACAAAGAGTTTGGTCGTGTCGATTCGCTCCAAAGTTTACGTTGGCCCTTGAGGTGCGAACTGAAACTCCAGTCATAGCCACCTTTGGCGCTAGACGATAGGCGGCGCTCGAAGATCTCGCGACCACGGGGATTCACATATTCGACTAGCCATTCGTCTCGAACCCGCTGCGCGTCAATTGAGAATCCATACTCGTATCGAACGGCATTCTGAACAAAGGAAATGCGAAACTCGCTCGGTGCCGCCCGGGTTTTTGCAGAGAGCTTGAATGGCTCATAGGGGGGCGCTATAGCCAAGTTCGAAGACGCCGATTGCAGTACGAAGGACTGCATCACTTGAAGTCCCAAGATGAAGTTGGACTTCCCGGCGGCGTTCGATCCGTATACGGCCGCGGATCGAAGTAGTCGCTTAAACCCCTTCAGGCGAGGATCGAAGGTGTTGTCCTCGACATGTTCACCTACGTTATCCGCGACCATCGAGAGTGTTTGGGCCGCTCTAAACGACCGGAAGTTAGCTATTTCAAATTCCAGGAGCATTTCTAGTCCACAAACTAAATTAAATCGAATTTGTACAGTTTTACCTATAGATTCGCAATATAATTATTATCGAAGGGCAAAATGCCTCGACAGTCATAATCTTATGTCAACTACGGCTGAACTGAGCCGCATTTCTAGCGGCCCCTCATGGGCACCAGGGGGAGAGGATGAACAAGTCGGCTCCCCTGAATGACGCCATCGCTGTGGCGCTGTCTCAGCTGGTCGATGACTCGCAAACGGAGCGCCGGGATCCCAGTCATTCGGATCTTGAGAGTCTGTTCCGGAGGCACACACTTTTGGAAGGGGACCCAAACCGGAACGGTCAAACAGTGGGCAAGGCCAAGCGGGTGCGGGCGGTTCTCAGCTGGGCACTTGAGCATGACCCTGGGAGAGGCGGCGCGTTCGCGTTTTCGTATATTGTGTTGATAAGGGGATATGGTGGTTTTAGGACTGGCTCGTCGAACTACATTGGAAAGCAAGCAATAGAGAATTGCGCGGCCGCTTTCGACTCAGAGGGGATGACCCTTGGTCCAGATGGCGACCTGCGGCCTAAGGTGCTGGATACTCTTTCAGGTGCGGAACTTACCGAAGCCCTAAATGCCTACGCGCGGCGGGCGAAACGCGGGGTTGACGATGCGGCTCTACAAGTGGGTACTGGAAAAGATCTGTTGGAAGCGGTTGCAGCTCACGTAATGCAGGAGAAGTACGGCGTTGCGCCCAAGGCGTCCAACTTCCCTACGTTACTAGGCCAGGCCTTTGTGGCTCTAAGATTAGCTACACCCGCGGATAAGATAGTCCAGGGAGAGCCACCTGGGAGACGCATTGAGCGCGCACTTTATGATTTGGCATGCGGGATTAACCTGCTGCGGAACAAGCAAGGTGCTGGCCACGGTAGGCCCTGGGTCGCTAGCGTTACAGAAGCGGATTCTCGGACCGCAATTGAGTCGGCCGGGTTGATCGCAGAATTCTTGTTGACTCGACTGTAGCGTCCGCTGCGCTGTAACCATGTACAGCGTGGCTATCGGCCGTGAAACAGGCGTGTCGATCCTTGGGATCCCGTATCGGCTGATCGCAGCTGCGCCACTGGTCGCGACTCAGCCCAAGCGCTGATATCTGATTCGAGCCAAGCTACCGAGTTCTGGCTGAGTCGACGGCGCTTAGGGAATTTTCCGTCTCGCTCCAGGCGATAGATCGTCATTCTTGATAGCCCAGTGAGCTGCATCACCTGGCGAATTCGTAGGAATTTCATTGGACTTCTCCGGTTTGTGCTCTCGTTGTTGCGCGAGGGCGCACGTGAGCGCCCACTCGTAATCATCCGGAGACCTTTCGGAAAAGTCAGCTCGGAAGGTGTTCCGATTTGGGCCAAAACTCGAAGTTGTTTCTCCCGAATTGGATTGGAAGGACCCCAATACTCGGGGGTATTGAGCTTCCGACGTTACCGGGTGAGCAGGGGAGGCGCCGTGGGGGGGGCACGTCGATTGCTTGTTCTCATTAATTCCATATAATTGGAAATATGAAAGCAACTGATGCAATCGCCGCGCTTAGTGGCCTGGCCTCAGAACCCCGGCTGACCGTCTACCGCCTCCTGGTAAAACGGGGGCCCGACGGCTATACGCCATCTGAGCTTTCAGAACGCCTGGGGCTGCCAGCACCCACGCTGTCCTTTCATCTCAAGGGTCTGATGCAGTCGGAGCTGGTCCAGAGCCGTCGCGACGGCCGGAACTTGTACTACAGCCCCAATTTTGTGCGCATGAACGAGCTCGTCGGATTTCTCACGGAAAACTGCTGCAGCCTGGCTGATGCCGGCTGCGAGCCGTCCTGTCAGCCCCAGGCGTTGCCTGCCACTACCTCGCGGAGGAAGAGAGCATGAAGCGACTACATGTGCACGTATGGGTGGAGGATCTCGGTGCATCCATCCGCTTCTACTCGCAACTATTTGCGACCGAGCCGACGGTGCGGAAGACTGACTACGCCAAGTGGATGCTGGATGATCCCCGTGTCAATTTCGCGATCAGCCAGCGCGACTCCAAAACCGGCGTGCAGCATCTCGGGATCCAGGTCGAGAACCGCTCGGAGCTGGCCGAGGTATACGAACGCCTGAAACGCGCCGACGCCCCGGTGATCGAAGAGGGGGAGACCACCTGCTGTTACGCGCACAGCGAGAAGAGCTGGATCGACGACCCCCAAGGCGTCCAGTGGGAGACCTTCCTGACTTCGGGCGAGAGCACGGTGTACGGCACAGACGAGGTCCGAGCTAAGGCGGAGAAGTCCCTTGGCACCTCGGCGTGCGCGCCCAGCTGCTGCGGTCCTAAGACCCCTTGAGGTCCTGCGGATGTCGCATCCCGAGACCGCTACTCCGGCGGATTTACCGCCGATCCGTGAGCTGCTCGAGGCCGCAGGCCTCCCGACCAGCGACCTTGAGTCCGCACAGCCGGAATTCCTGGTGATTCGGGACGTTGGGTCCGTGGTCGGCGCTGGCGCGCTGCAGATCTTTGGATCAGTTGCGCTGCTGCGATCGATCGTCGTAGCCCCGGACCGTCGGAAGCACGGTTATGGGGTACGGCTGGTGGAGGCCCTTGAACGTCAAGCCGCTCGCCGGCAGATCCGCGAGCTCGTTCTGCTGACTACGACCGCGGCAAGCTTCTTCGAGCGCGCGGGGTATCGCGCCATCGAGCGCGACAGCGCTCCCGCCGCCTTGCAGGAGACAGACGAGTTCCGCTCCCTGTGTCCGAGCTCCGCGACGTGTATGGCCAAGGTTCTCGCTGCGGGCAGGTGACCTAGCAATGGCGGACCGTCCGTACAACGTACTGTTCCTTTGCACCTGCAACTCGGCCCGCAGCATTTTGGCGGAAGCGCTGGTCAATCACTGGGGCCGGGGTCGGTTCAATGGACTCAGCGCCGGAAGCCATCCGAAGGGCGAAGTGCACCCCATTGCGCTCGAGCTGCTGAGGCGGATGCACCTGTCCACCGAAGGCCTGCGCAGCAAAAGCTGGGATGAATTCGCGGCGCCCGGCGCCGAGCCGCTGGATTTCGTGTTCACGGTCTGCGACAACGCGGCGGGCGAGGCTTGCCCGTACTGGCCGGGCCAACCCATGACAGCACACTGGGGACTGCCGGACCCGGCGGCGGTAATGGGCCCGGAGTCTGATCGCTGGATCGCATTCCGGAACGCCTTTCAGGCTCTGGGGAATCGCATCAAGATCTTCACGAGCCTGCCGCTCGCGTCGCTCGAGCGGATCAAGCTGCAGGAGCGTCTCAATGCCATCGGCAAGGCGCCGGCGAGCCCTGAATGAAACGTCCGACCGCACTCGCGGCCGAGGGGATCGGCTCGTTACTCCTTGCCGCAACAGTCGTGGGCTCGGGGATCATGGCCGAGCGTTTGAGTTCCGGTAGCGTGGCAGTCGCGCTGCTGGCCAATACGGGTGCCACCGTTGCTGTCCTGGCGACTCTCATCGCCCTCTTCGGACCTTTGAGCGGTGCACACTTCAATCCCGCGGTGTCGCTGGTGCAGGCGGTACGGGGAAAGCTGGCCTGGCCGGATACGGCGGGTTACATCGTCGTGCAGGTTGCGGGCTGTTGCGCCGGGGTTTGGCTCGCGCACGGAATGTTCGGGCTGCCCTGGCTGCAGGCCGCGACTCACGTGCGCGCCGGGTGGTCCCAGGGGCTCGCGGAAGCCGTGGCGACCTTCGGGCTCATCCTGGTCGTTCTCGGGCACCGGCGCGCTGAGGATGCCCCGTGGATGGTGGCCGCCTGGATCGGCGCTGCGTATTGGTTTACGGCATCCACGTCCTTCGCGAATCCGGCCATCACCATCGCTCGCTCACTGTCGGATACATTCGCCGGTATCCGGCCCCTCGACGTTCCGGGATTCATCGCCGCCCAGCTCATTGGCGCTGGGCTTGGGCTGTACACGGCGCGTTTGCTGTTTCAAGGGTCCGCAGAGGCTGTACCTGATCAGGCGGTAACAACCGCTGCCACCCACGCCGGAGCGCGCTCGTGACGGACCAACCGGTCGCAGTCACGATCTATCACAACCCGGAATGCGGCACGTCTAGGAATACTCTCGCGCTTATCCGGAACGCTGGCGTCGAACCCACGGTGATCGAATACCTGAAGGTGCCGCCGGACCGCGCCACCCTCGAAAGCCTGATCGCCCGGATGTGCATCCGGCCGCGTGACCTCCTTCGGGATAAGGGGACGCCATACGCGGTGCTCGGACTGAGTCAGGATCACTGGACCGACGCGCAGCTGGTCGATCACATGCTCGCGCATCCGATCCTCATCAATCGTCCGATCGTAGTGACGCCCTGGGGCGTGCGCCTTTGCCGGCCGTCGGAGGTGGTGCTCGACATTCTGCCGATTCCCCAGCTCGGACCATTCGTGAAAGAGGACGGTGAGCGGGTGCTCGACGAGAGTGGCCGGCGCGTGCGGTCATCCTCGATCTAGGAGGCCCCCCGACGAACCGGCCCTGGGGGCTTGCGCAGACGGTGTGGCGCGCAGGGGTGCGATCGGCCGGGACTCTGCCCAAAGCTCAATATCCGATTCGAGCCAGGCGACGGAATTCTGGCTGAGCCGACGTCGCTGTGGGAACTTCCCCGAGAGCTCCAGGCGGTAGATCGTCATCCGGGACAACCCGGTGAGCTGCATCACCTGGCGAATGCGCAAAAACTTCATGTCGTGCTCCTGATTCGCAATCTGGGCGAAGGGGCGTGCCCGGAGTGATCTTGCTCCGTGCAAAGCAGGAGGTAACCGTTTGTCTCGTGCGAATTCGCCTCGTTGCGTATGTTGCAGGCTCAACTCATGATGCCGTTACGGCGTGATACCGCATGAGCCATCCAGGTTTCCAACACGCCGACCAACACGTCAACAACCGCAAGCGTGCAACATGCGTATTGAGGCCAATTCGGTACACATGCAGGATAGCCAAGCGACTGCTCTTCGGCCACGATGTGCGCCATGGCTGTTGATTCACTCGTTCGCTGTCGCGTCAGTGCCGAGACGAAAGCACTTCTCCTCGGCATCGCCGCGCGCGAAAATCTGACCGAGTCAGCGCTTGTCCGTCAGCTGATCGAGACGATGGTCCGAACGTCAGCTCAAGATTCCAACATTGGGCCTCCAGAGCGCGAGGTGCGCGGGGAGCGCATGTCCGTTCGTCTGGCGCCCGATGATCGTCAGCTACTCGCAGAGCGCTCGACCGCGCGCGGAATGCCCGCAGCAACGTATGTGGCGGTCCTGGTGCGGTCGCACTTGCGCAAGCTCACCCCGATGCCCCCGCAAGAGCTCGCCGCCCTGAAGCGTTGTATTGCGGAGCTGGCGGCGATCACCGGTCAGATCCGACTGGCCAACCGGGGCGCCACGACCGACAGTGCGCGCAAGGACTTTACGGCCATGCTCCGGGTCTGTCAGACGCTCTGGGACACCATCAAGCAAATGCTCAAAGACAATCAGGACAGCTGGGAGAGGGGCTATGCCGAAAAGTCGCGGGCCGACTGAGCTTCCTGGACCCCTGCTGGACATCGCCAGTTACGCGCGGCGCGGGCCAGGTGAGGGCCGTTTTTCGGTCGGAGAGCTTCAAGTCATCCGCAGTACGGTGCGGCGTCACCCGGAAGTCATGGTCAAAGTCCTGACTCGAGGCGGGGGAGGCCTCAAGGGGGTTGCGGCGCATCTGGGCTATGTCGGTCGGGAGGGAGATCTCGCACTCGAAACGGATGACGGCCAGGAGATCCGGACCAAAGACGAGGTCGCCGGACTTCTTGAAGACTGGAACCTGGACGTCGAGCAGAGCAGTTCCGGGGCCACGGTTCCACGAGGGGCCGCCCGGCCGAAGCTGGCCCACAAGCTGGTGTTCTCGATGCCCGCCGGCACGCCACCGAAAGACGTCCTCGGCGCGGTTCGCGAGTTCGCACGAGAGGAGTTCGGAGCGATACACCGTTACGCGCTGGTACTGCACACGGATGAACCTCATCCGCATGTACATCTGGTGGTGAAGGCGGTCGGCGAAGAAGGGCGGCGCCTCAACATCCGCAAGGCGACGCTGCGTGCCTGGCGGCAGCGATTTGCCGCGCAGCTGCTCAAGCGCGGCGTGGCGGCCAATGCGACAGAACGGGCCGTTCGGGGTAAGTACGCCAAGGGGTTGCGCGAAGGGGTATACCGGAGCGCGCAACGGAAGGAGTCGTGGCATCTCAATGTGAGTAAGGACCGGCCGTCCACCCCTTCCCAGACCCTGCGCGAGACCCGCCTACGGGTCGAGCAGGGCTGGGCGGCGGCCGTAAGCCTTCTGTCGTCGGAGGGGCATCGGGACCTGGCCACTCTCGCTCAGCACTTCGTCGAATCGATGCCGCCGCTTCGAACCGAGCAGCAGATCCGCGCCAAGCCTCGCGAGCCAGAACTGCAGCGCGAGCATGAGGCTCGATCTCGCTAGGGTTTTGTATACGAGAGGGCGAAATCGAGCGGAGGTGTGGGCGTTGTGCGCAAGGAGTCCAGGTAGTCGGCCCAAGCCTGCATCATGCGGCGCCTGTCCACCATTCGCTGAGCGCGGTTGTAGGCGCCGCGTACCTCGTCACGCTCGGAGTGTGCCAGTTGCAGCTCGATGAGATCCGGGTGCCAGCCCTGCTCGTTGAGACACGTCGAGGCCATCGAGCGGAAGCCATGAGCCACCATCTCATCGCGCCCGAATCCGAGCCGCCTCAACGCGGCATTGACGGTGTTGTCACTGATGGGGCGGTCGCGTGAGCGGATCGAGGGAAATACAAAAACACCGTTGCCGGAGTACGCGTGGAGATCCGTGAGCAGCGCAACGGCCTGAGTGGAAAGAGGCACGACATGAAGTTCGCGCATCTTCATGCGCTCGCCCGGGATGCGCCATTCAGCGCCCTTAAGGTCGAACTCCCGCCAGAGTGCCAGGCGGAGCTCACCGGGCCGAACGAAGGTGAGGGGCAGGAGCTTGAGTGCGAACTCCGTGGTCACGTCACCCCGATAGCCGTAGATAGCGCGCATGAGCTCGCCGATACGCAACGGATCAACGATCGCCGGGCGGTTGCGACGCACGACACTGGCGATTGCGCCCCGCAGGTCCGGCGTAGGGTCACGCTCAGCGCGGCCGGTAACTACCGCATACCGAAAGACGTTGCCGCACTCGGAGCGCACCCGGTGGGCGGTTTCGTTGCGACCTCGCTCCTCGATGCGGCGCAGTACACCGAGTACGTCCAGAGCCTTGATCGCCGCGATCGGCCGCTGACCGAGGTAAGGGAAGACGAATGCGCGGAACCGCTCGAGCTTGCACTCAAAAGTCTTTGGCGCGAGCTTGGTTCGTTGGATTTCCATCCACTCGTTTGCAACTGCCTCGAAGGTCGCCGAGCGCGCCAAGCGCTCATCTTCCTGGTTTGCTCCCGGATCGTTCCCCAGTTCGAGGGCGCGGCGCGCCTCCAGTCTCATGTCTCGAGCCATCTTCAGGGAGATTTCCGGGTAGCGGCCAAAGCGAAGGTGCTTCTCCTTCTCCGAGAAGAAGTATTTGAAGTACCAGGTGCGGCGGCCCGAGGGCGCGAGCAGGAGGTACAACCCGTCACCGTCGTAGATCTTTTTCGGGCGGACGCCCGGCCGAGCATTACGGATCGCGGTATCAGTAAGTCTCATGGGAAATAAAACCTCGGAAAAAGGCGTTTTGGGAAAGAAACCGCGGGGAATAGAAATTCTCCGCACGGCAATTACCCCGTTGAGTACCCCGGGACCCGAGGTGCTGTCAATTTACCGAGTGTGACGCGCTGAGCGCGTAAGCCACTGTTTTCAGGACGAAAATAGTTGAACCGCGAGCGCGGCGATACGACTTGAGCAACGCTGATTAGGGCTAATTGGCTCCCCGGGTTGGAATCGAACCAACGACCAACGGATTAACAGTCCGACGCTCTACCGCTGAGCTACCGGGGAACGGGCAGGCTTATCGAAGGGCGCGAATTCTCCGGCACGCGTGTCACCCGAGTCAAGGAAACCGGCCGTGAGTTTCCCGGCGCCGCGTGCACTCCCGGGGCAGCCGCCGCATCGCCTGCGAGGCCCGCTCCCCAGGGCTCAGGCGGCGATGCGCTCGGTCAGCAGCCGTGCGATGCGGGCGAGGGCCTTCTCGAGCGTCTCCATGCTGGTGGCGAAGGACAGGCGCATGTGCCCGGGGGCACCAAAGCCCGAACCCGGCACCACCGCCACGCCGGCATCATTGAGGAGCAGTTCTGCGAATTCGGCATCGTCCCGGCAGCCAAGCGCCGCCATGGCGCGCGAGACTTCCGCGAATGCATAGAAGGTGCCGGCCCCGGGCAGGCAGCTGACGCCGGGGAGCGAGTTGAGCGCCCGCACCACGAAGTCGCGTCGCGCCTTGAAGGCCTCGTTCATGGTGCCGACGCAGGCCTGGTCGCCGTTGAGGGCCACCGCGGCCGCCTTCTGCGAGATGCTCGAGGCGTTGGAGGTCGACTGCCCCTGGATGGTGCTCATCGCCTGGATGATTTCCTTAGGGCCCCCGCAGTAGCCGATGCGCCAGCCGGTCATGGCGTAGGCCTTGGACACGCCGTTGATGGTCACGGTGCGCGGGTAGAGTTCCGGCACCGCAGTCACGAGGCTCGTGAAGGGCTCCGGCTCCCAGTAGATCTTCTCGTACATGTCATCCGTGCCGATGACGATGCGGGGGTGCTCGAGCAGCACTTCCCCTAAGGCCTTCAGCTCCGCGCGCGTGTAGGCGGCGCCGGTGGGATTGCAGGGGCTGTTGAGGAGCAGCAGGCGCGTCTTGGGCGTGATCGCGGCGGCGAGCTGGCGCGGCGTGATCTTGTAGCCCTGGGCCATGCCGGCGAGCGGCATGACAGGCAGGCCGTCCGCCAGCAGCACCATGTCCGGGTAGGAGACCCAGTAGGGCGCCGGGATGACGGCCTCATCGCCCGGGTCGAGCAGCGCCATGCACAGGTTGTAGATCGTCTGCTTGGCGCCCGAGGACACCAGGATCTGCGAGCGCTCGTAGCTGAGGGCGTTGTCGCGCTGGAACTTGGCGATGATGGCGTCTTTGAGCTCATCGATCCCATCGACATTGGTATAGCGCGTAAAGCCCTTGCGGATGGCCTCGATCCCGGCTTCAGCGATGTGCGCCGGCGTATCGAAGTCCGGCTCACCGGCACCCAGGCCGATCACGTCCTTGCCCTGGGCTTTGAGCTTGGCGGCACGCGCAGTCACTGCGAGGGTGGGGGAGGGCTTCACGCGCTGGACGCGGCGGGATACGGGCACAGTCACTTGAATTTCCTGTGGTTCGCTTCAATTCTCAATGCGCAGCTATATTACGGGATTCCCCCTGAACCAAGCCATGGCGGTTCGATGCGCCCCCACACAGCTCCCCCGATCCCTATAGAAGAGTACCCCGATCGCCAGGGACCGCGCCCCTTTGAGCTGGTGTCGGACTATTCGCCCGCCGGGGACCAGCCGCAGGCGATCGAGAAGCTCGTGGACGGGATCGGCGAGGGACTCGCGCACCAGACGCTGCTCGGAGTGACGGGCAGTGGAAAGACCTTCACCGCAGCCGCCGTGATCCAGCGCGTGCAGCGCCCGACCATGGTCCTCGCCCACAACAAGACACTCGCCGCGCAGCTCTACGGGGAGTTCCGCGAGTTCTTCCCGCACAACGCGGTGGAGTACTTCGTCTCCTACTACGACTACTACCAGCCGGAAGCCTACGTGCCGTCCTCCGATACCTACATCGAGAAGGACTCTTCCGTGAACGAGCACATCGAGCAGATGCGCCTCTCGGCCACGAAGGCACTGCTGGAGCGCCCGGACTCCATCATCGTCGCCACGGTCTCCTCGATCTACGGCCTCGGGGATCCTGCCTCCTACCTCGCGATGGTGCTGCACCTGGTGCGCGGGGACCGCATGGACCAGAGACGTCTGCTGCGGCGCCTCGCGGACATGCAGTACACGCGCAACGAGCTCGACCTCACCCAGGGCACCTACCGGGTGCGCGGCGATGTCATCGACATCTTTCCCGCGGAGTCCGAGCGCGAGGCCATCCGCGTGGAGCTCTTCGATGACTCGATCGAGTCACTCACGCTCTTTGACCCCCTCACCGGCGCCATCAACCGCAAGGTGCCGCGCTTCACCGTCTACCCGGGAACGCACTATGTGACCCCGCGCGAGCGCCTGATCGGCGCGGTGGACCAGATCCGTGAGGACCTGCGCGAGCGCCTGAAAGAGCTGCGCGACAACGGCAAGCTCGTCGAGGCGCAGCGCCTCGAGCAGCGCACCATGTTCGACATGGAGATGATCAAGGAGGTCGGTTACTGCGCCGGCATCGAGAACTACTCCCGCTACCTCTCCCTGCGCGCCGCCGGAGAGCCCCCGCCGTGCCTCTTTGACTACCTGCCGAAGAACGCGCTGCTGTTCGTGGATGAGAGCCACCAGACGATCCCGCAGCTGGGGGCCATGTACAAGGGCGACCGCTCGCGCAAGGAAGTGCTGGTGGAGTACGGCTTTCGCCTGCCCTCGGCGCTCGACAACCGCCCGCTGAAGTTCGAGGAGTGGGAGCAGCTCGCCCCGCAGATGATCTTCGTGTCCGCGACCCCCGGGCAGTACGAGTCACGCCACTCGGCGCAGCTGGTGGAGCAGCTGGTGCGGCCGACGGGCCTGGTCGATCCTGAGGTCGAGGTGCGTCCCGTCGGCACGCAGGTCGATGACGTGCTCTCGGAGATCAAGAAGTGCACCGACAAGGGAGAGCGCGTCCTCATCACGACGCTCACCAAGCGCATGGCGGAGGATCTCACCGACTATCTCAATGAGCACGGCGTGAAGGTGCGCTACCTGCACGCGGACGTCGAGACCGTGGAGCGCACCGAGATCATCCGCGACCTGCGCCTAGGGAAGTTCGACGTGCTGGTCGGCATCAACCTCCTGCGCGAGGGACTCGACATGCCGGAAGTGTCCCTGGTGGCGATCCTGGACGCGGACAAGGAGGGCTTCCTGCGCTCGGACAATTCCCTCATCCAGACGATCGGCCGCGCGGCGCGCCACATCAACGGGCGTGCCATCCTCTATGCCGACCGCATGACCGGCTCCATGCAGCGCGCACTCGATGAGACGAGCCGGCGCCGCGCCCGCCAGGTGGAGTACAACCTCGAGCACGGCATTACCCCGAAGGGGATCATCAAGGCGGTCCAGGACATCATGGAGGGGGCGCGTGCGGAGGCCCCGCTCCCGGGCGAGAAGCGCCGTGGCAGGGAGGCGGCCCGGGACATGAAGCCCGAGGCGCTGGTGAAGCAGATCAAGCGCCTGGAGGGGGAGATGCTGCGCAAGGCGCGCAACCTTGAGTTCGAGGACGCCGCGCGGCTGCGCGATGAGATCGGGCGCCTGAAGCAGCTGGAGCTCGGCTTCCCGCCGCCCGTCACGCAAACGTAAGTGCTTGGAAAGTCACGGATTAGCTTGCTTACCGGGGCGGCGTCTTGTATCGTTCGCGCCCCCTTGCCGTGCGCGGGATGAACGATTCAGGCGCGTAGCTCAGTGGTAGAGCATCACCTTGACATGGTGGTGGTCGGTGGTTCGATCCCACTCGCGCCTACCAATGTTGAAAAGAGGGCGCCCGGGTACACCCCGGAGCGCCCTTTTTTTACCATTGCGACAGGCGCGGCGGCGGTAGCGGTTGTGCGAACAGTCAGGTCTTGAAGCGATGCCCGTAGTCACATTGCCCGATGGCAGCAAGCGCACGTTCGATCACCCGGTCACGGTGGACGAAGTGGCGGGCAGCATTGGCCCCGGGCTGCGCAAGGCGGCGCTCGCCGGGCGCGTCAACGGCCGCCTGGTCGACACCGCGTATCCCATCAACGATGACGTCGAACTTGCGATCGTCACGGACAAGGACCCGGATGGCCTCGAGGTCATCCGCCACTCCACCGCGCATCTGCTGGCGCAGGCCGTGAAGGAGCTTTTTCCCGAGGCGCAGGTGACGATCGGTCCCGTGATCGAGGACGGCTTCTACTACGACTTCGCCTTTGCGCGGCCCTTCACGCCCGAGGACCTGGCCGCGATCGAGGCCCGCATGAGCGAGCTTGCGAAGAAGGACGAGGTCGTCAACCGCCGCGTCATGCCGCGCGATGAGGCGGTGAAGTTCTTCCGCGCCATGGGCGAGGTCTACAAGGCCGAGATCATCGCCTCGATCCCGGAGAAGGAGGAGATCTCCCTCTACGGGCAGGGCAACTGGGTGGACCTGTGCCGCGGGCCGCACGTGCCCTCCACCGGGAAGCTGAAGGCTTTCAAGCTCACCAAGGTCGCCGGCGCCTACTGGCGCGGGGATTCGCGCAACGAGATGCTGCAGCGGATCTACGGCACCGCCTGGCCCGACAAGAAGCAGCTGGACGAGTACCTGCACCGCCTGGAGGAGGCCGAGAAGCGCGACCATCGGCGCATCGGCAAGGAACTCGATCTGTTCCACCTGCAGGAGGAAGCCCCGGGAGCGGTGTTCTGGCACCCCAAGGGCTGGACGGTGTTCCAGACCCTCATTGCCTACATGCGCGAGCGCCAGCAGGCCGCCGGGTACGAGGAAGTCAGCGCCCCGGAGCTGATGGACGCAGCCCTGTGGGCGCAGTCCGGGCACCTCGAGAAGTTCGGTGAGAACATGTACCTCACCAAGACCCCCGATGAGCGCCTCTACGCCATCAAGCCCATGAACTGTCCCGGGCACGTGCAGATCTTCAAGCACGGCCTGACGAGCTACCGCGACCTGCCGGTGCGCCTCGCCGAGTTCGGCAAGGTGCACCGCTACGAGCCCTCCGGCGCCCTGCATGGCCTGATGCGGGTGCGCGCCTTCACCCAGGACGACGGACACGTCTTCATCACGCCGGCGCAGATCACCGACGAGTGCGTGAAGATCACGCGCCTCATCCTCGATATCTACCGGGACTTCGGCTTCGAGGACGTGCGCATCAAGTACGCCGACCGCCCCGCGAAGCGGGTCGGGTCGGACGAGATCTGGGACCAGGCCGAGAGCGCCCTCAAGGCCGCCTCCGCGGCCGCCGGGATCGAGTACACCCTGAACAAGGGAGAGGGGGCCTTCTACGGGCCCAAGCTCGAGTTCGTGCTGCGCGATGCCATCGGCCGCGACTGGCAGTGCGGGACCTTGCAAGTCGACCTCAACATGCCCGAGCGCCTGGGTGCCTATTACATCGATGAGCACAGCGCCAAGCGCACGCCCGTCATGCTGCACCGCGCGATGTTCGGCTCGCTGGAGCGCTTTTTCGCGATCCTGCTCGAGCACCACGCCGGCAAGCTCCCCGCCTGGCTCTCTCCCACCCAGGCGGTGGTCTTGAGCATTACCGACCGCCAGGACGAGTACGTCCGCAAGATCACGGAATCCCTGAAAAATCAGGGATTTCGGGTTGAATCCGACTTGCGTAACGAGAAGGTCGGCTTTAAAATCCGCCAGCACACGCTCAGGCGTGTTCCGTATCTATTGGTAGCGGGCGACAAGGAAGTAGCCGCAAACTCACTTGCAGTGCGCACACGTAGCGGCAAGGATCTGGGCACGATGGTCCCGGAGACGTTCGCCGAACGGCTCCGTGTCGAGCTCGAAAGCCGCGGGCGCGAGGTAGTGGAGGGATGACGAATCGCTAGTGCAACAAAGCGCGTACGGCGCAACGAAGACATCAGTGCGCCGCAACTGCGCGTGATCGCGGCCGACGGGTCGCAGGCGGGAGTGATGTCACGATACGACGCCCTGCAGATGGCGTTGTCGGCGGAGCTGGATCTCGTTGAGGTTTCCCCGACGGCAGAACCGCCGGTCGTGCGCATCATGGATTACGGCAAGTTCCTGTTCGAACAGAACAAGAAGGCCCACTCCGCCAAGCGCAAGCAGAAGCAGATTCAGGTAAAGGAAGTTAAGTTTCGTCCCGGTACGGGCGAGTCGGATTACCAGATCAAGCTGCGTAACCTGACCCGCTTCCTCGCCGAGGGTGATAAGGCCAAGGTGACCTTACGGTTCCGTGGCCGCGAGATGGTGCACCAGGACATCGGGCGCAAGCTCCTTGACCGGGTTTCAACTGACCTGGCCCCGCACGCGGTGGTCGAGCAGAACCCGCTCATGGAAGGCAAGCAGATGATCATGGTCTTTGCACCGAAAAAGAAGTAGCGCTCCAGTCTTTGCGCCGTAAGGCGGTAAAGGCGGGGCGTTCGCCCGCCAGCGGGTGCACTTGCACCTTGCGAACGGGGCTATACAACAGGAGTAACTGTCGATGCCCAAGTTGAAAACCAACCGGGCCGCGGCCAAGCGCTTTCGCAAAACAGCGAAGGGCTTCAAGGGCTACGCGGCCAATCGTCGCCACAACCTCGGTCACAAGACCCGCAAGGTTAAGCGTCATGCCCGCTCCGGCGGCTCGAGCCTCGTCGACAAGACCGACGTAGGTCGTCTCGAGCAGCTTCTTCCTAATCACAAGTAAGCGGAGCACACCATGGCACGAGTCAAGCGTGGCGTGACGGCCGGACGTCGTCACAAGAAGGTTCTTTCCAAGGCGAAGGGCTACTACAACGCCCGGCGCAAGGTCTATCGCGCGGCCAAGCAGGCCGTCATCAAGGCGGGCCAGTACGCCTACCGCGACCGGCGGGCGAACAAGCGCGAGTTCCGCGCGCTGTGGATCGCGCGCATCAACGCGGCGGCGCGCGTGTACGGCCTCTCGTACAGCCGCATCATCAACGGCCTGAACAAGGCCGGCGTCGAGATCGACCGCAAGGTGCTTGCCGACATCGCCGTGCACGACACGGCGGCGTTTGGAGCGATCGCCCAGCAGGCCAAGACCGCTCTCGGTATCACCTGAACGGCAAAGGGGGCGGGTCTTGTCGGACCTGACGGCCCTGACCGGCCAGGCGCTCGCCGAGGTCGCCGCATGCCAGGAGCTTGCGGCGCTCGAAGACGTGCGCGTGCGCTGGCTGGGTAAGAAGGGCACGCTCACCGAGCAGCTGAAGGCCCTCGGTGCGCTGCCGGCCGCCGAGCGGCCGGCAGCGGGTGCGCGCATCAACGAGGCGAAGGTCCAGGTGCAGGCGGCGCTCGAGGAGCGCCGCGTGCAGCTGGAACGCGCGGCGATCGAGTACAAGCTCGCTGCGGGCCGCCTCGATGTGACCCTTCCCGGGCGCGGGGAGGAGGCCGGCGGCCTGCACCCGGTGACCAAGGCGCGCCTGCGCATCGAGACACTGTTCCGTCGCGCCGGCTTCGAGGTTGCCGCGGGCCCGGAGATCGAGGACGACTTCCACAACTTCGAGGCGCTCAACATCCCCGCCAACCATCCGGCGCGGGCGATGCACGACACCTTCTACTTCGCCGACGGGCGCCTGCTGCGCACACACACCTCGCCCGTGCAGATCCGTGCGCTCCAGGAGCGTGGCGCGCCGCTTGCGATCATCGCGCCGGGGCGCGTGTACCGCTGCGACTCGGACATGACCCACTCGCCGATGTTCCACCAGCTCGAGGGCCTGGTGGTCGGCGAGAACGTGAGCTTCGCCAACATGAAGGCGGCGTTGCGCGGCTTCCTCGCGGCCTTCTTCGAGAAGCCGGTGGCGATACGCCTGCGGCCCTCGTACTTCCCCTTCACCGAGCCGTCCGCCGAAGTGGACATGTCGTGCGTCTTCTGTGAGGGCAAGGGGTGCCGCACCTGCAAGCACACCGGGTGGCTCGAGATATCCGGGTGCGGCATGGTGCACCCGAACGTGCTGCGCGCGAGCGGCATCGACGCGGAGCGCTTCACCGGCTACGCCTTCGGCGCCGGCATCGACCGCCTGGCGATGCTGCGCTACGGGGTCAATGACCTGCGGCTCTTCTTCGAGAGCGACCTGCGGTTCCTGAAGCAGTTCCGGACTTTGAGCGCATGAAGATCCCCGTCCACTGGCTTGCCGAATGGGTGAAGGTTCCCTGGGCACCTGAGGAGCTCGGGGCGCGCCTCACGATGGCGGGCTTCGAGCTCGAGGCAGTCGCGCCCGCGGCGCCCCCGTTCACGGGTGTCGTGGTCGGGGAGATCGTGAGCTGCGAGCCGCACCCGCAGGCGGACAAGCTGCGGGTGTGCCGCGTGACGGTGGGGGGGGCGGCGCCACTCACCATCGTGTGCGGCGCGCCCAACGCCCGCGCGGGACTCAAGAGCGCTCTCGCGCAGGTCGGGGCGGTGCTGCCCGGGGACCTCAATATCAAGGCGGCGAAGCTGCGCGGGGTCGAGTCCCAGGGGATGCTGTGCTCGGCGAAGGAGCTCGGGCTCTCGGACAGCTCCGCCGGGATCCTGGAGCTGCCTGCGGATGCGCCCACCGGCAAGTCGCTGCGCGAATACCTCGACCTCGATGAGGCGGTGCTCGACCTCAACGTCACGCCCAACCGCGGCGATGCCATGTCGGTCGTCGGCATCGCGCGCGAGGTCGCGGCCCTGACGGGCACGCGCATCTCGGGACCTCAGATCGCGGCGCTGACGGCGGCTCACCCGGAGCGCTTCCCGGTGAAGCTCAGTGCGCCCGGGGCCTGCCCGCGCCTCTCGGGCTGCATCGTGCGCGGCGTCGATAACCACGTGCCGACGCCCGAGTGGATGCGCGAGCGACTGCGGCGCGCCGGCGTGCGCTCGATCTCGCCGATCGTCGACGTGACCAACTATGTGATGCTGGAACTCGGGCAGCCGCTGCATGCCTACGACCTGGCCAAGCTCAAGGGCGGGATCGAAGTGCGCTATGCCCGCGCCGGGGAGCCGGTGTCGCTTCTGGATGGCCGCACGTTCAAGGCGGACGCCGACATGCTCCTCATCGCGGACGAGGGCGGCCCGGTGGGCCTGGCCGGCATCATGGGCGGCCTGCACAGCGCAGTCTCCCCCGACACGCGGGACATCTTCTTCGAGGCTGCGTTCTTCACGCCCGATGCGGTCTTAGGGCGCGCCCGGCGCCTGGGCCTCGTCACTGATGCCGGCCAGCGCTTCGAGCGCGGCGTCGATCCCCAGGGCGGCGCGCGGGCCATCGAGCGGGCCGTCGCGCTGCTGTCGGGCATCGCCGGCGGCAAGGCGGGCGAGGTCGTCCTCACGGAGTCCTCGGCAGACGTGCCGACCCGCGCGCCGGTGAGGCTGCGCGCCTCTCAGCTGCAGCGGCTGCTCGGTGTCGAGCTCCCGGCAATCAAGGTCACGGCGGCCCTTGCGGATTTGGGGATGGCCGTCGTGCCCGAAGCGGCCGGGTGGCAGGCGACGCCGCCCTCGTATCGCTTCGACATCAACATCGAGGCGGACCTCATCGAGGAAGTGGCGCGCATCGTCGGCCTTGCGGCGATCCCCGAGACCGATGCGCCGGTGCCGCAGCACTTCAGGGCGCTGCCCGAATCGCTGCCGTCCGAGGGCGCGCTGCTGGAAGCCATCGCGGCGCGCGGCTATCAGGAGGCGATCACGCTTGCGTTCGTGGATCCTGCGCTGCAGGTGCAGCTCTTTCCCGGGGAGCCGGGGCTTGCGATCGCCAACCCGATCGCGAGTGATCTCTCGGTGATGCGCGTGTCGCTGTGGCCGGGCCTCTTGCGCGCCGCGCTCGAGAACCAGCGGCGCCAGCAGGAGCGCGTGCGCCTGTTCGAGCACGGCACGCGCTTCGAGGTCGCGCAGGGCGTGACGCGGGAGATTGATTCCCTCGCCGGCATCGCCTGCGGTGCGCGCGCGCCTGAGCAGTGGGGCGTGGGGAAGGAGGGACGGCAGGGCGTTGATTTCTACGACGTGAAGGCGGACGTCGCGGCCCTCCTGGCAGGCTCGGGCGCGCCAGAGGAGTTCAGCTTCGTCGCAACCCAGCATCCGGCGCTGCACCCGGGTCGCAGCGCCCGCGTGCTGCGCCGCGGTCAGCCCGTCGGCTGGATCGGGGAGCTGCACCCGCAGCTGACGAAGTCGATGGATTTTACATATCCGCCGGTGCTGTTCGAGCTGGATGTCGCGGGCCTTCAGGTGCGGCGGGCGCAGTACCAGGAGATCTCGCGCTTCCCGCAGGTGCGACGGGATCTTGCGGTCGTGCTCGATGAGTCGGTGGCTTTAAGTACCCTCACCGAGCGTGTAACCTTGTCGGCATCAAGCCTCCTGCGTGAACTCCGCGTTTTCGACGTCTACCGGGGCCCGGGCCTCGAAGAAGGTCGAAAAAGCATTGCTTTAGGCTTGATTTTTCAGGACATTTCTCGCACTCTTACCGACGAAGATGTGGAGCGCCTCATGGCCTCTGTGGTCGCGGATTTGCGCGAGAAACTGAACGCAAGAATTCGAGAATAAAGAAATGGCCCTGACTAAAGCGGAGATGGCGGAAGCGTTGTTCAACCAGCTCGGGCTCAACAAGCGTGAAGCACGCGAGCTGGTGGATCTGTTCTTCGAGGAGGTTCGTGCCGCGCTGTCGGGCGGGGAGCAGGTGAAGCTCTCCGGGTTCGGCAACTTTGATCTGCGCGACAAGAACCAGCGTCCCGGTCGCAATCCCAAGACCGGCGAGGAAATCCCGATCAGCGCACGCCGCGTCGTGACCTTCCGTCCAGGGCAAAAGCTAAAGGCACGGGTCGAAGCCTATGTTGGAGCCAAAGAATAACGCTCAGCTGCCGGCGATACCCGGCAAGCGCTACTTCACGATCGGTGAGGTGAGTGAGCTGTGCGGCGTGAAGCCGCACGTGCTGCGCTACTGGGAGCAGGAGTTCCCGCAACTGAAGCCGGTGAAGCGCCGCGGCAACCGCCGCTATTACCAGCGCCAGGACGTCATCGTGATCCGCCAGATCCGCAGCCTCCTCTATGACCAGGGGTTCACGATCGGTGGTGCGCGCAACAAGCTCGGTGGCGAGGAGGCACGCACCGACGTGTCGCAGAGCCAGCAGATCGTCAAGCAGGTTCGGGTCGAGCTCGAAGAGCTCATGAAGGTACTGCGCCGCTGACGCTGAAGGCACCCAACACGGGGCCAAAACGGCGTATCATCGGCGCCCCGCGCGGCAGCTCCCCGCCCGCGCGTTTGATCCAATAAGAACAATCAAGAGTCGGAACGTGGCGCAGTCTGGTAGCGCACTTGCATGGGGTGCAAGGGGTCCCGAGTTCAAATCTCGGCGTTCCGACCAGTCTAAACGAGCACTGAGATAACTGACTGTGGCCACCTGTGTGGCCACTTTGGGAAATCAGGGCTCCCCGCAGCACTCCGTCGAGAATCCGCCACCAACCGAGGGAGTTTCACACCATGGCTAAAGTTACACCCGTGCGCCGCCACCAGGGCGGCACCACGGCATACCGGGCGATCGCGGACCGGATTGCCAGTGAGGCAACGCAGAAGGCGTTCAGAGACTACTTTCGCATCATCGCGAAGGAGTACCCGCGCGGCAGCACCGATCGCGCTGTCAAGGCGTTCGCAGCGGCTCTCCGCTCGAATATCGAGCGGTACGAGGGGGCAGAGCCGCGCAGAGCGGGAGGTGGTGCGTCATGAGGCGCCACTTTCCCGACCACGAGCGCGGCATCCTGATCGCGCACACGCCGGCCCCGCTGCCTTGCCCGTTCTGCGGCCAGGATGGCGGCTGCATCGAATTTCGGGATGACAAGGAGCGTGGTCAGTACGCCGTCGCGACGTGCGGCGTGTGCGGTGTCGAGCTCGTCCCGATCTACTACAGCTCGCTTGAGGATCTCGACTCTGAACCGGTGGCGGCCAACGAGGAGCGGAAGTACTCGCTGACCGACCTGGCGGTGTGTGCGGCTAACCTGTGGAATGAGCGAAAGCCGCCCAGGGCGGTGACGGCGCACGAGCTCATCGAGGATCCCGGCGAAGGTGCGACGGTGAACTGACGCTAGACCTGCGCACGACTAGAGCGCCGCCCCCGAGGGCGGCGTCTTCGTCTCAGCGCTTAACGCGATCCGCCAGTCGTCGATATTCTTCGATCGCCCGATGCAGCGCCTTGCGCGACTCGTCCGTAACCTCCCGCTCCCCGTTCGTGTCACGGTGAAAGACGCGCAGCCCATGCTTCGCGACGGCGTTCTCGAATCGCTTCAACTCCTCCTCGAGCTCGGTGATCCGCTCATTGAGCCAGCTATCTCCTGTCATCGGTCTTCTCCGGTGGGCTTCCCTTCCCGCTCTGTCGCCAGGCGTGCCGGGATCTCAGGCGCCCCGGCGCCTCATTTGCTGCGCCGCACACCTGCATAATGGCGGCTTCGATTCAGAGGGGGCCGATATGACGAAGAAGAAAAACCCGCGTCAGATCGTCAATGCCGGAGAGCTCATCGGTCGCGCACTTTCAACCAGGGAGCTCGTCGCAGTGGCTTCTGCTGTGCTTGCGGCGCAGAGAACGGTGAGCTCGGAGGGAGACTACGGCCGATCTCTGAGTCTCGCCATGGCCAAGCTGCGCAAGGCCTACGACTACAAAGGCCTCAAGGCGGCGATCACAGTCGGCACCGGTTAGCTCCGCTTCCGGATGAGCGATTCCGCCGCGCCCGACTGGTACATCTTCACCGACGAGTCGGGCCGGGAGGAGGCGCACCAGTACGTCGTGATTGCGGCACTCATCGGCTGGATGCCAGGTCACATCTTCGCGGCCGAACGGTTGCATCACCAATACATGCAGACCGTGCCTGGTCTCCTTCGGCCGAACTTCGTTCCCCATGCGTACGAGATCCAACACGAGCGCGGGAGCAAAACGATCCGGGAACTATGGAGCGGCAAGGATCGCTTCAGGTTCCTCTGCAACATGATGGCTGTGCCTCGGCTGTCAGGAATGGGGATCGCGTGGGCCGTGGAACCTCACAATCGCGTTTTCCAGCCGAGGCCCGGCTATACCAGAAAACAGATTCTCCACGGCTCGGCATTCGCCGATTGCATGGCGACCGCTGATCAATACATTCGCGACGTCGCCGGCCCCAATGCTAGAGCGCAGATCTTTGCCGAGGACATTCCGGAGATGCGCCGCAGCCTGGTCCTGGTGCACCGGTTGTTGCAAATGAGAACGCGGCATATCCGACCCGATGAGGTGGTGAGCAGTTACTCGCTGCACCACGGGGACGGCACCAAGGTCGGTGTCGAGCATCGTGTCGTCGTTGCCAATCGGCCCATACAATTCGGAAATCGGAAAGCGATCGCGTTGCTGCAGATTGCGGACTTTGTCGCGTACGGGTTGCTACGCCATCTGCGGCGGCTAAGCGGTGGAGATGCTTTCGCTCGCGCGATACTAGGCGACGACCGTAAGCTTGAGCCACCCGACGATTGCACACTGGTCGGTGCCGTGGGGCCCATTCCGACGCGCACGCCGTACCCTAACCCCATCCGCATGACGATTAAATTCGGTGGTCTCTGATGGATTTTCTGAAGAAACTTCTGGCGAGCTCAGAATTCTTGGCTGCGGGCCTCGGCGCGCTGGCGGCCTTCGCGCTGGGCGCCTTTGCGACTTGGCGTGACCGCGTACACACGCGGCGGAGCGCCGGCAATCTTGCGCTCATTCACCTGATCGAGATGTACTCGATCCTTGAGAACGTGCAACGCGGCTTGCTCGTCGATGGCCCGCTCGAGTTTGCGAGGCTAACAGGCGCTCTCCCCTCGGAGATTCAGTTGCTGCCGATTTCCGCCGGGCTTCCTGAGGAGGTGGCGCGAATTCACATGACAGAGCTTGGTTTCCTGATCGACTCCGCGGATCCCGGGATCATCCAGCGGATGATGGCGGCAGAGCGATATTTCTATGCCGCACTCGAGCTCGTGCGGAAGCACGCCGAGGCCCACACACAGATGCAGCAAAGGTTTGCCGCGGGCACGAAGGGACTCCCGCGGGCTTCATTGACTGCTGGGGAGTGCATCACCTTTGGTGGCCCCGACCTTCCGCAGGTCGTACATTTCGTTCGATCACTCCGCATAGACCTTCCCGAGGCGACGCGTACGCTTCTCGAGGTCTGTCAACAGCTTCGCCAAGCGCTGATCTACCAGTTCCCGACCCAAACCTTTCTGGACTTCTCGGTCACCGCTCCGACGCCAATCGCTACACGGCCACAGTTGCGCCCCGCAGCGGCGTGGCGGCGCGTTGTTCGCTGGAGCCTCAGCAAGTTTCGACGAAGGGCGCCGCCAGTCGAGCGGCGCCTTGAGCGAGAACCACTTCCAGAAATCACCAGTTTCCGGCTTCCACTTGATCCCCCGTAGCATTACTGCGCGAGATCATTCCGCTCGACCCTACGCTGTCCTTGGTAACGCCCGCAGCTCGCGGGCAAGCAGCGCCTCGAACCGCGCGCGTGTGGGCGCTCGAGGAGCTCGCCGCCAGCGCGTCGGCAGCTCGCCGGCGAGATACATGGAAAAGGTTTCGCAGGCCAGGAGCTCAGTCCGGCAGCGGGTCGCGAGGCGGCACCCATCGCACGGCGCGACCTCGGCAGTGAGCAAGTCCACGAAGCTCGAGCTCACTGGGTAACCGAGCCGCCGGTAGGAGTTGCGCCCGTAGCTCCCACACACAGCGCCGCGATAAGCGGACGAACGTCTGGCGAGACGTTGTGCTGGATATCGATATCGCCGAATCCGGCAGCCGTGGCTGCGATCTGCGCCTCCTTGATGCCGGCGAGCAAGGCGTCGGTATTGGAGAACCGCCGGGGACTGAGCTCGGTGCTGCCGCTCCTGATCATGAGCGTCAGAAATCGGCCGGGCGCGTGCATGGCGAGCCTGCGCTCGGTGGCGGCAATGCCAAGCTGTGCGAGGGTCGAGCGCAGATGGAGCAGTGCTGGTGGATGATCGAGATCGTAGATCAGCATGAGACCTCGCATCGAACACGGCTGGTCCTGCATCGCTTCACCGCAAGTTGCCACGGCCGCGCGCGCGTTTGAGCGTTGATACGATCGCATCGCGCGCGGCCGGCGTGTGAACGTAGTCGAAGAACGACTTCGCGTCCATCGATGAACCGTAGTGGTGATGGTGATGCACGTCGCCTCCGCCGCTCCCACCGCCTCCTGCCATGCCGCGGATCACGTCTGCGTACTTCGCCGGCAGCACCATTTCCTGCGAGTGGAGCTGCGTCAGGGGATTGATGCCGGCCGGAACGTCAAAGCCGCCCTCGGCCATCGGGAAGGCGAGCGCCGCGGCGTAGACCGCCGCCCCCTCGATTGGAGCGAGGATCCAGCCGATGTACGGGATCGCCGCCGCGGACGCCATCGCGCCGCTCGCGGCCTGGGCTGCGTTCGCTAGGATGTTCGATTTCGCAGCGCTCTGGCCGGCCTCCTTGGAGATCGCCGCGTTGACAAGCGCCTGCATCGCCACCTTGGTCAGGGTGCTAATGACCGACTCGCCCATCGAGGCGAATAGGCTTTTCATCGACTGCGCGAAGGTCTTGTTATGGGCGAGCATACCGTTGAGCACGCCATCGAGTGAGTTTGCGATCTGATCGCCAAACTGCTTCCACTTCGCGGCCTCATCCTTGTGGTACTTGTCATCGGCAGTCTGCATCTGCGACAGAATCTTTTGATGCTCTGCCGCCAGCTGCTCGTCGGCGGTCTTGGCACTCGCGCCCGCCGCCGTGTCGAGACCCCTGATCTGCCCGAAGTACGATCGCCACGCCGCCAACTCGGCTTCCAACATCGTCCGCACGTCGGCGAGCTCCGTCGCTGCGGACAGTCTGTGCTCGGCTGCGGCTTCGTGAATCATCGCGATGCCGCGCTCGATGGCACCCACCTGGGCATCGAGCTGTTGGCGCGCTGAGTCCTTGACGTCGTCCGTCATCTCCGCGAGCGTGGCTTTCGAGTCCTCCATCGCCCGCCGGGCTTCCTCAAGCGCCGCCACGGTAGAGGCTTTAATTGCTTCGGTGGCCTGCCGCTGGGCCTCTATACGCTTTGCCTGGTACTCGCGCTCATCCGCCAGGAGAGCGCTGTGCGCGGCCGCCTGCTCGGCCTTCTCGGTGGTGCCGGCATAGTACGTGCGCAGGTCCTCGTACAGTTTCTTTGCCGCCGCAACGCGCTCGGCGGTGCCGGCTTGGGTCGACGCCACCTGTTCCCTGTCGTCCCTGATCACCGCATCGGTGACCTCGCGCGACAAGGCAATCTGCATGTTTGCCGCGGCGGTTGCTGACTCGCGGCCAGCGGGGCCACTGCTCGAGGATCCGCCGGCCTCGCCACTCGGCAACGTGCCTAGCGCTTGCGAGACGGCCGTGAGCGCTTTGACGGCGCCCGAGTTTTCCTTCACGTACTCGTAAAACTGAGTGACCTTGACGAGCGCTTTCGCCAGAGCGTTCTCGACCGTCGTGCCGAATGCCTTCCATTGGGCAAAGGTCTCTTTGAGGCCGGCTACCTGGTCGGTAAGGATCCCGTTCACCTTCGACATGGTGCCGGCGACGCCTTGCTCGGACAGGTCGGCCGCCTTAACCCACTCGGCAAACTGCGCGCCGCGCGTGCCGAGCTCTTTCAGGAGCTCCGCCTGGGTGGATGCCGCCGTATTCGCATCGTTCATGCGTGCGTGCAGCACCTGCAGCAGCCCTACGATGGTGAAGGTCGGCGACGCCAGTTCCTCGTTCGTGACCCCGAGCCTCTTCAGGTTCGTGATCGCGCTGCCGGATCCGTCGCGTGCATCGTTCAGAGAGTTCGTGAGTCGCTCGACTCCGCGCGCCACCACTTCCTGCGACACGGACGTCTCATCCGCGACCGCGTTCATGGCCTGCATCTGGTCGGTGGTTACACCGAGCGTGGACGCCATCGTGGAGAGTTCCGCGGCCTGGCCACCGAACTTGTTGATCGCCGCTCCGACAGCGGTGAGCGCACCGAGGATGGTGCCGCCGCCCAGGAGGGCCCCGAGGCTGGCGAACTGCGTCGTCAGCGTGCTAAAGACGCTCGACAGGCCGCCCATCGAGGTTTGTACCTCGCCTTGAAACGAGCTGATGCTTGACTTCGCAGAGCTGAGCGCGCTGGTAAGGCCCGCTGTATCGGCGCCTATGCGTATTGAAACGTCATCGCCTGCCATGTGTGTTTACTCCGAAAGGTGAATATCAGGCGCGGCCCGTGCTCCGCATCCGCCGACCCTTGATTGGGAGAGAGAGCCGGCGCAATGCGGGTCGAGGGCTATCACGCCAACATCCGCGGATGCTGACGCCGATGGCATCTCGCTGCCTTGTTGGCGGCCGCCCCCCGCGCGTTGCCTGAAGGAGTGGCCTCGAGGGCCTTTGCCGGCAACGGTGTGAGCGGCTGCGGAGGTTGTTCATGGCCGAGGCACCTACCGCTAGCCTCGCCCGCGCACTGAGCAAATGCGCGGGCTGAATCCCAACGAGAGATCGTCGTCATCGCATCCCCAAGCCCGCATAGACCACGTCCATGCCGGCGAGCTCGCATCGCTCTCGCAGTGCGGATGCCATGGCCTGGATGCGGTCCCAGCTGTTGATCACCTTGTCGACGGCCAGCCCGGCGTAGAAGTTGAGGTCACCGCGGGCCTTGCGGATCGCCTCGCGCGCCTCGAGGAGGTCGCCGGCGGCGGCCCACTCCGCTGCCGTCCGCTCATCGCCTGCGATCAGGCTGGCGACGACACCGGCCAGGCACGTGAGCGCCACGACATGCGGATCCGCACTGAGCGGATGGGGGTTGAAGAACGTGCCGCCTGAGCCGTCCCTGCGGACCAGGACTCGCTCGACGGGTCGACCGAGCTTCATCGAGATCACAGAGTGCGAAGCCTCGTGCAGGCAGGTTCGCGCGAGTGCCTCCTCGCTCGCCTGGCGCAACTGCCCGGCCGCCAGGCGCGCACTCTCGCGATGGCCATACTCCAGGGCGCGAATGGCCGCGTCGCCAGGAACGGCCCGCAGTGCTTCAGTGACCGTCGCAATGAGCGTGTCGCGGTCGATCATGCGGGCCGATCCCGGCCGTCCGGAAACGCCTCCTCCGGGAAAAAGCTCCTGTCCGATCGCGATGCACCGATTGCTTCGCCACCCGTGAGTGGCGGCGCGTCTCCTGGGCGCTCCCACTGACGGAATGAGCCGCCGCGGTCCACCGGCGCGTTCAGCGCTTTGTTGACCTCGGCGATCTGCGAGTCCAACGCGGACAGCTCGGCCTGGTCCTTGACTCGCTGCGCGTCGAGCCTCATCCCGGCACGCAGATCACCGGGTTCCGCGTGCGCGTAGACGCGCTCGAGCTCGGCGATCCGCGGCCTATGACTTGCGGCGAGCGTCGTCCGTTGCTGCCTAAGTTCGGCGAGCTGTGCTCGCAACTTCTCGCCCGCGGCAGCGGAGCCGTTGTGCCGCGCGCGCCTGCGTTCGGCGAGCAGTTCGCTCAGTTCGGTGCTAAGTGGATCGCTCATGTTGTTCGTGCTCCTGGTGGCGAAACGATTAGGAATCCCTGCCATCTGGCGGCGTAGTCGGCGCCGGTTGCGGAGGGCTGCTGCCGACCGGCTTGCTCGGCGGTTGCGGCTTGTGAGTTACCGCAGGCCGCGGCGGCGTTGAGGCGCCCTTTGCGCCTGGTCCGGTGGCGGTTTTCGGATGGGTCATGATCGTGTCCTCTTACTGTTGGAAATTCTTACCTGCGCCAGCCGCTGACCCAGGGGCGCTGTCCGCCCTGCCATCCCGGCCCGTGTGAGAAGGGGTTAGGTCGACGCTGGGCAGGCGTCTTTGGCGGCCGAGACTGCTTTGGTGGCACCGCCCCTGGCTCGCCCTGGTCGTCGGCATCCGCTGCGGGTTTCTCGCGAAGCAGGGGCACCTGTAGCAAGTGCGCGGCGGCCGTCGCCAGCACCTCGGCATCCAGGAAGTGATTCGCGGTGCGGGTCTTAACCCACGCGACCGCACCGTTCGGCTTGGCTATACGCTGCTCGCTCACGAGCTGCGCGCAGTAGTCATCGGTGACGTCGATCGGAAGGTGCCAGGCGCCAGGCTGGTCCTGCGGCCATGCGATGCGCCCGTGGATCCATGATTTGAAGTACGAGGAGTCAATGTGAGCGAGCCGCACGCCGCGGCGCTGAGGCTCGCCTCGGACGTTCACGTCGAGCTTGGCGAGGTAGACGGGCTTCGCACCCTGGTCGTGACCCTTGGCCGGCAGCACGCGCCCCGGGAAGCGTCTGGCGAAGTTGTAGGCCCGGTCCGGGCGGTAACCGCTATCGATGAGCGTCATCCGGATCCTGAAGGTTCCGAAGTGCGCCTCGAGGAGCGCCGCAAGGTCCGTCCATACGTCCTCGAGCAGCGTATCGCCGTAGAGCTCGCCGTGGCGGATCAGCCAGGACGTCTGCGATGCCCCCCAGGCGCGGACGACGTACACCAGGCGATCAGCCTGGACGTCGACGCCTGCCGTGAGCCCGCGGGCGGCTTCGGGGACCTGGTCGAACGAGTACCCACCCCGCAGTTCCGCAACCTTCGCTGCCGGGGGCGCCTCGCCCTCGATGCGCCACAGTTCCCCGAACACCGTATTGGTGACCGCCTGCATGGTCTCCTGCTCCCCGCTGCGGTAGGCCTCGAGCCACCGCCGCGCCGCATCGCCCCAGGAGCGCCAGGGCGAACACAGCCCCGAGACCCAGAAGCTCGCCGTGTCCGACTCAGGATCCCCGGTGATCTCATACCGGCCGGCCGCGTTCATGGCGACCTTCTGCCGGTCCTCGATCAACGCGCCGCAGTTCGGGCACGTGAGACGCGCCGCTTTCCTCGCCTGGGAAGGCGTCGACCCTTGCGGCCACTGCAGGAGCTTGAATTCCGGCACGAAGTACCGCTCGCACTCAGGACACGGCCAGCTCCAGCGTGCCGCTGTGCCGGACTGCCAGAGCGTCCAGATGGGCGAGGCACCCTCGACAGTTGGGCTCGAGGTCACGACGATCTTGCCGTCGGGGTAGGTCGCGACGCGCGCCTCGGCAAGCGCGACCGGATCGCCCTCGCCGGCGACGTCGGATGCCATGCGATCGCGCTCATCGAGCAACACCAGGCAACACGGATGACTGGATAGCTCGATCGCCGACCCGGCCCAGCCAAACCCGAGCCGCGCCCCCGCGAAGAATTTCTCCGTCACCTTGTTGCGACTCTTGCGCCTGTCGAGCCGCGCCTTGAGGCTGGCCGTGGAGTTCACCATCGGATCCACGCGCCCGGCGCTGATGCTCTCGACCTGGCGCTGCGAGGCGCCGATGAACAGCACTGGCCCCGGGTCGTCACAGAGACGGTGGCCGAGGAGATTGATCAGGAGCTCCGTTTTCCCGGACTGGCTGGCGAACACCCCGACGATCCGCTTGTAGCGCGGATCCGCCACCGCCTCGTAGACGGCCGCGCAGTACGGCGTCCTGGCGCTGCGCCAGGGCCCCGGCTCCGCATTCTGTCTGGGCAGCGTGCGCTCCATATCAGCCCACTGGCCCGCCGTTCGCGCCGGAGCCGGCGTCAGGAGCTCCGCCGACTCCCACACTACCGCCAAAATGTTTGAGCTCCACGGCTGCGGCTTCTTCGACACGGCGCATTTCCTCCATCAACCTGTGGCGCACCAGCGCCGGATCACTGAGTTGCGCGAGCTCCGCCGCGCAGCGTCCGGGCAGTCCGTCCAGGTGCGCCTTCACCAGGATCAGACAATTCGAGAACACCGCCCTTGCCTCAGTGAGCTCGACGAGCTCGCGGTCGCGTTCGCGTGTGCGCTGGACGATCGCCGCCGTCTGTGCCTCGGTGAGCTTCAGGCGCTGCGCGGCCACCGTCTCAGACCCTTCGGCACCGCGTTTCACGTAGGCGATATAGCCGCCGACGGCGTCCGCGAGGTCGAACTGGTTCTTGGTCTTCGTCTTTGGAATGACGCCGTCGCGCACCAGGCGGTAGAAATGGCTGCTCGAAAGCGCCAGGAGCCGCATCAAAGTCGCCGAGTCGACCGTCGGCAGCGCTTTACCTTGCTTTTTTCCCGCCACTTCCTACTCCAAAACTGTCGCGAAAAACGCGGTTACGGCACTCGCGCCTGTGCCACCCCCCTTGAAGGGACCCGTCGATTTCAACACTGAGCCCTCCATCCTTCGTGCAGTAAGCGCGAGCGCGCGACGACGCGACGACGCGACGACTCAACACACAACACGCTGTGCTGTCAGTGATGCGTATGCATGCGCGTCACCACTCACTCGCATCCCCACGTCTCCCTTAACTTGACGATCCACTTCGAGTGCTTCGACGTAGTCACTCGGTGACATATTCATTGGCCTTGCGAGCGCGTCGAATTCTTCGAGACGGGCGGCGGTGAGCTGCAACGTAGGAGGTGAAGCGGCCCACGTTTTGAGTAGATGGCATACCGCCATCCGCTTCACGCTTTCAGGGATATCGTCAATGTCGGTCCAGTCGAGTCGCTTGGTATTCACGATCGAATCTCCTTGGGGTCTTCGTTACGCGCCAGGTGGCGCAGATAGTTCCAACACCGCTGACACAGCAGCATGATCAAAGCCGCGTCCTCGGCGAGTACTGGCAGAGCGCACAGCCAACAGCTCACTAGCGTGTGTCCCTTGCATGTGACGTAGTTGGTCGCAGCGACTGCGGTGGTTCAACCCAGGGACCGCGGTCGCGTCCTGGCGGTGGTGGATTGCGCCGGAAGTGCTCGCGCCAGCGTCGGAGCTGCTTGCGGCGCCAGCGGCGAGACTGCTTGCTCATAGCGCCATCGCCTCCGGCGGTTTGTCGCCCAGGATCCGGCGCACCTGGTCAACGTGCAGCTTCAGTAGCTCTGCGATCGTGTGCTCGCCCATGCCGGCGTTCGCCATGGAGCTCACGCGGCGCTTGATCGCCTCGGAGTCAAGCTTCGCGAGCTCGGCGTGCAGGTCAGCGACGCCGCCTGGAATGCGAGTGCGGGCGCTCATGGTTGCACCCCAGTCAGTGGAATCACTGAAGTCAGTGGTTTTGCATCTCTATCCACAGGATTGGGGACCTCTCAGATCAGGAAGGCCGCCGGCGCGCGCGTAGGCGCACGCGTGGGAATCAAGATGGAAAATCACTGACTTCACCGATTTCACTGACGGCTCCTGGTCACCAGTCGGGTTGCCGAGGCCAATCGGTCGCGGACTGACAGCTCTTTCTTGGCATAGATCACCTGTCGCCTGCCGTCTAACCTCCATAGGCCGTCTGTGGCGGCGTTATTTCGCACGGGGGTGTACCCCACGGCTTCGAGGCGATGCGGGATCAGGCGCCGGTTGCGGCGGTCCTTTAGCCATTCCTGAAACCCCTCGCTCGCGTAAATCATCACGTCCAAGGCGGTGACCGTGTCCGGGTTCTTGAGCGCATCGATCACATCGGCGAGCTCGGCGTCTTCAGGAGCTCGGTTCGCATCCACGATCGCCCAGAAGGCCGCGGTCTTCGGGGGCGGTGCTTTCGCGTCAAAGTGCGTGAGGTCGAGCGAGCCCAGGAAGGCGGCGACGTGGGCGATGCCGCCCTTGCGGTACCAGGCGTAGAGGTCATTCCAGTACGCCGCATTGAAGTCCACGGCCGTGCGCTCTGACCAGGCCACGTAGTGCCGGCGATCGTCGGCGGGCAGGTAAATACCATCGCTCTTGTGGTTGGTCGTGATGATGACGCCGCAGACGTTCATCACGCTGTGCTCGCGCAGGTTCTTCTCATCGCACCGAAGCACGTCCGGGGGCGCCGCGAGGTAAGTCTTTGTGTGCTCGTAGAAGGCGTATCTGTCGATGTCGCCGAGGTCTCTTGCCTCGCTAATACGCAGGATCACGCACTTGACGAAACCGTTGAAACGGCCGAGCAGGTGCGCCGGCGAGATCTCGGCGAAGTTCCATGGGCCAACCGCGTACTTGACGGGCTCGAGGATGGTGTCTTTGCCTGTGCCCTGCGTGCTCCCCAGCACGAGCGCGTGATTCGGCTTCTCACCTGGACGCTGAACACGGTGCGCCAGGTAGTTGATGATGTGTTCGGCGTCTTCGGGGAATACCTTGCGGACGTGGTCCAACCACGGGCCGGCTTCGGCGGCATCGCCAAAGTGTTCTTTCGGTGGCCGGTAGAGGTTGAAGCAGTTACACCCGGGTTCGCTGATCCATCCGCCGCCATCGACCAGTCGGTCGCGGATCAGCATTTTTTCGCCTGGCGCCCAGGTCATCTGATCGACCGGCCGCTCCTGGTCAATGATCTCGCTCGGCTTTGCCTTCTTGCCGTTCTGTAACTGCATCGGCGGAACTCGCGCATCGACACTCGATGCCGGCCACAGTTCGCGCGTCGGCACGAAGATGTATTGATGCGCTGGCATGTAGCTGAAGAAGTCTTCGACGCGGACCGCTGCCTCAACCCAATCAGGCACGAGAGGTTTGACGGCTGCGCTCACGTCTGGCCGACCCCGACGCGTTCGAGACGCTCACGTTCGAGTTGCTCTACAACTTCAGGTGACCGGCGCTTGAGCGTCGCCAGAATCTGCTGCCAGAGCGCGCTCCTCGCCTCCCAGTCGGTGGACACCAGCATCCTGACGGTGAGCGCCGCGACCCTCGTCTCGAGGCGCCGCAACTCTGGCACCTGGTTGCCGCCGGATCCGTTCACGCGCGCGCCGTTTCGGCGGGTACGCCGCGGTTGGGGTAGGGCTTAAAGGCGATCGCCGCTCCTGCGCACGCAAGCGCGCGGCCAATGGCACGTCCCGAGCGTTGCCAGAACCCCTTACCGTTCCGCGTCCAGCCTTTGGCCGCAAGTTCGATCTCGGTCAGGCAGCGCCTGTCGCCGGGTTCAGTGAGGGTCCCGTACGCCCCGACCCGATGCCGGTCGAAGGTGGACGCCGTGGTGAAGTGCAGCCCGCACGCGCAGCGGCAGCGGTTGCCACGGAGCGCGGCTTGCGAGCGCGGGTGGACTACGGTAAAACGTTCGCCGTTCGACTTAGCCATGGTCGAGCTCCTAGCTGATACGAAGGCCTGCCCCTGACCGGGCGGGCCTTCAGCGTTTTGCTGTAGGGCAAATTCACGGCTTTTCCGCTGCCGCCAGCGTTTCGGGGCGCCATCCGGTCTTGCCGCCGAGGTTGATATCGCGGGCGGGGAGGCGGCCGATTTTTTCCCAGCGCCAACGAGTCCATGGAGTAATCCCGTAGCGCGCTTCCACGCCTGCGGGCCATGTGACGGAATGCCCGCCTACGGCGAGCTTGCGTTTACGGGGCTGGTCCATGTCTCCTCCTGACAGCGATTGAAGTCGCGTGAGGAGATTGGAAGGGATTGGTGCTCCGGTTGGCTAGCGGAACGACCTACCCATAATTCCTTTATTTACGGGTGCGGGTCTTGTAGGCGGCGATCAGCGTGTCGACAGACTCCAGGGTGAACTCCGCGACGGTGGGGTTGAAGTTCAATGTCTTGCGCCACTTGCGGGCGAGCTTAGAAACTTCGTTGTCGGAGATTCCCCACGCTGCGGCGACCATACCCTGGGCGACCTTCTCGGGCAGGGCGGGTCGGCGTGCGTGTAGTGCCAGGACATGGCGCACGATGAATTTCTGAAACTCCTGGGTCGACGGTGGTGCACCTCGCTTGGCCTTGATCCCCATGTCACGGCGCACGTCGTACCCGTCGGCGATCGCTCCAAGAATCTTGGTGATCTCCAGCCACTGGAACTCGTCGAGCGCCTCACCCGGATGGAGGGAGCCGATCAACGCGCGCAATTCGGCGCGCGTCATGTGCGTAGCATCTCGAGATGCGCTGCCCACTTCTCCAGCGCCGCGCGCTTCTCATCCAGGTACGCGTGCCGGTCGTAGGTCCCGGCGATCGTCTCCTGGGCGTGATTGAGCACGCGCTCGGCGATATGCGGCTCGACCTTGAGGCGCGCGAGGCCAGTGCGCACAGTGCGGCGCAGGTCGTGAAGCGTGAACGCGGCGATGCCCTCTGCGTCGAACCGCTTCAGGCACTTCGCGAGCGAGCGGGTGAGCTGCTTGGGATCGAGGTGGTGCTCACCGCCGTTCGCCGGGAGCACCCAGGGTGATCGCTTCGCGGCGATCTTGAGCGGCCGGAAAGCCTCGACGGCCATGTCGGTGAGCGGCAGGACATGCCCTCGGCCGCCCTTGGCATTCTCGTCCGGTATCGTCCAGGTGCGCGCCTTGAGGTCCA